>CAWCSD010000030.1:0-22134 GCA_963798095.1 uncultured Alphaproteobacteria bacterium | reverse complement strand
AGATTTACGTCAGCGTGCCCAAATAATCCGAATCAAGTAGCCGAGATTTCGCGCAGCATCGCGTCGGCCAGTTTTTCCGCCACCATGATGGTCGGAATATTGGTGTTGCCGCGCGGTATCGTCGGCATGATCGAGGCGTCGATGACGCGCAAACCTTCGACGCCGTGAACGCGGCCGGCCGGATCGGTCACGGCGTCGCGATCGCCGGACGCGCCCATGCGGCAGGTGCCGACCGGGTGGAACGTGCCGCCGACATTGTCGCGAATGTAATCGGCCAGCGCGGCGTCGTCTTCGGCCAATGCCGCAAGATCGACGCGCCGGTCGGCCAGCGTGGCAAAGATCGGCGCCGCGAGCGGCGGCACCAGGTCGATCAGCGCCGCGATCGCCGCGCTCTTGATCCGGTTGGCCGGCGTGATGCGGTTGAGCCGCCGCAGCCGGTCGTTGAATTTGACCGGAAAGGTCAGCCGCGTCATCGCCCGCACCGCGTCGTGGGCCAGAATGTCGATGCAGAGGCGAAAGCCCTGCATGAAGCGTTTCAGGTCGAGCTCGTGGCCGGTGAAATTGAATTCGACGCGCGGATAGACCGCGGGATCGGCCGCGACCAAAGACACGCGGCCGCGCGCCTTCGGCTTGAGCAGCGACGGCGCCAGATTGGCGACCTGATGGCCGAGCGGGCTCCACGAGGTCTTGCACTGCACGTTGAGATACATGTCGGCCGGCGGCGCGCCGGGCAGGCCTGAGGAATAGCGAAACGCCGACATCGGATGCGGCCGGATATTTTTCCGATTGCCGCTGGCCCGGCTTCTGCAGCAGGCCGATGAAGATGATGGCGTGATTGGAAAGGTTTTCGCCGACGCCCGGCAGATCCGCGCGCACCGCAATGCCGAGATCGCGCAACGCCGCCGCCGGGCCGAGCCCCGCGCGCATGAGAAATGCCGGCGAATGGATGCCGCCGAGCGCAACGATGATCTCGCGGCCCGAAAACTCTTTCTCCTCGCCGCCGATCCTCGCCGTGACGCCGGTGGCGCGACGCCCCTCGAACACCAGGCCGGTCACCAAGGCGTCGGTGCAGGATGCTGAGATTGGCGCGGCGGCGCACATCGGCGCCGAGATAGCAGATCGCCGCCGAGGCGCGCTTGAGCGGCCAGTTGCTCATCGGCACCGCGCCATAGCCGTCGCGGAAATCGGCATTCATGTCGGCGATGAACGGCATCTGCCGCTCTTGCGCAAAAGCGTGCACCGCCTTCGCCAATGGCGCCCAATCGTCGGTCGTGGTGCGGCGGATCGGCACCGGCCCATCCTTGCCGTGCAGCGCGCCGCCGAAATCGAGATCGTTCTCGAGCTTGCGGTAATAGGGCAGCACGTCGTCCCAGCCCCAACCGGCGGCGCCGAGCGCCTGCCATTCGGCATAATCGTCGGGCGTGCCGCGATAGGCGACCATGCCCATCACCGAGCCGCCGCCACCCATGATGCGGCCTTGGGAAAATCCGACCGGCGGCGAATTGTCCTTGCGCCGCCAATGCACCTTCAGCTCGGGCCAGAAATAGGCGTCGTTGTAGTAGGACCGCGGATAGCTATCGAGCACATCGGCCGGCTCCGCGCCCGGCGGCGTGTCGCGTCCGGCTTCGAGCAACAGCACGCGCAAGCCCGAGCGCGCCGACAGCCGGTTCGCCAGCACGCAACCCGCCGCGCCGGCGCCGACGATGATGATGTCGAAGCTCTCGGTCATGCGAGCCCCCACGCCGGTCGAATATGGCGAAATGACTGGACTTCGACGAGACGCGATGACCCGGGCATATAGCGGCAGCGTTACGCGGCGGCGTTCACACTCTGTGCCTTACGTCAGCCTCAATAAGAAGCTCTGGAGAGAGCTGGGCCCTGGCATCGAGCAATTTTCAATGCCGCCGATCCGGCCCTCCGCGTCGTAGGTCGTAAACGCAACGACCCGGGCGACCTCGGCGTCTGTTCAGCACCTTGGCGCCTGCGACGGACGGACGTAGGCCGCGTCGGCCTCCGGATCGATACGTGATCCTTGGTCGATCATGACTTGCGCCTCCGAGCATCTCGGTCGAAAAATACGCGCTTAGAACGCGAATCTTCGTCCGCCGTCTCGGCGCAGGCGACGCGCAGCACTACGGTCGCCGTACTCCGCGATCGCACGGAACCTGCGTTGTACGCCCGGCCGTCGCGGGTCCTGACGAGGCCATTCTGGCTCCGTCACGGTCGGGCGCTCGATCCACGGTTCGATCCAATCCACGTTCCGAGGTAGCGTCTTGCGATCGCGCATTCGTCAACCGTAGAGGCTGATGATCTGGCAGTCATCGTGTCGCAGCCTTTGTCGCCCTGTCGATCAACCCCTACGCGCGTGCCTGTACGCGTCACACATCCACCTTCAGCGCCGCAATAAACGCCTCCTGCGGAATATCGACCTTGCCGAACTGGCGCATGCGCTTCTTGCCTTCTTTCTGCTTGTCCAGAAGCTTGCGCTTGCGCGACACGTCGCCGCCGTAGCATTTCGCGGTGACGTCCTTGCGGAAGGCGCGCACGGTTTCGCGCGCGATGATCTTGCCGCCGATCGCGGCCTGGATCGGCACCTGGAACATGTGCGGCGGGATCAGCTCCTTGAGCTTCTCCGCCATGGCGCGGCCGCGGCTCTCGGCGCGGGTGCGATGCACCAGCATGGCCAGCGCGTCGACCGGCTCGGCATTGACCAGCATCTGCAGCTTGACCAGGTCGGACGGCTTGTAATCGGTGAGGTGATAGTCGAACGAGGCGTAGCCGCGCGACACCGATTTGAGCCGGTCGTAGAAATCGAACACCACTTCGTTGAGCGGCAGGTTGTATTTCACCAGCGCGCGGTTGCCCACATAGGTGAGCTCCTTCTGCTCGCCGCGGCGGTCCTGGCACAGTTTCAGCACCGCGCCGAGATATTCGTCCGGCGTGAGGATCGTCGCCTCGATCCACGGCTCCTGCATTTCCTCGATGTGGTTGGGGTCCGGCATGTCGACCGGATTGTGGATTTCCAGCTCCTGGCCGGTGCGCAGCTTGATCTTGTAGATCACCGACGGCGCGGTCGCGATCAGGTTGAGATTGAACTCGCGCTCGAGCCGCTCCTGGATGATTTCCAGATGCAACAGCCCGAGAAAGCCGCAGCGGAAGCCGAAGCCGAGCGCGGCCGAGGTTTCCATCTCGTAGGAGAAGCTGGCGTCGTTGAGGCGGAGCTTGCCCATCGCCGCGCGCAAATTCTCGAAATCCGCGGCGTCGACCGGAAACAGGCCGCAGAACACCACCGGGATCGCCGGGCGGAAGCCGGGCAGCGGCGCGGCGACCGGCTTCTTCTCGTCGGTGATGGTGTCGCCGACCCTGGTGTCGGCCACTTCCTTGATCGAGGCGGTGAGAAAGCCGATCTCGCCGGGGCCGAGCTCGTTGAGCTCGACTCGCTTGGGCGTGAACACGCCGACCCGATCGACCTCATAGGCCGCGTCGGTGCCCATCATGCGGATGCGCTGGCCCTTTTTCAGCACGCCGTCGACGACGCGAAACAGCACGACCACGCCGAGATAGCTGTCGTACCAGCTGTCGACCAGCAGCGCCTTGAGCGGCGCCGCGGCGTCGCCCTTGGGCGGCGGCAGCCGGTGCACGATCGCTTCCAGCACTTCCGCAATGTTCTCGCCGGTCTTGGCCGAGATCAAAATCGCGTTCGAGGCATCGAGCCCGATCACGTCCTCGATCTGCTGCTTGACCTTGTCGGGCTCGGCGGCCGGCAGATCGACCTTGTTGAGCACCGGCACGATCTCGTGATTGTTGTCGAGCGCCTGGTAGACATTGGCGAGCGTCTGCGCCTCGACGCCCTGGCTGGCATCGACCACCAGCAGCGAGCCCTCGCAGGCGGCGAGCGAGCGGTTGACCTCGTAGGCGAAATCGACGTGGCCGGGCGTGTCGATCAGGTTGAGGACGTAATCCTTGCCGTCGCGGGCGCGGTAATTGAGCCGCACCGTCTGCGCCTTGATGGTGATGCCGCGTTCGCGCTCGATATCCATGGAATCGAGCACCTGCTCGACCATTTCGCGCGCTTCGAGCCCGCCGGTGAGCTGAATCAGCCGGTCGGCCAGGGTCGACTTGCCGTGGTCGATATGGGCGATGATCGCGAAATTGCGGATGTTTTGGATGGGGGTCGAGGGCATGCGGCGCAGATAACACCCGCACTCCGTAGCGGCAAGCGGTCGTCATTCCGGGCCGACACAGCTCCCTCTCCCCGCTTGCGGGGAGAGGGTGGGGTGAGCGGGGCTATCCGCCGCGCTCAGGATCGAGGGCAAAGCTCAAACTTTGCGTATGATCCGGCGCGCTCAGAATCGCGGATAGGCTCGCTGACCTGTGGTTATCGATTCCGGCTTCGCGAGCTCTGCCCGCGCCCCGGAATGAGAGGTGAAAATCAATACCGATATTGATCCGCCTTGAACGGCCCCTCGACCGGAATGCCGATATAAGTCGACTGCTTGTCGGACAGCTTCGTCAGCTTGACGCCGATCTTTTCCAGATGCAGCCGCGCGACTTTTTCGTCGAGATGCTTCGGCAGCGTGTAGACCTTCTTGTCGTACTTGCCGGGATTGGTCCACAGCTCGATCTGCGCCAGGGTCTGGTTGGTGAACGACGACGACATGACGAAGCTCGGATGCCCCATGGCGTTGCCGAGATTGACCAGGCGGCCTTCGGACAACAGAATAATGCGCTTGCCGTCGGGGAATTCGATCTCGTCGACCTGCGGCTTGACGTTGTTCCATTTCAGGTTCTTCAGCGCGTGCACCTGAATCTCGCTGTCGAAGTGGCCGATATTGCAGACGATGGCGCGGTCCTTCATCTTGCGCATGTGCTCGATGGTGATGACGTCGACATTGCCGGTCGCGGTGCAGAAGATGTCGGCGCGCGACGCCGCGTCTTCCATGGTGGTGACTTCGTAGCCTTCCATCGCCGCCTGCAGCGCGCAGATCGGATCGACCTCGGAGACCATGACGCGGCAGCCGGCCTGGCGCAGCGAGGCGGCCGAGCCTTTGCCGACGTCGCCGAAGCCGGCGACCATCGCCACCTTGCCGGCCATCATCACGTCGGTGCCGCGGCGGATGCCGTCGACCAGCGACTCGCGGCAGCCGTAGAGATTGTCGAACTTCGATTTGGTGACGCTGTCGTTGACGTTGATGGCGGGGAACAACAGCCGGCCTTCCTTGGCCATCTGATAAAGCCGGTGCACGCCGGTGGTGGTCTCCTCGGTGACGCCCTTCACGGCCTTGGCGGTCTTGGTGTACCAGCCGGGCTGTTCTTTCAGCCGCTTCTTGATGGCGGCGAACAGCACTTCCTCTTCCTCGTTGCCCGGATGTTTGAGCACCGCCGCGTTGCTCTCGGCCTGCATGCCGAGATGCAGCAGCAGCGTGGCGTCGCCGCCGTCGTCGAGGATCATGTTCGGGCCGCCGCCGTCGGACCATTCGAAGATGCGGTGGGTGTAGTCCCAATATTCGGTCAGGCTCTCGCCCTTGACCGCGAACACCGGCGTGCCGCCGGCAGCGATCGCGGCGGCGGCGTGATCCTGCGTCGAATAGATGTTGCAGGACGCCCAGCGCACGTCGGCGCCGAGCGCCGTCAACGTCTCGATCAGCACCGCGGTCTGGATGGTCATGTGCAGCGAGCCGGCGATGCGGGCGCCGCGCAGCACCTGCTTGGCGCCGAACTCTTCGCGCGTCGCCATCAGGCCGGGCATCTCGGTTTCGGCGATGGAGATTTCCTTGCGCCCCCACTCGGCGAGGCCGATGTCCTTGACGACGTAGTCGGCGGCAGGCGCGGTTTTGGGCTTGGTCGACGTGCTCATGGCGATCCTTGGTTGGACTTAGGCTTGGCGCGGCCTTGGGGCCGGCGGCGTGGGCAGGCCTATAGCAGGTCGGGCCGGCCACGGCAATAAAGACATAAAGATACCTTTATGTCTCTTTTTTGAACGAAGACCGCGCCGGAGGCATTCTGCAGCTATGGACCAGGCCGCCTCACCGATCACGTCGCTCGGCAAGCTGGCGCAAGCCGAAGCCGATTGCCGGCGCTGCCCGCTGTATCGCGATGCGACCCAGGCGGTGCCCGGCGAGGGGCCGAAGCACGCCACGTTCATGCTGGTCGGGGAGCAGCCCGGCGACAAGGAAGACTTGGCCGGCAGGCCCTTCGTCGGTCCGGCCGGACGCGTTCTCGACCGAGCGCTTGCGGATGCCGGCATCGCGCGGGAGGAAACCTTCGTCACCAACGCGGTGAAGCACTTCAAGCATGAGATGCGCGGCAAACGCCGGCTGCACAAGCGGCCGAACAACTGACGAGATCGAGCGCTGCAAGATCTGGCTCGACGACGAGCGCAGGCTGGTCAAGCCTGAGGCGATCATCGCGCTTGGCGTCACTGCCGCGCGCAGCCTGACCGGAAAGACGGTGACGATCGCAAAGCTGCGCGGCAAGCCGCTCGACTTGGCGGACGGCACCAGGCTGTTCGTCACCGTGCATCCGTCCTCGCTGTTGCGCATCGAGGACGAGGACGACAAGCGCGCGGCGTATCAGCAATTCGTCGCCGACCTCAAGTCGGCGGCCGAATTCGCACCGATAAGAAAGCGACTTACGACGCCGTGCCCGGCCGCGACGTGGGCTTTGCGGCGCCGGATTGCGTGAGCGCGGTCGCGACCTGCTGCATGCGGTTGATGAGATCGATCGCCGCCGCAGGCGACAGCGCGAGGCGGCACGCCGGATAGCGGCGGCCGCTGATCGGCGCATTGGGCTTGATCTCGTCGAACCGCGTCACCGCGAATTCCATGCGCAAGGTCTGGCCGTCGTAGAGCAGGCCGGTCACGCTGTCGGCGAAGACCTCGTCGATTTCCGGACGATCGATATAGCGGATGGTCGCGGTGCGCTGCTCGTTCTGAGCCGTCGCGGCCGGACTGACTGCCGCTGTTGTTTTGTCGTCTGCCATTGGCCGGCTCCCTTAAATTGAAATAAGCGAAACGCCGATCGATCAATCCTGCTCGCCGAAGCGCGATTCGATGAGCGCCGCCAAAGCCGCGATGACTTCGGCGGCTTCCTTGCCGGTCGCCTCGACGGTGATGGTGGTGCCGGGCGATGCCGCGAGCATCATCAGGCCCATGATCGAGGTGCCGCCGACGATCTCGCCGCAACGCATGACGCGCACGTCGGCGTCGAATTTCTCGACCGTTTGCACGAAGCGGGCGGAGGCTCGCGCGTGCAGTCCTTTCTTGTTGCAGATGGTGAGCTCGCGGACGACGGCGCCTTCGCGGAGGGCCGGTAGGTCGCCCGTGCAGTCATCTTCGCTGCCGAGCGCCCGGTCGTTCATTTGCCGTTGAGCACCCGGCTGGCGATGGTGACGTATTTGCGCCCGGCCTCCTGGGCGGCGGCGACCGCTTCGGCCAACGGACATTCGTCGCGAACTTTGGCGAGCTTGACCAGCATGGGCAGATTGATGCCGGCGAGCACTTCGACCTTGGGCCGGCTCATCACCGAGATGGCGAGATTGGACGGGGTGCCGCCGAACATGTCGGTCAGGATGGCGACGCCATCGCCGCTGTCGACGCGTTTGACCGCTTCGATGATGTCCTTGCGGCGCTCTTCGACGTCGTCGTCGGGGCCAATAGTGACAGCCTCGATCTGACCCTGAGGGCCGACCACGTGCTCCAATGCCGAGCGGAACTCAACAGCCAGCCGCCCGTGGGTCACAAGCACAACGCCGATCATGAAACTCCCCGCGGGCGCGTCCCGGTTGCACCGCACGAAAGGGTGCTCATCTTGACCATCCAAAGCCCCAGCGCAAGGGGCATTCTCGCTGATTTTTGGCGATTGTTGCATTGCGGTAGCTAACGCCGAATCGGCCAAGAATCGACCATGAGACGCCGCATAGCGAAGCAGCGGCCGAGTGTAGCGGCGTTAAGGTTACCAATTTCCAACCAAATCCGGTGCCGGGTGGCTGAAATGCTCAGGAAACCGGCTCGAACGCCAAAACGGCACCTAGGGAACGGCTCAAGTAAGGGTAGCCAGGACCGCCGGCAAGGCCTCTTGACCGGCTGCGATAGCAAGTCGCGGTAAGCTTAGGCCGGCGATAACCGTGTGTTGCCTCTCCGTTTCCGGCAGTCGCTCGGCATCGGCGGCCGCGAGATCGACCACAAGACCGACCACCGCGTGCGGCTCGTGATCGAGCCGCCGGATGCCGACGCCGCGGACCTCGATCAGGCCGGCCAAGGGTTCGGCCGGGCGCACCAGCAACCGCCCGTTGGCAGGATCGAGATGCACGCGGTCGTCGCCGACCAGCCGGGCAAAGCGCAAAGTCCCGGTTCGCGCCGCTTCGATGAGCGCCAGCGCCAGACGCGACTTGCCCGCTCCCGACGGCCCGCGGATCAGAACCGCGCGCGCGCCGACCAGCACGGCCGAAGCGTGCACCGTCGTTGCAGATTGCGCCATCACATCGCCGGCAAGCGCACGACGAAGCGCGCGCCGAGCACTATCGGCATGCCATCGGCGTCCAGCGCGCCGGTGCGGTTTTCCACCCAGATGGTGCCGCCATGGGCTTCGGCGATCTGCTTGGAGATGGAGAGGCCGAGGCCGGAATTCTGGCCGAAACCCTGGTGCGGGCGATCGGTGTAAAAACGCTCGAAGATTTTATCGAGCACGTCGGGCCGCACGCCCGGACCGTCGTCATCGACGGAAATCTCGACGTTGGTTTTCACGCGCCGGCAGGTGACGCGCACCGTGCCGTTCGGCGGCGAGAACGAGCGTGCGTTCTCGATCAGATTGTCGACGATCTGGCCGAGCCGCGAATCGTGTCCCGGCACCAAAAATGCGCGGCCGACGCCGCCTTCGAAGCGGAGCGTGACCGTGACGCCGTCGTCGCGCTTCACCTCGTTGGCGACCGCGACCAGCGTGCTCAAAAGCTTGGCGAAATCGACCGGCGCCGCTTCCTGGCGCTGCAGCTCGGCGTCGAGCCGGCTGGCATCGGAAATATCGGAGATCAGCCGATCGAGCCGGCTTACGTCGTGCTGGATGATGGCGAGCAGCCGCGCCCGGCTCTCGTCGGTCTTGGCGAGCGGCAGCGTTTCCACCGCCGAGCGCAGCGAGGTCAGCGGATTTTTCAGTTCGTGCGACACGTCGGCGGCAAAGCTTTCGATCGCCTCGATCCGGCTATAGAGCGCATTGGTCATGTCGCGGAACGCACCCGAGAGGTGTCCGATCTCGTCGCGCCGGCGCGTGAAATCCGGAATCTCGACACGCGAACGGATGCGCCGGCGCACGCTTTCGGCGGCGTCGGCCAGCCGCCGCACCGGCTCGGCGATGGTTCCGGCGAGCAGGATCGAGAGCACCACCATGACGGCGGCGGCGATCAAAAACACCTTGAGAATGGCGAGCCGTTCGGCCTCCACCATGTCGTCGATATCGGCGCCTTGGGTCGACAGCATCAGCGCGCCGCGCACGGCGCGGAAACGCTGCACCGGAACCGCGACCGAAACGATGACGTCGCCGCGGTCGTTGATCCGGACCATGCTGGAATCCTGGCCGCTCAACGCCTGCCCGACTTCGGAATAGCCCTTGCCGTTGTCGGCGCCGAGCTCGCGGTAAAGCGGCAGGTCGCCGCGGCCGAGCCAGCGCCGCACCGCAAGGAACGCGCGTTCGAACACACCCGGCTTTTCGGCGGTCGGCGGCGGCAAGTCGAAACGCAAAATGTCGCCGCGGCCGAACAAATTGCGGCTGTCGACCAAGAGCACGCCGTCGCGGTCGTAGATCCGCGCCCGTGTTTTGGTCGGTGAAACCAGGCGCCGCAGGATCGGCGCCACGCGCTCGGGATTGATCGGAAAATCGATGCCGTAGAGCGCGTCCTCGGACGGGCCGTAGCTCTGGCCGGGCTGCAGGTTGAGCAGCGTGTCCGGATTGATGGTGATCGAGGAATCGGTCTCGACGGTCGCCGAGGCGGCGATCGCGCCGGCGATGATCTGGCTTTGCACCAACAGACTTTGCATGCGCGCGTCGATCAGGCCGGCGCGGAACTGCGACAGATAGATGATGCCGATCGACAGCGCGAGCAGGCCGGCGACGTTGAGCGAGACGATGCGGCGGGTGACGCTCGAGGAGCTTTGCGCGGTGAAGAACTGGAGTGCGCGCCGCAACCAACCGCCGACCCGGCGCAGCCCGCGCCAGCGCACACGCGGCAGCGCTTCGCCGTGACCGTCGGCCTCGATGAGAGCCTCGGCTTCGGCCGGTGCATGGGCCTCATCGGCCCCTGCGGTTTTTGCTAGTCGATCAAGCACGTCGTCTGCCGGGGTTTCGATCAGCTCCGCCCTCCACTTACGGATAGGGTATGAGGAGCCAAACGCTATTACTACCGCACGTCAGCCGCCCAGTCAGGGGCCAAGATTCTCCGGTTTCAACGTCCGGCAGTTCATGGCCTGTCGCGTAAAATCACGCGTTATTCCTTGAATCGATAACCTACGCCGTACAGCGTCTCGATCATATCGAAGTCGTCGTCGCTGGCCTTGAACTTCTTGCGCAGCCGCTTGATGTGGCTGTCGATGGTCCGGTCGTCGACATAGACTTGGTCGTCATAGGCCGCATCCATCAAGGCGTTGCGGCTTTTGACCACGCCCGGCCGGCTGGCCAGCGCCTGCAAAATGAGAAATTCGGTGACGGTGAGGGTTACCGGCTCGTTCTTCCAGGTGCAGGTGTGGCGCTCCGGGTCCATGCGCAGGAGCCCGCGCTCCAGCACCTTGCTGTCGGCCTCCTTCGGCGCGACGCCGTCTTTGGGCGAGGCGCGACGCAGCACGGCCTTGACCCGCTCGACCAGAAGGCGCTGCGAAAACGGCTTCCGGATGAAGTCGTCGGCGCCCATCTTCAGGCCGAACAATTCGTCGATCTCCTCGTCCTTCGAGGTGAGGAAGATCACCGGCAGATCGGATTTTTGCCGCAGCCGCCGCAGCGTCTCCATGCCGTCCATACGCGGCATCTTGATGTCGAGGATGGCGAGGTCGGGCAACGTGGTCTTGAAGCCGTCGAGCGCCGAGGCGCCGTCGGTGTAGGTCGTGATGCGATAGCCTTCCGCCTCGAGCGCGATTGAGACCGAGGTGAGGATATTGCGGTCGTCGTCCACCAGAGCGATTGTCGGCATGACGGCCTTCTAACATGAGTCGGCCGCAGCATCACACCTGCCCGGCCCCAACAACGTTCAAACCCCATGTGGGGGCGGAAGTGTGACTAGACAAGGCGAAATAGGGGCAATTGCCGTGAGATGGAGAGACATGGGAAAGGAACCGGAAAGGACAAAACATGGCTGAGGCCGACGGTATTGGTCCCATGGGAGCTCCGTTGCCGGGCGCCATGCCAAACCGCCTTCCGGAAAACGCCCCAGCACCGGATTTCGACCCGAAAGCGGTGGCCAAGGGCCTGCTGCGGGCGACGCGGGCCGGTGCGCTTGCGACCATCGACCGCAATACCGGCCATCCGTTCGCGTCATTGGTTAACGTGGCGACCGATGTCGACGGCTCGCCGCTGATCCTGGTCTCCCGGCTCTCCACCCACACCGCCAATCTTGAAATCGACGGCCGCGCCTCGCTGCTGCTGGCATCGACCGGCAAGGGCGACCCGCTGGCCCATCCGCGCCTGACGCTGCTCGGCGGCTTCGTGCAGATCGCGCGCGATGACCCCGAATTGCCGCGCATGCGGCGCCGCTTCCTCGCCCGCCATCCGAAATCGGAGCTTTATGCGGGCTTCGGCGATTTCTCGTTCTGGCGCCTGCAAACGGTCTCGGCGCATCTCAACGGCGGCTTCGCCCGCGCCGCCGATCTGAAAGCTGCCGATGTGATGACGGAAATTGCCGGCGCCGAAAACCTGATCGACGCCGAGGAAGGTGCCGTCGCGCATATGAACGGCGACCATGCCGAAGCGGTGCGGCTCTACGCCACCAAGCTCCTTGGCGCCGAAGACGGGCCCTGGCGGCTCACCGGGCTCGACCCCGATGGCCTCGACTTGGCGCGCGGCGACGCCACCTTGCGCCTGCCGTTTCCGCAGCGTGTCATAAACGCCGAGCAATTGCGCAAGGTGGTGGTGGAATTGGCCGCCAAGGCGCGGGCCGGCTAGGCATTCTCTGCCAAAAAAGCGCCGGCAATAGAACGTAACCCTGCTGCCCGAAACGGGCCGGCGTCCGCTGCGCTGCAACACAGGAACGCGTGCAATCCTATCCGGTTAGGCTTGAGGCTGACTTGGTCTTGGCAGATGCTGTGAGGCTCGATATAGGGTCGCACGCTTGCCGGCGGGCGGGTTAACATTCAGCGTCGCAAGTCGGCGGCCAAGAGTTGGCGGCGAAGGCTCCGGCGCAATCAGCGGATTTGCGGATACGATCGGGCCAAGAGATCGAGCGCACGAGGCGGAGGCTTAGGTGAAGGAAACGGGTTCGAGGAACGGCGCGCACGGCGCCGACAAATTCGGCTTTAAAGATCTCGCCGGCGTCCATTGGAATCTGCCCGACACCTTACTGGTCGAGCACGCCATCGCCAACCGCGAAGGCTCACTGGTGCAAGGCGGCGCGTTCTGCGCCGAAACCGGCCATCACACCGGCCGCTCGCCCAAGGACAAACATACCGTCGTCGATGCGACGACCGAGAACACGGTGTGGTGGGACGGCAATCGCAAACAGAGCAAAGAGCAGTTCGACAATCTGCTTCACGATTTCATCGCCCATGCCAAGGGCAGAACCCTGTTCGCGCAGGACCTCTATGGCGGCGCCGATCCGCAATACCGCATCAAGGCGCGCGTCTTCACCGAGCTCGCCTGGCACTCGCTGTTCATCCGCCAGCTGCTGATCCGTCCCGAAGCGGCGGAGCTTGCGAGCTACGTGCCCGACATGACGATCGTCGACATGCCGTCGTTTCGGCCGGACGCCAAGCGTCACGGCGGCCGCGAAAACTCCGACACCATGGTGGCGATCGATTTCACCCGCAAGATCGTCCTGATCTGCGGCTCGTCCTACGCCGGCGAGATAAAGAAGGCGGTGTTCACGACATTGAATTTCTACCTGCCGGCGCAGGGCGTGATGCCGATGCATTGCTCGGCCAATGTCGGCAAGAACGGCGACGTCGCGCTGTTCTTCGGCCTGTCGGGCACCGGCAAGACCACGCTGTCGGCCGATCCGAACCGCACCCTGATCGGCGACGACGAGCACGGCTGGAGCGAAAACGGCGTATTCAATTTCGAGGGCGGCTGCTACGCCAAGTGCATCAGGCTGTCGAAAGAAGCCGAGCCGGAAATCTACGCCGCGACCAACCGTTTCGGCGCGGTGCTGGAGAACGTCGTGTTCGATCCGGCGACCCGCGTCTGCGATTTCGACAGCGACAAGCTCACGGAAAATACCCGCTCGGCCTATCCGATCGAGTTCATGCCGCTGGCGTCGAAAACCGGCCACGCCGGCCAGCCGAAGAACATCGTCTTCCTCACCGCCGACGCCTTCGGCGTCATGCCGCCGATCGCAAAGCTGACGCCGGCGCAGGCGATGTACCACTTCCTGTCCGGCTACACCGCCAAGGTCGCCGGCACCGAAAAAGGCCTGGTCGGCGTCGAGCCGGAATTCTCCACCTGCTTCGCCGCGCCGTTCCTGCCGCGGCCGCCGGCCGAATACGGCAATCTGCTGCGCGACCTGATCAAGAAGCACAATGTCGATTGCTGGCTGGTCAATTCCGGCTGGACCGGCGGCATCTACGGCACCGGCCGCCGCATGCCGATCAAGGCGACGCGCGCGCTGGTCACCGGCGCGCTCGATGGCTCGCTGAAGAACGCCAGCTACCGCACCGATCCCTATTTCGGCTTCGCCGTGCCGACCTCGGTGCCCGGCGTCGAGCCGCATCTGCTCTATCCGATGAAGACCTGGAAGGACAAAGCGGCGTTCGACGAAACCGCGCGGAAACTCGTGCGCATGTTCCAGGACAATTTCGTCAAATACGAAAAGCACGTCGACGCCGACGTCCGCGCCGCAGCGCCGGAAGTGCGGCTGGCGGCGGAGTGACGTTGCTTCCCGATCGGGCGGTCTTTACAAACGGCGGTCGCGAGACCGCCGTTTTTCATTTCAGGTGAGGCAGCGATGCAAAAAATCCAGCTCGGCCGCAACGGTCCCTCGGTCTCCGCCTTCGGCCTCGGCTGCATGGGCATGTCGGGCGGCTATGGGCCGGCCGACGAGAAGGAGTGCATCGCCACCATCCACGCCGCGCTCGAGGCCGGCGTCACCATGCTCGATACCGGCGATTTCTACGGCATGGGCCAGAACGAGATGCTGATCCGCGAGGCGCTCAAGGGCGGCAAGCGCGAGCGCGCCTTCATCGCGGTGAAATACGGCTCGATGCGCGGGCCGGATCTAAAAATCCTAGGCGATGACGGCCGGCCGAACGCGACCAAGAATTATCTCGCCTATTCGCTGCGCCGGCTCGGCACCGACTATGTCGATCTCTATCAGCCGTCCCGTGTCGATCCCGACGTGCCGTTCGAGGATACGATCGGCGCCATCGCCGACATGGTGAAGGCCGGCTATGTGCGCCATATCGGCGTGTCGGAAACCTCCGCCACGAGCGTGCGGCGGGCCCATGCCGTGCATCCGATCGCCGCATTGCAAATCGAATATTCGCTGTTTTCCCGCGGCATCGAGCGCCACATCTTGCCGACCTTGCGCGAGCTCGGCATTGCGCTGGTCGCCTACGGCGTGCTGTCGGGCGGCCTGATCAGCGACCGCGCCGACGCGGCTAGGACTGCCGCAAGCGAAATCCGCACCCGCAAGCCACGGTTCTTCAAAGAAAACTTCGAGAAGAACATCGCGCTGGTCGAGGCGCTCGGCAAGATCGCGAAAGAAAACAACGCCACCACGGCGCAGCTCGCCTTTGCCTGGGTGAAATCGCGCGGCGACGACGTCGTGCCGCTGATCGGCGCCCGCCGCCGCGACCAGCTCAAGGAAGCGCTCGGCGCGCTCGACGTGAAACTATCGCGCGACGACCTTGCACGCATCGAACAGGCGGTACCGGCCGACGCCGTCGCCGGCACGCGATACATGCCGGCCGTGCTCGCGCATATGGACAGCGAACACGCCGGCTGAACTGGCGCGAAAGGGCGTCAGGCAGCGCGTTCAGATCGCATCGTCGGGAACGAGGACCTGACGCCGGCGACTGCTCGCGGCATGCGCATCCCAGGCGGCACCGATGTCCGAGAGCGGTCGCGTCTCGACGTCCAATGCGATTTCGCCAGAGGCGGCAAGGCGGCACAGCTCCTCATAAGCCTCCGCCTGCTTTTCGATGGGCGCGTGGTAATAGCCGAATCCCATGATGTCGATGCAGCTACGGCGGGCGGTCGCGCCGGGCACTGTCATGGCGGGCCCTGCCCTCGTTCCGACGTGGACCAGACGGCCATAGGTCGCCAAGGCTTCAAGCGCCGCCTCGGCCGGCGCGCCGCAGACATAATCCATGACCACGTCGACGGCGCCGCAAGCGGCATCGCGGTAGGCGGCAGCAAGGTCGGTCGCCGCCGCAAGCAAGACGATCTCATCGGCGCCGAGGCGTTTGGCCCGTTGCAGCGCTTCGCGGTTGCGGCCTGCGGCGATGACCCGGCCGGCGCCGAGCCGCTTCGCTGCAGTCACCGCGATCAACCCGGAAACGCCGGTGGCGCCGAGAATCAGCACCGTCTCGCCCGGCCGCATGCGGCCGCGCCAAGACAGCCCGAGCCATGCGGCAAGTCCGGCATTGCCGAGCGCCGCCGCGACATCGTCGGCGATACCCTCGGGGATCGGGAAGGCAAAAAGTGGATCGATCAGCGTGCGTTCGGCCATCGAGCCGAACGGAGCGACCGGTGCGTTAAGATTGAAGTAGATGCGCCGGCCATCGCTCCGCCGCGCGACGCCCTCTCGGCCCAGCACGAAAGGACCGTCCGGCATCGTGACGTAATGCACGCGCCGGGCGACCACCTTGTCGAGTCCGGTCAAAGCGGCCGCCAAAACCTCGACGACAACTGCTCCGTCAATCGCTTCCGGTTCTGCAAAACGATCGTAGACGGGCCGCTGATCGTCTTTCATCACCGCGGCCTGCATGGCTCCCCCTTCACTGGTCCTTGCAGTATGCGGAAAATCGAAATCCGGCGCTTGCGCTACATCGGGTTGATGCCGAGCTCTTTGGCGAAGGCGGCTACCTTGGCGCGCTGCTCGTCGACCGATTTGCCGAACTCTTCCGGCCCGCCGATATTGGTGAGCTGTCCGGTGGTGGTCAGGCGATCCTCGATGGTCGGATCGACCACCGCGCGGATATCGGCGGTGATGCGCTGGCGCAGCTCGAGCGGCATTCCGGTCGGTCCAAACAATCCAACCAGGCCGTCGATGGTCAGCGCCGGATAGCCCGCTTCCGCGACCGTGGGCAGGTTCGGCTCGGTCGGCGCGCGCACCGAATTGGTCACGGCCAGCAGCTTGATCTTGCCGGACTGCAGCTGCGGCCGCACGATCGCCAGCGCCGACTCGTACACCTGCACGCGGCCTTCGGCGAGATCGTTGGCGGCATCGACGGGATTGCGGTACGGCACTTTGTTGATGTTCAAGCCTTCCTGCTTGAGCCAACCGGCAAAGATGAAATCCAGCGCGCCGGTGACGCCGGCCCAATTCAGCTTGCCCGGCTCGGCGCGCGCCATCGACGCGAGCTCTTTCAACGAACCGACGTTCAAGCTCGACGGGACCGAAATGGTGATGATGGTGTTGGACACCCGCGTGATCGGCACCAAATCGCCCGGCTGATAGGGCAGGTTGTCGTGCAGGAACGGGTGCGCCGTGAACGAGGATGACGGCGCGAACAGCAGCACGTGATCGTCGTGCGCCGTGACGAAGGCATTGATGGCGACGAGGCCATCGCCGCCGGGGCGGTTTTCGACCACGACCGGCTGGCCCCAGCGCTGGCTGAGACGGTCCGCCAACAGCCGCGCGCCGATGTCGGAGCCGCTGCCGGCGCCGAGCGTGAGGATGAATTGGACCGGCCGGGTCGGCCATTTCGTCTCGGCCGCGGCCATGAAGGTACCCGCCGAGACGGCGATCAGCGCCAAGGTTAGCGCAAACAGATGACGCAGGCGCATTGGTTTCCCCCCGTTTCACATTCGTGGCGTTGCGAATGTTCGCAGGATACCGAAAAGCCGCGGCCCCGTTTAGCTCGTCCGCGAATGTCATATTGCCGCGCGTGGGACCTACAATTCCGCCTGCATCTCGCGCCCGGCGCGACGGGCCCAGTTTTCCCAGGCGCGGTTGAGCGTGTAGGGTGTGACCCGGCCGATGATCTTGTCGACCTCGCCGGGGGTGAGGAATTTTATCTCGCCCATCGTCATCGCTTGCATTTGCAACTTGGCGCCGAGCTCGAGATAGACCGAGACGAAAATCGCATGGCGCACCGAGCGGCCGACCACGGTCGCGCCGTGGCCGCGCATCAGCGCCGTCGGCCGCGGACCGATGAGATGGGCGAGGTCGCGGCCCATGGCCATGTCGCTGACCAACAGCGCGGTGTCGCCGAATTTGTCGTGGGAATCCCAGACCGGCACTTCGTGACCGATCGAGGCGCACATGTGCAGCAGCGGCTTGAGCTTCTTCTCGGTGACGCCGAATGGGATCGTGCTCGGCGAATGGTTGTGCACCACGGCGTGCACATCCGGCCGCGCTTCGTAGATCGCGCCGTGGATGAAGCGCTCCAGATAGGGCGCGCGGCCGCGCTCGTCGATCGCAGTGCCGTCGAATGTATATTCGACGATGTCGTCGCGTTCGATGCGCTCCGGCGCGCGCGCCCGCGACAAGAGATAATGTTGCGGATTGTCGGGATGCCGGGCGCTGACATGGCCGAATGAATCGACGATACCCTCGTTGGCCAGGATGCGATTGGCCGTCACCAGTTCTTCGAGAATGAAATCGAGCTTGCTCATTGCGCGCCTCTCCCTTGTCGGGGCGCGATCCTATGGGCCGCTATGGGGTTTGTGAACCGCCGTTCGGCAGCACCGCTATGCACAAGACCGCTATGCGATGGGGCGGCAGTGCGTCGCGGGACGAAGCCGCCGATCTGCGCTATGCCATGACCTTGCTATGCGATGACCTTGGCCATGCGCCGGGTTTTGGGCCATGCGCCGGGTTTTGGGAGCTTCCGCCATGTTGAGACGTCCTGTCGTAATCACCATTCTTGGCTGCGTGCTTGCGGCCGCTGCCGCCAGCGCACAGGACAGTGCTGCGAATTTCCCCGACCATCCGATCCGGGTCGTCGTTTCGGTGCCGGCGGGTGGCGGCGTCGATAGCGTCACCCGGATCGTCACTGCGAAAATGAGCGCCGTGTTGGGCCAGCCGCTTGTCGTCGAGAACAAGGCCGGTGCCGGCGGCAGCGTCGCGGCCGAAGCGGTGTTCAAGGATGCGCCCGATGGCTACACCTTGCTCGCCTCGCAGCCGGCGCCGATCACCACCAACCCGTTCCTCTACAAGTCGCTGAATTACGATCCGGCGCAGCTGACGGCGATTGCAATCATGTCGCATGTGCCGAACGTGATTCTAGTGCGCGAGGGTTTGCCGGTCAAAACGGTGCAGGAGCTGATCGCCTACGCCAAGGCCAATCCGGGCAAGCTCAATTACGCGTCGCAGGGCATCGGCACGACCTCGCACCTGACCGCGGAACTGTTTCAGACGCTGACGCAAACCAAGCTCGTCCATGTGCCGTACAAGGGCACGGCGCCGGCGCTAACCGACCTGCTCGCCGGCAATGTCGATCTCATGTTCAACGAGCTCGCGACCTCGCTCGTACAGCACAAGGCGGGTAAGGCGAGGATTCTCGCGGTGCTGACCAAGGAACGCATCGCGGCAATCCCGGATGTTCCGACCATCGCGGAGGCCGGCGTGGCAGGCTGCGAGTCCGACACCTGGCACGCTTTGACCGCGCCGCCGAAGATGCCGGCCGGCGTCGTCGCCAAGCTCAATGACGCCGCCAACAAGGCGATGAAGGACCCGGAACTTCTGGAACGATACAAAGCGCTCAGTATCAGTCCGGGCGGCGGCACGCCCGCCGAGATGGACGCCTTCCTCAAGGCCGAGACCAAGCGCTGGGGCGATGTGATCCACACCGCCGGCATCCAGCCGCAATAGTTATTGGTGTCAGCTGCCGGTCGCCTGCGGCGCCGGTATGACGATCCGGCTAAATTCCGCTCACGCGCTCTTGCTTGCCCATCAGCGCCCGCGTATCGATAAGACTCCGCTCGGAGCGTTACGTCGATACGGTCATGCCCGCCGCTTTATTCAAACTCTTCAATGATCGGGACGCGGAGCTCGGCAACAAGCTCGTCGGCATCTTTTGTCTGCTGATCGCCGCCAATCTTCTGGCCTGGGTCTGGGCGCTGGTGGCGTTTCGCGATTATCCGGTGCTGCTCGGCACGGCGTTCCTCGCCTACGCGTTCGGCCTTCGCCACGCCGTCGATGCCGACCACATCGCGGCGATCGACAATGTGACGCGCAAGCTGATGCAGGAGGGCAAGCGGCCGGTCTGCGGTCGGCTTGTTCTTCTCGCTCGGTCATTCGACCGTCGTGGTGCTTGGCTCCGCCGCCGTCGCGCTGACCGCCAGCGCGCTCGCAGGCCGCTTCGAGGATTCAAGCCGGTCGGCGGCACGTCGGCACGCTCGGTCTCGGCGCTTTTTCTGTTCCTCGTCGCCGCCGCGAACTTCATATTCTTGCGTTCGGTCTGTCGCACCTTCCGCGAGGTGCGCGCGGCGAGCAGCTTTCGTCGAGGACGACCTCGACACCTCCTGGCGCAGCGCGGTTTCCTCGCGCCGCTTGTTCCGGCCGCTGTTCCGCCTGGTCTCGCGCAGCTGGCACATGTATCCGATCGGGCTCCTGTTCGGCCTCGGCTTCGATACCGCGACCGAGATCGGCCTGCTCGGGATCTCCGCGACGCGAGGCGTCCAAGGGCTTGCCGATCTGGTCGATCCTGGTCTTTCCCGCCCTGTTCACCGCCGGCATGTCGCTCATCGACACGACGCGACGGCGTGCTGATGCTCGGCGCCTATGGCTGGGCCTTCGCCAAGCCGATCCGCAAGCTCTACTACAACCTGACCATCACGTTCGTCTCGGTGGTGGTGGCCTTGCTGATCGGCGGCATCGAGGCGCTGGGCCTGTGGCCGATCGATTGAATCTCGAAGGGCCCGTTCTGGCATATCGGCGCGCTCAACGACAATTTCGGCAGCCTCGGCTATCTCATCATCGCGATCTTCGTCGTGAGCTGGCTCGTCTCGATCGCCATCTACCGGCTGGCGCGGTTCGACCGCAGCGAAGGCCGCGTCAACGCGTAATCAGCGGCAAAGCGCCGCTTGTGGCCGCGGCGCCGAAACCTAGATAGAGTGCCGCAAACAACGCACGAAGCAGCCCCATGACGAACGATCAAAACGAGCCGGAACTGCCTCGGGTCGAGCCCGAGATCATTCCGCCGGACCGCCGAGAAGGCGGACCAGGACGCGGATCCGACTGGCGGCGAGCGGCCTGGCGCCCTAATGGGCAGAACGAGACGGCCGGCATGCATCGCGTCTATGTCACGCGGATCGGGCCGTTCGGCTTCGCCATGCTGACCTTGGCGTTCGCCATCCTCGCCGCGGCATTCTTGTTGATCTTCGCCGGCGCGATTTTGATCTGGCTTCCGGTGGTCGCCTTGCTGATCGTCGTTGGCGCCATCTACCGCTTTTTGCGCTGACCACGCGCCGTCGGTTGGATGGCGAGCCCGTTTTTTTTGACGGCCGGACACGCCGAATACACGCGACGTTAACCTTAAGTCTTTATGAATTGATTAACCATATCGCGTTGCGTGGTTGTGCCACAGTGGCGTGACCTTGATGGCGCGTGTGGCGGGCCACCATGTACGCGGCCAGCCGTCCGCGGTGTCGAGATTAGAGTGAATGTTTGAAGCGTCGAGTCATATGCCGTCGGCGGTGGTCTCAAGGCGCGATCTGAGCCTGGGCTTCGCGTCTCTTCCCCCGATCGACGTCAAAAAAATCTGGTCCATCCTGTGGCGGGGCAAAACCACGATCCTGCTGTCGACGATGGTTGCGGTCGGTCTGGCCGCTCTTTTCGTGCTCCTGGTGCCGCACAAATACACCGCAACGACGCAGATTCTCATCGATCCGACCGATCTGCGCGCGGTCCAAAACGACATCGCGCCGACCATTCCGCAAAGCGATGCCGCCGTGCTCCAGGTCGAGAGCCAGGCGCGCGTGATCGCCTCCGACAATGTGCTGAGCCGCGTCGTCGCTGCGGAAGGCCTCGACCACGATCCGGAATTCATGCGCGGCGCGTTGGCGCAACAATACGGCCCGCTCACCGCGCTGAACGAGCTGCAAAAGCACGTCCAGGTGACGCGCCCCGAGCGCACCTATGTGGTCGATGTCAGCGTCACCAGTGAAGACCCGGCCAAGGCCGCGCGCATCGCCAACGCCATCGCGCAAACCTACCTTACCGAGCAGACCGAAGTCCGCTCCAACGCCGCGCGCCAGATTTCGCAATCGCTGACGGCGCGCCTGAAAGAGCTGCAGGCCCGCGTGCGTACGCCGAGCAAAACGTCGAGGCCTACAAGCGAGCCACAATATCGTCGGCGCCAACGGCGAGCTGGTCGACGAGCAGCAGCTTACAAACTCGAACTCCCAGCTCCGCCGCGGCGCGCGCCCGCACTGCGAAGCGAAAGCGCGTCTCGAACAGGTCGAAAACGTGCAGCAATCCAAAACGCCGATCGGCGCCTTCCCGGAAGCGGTGCAGTCGCAGACCATCAGCGTTGCGCAGCCAATACGCCGAAATCATGCGCCGCGACGCCGAGCAGAAATCGCTCGCTCGGCGAACGTCACCCCGCGGTCATCGAAATCGAGGCGCAGGGAGCGCGGCTGCAGAAGCTGATCGAAGACGAGGTCAACCGCATCGCGCTTTCGGTCGCGCCGAATACCGAGCGCGACAAGACCGCGAGGACCTGCTGTCGCAAAAGGTCGATGCGCTCAAGAGCACGGCGGTCAGCACCAATCAGTCACTGATCGGCTTGCGCGAGCTCGAGCGCGACGTGCAGGCGAACCGCACCGTCTATGAATCGC
>CAWCSD010000029.1:0-187669 GCA_963798095.1 uncultured Alphaproteobacteria bacterium | reverse complement strand
AGCCGGGTGAAATCGTTGCGCTGGTTGTCGTCGAGGGCTCCGGCGCACGGGAGTTGCCGCGCGTTCATTTGCCGGGCTCGAACGACGTCCCGGGCTGATCGAGATCGCGGGGCGAGACAGGCGCGGGCGCGCAGCGTCTCAGCGCCTATGTTCCCGCGACCCGAATGTTGAGTCTCTACAGCAACTTCTCCGTGGCGGAGAATCTCGCTCGTCCGCCTGGGCGCCCCGGAAATCGCCGGAATTGGCATGGCCCTGAAGAAGAGGCGAATGCGGCAGCTCGCCGGCGAAACGATCCGGCGTTCGATCCGAGCTCACTCCGTCTCGCAAGGCATACGCTCGCTTTCGGGCGGCAATCAACAGAAAGTGGCGATCGCACAGCGGCGCTCGATTGCGCGCCGCGGTTGCTCTTGCTCGAGGAGCCGACGCGCGGTGTGGACATCCACAGCAAGCGCGAAATTTATCGACTGCTGCGCGACTATGCGGGCGCTGGCAACACCAGGCATCATGTTCTGCACCGAAGTGCTGGAAGTCTACGAAGCTGCCGACCGTGCCCATGTGGTCGTCGATGGCGGTTTCGTCGCGCCCGATCGTGGCTTCCGGATATTACCCGCACGTCGAGGCCCTTGCCACCTACATCGCACGAATGGAGCGTCATGTTCGCGATCCGGCCGGAGCGGGGCGGACGATAGCCTCATTCAGCCAGCCCACCATGCGGTTTTCTCGCTCCAACCGCTCCGCCAACGTGTGCATGAATTCAGCGCCGAGATGCCGTTGATCATGCGGTGATCGAGGGACAGCGGTCAGGTTGACGCCCTTCGCAGCGGCGATACCGCCAGCCCGGCGACGACCCGCTCATGCTGACGTCCGACGGCGAGGATACCCGACTGATGCGGGTAGATCTACCGCCTTCGAGTGGTCGGCTGAATACCCGCCGAGATCAGAAATTGGTAACCAGACGGGCCGAAGATCGCCCTGCAGCAGCCGGCCCGAACGAGCGCCGGACTGCGTCATGCCGCGCCTGGACGATCTCTGGCGAATTTATTTGCCTGCAAGGTCGCACAGGACAAGAATGATTACGCCCTCGGGAAGGGCCACGACGAGGCCGATATCGATGCTCGAGACCGGCGCTGCCGACGCGGCCATTCTCTTCGCGCCAGCGATCGAGGATGCGGACGTACGACGAAAGATTTGGCGAGCGCCAGCAATAGAAAATCCGTGAGCGTCGGCTTTATGCTGATATATATGGCTCGATGTTCCGACCGAGGGTTGCCCGCGCTTGCTCGATAGCTGTGGTCTGATCCAGCGGTCGATGACGAACGACGGATGAATCTTCGACCGAGGGCGACGGACTCGGCAATCTGCCGCCGCATAGGGGAAGAGTATGGTTGAAGCGCGCGGATGATGGCGCGGCGAGTTTCTCGTTGGCGTCCGCCGCCTCGAGCGCGGCGATAACGTCACGCCCGCGGATTCGCGTGAGCGGGCTTGCGGCCGCCAGACTATTCAGATCGGTCCCACTGATTTTGCGCCAGCTGCCTGCGAAACGGAGAAGCAAGGACTCGTGACCGGAGCCTCCGTCGAGGTAGATTCGAGGCTGCGTGGCGGCTGAATTCGCCTCGCGCGCGGGCGCGGTACGCAACGGTCCGCGGCGTCGACTTCGCGTCACTTGGAGATGCCGATTCTCCGTGATTTTGAGTTCAGCAAGCACAGCGCCGACCGACAGCTCCTCGCCCTTCGCACCAAGCACCGCTTCGAGCGTCCGTCCGCACGGAGACTCGACCTCCATCGTGGCCTTTCGGTTCGAGTTCGACGAGCGGCTCGCCCATCCGACCTTGTCGCCGACCTGCTTTAGCCAGCGCAGAACCTTGACGGTTTCCATGGTCGCGCTCGAGCTTCGGACTGGAAGTCCCGAATCCGCCCGTCAAGAAGCAGACTTGACCGTCGCCGCGGTCTTGTCGGGCGACGGAATAGAGCGCGTCCTCGAGGTGAGGGCTGTAGGGGAGCAGATCGTATCGGCACGTGATCCGCGCACGGCGCGGCGTCGAGATAGTCGAAGGCCTGGCTGACAACGTCCGCCACGCACGTCTCAGCTCCATCCGGTCGGCGCCTGCTCCTCGACAGTGACGAGGATGTTGGTGCGCCGCACGCTGTCGCTGATCGGCGCGACGTTCATTGGCCGCAGAACCTGGATGTCGATCACTTCCGCCTCGACGCCTTCGGCCGCCAGCTCTCGGCGGCCGCCAAGCGCCTTGCCGACCATCGCGAGGCTCGCGACGATCGTGGCGTGACGGCCGGGTCGCACCAGCGGGCGCGGCCGGCATCGCATCCTCATCAGCCCTGACGCCGATCACACTCGCCCCTTCATCAGCGGAGCGCCTTGTGCTCGAGGACGAGGACCCGATTGTCGTCGCGAATCGCGGCCTTCAGCATGAGATACGCTTGCTCCGGATTGGAAGGACAGATCGATCTTGAGCCCGGGCACCGACAGAACCAGGACTTGGCTGTTGCGAGTGCTGGGCGGCAAACCGCAGACCGCTCCGCCAGCGCCCGATGACGATCCGCATCTTAACGCGTCCACCTGACATGAAGCGATCTTTTGGCCATGCTCGTTGCGCGATCTGGTCAAAGAACGCCGTAGGGGGAAAGTCAGGCAACATGATCCACCATCGGCTGGTAGCCGCGTCAGCGCAAGGCCGAGCGCCGCGCCGACGAAGCCCTTGGCGTCTCCGGCCAATCGGCGATATCGCGACCCGCCCCGCGCCGACTCCTCATATGGCCCTGGCAGGTCTTGAATGGGCCGCCCGGACTCGCCATGTCCCTCGCCCATGATCAAGGTCTTCGGATCGCGCCGCATCTCCTCGCGCGAGTAGACGCCGCGACAATGGCTCGCGATAGGTGATCTCTTTGTACGCCTGTTCAATCGCTCGACCCCGGTCGAAATGATTTTCTCATTCGCTGTCATCGGACGATACGTCCTGGCCACGAAATCCTGCGTCGGTGACGGCCATCGACGCGGCCGCGCACGGTTCAGCCGCCTTGACGAGGACGAGCCTCGGCGGGCATTGTGCTTCCAGCGTCAACGTCGGACATGCGGCCGCTGCGCGAGCTAGGTTCGGTAGAGCGGATCGGATTCGTTTCAGCCAGGCCTCGACCTCGGCCGGATCGCGATACCTTGGCCGGATCGGTGCGCGAATGGCCGCGATGGCGATAGGTCTTGCACTCATGAACGTCGGTCCTTCGACCCCGTCGCGCGCCGAGACCGCCGGCGCTGCTGGCGCATAGACGGCGACAGGAACGTCGTTGCCGTCGACCTTTCGGTTTGCATGGAATAGCTCGCCGCGCGGACGACGAGGTTCTCGTAGGGCGTCGTGTGGAGGATATGGCTGAACTCCGCCGTAGAGATTGTTTCGCAGACGAAGATCACCGGCACTCTCCAGACCTGCGCCATTGTTCATGGCCTCGTGGAAGGCGCCGATCTTGGTCGCCCCGTCGCCGAAAAAGCACACCGAAACCGTTTCCGGCCGGCGAGTTGCGCCGAGCAGCCCTGCCCGACAGCGACCGGCAGGCCGGCGCCCACGATTCCGAAGGCGCCGATCAGGCCGCGATCGATGTCGGTGAGGTGCATCGAGCCGCCAAGTCCGCCGCAAACGCCCGTCTCGCGTCCGAACAGCTCGGCGAAAGCCGCTTCGAGATCCATGCCCCGCGCGAGGCATTGCCCGTGTCCGCGATAGGTGTAGCTGACGTAGTCGTCCTCACGGAGCGCCTTGGCGACGCCGGCTGAGACGGCCTCCTGCCCGTTGCAGCAAATGGGTCGTCCCGTGAACGAGACCCTCCAGGATAAGAGCGATGGACCTGCTCTCGAACTCCCGGATCAGCGTCATTGTCCGGAAAAGCCCGATCCGATCCTCGACGCCCAGAGCCGCGGCTTGCCTTCTTGCTCGCGCTTCCGCTCTGCCGAGCGGCTCGGTCATTTCGTTTCGCTCCCGCTTTCTCTCGTCCGGGACCGGCGTCATACCCGAAAGTTTCGGATCGTGTCCGCGTCGAGTTCCAGCCCGAAGCCGGGCCCTGACGGCACGTCATAAAACCCGTCCTTGAGCGCCGACCGATTGGCGACAAGCCGATAGAACATCGGATCGCGATCCGGATGAAAGTCTCCAGGTAGGTCCCGTTCGGAATTCGCGGCGAACAGGTGAGCGGAAATCCGCGGTTCCTCGTGATGTCCCATCTCGACGGCGAACGAGGCCGCCAGGCCGCGACGCGTCGCCACTCGGTCGGTCCGCCGCCCCAGCTGGCGTCGAAGTTGCAGACGTCGATCGCGCCCGACATCATGAGGTCGCGACAACCGGAGCGGGAGATCTCGCTCTGGCCGGCGCAGATCGGAATGCCCGTCTGGTTGCGCGCCGCCGCCATGTCGAGGCGGTCGTTCTCCCAGCGCACCGGTTCTTCGAACCAGCGAATGTCGAGATCGGCGGCGAGACGAGAGAATTCGACCGCCTGTCGCAATGTCCAGTTCTGATTGGCGTCGACGACGAGGACGAAATCCTCGCCTACCGCTTTGCGCGCGACCCGCACACGCTCCGCGTCTTCAGCCGGGGTGCGCCCGCCAACCTTGAATTTGCAGCCTGCATGACCCTGAAGTTTGATCTGCTCCATCTCGCGGCCGAAATCGGCGAGCGTCTTGCCTTCCTCGTAATAGCCGGCGATGCAGATCGAACGGAGAGCCGATCGGTATAGCCGCCCCACAGCTTGTAAAGCGGCGCGTCGAGCGCCTTGCCGACCGCGTCCCAGAGCGCGCTGTCGACACAGGCCTGCGCGCACATCGCGAGTTTCCGATCGCGCAGGATGTTGGTGCTCGGCTTCCGCATAAGCTCCCAGCAGCCCTCGATGTTGAAAGCGTCCTTGCCGATCAGCAGCGGCTGGATCTCGTCGAGGATGATCTTGACCACCTCGGCCTGGGTTTCGAATTCGTCGCCGTTGTAGATCTCGCCGACGATCCCCGCCGAAGTGTACACCCTGGTAATGATCGTGCAGCGATGCGTCATGAAGTAGTTGCTGCCGCGAAATGTCCGCGGAAGCGGCATGCTGAGCGGCACGCATTCAATGCGTTCGATCCTCAACTGCGGCGCCATCGCATGCCCAATCAGGAGATTGTCGAGAACACGCTAAGCGATGGCGCGCCCGATAGCGTCAAGCTCTCGGGAGGATGTTCAAGGCGCCCGGGATACCGTAGCATGTGAAACCCGAATATGGACCGATCGAGCTAAGGGCGAGGGAATGACTCGGAAGGCGCGCATCGGTGTGATCGGCGCCGGTTGGTGGGCGGCGGTCAACCACTTGCCGGTGCTGAAAGCCAACAAGGACTGCGAAATCGTCGCGATCAACCGCCTGGGCGCGAGCGGAACTTGCCGAGCTGCAGCGCAAATTTGAAGTGCCCGCCGGTTTCGAGGATTATCGCGCCATGCTGGATGAGATCCCGATGGACGGCGTGGTGATCTCATCGCCTCACGTGCTGCACCACGAACATGCTCTCGCCGCCTCGGCCAAAGGCTGCCACCTGCTGGTGGAAAAGCCATTGACCACCACAACGGCGGACGCTCGCGACCTGATCGCCAAAGCCGACGCCGCAGGCAAACAGGTGATCGTGCCCTACGGTTGGAACTTCAAGGACTGGACCGACGAGGCGCGGTCGCTGGTCGCCATCGGACGGATCGGGCGCGTCGAGCACGTTGTCCTGCAGATGGCCTCAGCTTTGGAAGACCTGTTCGCCGGCCAGCCGATGAAGGAAACCGAGGACTCACATGTTCCGTCCGCCGCCTTCGACGTGGGCCGATCCCATGCGGGCGGGAGGCTATGGCTGGGGCCAGCTCGTGCATGCGCTGGGGTTGTTGTTTCGCATCGCTGATCTCGAGCCGACGCGGGTGTTCGCCCTCACCGGCAAGTCGCCGACCGGCGTCGACTATTACGATGCTGCCGTCGTGCAATTCGCCAACGGGCGACCGCTTCAGTCTCGGGCTCTGCGACGGCGCCCAAGCACCGGGGCAACCAGATCGATCTGCGCATCTTTGGCTCGGAAGGCGTGCTTGCGCTCGACATCGAACGTGAGCGCCTCGAGGTGTGGCGGCGCGACGGGCGGGATACCGTCGTCGACATGCCGAAGGGCGCGGGCGCCTACGCTTGCGAAAAGCCGTTGAACACCCTCGTCGATATCTGCCTTGGCCGACAGGTCGAGAACCAGTCGCCGGGCATAGTGGGCATGCGCGCCGTCGAGGTTCTCGACGCGCTTTATCGTTCGGCGCGTTCGCGACGCCTCGAAGACGTGTAGTTCGGCGCCGCACAACTTCGCTGTGGAGGCGGCATGACCGGAAAAGACCTGCGTCGCGGCGGTCTCGATCGTCTCACTGTTGAGGACATACTGGCGCCGGGATTTTCGACGCCATGGGACGCCCCGACCGTCCCCCCCTTCCCTTTCACCTTTCGCAATGTCGAGGTGCTGACGCTCGCGTGGCGGACCGCGAGGCGGCGGTCGCTCGACTGTTGCCGCCGCCGCTCGAGCCGGCGTCCGACGTGGTGCTCGCCCACGTGTACCGGATGAACGATGTCGATTGGCTTGGCGCCTACGGCGAGAGCAACGTGTCGGTCGGCTGCAGGCTGCCCGGCGCGGATATAGCCGGATCCTATTCGCCCTATCTCTTTCTGTCCTCGGATGTAGGCGTAGCGCATGGCCGGGAGGTCCACGGCCAGCCAAAGAAACTCGGTGAGCCTCGCCTCGAAATTCGCGGCGACCTCACGGTCGGCGTCGTCAGCCGCAACGGGATCGACGTGCTGACCGGAACCATGCCGACGAAGCAATGGCCCGACAGCATCGACAGCCTGACGCGGCACTTCGATTTCGCGCTCAACATCAATCTGAAGTCGGTCGACCACATCGACGGCCGGCCGGCGATCCGGCAACTGACAGCGCGCCGACTGGCGGACGTCACCGTGCACGAGTGCTGGGGCGGACCTTGCACCGTCGAATTGCGCCCCAACGCTCAGGCCCCAATTCATCGCCTGCCTGTCGTCGAAATGCTCGACGGCCTTTACTGGCGGGCCGACTTCACGCTTGTCTCCGGACGCATTATTCACGACTATCTCGCTGCGAAAACCTGAACGGTCTTCGCCTGCCAGCCGCTCCTCGCAGTAGCGGTGTACCGGGAGCGAAATGCCTTTGCGTCTCCATCTCGTCACGCCCGATGCGCAATATCCCGACGATGGCGAGATCGAGCGGCGGACCGCTGGACCCGATGTCGACTGGACAATCTGCCGGGAACGCGACGTCAACCGGCTTCCCATCGATGCTCTCGCGCGGGCGGACGGAGTTGTATCGTGGCATGAGATGCCGATTGACGCCGGCTTTGTCGCCAAAGTCCCAAAATGCCGGGTGATTGTGCGGGCCGGCGTCGGCTTCGATCACATCGACCTGGAAGCCGCAGGCCGGGCCGGAATCCCAGTGTGCAATACGCCGGACTACGGGACGAGCGAAGTCGCGGACCATGCGATCGCATTGATGCTCGCGCTCACTCGCGGCATCGTCTGCTTTCATGAAAATCTCGTTCAGGATCCGGTTGGCGGGTTCGACAGCGCGCGGGCGCCGCTCGTGCGCCGGTTGCGGGGCCGAACGTTCGGGGTCGTCGGCTTCGGTCGGATTGGCACGGCGACCGCGCTTCGCGCCAAGGCCTTCGGATTCAGGGTCGTGGGCTACGATCCCTATGTTTCAGCCGGGACCGAGATCGCAATCGGGATCGAGCGCTTAAAGGCGCTCGAAGAGCTGCTGGAGGTCGCCGACGTTGTCAGCCTCCATTGTCCCTTGAACGCGGAAACCAGGGGAATGATCGACGCGAAAGCCTTGCGGCGAATGAGGTCGGACGCAATCCTGGTCAATACCGCGCGTGGTCGGATTGTCGACATGGCGGCCCTGATCGCCGCCATCCGCGAAGGGGTGATAGGGGGCGCGGGTATCGACGTGTTGCCGACGGAACCTCCGAGCCCCAAGGACGAAATCGCCGTCGCCTATCGCGATCTCAGGGCCGCAGGGATAGCCGATCGCCTGATCGTGACGCCCCACGCCGCCTGGGCCAGCCCTGAAAGTCGCGCCGACGCGCGGCGTCTCTCGGTCGAGACAGCGATCCTGTACCTGACCAGGGGCCGCCTCCGCAATCTCGTGAACGAGCCCTACTTGGCAGCCGCAAGACGATAGAAGAAAACTGGGAGTTTGGACGCTTATGAATCCGTTAGACAAGAGGAAGCTCGGAAAGACCGGGGTGGAGGTCACGCAACTTGGTTTCGGCAGCGCGCCGCTCGGCGAGCTCTTTGTCCGGCTCGACGAAGCGACGGCCGCTGCAACACTCAAAGCGGCGTGGGACGCCGGCATTCGTTATTACGATACCGCTCCCTATTACGGCCGGGGTCTCGCCGAGATTCGTTGCGGTCGTTTCCTCGACCCGAAGCCGCGGTCCGAATTTGTTCTCTCGACCAAAGTCGGCCGCTGGTTCTTCCCTCCGGCCAAGCCGCACGAGTTCCAGACTGAACCTTGGGCGGGCGGACTCCACTTCAATCACGTGCACGACTACAGCTACGACGGAATCATGCGCTCCTACGAGCAGTCTCAGATGAGGCTCGGCATGAATCGAATCGACCTCCTGCTCATTCACGATCTCGACTTCTGGTTCCACCTGACCGAAGCGAAAGTTTCCGCCCATCTCAGCCAGCTCTTCACCTCCGGTTGGCGGGCGCTCGACGAGTTGCGCTCGCATGGTCTGGTGCGCGGGGTTGGGGCCGGAATCAACGAATTAGGGATGATGCCCCGGTTCCTCGATATGATCCCGCTCGACTTCTTCCTGGTGGCGCTCCGATACACGCTGATGGAGCAGGATGTTCTGAAGGAGGAGTTTCCTTACTGTCAGCGCGCCGGGGTCGGCGTCGTGGTGGGCGGCGTCTTCAACTCCGGGATCACAGCGACAGGTCCGGTACCGGGCGCGAAGTACAATTACCTTGACGCAACGCCCGAAGAGATGGACCGGGTGACCAAGATTCAGGCGGTGTGCAAGGCGCACGGCACGCCGCTCGCGGCGGCGGCCCTGCAGTTCCCGCTCGCCCACCCGATCGTCGCCTCGATCATCCCGGGCGCCATCAGCCCCGATCAGGTCCGGCAGAACGTCGAGCATTGCCGGCATCCGATACCGGCGGCGCTCTGGTCGGATCTCAAGAGCCGCGGGCTCATCGCGCACGACGCGCCGACGCCGCAATGACATCGCGCCAACTTATCGTCGATCGGTCAGAACATTGATCGGAAGCGCCGTCTTGTACTTCACCTGTTTGAGGGCGAAACTGGATCGGATATTGGCCACTCCACGCGTCTTCGACAGCCGGCCGACGATGAAGTGCTGCAGGGCGACAGTGTCGGAAACGACAACCCGTAGAAGATAGTCGGAGTCGCCGGTCATAAGATAGCATTCCATCACCTCCGGAAAGCCCGCGATCGCCGCCTCGAATGAATTGAGCACCGGTTCGGTCTGTTTCTCGAGCGTGACCTGAATAAAGACGCTGACGTTTGCACCAAGCTTGACGGGATCCAGCAGGGTGACCTTGCGCAGGATCACCCCTGCCTCCTCCAGCGCTCGTACGCGAGCGAGGCACGGCGAGGGTGATAGCCCTACCTGTCTTGCGAGGTCGACATTGGTGAGGCTGCCGTCATCCTGCAGTGCGGCCAGGATTCGAATGTCGATGGCGTCCAGCCGGCCAATCGGCATTTCATGCTGTAGCTTTCGCCCCATTTGGCACATATGCCCAAAATGGCGGACCTCGACAATATGTTCGGCAGGATATTCGGCTGCCTCACCGCTATGATCCGCGCATCGAAAGCGGAGCGACGACATGCTCGAGAGGATCAATCCGGGCCTGACCCTCAAGGATTCGAGCGCGGGGGGCGACCCTGATCCAACCGAGACCGCCGAATGGCTCGACGCGCTCGAATCCGTCTTTCGAGTCGCGGGCGGCGAGCGGGCGGAATTCCTACTGTCCGCGCTCGACCGCAAGGCGAAGGATCTCGGCGTCGTACCCGACGTACTGCCCTTCGGCCCCTATCGGAACACGATCCCGCTCGAAAAGCAGGGTGCATTTCCCGGCGATATCGAAATGGAGACCCGCATCACGGCGATCATTCGCTGGAATGCGCTGGCGATGGTCGTGCGCGCGAACGCCGCTTACAGCGAGCTCGGCGGGCACGTTGCGAGCTACGCCTCCGTCGCAGAGATTTTCGAGGTCGGCTTCAATCATTTCTTCCGCGGAGCGGACGGCGAACGGGGCGGCGATGTCGTCTTTTTCCAGCCGCACTCGGCCCCTGGCGTCTACGCGCGCGCCTTCCTCGAAGGTCGCCTCACCGAGGCTCAGCTGGAGCGTTATCGGCAGGAGATCGTCGGCCCCGGCCTCTCATCCTATCCCCATCCCTGGCTGATGCCGGACTTCTGGCAGACGCCCACGGGGTCCATGGGCATCGGGCCGATCAGCGCCGTCTACCAGGCCCGCTTCATGCGCTACTTGCGCGATCGCGGCCTCCTCGACACGGACGGCCGGCGCGTTTGGGGCGTCTTCGGCGACGGCGAGATGGACGAGCCGGAATCGACCGCGGGCCTCTCGCTCGCGGCGCGCGAGAAGCTCGACAACCTGACCTTCATCATCAACTGCAATCTCCAGCGGCTGGATGGGCCGGTGCGGGGCAATGGCCAGATCATCCAGGACCTGGAGATGACCTTTCGCGGAGCAGGCTGGAACGTCATCAAGGTGCTGTGGGGATCGGAATGGGACGCCCTCTTCGCCCGAGACGTCAACCACGCGCTTCTGCGTCGCTTCGCCGCCACCGTGGACGGCAAGTACCAGACGCTTGGCGCCAGGGACGGCGCTTACAATCTGGCGCATTTCTTCGAGGAGGACCCGGAAGTGCTCGCCCTCGTCGCGGATATGTCCCCCGAGGAGATCGAGGGGTTGAAGCGAGGAGGACATGATTTCAGGAAGCTGTTCGCCGCCTTCCAGGCCGCCAAATCGACGACGGGCCGGCCGACCGTCATCCTGGCAAAGACGAAGAAAGGCTTGGGCATGGGCGGCGCCGGAGAGTTCGAGGATGACTGCGCACCAGGCCAAGAAGCTTGATGTCAGCGCGCTCCTGGCCTTTCGTGACAACTTCGCTTTGCCGCTCAGCGACGAGCAGGTCCAGAATCTGGCTTTTTATCGTCCGGCCGACGACAGCGCGGAGCTCGCCTATCTCCGCAGCCGGCGTCGAATGCTGGGCGGCTATTTGCCGGCCCGCCGACGCGGAGCTTCGCCGATCCGCGCGCCCGCGCTCGAAACCTACGCCGATTTCGCCCTTCACGCCGAGGGAAAGACAATGTCGACGACCGTGGCGGTCGTGCGTCTGATCGGCAACCTTCTCAGGGATGAAACGCTCGGGCCACGCATCGTTCCGATCGTCGCGGACGAAGCGCGAACCTTCGGCATGGCGAACCTCTTCCGCCAGGTCGGCATCTATTCGTCGGTCGGTCAGCTCTACGAACCGGAGGACGCGAATTCGATGCTCTATTACAGGGAATCGAAGGAGGGCCAACTCCTCGAGGAGGGCATTACCGAAGCCGGCGCCCTGTCGTCGTGGGTCGCGGCCGCCACCTCCTATAGCGTCCATGGCCTCGCGATGCTGCCGGTGTACATCTTCTACTCAATGTTCGGCTTCCAGCGCGTCGGCGATCTCATTTGGGCGGCCGCCGACCAGAGGGCGCGCGGATTCCTGATCGGAGCAACGGCCGGTCGCACGACGCTGGCGGGCGAAGGGCTGCAGCACCAGGACGGTTCAAGCCATTTGCTCGCCGCGACAATTCCCAACTGCCGCGCTTATGACCCGGCTTTCGCATACGAAATGGCCGTGATCCTCGACCACGGCGTGCGCTCGATGATGCAGGATGGCAAGGACGAGTTCTACTACATTACCGCGATGAACGAAAATTATAACCAGCCGTCGAAGCCGGAAATGGCGGAAGCGGGCATCGTCAGAGGCCTCTACCTTTTCGCGCCGGGTGGTTCGAAAGAAGGCGGCCGCTTTGTCCGTCTCCTGGGCTCGGGCGCCATTCTCCCGGAAGTTGTCGAAGCAGCAAAGATGCTGGACGCCGAGTGGGACGTCGCCACTGAAGTCTGGAGCGCAACCAGCTACTCCGAGCTTGCCAGGGACGCGCGGGAGGCCGAACGCCGCAACAGACTCAATCCGCTCGAGGAGCCGGTCGTCAGCCACCTTGGCGCTTGCCTGCCCGGCGGCGCCCCCATCGTCGCCGCGTCAGACTATGTTCGCGCTTATCCGCAGATGATCGCCTCGTATGTGGACGCCCGGTTCATTGCGCTCGGCACGGACGGTTTTGGGCGGAGCGATACGCGCCGAGCGCTGCGCGCTTTCTTCGAAGTCGACCGATATCACATCGTGATCGCCGCCCTCGATTCGCTTGCGTCGGAGGGCGTCATCGCGCCAGATGTCGTGGCCAGCGCCATCGAACGCTACAACCTGAAGCGCTCAGCTCCGCCGCCTTGGAGCATCTAGCGCAAAAGGAGGCGCGACGGATTCTGCGGTTTCCCAGGCTGGATGGTGGTGAACGCAGTCTGACGAAACTGGTCTCCGACGGCCAAATTCCCTGCTAACAGGGAAAAGAAGAGGGAAAAATTCAATTTTCGGCCGTTTCGGTAAATTCCAGCTCTAGAATCGCGCGTGTTTTCAGTCTCTTGCGAGCAAATTCCCTAAGAATCGGAACAGGGAATTAATTCCAGGGAATAGGGAATTATTTTCGCCATAAGAGGGAAAGTTTCTTCGCGAGCAGTCAACGATCCATAGTCGCTTCGCCTTTTTCCACAGTCAACTCGACGCTCCAGAAACTTGAGTTGCGCCGGCGATACGTCTCTCCATAGTCACTGCTTTACGAGCTGCGATTCGGCGGCGGTCGGCCACCATTAAGCGGCTATCGCGAGAATACGAGACGGCGCACGGGAGCCGATTATGGACGCAAACACTCCGACACTTGGCGATTTCCTCCGGCAGTATTTCTCTGAGAGCGACATCGCCACGGGCGTGAAGCGGGTCGACGCCGCAATCGATCAAGTGCTGTGCGGGCTCCACCCAGTACTCCGTGTGGGGTTGCGAAATGGTCCGAACGGCTTGAGAAGCTTCCTCCTTCCTGCGGTTTCGAGCCAATGCTGGTCGAGCGCGGCCAGGACCCTCTCGTGGCGCGGTTCTTCTCTTATTTGTACGTCGGCTGACTACGTCGCAAGTCAGCGCGTGACGGAAATCGCTGGTATTTTGGCGCCACGGCTGGCTGTTCCCCGGGGGCGGAAAGCGAGCGCGGCGAGCATTGCGCACGAGTTTTGGCTCTCGAACATGGGTAAATTGACAGGGCGGATGAGCTACACGTGGGACGAGGCGCGTGGCGATTTTACAGACCCTTTGACCCGCGCGACGCGTCTGGCGTTTGGCGATCCTGACTTTTGACCCACGCCCGGCTTTCCGTCGACAGAGAGCTCGCCTCGGACAGAAGTCGAGACCTCAAGCAGCGCCGCCGCCCTGCGCGAAATGGCGCGTTTGGCGCGGCCTGGCCTCGCTAGGAATCGGAGGGCCTCGACGACAATCGGTTGCATTTTGGCCTCGTTTGCCATGTCCTTGGCCAACGCCGTCGGCCACGGCTTCGAGCGACTCGACGAACTCGAACACGCTTGCGTCGACGCCGCTGAAAGCGTTCCCCAGGTTCGACGTTGTGTTCCAGAACTGAACCGATGGCCGCTGCGGATGCGCACGGGTTCCCGGCGGACGCGTTCGCGAAAAAACTCAATTAGTGCACTTGGCGCTTTGAGGATCGAATCGCCGATAACCCCGCGATCAGAACCTGATTCGCGGAGAACGGCCATGGGTGCCACGAAACTTTTCTCTTCACCGAAGAACCGCCTGGAATTGGCGGACTTGCCTCGGATCGAATGGGCCCCGATCGAGTCGATTCGGCCCAATCCCAAGAACGCCCGAACCCATTCGAGGAAGCAGAAACGGCAAATCGCCAACAGCATACGAAAGTTCGGGTTTCTGAATCCGCTGATCGTCGACGACGGCAACATGATTCTTGCCGGTCACGGGCGTTTGGAGGGCGCGCGCCTTGAAGACATGGCCCACGTGCCTATTATCCGTTTCGGTCATCTCACTGAGGCTCAGAAGAGAGCCTATGTGATCGCGGACAATAAGATCGCCGAACAGGCCGGGTGGGATCGAGAACTCCTTTCGATCGAACTCGGCGAGCTGATCGACCTGTTGCCGGTCGAGGGGCTCGACGTTTCTATCACTGGCTTCGAAACGGCCGAGATCGATCTTCTGCTTGCGGACATGGCGTCGTCGCGCCCGGGCGCGGAAGACGACCTTCCGGCTCTACCGGAGACAGCGATCACGCGGCGCGGCGATTTGTGGCTCCTTGCAAAACACCGGCTGCTTTGCGGCGATGCACGCGAGCCGAAGGACGTCGGCAGGGCGATGAGGGGGTCGCGGGCGGCGGCGGTCTTTTGCGATCCGCCTTATAATTTGCACGTGCGCTCGATCGGCGGGCGCGGGCGCGTTCGGCACCCCGAATTCGCCTTCGCCTCGGGAGAGATGTCGGAAGCGCAGTATCGAAACGTTCCTGTCGCAGACGCTGGCCAACGGCGTGCGCGTTTCGGCTGAAGGCGCGGTTCACTTCATCTGCATGGATTGGCGCCACATCGACCAATTGATCGACGTTGGCCGAGAGCTTTATGGCGACATGTTGAACATCGTTGTCTGGGTCAAATCCAACGCCGGTCAGGGTTCCTTCTACCGGAGCTCAGCATGAATTCATCGTCGTCTTCCGGGTCGGCGGAGAACCGCACCGAAACAACGTCGAGCTTGGCCGATTCGGACGCAACCGGTCGAACGTGTGGACCTACTCGGGCGTCAATACGTTCGGCAAGGGCCGCAAGGAAGCGCTCGCCGCCCACCCAACGGTAAAGCCGCTCGCGTTGGTCGCCGACGCGCTGCTCCGCCAAGAAGCACTCGAACGACTTCCGCGCTGTGATCGAATCTCCTGGTATCGGGAAGTCTTTCCGGCGACCCGGATTGGCCGCTTCAAAGACTCGGAAAGCGAGATTGAGTTCACGGCCCGCGGCTTTCGACTGGCGACTTCAGTCGGCGGCACGCTCACCGGAAGGGGCGGCGAAATCATCGTGATCGACGATCCACTCAAGCCGGACGACGCCCTGTCCGAGACCAAACGAACGGCTTCGAATCGATGGTTCACGAACACGCTGCTGTCGCGTCTCGACGATAAGCTCACGGGATCAATCGTCGTCCTCATGCAGCGCGTCCATGTCGACGACCTCACGGGCTTCCTATTGGCCGAGGATCAGGAGATCCTCGCGCAATATCTGCAGCAACGACAGGGGCGAGAGCTAGCCTCTTCGGGCAAATCAGGTCCGCCGGCTGTCAATTCGAAGCCGGAGCAGAGAGGCGACGACGATGATGCGCCCGTCTGACTCCCGAACCTTGGAAGCGCTGCTGCGAAGCGACTTCCGAGCCTTCGTGCACAAGGTCTTCGCAACCCTGTCTCCGGGCCAAACTTATGTCAACACCTGGCATGTCGAAGCGATCGCTTGGCGGCTTGAGCAGGTCCACCGTGGCGAAGTCCGGCGGTTGATTATCAACATGCCGCCGCGGTCGCTGAAATCCATCACAGCCTCGGTCGCGTTTCCCGCCTATGTCCTCGGGCATGACCCGTCGCGCCGCTTCATTTGCGTCTCCTATTCCGGCGACTTGTCCCGGAAGCACAGCAACGACTTCCGCGCTGTAATCGAATCTCCCTGGTACCGAAGAACGTTTCCCAATATGGGCATCGGGCCTTACAAGAACTCGGAGACCGAGATCGAACTCACAGCGCGCGGGTTCCGCCTCGCAACATCGGTCGGCGGGACGCTGACGGGACGCGGCGGCGACATCATCATCATCGACGATCCGCTGAAACCCGATGACGCGCTGTCGGAAACAAAACGATCCTCGGCGAACCAGTGGTTCGCGAACACGCTGCTCTCGCGCCTCGACGACAAGCGCGCCGGCGCAATCGTGGTCGTCATGCAGCGCGTTCATATGGATGATCTGACGGGCTTCTTGCTGAGCCCATCCGATGAGTGGGAACTCCTCAGCCTTCCCGCAATCGCGGAATTCGAGGAGATCATCCCGCTTGGACACGGACGCACGCATCGTCGCCGATTCGGCGAGGCCCTGTCCCCCGAACGTGAGCCGCTCCATGTCTTGGAAGCCCTTAAACTTCAGATCGGCAGCGACGCCTTCTCCGCTCAGTTTCAGCAGGCGCCGACGCCCCCTGGCGGGGCTATGGTGAAGCGCCACTGGGTCAATGCGGCGGGTTGACTACCCTGCGTTGAAGGCCGCCGTGCAGACCCTCGCCAGACAATGGAACGCGCGGCGCGTGCTCGTCGAAGACGCAGCGGCTGGGACCGCGCTCGTTCAGGAATTGAAAGCGAAAATCTCCGGGATTATCGCCATAAAGCCAACAGGTGACAAGGCGAGCCGCATGGCGGTCGCCTCGGCGAAGTTCGAGGCGGGCCAGGCTTTTCTGCCGGAACGGGCCTCCTGGCTGCCTGACCTCGAGGCCGAGCTCTTCGCCTTCCCCGGCAGTCGGCATGACGATCAGTGCGATTCCATCAGTCAAGCCCTCTTCGAGACGAATGTGACGTTCCCGATGGTGATTACGGACGAAGTCCTCGCTTGGGCGGCGATGCCATCGCCCCGAATGAATTGCTACTGGGGGCCATCATAGCCTCCGCGCCCTCTCGGAGCTTCCATGACCCCTCCACGGTCTTCGTGAGCTTCTCTCATCGATCGACACTTCAGGCGTCCTGGCGTGAAAGACCTTTCCGACCCGTTGGCGAAGAGCCGCTCCCTCACGGATCAGTTGCGGGGGAAGAGTTGCCGCAGGCGCGATGACTTGGGTCGCATGGCCAAGGCGTTCGCTACGCCGCGGGTGCTCCGCAACGATCTGCTGCCGTCCCTCAACCTGGCGCTCCCGAGCTCAAAAACGTCGCCGAGGCGAGCGACGACCGCATCGGCTTCGGGCTGGAGCGGACCCTGCTCAACCGCGGCGCCCGCTTCGAGCACGATCTGGTCGATCTCTCCAAGCGTGAAGCCGGAAATCTCGATCGGAGCTGATGACCATCGGTTCGAATCCCCTCAGCTCTCTACCGCAGCACCACCAGCGCTCTTTCCAGGTCCGGCGCGCCGTTCCTTTGATAATTCTCAAGCGCGAGCGGCTGCCAGCTGCGTATATTTTTTGAGGGCTCACTTGAAGGCAAACATGACGAAGGCGGGACAGGGCAATACCCCTGAGCGGGAACTGAAGTTCATCGCCGACCGCAAGACGTTCAAGGCTGCTTTGATGCTCCCCCTTTTGGGGGCAGCGACCAAGGACGGGACAGGGCGACAGCTGAGGAGCGTTTACTTCGACACCGATGGCGGCGACTTGCTGCGCCACGGCATTACGCTGCGCGTGCGGCGTGAGAAGGGCGTCTACGTCATCGGCGTGAAGACGGGCGCAGAGTTGGATCGCGGATTTTTCGAGCGCTCCGAAACGGAAGTGAAGTCGCCGTCCGCGGAACCAGATCTGACGCTCTTCGATGAGGCGATCGCGGACGAGATCAGAAAGATCGTCGGTGAAAAGACTCTTGCGCCGAGGTTCGGCTCCGGCATTCGCAGATCGACTCGGACAGTCGAGACGCCCGGCGCAATCATCGAGGTGGCACTCGATTCGGGTTTTCTCTTTGCCGGCGAGCGACGCGAGCCCATTCGCGAAATCGAGCTGGAGCTCAAATCCGGCGAGACCGCCGCCCTGTTCGAGCTCGGTCTCGCTGTCGTCGATGTGCTTCCGGTAACGCTCGGCTTTCGCAGTAAGGCCGAGCGGGCCGCGAGGTTGCTCTGGCCCGGACCGCCGCCGGTCCGCGCGACGCCGCCGACCTTCGGCGCGCAGACTCCGATGGACGAAGCAATCGGCGGGGTGCTGCGCAATTGCCTGAGCCAGTTCACGGGGAACTTTCCGGCTCTCGAGTCGGGCGACGCCATCGAGGCGGTTCATCAGATGCGCGTTGCCATGCGCAGGCTGCGGTCTGCGCTCAACTTATTCAGTCGCCTCTTTCCTTGCCCCGAATTCCAGGCCTTGCGGGCCAATTCAAGACAGATTGGCGTGGTCCTTGGCGTGGCCCGCGATTGGGACGTGTTCGTGGAGATGGTTCGCTCCGGTCCTCTCGCGCGGTTTGCCGACGAACCGGGCTTCGATAAGCTCTTGAATGCAGCCCAAGCCAGAGCCAGCGCGGGGCATGCCGCGGTGTCGCTCCCGACAAACGACAGAGCGATGACCCGATTCGTGCTTTCCCTGGAGCGCTGCATCGCTCGACGAACGTGGCGAAGCGCCGTCCCGGAGGACCATCTCCTGTGGCTGGACGAGCCGGTCGCACGCATCGCCGCAAGAAGTCTGGATCGGCTTCACCGCAAGCTGCGCAAGCGAGGGCGGCATTTTGGCTCGCTCACGCCGGAGTCCCGCCATGCGCTGCGCATTGCGCTCAAGCACATGCGCTACGCGACCGAGTTCTTCGGACGCCTCTTTCACCCGTCGTCGGCGGCCGAGCGGTACGGCCAAAGGACTGCGGGACTCCAGGACCTGCTCGGTCACGCTAATGACGCGATGGTCGTATTGTGCCTCGTCAAGGAGCTCGACTACGGCGCGGACGCCGAGTTCGCCTACGCCGCCGGGGTTTTGGTGGGGTGGTCTGGACGCGGAAGCCTCGGCGACGAGCCGGCGCTTCGTGCGGCGTGGCGGTCAATGCTCAAGGTGCACCGGTATTGGCGCCGCGATCCTGAATCCACGTAGACTTTCGTGAGCTGGCGGGTCGACGCAAGATTCTGGACAGAGGGAGTTGGAGGGCCAAAAATGGTCGCGAAGGTCGAGATCGTCGAAAAGCTGGGCGAGCGCGCCGTCCTGCTTCCCGCGCTGATCGAGGAGGCGCTGGCGGCGAACGACCGGCTCAAGATCCGTCTGACGATGCTGCAGGAAGCCGCCGCTCAGGCTTCGGAGCCGGGCCGGTCCGCGCCGTCGATGGAGCGCGAACGTCGGAGCGTCGGGCTGGACGAGTCCCGCATTCAACGCCACCATTTCCGGCGCGCGCCGTATCGACGCCGAGTCGTTTCTCGCGCCCGGGCGCAGAGCTGCTGGCGGCCGGAATCGCCGACGATCTCACGGCGATGATCGAGCCGATCGAGGTCGCGAGGCCGGACGCCGCGGCGTCTCTGCAGGCGCGCCTGGAGGCGATCGCTCAAGACCTTGCCGGATTTCAGGGGAGATCGCGTCACTCACGCCGAGGTCGTGCGCCTCGCCTCCGCGCGGCGCGGCGGCGCCGACAGCCTGCATCTGCTCGTCATGGACCTGCACAAGGCGATCAACCGGGTCGCCGCCGCGACCGCCGTCGAAGAGATCGACGGCGCGCAGCGTGCACGGCCTCGACGACGCGGGACGCGCGCGCGTGAGGGCCTTCATGGCCGGGCCTCAACCGCACCGCGAAGCTTGCCTTCGGCCATCCGGGGCTCGAAACGACGGCGGCGACGCGTCGGCGACCGCCTCACGATCCAGAACGACATCGGCGCGACCGACGCGCATGTGCTCGTCGTGCATGTCGAGGGCCTGGACCGTCACGACGACCTACACCGACGTCCATCGCGTGCGCGCGAAGTTCTTCATGTCGCTGTTCGAAGACGAGGCCGTCGCATGGAGCCCGCTCGCGGAGAACACGGATCGCGATCTCGCCGAGGGCGAGGCTTCTATCTGCTGACACGGCGTCTATCGAGGCGCGCGACGAGGCCGATCTCGACCGCTTCCTCGCCTTCCTCGGCTCGCGCATCGTCTTTCTGATCGACTGGAACAAGGCGCGCAAGGCGCTGCAGTCTTTCCTGTCCGAAGGCGGGAGCGATCGAGCTCCTGCAGGGCGCGGCGAAGCGCGAAGACGGGCCATCGCGCCTTTCTCGAGCTCGGCGGCGCCGAACTCGTCTTCGACGCGGTGCGGCGCGCGGCGGCCGGACGCATCGCCTATGGCGTGCCGCTCGACACAGGCGCTGGGCGAGAGCGAATGCGCCGCTTTCCTGCGCAACGTCCTGCATCGTCGCCAGCGAGGGTCTGAAGGACGGGCGCTCGACCCGCTTCATCCGCGACGAAATCCAGGCTGACCTGTCGGCAGCGCCTCGACACCGCCGAAAGCGAACTGCTCGCTGTCGTTCTGCGCCATCTCGGCCTCACCCGCATGCTCGCGGGCATGATCGAGACAGCCTTCGAGCCCGGCGGGCTGGCTGAGCGTCGCGAGCGCAAGTCGCTCGGCGCAGCGAGCCAAGCAGATCGAGGGCAAGGGCGATCGGCTGACCGTCGCTGCGCGCGAGATCTTCGCCCGCGTCCGCAACGCCGACGAGTTGCTGTCGCTGATCGATCAGGTCGAGAACGCGACCGACTGCTTCGACGAGGCGGCGTTTCTGTCAGCCTCGCGCCGGAGCAACGACAGCCGCCGACGTGCTCGGCGCGCCGCTCGCGGAGCTCGCCGCGATCGCGCGCGATTGCGCCGCCGATCTGGTCCGCGCGGTCGAAGCCGCCCTGCTGATTCCCGAGCGGCAAGCGGCTCGACGCCGCCTTCGCCCTGCAATGCGTCGACGCGGTGATCGACGCCGAGCGTGACGCCGACGCGGCCGAGCGAGCGGCGATCGGCGCGATCATGGGCTCGGAAGCGCCGTCCGCGGAAGGCGGCCGCGAGCCGCGGCCGCGGAGGCGGCGACGCGCGGTCCTCGTCCTCGGCCTCGAGATCGCGCGCACGCTCGAAGAGGCGACCGATCGGCTCGCCCACGCGGCGATGTCGCTGCGCAACGCGTGTTGCAGGGGCTTTCCGCATGAGCGACGAAGATCTCGAACCCGTGTTCATCGGTCGGGCGGGCCGGCGAGCCCGGTCCTCGGCGGCGCATGTCGGATCGAAAGCGGCGGAGCTGGCGCGAATGAGCGCGCTGCGCCTGCCCGTGCCGCCGGCCTTCGTCCTGCCGACCTAGCCTCTGCGCGGGCGTCATCGCCGGCGACGAAGCGGCGACCGAAAGCCTTGCGCAGAGGCGTCGTCGCCGGGAATCGGCTGGCTCGAGGCGGCGACCAAGCAACGCCTCGGCGACGCCGCGCGCTCCGCTGTTCGTTTCCGTGCGCTCGGGCGCGGAGAAATCGATGCCGGGCATGCTCGACACCATCCTCGATGTCGGCATGAACGCAGCCAGCGTCCACGGCCTCATTCGCATGACCGGCAACCCGCGAATGGCCTTCGACTGCTACCGGCGATTCATCCAGTCCTACGCCGAAGTCGTCGGCGGTGCGCCGCGCCGGACGGCTTTGACGGCCTGTTGGCGGAAATGATCCGCGCGGAGGGCGTCGCCGACGAGACGGAGCTCGATTCCGAGGCGCTCGAGCGGCTGGTCCAGCAAGTTCCTCGCATTGGCCGACGCATCTGGCCGTGCGCCGCCGGTCGATGCCCGATCGACCAGATCGACGGAGGCCGCGCATGCGGTCTACCATGTCGTGGGAAAGCGCGCGGGCGCAGGAATACCGGCGGCTCAACGCCCTCGAAGGCCTGAAAGGCACCGCCGTCACCGTCCAGGCGATGGTGTTCGGCAATTCGGGCGGCGATTCCGGGCGCAGGGGTCGCGTTCTCGCGCGATCCGGCGACGGGCGCGAAGGAGCTCTACGTCGATTTCCTCGCTGGACGCGCAGGGCGAGGACGTCGTCTCGGGCCGGCGCACGCCGGCCGACGCGGCGCTGCTCAAGCGGCGCATGCCGGAGGTCGCGCGGCAGTTCGAGGAAGGCGCGCGCGCGCTCGAGGCCGCCTGCCGCGACGTGCAGGACATGGAGTTCACGGTCGAGCGCGGCCGGCTGTTCTTCCTGCAGACGCGAGCCGCCAAGCGCACGCCGCGCGCGGCGCTGAAGATCGCCGTCGATCTGGTGGAGGAGGGCCTCATCGGGCGCAAGGACGCTCTGAAGCGGCTGGCCGCGACCGACCTCGACGCCGCCGGCGTTTCCCGCTTCGCCGAGCCCGCCGAGCCCGTGGCCAGAGCCATCGTCGCCTCTCCCGGCGTCGCCTGCGGCCAGGTCTGCTTCTCGACCGCGCAGGCGAAGGAGACGGCGGCGCGCGGCGAGCCTGCGATCCTGGTCCGGCGCGACACCTCGACCGAGGACGTCGCGGGGTTCGCCGTCGCCTCCGGAATCCTCACGGCGATCGGCGGTCGCACCGCCCATGCGGCGGTCGTGGCCCGGCAGATGGGCAAGGTCTGCCTCGTCGGCTGCCGCGCGCTCGTGATCGCCGAGGATCAGCTTTCAGCCAGCCTAGGCGGCGGCGAACTTCGTGAGGGCGACTGGATCGCCCTCGACGGAGCGACAGGCGAGATTTCGCTGCGCCGCCGCCAGATCATCGTCGAGAAGCCGCCGGAATATTCGATCGTGCGCCAGTGGATGGACGCGGCGGCGAAAGGAGCCGCGTAGCAAGACCGCTGACGCCGATCTCCCAAGGGCGGATGCGCAGCTCCGGGCATTTGGTAGTGCGACATGAGCTTGGGGTCAGACGACAGGGATTGCTTTGCAGGGTAGCAAGCTCCTCGGCAGGAAACGGAGCAACGCAAGGGCGCGGCTTGATCGTCGTCAAAGCGCTGCTGAACAGATTTTCTATTCTTGCTTCCATGCCTGTGAATAAGGCCAATTCCGCGGCAAATGAGGCTTTGTGCGAACGTGACGTGGTCGCGATCGTCGCGGGTTTGGCCCGCGAGCTGCATCCTCAACGTTCTCGATTCATCGACGTCGACGCATCCAGCCGGATCGAGCGGGATCTGGGGATCGACAGTCTGGGCCGAACGGAACTCGCCATGCGTATTGAGCGGGCGTTTCGCGTGCGGCTGCCCACGCAGACCATTAGCGAGGCTGAAACCATCCATGATCTTGCACAGGCCGTGGACCGTGCCGCGCCTGCATTGGAGCGAGTTGGTCTTGAAGCGCCGATTCCCGCTCTCCCCTCCGTGCCGGCGGCAACTAGAGCGCGAACCTTGATTGAAGTGCTTGAATGGCACGTAACGCGGCATCCCGACCGAACCCATCTGACCGTGCTTGAAGACGAAGCGACGATCTCGGGGGCGCTGACATACGGCCAACTCGCCGCCAAGGCGATCGCGGTGGGCCGCGGCTTGATCATGCGCGATATCGTTCCTGGAGATCGCGTCGCCCTGATGTTGCCGACGGGAATCGATTTCTTCGTCGCCTTCTTTGGGATCCTCTACGCGGGCGCGGTTCCAGTGCCCATTTATCCGCCAATGCGGCTTTCGCAGCTCGAGGATCATCTGCGCCGACAGTCCGGAATTCTGCGCAACGCCGGCGCCCGACTTCTGATCACATTGCCGGAAAGCCGGCGTCTGGCCGGGCTGCTGCGCGCGCAAACCGAATTCCTGGAGGGATTTGAAAGCGTCGCAGACCTGGAAACGTCCGCGACGCCGACGCCTCTGCCCCAAGTCACGGATCCGGATGCTGCCGCGCTCATCCAGTACACGTCCGGCAGCACCGGCGATCCGAAGGGCGTATTGCTCAGCCATGCGAACTTGCTCGCCAACATACGCGCGATGGGTGAAGTCATGGAGGCAAGTTCAGCTGACGTTTTCGTTAGCTGGCTGCCGCTCTATCACGACATGGGGCTGATCGGCGCGTGGCTCGGATGCATGTATTTTGGCGCCTCGCTCTATGCCATGTCGCCGTTGAGCTTCTTGGTTCGGCCCGAGAGTTGGCTTTGGGCGATGCATCGCTTTCGCGCCACCTTCTCTGCCTCTCCGAATTTCGGATTCGCGCTGTGCCTCGACAAGATTCCCGACGCCAGTCTCGAGGGTCTTGATCTCAGCTCGTTGCGCATGATTGCTAACGGCGCAGAGCCTGTCAGCGCGCAGACGTTGCGGAGGTTCATCGATCGATTTGGCCGGTATGGCTTCCCAGCGCGGGCGATGGCGCCAGTATATGGCCTCGCAGAGTCTTCAGTCGGACTCGCATTTCCGCCGCTCGGCCGGCTTCCGATCGTAGACCAGGTCGACCGCGAACAACTCAGCGCTCATGGTCTGGCCAAGCCGGCAAATCCGGGCGATCCGAAACTGCTCGAAATCGTAGCCTGCGGTCAGCCTCTTCCGGGTCATGAAATTCGTGTCGCGGACGAGGCCGGTCACGAACTCGGCGAACGGCAGGAGGGGCGGCTCGAATTCCGCGGTCCGTCAACGACATCAGGTTATTTCCACAACGACGCCAAGACGCGGGAACTCGTTCGCGGCGGTTGGCTCGACAGCGGCGACCGCGCCTACATGGCGGGAGGAGATGTGTATATCACCGGCCGCATCAAGGACATCATTATTCGCGCAGGCCGTCATCTCTATCCTCAAGAGATCGAGGAAGCCGTCTCCGGCATTCAGGGGATCCGCAAGGGCGGCGTTGCCGTCTTTGGCGTCGCCGATCAAGCGGCGGGCACTGAACGCGTCGTTGTTATTGCCGAGACGCGAGAAACTGACCCTGCGCGTCGAGCAGCATTGCAATCGCGTGCGTACGAGGTCGTGACCGACATGGCTGGCACGCCGCCGGATGAGATTGTCCTTGCGCCGCCGGGCTCGGTGCCAAAGACGTCAAGCGGCAAGATTCGTCGCAGTGCGGCAAAGGAGCTTTACGAAAACGGCCGCGTCGGTCCCGCGCAGCGCGCTCCATGGCGGCAACTCGTTGGCTTGGCGCTGTCGGGGATTGGACCGCAGTTCAGGCGCGCAGTGAGGCTGTTGCGCGATGTTCTCTATGCGGGCTGGTGGTGGGTTGTGCTGTCCGCAGCGTTCGTCCTGGGATCGCTCGCCGTGCTGATCCTTCCGCGTGTCGAGTGGCGTTGGTCCGCCTTCCGTCGGATAGGCCAAGGGACGCTCGCGGCGATGGGGATTCCGCTCTCGACCAAAGGCATTGACCGCATTCCAAACGATGGAGCGATGCTCGTGTTCAATCACTCCAGCTACATGGACGCGCTCGTATTGGCCACGGTGCTGCCCGGCGAACCGGCGATCGTCGCCAAGCGCGAATTGTCCGATCAACGCATCGCCGGTCCCTTACTGCGGCGGTTGGGCATACCATTTGTTGAGCGCTACGACGTTTCCGGCAGTCTCGCGGACGCCAAGGGCTTGGTCGACCTGGCTCGGCGCGGCCGGCTGCTGGTCTTCTTTCCGGAGGGCACCTTCACGCGGCGGGCGGGCCTTTCGGGATTTTATATGGGCGCGTTCAAGGTGGCGGCTGAAGCAAACCTGCCGATTTTCCCAGGCGTCATTCGCGGCACCCGATCGATGCTCCGCGGCGACCAATGGTTCCCTCGGCGCGCATCGGTGAGAGTGGAAATCGGGGAACCCGTATGGCCTTCGGGAACGGATTTTGCGGCGCTTTTGCGATTGCGCATAAGCGCTCTTTGCGGGCCGAAAATCGATAGATAAGCAAGCATGGGAAGCTATTCTTCAGCAACCACTTCACGCACAGCAGCCGGATCGCCATAGACTACAAACCCTGGAACGTGAAAGGCGTTAGCGCTGTGCCCGTAAGTGAGCGGCGCGCCATGTTCGGTTACTACTATGCCCCCGGCCGCTCTCACAATTCCGTCACCTGCCGCAATGTCCCATTCGTGGGTTGGCGCGAGCCGAGGGTAGAGATCGATATCGCCTTCGGCGATTTGGCAGAACTTCAACGACGACCGCAAGAACACACGTTCGGCTTCCGGAAACCGCCGGAGAAAATTGTCGCTCCGCTTCTCGAAGTGCGAGCAGGCTAACTGCTGCACGCACACCTTGCACAGGTAATCGGCGTGTTCGAATGGAGCGCCTGCTGCGGCATGCACTCGCCTCGGCGCCGGCGGGCAAGTCCAACCGCTCAGCCCCCACACCGGCAGCTCCCCGCCACACCGCGCCGAGGACGGGTGCGGCGATGCACCCGATCACGGGGACACCGCCGCTCACGAGCGCAACGTTGACCGTGTACTCGCTACTGCCCGCCAGAAACTCTCGAGTACCGTCAAGCGGATCGACGAGTAGAAACGGAGAGCCGGGTCGAAGCGCTGGCCACTGTTCGCTTGCCTCCTCGGAAATGACCGGGATCCCCGGGAGAACGTGCGACAGTCCCTCGAGGATCACCGCCTGAGAAACTTCGTCGGCGGCCGTCACTGGCGAAAGATCCGACTTGAGCCACTTCGCCACGTGATCGATATCAATTGCGAGGATCGCCGCTGCTGCCCGAGAAACCAAAGTCGTAATCTCCACAAGGAGACGCGTCGCTGAAAGTAGCATGGCGACATCGGATGGCATCTGGACTTCAGATTTCATTGTGCGCAGTCATAACCATATGAATCAAACTTTCGACAAGCACTTTGATTTAACGCAAGAAAATATAACCGCGCGAGCTGTATTATTATTTCGAGGCGCAAGACTTCGACGAAGTATCACTTCCGAACCTTACGGTGACGGAGCTAAATCCGGCGTCGCGGCTCGATTATTGGCGGTTTCAGTCGGAGCAAGTGGCGGTCTATGACTGGATGCAGTGCGAGATCATCCGCCGCTATTCGCTGGGCCGATGGGTCACGCACAACTTCATGGGCTTCCTCAATGGATTCGATCATTGGCCGCTCGGCGAGCATCTCGATTCACCTATTGGATTCCTATCCAACCGGCCTCGTTGAGGGCCTTCCGTTCGACGACTTTACGAGCGCTTGCGCTGGCAGGATACCTCGCATCCGGACGTCGCGCCGTTTCATTACTACCTTTATCGCGGGGTCGGTCGGGGGCGCTTCTGGGTGATGGAGCAACAGCTGGGACCGGTCAACTGGGCGCGGTGGAACCCCGCGCCGGCGCGCGGCATGGTACGCCTGTGGACGCTCGAAGCGCACGCCCACGGCGCCGAGGTCGTGAGTTATTTTCGGTGGCGACAAGCGCCCTTCGCGCAGGAACAGATGCATGCCGGGCTCAATCTGCCGAGCTCGCACGAGGAAGAACGTGAGAATTTGACCGAGGTCGCTACTATCGCCACGCTGGAGATTGCACCTCCGCACGGTTTGGATGGTTGGCTTCTGACGGTGACCGTGGAGGATGAAACTGGTCCGCGGGTGGTGGGCGACAGCGTCGCTCCCGCGACCGAGCAACAAATCGATCTCAGCACATTTTACAACTAACTCATCCGCACTGGACGGGGAGGCGCGAATGTCGTCGCTGATGCCGCGAGTTCGCTCGCTAGGCTCAGAGACTTAGTCGACTGCTCGAGGCGATCGAGCGAAATCATCACGCGACTTAGGAAGACTGCATGTCAATCAGCGCGTCGTTGACAATCGGACAGCCGGTCCGGCGCGTGACAGTCTGGAAGCAAGGGATTGTAGATTGAGAGAGATAGGCGAACTCGGCCGCGCCGTCACCGAAACAGAAGTCTGCGATCGACGATCTGGCGCAGCGCCTAGGTTGGCGTGATCGCGACAAGACCTATGCCGCTTTGATCGGCGCGCTGCACGGACTGCGAGATGCGCTGCCGCGCGATGAGGTCGTCTATCTTGGCGCGCAATTGCCCCCACTGCTGCGCGGCTTCTAATTTCGAAGGCTGGCGCCCCGCGCGCATCGGTCCGCGCAAAGTCTCAGCGCGCTTTGCGGACGCCTTCACGAGGCGGTGGATCATGATCCGGGCATCGATTTCGGAAGTCGCCGCCCGCGCCGTTCTTGCTCTGCTGGCAGCCCGCCTGCCGGCGAGCGAAATCGAAGATGTGATTGCTGCGAGCCCCAAATCGCTCCGCGCCCTTTGGGCATCCTGATAGGCTCGAATGATCGCAGCGCGAACGGGTCTGATCGGCTTCGCGGAAGAGCCGGAGCCATGAAGATTTTCCTTTGCGGCGACGTGATGACGGGGCGCGGCATAGATCAGGTGCTGCCGCATCCATGCTCCCCCGTCCTCGGATTTCAGCACCGCGAGTGCATCAGCCGCCGAGGCCGTCGTGACCACCCGATAGCCGGCGGCCTTGATCAACGGCGCCAACAGGTCGCGGAAGAACGCGGAATTGTCGACCAGGAGCACGCTCCGCGCCTGCCGCGCCGCCGACGGATCGCGGCTGCGGAACCAATCCGCGAAAGCCTGCGGCAGGAAATGGCCGACGTCGATGATTTCCGTGGTCGCGCCCTTGATCACGGCATAGCCGAGCACGCCCGGACGATCGCTCGACACTTCGATGTCGAGCCGCTCCTCGACGATGTCGATGATCTCGTCGGCGACGAGGCCCATGGAGCGGCCTTGATCGGAGAACACCAGGATCGGCTGCGCGCCTTCCTTCTTGAGGCTCGTCTCCGCGTCGATCCGCAACAGCGGCATGAGCTGGTCGCGATATTGCACCAGATGGCGGCCGTCGGAGATTTCGATCTTGCGGCAATCGATCTCCTCGAGCCGTGTCACCAGCGACAACGGCACCGCCTTGGGCTGCTGCGAGCCGGCGCGGAATACCAAGAGCGAAACCGTGTCCTCATCAGCCTCTGCTTCGCGGCTCTGCAATTCGGAATTTTCCGCACGCGCCGCCGCCGTCGCGGCGCGGCCGAGCGCATGCGCCACGCCGTTCGGATCGATGATCATGATCACGGAGCCGTCGCCCAAAATGGTGGTGCCGGAAAACACCGGGATATGGCGCAGCTTCGACGACATCGGCTTGATGACGATTTCCTCGGTGTGGAAGACGCCGTCGACGACGACACCAAACACCTGGCTGCCCACCTGCGTCACCACGACGAAGCCGTTCTCGTTGTCGCAGGCGCCGAGGCGGAAGACTTCCTTCAGACGCACCAGCGGCAACAGCTTGTTGCGCAGGCGGAGCACCGGCGCGTCCTTGATGTGCTCGATGCGATGCTCGCCGTTGTTGCCGGCGCGCACCAGCTCGAGCACCGCAAGCTGCGGAATGGCGAAGCGCTCGCCGCCCGCCTCGACGATGAGCGCCGATACGATCGCCAGCGTCAGCGGGATTTTGATGGTGAAGGTGGTGCCGGCGCCGCTGACCGACTTCAAGTCCACGGTGCCGCCGATCTGCTCGATATTGCTGCGCACGACGTCCATGCCGACGCCGCGGCCGGAAATGCTGGTCACTTTCGCCGCGGTGGTGAAGCCCGGCGCAAAAATATAATTGCAGATTTCCGTGTCCGACTTGGCGTCGAGCTGGGTTTCGCTGGCGAGGCCTTTTTCGATGACCTTGGCCTTGATGCCGGCAAGGTCAAGGCCGCGGCCGTCGTCGGAAATTTCGATGATGATGTGGCCGCCCTCGTGCCAGGCCGACAGCCGGATCGTGCCCTTCGACGGCTTGCCGGCGGCAATCCGCTCGGCCGGCGATTCGATGCCGTGATCGGCGCAGTTGCGCACCAGGTGCGTGAGCGGATCCTTGACCAGATCGAGCACCTGGCGGTCGAGCTCGGTATCGGCGCCGCGCATCGCAAGCTCGATGTCCTTGCCGAGCTCGGCGCACAGGTCGCGCACCACGCGCGGCAATTTCTGCCACGCATTGCCGATCGGCTGCATGCGCGTCTTCATCACGCCTTCCTGCAGCTCGGCGGTAACGCTGGACAGCCGCTGCAGCGGCACCTTGAAATCGGAATCCTCGTTGCGGCGGACGATCTCGAGCAGCTGGTTGCGGGTCAGCACCAGTTCCGAGACAGTAGTCATCAGATGATCGAGGGTGTCGACATTGACGCGGATCGAATGGTTGGCGAGCCGGTCGCCGCGCTCGTCGTCGGGCCGCTCGGAAGCGACCTTCTCTTGCTTGTCGGATTTCTCCGGCGCCTCGGACTGGTCGGGTTTTTTGAGCTCGACCGGCGCTGGTGCCGGTGGCGGCATGACCTGTGGTGGCGGCGCTGCCGCTTCCTGCCGCGCCATGCGGCCGAGCGGATCGATGAGATCGCCGTCGCCGCCTTCCGGTTCCTGCTCGCTGTTCTCGATCGCCTCGAGGATCGATTTGATGCGGTCGATGGTGGAGAGAATGAGCGTGACGGCTTCCGCGGTGACCGGCATGCCGTCGCGGAATTTGCCCATCAGCGTCTCGGCGGCATGCGTCAGCGTTTCCAGCCGCGGCAGGCCGAGAAAGCCGCAAGTGCCTTTGATGGTGTGAACGAGACGAAAAATATTGCCGAGAATGGCGCCGTTGTTCGGCTCCTGCTCGAAGCGGACGAGTTCGGCGTCGACCAGATTGAGACTCTCGGTGGTCTCAGTCAGGAATTCACGCAACAGGTCGTCCATACAGGCGCCCTCAACACCGCGGGTGCTTGCCGGCTGGCACCCGCCCCGCTTGCAGACTCATGGAGAGGCGCGCAAGGCGCGCGCCCTCGTCGCCAGGCACGCCGCGCCTGATCGGACACCCTCAGTCTGTTGCCAAACGGTTTAATTTCAGTTGCGGTGAGCGCCGAAAGACGCCCCAAAAGTCGCAAAATACATTCTCTGCAACTGCTAGCTCGCAGTTACCACCACAGACTCGTGCTCGGCCACGGCCGATACCGTAAGCCCGCAATCCCGCGCCAGGATTCCCGTATAGAGCGGCTGGATGGCATGGGCGTCGACCGGGTGCGCCGGACTGCCCACCAGGAGGCCGGCAGTAGCCTCGGCCAAGCGGGCATTGAGCCCCGATGCGGTTAGGCGAAAACCCTTGCCGCCCTCGGTCGGGTCGATCGTGATCGAGCCGCCGCGCGGAATGGTGCCGACCGCGACCAGCAGCATGTTCAACAAAAGCTTAACGCGGTTCTTCGGCAGCAATTCGCGGGGCAGGTTCCACACGATCGTGGTCTTGTCGTCGCTGAAGAGCCCGCGCGCCACCTTTTCGGCGTCGCCCAGATCGATCTGGGCGCCGGCCGAGCCCGCCGCGCCGAAAGCGAGCCGGCAGAATTGCAGCTTGGCCGAGGCCTGTTTCGCGCTCTTCTTGATCAGATCAAGGGCGAAAACCTTGGTTTCCTCGTCCTTGTCCTCGTCCATGACTTCGAGGCCGTTGACGATGGCGCCGACCGGGCTGATCAGGTCATGGCAGACGCGAGAGCATAGCAGCGCGGCAAGATCGAGGGCGCCGATGGCGATGGGACTCGAAGGTGCGGACATGAGCAACTCCGCTGCGGGGATTTAGGGCAGTGCCTGTCACAGCGCAGCCGATTCGGCAATCGTGCCCCGCCAATCCAGCCGTGCTAGAGCGACATTCCTTCTTTTAACTTCCCCTGGTTGGGAATCTCTGGGAACCGTCCGTGCCGACCCTCGATGCCGCCGCATGCGCCGATCTCATGGACGAGATCACCAAGATCACCGCACACGCGGCCGAGACGATCTTGGACTTCGCCGAGAAACCGGACGTACGCAGCAAGGCTGACGGCTCGCCGGTGACCTCCGCCGACTTAGCCGCCGAAGCTGTCATCTGCGAGGGCCTGAAGCGCCTAGTTCCCGATGTGTTGATCATCTCGGAGGAGCAGGAGGCGCGGGAGAAACAGCAGGCGTTCCGCGGCGGCAGCTACTTTCTCGTCGACCCGCTCGACGGCACGCGGGAATTCATCGCCGGGCGCGACGAATATACGATCAACATTGCGCTCATGACCGACGGCGCACCGTTGCTCGGCATCATCTGCGCGCCGGCGCTCGGAATCTTTTGGCGCGGTGTCGTCGGACCCGGCGCCGACCGCATCCTTGCTGCCGATACCGAGGCGCCCACCCCGATCCACACCCGGCCGCGGCCCAAAAGCGAAGCCGTCGTCATGGTCAGCCGCTCGCATCTCGAAGCGCGCACCAAAAGCTATGTCGACGGTTTGCCGGGGGCAAAGCTCGTACAAAGCGGCTCATCGATAAAATTCTGCCGGCTGGCCGAAGGCTCAGCCGACCTTTATCCGCGGCTGGCGCCGACCCATGACTGGGATATCGCGGCCGGCCACGCCATCCTCAAAGCCGCCGGCGGCAGCGTGACCGCGCCTGACGGCGCGGCACTTGTCTACGGCACCAACGATCTATTGATCCCGGCTTTCCTCGCCTGGGGCGATCCGGCGAGCGCCGTTTTGATCAAGGACTGAGCGCGCGCCTGACGTCGGGCCATTTGCGTTCGGCCTCGGCGCTCAAGCGATCGGCATCGCTGACGAACTTTTCCAAACGGCCGCGATCGTAGAACAGGTAGAGCCGTTCGCCGGTGATGAGCCAGACATTCGGATTGCCTGCGACCGCCACACCGCGGGTGACGCCGATCGGGTCGTAGCCGCCGAATTTCGGCATGTAGATATCCGGCTGCGCCGCGAAGGCATCGCGATTGCCGACATTGCGGAAGCGCCAGACCGCGCCGGCATAGCGCAATTCGAAACTGGCACTGCCGGCCACCGGCCGCCCGTCGGTGAAGAAGGCGACTGGGTCATAGCCGCCGATCGCCATGCCCGTATGCCAGTCCACCACCAGCCGTTCGGTGGTGGCGGCGACGGAAGCCGGCGGACCAGCCGCCAGCGCCATCAGGACGCCGGCCAAAGCCGCAAGCCTGACCGCAAAACCGGCGTACAATCGCTTCCGTTTCCGCCGTGCTGCGGTCATAGTTCTGGCGAATGGTGAAATGATTCGGATAGGTCTCACCGAGAGTTAAACGAAAGCGTGTGAGCAAGGGGTTAAGGGGAAACTCGCCATGAATTCGCCATCGCGGCTCACCTTCGCTGCCCTGTTCGTTGCCGGTTCGCTTTTCACGGGTTTGAGCGTGGCGCCAGCTGCCGCGCAGACTGCGCCGGCTGAGCCGCCGACCGGCACGGTCCAGCCCGGCCCGCCGCAGCAGCAACCGCCCCGGGACGACAGCCGGTTCTCGCCGAACGAACTGCTCGATGCCGGGCATCGCTTCTTCGGCGGCGTCTCGCGCGGGCTGGCCATGGTGGTCGAGAAAGCGGTGAGCCAGTGGGGCTTGCCCAACGGCTATGTGCTCGGCGAGGAAGCCGGCGGCGCCTTCGTCGGCGGCCTGCGCTACGGCGACGGCACGCTCTACACCAAGAATGCCGGCGACGTGCGGGTGTTCTGGCAGGGGCCCACGCTCGGCTTCGACGCCGGCGCCGACGGCGCGCGCACCATGATGCTGGTCTACAACCTGCCGCGGACCACCGCGATCTTCGACCGCTTCGGCGGGCTGGACGGCTCGGCCTATTTCATCGGCGGCTTCGGCATGACCGCGCTCACCGCCAATAATATCGTGCTGGTCCCGATCCGTTCCGGCGTGGGGCTCCGCCTCGGCGCCAATCTCGGCTACCTCAAATTCACGCAGCGGCCGACCTGGAACCCCTTCTGACGTTCGGTCTGACTTCCGGCGGCACGCAAACGCGATACCAGCTTTCCTAAAGCCACCCCCGATCGCGCCTTCGCGTGACGCAAACGCGACAGCGCAAAACTCTTTGCAGCTAACAATGGCGCGGCGGCGAAAGTCGGTTTAGGTTAACGGCCGGTGAATGTGGTGCGGTGCGTATCCGCATGGCAGGGTGCTGCGATGCGGACGGAGGCGTAGTCTCATGATCGAACCGGTCATGTATTTCGGCATCGGTTTCCTGGTTGCGGCGTTGCTCGGACTGCTGTTCGTCCCGCTGGTTCATAACCGTGCCGTGCGCCTGACCATGCGCCGCCTCGAGGCGGCGACGCCGCTGTCGATCGCCGAAATCCGCGCCGACAAGGACCAGTTGCGCGCCGAATTCGCCATGTCGACCCGCCGCCTCGAAATGAGCGTGGCGCAGATGAAGACCAAGACGACGTCGCAGCTTGCCGAGCTCGGCAAGAAGGCCGACGCCATCAATCAGCTCAAGAAAGAGCTCGGCGAGAAGACCGCGACCATCTTCGCGATCGAGGCCCGCGACAAGACCCAGCGCGAGCAGTTGCGCACGACCGAAGAGGAATTCCAGATCAAGAACGGCGCGTTGCGCGAAGTCGAGCGCACGCTGGCCGACAAGGAGGCCGAGCTGGTCAAGCTCGTCGCCGAACTGGGCGAGCATTCGATCACGTCCGACAGTCAGCGTGTCGAGCTTGCCGCGCTACGCACCCAGGTCGAGGCGATGAAGGTCAGCGTCGCCGATTACGAACGCACGGTGAATGACATCGAGCTGCGCCGTAATCGCGAGCGCAGCGAATCCGAAGCGACGGCGGCGGAATTGGCCGCGGCCCGCGAAAAACTCGGCAGCCTCGGCGAGCGCACCACCGATCTCGAACGGCAGCTCTTGCTGCAGACCACCGAAGCCGAGGTTTTGCACAAGCGGGTGCAGGAACTGGAATCAAAACTCGGCGACCAGGGCCGCGCGCTGGCCGAACGCGATTATCAGATCGAAAAGCTGCGCAACGACGCCGAAGCCGCGCGCCAGACCGAAGCCGATCTGCGCAGCGAATTGGCCTCCGTCGGCGGCCGCAGCTCCATCGCCTCGGACAAGTTCCGCTCCGACATCAAGCAGCTCGAAGCGCAGCTCGCGCTCGCGGTCGAGGAGCGCAACAAGCTGCAGCGCGAGCTTGCCACCATGAAGCGCGACGCCGAATCGACCTGGGCGTCCGAGCGGGTCGAGAACGCGCTGTTGCGCGAGCGCATCAACGACGTCGCCGCCGAAGTCGCCCGCCTCACCGCGGCGCTCGAAGGCCCGGGCTCGACCATCGTCTCGATGCTCGCCGTCGACGCGCCCGCCTTGGGCCAAGGCGGCGTCCAAGCCTCCGCACCTGTCGTCGACATCAACGGCAAGCCGCGCGAGGCGCCCGCCGGCGGCATGGATTCGCCGCAGGAAAACAAGACCACGCTCGCCGACCGCATCCGCGCGCTGCAATCGACCGCCTCGCGGGTGGCCTCGTCGAACTGACTTCACATAAAACCATATCAATTCGTCATGCCCGCGCTTGTCGCGGGCATCCACGTCTGAGGCCGCGCCAAAGACGTGGATGGCCGGAACAAGTCCGGCCATGACGAGGATCGCTTGACACCCTGCCGAGCCGCTCCCTATTAACTCCGACTTGGTGGACACGGGCGCTTAGCTCAGCGGGAGAGCGTTCCCTTCACACGGGAGAGGTCGTAGGTTCAATCCCTACAGCGCCCACCAGCCTTCGCTCGCGAAGCGAGAGAAGGCTGCCGCGCCGAAGCTCAATGGCGAAGGCGGGCTAGCTGCCACTGCGGCGCATCTCATTGCCCATTAATGATCGCTTAATCACCGCCGGAACGGTCCCTACCGATACCCGTGGAATTCGAATTCCATTTTAAGTTTTTCTTCTTGGCCCGCGCATAGTGTTCGAAAACCAACCCCGTTTGCGGCGCGCTTTAGCAATCGGACGGCATGTCATTCGCGGCGTCCGCCGCCTTGGAATCGTTGTCGAGCGCGTATGGCGAATCCCGAAATGTCCGATCAAATGCCGGATTCGCCGCCCAATGACGACGGTCGGGCAGCGGCAGTTTCGCCCGCGCCTCTTCCGAGCGACACAGCGCATTTGCAACGGCTCCTTGCCGAATCGAAGGAAAGCGAGCGTGAGGCGCGCCGCGCGCTCGGCGTTCTCGCATCCATCATCAAGCACCTGCCGGTGGGCGTGACGGTGCATGCCGAAGACGGCAAGCCGCTGTTTGCCAACGATATGGCTGCCGACTTTTCCGGTCTTGCCCCGGACCTTGCGCCGGACCCGGCGCCGGCCGGCGCCACGCCGGAGAGCGGCGAAGGCGCAAGCGTGCAAGCGAGCGCGCCCACCGTGACCATGACGGAGGATCGGGTTGCCGGCGCGGGCGGCGAACGCACGCTCCTGAAATACTGCCGGCCGGCGCGCATTCACGACCGCGCCGTGCTGGTGACCGCCGCGATCGACCACACCGAGCGCAAGCAGGCCGAGGTCGAGCTGTCGCGACGCGCCTATTTCGACGACCTGACCGGATTGCCGAACCGCACCTTGATTCAGGAGCACGTCGAGCAATTGCTCACCAGCCCGGAGACGTCGCCGCGGTTCGCGCTGGCGTTTCTCGACATCGACAATTTCAAGCACATCAACGACTACTATACGCACGCGATCGGCGACGCGCTGTTGGTGAAGGTGGCGCAACGGATCGCCACCAATGTCCGCCCGTCCGATATTCTCAGCCGCATCAGCGGCGACGAGTTCCTCCTGGTCGTGCATCCGCTTGCCCGCGACGAGGATCTTGCCGAGCTCATCGACAGCCTGCTGCAGCAGCTCAAAGAGCCGTTCCTGATCGAAGGGTTCGAGATATTCACCTCGGCATCGATCGGCTTGAGCGTCTATCCCGACCACGGCCGCAATTACGAGATGCTGCGCCGCGCCGCCGATACCGCCATGTATCGCATCAAGGAGGGCGCCAAGGGCGGCGCCGCGCTGTTCGATTCCGACATGGGGCGGGCGATGACCGCCAGGATGAAGCAGGAGCAGCGGCTGCGGCTGGCCGTCCGCGACGGCCGCTTCTGCTGCGCGTTCCAGCCCAAGGTCGATATCCGCAGCCAGGAAGTGGTCGGCGTCGAAGCGCTGATTCGCCTGCGCGACGAGGACGGCGAGATCCAGGCGCCCGGCGATTTCATCGGGCTGGCAACCGAGCTCGGCCTGATCGACGATATGGCGCACTTGGCGCTCGATCAGATCGTCCGCTCGATGGATCTGATCGACGAAGCGTTCGGCCCGCACGTCACCGTCAGCATCAACATCGCGGCCAAGCAGGCCTGCAACATCCAGTTCATGCGCGACTTTTGCGACGAGCTGAAGTCGACGAGCTATGCCGGCCGCTTCATCGTCGAAGTCACCGAAGACGCGTTCGTGGCCAAAAGCCTGTTTCAGTCGCAGGTCCTGCCGATGCTGCGCGAGATCGGCGCCCGCGTCTCGATCGACGATTTCGGCACCGGCTATTCGTCGTTGGCGGCGCTGGCCGACATCACCGCCGACGAGCTCAAGATCGACCGCTCGTTCATCACTGATATTCACAAGCGCCCGCGCAGCCAGAGCATCTTGAAGGCCATCGAGGCGCTCAGCGAACCGCTCGGCATGACGGTGATCGCCGAAGGCGTCGAGACCTTGGAGGAGGTCACCTTCCTGCAAGCCGCCACGCGTATCCGATATGCGCAGGGCTACTATTATTCCCGGCCGGTTTTCATGGAAGACCTGACGACGGCACGGCATGGCGGTTCCGGCAATTCCCGCTCCCATGCCACGCAGCGGGAACAGTCGCCGCTGCGCGCGCGCCGCTAGTTCCACGGCAACGCGGCGCCGGCCGCGCCGCGCATCGAACGGACTTGGCATCGAACAGATTTGGCTAATTCTTGCTTAAGCGGCGCCGCGGCAAGCTTTGCGCTGCGAATCCGAGCAGGTCCGGCGCATGGTGCACGAGTTCCACGGCGCGACAGCCGCATTGACACTGCCGAATTAACGGAATTTCCAGCCCGGTATGCCACTGTAAAACCGAGCTGAACCGACGTTCGCGGGATTATCCCGGTCAGCAATCAAAAGGTGACAGCCGATGCCGCAGGTCGCTCTCCTGGGTCAAGTCAACTCGGTCCGCGGCTGTCACGCCAGCGTCGGGCTTACCGGCGCAACTACCAACGGTCCGGAGGAAACGCGCGCCACGGTCGGCAAATTCCTTGGCGTGTGCGCCAATAAATCGCTGCTCATCGGTCTCATCACCGACGTCTCGCTGCAGCCGGGACCGACGCCGCAAGATCAGCATGTCGCCACCGCGCAGCTCGAGCTCATCGGCGAAATCTCCAACTACGATTCCGCCGTCGGCGCGATTCCAGCGCGGCGTCACCACCTATCCGGCGATCGGCGATACGGTGACTTTCATCGCCGCGCGCGAGCTGCGCCTGATCTTCCATTCCAGCAGCTCGCGCATGATCGACATCGGGCATCTGCAGCTCGACGCCGCCATCGCCGCCCGCCTCGACGTCGACGAAATGGTGAGCAAGCACTTCGCCGTGCTCGGCACCACCGGCGTCGGCAAATCGAGCGCGGTTGCGCTATTGTTGCAGCAGATCGTCGAGGCCCGCCCCGATCTGCGGTTCTTCGTTCTCGACGTCCACAACGAATACAGCCGCTGCTTCGGCGACCGCTCGCAAGTGCTCAATCCGAGCAATCTCAAGCTGCCGTTCTGGCTGTTCAATTTCGACGAAATCGTCGACGTGTTCTTCGGCGGCCGGCCCGGCCTCGATGAAGAGATCGACTTTCTGTCCGAGGCCATTCCGCTGGCGAAATCGCTTTACGCCCAGCAGTTCTCCGCCCAGGGCCGGCTGAACACGAAGAGCGGCGAGGTCGGCGCGCGCTATACCCTCGACATCCCGGTGCCCTATCGCATTGCCGATCTCATCACGCTGCTCGATTCGCGGATGGGCAAGCTCGAGAACCGCTCCTCGCGGATGATCTATCACAAGCTGATCACCCGCATCGAAAGCGTTTGCGGCGATCCGCGCTATGCCTTCATGTTCGAGAACGCCAATGTCGGCGGCGACACCATGGCGGAAATCCTGGCGACGCTGTTCCGGCTGCCGCCGAACGGCAAGCCGATGACCATCATGCAGCTGGCCGGATTTCCGTCCGAGGTGGTCGACGCCGTCGTCTCCGTCACCTGCCGCATGGCGTTCGACCTCGGTCTGTGGAGCGACGGCACCAACCCGGTGCTGCTGGTGTGCGAGGAAGCGCATCGCTACATGGCGGCCGACCACAATATCGGCTTCGCGCCGACCCGGCGCGCCATTTCGCGGATCGCCAAAGAGGGCCGCAAATACGGCGTCTTTCTCGGCCTGGTCACGCAACGGCCCGCCGAGCTCGACCCGACGATCCTGTCGCAATGCAGCACGTTGTTTGCGATGCGCATGACCAACGAGCGCGATCAATCGCTGCTGCGTTCGGCGGTCGCCGATACCGCGGCCAATCTGCTGGCGTTCCTGCCGTCGCTCGGCACCGGCGAAGCCCTGGCCTTCGGCGAAGGCGTCGCGCTGCCGACGCGGCTCAAATTCAAGCAATTGCCCGACAACCTGTTGCCGAAGAGCGAGACGGTGAATCTGGGCGAAGCTCGCTGCCGACAAGCGGCAAGTCGCCGCATTCGCTGGCATCGGTCGTCGAACGCTGGCGCGGCCGCATCGGCGAGCAACCGAGCCTGCAAAGACCGGCCGGAGAGACTGCATCGCCGTCGCTCGCGCCGGTCGAGCCCGGGCAACCAGCCGCGGCGCTCGATCCGAACCGCTTCAGGCTGCTCAAACGGCCGTTGGATCAGCAGGTTTTGAACGCCGGCTGGGACAAGACGATCGAGCCGACGCGGCGCTAGAGAACGGCTTATCCGGGCTTGCCTTCGCGGTCGGTGGGCGCAGCCTTCGACGCGATCAAGGAAAATCCGCCGCCAGTTCTTTTGCTCCCGGCTTTTTCACCTCGCTGTCCATCACCGCATCCGTCGCCGCGAGCAGCTTGGCGACGACGTTATTCCTCTGCGCCACCGGATTGTCGGCGTAGCCGTGCTGCTGGAAGAAATTCGACGGTCGGCACCTTGTCGCGCCAGTCCAGAGGCATCGTCACCATGTCAAAGCCGTTGCCGTCGCCGGTCAGGTTCATCATTTCGAGTTCCGCGGCGCTCAGCGGCGCGGCAAATCCCTTGCGCCGGGCGAACACGATGGAGTCGAGAAGTTTTTGGGTCTGCAGCAGTGGGCCGAAATCCAGGTCGAGGTTGAGCGCGTGGATGGCGAGGCCTTTTTGCGTCCTGGCCAATGCTTCATGCTCGTTCCAATCGTCCGGCACGCTTTTCGCAAACGCAATCATTTTGCGCACAATGGCGAGTTTCTTCTCCAAGGCTTTTTTGTCGTCGTCCGGCAATTGCTGCGCCCTTGCCGCAAGCGCGGCGACGAAGCGTTCGCCGTCTTCGGCGAGAATCTCGACACTGTTGGTCGCCAGCAATTGGTTGTAGCCGAGCGCAGTGGTAATGGCGCGGCCGTTCTTGTTGTATTCGAGGCCGGCTTCAAGGTCGTAAGTGCCGTTGCCGGTCGCCTCGAAACTGTAAATGCGCACGACCTGGTCTTTGCTCAGGCCGGCCGCCGCCGCCGCGGCCACATAAGCGCGTTTGAACTCGCTGTCGCTGCGCGGCAGACGCGGCGTGAATTTGAATTCCGCAACGGCAGCGGCGAGGAAATCGGCTACCACCGGAACATAGGGCGGCGGTTGCGGCGGCTCCGGCGGCTTCGACGGATCGCGCGGTTTTGGCGGGCCGGAATAGACCGGCGGCTGGTCGAGCACGTAGTCGTCGATCGACAGGGCCGCGCCGCGGGCACGCTTGCCGTTGCGCGAGCGCCGCTTCTCGGTAATCGAAGCCCAGTAGGTTTTGGCCGCGGCCTGGTAGGCGTCCCACGCCTGCAAATAGGCCGCGAGCTCTTGCCGGTATTTGGCCATGGCGGCGGGAGTTGCGGGCGGCTTAGTGGCCAGCGGCTGGTCCTGGACCGCGGCCGCATATGGCGTGCAAAGCAGCGCAGAACAGACAAACGCCAAAGCCGACAGCAAAAATCCGCAGCGACGATATCTGAAAGCGTTTGCCATACAGGCCGAGACCGCGCTGCGATTGTGTCGCGCCAAATTCAACGCGACATGATTCTCACCTCGGCAATGTAGCGCCAAACCGCCCGCCAGATGCAACGAGGGCGGCCCGGCGGCCGCCCTCGCCTTCCGGTCTGCTTCTCGTCGTGAACTACTTGTTGATCGTGTTCGCCGCCGGGGTGCAGGTCGCCTCGTCCTGCGAGCCGGTGCCGCCGGAGCAGCCGACGGCGCCGATGATCTTGCCGCCCTCGACCAGCGGAATGCCGCCGCGCGAGGCGATGACGTCGTCAAGCGTGAGGAGATAGTTGAAGCCGAACTTTTGCACCCCGTCCTCGAGCGCTTTGGTCGGGCGGCGATAGCGCGCCGCGACCCGCGCCTTGTGCTGGGCGATCGAAATCGAAGCGAGCTGGGCGCCGTCCATGCGGCCGAAGGCGACGAGATCGCCGTTGGGATCGACCACCGCAACGTTCATCGCCCAGCCGCGCTTGGTGGCCTCGTCGACCGCCGCCTTGATCAGCCCTTGCGCCCGCTCCATCGAAATCGGCGTGCCAAAGGGGATATTGAACGGCATCTTGTCGGGGATGGCATTCAGGTCGGGCGGCGCAGTCGGGGCAGCCGGCTGCTGAGCAAAAGCTTGACCTGCGGCAAGCAATCCGGCCGCCAGCGCCAATACAGTCAAAGTACGCGACTTCATTTGGATCTCCTCCCTTATCGGCGGCGTCTTTTCGGCCGCTGTCATAATCTTAGACGAAAAAAAGCGGCCCGTGCCAGTGAAGTTCAGGCCCTTCGCACGCCAGGCGCCTTTCGCGGCTCCGCTCAGCGCTGCGGTCGCCGCAGCGCAGCAACAAAAACATTCTATCAACCATGCGAACGAAGAAACGAATGTGCTGCGCCACCGGCTGGCTTCGACATCGTTGTCAGTTTCTGCGTGGCGACTTGCGAGCTTTTGCTTCGCAGGCGCGCTCCCGAGTCGTTCGCAGCAGCGACCGATCACCGGCGCGCGGTGTTCCCGCAAGCCGTTGATGTGACATGCAAAAGATGAAGGAGCCAGGAGCGCTGCCAAAGCAATGCCGGAAAAACGAACGGCCCGGTCCCGAGGGAGCAGGACCTGGGCCGTTCTGATGCCGGAAGGCGCCCCATCGTACGCCCCACCCCGACACTGCCTCGATGATGCCGAACCGAGGTTGACCGATCGTTGACGGGTTTGGGGCGGGCGCCGCGGCGAACGCTTGTTATTTCAGCGACGTCGAGACGGTCGAGAACGTCGTATTCAGGTTGGTGCCGAGCGCCGCGACCACGGCGATGATGGCGACCGCGATGCCTGCTGCCAACAGGCCGTATTCGATGGCGGCCGCGCCCTTGCTCATTGGCAAGAAAGTTCCACAGCAATGTGCGCATGACTTGGTCCTTTCCCTAAAGTTGAGTCGCCCCTCGTGCAAAATGTCATGCTCGAGTGCGCGCATGCCGCGCGCATCGGTACAATTACCGACGCGGTCGAACCGAACCATTACGCGCGTCGCGAAAATTCTCCGCAATAAAAACTGTAAAAATCGGCGCGATGTCGGCACGCCGCTACCGTCAATGCGCCGCCGACGCGCGCGAAAGGCCCTTTTCCGCAAGCTCGTCGAGATAGTCCCGCCAGTATTTTTCGCGATTTTGACCGAGTTCGAAAAGATACTCCCAACTAAAGATTCCGGTCGAGTGCATGTCGTCGAACGTCAAGCCGCACCGCGTAATTGCCGACCGGATGCACTTCGAGAATCTGCACCGCTTCCTTGCCGCCGACGGTGCGCCGCTCGCTCGGCGAATGGCCCTGGACCTCGGCGCTCGGGCTGCGCACGCGCAGATATTCGGCGGCGAGATCGAAACTCTCGCCGCTGTCGAAGGCGACGGTGAGCGCCTTGCGATCCTTGTGCAGCCGCAATTCCGTCGGCCAGGGACTTGTCATCGCGACCCGCTAGGCATGCGCGGCGTCAATCGAGCGTGATGTGGCCGTCCTCGATGACCTTTTTCCATTTCACATATTCCGTCCTTGGTGAAGGCCGCGCCTTCGGCGAGGCTCGTGCCGCGCGGCGTGAGGCCGAACTTGGCGAACGAGGCCTTGAGCTCGCCATCCTGCAGCGCCTTGTCGATGGCGCTGTTGAGCTTGGCCTGCACGTCGGGCGGCGTGCCGGCGGTGCCGTAAAGGCCGAGCCAGAGATCGACCGAGTATCCGGGCAAGCCCGCCTCGGCGACCGTCGGCAGATCGGGATAGACCGCGGAGCGCGTCGTGCCGGTGGTGGCGAGCGGAATGATGCGGTTATCGCCGGTAAACGGCAGCGCGCCGGCGATGCTGGAAAACGCCATCTGCACCTTGTTGCTCATCATGTCGGTGAACGAGCCGCCGATGCCCTTATAGGGCACATGCACGGCGTCGATGCCGGTGCGCAACTTCCACATCTCGGCGGCGAGATGCGGCGTGGTGCCGACGCCGGCGCTGGCGTAATTGAGCTTGCCGGGATTGGCTTTGCCGTAGGCGACGAGCTCGGCATAGGTCTTGATGCCGAGCTGCGGCGCGACCACCAGAACCTCGGGCGACGAACTGACGACCGAGAGCGTCACCAGATCCTTGAAGATGTCGTAGGGCATCGTTTTTTGCAGCGTCGGATTGGCGACGATGCCCGGATCCATCAGCGCCATGTTGTAGCCGTCGGGCGCCGCGTGGGCGACGTAGTCGACGCCGACGATGCCGCCGGCGCCGGGCTTGTTCTCGGGCACCACGGTCTGGCCCAGCGCATCGCCGATCTTCTGCGCCAGCACGCGGCCGGCGAAATCGACGATGCCGCCCGGCCCGTAGGGAATGATCAGGTGCATGGGCCGATCGGGAAAGTTTTGCGCATGCGCCGGCAGCGCTGCGGCAAGCGCCAGCATCGACCAGACAGAGGCACGCGTGCTATCGAGCGGTTCATTCGGTTCTCCATCTTCGAACAGCTACTTTGCGCCGGCTGCACCGGCAGGTCAAAAGCCTTATCGGTCGCGCACCTTGCGCGATCAGTTCGACGAGTTTCGGCGGCGTGATCGGCATCTGCGCAATGCGCACGTTGAACGGCGACAGCGCATCCTCGATGGCCGAGATGATCGCCGCCGCGGCGGGAATGACGCCGACCTCGCCGACGCCTTTGACGCCGAGCGGATTATGCGGCGACGGCGATTCCTTATAGAGCGTCTCGAAGATCGGCACTTCGGTCGCGGTCGGCAGGAGATAATCGGCGAACGTGGTGGTGACCGGCTGGCCGGCATCGTCGTAGCCCATCCATTCGAACATGGCATTGCCGATGCCGTGGGCGATGCCGCCGTGGACCTGGCCCTCGACGATCATGCGGATTGACGCGGCGGCCGGAATCCTGGATCGCGACATAGCGCAGGATGGTGACGCCGCCGGTCTCGATATCGACCTCGACCTCGACGACGTGGCAGGCATTGGAATAGGCGAGCTGATCGACGCGGAATGTCGCTTCGCCGCGAGCCCGGGATCGATGTCTTTTGGAAACGCATAACCCGGCGCGCCTTTGAGCACGCGCGCCAGTTCGCCGAGCTTGACCGCAAGCTGCGGCGCGCCGACGACGCGCACTTCGCCGTCGACGATTTCAAGATCCTCTTCCGCCGCTTCGAGCATATGGCTGGCGAGCTTGCGCGCCTTGGCGGCGACGGCCTGCGACGCGATCTGCACCGACGAGCCCGCCGTGACCGTCTGCCGGCTGGCGAAGCCGCCGAGGCCGAGCGGCGCGGCGGACGTATCGCCGGAAACCACGGTGACGTCGTCGCGCGCGCACGCCGAACGCCTCGGCGCAGATTTGCGCCAGCGCCGTGGCGAGGCCTTGCCCCATCGCCGCGGCGCCGGTCGAAACCGTGATGCGTCCGGTCGGCGAAACTTGCACGCCGCCGAATTCGAACGGGCCGCGGCCGGTGCCCTTGATGCCGTGCGCCAGCCCGATGCCGATGTAGCGGCCTTGCTCGCGCGCGCCGCAGCCTGGCGGCGCGGAAAATCGTCCCACGCCGTGGCGCGCAGAATATCCGCCTGGCAGCCGGGATAATCGCCGCTGTCGTATTGCACCTGCTCGCCGGAGCGCGCCTTGAGCGGCTTGAGATAAGGCATCTTCTCCGCCGGGATCAGATTGCGGCGGCGCAATTCGGCGCGCTCGATGCCGATCGCGCGCGCGAGGCTGTCCATCAGCCGCTCCATGGCGAAGGCCGCTTGCGGATAGCCGGCGCCGCGCACCGAGGAGACCGGCGCCTTGTTGGTGTGCGTCGCGACCACGTCCATCGCCAGCGCCGGCACCATATAGGGGCCGCTCAGCGTGGTCGCGGAATTGTACGGGATGTTGACGTCCTGCAGCGCGTAGGCGCCGATGTCGTGGATGAGCCGGCCGCGGATGCCGCGCACGCGGCCGTCGGCGTCGGCGGCGATCTCGATCGACCAGTACTGATCGCGCTCCTGCGCCGCATTGGTGAAATGCTCGCGGCGGTCCTCGATCCATTTGACCGAACGGCGCAGCAAGGTCGCAGCGGCGACCATGGCGACGTCCTCGGGATAGACGCACAGTTTTGGGCCGAAACCGCCGCCGACATCGGGCGTGGCGACGCGCAGCCGGCTTTCGTCGAGATCGATATAGTCGGCCAGCGCGTTGCTCAGATCGTGGGCCTTCTGCGTCGAGGCCCACACTTGCGTTTCGCGGTCGGAGATTTGCACCAGGATGCCGCGGCCTTCCATGGAATGCGCGGCGCCGCGATGGACCCAAAGATCCTCGTGCACGACGTGGGCGGCCTTGGCGAACGCCGCCTCGCTGTCGCCGTAAGCGACCTTGTAGGAGATGACCTGGTTCGTCGTCAGCTCGCGGCGCACCGGCGGCGCGCGCTCGACCCGGCAATCGATCGCCGCCGGCAGCACGTCGTAATCGACCGCGACAAGCGCGGCGGCATCCTCGGCGACATAGCGGTCGCTTGCGACGACGATGGCGACCGGCTCGCCGACGAACGACACCTCGCCGTCGGCCAGCGCGAACGGCCAGCTCTGGTCGAGCTTGGTGCCGGAATTCGAAATGCGCACCATGCGCCGCTGCCGCAGCACCGGGGCGAGATCGTCGAGCGTGAGCACGGCGACGACGCCCGGCATCGGCGCGCGCCGCGCCGGCATCGATGCCGCGGATCAGCGCGTGCGGATGCGGGCTGCGCACGAAGGCCGCGTGCAGCGCGCCGGGAGCGGGAATGTCATCGACGAAACGCGCGCTGCCGGTCAGCAGCGCATGATCTTCAAGCCGCGGGACGCGCGCTCCGATCAGCTCGCTCACTGGCCCTCGCTCGAGATCGCCTTGGTGGCGCGGGCGATGACGTCCTTCGGCGTTTGATAGACCTCCGCCAGCAGCGCGTCGATCGTCGCGGCGCTGACCGGGCGCACATCGAAGTTGAGCTTCTGCGCTTCGGCGAGGAAGTCGGCGTCTTTCATGGTCGCATCGAACGCCGATAGCAGCGCCGCCTTGCGGTCGGCGGGAATATCGGGCGGCGCCGCGAACGGCCGCGCCATGGCCTGGCTCACCAGCAGCAATTTGATGATCTGCAGCTGCTCGGGCGTCTTTGTCAGATCGGTGGCGAGCGGCACCGAGGCAATCTCCGGCTCCTTCTTCAGCGCCGCCTGGACGATGATGTTGACCGAATGGTTGGTCAGCCATTCCGGATGGCGCGACTTGATGGTGCTCCACGATATGCCGCACAGGCCGTCGACCTCGCCGCGCTCCATCGCCAGCACGATGTCGTTGGTGCCGGGATAGCCGCTGACCAGCTGCGCCTTGGCGCCGAACACGTTCTTGTAGAGCAGCGTCCAGATGTCCGGATCGGAGCCGGCGCCCTCGCCGCCGAATTTCGACGGCTTGTTCAGAAAATCATCCCAATTCTTGATCGGCGACGTGTTCCAGGTGACGCAGGTCGTGTTGTCGTCGGTGACGCTGCCGAGCCAGGTGAATTTGCGGCTGTCGAACTCGGCTTTGTCGATCAGCGGCGAAATGCCCATGCTGCGCGAAAAGGTGCCGAACACCGAGCCGTCTTTCGCGCGCCACGGAATAGATGAAATTCGCCGAGCGCAGGCTGCCGGCGCCGGTCATCTGCTCGGGCACGATCGCAGGATTGCCCGGAATGTGCTTGCCGAAGTAGCGGCCGAGCAGCCGCGCATAGGCGTCGTAGCCGCCGCCGACGCTGTAGCCGATGACCAGCGTGACGTTGCGGCCCTTGTAGAAATCTTCAACGCCGGCGGCGCAGGCGCAGACCGGCGAGAACGACGAGCGCTGCGGCGCTGACGATCGTTTTGCTATGGGCCATGGTCCCTCGCTGATGACGCCTGCGCGAATGATACCTAATCTTTTCGGCCGCTGAACAGAGCGCGCACCTGTTGCCAGATGACGCGGGCAAGCAGCGTGAGGCCCGAGATCGGCTTGGCGGCCGGCAAGCGGCGGCATTTCCGGTGGCGGCGATGGATGCGCGGCGCTCGCCGGTATCGGCGCGGTGCGCGGCGGTGCGGCGTTCGGTCCGGCACGATCGGCGGCGACGGCACATCGGGAGTTGCAGCCGCGGGCTGCTGTTCAAGCTGCGCGCGCAGATTGCCGGCGAACTGGCCGATGATCTGCGCCGCCGTCGCCTGGATCATGCCGACGCCGCGGCCGTATTGCGCCACCGCGCCGGACAGCATCAGGTCGGTGTGGATGAAAACGCGCGAGCCGATATCGGCGGGCTCGATGCGGAACGTCGCCGTGGCATTGGCCGAGCCGCGGCCCTTGTCGTCGCTGCCTTGCGCCTTCACCCGCGCGCTGTGATTGGTGTCGTCGATATCCTCGAACTGCACGCGGCCGGCAAACGCCAGCGCGACCGGACCGAGCCGCACGGCGATCTTGCCGCGAAAATTCTGCGCATCGATCACTTCGGTCAGCGCCGCGCCGGGCATGCACGGCGCGATGCGCCGGATGTCCATCAGCACCGCCCAGGCTTGCGCCGGCGACAGCGGAACGTCGAACGAATTGTCGAATTCCATTCGTTACCTGACTCTACGCGTACTCTACGCGTGCTTGCAGCCGATCATCTCCGGCGCGCCGATTTTTTGCCAAATCCAGCGCGCGCAGGCGAACAGCCGGTCGTCGTCGTAGCGTTGCCCGACCAGTTGGATGCCGACCGGCAGATTGTTCGGCCCGCGATGGGTCGGCAGCGTCATGCTCGGCGTGTGCAGCGCCGTCCAGATCGCCTGCATGGTGCCGTCGCCGGTCGAGGCGAGGCCCTTGGGCGCCTCGCCGTGCACGCACGGCGCCAGCAACACGTCGAAGCCTTCGAACACCGACGGCAAGCAGCGCGCGGCATTCCTCGACGCGGCGCCAGCCGGCGACGTAATCCTGCCGCGAGGTCTTTCTGGCCGTTCTCGATATAGCGCCGCATCTGCGGCGACAGCGCCTCGCGATGATGGTCCCATTCGTAGGCCATGCAGGCGGCGCGCTCGTGGAAATTGATGGTCTCGCGGGCGATCGACGCGCAAGCCGGTGAACGGATCGGGAAGTTTGACTTCGCGCACCGTCGGCGCCGGCCTTGGCGAGCGCGGCGGCGGCGCCTTCCACCGCGGCCTTGGTCTCCGGCTGCGCTGTGTCCCACATTTCGGTGCGGCACAGTCCGATCCGCGGCGCCGAATTCATCGTGCGCGGCGGTTCGCGGCGCCCTGCATGCGCAGCACAGCGGTGAGCAGTTCGATGTCGTCGAGCGAGCGGGCGAGCCAGCCGATGGTGTCGATGCTTTCCGCCGCCGGCTTCACGCCGGCTTTGTTGAACGTGTTGTAGGTCGGCTTGAAGCCGAAGATGCCGCAATAGGAGCTCGGGCGCAGCACCGAGCCGCCGGTCTGGGTGCCGAGCGCCGCCGGCACCATGTCGTCGGCGACCGCCGCCGCCGAGCCGCTCGACGAGCCGCCCGGCGTATGCGCGGCATTGTGCGGATTGGTGGTCTCCGGCGGCGCCATGCCGGCGAATTCGCAGGTCGCGGTCTTGCCCAGCATCACCGCGCCGGCGCGGCGCAACAGCGCCACGCAAGCCGCGTCCGACGGCGGCCGATGGCCCCTGTAGATCGGCGAGCCGAACTCGGTCGGCATGTCGAACGTATCGATGATGTCCTTGACGCCGATCGGCACGCCGTGCAGCGGACCGCGGTTCGGCGCGCGATCGAGCGCGCGCGCCTGCGCGAGCGCCAATTCCGGATCGAAATTCACCCACGCTTTGACGACACCGTCGCGCGCAGCGATCCGCGCCACGCAATCGCGCGTCACCGCTTCGCACGTGGCCTCGCCGCGCGCGATCTTTTGCACGATCTCGGTGGCGCCGAGTTCGTTGAGCGGACCTGAAACCTTGGCGTCCATTTTCAGTTCTTGCCGGCGCGGCCGGCCGAGGTGCCGGCGATCTTGCCGAACACCGTGCCGGACATCAGGCCGGAGCCGCCCGGATAGTTGAAATAGAACAGGCCGCCGACCAGTTCGCCCGCGGCATAGAGGCCGCGGATCGGCTGATAGTCGGTGTTGAGCACTTCGCCGTCGGTGTTGATGCGCAAGCCGCCGAAGGTGAAGGTGACGCCGCAGGTCACGGCGTAGCCTTCGATAGGGCGGCGCGTCGAACGTGTTCGCCCAATTGCTCTTGTTGATGGCGAGCCCTTGGGTGCCGCGGCCGTCCTTGACGTTCGGATTGAACGGCACGTCGGTCTTCACCGCGGCGTTCCATTCCTTGATGGTCTTGACGAACTCGGCGGCGTTGACGCCTTCGAGCTTCTGCGCGAACTCCTCGATGGTGTTCGCCGTCACCTTGGTGATCTGGCGGATCTTGTATTCGTCGCGCTGCAGGTGCTTCACCTTCTGATCGAAAATCTGCCAGGCGAACTGGCCCGGCTGCTCCAGCACCACGCGGCCGTATTTGGCATAAGTGTAATTGCGGAAATCGGCGCCCTCGTCGACGAAGCGCTTGCCGGTGGCGTTGACCAGGATGCAGAACGGATAGGAGTGTTTCTGGAACTGATCGCCGACGGCGAGATCGCCGAATTCCGGCGCGTTCATTTCCCATTGCACGGCGTGGCAGCCCGACCAGTTGCCGCGCGGCGCCGCGCCGATATCGATCGCCATGCGGATGCCGTCGCCGGTGTTGAAGCGGGTGCCGCGCACCTTCGCGAGATCCCAGCCGGGGCCGAGATAGCGCGTGCGCCATTCCGGATTGGCCTCGAAACCGCCGCAGGCCAGCACCACCGATTTCGCCCGCAATTCGCGCACCTCGCCGTTCTGGCGCACGCGCACGCCCTCGACGCGATTGCCGTCGAACAAGAAGATCGAGGCCGCGCGTCGCGTAGCGAATCTCGATGCCGCGCTTTTTTGCCGACTCGGTGAGCATGGCGATCAGCCCCGGCCCGCCGCCGACGGATTCGACCGTCAGCCCGCCCCAGAACTTGAACTTGCCGTCGATCTTGAATGCCTGCCGGCCGTAGATCGGAATGAGCCGCACGCCCTTCTCGCGCATCCAGTTGAGCGAATCGAAGCTCTTGGTGACCAGCAGCTCGACCAGATCGGGATCGGCGCGGTGCTGCGTGACGCGCGCCATGTCGTCGAAGAACTGATCGGCGGTGTAGGTGCCGAAATCCGTGGTCTCGATTTCGGCCGGCGTGAGATCGGGCACCAGCGTCTTGATGTCGTCGACGCCGTTATAGACGACGCGGATCGAGCCGGCGGTGAAGCGGCTGTTGCCGCCGGATTCGTCCTCCGGCGCCGCCTCGCACATCACCACCTTGGCGCCCTGCTCCTGCGCCGCCAGCGCCGCGCAAAACGCCGCATTGCCGGCGCCGACAACAATCACATCCGCAACTTGATTTGGCATTTCTTCCCTCTGATTACTCCGCCGCTTGCGCGACGCCGCCGTGGGCTTTCGACCAGCCGGCGGGATTCTTCATGAATTTTTCGACTTCCTTGAGCTTGCCCTTGTCGAACTTGCCGCTCTTCTTGGCCACCTCCAGCACGTCCCACCAGGTGGCGAGCGCGTGCAAGGTGACGCCGAGATCGCCGAAGATTTTTTTGCTCTCGGGAAAGATGTCGTAGAAGAAGAACACGAAGACATGCTCGACGGTCGCGCCGGCGCCGCGCAGCGCCTTGCAGAAATTCACCTTGCTGCGGCCGTCGGTGGTCATGTCCTCGACCAGCAGCACGCGCTCGCCGTCCTCGATATGGCCCTCGATCTGGGCGTTGCGGCCAAAGCCTTTCGGCTTCTTGCGCACATATTGCATCGGCAGCATCAGGCGGTCCGCCATCCAGGCGGCGAACGGAATGCCCGCGGTCTCGCCGCCGGCCACCGCGTCGAATTGCTCGAAGCCGGCGTCGCGCAGCACCGTCGCCACGCCGAAATCGATCAGCGTCGAGCGCACGCGCGGAAACGAGATCAGCCGGCGGCAATCGGTATAGACCGGGCTCGCCCAGCCGGAGGTGTAGATGAACGGCTTGTCGGTCATGAAGCGGACCGCGTCCACTTCGAGCAGCATCTTCGCCGTCAGCTCGGCCATCACCGCTTTGTCGGGGAAGCCTGTCATTGTTCGTCTCCTTCTCCCCTTGTCATCGTGCGGCTCGAGGGCGATGCAGAATCGCGGCGCTGCGGCACGTCGAAACCTTGCCGCTCGCGCTTCACTCGGGCCCGCGCCTGCGCGGCCCAGACGGGAGAGTGAAGCTACGCGACCACCTTCCACTCGATCGTCTCGCCGCCGCGATAGACCAAGGCGCGCTCGTCGGGGCCGGCGACCTTGACCTCCTCCGGCGCGGTCCAAGGCGTCTTCTCCAGCGTGATCGTGTCCTCGTTCGGCGGCATTCGATAATGCTTCGGTCCGTTGAGCGAGGCAAAGGCTTCGAGCTTGTCGAGCGCGCCTTCCTCCTCGAACACCCGCGCATAGGTCTCGATCGCGACCGGCGCGTTGAACATGCCGGGCACGCCGTTGGTCGAGACTTTCCGCGCATAAGGATGCGGCGCGGAATCGGTGCCGAGGAAATAGCAGGCCTCGCCCGAGGTCGCGGCCTTGCGCAACGCGGTGCGGTCGCGCGCGGTTTTGATCACCGGCATGACGTACATGTAGGGCTTCAAGCCGTGGCCGAACCAGTCGTTGCGCGTCAGCATCATGTGATAGGGCGTGATGGTGCCGCCGACCTGCGGCGCCGCGCTCTTCACGTAATCGGCGCCCTCTTTCGACGACAGATGTTCGAGGATGAAGCGCAGGCCGGGGAATTGCTTCACCCATTTCGTCAGGTAGCGGTCGATGAACGCCTTCTCGCGGTCGAAAATATCGACGTCCGGATCGGTGTCCTCGCCGTGCATCAGGAACGGCATGTCGATCTTTTCCATGCGCTCCAGCACGCGCATGACTTTCTTGTAGTCGGTGACGCCGGCGGCCGAATTGGTCGTGGCATTGGCCGGATAAAGTTTCACGCCGGTGAACAGCCCGTCGCGAAAGCCGCGCTCGACGTCGTCGGGATCGGTGTCGTCGGTGAGATAGCAGGTCAGCAGCGGCTTGAACTTCGACCCCTGCGGTATCGCCGCCATCACCCGCTCGCGATAGGCGACGCAGTCGGCCGTGGTGCGCACCGGCGGAATCAGGTTCGGCATCAGGATGGCGCGGCCGAAATGCTTCGCCGTGTACGGCAGCACCGCTTTGAGCATCTCGCCGTCGCGGACGTGCAGGTGCCAGTCGTCGGGCTTTCGGATGGTGATACGCATTGCTCTGTTCCGTTGACGCCCTAGCCGATCGGCATGGCGGCCGCGGCAAAAGTCTCCATCGGCGGCTCGTCGATCATGGCGCCGGTGAGATCGGCGACGCGGGCAAAGCCGCGCTTGGCGCACCATTGCTCGAGGCCGTCGATGATGGCGATCATGCCGGTGGGATTGCGGAAGGTCAGGTAGCCGATCATCACCGCGGTGGCGCCGGCCAGCATGTATTCGACCACGTCCTCGACCTTGACGATGCCGCCGCAGCCGATGATCGGGATTTTCACGGCCTGCGCGCATTGATGCACCATGCGCACGATGACCGGCTTGATGCCGGGGCCCGACAGGCCGCCGAACTTGTTGCCGATCGCCGGGCGGAACGTGTCGGTGTTGATCTTCAGGCCCAGAATCGTGTTCGAAACCACCAGCGCATTGGCGCCGGCGCGCTCGGCCGCTTGCGCGACCGTGACGATGTCGCCGGCATTGGGCGACAGTTTCACCCAGACCGGCTTGTCGGTGGTGGCGCGGATGAGCTTGACCACGTCATACGTGTGCTCGGCGTGCAGCGCGAAATTGCCGCCCTTGGGATCGCGCGTCGGGCAGGAGATATTCACCTCGAGCACGTCGATGTCGCCCTGCGCCACGTCGCGCGCCATGGCCTCGAAATCCTCGATCGTGGTCGCCGAGATCGAGCCGACCAGCGGCGGCGTGAAGCGCCGATAGTCCGGCACCTGATGCTCGAAGAAATAATCGATGCCCTTGGTCGGCAGCCCGATCGAATTGATCATGCCGCCTTCGACCTCGGCGGCGCGCGGCGGCGGATTGCCGGCGCGGTATTCGCGCGACACGGTTTTCGCCACCATGGCGCCGAGGCGGTTGATGTCCATCACCTGGGCGAGATCGGTGGAGAAGCAGCCGGAGCCCGGCATGATCGGATTCTTCAGCGTCACCGCACCGATCTTGACGCTCATGTCTACCATCCGACCGCCTCCTGCATGTCGAATACCGGGCCTTCGATGCAGACCCGGCGCAGCTCTTTCTTGCCGTTCACTTCGAAGGTGCGGACACAGACGTAGCAGGGGCCGAGCCCGCACGCCATCACCTGCTCCATCGCCACCTGGCCCGGAATATTGTGCGCCTTGCCGACGCGCTTCATCAGCTGGAACAGCCGGTTCGCGCCGCAGGTGAAGAACGCATCGGCGCGCTTTTGCGCGATCAATCGGTCGAGGATTTTCTCGACGTTCTCCACCGCGCTCGTGCCGTCGGTGTCGAGCACGCTGACGACGTCGCCGGCTTCGGCGAACAGCGCGCCGGCCATGACGAAATCCTTGTCGCGCGCCGAGAGGATCGCGGTGACGCCGACGCCGTTCTCCTTCGCCAGCTGCGAGATCGGCCCGAGCGTGGCGATGCCGACGCCGCGGCCGAGCACGACGATGTGGCGCCAGGCCGGATCGAGATGAAAGCCGACGCCGAGCGGGCCGACCATGTTGAGTTCGTCACCCGGCCTGCAGCGTCGCCAAGCCGCGCGTGCCGCGCCCGACGCATTTGTAGAGAAACTCGATCCTGCCGCGCGCGCGGTCGATGCGATAGACGCTCTGCGGGCGGCGGAAGAACAATTCGCCGACGTCGGGCGACGGGCACAGCAGATTGAAGAACTGACCCGGATTGACCGCGAGCGCCTTCGGCGACGCCTCGACGATCAAGTGCTTGTATTCGGAATTGACCCAGGCGTGGGACACGACCGGGCACAGCGATTCCTCGGCCGGGATCGGGCGCGGCTCAGGCACCGGCGCGCTTTTGCCGACGACGAAGGGATCGGATGTGAAGGGCTCAGCTGCTGTCATGGCACAGCAATGGGCCAAGCTCGTCCCAAAATCAAGATTTGTACCAATTTTTGAACAGACTTAGAGATTCTTGAGGCGCGGCAGCAACTTACGCTGCCACGGCCGCCGCAGCAGCTTCCGCGTCCGGCTGCTGCCACGCCTTGAGCCGCGGATAAACCTCGCGGGCGAACAGGGTGAGGTTATCGACCGTCTGCGCGTGGGTGAGCTCGCCGCCCTGCCCCATCATCAGAAGATTGCCCATGCCGCCGCAGTTGCCGCAGAAGTCGACGATCTGCTCGTAGACTTCGTCGGGCGTGCCGCAGAACAGCACGCCGGCGTCCATCAATTCCTCGACGCTGGCGAATTGCATGGAGATGACGCGGCCGTCCTTGGTGTAGGTGCGCGGCGGCGTCTCGCCGCGCAGCATCCGCGCATTGTCCTCGGGCGGGATGTAGCCCGGCGGATTGCGGAACGGCAGCGCCACGATCGGGCTGGTGCGCAGATAGCCGGCGATGAGATGGCCGCGCTTCTTCGCTTCTTCCCGGTCGTAGGAGACCGCGACCAGGCCGAGATAGGCGAAGCGATCGGCGCCCGGCGCCTTGCCGTACTTCCCCATGTAGCTCTTGCGATAGGCGTCGTAGAGCTTGCGCGTGCCGTAGCCGGTGCCGAGCGTCGCCATGACGTAACCGCGCTCGCCGAGCACGCGCGCCTGCGTCGAGCTGCCGGTGGTCGACCACACCGGCGGATGCGGCTCCTGCCACACCCGCGGCCAGACATTGACGTGGCGGTACTGGAAAAATTCGCCGTCCCAATTGAAGTCTTCGTCGTGGGTGGTCATCGCCTTGATGATGAAATCGTGCGCCTCCCAGAATCGGTCCATCAGTTCGGTCGGATTGCGGTTGGAGGCTGCGATCTCGTACGGGATGCCCTTGATGAAACCCATGTCGAGCCGGCCGCGCGAAATCACGTCGATGGTCGACAGTTCCTCGGCGGCGCGCAGCGGATCGGGCCGGTGGCCGATCGGATAGCCGAGCACCAGAAGCCGCGCCTGCTTGGTGGCGCGCGCCGTGATGGCGAGCCCGATCACCACCGACGACGACATGCAGGTCGCGGTCTGGTGATGCTCGTTGAGCATGATGTCGAGGCCGAGCTCGTCGCAGAGCTGCCACTCGTCGTAATAGCGGTGGAACAGATCGGCGGCGACGCGCGGGTCGCATTTCCGGTTCGGGAAGGTGACGCGCAGCGTGCCGGAATGCTCGTTCCAGGCCGGATGATAGGCCTGCTCGCTGAAGTGATAGACCCTCATGGCACGCCGCTGCCTCGCTCAGTTGGTCGTCATCGTGGCGTCAACCAGATCGCCTGCCCGCACGCTCGCGGCGGGATTTGATTTTACCGGTTCGGCCGCCGCCAGGGCAGCTACCTCATCGGCGTCCGGCTGCTTCCAGGCCTTGAGCCGCGGATAGACCTCGCGGGCGAACAGCGCTGAGATTGTCGACGGTCTGCTCGTGGGTGAGGTAGCCGGCGTGGCCCATCATCAGCAGATTGCCCATGCCGCCGCAGTATCCGCAGAAATCGACGATCTGCTCGTAGACCTCGTCCGGCGTGCCGCAGAACAGGATGCCGGCGGCGATCAAATCCTCGACGCTGGCGCTGTGCATGCTGATGACGCGGCGATCCTTGGTGTAGCTGCGCGGCGGCGTCTCGCCGCGCAGCATCCGCGCATTGTCCTCGGCCGAGAGGAAGCCCGGCGGATTGCGGAACGGCAGATGCACGATGCCGCTCGAGCGCAGATAGCCGGCGACCAGCTCGCCGCGGCGGCGCGCCTCGTCGCGGTCTTTGGCGACGCCAACCAGGCCGAGATAGGCGAAGCGGTCAGGCCCGGGCGCCTTGCCCCACTTCGCCAGGTAGCCGCGGCGATAGGCGTCATAGAGCGGGCGCGTGTTGTAGCCGGAGCCGAGCGTCGCCATCACATAGCCGCGCTCGCCGAGGAGCCGCGCCTGGGTGGTGCTGCCGGTCGTGGTCCAGATCGGCGGATGCGGCTCCTGCCAGACCCGCGGCCAGACATTGACCTGGCGATAATTGAAATACTCGCCTTCCCAGTTGAACAGTTCGTCGTGGGTGGTCATCGCCTTGATGATGAAGTCGAGCGCTTCCCAGAAACGGTCCATGACGCCGACAGGATTTTGATTGGAGGCGGGAAACTCGTAAGGCACGCCCTTGATGAAGCCCATGTCGAGGCGGCCGCGCGAGATCACGTCGATGGTCGACAGCTCCTCGGCGACGCGCAGCGGATCGGGCCGGTGGCCGATCGGATAGCCGAGCACCAGAAGCCGCGCGGTTCTTGGTGATGCGCGCCAGCACCGAAAGCCCCACCACCACCGTCGACGACATGCAGGTCGCGGTCTGGTGATGCTCGTTGAGCATGATGTCGAGGCCGAGCTCGTCGGCGAGCTGCCACTCGTCGTAATAGCGATGGAACAGGTCGGCGGCGATGCGCGGGTCGCATTTGCGGTTGAGGAGATTGACGCGCAGCGAGCCGGAATGCTCGTTCCAGGCCGGGTAATAGGGCTGCTCGGTGAACTGGTAGACTTTCATGGCGCGTATTCCTGTTGCGGCGTCATTTGGCTTTCGCGAACGCCAGCACCTTTTCGGCAAACACCTTCGGCTGCTCGTGATCGGGGAAATGCCCGGCGCGGTCGATCGGCTCGAACCGCGCGCCCGGGATCATCGCGCAATAGGCGCGGCCGTAAGCCTCGCTGAGCATACGGTCGTGCGTGCCCCACAGAAACAGCGTCGGGATGCGGATGCGGTGCAGCCGGCTTTTGAGCCGCGGATTGTGGAAGTACGGATTCCAGGCAAACCGCGCCGTCGCCTCGCGCGCCCGCGCGGCGGCGAGCACCTCGGCGTCCGGCAGCGCCTTGTAGTCGCGCTTGCCGGCCTCCGGATCGCAATAGACGATGTCGATATATTCCGGCTCGGTCAGCGCAAAAATATCGGCGATGTCGCGGGTCTCGCGGTCGCCGACCTTGACGCCGACCGCATTGGCCATGACCAGGCGCGCCATCCGCGCCGTGGTTTTCACCGCGATCTCGGCGGCGATCCAGGCGCCGAAGCCCGACGCCGACCACGGTGAGATCCTTGAGGTCGAGCTGATCGAGCAGGTCGAGATAGAAATACGACAGATCGTCGACCGAGCGCATGCCCTTGGGCAGTTCGGAACGGCCATAGCCCGGATGGGTCGGCGCGATGACGCGCGCGTGCTTGGCGAGTTCGTCGATAGCCGCCGCGGCCGGCTCGATGCCGTTCTCGGCGTGGAGGAAAAGCAGCGGCGGGCCAGAACCCTTTTCGACCAGATCGATCCGCGTGCCATTGACGACAAGCGATTGCGCCTCACGCGATGACGCCACAGTCATTCCACCTCCCAAAGCCCGGCTCTTCTCAATACTGGGCCATTGTTCTAGCACGCGAAATGCACTTTGCCATGGCGCAGGCAGCAGCCGAACGGCAGCCATGCCTTGCGCGGCCGGCATGCGCGGCCGATTGACATCCTGCGCCGGATCGGACGCGATAAGCTAAAGCACACGACTGGAGAGGCCCAATCAATGACCGCGGATAACGTCACCACCCACCTTGGCATCACCTACGCCAATCACGACGGCGTCGAGCTGCAAGGCGACCTCTATCTGCCGAAAGGCGCGAAAGCAGCGCCGGCGCTGGTCGCCGTGCATGGCGGCGGCTGGGTCCAGGGCGTGCGCGCCGCGTTCCAGTTTTGGGGGCCGTATCTGGCGGCGCGCGGCTACGCGGTGTTCGCCATCAGCTATCGGCTCGCCACCAAGGGCAAGACATTCCCGCAGGCCGTGCAGGACGTGCTCGCCGGCGTGCAGTTCGTGCGCGGCAAGGCCGGCGAATTCGGCATCGATCCGCAGCGCATCGGGCTACTCGGGGCGTCGGCCGGCGGCCATCTCGCTTCGCTGGCGGCGCTCAGCGGCAAGAAATTCACCGGCGGTTATCCGCAGGATCCGTTTGCGTCCGTCTCGACGGAAGTGAAGGCGCTAGTCGGCGTCTACGGCGTCTACGATATGGTGGCGATGTGGACGACCTATCAGATCCAGGGCGGCGTCGATAACAACATCCAGAAATTCCTTGGCGCCTCGCCGATGGAAAACCGGCAGCTTTATTTCGACGCCTCGTCGACCAGCTACGCGACCTTCGCCAACAACAAGATCGGCGTGCTCCTGGTCACCGGCACCCAGGACGACCTGGTCGATCCCAAGCAGCACACCGAGCCGTTCACGCTGGCGCTCAAGCAGGCCGGCTTCTTCGTGCGGCCCTGCATCGTGCAGGGCGCGCCGCATTATTGGATGAACGATCCGATCGAGGAGCCGACCAGCTATTCCGGTTTTTTGGCGCCGCGGCTGCTGCGCTTCCTCGCCGAGAAGCTTTGAACTTACATGACCATCCGCCACTGTCTTGCAAATGAAATATGTCTGGAACTTCTAGGATGAGAACATGAAAAAGCCGGGCGCGAGCCAAGGCCAGTCGGCATCGGAACTCATCTCGAAAAGAATCGCCGAACTCGGGGACTGGCGCGGGGAAACCCTCGGCAGAATGCGCAAGCTCATCAAGGAAGCAGACCCGGACGTCGTCGAGGAGTGGAAGTGGATGGGCACTCCGGTTTGGTCGCACGACGGCATCATCTGCACCGGCGAATCCTACAAGAAGGTCGTGAAGCTTACCTTCGCCAAGGGCGCGTCTCTGAAGGATCCGGCCCGTCTCTTCAACTCGAGTCTCGACGGAAACGTACGCCGCGCGATCGACATCCACGAAGGAGAAAAAGTTGACGAGTCCGCCTTCAAGGCGCTCATTCGCCAAGCGATCGCCCTCAACAGTTCTGGCAAGTCGAAACCTTCGAAGAAAGCGAAGTCCTAAGGTTATTTCTTGTCCAACAGCAGCGTGCCTTCCTTGCGGATCAGCGGCTGGATGGTTGCAGCGACTTTGGCCAGGAGCCAAGGCAGCACGACCTCGAGGCGCACATGGTCGTCGAGCACGTCGATGGTGCCGCTCGCCGTCTGCGCCAGCGCCGTGATGCGGAACTGCAAACGATTGTCGGTCCAGGTTTCTTCCTGGAGCGCTGAAGAACTGGCCGAATTTTTCCTGGGCGCTGCGCACGCCCGACTTCAGGCGGCGCACCGCTTCGTCCTGGCCGAGCCGGTGCGGGATGGTGACAACCAGAGGCTTGCTCATTGAGCATATATGGGGACTGTCTTTCGCCGATCAAACCGTGAAACTATAAGTTCCCATCGTTTCGGCACCGGACATGAGCAAGCCGCCGACCTTCATCGAAAAGCACGGCCTGTGGAGCGACGAGCAGCGCCGGCTCGCCACCGATATCAAACGCCGGGTCGAGGCGGAAAAGCTCCGCTATGTCCGGCTCGCCTGGAGCGATACCCACGGCTATGTGCGGGCCAAGACGCTCACCGTGCCGGCGTTCCTCTCCGCGTTGACGGCCGGCTACAATATCGGCGTCGCCACCACGACGCTCGATTCCGCCGGCGCCCGCGTCTTCGCCTCGTTCACCCGCGGCGGCGGCATGGGGCTCGACGAGATGACGGGCTCGCCCAATCTCACCGTGGTTGCCGATCCCAAAACCTTTCGCACGCTGCCGTGGGCGCCCGGCGTCGGCTGGATTCTGTGCGACGAATATTTCAACGACGGCACGCCGTTTCATTTTTCGCCGCGTCAGTTGCTGAAAAAGGCGCTGCAAAAGCTCGCCGATGCAAAATTCACCAGCGTTATCGGCGCCGAGATCGAGTGGTATCTGCTTCGCGTCGCCACCGATCATTTGACCGAAGAGAATGTCGGCGTGCCAGGCACGCGCGGCCGTCCGATCGCGACATGGCCGGCCGAGCCCGGCTATCACTACCATTCCGAATCCAACATGGATTTGATGCAGCCGGTGTTCGATGCGCTCGGCGATGCTTTCGAGGCGCTGGGGCTCGGACTGCGTTCCATTGAAAATGAATGGGGCCCCGGCCAAGTCGAATGTACCTTTGCGCCATGTGCCGCGTTGGAAGCGGCCGACAACGTGCTGCTGTTCCGCACCGCGACCCGGCAGGTTTGCCGGCGTCTCGGCTATTTCGCCACCTTCATGGCCCGCCCGGCATTGAAGGGTTACTACGCCAGCGGCTGGCACCTGCATCAGTCGCTGGTCGACGCCTCAAGCGGCGCCAATCTGTTCATGCCGGAAAAATCTGGCCAAAACTCTGAAGATGTGCTGTCGCCGCTCGGCCACTCGTATCTCGCCGGCCTTCTGCAATACGCGGTGCCGAGCACCGTGTTCGCCACGCCGACCGTCAACGGCTATCGCCGCTTCAAACCGAACTCGCTGGCGCCCGATCGCGCCACCTGGGCTTACGACCACCGCGGCGCCATGATCCGCGTGCTCGGCGGGCAGCACGATCCGGCGACGCGGCTGGAAAACCGCATCGGCGAGCCGGCGGCCAATCCGTATCTCTTTATAATGTCGCAAGTCGTGGCTGGGCGCGCCGGCATGGACGGCCAAGCTGCAGCCGCCGCCGGCAACCGACGAGCCTTACGCCGCCGAGCGGCCGATGCTGCCCAAAAGCCTGCCCGAAGCGCTCGACGCGCTGGAAAAGGAACCGTTGTTCCGCCGCGAGCTCGGCGATACCTTCATCGACTACTTCATCAAGCTCAAGCGCACCGAAGCCGGGCGCTACCAGCGCTCGCTGGAAGACAGCGGCGAAGTGGCGCAAGGCGACGAGCCGAGCACCTGGGAGCAGAATGAGTATTTCGATTTCTTCTGAAGGCTCGTCCTAGGGCTTGCGCAAGCGAACTCCCTCTCCCAGGGGGGAGAGGGAGAAGAAAAGGAGCGCGTCATGACGGCTCTGGAGAAGATCAACGCGCCGCCGACCCGCCTCGGCGGCACCGCGCTGTACGATTGGGATCATCTCGTCCAAGAAGACCGCGCCCATCGGCTGATCTACACCGATCCGGCGATCTTCGAAGCCGAGATGACGAATATTTTCGGCGGCACCTGGACCTATCTCGCCCACGAAAGCGAAATCCCGAACGACAACGACTTCATCACCCGGCGCTTGGGTCTTGCGGCCGCTGATCATCGTGCGCGACGCGAACGGAAAAATCCGCGCGCTCTATAATCGCTGCACCCATCGCGGCACCACGCTTTGCCGCTGGGACAAGGGCAATACCAAATCGTTCCAGTGCCCGTATCACGGCTGGAATTTTCTCAACACCGGAAAACTGCGCGGCGTGCCGTGGCCGGAAGGCTATGCCGAGGACATGCGCGATCCGAAATACAACGTCGCGCAAGTGCCGCGGGTCGAATCCTATCGCGGCTTCATCTTCGCCACGCTGAACATGGACGCGCTGCCGCTCACCGAACATCTCGGTTCGATCGCAAAGATCATCGACGAGTGGCTCGACCGCAATCCCGGCGGCAAGGTCGTGGTCTGCGAGGCCAACCGGTTTCGCTACAAAGGCAACTGGAAGCTCGCCTACGACAATTCGTGCGACGGCTATCACGTCGCCTATTCGCACCGCTCGCTTCTGGAAACCGAGAACCGCTTTGCCGGCGAGAACGCCAAGGGCATGGCCTATTACCGCAATTCGCCCGACACCCAGCCGATGTACATGCGCTATACCGGCCACGGCAATCACTTCAAGGACAAGCGGCCGAACCTCGAAAAACGCCCGGGCGGCTTGTGGGCGCTGGAAAGCGCGCATCCCGGCATGGAGCATTACGAGGCCGAATTCATCAGGCGCTACGGCGACCGCGCCTTCGCGCTGCTCGATCTCGCCGGCTCCGAGCCGGTCAACATCAACGTGTTTCCGAATTTTTCGCTGCTCGGCAACCACATCCAGGTGTTCGAGCCGGTCGGCGTCGAGGAAACCAACGCCATCTGGTACGGCACCATGATCGTCGACGACGGTTCCGTGCCCACCGACGCCGTCACCGACATCAATGCGCTGCGCATGCGCACCCAGGAAGGTTTCCCGAATTTCGGCGAGGTCGACGACATCGCCAATTTCGAGCAGATCCAGCGCGGCCTGATGGCGCCGGAAGACGAGTGGGTCTACATGAACCGCGGTTTTGGCATCCCCGATCGCGTCAAAACGAACGATGACGGCTCGATCACCGCGCCGGCGACCGACGAGGCCTTCATGCGCGAGCACTTCAAGGAGTGGAAACGGCTGATGAAGGCGCGCCCGAACCTCGCCATCCAGCGTGAGCCGTGACATGAACGCGCCCGCCGCAAAACCCGATCCGTCGCGCAGCTCGCATTACGTCAACGATGCGCTCTATCGCGCGCTGATCGAGAACTTTTCCGACTGGCAGGATGACGCGCGCGCCGTCACCGACGTCGCCGTGCGCGACGAATTCCGTCGGCTCATCGAGCGCGAAGCGCGCCTCCTCGACCAGCTCCGCTACGACGACTGGCTCGCCATGTACGCGGCCGAATGCATCTACTGGGTGCCGTCGACGCCGAGCGCCGGCGACCCGCGGCGCGAGATTTCGGTGATGTTCGACGACCGCCGCCGGCTCGAGGACCGGATCTACCGGATGCGCACCGGATTCGCCTGGTCGCAAGCGCCGGCATCGCGCACGGTGCGGCTCATCACCAATGTCGAAGTTTTCGCCACCGCGCGCGACGACACGCGCATGGTGCGCTCGAACTTTCTGATCAGCGAATTCTGGGGCGACGAAACCAGAGTGCTCACCGGCTGGGCCGGACATCGCGTTGTGCGCGACGGCACTGCCTGGAAGATCCAGGCCAAGCAAGTCAACCTGATCGATTGCGACCAAAGCATCCGCAATCCGAGCATTATCCTGTAAATGTTCCGTCACCCTGAGGTGCGAGCGCAGCGAGCCTCGAAGGGCGACGGCCCGGGCTCGTGCATCCTTCGAGGGCCGCTTTGCGGCCACCTCAGGATGACGGAAGCAGCGCTCAGCGAGGAATGCCCAATTCATGAAAAAACTGAAGCTCACCATGGCCTGCGGCCGCTACGACCGCACCCAACCGCTGATCGACGGCCGGGTCGAGCCCGAAGGCGTCGACCTGACATTCATTCCGCTGCGGCCGGGCGAGACGTTCTGGCGCATGCTCAATCACGAAGAGTTCGACGTCTCGGAAATGTCGCTGTCGTCCTACACCATCCTGCGCTCGGAAGGCGACACGCGGTTCATCGCCATTCCGGTGTTTCCGTCGCGGGTGTTCCGCCACTCGGCGGTCTATCTGCGCGCCGATTCGAAGATCGAGAAGCCGCAAGACCTCAAGGGCAAGCGCATCGGCGTCGGCGACTATCAGATGACCGCCGCGGTATGGGTGCGCGGCTTTTTGCTGCACGATTACGGCGTGCGGCCGGAAGACGTCACCTGGGTGATCGGCCGGCCGGTGCGCACCATCAAGCCGCCGGACGGCATCCGCGTCGAATTCATGTCGCCCGGGACGACACTCGAGGACATGCTGGAGCGCGGCGAGATCGACGCGCTGTCATCGGTGATGATTCCGAAAACGCTTGGCACCACCGTGCGGCGCCTATTTGCGGAGCCTCGCAAAGTCGAACGCGACTACTACGAACGCACCCGCATATTCCCGATCATGCACACCTTCGTGCTGAAGACAAAACTTTACGAGGCGAACCCGTGGCTGGCGATCAGCTTCTATCGCGCCTTCTGCCGGGCGCGCGACATCGCCTATCACTGGATGTACGACACCGACGCGCTGACCGTCGGTCTGCCGTGGGTGATCGACGAAGTCGAGGCGACGCGCAAGATTTTCGGGCCGCAAATCTGGGATTATTCGATCGAAGGCAGCCGGCCGACGCTGGACGCGCTGATGCGCCATCTCGACGAGCAAAAACTCACGCGCCGCCCCATGAAGGTCGAGGAGCTTTTCGTGCCCAATATCAGCCCCGGTCTCAATGAGTATTTGCGGGCGACCGCGGAGGAGTGACCGCTGCTCGAATAAAAGCCAAGGGAGGATCGACCATGACGAGTGACATGCGCATGTCGCGCCGCAGTGCGCTCAAGGCCGGCGCGGCGCTGGCAGCGGGCACCGCCGCCGGCGACGGACTTTCCGGCCCGCCCTGGCCGACGATGTTCGCCGCTTCGACGGCCAGCAGGCAATCGATCCGAAGAGCCGCATTCTCCTCAAAGGCGGCACCATCGTCAGCATGGACGCCAAGGTCGGCGATCTGGTGAAAGGCGATCTGCTGATCGAGGGCACCAAGATTTCCGCGATCGCGCCCGAGATCAACGCCGCGGACGCGCAGGTGATCGACGCCTTCGACACCATCATCGTGCCGGGCTTGGTCGACTGCCATCGGCATTCCTGGGAAGGGCAGCTGCGCCGCATCAATCCGAATTCGCCGACGCTTGCGGACTATATGAACGCCACGCATCTATCGTTCGCCAAATTCTATCGGCCGCAAGATCATTATGTCGGCAATTATCTCACCGCCATGGGCTGCATCGATGCCGGCGTGACGTGCGTGATCGACAATTCCCATAATTCCCGCAGCGCCGCCCATTCCGATGCCGCGGTGGAAGCGCTGTTCGACGCCGGCATCCGCGCCGTGCACGCGTCGGGTCCGCCCGGCGCCGGCGATTGGGATCATCAATGGCCGCAGGATCTCGAGCGGCTGCAAAAGAAATATTTCTCGTCGGCGGACCAGCTCGTGACGTTGCGCATGTTCTCCGGCCCCATCCGCGAGAACTGGGCGGTGGCGCGCAAGCTCGGGCTTCGCATCACCACCGAATTCCAAGGTCCGCAGATGGCGGCGCTGCTCGATCCGCTGGCGGCCGACAAGCTGGTCGGCCCGGACAACACCTTCAACCATTGCGGCGCGCTGCCGGAGCGGACCTGGCAGATTTTTCTCGACAGCGGCGCCAATATCAACGTGTGCCCGCGCTCCGACGCACAATATGCGCTGGGCGAAGGCGTCTGCGCGCTGCAGCACGCCTGGGACCACGGCATCAAGCCGGGTTTTAGCGTCGACAACGAAACTTCCTACTCGACCGACATGTTCATGGAGATGCGGGTCGCGCTCTACATCCAGCGCGCCGTGGCGCAGAACCGCAAATTCTCCGGCGATCAAAATCCGCCCAAGCCGCTGATGGTGCGCGACGTGCTCCATTGCGCCACCATGGGCGGCGCGCATTGCGCCGGCCTCGACGACAAGATCGGCTCGCTGACGCCGGGCAAGGAAGCCGACCTTCTCGTGATCCGCACCGACGACATCAACCTCTATCCGTCGAACAACGCCATCGGCACCGTGGTGCAGGCGGCCGAGCGCAGCAATATCGACACCGTCATCATCGGCGGCCGGGTGCGCAAATATCGCGGCCGCGTGGTCGGGCTCGACATGGTGAGCCTCAAGGCGATGATCGGCGAGTTGCGCAACCACCTGTTCACGGCGGCGGGCTATCACCCCGACATTTTCGCCGAGCTGCTCCCGAAGTTGTCCTAGTGGCGGGCGGTATTTGGCGGGCCTGAGACACCATGGCAGCCGCCGGTGCTGTTGCGCAAACCTGCGCTGCTTTCTAAAACTACCCCTCGGACCAATTCCGCTGGGAGGAGCCCGCGCGTCGAGCGGGACGAAAGAGAAGGATAAACGCGATGATCAGACCATTGATTGCAGGGACCGCCGCGCTCGCGCTGGTCGCGGGGCCGGCCATGGTTCAGCAAGCATCGGCGCAGCAGAAGACCATCAAGATCGGCTTCATCTCGACGTTCAGCGGCCCCGCCGCCGCGATCGGCAACGACATGCGCAACGCGTTCGAGCTCGGCCTCGACCACCTCGGCCGCAAGATCGGCGGGCTGCCGGTCGAAGTCGTCTACGAGGACGACGAGATCAAGCCGGAAGTCGGCGTGCAGAAAACCCAGAAGCTGATCGAGTCCGACAAGGTCGATTTCATCGTCGGCTACATCTGGTCGAACGTGCTGCTGGCCTCGCTGAAACCCGTGGTCGACTCAAAAACCATGACAGTGGTGACCAATGCCGGCGCCTCGCAGCTCGCCGGCGAACAGTGCTCGCCCTATGTGTTCTCGACCTCGTGGAACAACGACCAGACGCCGGCCGCGATCGGCACCTACATGAACCAGAAGGGCGTCAAGACGGCGTTCCTGATGGGCCCGAACTATGCCGCCGGCAAGGACATGCTCAACGGCGTGCAGACCACGTTCAAAGGTCAGATCGTCGGCCAGGAATTGACGCGCTGGCCCGACCAGCTCGATTTCTCCGCCGAGCTGTCCAAGGCGCGTTCGCTGAAGCCCGACGCGATCTTCGCCTTCTATCCGGGCGGCGCCGGCGTGCAGTTCGTCACCCAATATGCGCAATCCGGCCTCAAGGGCCAGATCCCGCTCTACACCGCCTTCACCATCGACGACCTGTCGCTGCCGCGGCTGAAGGATCTCGCCGTCGGCGTGCCGGGTGCCCAGGAATGGGTCAACGACCTGCCCAACGACGCCAACAAGAAGTTCGTCGCCGACTTCAAGGCGAAGTACAAGACCACGCCGTCGTTCTACGGCGCGCAGACCTATGACGCCGTATCGCTGATCAACAGCGCGGTCACCGCGGTCAAAGGCGACCTCAGCAACAAAGAAGGCATGCGCAAGGAGATGGAGAAGGCCGACTTCAAGTCGGTGCGCGGCAATTTCCGGTTCGGCAACAATCACATCCCGATCCAGAATTTCTACCTGCAGGATGCTGACAAGACCGCCGACGGCGGCTACGCGCTGCACACCGTCTCGCTCATCGTCAAGGACGACCAGGACAAGTTCCACGACAAGTGTTCGATGAAGTGAGCGGCTGTCTGATCTCCGGCGCACTGTTGTTGCCCGTAGCAGCGTCATGGCCGGGCTTGTCGCCGGCCGTCCACGTCTTGAATGCTGCGAAGCTGTTAAGACGTGGATGCCCGCGACGAGCGCGGGCATGACGCGCTACGGTGAAGACCGTGACGGGGCCATGCTCTATTTCATCGAGCAGCTTCTCAACGGCGTGCAGCTCGGCATGCTGCTGTTCCTGCTCGCGGCCGGGCTGACGCTGATCTTCGGCATTATGGATCTGGTCAACCTGGCGCACGGCTCGCTCTATATGCTCGGCGCCTATTTCGCCGCGACCTTTGCCGCGCTGACCGGAAGTTTCGTGCTCGGCGCCGTCCTGGCGCTGGCCGCGACCTTCGTCTCCGGCGTCGCGCTCGAAGTGATCGCGATCCGGCCGCTCTACGGCCGCAGCCACCTCGACCACGTGCTCGGCACCTTCGGGCTGTTGCTGTTCTTCAACGAATTGGTGCGGCTCGTCTGGGGCCCGGCCGGCATGACGCTGTCGCTGCCGAGCGAGATGCTGACCGCCGTGCAGATCATTCCCGGCGTGTACTATCCGGCTTATCGGCTGGTCATCATCGTGGCCACCTTGGCGGTCGCGGCGCTGCTCTACATCCTGGTGATGCGCACGCGGCTCGGCATGCTGATCCGCGCCGGCGCCTCGAACCGCGAAATGGTCGGCGCGCTCGGCGTCAACATCAAGCTGCTTTACACGCTGGTGTTCGGGCTCGGCGCGGCGCTGGCGGGCTTCGCCGGCCTGATGCAGGCGCCGATCCTCACCGTGCAGATCGGCATGGGCGAGAACATTCTGATCCTCGCCTTCGTCGTCATCATCATCGGCGGCATCGGCTCGATCCGCGGCGCCTTTGTCGCCGCCATCATCGTCGGCCTGATCGACACCATCGGCCGCGCCTTCCTGCCCGACCTGCTGCGCGCGGTGCTCAACACCAACGCCGCGCTGACCTTGGCGCCGGCGCTCTCCTCGATGTCGATCTACATGCTGATGGCCGGCATCCTGGTGTTTCGCCCGGAAGGACTGTTTCCGGCGGCGAGCAAATGAGCGCGTCTTTTCGAGCCCAATCCGCGCAACGCGATCACCATCGGCCTGCTGGTTATCCTGGCGCTGATCCCGCTCTACGCGGCGCTGACCGGCAACACCTTCGTCATGACGCTGTTCACCCGCGTGCTGATCCTGGCAATGGCCGCGGTGAGCCTCAATCTCATCATGGGCTATGGCGGCATGGTGAGCTTCGGCCATGCCGCCTATCTCGGTCTCGGCGGCTACGCCGTCGGCATTTTGGCCAAGGAAGGCATCGACTCGGGCTTCATCCAATGGCCGGCGGCGATCGCGGTCTCGGCCTTGTTCGCGCTCGTGGTCGGCGCGCTGAGCCTGCGCACCCGCGGCGTTTATTTCATCATGATCACGCTCGCCTTCGCGCAGATGGTCTATTACGTGGCGATCGGGCTCGACCGCTATGGCGGCGACGACGGGCTCACCATCCACAAGCGCAGCCAGTTCGGCGGCCTCATCGATCTCAATAACAAGACGCTGTTCTATTACCTGTGCTTCGCGCTGCTGTTGGCGAGCATCTACCTCGTCTCGCGCATGGTCAATTCGCGCTTCGGCCTGGCGATCCAGGGCGCGCGCTCCAACGAGCGGCGCATGCGCGCGATCGGCTTCCCGGTGTTCCGCTACAAGCTCGTCTGCTTCGTCATCGCCGGCGCGCTGTGCGGGCTTGCCGGCGCGCTGTTGGCCAATCACACCAACTTCATCAGCCCGGCGATGATGTTCTGGACCCGCTCCGGCGATCTCATGGTCATGGTCGTGCTCGGCGGCCTGGCCACGCCGTTCGGCCCGCTGATCGGCACGGTGACTTATCTGCTGCTGGAGGAAGCGCTGTCGCGCGTCACCGAATATCCCGGCCTCTTCCTCGGACCGACGCTGCTCCTGGTCGCGATCTTCCTGCACGGCGGCATCGCCGGCCTGTTCGAAAGGCGCGCGCCGTGACCGAACCGCTGCTGCAGATCGAGGGCCTGACCAAGCGCTTCGGCGGCGTCATCGCCTCCGACGCCATCACGCTCGATGTTCCGCGCGGCGAATTCCACGCCATCATCGGCCCGAACGGCGCCGGCAAGACGACGCTGATCGGCCTCCTCGCCGGCGAAATCGCGCCGCAAAGCGGCAGCATCCGCTTCGACGGCGGCGACATCAGCGCGCTGTCGGCCGATCGCCGCAGCCATCTCGGGCTGGCGCGCTCGTTCCAGATCACGTCGCTGTTCCGCGATTTCACCGCGCTCGACAATGTCGCGCTCGCGGTGCAGGCGCATTCCGGCCACTCGTTCCGGTTCTGGAACGACGCGCGGCGCGACGCCGGCTTGCGCGCGCCGGCGCAGGCCGCGCTCGAGCGCGTCGGGCTCGGCGCGCGCGCCGCTATGCGCGTCGACAGGCTCAGCCACGGCGAGCAGCGCCAGCTCGAAATCGCCATGGCGCTCGCCACGCGGCCGCGGCTCCTGCTGCTCGACGAGCCGATGGCCGGCATGGGCCCGGACGAATCCGCACGCATGGTGGCGATGCTGCGCGAGCTCAAAGGCGGCATCACCATTCTGTTGATCGAGCACGACATGGAAACGGTGTTCGCGCTCGCCGACCGCATCACCGTTCTGGTCTATGGCCGCGTCATCGCCTCGGGCGATCCGGCGACGATCCGCGCCGATGCCGCGGTGCGCGAAGCCTATCTCGGCGAGCAGGAGGCAACTCATGGCTGACTCGCCGCTGCTCGAAGCTGTCCAACATCGAGACCAGCTACGGCCAAAGCCGCGTGCTGTTCGGCATTTCGTTTGCCATCGCGCCCGGCGAAATGGTGTCGCTGATGGGACGCAACGGCATGGGCAAGACCACGACCGTGCGCTCGATCATGGGACTGACGCGGGCGACCGCGGGCTCGATCCGCTTCGCCGGCGAAGACATCCGCGATCTGCCGGCCTATCGCGTCGCCAAGCTCGGCATCGGCCTGGTGCCGGAAGGCCGCCAGGTTTTTCCCAATCTCACCACCCGCGAAAACCTCGTCGCCACCGCCGCCAACCGCACTGCTGCCAGCGCGCCGTGGACGCTCGACAAAGTGCTGGCGCTGTTTCCGCGGCTTGCCAGCCGCGCCGGCACCATGGCGAACCTGCTGTCCGGCGGCGAGCAGCAGATGCTGGCGATCGGGCGCGCGCTGATGACCAATCCGCGGCTGCTCATTCTCGACGAAGCGACCGAAGGGCTGGCGCCGCTCATCCGCGACGAGATCTGGCGCTGCCTGCAAAGCCTGCGCGCCTCAGGCCAGTCGATCCTGGTCATCGACAAGAACGTGCAGGCGCTGACCCGCATCGCCGACCGCCACACCATCATCGAACGCGGCCGCGTGGTGTGGACCGGCAACTCGCGGGACTTGGCCAGCGCGGTCGATGTCCAGCACCGCTATCTGGGAATCTGATAGCGACGTTTTCAGGCGCCTTCCGTCACCGGCAGCGTCAGCGCCGACGGATACTGCGCCGAGTGGTAGATCGTGTCGGCGCCGATCTTGTTGGGCGTGTAATAGTGCGTCCATAAAACATCGGTGACCGCCGAGTCGCCGTTGACGATCTCCAGCCTGATCCGATTGCCCTTCTTGAAGCGATGCGCCATCGGCTCGACGCTGATGTCGAAGCGGTAGATTTTTCCGGGCTCGATCGGCGTCGGATCGCTGTGGCTGTGATACGGCTCCATCTCGCTCGATTTGTTCGGATCGAGCGCGCGGTGCGAAGCGCGCAGCCAGCCCTTGGTGATCCAGTACGACGCCGGATTGAGCCCCTTGGCGCGGTCGTCGGCCGATTGCGGCATCTGCTCGGAAAGTTTCACGAAAAAATCCATGTCGTCGCGGCTCGATGCGGCGTGCAGCACGAGCTTGATCGGGCCGGCGATCTCCAGATCCTGCTCGAGCGGCGCAGTCGTGAATGTCAGCACGCGGCGCGCCGGATCGGGCTGGTTGTTCGGCCCGAAGCCGACCACGCCCATCATCCAGCCCGGATTGGGATAGCTGTAGGACGTCTTCTCCTCGCCGGACGCGGCCGCGCGCGACAGCGTGCCGTCGTTGAGCGAGGTCACGCTGCCGGATTTCTCCGCGCTCAAATGCCACGTCACATAGCGCAGGCCGGGCGGCGGCCAGGTTTCCGCGGTGCGCACCGCGTCGGCGCCGCGCACGAAATATTCCACCGCGGGGCGCTTCGCATAATCCGTCTCCTCGCCTTTCAGATAATGATCGTAGAACGGCAGCAGCAGCTTTTCGTGCAGCTCGGGGCTGTTGAACTCCTTGTTGGCGACGAAGGCGTTGATCGGCCCGATCATCTTCAGTTTCTTCGGCCCCTTGGCGCGGCGGAAGCCGTCGATATTGCCGCGGGTGTGCAGATCGACCTTGCCCCAGACGCCGACCGAATAAAGCGGCACCTCGATCTCGTGCAAACGCTCGGCCGCGCTTCGCTCGCGCCAGAAATCGTCGTAGGTCGGATGCTGCTGGATGAGCAGGTTCAAATCGCAGGTCTGCTCGCGCGGCGCTTCGCCGTTGGCCGGATGGCGATTGATGATGCGGTTCTGGTTCCACCAATAGCTGCCGAAGAAATCGCCCAGAATGCCGCCCTGATAGACCGAGGCGCGATACGGATCGTTGAGCCCGTCGAAGGCGGCGATGCAGGCGAGCGACGGCGGTTTTTGGATCGCCATCCACCATTGCGACATGCAGAAATAAGACTGCCCGATGCCGCCGACCTTGCCGTTCGACCACGATTGATGGCCGAGCCATTCGATGACGTCGTAGAGATCTTTCTGCTCGTTCTTGTCGAGCAGGCGGAATTCGCCGCCCGACTTGCCGCAGCCGCGGATGTCCATATTGGCGTAGACGTAGCCGCGCGCGCACATACAATTCGATCGGGCCGGTCTCGCGCCAGAGAAATTGCGGCGTCGCCGGCAGCGTGTTGTTGTCGTAGCGATACGGCGACGGCGCCAGCACCACCGGGAACGGCCCCTCGCCCGCCGGCATGTAAAGCGCCACCGCGATCTCGACGCCGTCATGAACGCGGATTTTGACTTCGCGCGGCTTCAACTGGTCTGCCATCGATTTCCCCGGTACGCGTGATTCAATAACGCAAGCATGAGAGGCGGAGCATAGGGAGAGAGCGCGAAGTGAGCAACGTGAGCGCGGTTGAGGAGGCGCGCTCTTCATTCTGCCCCGCGAAGTCGTGCGCGCGATGCTTATCTTCACCTTCCCCTGGAGGGGGAAGGTCGACGCGCGAAGCGCGGCGGGTTGGGGTGATAGCGCGCGCAGCGCGCTGCGACTCCCTGAATCGCCGTGCACCCCACCCCGCGGCCCTTCGGGCCGCGACCCTCCCCCTCCAGGGGAGGGTGAAGCGAAGCGCTCTCACAACGCATCATCGCACCGTGCTTGGCAAATGATCGAAGGCTTTCTGTATCCCTATTTCAAGTTAGTCATTTCCTTTCGCAAATCTTCTTTTCGCAATTCGTTCTTCGCAACTGTCTGCCCTCAAAAAGTGAGGGGGCGGAGCGCTGATAGACGCAACTGTCCCGTGACCGCGCCGCGCAAGGCGCATGTTGCCATACGCTTTGCGCTCTGGGCGCGGGCGCGCCATACGGGGCGCGCACGCCTACCGGCGCTCCGCCGCGGTTCTTGCTTAGGCGAACGAACGCCACCGCTCAGCCCCAGGCCGCGCTTCCTGGGACGCGGCTAAAAGACGGCCGTTATCCGTCTCCGCCTGTCCCAGTCCAACGGGCTTCCCGTAGACCGGTCATAGTGCCGGCCGGGCGTCTTCCCAGGGCCGCCCGGGAGCGGGTTGCGAAACCGCCCGCGGGTACCGCACTCGCTCCGCTTTCAGGATCGCATCCGGAATGCGCCCCTCACATGAGCGAGATATTCGTTCGTAACCGTAAAAGGGACGATTGTCAATAAGTCTCTCTGTCAGTGACAAGCGCGCGGTTTACCGGCTTTCCTGTTCACATTGCGCCCGCTTTTGCCGGCCGATTTACGAGACTTTGCCTTGCACCGCACTATTCCATCAACGTATTGCAATTAACCAACAAATATACGTGATCCGGGACAATATTGTGCATCGCAATAGGAGCGCCTACCTCGTGACGAATCGATGATTTTCCTCAAGACAAGGGCATGAAATGGTATTCGGCAAAATAACACTTCTCGCGGCGGCCGTCGCGGCGGCAGCCGTGATTGCCTCGCTGGCTTTTGCAGCCGTTGCCCACAACAAAGCGGCGGCGGTCAAGCAAGGATTTGTCGCCTATCATGCCGTCGGACCGGACGGCAAATTAATCGGCTCGGCCGGCAACGCGAGCATACGGTCGCAGTGGCAGCAGCAAGGTCTTCCGCAATAGCCCGCCTAAAGCGTGCGGCAGCGGGAAGCCCCGGCATTGCGGCTTCTTGCATTTGGGGACCATGAACGGGAAAAATTGCTTGCCGGTATCGCGCGGAGTGGGTCCTGGTTCGCCGTAGGGTCTATTGATCCAAATCAAATCGCCTCGCGCTGAGGCGCTTATGATCATAAGCAGCTCAGCGGGGGCGACGCCGACGCGAGCCAAGCGGCCTTGATCGAACCGATTCCTTTCCTCCGGTCCGGTCTTGGCCGTTTTTTTGATGCGTAGCATTCATGTGCGCCGATCGGCCGCTCAATTGATATTGACCAGCGCGCCGCCGTCGACCGGCAGCGCCACGCCGGTGATGAAATTCGCCTCGTCGGAGGCGAGAAACAGCGCGGCGTTGGCGACGTCCCAGGCGGTGCCCATCTTGTGGCGCAGCGGCACCCGCGCATCGCGGGCGGCGGCGACCTCGGCCCGGCTCTTGCCGCTGACCCGGGCGCGGGTATCGACCGCCATCGGCGTGTCCATCAAGCCGGGCAGGATGACATTGGCGCGCACGCCGAATTCGGCATTCTGGATGGCGACCTGCTGGGTGAACGCGATCATGCCGGCCTTGGTCGCCTTGTAGGCCACATAGGGATAATTCTCCAAAGCGGAGATCGACGAGATCATGATGATGACGCCCGAGCGCTGCGCGCGCATCGGCGGCAAGACATGCTTGGCGGCCATGATGGCGCCGCGCAGGTTGATGGTGGCGATGCGGTCGAAGGCGGCTTCGGTGAATTCGTCAAGCGGCGCGTCGCCGCCGGCGAGGCTCAAGCCGACATTGTAGTGCAGGATATCGACGCGGCCCCAACGCTGCCGCGCCGCCTCGACCATCGCCTTGAGCGTCGCCTCGCGGGTCACGTCGGCTTCGAACGCGGCGCATTCGCCGCCCGCTTGCCGCGCCATCGCCGCCGTTTCCTCGGCCGAGGCGAGATTGTTGTCGACGGCCAAGACCTTGGCGCCCTCCTGCGCGAACCGCAAAACCGTGGCGCGGCCATTGCCCATGCCCTCGCCCGGCGACTGACCGGCGCCGACCACGATGGCGATCTTGTCCTGAAGACGCATGTCGAACCTCGGTGGCAATCGGACCATTGAGCCGCGACGACATTACGGGCGCGTTGATGGATGGGAAAGGTCGTCGGGTGGGTGACGGCGCCGAAGGGCGCTCGGTGTAGCGGCGGCACCGTGCACCTCACCCGACCCGCCTGCGGCGGTCATTCTCGTGCAAGTGCGATGACCCATATTCGTGTCTGGTTGCTGAGTTTTGTCGGCAATCTATTGGTCGGGTGGGTTCGGAGATCGAGTCCCACGAACGACGGACGCAGTCAGGTCGCCGGCCGGACGCAAAAATACCCGCTGCCATTTTCTTGTGTATGCAGCAGCCGCCGGGAGTACTTTGTCGCTTGGCGCATGGTAGATTTTTGTGCGAATCGGTTTCTGCGTAGTTTTCCATCATCCAACGAAGGAGCTACACCATGGCCAAGAAAGCAAAGAAAAAGAAAGCGAAGAAGAAGAAGTAGTTTCGAGCTTTAGTGGGCGTCGCAACTTCAAGTGCGACGTTTGAGTTCGGCGGCTGGACGCATCCAGCCGCCTTTTGTTTGCGCGATAGGCATTTTGAACGGTGAAGGTGGAAGGCTTAATCCCCGACACTTTCTAATCGATTGCGAGCGTTTGCGGACTCGCGGCCCTCACTCCACCTGCAGGCCACCGCCGCCGAGCACCTGGGCGCCTTCCTCCGCGAACCGGGCGCTGATAGCTGAGCATGCGGACTTCTTTCGGCGATGTCGTTCACGGATATCGCTTCGCTCATCCGGGCTACGCTTGCCGTCTTCAGCCGAGACCGTTGTTGATCGCCGCCACGTAGTCTTTCATGACCACGTTGCCGCACGGCTGAGGGTCGGCTTTTTTCTTCTGGTTGCGCGGCGTAATCGAGAATCTGGTCTATCGTCCAAACGAACCCGCCGCCGACGCACGGCTCCTTTGCAAACGTTGCCATCAGCGTTTGCATTGCCGGCGGGCAATCGCCTTGCCAATACCAACTGCTTGGATTTTTATTCGGCTCCGCCAAGTTGCGGCTCCAGTCGCCGGCGAGAATGAAGTCCGCGGTGACGAAGCCGGGGATAGCGCTGGAAATCGCGTCGGCCCAGGTTTGCGGATCGTTTCCACCGCCGCCGTCATAGCACTGCAGGTTCCACCACTTTACGGCGTTAGGATTCGATTGATTGAGATTCGCCAGCGACCCGGTCCAGAAGTCCATTTCCCAACTGGCATAAGGACAAAACGTGATGCCAAAGCCGATCTGTATGAGCATCTGACAAAACGCGACGAAGGATTCCTGATCGTAGGTTTCTTCCACATCCATGTCGATCAAAGTGACCATGGGGAACGTGGAGAAGAAGGTCTGGAAATTTGCCTGAAGCGGCGTTCCGGCAAAGGATTTGTTGTTATTGAGGTAGATCGTCTGGATGCTGGCGTAATCGGTGACACCGCCGCCGCCGATCGACGCGAGCAAAGTCGTGATGGTGCTGCCCTGCCCAAGCAGTTGCTGGAGCTGACCGGGCCAGTTCGAACTGCCGATATACTTTCCTCCCGTAAAGATCTTCGTATCGTTGATGTAAATGTCACCGGACGTGTTGATGTGAAACAGGCTGACGATGACGCTGGTCCAGCCCGCCGTTTGAATTGCCGAAATATTCGGTGCGAGATTGGGCGGATACATCACGCCCTCGCCGTAGGCTGCTACGTTGAGCGAGCTCATCGTCTGATCCTTTCGCGTTGATTTAGTGCGAAATTCATAATTGCAACTTTGTGTATATTAGCAATGAAGTATTACGCGCTCAATGCGTCCGCCGGCAGCAAGTAGCGGGACTTCCCCCTGCAGGGGAGGGTGAAGGCCCGCTGCTCCAGCCCGATCTATTGCGGGCAATGTTCGATATCGGCTGCTTCCCGCCGGAACCGCAGTATCGATAGTCGTGTTGTCAATCCAAGGGGCTGGGCCGATACATCGGCTCGAAGGAGACCGCGATGCAAACGACGAGATTTGAGCGAATGGCGCTGGCGAGGTATTTTCGTGGCCGGATGGGTGGCCTTCTTCAGCCTGGCAATCGAACATGCACAAGCGCAGTTTCCCGAACCCCCACCGCCACAGCCACCGCCGACCTTCAATCCATCGACTCCATACACTGTGCCTCAACCGCCCGAGACCCCCGTTTCACCAGGACTGCCAAGCGCCCTTCCGAGATCATCTGGGGTGGTCTCGCCTTCGGGTGGTCCACCAAGCGCGGTCGCTCACTCTCATCGGCGGCCGGTTACCGCGACGTCGACATCCGCCGTCGCGAAAATGCACGAAAGCCGAGACAGGCCTCGTCCTCACCGTCGGAAATGGAGCCGCGGAAGTCACACCGCCGATAGTGAGGGTCTTTGGACAGCACGTCGATTCACAGTTGAGTCCAACGGTTGGGGAGTGTGCGGTGCATTCGAATCCGCGAACAGATGTAACGCCGAGTGGACTCCTCGTTCGCATCGATGCGGGTGCATCGTGAGATAAAGCGTGAGATTGGATGCCTGACGCTACGGGCGATGTTCGATGTCGGCAACGCTTGCTCAATCCATCCTACGGGCCGCCGACGATATTTCCCCACCTCCCCTGGAGGGGGAGGTCGACGCGCGAAGCGCGGCGGGTGGGGTGACGGCGCCGAAGGACGCTCCGCGTAGCGGCATCGCCGCGCACCCCACCCCACCCGCCTGCGGCGGTCGACCCTTCCCCTGCAGAGGAGGGTGCTCGCACAGAGCGAAGTGTAATTCGGGGTTCTGTTGGCAACGTTGTTTCGAGATTTCGCTATCGCGCCATCAGGACAGCGCTTGCTAATTAACAGATATTAAGGGCGGTGCGTGCATTTTTACGCAGATAATGTTATGTTAAAGGGGAGGGAAAAACCCATGAACGTTTCGACATCGAAAAGGTCCAAGAGTAAGATGCGCGCTAAAGCAAAACCGCTACGGCCTAGGCAAGCGCGCGGTGGAGAAAAAGGTTCGCCGAAAAAACGCAAAGCGAAGATTAGCGCCAAAGAAACACAACTCCGAATCGAGCATGTGCGCAGGGGCGATGCAAATAATCGAATCGAAGGAATTTTGTCAGGGCCTGAAGCCAACACTATTTTCGCTGATTACATCAGCGGCAACATCGAGGTGACCGAGATCGTTCCTCGGCTTAAGCTCCTCTATAGCGTCCGGTAAAGCGTGTCCGATTACACCTATCGAGGCACACATACCGTCAAAAATACCTTCGGTGTAACCGACTACGACGAGTTCGAACGTATTGAAGCAGCAATCGTCAAGGCCCGGTATACAGAAATAGCCGCCGGCTCCGGCCCAACCGGACAATTCGACGGTGGCCTCATCAAAGCATTTCACCGACACCTTTTCCAAGACGTCTATGAATGGGCGGGGCGCACGCGCGACGAGCGGGTAGCTCTTTCAGACGGCACGGTTGCGACCATGCCAACTATGAGAAAAGCCGAGGGGAAGCTATTCACTGTTGGCCCCGCCATCCCCGTCGCGCTCGATACCATTGGAGAAAAGCTTCGGGGGACGAACTATCTGCGTAGCTTGCGTCGTGAGGAATTTGCCAAGCAAGCGGGCGACATCATGGCCGAGATAAATACCGTCCATCCCTTCCGTGAGGGCAACGGACGAACGCAACGCGTCTTTATGGAGCAGCTCGCTCATGCCGCCGGTCACGACCTCAACTTTACGGTCATTTCCAAGGAACGCATGATCCAGGCGAGCATTGCCGCCCATGAACGGAACGATACGTCGATGATGCGTCGTATGTTCGATGAAATCAGCGATCCCGAGCGGGTCACATTGTTGCGAAATTCCATCGCAGCGCTTGAGAAATCAAAAATCGATTGGAATAACCGCTACGTTGCGACAATTGCTCCAGGACACAGCGTCGAATTGATTTTTGCAGGCATTTCAGGTGACCAGTTCATGGCGCGGACCAAGTCAGACATCTTGTTCGGCTGGGTCTCCGATTTGCCCACCCCATATCCCCAAAGAAATCAGACTTTTACTCTAACTCGGCGAGGAAGGCTTCAGCAAAAGTCTTCCTATCGTTCCTGAGCATTAGTTAGAAAATCCCGTATCGGTTCAACGATCTAGTTGCCAGCTTGCCCTGTAATTCGAAAAATTGGTCGGAGCGGCAGGATTTGAACCTGCGACCCCCTCGTCCCGAACGAGGTGCTCTACCAGGCTGAGCCACGCTCCGACTGTCGCGGCTTATACTAGCCGCATTCCGCAGCCGCAAGCGCTCCCGGTTCGCGCCGGTTGCGCTTGCGTGCTCCCGCTATTTAGGCACTGATCCTGCGCCATGACAGCCCCTTTGGTGACCCGCGTGTCGAGGGCCGATGCCGCCGCGGTCGGCGACGCGGTGCGCTGCCTCAAGGCCGGCGGGCTGGTCGCGTTTCCGACCGAGACGGTTTACGGCCTCGGCGCCGACGCCACCGACGGCAAGGCCATCGCGCGGCTCTACGAGGCCAAGGGCCGGCCGGCGTTCAATCCGCTGATCGCGCACGTGGCCGATCTCCCCGCCGCGCGGGCGCTGGCGCGGTTCGAGGCGGAAGCCGAAAAACTTGCCGAAGCGTTCTGGCCGGGACCGCTGACCCTGGTGCTGCCCAAGGCCGCCGGCTGTCCGGTCGCGGAGCTCGCGACCGCCGGCCTCGACAGCATCGCGGTGCGCGTGCCCCATCACCCGGTGGCGCAGAAAATCCTCGCCGCGTTCGGCCGGCCCATCGTGGCGCCGTCGGCCAACCGCTCCGGCCACGTCTCGCCGACCACGGCGGCCCACGTGCTCGCCGATCTGCGCGGCCGCATCGAACTCATCGTCGACGGCGGCGCGACGCCGGTCGGCGTCGAATCCACCATCGTCGCCTGCCTCGGCGAGCCGATGCTGCTGCGGCCCGGCGGCCTGCCGCGCGACGACATCGAACGCGTGCTTGGGCGACCGCTGGCCGAGCCGCCCGCCGGTATCGCTGCAACGGACGACGCGCCGCTCGCGCCCGGCATGCTGGCCTCGCACTATGCGCCGCGCACGCCGCTGCGGCTCGATGCGCGACGCGTCGAGAGCGGCGAAGCGTTGCTCGCCTTCGGACCAATGCTTGCCGAGGGTACAGAGAACGCCGCGAGCGTCCTCAACCTTTCAGAGCGCGGCGACCTCATCGAGGCGGCGGCCAATCTGTTTTCGCATCTGCGCGCGCTCGATGCCGCAGGTGCAAAGAGCATCGCGGTGATGCCGATCCCCCACGACGGCCTCGGCGAAGCCATCAACGACCGGCTGGCGCGCGCCGCCGCGCCGCGGTGAACGGTCGGGCCGCAGCTTGAATTGAAGGACACGCCTTTATCGTTTCGGCAGCCGCTCGAAGGTCGGCAAGCCGTCGGGGATCTGATGGAACGCCTGCTTGTCGATGGTGTAGATCGCCATCTGCGGGCCGCCAAAAAGGCTTGGATCGTCGAGCGTACCGACTTTCAAGATCACGGCGGCCAGACCGGGCCGGCGCGTGGCCAGATGCGTGCCGCATTCGGCGCAAAATTCCCGCGTCACGGCGCGTTCAAGATCGCTGCGGGTAAATTGCTTGGGTGTCCCCGCCGTGTAACTGAAGCCGTCGGGCGGCATGAGCATGAACATGTTTGGCGAGCCGCCGCTGATATATTGGCATTCGCGGCAGTGGCATTGCGCTTTCAGCATCGGCTCGCCCTCGGCCACATAGCGCACCTTGCCGCAATAGCACCCGCCTTCCAGCTTCATGGCATTCTCCCTGATGCGAGTATGGCCGCTCGTGGACGGCGCGCAAGTGGGACATGATTTCCGGCCGAGCCACGAGGCGATGAAGGACGCGCTTGCGCGGCGTTTGCCCGGCTGTCATCTATTGGGTCTGACCTCGTTTGCCTGGACCTGTCCCGATGCTCGATAAGCCGCCAAATCCAGCACGCCAAAAAGCTCGACCCCGCTTTGCTCGCGCGCTTCGCCGCCATCGTCGGCGAAAAATTCGCCATCACCGATCCGGACCTGCAGGCGCCGTATCTGGTCGAGATGCGCAACATGTTCCAGGGCCACACGCCGGTGGTGTTGCGGCCGGCGTCGGTCGCCGAAGTGTCGGCGATACTGAAGCTCGCCAACGACACCGGCACCGCGATCGTGCCGCAGGGCGGCAATACCGGCCTGGTCGGCGGGCAGATCCCGCTGCACAACGAGATCGTGCTCTCGCTCAACCGCATGGATCGCATCCGCGAGGTCGATCCGACCTCGAACACCATCACCTGCGAGGCCGGCGTCACCTTGCAGCGCACGCGCGAGGCCGCCGCCGAAGTCGACCGGCTCTATCCGCAACTGTTGCCGTCGGAAGGCACCTGCACCATCGGCGGCAATCTTTCCACCAATGCCGGCGGCACGGCGGCGATTGCGCACGGCATCGCGCGCTCGCACGTGCTCGGCATCGAGGTGGTGCTGGCCGACGGCAGGGTCATGAACAATCTCAACAAGCTGAAAAAGGACAATACCGGCTACGACCTGAAAAACCTTTTCATCGGCGCCGAAGGCACGCTCGGCATCATCACCGCGGCGGTGCTGCGCCTGGTGCCGCGGCCGCGCTCGGTCGAGACCGCGTTTGCCGGCATCAAATCGCCGGAAGCGGCGCTGGAGCTGCTCGGCATCGCCACGGAGCGCACCGCGGGCGGCGTCACCTCGTTCGAGATCATGACCCGGCGCGGCATCGAGCTGGTGCTCGAGCACGGCGCCGGCTGCCGCGATCCGCTCGCTACGCCGCACGATTGGTACGCGCTGATCGAGCTGTCGTCGCAGCAGCGCGAGGGCTTGCGCGACGTGATGGAAGAGATCCTCGCGGAAGGCATGGAGAAGGGCCTCGTCGCCGACGCCACCATCGCCGACTCGATCGAGCAGGCCAAGATGTACTGGCGCATCCGCGAATTGTTCGGCGAGGTGCAGCGCTACGCCGGCGGCTCGATCAAGCACGACGTCTCGGTGCCGGTCGCCGCGGTGCCGGCCTTCATCGCCGAAGCCAACGCCGCCGTCACCAAGCTCATTCCCGGCGCGCGGCCGCTGCCGTTCGGCCATCTCGGCGACGGCAACATCCACTACAACGTCACCCAGCCGGTCGGCGCCGACAAGGCCGAGTATTTGCAGCGCTGGGACGACGTCAACGCCGTGGTCTTTGCCGTGGTCAAGAAATACGGCGGCTCGATTTCCGCCGAGCACGGCATCGGCGTCGTCAAGCGCGATCTGCTGCCGTCGGTGAAGGATCCGGTGGCGTTCGCGCTGATGCGCGATCTCAAGCACCTGCTCGATCCGAAGGGGATTCTCAATCCGGGCAAGGTGCTGTAGCGATTTAGATTGAGAGCGAAAACGTCTCCATCAGACCACGCCGCCCTGCGGGCGTAATCGTCAGCGCCCGGCCGTCGCGCACCCGTTCGATCCATTTCAATTCGAAGCATCGGCTCGCCAGAGCCGCGCCGACCGCGCCGCCGATATGCGGACGGCGTTCGGTCCAATCCAGGCACGGCCGGCAAAACACCCGGCGCTTCGCTCGCGCGTGCGAAAGATCGACGCCGAGCTTGCCAAGAAATTCCGCGCCGGCCGGCGTCACTTCGCCGGCTTCGTCGCCGAGGATGACGTGCTCGCGCTCGGTCAGCCGTTCGGCAAGCCCGACGCCGAGCACGCCGGCGATGTGATCGTAGCAGGTGCGGGCGTGGCGCAGCTCGTCTTCCAGACGCGATTTGGGCTGGTAGCGCGGCGGCCCGGCCAGCGCGACGTTCATGATGCCCTCGAGCATCTGCCCGACATGAGGCCCGGCCAGGCGGTAATAGCGATGGCGGCCCTGCTTCATCAGCACGAGGAGCCGCGCCGCATGCGAGCTTGCCGAGATGGCCGCTGGTGGTTTGCGGCGTCACGCCGGCGGCGAACGCCAGCTCGGTCGCGGTCAGCGCGCGGCCGCCGAGCAGCGCGCACAGGATATTGGCGCGGGCCGGATCGCCGACCAGAGCCGCGACTTCCGCCATTTGCGGTGCATTCGACATGCATCGAATATGGACGCCGCCGTGCGCCATTGCTACCGGCAATGCTTCGTTCGCGGCCGAAGCAAATCGGGTGCAAGACGGGTGGCGCGGCCGCGCGTACCGATGTTGCGGTGGAACAGAGGAAACCTCGTGACCGATAAAGCGGCCCTCCCCGCACCCCGCGTCTTCTACGGCTGGTTCGTCGTCGCCGCCGCCTTTGCGGTGACCTTCGTCGATTTCGGCTGTGCCTATTCGTTCAGCGCCTTTGTCGCCCCGTTGCAGCAGGAATTCGGCATCTCGCGCGGTTCCGTGTCGCTGGTGTTCTCGCTGGCGGGCTTTGTCTATTTCAGCCTCGGCATGATCTCGGGCCCGCTCGCCGACCGCTGGGGCTCGCGGCAAATGGCGGTGATCGGCATGATTTTGATCGGGCTTGGCCTTGCCGCGGCGAGCGCGGCGCGCAGCCTGCCGCAAGTCTACGCCGCCTACGGGCTCGGCGTGGGTTTGGGCGTCGGCTGTTCCTACGTGCCGGCCATGGGCGCGGTGCAGCGCTGGTTCGTGCGCCGCCGCGGCTTTGCCTCGGGGCTTGCGTCCGCGGGCATCGGCGTCGGCACGCTCGCGGTGCCGCCGTTCGCGTCGTTCCTTATCGATGCGCGTGGGCTGGCGCGAGGCCTATCTCATCCTCGGCGTTCTCGCCGCAATCGTCGGCGTCGGCATGGCGCTCCTGATCGCCAACGATCCGCGCGACCGCGGTCTCGCGCCCGATGGCGACGCGGTGCGAGCGAGCGATCAAACAACCCTGTCCGGCGGCGCCTCCATGCGCGAAGCGATCACGTCGCGGCGCTTCATCGGGCTCTATGCCGCCTGTCTCGCCTGCTCGTTCGGCGTGTTCGTGCCGTTCGTCCACCTCGTGCCTTACGCGGTGGATCACGGCGTGACGCAATCGCGCGGGGTTCTGCTGCTCGGCGTCATCGGCGTCGGCAGCGCCGCCGGACGTTTTTTCCTCGGCGGCATTGCGGACTGGCTCGGCCGCGAGATGTCGCTGGCGGCGATGTTTATCGGCATGGCGCTCGCGCTGATCATTTGGGCGGTGTCGACGGACTTTTGGCCGCTGGCCGCTTTCGCTTTTTTGTTCGGCGTCGCCTATGGCGGCTGGGTCGCGCTCTTGCCGGCGGTGGTGATGGACTATTTCGGCGGGCGCAATGTCTCAGGTCTCATTGGCGTGCTTTACACCAGCGTCGGCTTCGGCACGCTGATCGGCCCGAGCGCCGCCGGCTTCGCCTTCGACGTCACCGGGAGCTACACGATTCCGATCGTCGCCAGCATTTTGGCCAACGTCATCGCCGCCGGCATCACGATTGCCACGTCGCGGCCGTCACGCGGCTAAAACAATGTGGCCTGACCGTCGGACGGCTTTGGTGGTTTTACTTTTTTCTCTTTCGCGGCGGGCGGGCTGATGGCCGCTTGCGCAGCATTAGCCGGAACCGGCGCAATCAGCGCCGCGGAATCGTTGACGACGCGGTTCACCGCGGTCGAAACCTCATAGACTTCGAGCAACCCCTCGTCGGCCGGCGCGATCAATGCTGCGGCGACGTCGGCTTCGACATTGGCGCAGTCGAGCCACAGATCGAACGCTTCCGGAGGCACAAACACCGGCATGCGATCGTGCACGGCCGACAGCGTGCGGTTCGCCGTCGTGGTGATGATGGCGGCGGTATCGACCTCTTCGCCGTTCGGTCCGGTCCAGGTTTCGTACAGTCCGGCGAAGGCGAGCGGCGGCGCGGTGCCGTCGGCGCCGCGTTTGGCTTGCACGAAATACGGCCGCTTCGGCGTACCGGCTTTGCCCAAAGCCTGCCATTCATAAAAACCGTCGGTCGGAATGAGGCAGCGCCGCCGCCGCATGGCGTTGCGAAAGGCAGGTTTTTCGAGCACGGATTCGCCGCGCGCATTGATCAGGAGCGGAAACGTCTTCGGGTCCTTGACCCAGGACGGCAGCAAGCCCCAGCGCATCAGCGCAAAAGAGCGCTTGCCGTCGTGGAGGCGCACGACGGGGATCGGCTGGGTCGGCGCCACATTGTAACGCGGCGGGAAATTCGGCTGCTCGCCATAGCGAAACAGCGCCCGGATCGCTTCCGGCGTCGAGATGATGACATAGCGTCCGCACATAGTCTAAGAACCTTGGTCTAAGTACCTCGGATCAAGCAGCTAGTGCTTGATCGAGAATTAATCACCGTTCGCGCCTTTTGCGAGACTAGCCGAAATCACGGAAGCTTCGATGAGCAACGACGAACGATCGCGCACTTATCCAACGCGGCCCTATCTGGCGGTGAGCGCCGCCATCTTCCGCGACGGCCAGGTGCTGATCGTGCGCCGGGCGCGGCCGCCGGCCCATGGCCTCTACACGCTGCCCGGCGGCGGCGTCGAGCTCGGCGAGACCTTGGAGGAAGCCGTCATCCGCGAGGTCCGCGAGGAAACCAGCCTCGACGTCGAGCCGGTGGCGCTTGCCGGCTATCGCCAGGCGATCACGCGCGATGCCGCGGGCGGGGTCGAGCGCCATTTCGTCATCCTGCCGTTCGCGGCGCGCTGGATCGCCGGCGAAGTCGCGCTCAACGAGGAACTGGCCGAAGCGCAATGGCGCGAACCGTCGGCGCTCTCCGACTTGAATACCACCGAAGGCTTGGCGCTGATCGTGAGCGCCGCCTGGGACCGGATCGTCGAGGCGCGCTGATGCGTCGTGCCTCAACCATGCCGCGTTGTCGTGCTTGCTTGACCGTCCGCTCGACCTTTAGGTTTGCACCGCCGATGCTTCGAATATTGACCGCGCTGTTGTTTGCTCTGTGTCTCGCCGCCACGCCCGCCGGCGCGCAATTTTTCCAATTCGGGCAACCGCCGCAGCCGCCGTATCCGCCCAGACCGGCGGCCCCGGCCCAGCCAAAACCTCGGGCTGCCGCCGCTCGGCAGGGCCCAGCCCCCAGGTGCGCCGCAGTCGGCGGCGCCGGTGGCGCCGCAGATAGTATCGGCACCTTACGATCACGATCTGCAGCGGCTGTCGGAAATTCTCGGCGCGCTGCATTTCCTGCGCGGCATTTGCGGCAGCAACGAAGGCCCGAAATGGCGCAACGAGGCGCAAGCGCTGATCGAGGCCGAAGCGCCCACGCGGCGACCGCCACGATCAGATGGTGGCGAGCTTCAATCGCGGCTATCGCGGCTTTCAGCAAAGCTACCGCAGCTGCACGCCGGCGGCCGGCGAGGTCATCCGCCGCTATCTCGAGGAGGGCGCCCATATCGCCCGCGAGATCACCGCCCGCTACGCTAATTAATCCCGGAAGTGCCGGTCCCGCAGGCATTAACCCTGCCCCGAGGTTCGATTTTTGCCCCCGAAATCCCATGCTAGTTTGATTTCAGGACAGGGACGCCGCCGGGGTTGTGGCGAGAGAAAACAGAAAATGAGTACGGCGACACCAAATTTGGCCGCGCGTGAAGCGGTGCCCGAGCACGAGCAGAAGCGCATCGCGCTCGGTTATTTGCACGACGCCTGGATCGAAGCGCTGCATGACGGCATCGAGGGCGATTGTTTGGCGCAGACCGCGCTGTTTTTGGCGCTGGCCGAATTGACCACGACCTACGGCGAAGACGCGGCCGCCCGTTATGCGGAAAACCTGGGCGCGCGCATCCGCAACGGCGAATTCTCGGTCCAGATCTCGCGGCAATAGCCGCGCCTTCCAAACGAATGACCGCTCTCAGGCGCGCTTCGGATTGAGCGCAATCAATCCGTAATGCCGCGTCAGCACCGCTTCGATGTCGGCGGGAAAGAACGGCTTTTTGAGAAACGCCGCGCCTTGCGCGCGCACCCGCTCGGCGAGCGAAGGGTCCTGCGCCGACGACATCACCACGACGGTCATGCGCCGCTTCGCGCGCTTGAACTCGGCCAGCGTCTCCAGGCCGTTGAAGCCCGGCATGTTGTAGTCGAGAAAGACGATGTCGAATTCGCTCTCGGCGGCGAGCTTGAGCGCCGCGGCACCCTCCGCGGCTTCGCTCGACGTCGAAGGGGAATCGCGTCGCGCCGAGAATTTTGCGCACGATGCTGCGCATGGTCGAGGAATTGTCGACGACCAGGACGCGGCTCGCTATCCGCACCCGCATCGAGCGTTCGACCAGCCGCCGCGCCTCGTCCGGCCGCGCCGGCTTTGCCGCCACCGCATCGGTCGTGAGCAGCTCGACGGCGGCGTCTGGCGCCGCGAGCAGCACCAGGAACGGCGGCTTACTCTGCGCGCGCGCGACCGCGACCACTTGCGTGGTCGCTACATTGGCGATGGCGCCGTCGATGAAGACGAGATCGGCGCCGGCGGCGACAGCCTGACATGCCGCGGCGACGCTCTTGCATTCGACGATCTCGATAGGCACCCGTGTCGTCGAGGCGGCCTGCCGGAACATGTCGTGGTCGTTCTGCGACGCCGACAGCAAAACGGCCCGCAGCGACAACAGCTCGTCGGTCATGCGCTCGCCCCCCGAAAGCGTGCTTTCGAATTCCCGCGATCGGCCCCGTAGAACAACTGATTTTGGAAAATAGTCCGGCGCTCCCAGCACCCGCTGTGTCATTATACACGTGTCGGTCGGAGGATTTACAACTTAAGGTCCTTCAGATCGCGCTTTTGTTTGCTGAGTGCACAGAAAATTCGACTGTATATCCGAGCCTTGAGAGAAATCGGCCGGTATCCTACGTTCCTGACGATATTTGGAAAGTTTTTTGCCATGAAGGCTGCCCTGCTCCCCGACCGTGGCGTGGTCAAAGTCGCCGGTGACGGCGCGCGGAGCTTTTTGCATGGGCTTGTTACGGCTGACATTCTCGACCTCAAGCCCGGGGCGGCGCGCTTCTGCGCGCTGTTGACGCCGCAGGGCAAGATCATCGCCGATTTCATCGTCACCGAGGCGCCGGCCAAGGACGGCGGCGGCTTCTTTCTCGACGTGCAGCGCGCGCTTTGCGCCACTCTGGTTGCCAAGCTAAATATCTACAAACTCCGCGCGAAGGTGATCGTCGAAGATCTCTCCGCGGTGCTCGGCGTGCTCGCCGCCTGGGACGGCAGCGGCACGACCAAACACGGTCTCAGCTATGCCGATCCGCGGCTGCCGGCGCTCGGTTTTCGCGTGATGCTGCCGCCGCATCTTGCCGCCGCAGCCGCAGCCGAGCTCGGCGCGACGCTGGTCGATGCCGGGCAATACGAGGCGCACCGCATCGCGCTCGGCGTGCCGCAGGGCGGGCTCGATTTCAGCTACGGCGATGCCTTCCCGCACGAGACCGACATGGACCAGCTCGGCGGCGTCGATTTCACCAAGGGCTGCTATGTCGGCCAGGAAGTCGTCTCGCGCATGGAGCATCGCGGCACGGCGCGCAGCCGCGCGGTGCCGGTGCGCTACGACGGCGCCGCGCCCGCACCCGGCGCCGCGGTCGACGGCCGGCGACCGCCAGGTCGGCACCATGGGCTCCGCCGCGGCCGGCCGCGCGGTCGCGCTGTTGCGGCTCGACCGGGTGGCGGAGGCGATAGCGCGTGGCGAGCCGCTCATCGGCGGCGGCGTCCCGATCCATCTGGTCAAGCCGGACTGGGCGCGTTTTGCCTTTCCCGGCGAAACCAAAGCCGCCGAATGAAAGCCATGAAAGCTCCCGTACACGCCGACGGCCTCGTGCGCTGTCCCTGGCCCAAGGACGATGCGCTCTACGTCGCCTATCACGACCAGGAATGGGGCGTGCCGGAATACGACGACCGCGCGCTCTACGAAAAACTCATGCTCGACGGTTTCCAGGCCGGCCTGTCGTGGATCACCATCCTGCGCAAGCGCGATAATTTCCGCCGCGCCTTCGACGGCTTCGTTCCGGAAAAAATCGCGCGCTACCGGCCGGCCAAGGTCGAGCGGCTGATGCAGGATGCCGGCATCGTGCGCAACCGCTCAAAGATCGAAGGCGCCGTGCGCTCGGCGCGGGCCTGGCTCGACATCATGGACAAGGGACCGGGCTTCTCGAAATTGTTGTGGGACTTCGTCGACGGCGAGCCGAAGGTCAACCACTACAAAACGCGGGGCCAAGTGCCAGACGAGACCGCGACCTCGCGCGCGATCTCCAAGGAGCTGGCGCAGCGCGGCTTCAAATTCTGCGGGCCGACCATCGTCTACGCCTTCATGCAGGCGGTCGGCATGGTCAACGATCATCTGGTCACCTGCCATCGCCACGAGGCGTGCCAGAAACTCGGGTCGCACGGCCGTGGCTGACACGGCGCAGCGTGCCAAGCGGGCGACGCGAACGTCGTCCGAGCCGCGCGCCTGGCAGCGCATGCTGTCGGGGCGCCGGCTCGATCTGCTCGATCCGTCGCCGCTCGACATCGAGCTGGAAGACATCGCGCACGGTCTGGCGCGCGTGGCGCGCTGGAACGGCCAGACCAAAGGCGCGCACATCTATTCCGTCGCGCAGCATTGTCTGCTGGTCGAGGCGCTGGCGCGGCTGCGTGCGCCGCGGCTCGATCGCGGCGGCCGCCTCGCGGTGCTGTTGCACGACGCGCCCGAATACGTGATCGGCGACATGATCTCGCCGTTCAAGGCGGTGATCGGCGGCGACTACAAGGCGGTCGAGCTGCGCCTCCTCACCGCGATCCACCGTCGCTTCGGGCTGCCGGCGGAAGCCTCGGCCGAGATCAAGACGCTGATCAAGGCCGCCGACAGCGGCGCAGCCTATCTCGAAGCCACCCGGCTTGCCGGCTTCGAAGCGGCCGAAGCGCGGCGCTTCTTCGGCCGGCCGCCGGCCGTCTCCGCCACCATGGAGCGCGATTTCCTCAAACCTTGGCCCGCCGAAACGGCGGAGGCGCGCTATGCCGAGCGGGTCAAAAAACTCGCCGCGTGACATGCACTGCTCGTCACACCTAGTACCGTCATCCTGCGGTCGATGCGGCCCTCGATGATGCAGCCAGACGACCGCAGCACCCTGAGGCTCGTTCGCTCCACCAGGTGACGGACAAGATGATTCACGTCTGCTCGCTCGCGCGCCTGCATGAAACCGTCGACGACACCGGTGCGCGCCATGTCGTGTCGCTGATCGGCGACGAAGGCAATGTGGTGCGTCCGCATGCCGTCGCGCCGGAGAACCATCTGTGGCTGCGGCTGCACGATATTTCCACGCCGCTCGACGGCTACATCATGCCGGGCGAGGAGCACGTCGCCGATCTGATCCGCTTCGTGCGCGGCTGGGACCGCCGCAGCCCCCTGGTGGTGCATTGCTACATGGGCATCAGCCGCTCGACGGCGAGCGCCTATGCCAGCGTCTGCGCGCTCAATCCGCAGCGCGACGAGATCAGCATCGCGCAGGCGCTGCGCCGCGCCTCGCCGACGGCGACGCCGAATATCCGCATCGTGTCGCTGGCCGATCAGTTGCTCGGCCGCGACGGCCGCATGGTCGCCGCCATCGAGACCATCGGCCGGGGCAATTTTGCCGAGGAAGCCGCGCCGTTCCGGCTCGACCTGGAGTAGACTGCGCCAGCGCCGCATTCTAGACTCGCAACGGCGACTTTCGGGCGGGGGCTCCGATGGACGGCTTTTTCGTTTTGGTCGCGCTGCTGCTGCTGGCTACGCCCATCATCGGCATTGTCGCCCTGATCAAGACCATCACCGATCGCAATCTGTTGCGGCAACTCGATGCCAGAGTGAAAGCGCTGGAGCAGGCGAAGGTCGCTGCCGGCGCTGCGGCACCGGCAACAGCAGAGCCCGCGTCGGCGCCGCCGCCGGCCCCAATTGTTGCCGCGCCGACGGAGCCCTCGCCTCCACCTGAGCCGTCAGCGCCGTCGCTCACGGCGGTGCCGCTTTCGCCGCCGTCACCCTCCCCGCCAAAAATCGGCTTCGAGGAAAAATTCGGCACCCGCTGGGTGGTCTGGGTCGGCGGCGTGGCGCTCGCGCTCGGCGGCATCTTTCTGGTGCGCTACACGATCCAGCAGGGCCTGATCGGCCCGGGCGTGCGGATTTTTCTCGGCGCCTTGCTGGCGCTTGCCCTGGTCGCCGTCGGCGAATGGTCGCGGCGCACCGAGAAATTTTCGGCACTCCCCGGCGTGCCGTCGGCGCATATTCCAGGCACGCTGACCGCGGCCGGCACCACCGTCGCCTATGCCACTGTCTATGCGGCGTACGGGCTTTACGGGTTCCTGCCACCGGCAGTCGCCTTCATCCTGCTCGGCGCCGTGGCGCTCGTCACCTTGGGCGCCGCGTTGCTGCATGGACCCGCGCTCGCCGGCCTGGGCGTGATCGGCGCCTATCTGGCGCCGATGCTGGTTGCATCCGCCAAACCGGATTACTGGTCGCTTTATATTTACATCGCCGTCGTCAATGCGGCCGCTTTCGCGCTGGCGCGGTTTCGCATGTGGCGCTGGCTCGCCATCGCGGCGATCGTGCTGGGCGCGCTGTGGACGCTGCCGGGAACGCAGGCCGATAGCGTCACCGCGCTTGGCGCGCATGTCTTCCACGCGCTCGCCGGCTTCACGCTGGTCGCCACGTTTCTGGTCTGCGGCCTGATCTACGGCCCGCCGGCCGCGCCCGGCGTGATCGACCGCCTCTCGACGCTGGCGCTGGTGGTCTATCTGTTGGCCGCGGCGTTCCTGGTGCTGGCGAGCCGGCATGATCCTGTCGCGCTCACTGCGTTCGTTGTCTTGACGGTCGCGACGGTCGCCATCGCCTGGCGCACCGAGGCGGCCGCCGGCGCCGTACCGGCCGCCGCGATCCTGGCCGCTCTCGTGATGGCGCACTGGGCGGTGCACATGAATGTGCAGGGACTGCTGGCGCCGTCCGGCCCGACAGCGCCGGCGATACCGGAGCCGGAGCGCTACGACTACGGCTCGCACCTGATCCTCGCCGCCGGCTGGGCCGCGCTGTTCGGCATCGCCGGATTTCTGGCGCAAGGCCGCTCGTCGCGCGCGCTGGTGCCGATGCTGTGGAGCGCCGCGGCGGTGTTCGCGCCGCTCGCCATGCTGGTCGCGCTCTATTATCGCATCGCGCAGCTCGATCGCTCGCTGCCGTTCGCGGCGCTGGCGCTGCTCGTCGCCGCGATCTTCGGACTCGCGACCGAGACGCTGGTGAAACGCGAGCCGCGGCCCGGCGCTGATGGCGGCGAGCGCGATGTTCGCCACCGGCACGCTCGGCGCGCTGGCGCTGGCGTTGACCTTCGCGCTGGAGAAGGGCTGGCTCACCATCGCGCTGGCGTTGATGGTGCCGGGCATCGCCTGGATCGCGGAACAGCGGCCGCTGCCTTGGCTGCGCTGGCTTGCCGCCATCATGGTCGCCGTGGTGGCCGCGCGCGTGGCTTACCAACCGACGATCGCCGGCGCCGATCTCGGCACCACGCCGATCTTCAACTGGCTGCTTTACGGCTACGGCGTCCCGGCCGCGGCATTCTGGGTCGCGGGATGGCTGTTGCGGCGGCGTGCCGACGATCTGCCGGCACGCATGGTCGATGCCGGCGCCATCCTGTTCACGGTGCTGCTCGCGGTCCTTGAGATCCGCCACTACGTCACCGGCGGCGACATCTACCGGCAAACGAACGGCGTCGTCGAAACGATGCTCTACGTCAATGTCGGCCTGGCGATGACCATCGGGCTCGAGCGCGTGCGCGGGCGCACCGGCAGCATCGTGCACAATGCAGGCGGCGCTATTGATCGCGGCGCTGACGCTTGCTCGCGATCCTCGTCCGATCTCGCGTTCGCCTGCGGGCCGCATTTCCACAACATTCCGGTGCGGCGGCGCGTTCTTCAATCTCGATCCTGTTGGGCTACGGCCTGCCGGCGGTGCTCGCCATCACGCTGGCGCTGATCGCACGCACGACGCGTCCGATCTCCTATCGCGTCGCCGCCACGATCACCGCGGTGACGCTCGCTTTGTTCTATCTGACGCTCGAAGTGCGGCGGCTGTTTCACGGGCCGGTCTTGGACGGACCGATCGAGCGACGCGGAGCAATATGCCTATTCGACGGTGTGGCTCGCCTTCGGCATCGTGCTGCTTGCGGTCGGCTTCTATCTGCGCTCGCAGCCGGCGCGGCTGACCGCGCTCGCCGTCATCGCGCTGACCATCGCCAAGGTGTTCATCATCGACACCGCGAGCATCAGCGGCATCTACCGCGCGCTATCGGTGATCGGGCTCGGCGTCGTGCTGCTCGGCATCGGCTGGGTTTACCAGCACGTGCTTTATCCGCGCACGCGACCCGAGGAAGGTTCGTAGCTTGCCGGCGTGCTAATCGTCCGACGGACGCGAGGTCGCAACCGATGTCGCCGGTTCCGGCGCCGGCGCAGTGTCCCGCTTGGCGCTGGCGCCGCCGATCCGGGCGCGCGGATTGCGCTGATAGAAATCGCAATAGGCGAACGACAGGCCTGAGATCGAGCCGCGGAAGCTGTGGTAATCGAGCTTCTGCACGCGAAAGCACGGCTCGATCGGCAGGCCGGCGAGGTGCGCGCACATCGCATTGCTGCTGACCTTGATGGTGCCGGCCGGCAGCGCCGCGAAGCGCACCTGGGCCTGGCCGCCCGGCCGGATGGTGCCGACCACGGAGCCGTCGGAAAAGATGCGGCCCATGCCGGCGGTGCCGTCGAAGCAGGTATAGCTGAACAGCTTGCCGACGACGAAGGCTCTCGCCTGCTCCGGCGCAAGCTCCTCGGCGACCGCCGAAGCGGCTCCCACCACGAACGCACAAACGATAGCCACGCGCAGCAACATGGGCAACTCCACGATGGACGTGCGAGCGACGTTAACAAAATTTCTTAACGGTCCCCTTACCATACTGGCCCCGATGGTCGGCAACTTTGTGGCCGAAACGCGGACGTCTTTACCCGATCTTTACCACGATCCGGCCACGCACCTGCCCCTCGACGATGCGGCGGCCGGCTTCGATAACATCGCCGAGCCCGATCTCGGTGGTCATCGCCGCGATCTTATCCCGCGGCAAATCCCGTTCCAGCCGTTGCCACGCCAACTGCCGCAGCGGCAGCGGACACATCACCGAATCGACGCCGAGCAATGACACCCCGCGTAGGATGAACGGCGCCACCGAGGTCGGCAAGTCCATGCCGCCGGCCAACCCACAAGCGGCGACTGCGCCGCCGTAGCGTGTCATGGAAAGCACATTGGCGAGCGTCGTCGAGCCCACCGCATCGATGCCGCCGGCCCAGCGCTCCTTGGCGAGCGGCCGCGCCGGGCCGCTGAGCTCCTTGCGGTCGATGATCTCGCTGGCGCCGAGCCCCTTGAGATAGTCCGCTTCGGCCGGCCGGCCGGTCGAGGCGGTAACTTGGTAGCCGAGCTTGGCGAGGATCGCGATCGCGACCGAGCCGACGCCGCCGGCGGCGCCGGTGACGACGATCGGGCCGCGCGCCGGCGTAATTCCGGCGCGCTCCAGCGCCATCACCGCGAGCATGGCGGTATAGCCCGCGGTGCCGATCGCCATGGCGTCGCGCGCGCTGATGTCTTGCGGCAGCCGCACCAGCCAATCGCCTTTGACGCGCGCCTTCTGCGCATAGGCGCCGAGATGGGTCTCGCCGAGGCCCCAGCCGTTGAGGATGACCTTGTCGCCCGGCTCCCAGGCGGGGTGTGACGAGGATTTCAACAGTGCCGGAAAAATCGACGCCGGCGATCATCGGGAAGCGGCGCACCACCGGCGCCTTGCCGGTGACGGCGAGCCCGTCCTTGTAGTTCACCGTCGACCATTCGACCGCGACGGTGACGTCACCGTCCATCAGATCTTTTTCGTCGAAGTCGGTGAGCCGGACTGTTTGGCCGGCTTCGCCCTTATCGATGACGATCGCCTTGAAGGTTCCCATGTCGACAAGTCTCCCGGCCCCAGTTTGTCATGGCCGAAAGAGGTATGACAGAGGTCGTCAAGCCGGCGCGGCGGCCATCCGCGCGACCGGCTTCTCGACGATCGGCAGGTTGATCAGCGCCGAGAGCACGCCGAACAGGATCGCGAGCCACCACACCACGGTGTACGAGCCGGTGCGGTCGAACGCGATGCCGCCGAGCCAGACGCCGAGGAAGCCGCCGACCTGGTGGCTGAAGAAGGCGAAGCCCGCCAAGGTCGCCAGCCATTTGGTGCCGAACATCAGCGCGATGATGCCGTTGGTCGGCGGCACGGTGGAGAGCCACATCAGGCCCATGATCGCGGCAAAGATCAGGCAAGACACCGTCGTGACCGGGAACGAGATGAACGCCAGGATGGCCGCGGCGCGGACGAAATAGATGAACGCGAGCAGATAGCGCTTCGGCATGCGGTCGCCGAGCCAGCCGGCGGTGACCGAGCCGATGATGTTGAACAGGCCGATGGTGGCGATGGTCCAGCCGCCGACCTGCGCGGACAGCCCGCGATCGACCAGATACGACGGCATGTGCACGGTGATGAACTGCAGCTGGAAGCCGCAGGTGAAGAAGCCGAGCACGAGCAGAATGTAGGAGCGATGGGCGAAGGCTTCGCCGAGCGCCTGCCCGCAGCGACTGCGTCGAGGCCTTCTCTGTCGTCGACGTCGTCTTCGGCGTGGCGAGTGCCAGCGACAGCGGCAGCACGCCCAGCATGCTGACGGCGAAGATGATGAGCGTCTGCTGCCAACCGAACGTGTCCATCAGCATGACGGCGATCGGCGAGTAGAGGAATTGCCCGAACGATCCCGCCGCGGTGCCGAAGCCGAACGAGATCGAGCGGTATTCCTTCGGCAATATCTTGCCGAAGGCCGCGAGAATGACGGGGAACGAGCAACCGGCGAGACCGAAACCGAGCAACACGCCCGCCGAAGCGTCGAGCAGCGGCGCGCTGGTCGCGTGCGACATCAGCACCAGGCCGGCCGCGTAAAGCATCGCGCCGACGCAGACCACGCGGATGGTGCCGAAGCGGTCGGCGATCATGCCGCCGAGCGGCTGGCCGATGCCCCAGAGCAGATTTTGCAAAGCGAGCGCGAACGCGAACACGTCGCGGCCCCAGTGGTTGGCGGTCGACAGCGGCGTCAAGAAAAAGCCCATCGTCGAACGCGGACCGAAGGCGATCAGCGTGATCAGACAGCCCATGCCGATCACCAGCGCCGGCGTGCGCCAAGTGGCGGCAACGCCGCCCGCCATGGCGCCGGATTGGGAACGATTGAGCCGATTTTCGCTGGTGGTCATTGCCGCCCCGGTCACGAAACAAGTTTCGAAAAGCCGCGCAATATAGAGCGGTAGCCTTGATCGCCCAAACGAAATCTGCCCCGCGTTGGGCCGCCCAATGCATGGCTGGCCCGCGCCGTGGGGCCGGGTTTGCCACGGTCCGCGACACTAGATATGAGTTTTTGCAGCCGACGCTATTTGGTAACGAGTTCCGATGTCGCTTTTTTGCTCCGACGCCTTCATCTCGCCGCTCGAAGTCGAAGAAGCGGTGACGCGCGCGCTCAAGGAAGACCTCGGCCGCGCCGGCGACGTCACGTCGATCGCGACGATACCGGAGGACACAAGCGGCCGCGCCGTCGTCGTCGCGCGCAAGCCCGGTGTCGTCTCGGGCCTGCCGCTGGTCGAAGCGGCGTTCCGCCGCCTCGAGCCGGCGATCGAGATAAGACCCCATGGCCGCGACGGCATGGCAATTGCTGCCGGGACCAAATTGATGACGATCGCCGGCAATGCCCGCGCCATCCTGTCGGCCGAGCGCACCGCGCTCAATTTCGTCGGCCATATGTCCGGCATCGCCACCGCGACCGCGGCCTTCGTGCAGCGCATCGCCCACACCAAGGCGCGCATCATCTGCACGCGCAAGACCACGCCGGGGCTGCGCGCGCTGGAGAAATACGCGGTGCGCTGCGGCGGCGGCTTCAATCACCGCTTCGGCCTCGACGACGCGGTGCTGATCAAAGACAACCACATCGCGGTGGCCGGCGGCATCCGCGCCGTGCTGACGCGCGCCAAGGCGGCGATCGGGCATCTGGTGAAGATCGAGATCGAGGTCGATTCGCTCGATCAGCTCAAAGAAGTGCTGGACGTCGGCCTCGCCGACGTGGTGCTGATCGACAACTTCGATCTCGATGCCATGCGCAAGGCCGTCGCCTTGGTGGCGGGCCGTCTTGTCATCGAAGCCTCGGGCGGCATCACGCTGGAGAGCGCCGCGGCGATCGCCGAAACCGGCGTCGATTATCTGAGCTCCGGCTCACTCACCCATTCGGTGCAGAACCTCGATATCGGCCTCGACATCGAGATGTGAGAGTGCGCGCCGCTATTTTTTCGCCTTGTCGGCCGGCGGCGCCGCCGATCGCAGATACTGCTCCGACGGTTTTGCCGAATGATGGTGGCGCTTGCCGCTTGCCGAAGCGCTGAGCGCAATGGCGGTTGCGATTGCAAAAGTGAGCACGACCGCGACAGCTACTCTCATTGCCAAAGTCATCACGCCAATCTCCATTTAGCCCGGCCTCAATCAATCAATCGAAGCTGCAGCGTGATGATAGGCGCTCAGAGCTTTGCGGTCGACTCGCTCTTGGCCGGCGTCGCCGCCGCTTGCGGGCCCTTCGCCGTCGCTTCCGGCGTGTCGGCCTTGCTGGTGTTCGGCACCGGACCATAGGCCGGATCGGTGTCGCCATCGCCCCAATTCTTCGGCCGATAGAATGTATGCACGCCGAGCTTATACAGCTTGGTCATCTCGTGGACCCAGCTCGGATGCACCCAATAGGCGTGATAGTGCGTGGCGTGGCCGACTTCGGCGAGCCAGATCTTGCCGTCGAGCATGTCCTTGGCGATCTGCTTGGCCTGCTCCCACATGTCGGGCTCGTCGACCTTGTTGAGGTCCTTGCCTTCGCAGGCGAAGGTGAACTGGCAGGCCAGGTGCCGGCCGGCGTTCTGATAGACCACGCCGCAGACGTCGTTGGGGTAATAGCCCGAGAACACCCGGTTCATCACCACCTGGGCGACCGCCTGCTGGCCCTTGAACGGTTCGCCGCGCGCCTCGAAATAAACCGCGTCGGCGAGACATTTTTCGGCTTTGGCGAGCGGCTTGCCGGTGAGCTTGAGGCGGTCCGCCGGACTTTCCAGCAAGCTCGGAGTCGTCTTTTTTCGCCACCGTCTCGCCGCCGTCGGCACTGCCTTCGAGCGCCGCCATCTTGACGTCCGGATCGATTGCGCCCGCGACCGGCACCGGCTCAGCGCCCGGCGCCCAGCGCTGCAGGCCGCTCGGCGCGCCCATGGTGCCGACGCCGAAGAAGGTTTGCGCGGTGCGCTCCGCCGGATCGGTGTCCGTGAACGACAGCGCCGCGAGCGAAGCTGAATTTCTCTCGCTCGGCGGCGGGAATTTCCGGCGGCTGGTCGGCGACGAAATCGTCGTCGTCGACCGACGGCGTGTTATCGCGCTCGGCCAGTTCCATCGCGCGCAGCGAAACGCTCGGCTCTTCGGCATCGGAAAGTTGCAGCACCGGTGTCGACGGCGGCAATTGCGCCGGCTGCGCAATCGGCGGCACGCTGTCGATCTGCTCGGCGCTCTTGAGCGGCAAGATAAACGACGGCGCGACCGGCCGCGGTTGCAGCGGCGCCGCTGCCGGCGGCGCATTGACCGGTTGCAGTTGCGGCAAGGCTTCCGGCGTGGCGGGCGTCGTGTTGAGCACCGGCAGGCGATCGCCCTTCAGGCGCCGATTGACCGTCGGATATTCGACCGGCTCGGCGCTCGTCGCATTGAGCGGCGCGTCGATCTGCCAAGTGTTTGCGGCAACCGCGCCCGGATCGAAATTGACGGTCTGATAACCAAGCGGCTCCGGCATCGACGTTCCGATCGGGCGGCCATAGCTGAACGTCGCGGGCTCGATGGTGCCGAACGGCGACGCGATCAAATGGTCGCGCCAGTGCTGCGACACGCCGGACTGCTGCGCCAACAGTGCGGCGAGATCCTGATATCCGACCGATGTCGGCATCAGCGCCAAGAAAAACGCACTGAACCAGAAGGGCGCCGATGAGGCGCCCATTATCCGAACACGCGACGCAGTCATTTACCCCTGTACCCCAACGCCTGCAACGCAACGCGCACGTAGTTATCGAAACACGGCGGGTGTGGCGCGAATGCGACGGTTCTATTTATTGTCGTGTTAACGTTGCGAACGCGTTAATCGCGCAGGCGCGGCGTTGAACTGCAACACGCTTCGGCCGCTCGCATGGTAAATGAAGTTTCAATATTTGCGCGCGCGTGCGCACAAATGCAGAAACGCGCACCGAGTTCCACAACAGCAGAAAGTCTTCAGCGGCGCAGTTGCAGACGTCGGAGCGTCATGCCGTGCTGGCTGTGCCTTTGCCGAGGGCGGCTTGCGCCGCGGCGAGCCGTGCGATCGGCACCCGGAACGGCGAGCACGACACGTAATCGAGCTTGACCTCGTGGCAGAAAGCGACCGAGGCCGGATCGCCGCCGTGCTCGCCGCAAATGCCGAGTTTTAGATTCTTGCGCACCTTGCGGCCGCGTTCAACGGCAATGCGGATGAGCTCGCCGACGCCGTCGCGGTCGATCGACACGAACGGATCGCCCGGCAGGATGCCTTTCGCCGTATAGATACTGAGAAAGCTTGCGGCATCGTCGCGGCTGATGCCGAACGCGGTCTGGGTCAGGTCGTTGGTGCCGAACGAGAAGAACTCCGCGGTCTGCGCGATCTCGCCGGCCATCAGCGCCGCGCGCGGCAGCTCGATCATGGTGCCGACCTGATATTTGAGCTTCGTTTTGGTCTCGGCGGCGACCGTCTGCGCCATGGCGTCGATGCGCTCCTTGACCAGATCGAGCTCCATCTTGCTGGCGATCAGCGGCACCATGATTTCCGGCGCCACGGCATCGCCGGTCGCGCGCTCCGCCTCGACCGCGGCCTCGAAAATGGCGCGCGCCTGCATCTCGGCGATTTCCGGGTAGGCGATGGCGACGCGGCAGCCGCGGAAGCCGAGCATCGGATTGAACTCGTGCAAGTCTCTTGCACGATCCGCGAGTTTTTTCGGATCGGCGCCCATGGCCTGCGCCACCTCGGCGATCTCCTCCTCGGTGTGCGGCAAAAACTCATGCAGCGGCGGATCGAGCAGGCGGATGGTCACCGGCAAGCTGCCCATGATCTTGAACAGCTCGACGAAATCGGCGCGCTGCATCGGCAATAGTTTTGCCAGCGCGGCGCGGCGCGATTTTTCGTCCTCGGCCAAAATCATCTCGCGCACGGCGCGGATGCGGTCCTCGTCGAAGAACATGTGCTCGGTGCGGCACAGCCCAATGCCCTCGGCGCCGAATTTGATCGCGGCGCGGGCGTCGGCCGGCGTGTCGGCATTGGCGCGCACTTTCAGCTTGCGGACGCCGTCGGCCCATTTCATCAGGGTGGCGAATTCGCCGGCCAGCGCCGGCTCCTGCATCGGCACCCTGCCGGCGAGCACCTGCCCGGTCGAGCCGTCGATGGTCAGGATATCGCCTTTCTTGAGCGTCACGCCGCCTGCCGTCATGCTCTGGGTGCGATAGTCGACGCGCAAGGCGCCGGCGCCTGAGACGCAAGGCTTGCCCATGCCGCGGGCGACCACCGCGGCGTGCGACGTCATGCCGCCGCGCGTGGTCAAAATGCCTTCGGCGGCGTGCATGCCGTGAATGTCTTCCGGCGAGGTCTCGACGCGCACCAGGATGACCTTGCGGCCCTGGTTCTTCAGCGTCTCGGCATCTTCCGAGGAGAACACGATCTCGCCGCAGGCGGCGCCGGGGGAAGCCGGCAAGCCGGTGGCCAGCACCTTGCGCTCGGCGTTGGGATCGATGGTCGGATGCAGCAGCTGATCGAGCGCCGACGGATCGATCCGCGCCACCGCTTCGTCCTTGGTGATCAGTTTCTCGTTGGCGAGCTCGACCGCGATGCGCAGCGCCGCAAGCCCGGTGCGCTTGCCGTTGCGCGTCTGCAGCATCCACAGCTTGCCCTGCTCGACGGTGAATTCGAGATCCTGCATGTCGCGGTAGTGCCGCTCCAGCGCGCCATGGATGCGCGTGAGCTCGGCGAAGGCGTCCGGCATCGCCGATTCCATGGACGGCTTGTGCGAGCCGGCCTCCTTGCGCGCCTGCTCGGTGATCTCCTGCGGCGTGCGGATGCCGGCGACGACGTCTTCGCCCTGGGCATTGATCAGAAATTCGCCGTAGAGCTTTCTTCTCGCCGGTCGACGGATTGCGCGTGAAGGCGACGCCGGTGGCCGAGGTCTCGCCCATATTGCCGAACACCATGGCCTGCACATTGACCGCGGTGCCCCAGCTTTCCGGAATAGCGTGCAGGCGGCGATAGGTGATGGCGCGCTGGTTCATCCACGAGCCGAACACCGCGCCGATGGCGCCCCACAATTGCGCGTGCGGGTCTTGCGGGAACGGCTTGCCGCTCTCCTCCTCGACGCGCTCCTTGTAGCGGTCGATGATCTTGTCCCAATCGTCGGCGCTGAGATCGGTGTCGAGCGTGTAGCCGTTGCGGTCCTTGTGGTCGTCGAGGATTTCCTCGAAATGATGATGCTCGATGCCGAGCACCACATTGGCATACATGGTGATGAAGCGCCGGTAGCTGTCGAGCGCAAAGCGCCGATCGCGGGATTTCTCCGCAAGCGCTACGGCGGTGACGTCGTTGAGCCCGAGATTGAGCACGGTGTCCATCATGCCCGGCATCGAGGCGCGCCCGCCGGAGCGCACCGAGACCAGCAGCGGATTTTCGCCGTCGCCGAATTTCTTGCCGGTGATGCGGCCGACCTCGGCCAGCGCGGCATCGACCTGCGCCTTCAAATCCTTCGGATAGGTTTTGCCGTTGTCGTAGAAATAGGTGCAGACCTCGGTGGTGATGGTGAAGCCGGGCGGCACCGGCAGGCCGAGATGCGCCATTTCGGCAAGCCCCGCGCCCTTGCCGCCGAGGAGATTGCGCATCGAGGCGCGGCCGGCCGCCTTGCCGCCGCCGAAGGCGTAGACCCATTTGCCTTTGCCAGTACCTTTGCCAGCCGACTTCGGCTTCGCCATCGCGGCGACCTTTTTGGCGCCACGGGATTTCTTCACAGCCTGGCGGGATTTCTTTGAGCGCGATTTAGCCATGGACCGTATCTAGTGAAAGAAATGATAGATGCCGTTCAATCCCGTCAACCCGACAATGATGAGATAGATGGCGATGACATAGTTCAAAAGCCGCGGCATGACGAGGATCAAAATGCCGGCAATGAGCGCGACAAGCGGCGTGATATGGGCGGCGGTGATAACCATCGGATTTCCTATCGGTTTTGCTGTGCGGGAATGCGTTCGGGCAGGGCGTGATCAATTTGGCGGCATGAGCGCTCCTGGACTTAAACGCGCCAACCGCCGTTCGGTTCTATGCGACAAACGCCGCGGATTCCAGCCGATCAAGCGTGACTGTGCATATCAGCGCGCGACTCCCTCTCCCCGCTTGCGGGGAGAGGGTGGGGTGAGGGGGCCTCTCGGCTGGGCTGAAATTCGAGGCGATGTCTGTGACGCCGCCGACACGACCCGCAATGCTCAGAATCGCGGAGAGGCCCCCTCACCCTCGTTCGCTCCGCTCGCTCGACCTCTCCCCGCACGCGGGGAGAGGTGATTAGCCCTCGATCTTGGAAAAATCCGCCACCGCGCGCGTCGCGGCGCGGATTTCGTTGAGCAGCTTTAGGCGGTTCTCGCGCAACGGCTTGTCGTCGACATTGACCGTCACCTTGTCGAAGAAGGCATCGACGTGGGGCCGCAAACTCGCCATGGCCCGCATGGCGGCCTCGAAATCTTCCTTCTCGACCGCGCGCGTCGCCTCGGCCTTGGCGGCATCGATCGCCTGCGCCAGCGCCTTTTCCTCAGGCTGCTTGTAGAGCGCTCGGATCGGGCGCGCCGGTATATTCGCGGCTGTCCTTCTTCTCCTCGATGCGGATGATGTTGGTCGCGCGCTTGTAGCCGGCGAGCAGATTCTTGCCGTCCTCGGTGTCGAGGAATTTTCCCAGCGCCTCGACGCGGCGGACGATGAGGAGAAGATCGTCCTGGCCTTCGAGCGCAAACACAGCGTCCACAAGATCGTGCCGCGCGCCTTGTTCGCGGAGTTGGACCTTTGAGGCGGTCGGCGAAGAAGAATCGAGCAAGATCCGCGAGCGGCGTGCGACTATGCTGCTCCGCTCGACAATGGCTCTGCGAGTGCCATGTTGCCGAATATCGCTGACACGATCTTGTCTAGCAACATCGAGACCGACAATCGCATAACCTTCGGACGGCATGTGTTCGCTGTAGCGCTTATTGGCGAATTCCACCGCCGATCAATTTGCGTCTGAGAACATACGGTGTGAGCAATGAACGCCGATTGAGAATGTGAATTCGAAGCTCGTTGTCCAGAATTAGTCGTAATCACTCCCAATGCCGCTCGTCTCAATGCATAATGGGTCCTTGCTCCCCGTCGGCTTTTCATCGATTGCCCAGAAACCGACCAGCGTATCGATCTTGTCCGCCAGCGCGACCGCGACCGACACCGGATCGCTCGGCACGAGATCGTCCGGCCCCTTCGGCTTGTAATGATCCTCGCAGGCATGGGCGACGGCTTCGTCCTCGCCCTGCGCCTCGGCGTAATATTTCCCCATCAGGCCTTGCAGCTCGGGAAATTCGCCGACGACCTCAGTGAGCAAGTCCGCCTTGCACAGCCGCGCCGCGCGTTTGGCCTTCTCCACATCGGCGCCGACCAGCGGCGCCAGCTCGCCGGCCAATCGTTCAATCCTTTCAATGCGCTCGGCCTGGGTGCCCAACTTCTCGTGAAAGATGATGTCCTTGAATTTCGGCAGCCGATCTTCAAGTCGGGTCTTTAAATCGGTTTCGTAGAAGAACTTCGCATCGCTCAGCCGCGCGCGGATAACGCGCTCATTGCCGGCGACGATGGCTTTGCCGCCGTCGCTGGCCTCGAGGTTGGAGACCAGGATGAATTTGTCGACCAGCTTGGCGTGCGCCGCGTCGCGCAGGACGAAACATTTCTGGTTGTTGCGGATGGTGGCGCGGATCACTTCTTCCGGAATGCGCAGGAATTTTTCGTCGAACGAGCCCATCAGCACCACCGGCCATTCGACCAGGCCGGCGACTTCGTTGAGCAAGCCGTCGTCCTCGATCAGCTCGAGCCCCTGCGCGAAGGCGAGCTGCTTGGCCTCGGTGAGGATGATGTCGCGGCGGCGCTCGGCGTCGAGCACGACCTTGGCCTTGTCGAGCTTTTGCGCGTAGTCGGCGAAGCGGCGCACCGTGAACGGCGCCGGCGCCAGGAAGCGATGGCCGCGGGTCTCGTTGCCGGCGGCGATGCCGCCGACCGCGAACGGCACGATCTCCGGCTCCTCGGTCTCCGGCCCAAACGTGGCGACGATCGAATGCAGCGGCCGCACCCAATTGAGCGCGCCGGGCGCTTTCGATTGCTCGCCCCAGCGCATCGATTTCGGCCACGGAAAGCCCTTGATGACCTCGGGCAACATCTCGCCGATCACCTCGATCGCGGCGCGGCCCGGCTTCTCGATCACCGCGACATAGAAATCGCCCTTCTTGTCCGGCTGCACTTTGGCTTCATCGATCGACTTCAGCCCGGCGGCTTTGAGAAAGCCGGCAATGGCATTGTCCGGCGCGCCGACCCGCGGGCCCTTCTTCTCCTCGCGCAAATCCGGCTGCCGCGCCGGCACGCCGTGCACGGCAAGCGTCAGCCGCCGCGGCGTCACGAACGCCTTGGCGCCCTCATAAACCAGGCCGGCGCCGACCAGCCGGTCGGTCACGCCTTTGCGCAAATCCTCCGCCGCCCGCGCCTGCATGCGCGCGGGGATTTCCTCGGAGAACAGTTCGAGCAGGAGATCGGGCATCGTGCGTGCAGCTAGCTGCTCCCCTCCCCCTTGTGGGGAGGGGAGGGGGTGGGGGTCGTGAGGCAAGCACTCTGAATCACTTCGAGCACACCGTCGATGTTCCCCAGGACTTCATTGTTCCAGAAACGCAAGACGCGATAGCCCTCGGTCTCGATAAATTTCGTTCGCATAGCATCCTGCTTGCTTTGTACCGCGTGTTGCCCACCGTCGATTTCAATCACGATCTTCAGGCTATGACTCGCGAAATCGACGATATAGCGGCCGAGATGAACTTGTCGGCGAAAATGCGAGGCGGGCAATGCGAGCCGATGACGTAAATTCCACCACAGTTTGCGTTCGGCTTCGGTCGGTTCCGAACGCATCGCACGCGCACGAGCTTTGTTGATCGGAACAATGCCGCGATCGCGCAGTGCCCAGACGCGAGGCTCAATGGTCTTCGATCGCCTCTCCGACATTGCGTCACCTCCCGACCCCCACCCCTACCCCTCCCCACAAGGGGGAGGGGAAAGTTAGAGCTTCTTATGACTCCCATCGCACAGCGGCTGGTGCGAGGAGCGCTTGCAGGCGCAGAACCAGACTTCCTCGTTGGCGGTCGCCTTCCATTCCTGCGGCCGGAATTCGCTTCCCTTGTGCGAGCCGTCGCAGAACGGCTGCGTCTTCGAGCGCCCGCAGGCGCACCACCAGTAGCTTTCGCCGGCCACGACATTGATCGCGATCGGCCGCCGTCCGCCGATTTCAGGAACTCCGCTCATATATTCTTCCCTCCGCCTTCGGTTGCGAGCCACGCTTCGCCGCACGCTTTGGCGAGCTCGCGCACCCGCAAGATGTAGCTCTGCCGCTCGGTCACGGAAATCACGCCGCGCGCGTCGAGCAGATTGAACACGTGGCTCGCCTTGATGCACTGGTCGTAGGCCGGCAGCGCCATCAGATGCCGGCCGCGGTTGTCGCCGGCCCCCGCCCTGCCCTCCCCCGCATGCGGGGGAGGAGAAGAAGAGGCCCAGCCGGCTTCGAGATATTTGCGGCACGCCTGTTCCGCCATGCGGAACTGCTCGAACAGCATGTCGGTGTCGGCATATTCGAAATTGTGCCGGGAATATTCCTGCTCGGCCTGCAGGAAGACGTCGCCGTAGCTCACGCGCGCCGCGCCGTCGCGGCCGTTGAAGTTGAGATCGAACACGTTCTCGACGCCCTGCACATACATCGCCAGCCGTTCGAGGCCGTAAGTCAATTCGCCCGCGACCGGCGCGCATTCGAAGCCGGCGACCTGCTGGAAGTAGGTGAACTGCGACACCTCCATGCCGTCGCACCAGCATTCCCAGCCGAGCCCCCAGGCGCCGAGCGTCGGGCTTTCCCAATCGTCCTCGACGAAACGGATGTCGTGAATCTTCGGATCGATGCCGATGGCGTAGAGCGATTTCAAATACAGATCCTGCAGATCGTCGGGCGACGGTTTCAGGATCACCTGCATCTGATAGTAGTGCTGCAGGCGGTTCGGGTTCTCGCCATAGCGGCCGTCCTTGGGCCGGCGCGACGGCTGCACATAGGCGGCGTTCCACGATTTCGGCCCGAGCGCGCGCAACGTCGTCGCCGGGTGGAAGGTGCCGGCGCCGACCTCCATGTCGTAGGGCTGCAAAATGACGCAGCCCCAGTCCGCCCAGTAGCGTTGCAATGCCAGGATAAGCCCTTGAAAAGAGCGTTCCGGGCGCATGTGGGGTGGCAAGTCGGCGGTCATCGGCAAGGTCATAGCAGGGATTGCGGATCAGGCATCAGGGATCGGAACGATTTGATTCCTGACCCCCGATACCTGATACCTGATCGCTCGAAGCCGATACAGGGAGGACGTGGTGCGAAAATTGACAGGCGTATTGGTATGTGCGGCGCTGGCCTTGGCCGGCGCGCAGGCCGCGCAGGCGCAGGATTATCCGACCCGGCCGGTCCGCGTCGTGGTCGCGTTCCCGCCCGGTGGACCTACCGATTTCGTCGGCCGCCTGATGACCGACAAGATGTCGGCGGCGCTGGGCCAGCGCGTCTATATCGAGAACAAGCCCGGTGCCGCCGGCACCGTCGGCGCCGACAATATCGCCAAGGCCGACCCCGACGGTTATTCGCTGTTCCTCACCACCTCGGGCGCGGTAACGATAGCGCCGCACATTCAGGCCAACGTGCCCTACGATCCGCTGCGCGATTTCGCGCCGATTGCGCTGGTCACCAAAGTCACCGAGGTGCTGGTGGTCACGCCGAAGCTCGGCATCAAGACGGTCAAGGAGCTGATCGCGCTCGCCAAGGACAAACCCGGCGGCGTCTCGTTCGCCTCGACCGGCATCGGCTCGCCGCCGCATCTCGCCCTGGAATTGCTCGACGTCTCCGCCGGCGTGAAATTCCTGCATGTGCCCTATCGCGGCGCGGCGCCGGCGCTGACCGATCTGCTCGGCGGCCAGGTACAGGTGCTCGCCGCCGATCTACCGGTGCTGATCTCGCAGATCCAGGCCGGCACGCTGGTGCCGATCGGTGCCGCCTCCGACAAACGCGACGCTCTCCTGCCCGACGTGCCGACGCTCGCCGAGCAGGGTTATCCCAACACCGACGCGTCGAACTGGTACGCGCTATTGGCGCCGGCGAAGACACCGCCCGCGCTGATCGCCAAGCTCAACAAAGCGGTCATCGACGCGCTCAACGATCCCGAGGTGCACGAGAAGCTTGTGAAAGCCGGCGCCACGCCGGTCGGCGGCACGCCGGAGGCGCTCGGCGCGTTCATGAAGTCCGAATACGAGAAATGGGGCAAGGTGGTGAAGGAGCGCGGCATCAAGGATACGCCGTAGCCGCCGTCATTCCGGGGCCGAGCGAAGCGAGGAACCCGGAATCCATAACCCCGGTCAGCGAATATGGATTCCGGACTCGCCGCTTCGCGGCGATCCGGAATGACAGGCTAACTCGGCCGATACTCGCCGCTTTGCGGATCGCGCTTTAATTTCGGCAGCGCGTTGCGGTCGACCGAGTCGACGGGTGCTTGCTCGCGCACGCTGTCGAGCTCGCTGTTGACGCGCTGCACTTGTTTCGCGCACCAGCGCACCAAAACAGTCGCTCCCACCATGCCGAGCGTCAAGGCAAGCAACGGGTGCATAATCAGTCTCCGTATTACCTTTTGAGCATGATCTTAGCCGAAAACCGGCATCCACTTTTCGGCATCATGCTCTACAATCCGTAGCGTGCCCATAATGCGCGCGCTTCGAGCGCCGAGATAAAGTCTTCGGTGAGGCCCGCCGGCATTGCTTGCAGCAAGTCGCCGCCGGTCACGCCCGCAACGCGCCGCCCCAGCCAGCCGCGCTCGGCGCTGATCAGGGGCGTGACAACCTTATCGCCATATCGCTCGCGCAGCACGGTCCGCAAATCGCCGATACTATCGACGAGGCCGAGCTCGAGGCCCCGCGTCCCGGTCCAATACTCGCCGGAGAACAAGTCGTTTTCTGGGCCGGCGAGCTTGCCGCCGCGCCGCGATTTCACCAGCGCGATGAAACTGTCGTGGATTTCCCGCTGCAGCTTTTTCAGCCGCGCGACGTCGTCCGGGTTCTCCGGCAGGAACGGATCGAGCATCGATTTGTGCTCGCCCGACGTATAGATGCGGCGCTCGATGCCGTATTTCGCGATCAGCTTGTCGAAGCCGAACGTGCCGCCGACGACCCCGATCGAGCCGACGATCGAATGCGGATCGGCGATGATCTCGTCGCCGGCGCAGGCGATCATGTAGCCGCCGGAGGCGGCGGCGTCCTCGACGAAGGCGATGACGCGGCGGCCTTTCTCCTCCGCCAATTCGCGGATGCGGCGGAAGATCAGGTGCGACTGCGCCGGCGAGCCGCCCGGCGAATTGATGGAAAGCGCCACCGCCGGCGCGTTGCGCATGGCGAAAGCCCGATCCAGCGTGCGCGCGACCGACGCCAGCGAAAGGCCGGGCCGCAGCGGCGTGCCGAAACCGATAACTCCCGTCAGCCGCACCACCGGCACCACCGGCTGGTCGCGGCGGAAGCGCTTGGGAATGAGCGGCCGTAGCACGCCAAGGGCTTTGGCGCCGATGCCGCGCTCCTGCGTCGATGTGTCTGTCATGAACCCCACATAAGAATTGCCGACAAAAGCAGCAAGTAACCGTTTTTTAATTGCTGGAACGCTTCTTGCTTAGGGGAGTGGGTGCCGGGTCGACAAGGGGACGATGGACTGGAAATGAAGATATACATTCTGATGATGCTGATCGCTGCCATTGTTGGCCTTTCGCATCTTCCCATCCGCGTCCGGGCAAAACAGAGTGCCCCAGTACCGCCCGATTCGGTGCCAGCTTGATGCCTAACGGCTGAGCAGCGCCGGCGTTTTAGTTCCCCGTCAAAGAAAGTGCTTCACCTTTGCGCAGAACGGCTTCGGCCGCCGCGGTCGGCTTGCCGTCTGCATCGGTGAGCAGAAAACCGGGCAATAGAGCAAGCGGCGCCCGGTTCCCTTTGGTCGCCCGCACCAGCACGCGGATCGCCGCCGCGCCGGGTTTTGGATGAACCGGTAGCACCGTGATCGCGCCGAAATCCTTGTCGAGCGCCGCAAGCACATCGGCGAGACCGTCGGCGCGCCAAATGAGCGTGACGACACCGTCATCGCGGAGCAAGCGCGCCGCCGTGCGCAGCCAGTGCTCCAGCGTCGTTTCAGATGCCGCATGCGCCAAGCGGCGCGCCTGATCGGGCGACGGCTGCTGCGCAACATTGAACGGCGGGTTCATCAGCACGCACGCCGCGGATCCCGGTGCCAGGCCCGCGGCGGTGCAATCGGCGGCGGATGCCTCGACATCGAGACACACCGCACGCACGCGATCGGAAAGATTGTTGCGTTCCGCATTGCCGGCCGCGAGTGCGGTCAGGGCCGGATCGATTTCCACCAGCGTGACGGCGACGCCCGCGATCCGGCGCGCTAGCGCCAAGCCCGCGCCACCGACACCGGCGCCGAGATCGACCGCATGGTCGCCGGACTGCGCAATGGTCGCCGCCGCGAGCAGGATGGCGTCGTGTCCGACGCGATGGCCGCGCAGCGGTTGACGCAGCACCAGCCGGCCGCCGAGGATCGCGTCCTCGCTCGTCTCGCCGTGCTCAGGGGACATCGGGGCGGAGTTCGTTGCCGAACCCGGCTTCAGTGAGCAACTGCCGCGCGGCGTCGATTTCATCCTCGCCGACCAGGATGCGCCGCTGGAAAGCGCCGATCGAGCCTTCCAGCACGCTGATGTTCTGATCGGCGAGCAGATGCGGGATACCGGCGCTTTTGAGCAGCGCTTCGATCGCCGAAATCAACACGGCATCATTGGTGCGGACCAGTTCACGCAAGGTTTCAGCTCCGCCGTCGTTCTTCGCCCGGCGCGCGCAGCGCCAGATAAGCAATCAGCTTCACCTCGCGGCGGCCCCGCGTCACGGTATCGAGAATCAAGCCGCAGGCGATCGAAAGGAATGCGACCAGCATCAGCCCGGTCGAGAGCACCGCGGTGGGCAGCCGCGGCACCAGACCTTCCTGCACATAGGTGATGACCAGCGGAATGGCGAGGCCGACCGACATGATGGCGAGCGCGATGCCGAGCGAGCCGAACAAAGCGAGCGGCCGCTCGGCGCGGTAGAGCTTCAGCACGGTCCACAGAATGCGAAAGCCGTCGTGCCAGGTCGACAGTTTCGAGGCCGACCCGGCCGGCCGCGAATAATACGGCGTTGCTATCTCGCCCACCGGCAATTCCAGCTCCAGCGCATGCACCGTCAGTTCGGTCTCGATCTCGAAACCGCCGGTGAGGATCGGAAACGATTTGACGAAGCGCCGCGAGAACACCCGATAGCCGGACAGAATATCGGTGAAGGCGCGGCCGAAAATGTGGGTGATGAAGCCGGTCAGCATGGCGTTGCCGGCGCGATGCCCGGGGCGATAGGCGGCCGCGTCGCGGTCGATGCGCGAAGCCACCACCATGTCGAGCCGGTCGTCGATCAGTTTTCCGATCATCGCCGGCGCGCTCGGCGCGTCGTAGGTGGCGTCGCCGTCGACCAGCACGTAGATGTCGGCCTCGATGTCGTTGAACATGCGCCGCACCACGTGGCCCTTGCCCTGGTGCGTCTCGCGGCGGACCACGGCGCCGGCCTGCTGCGCCGCCTCGACCGTGCCGTCGGTCGAATTGTTGTCGTAGACATAGATCGTGGCGTCGGGCAGCGCGGCGCGGAAGTCGGCGACAACCTTGGCGATCGCGCGCGCCTCGTTGTAGCACGGCACGAGAACCGCGACGTCGTGCTGGCTCTCGGTCATGCTCTGCCCGACGTCAAATGCATGAAGCGTTCGTGACTTGACATCGCCCCTTCTCCGCCGCCACGTCGGGTGCGCAATGCGGCATGCGCGGCCTGGTTAGCAAAGATCCTGCGCACTTGCCGCAGCACCATAGCGTTTCTATGCTCGCACGTCGTTAGCGGAGAGACCTTAAGTGGCCGTTGTCATCCCCTTCGAAAGCCGGGACCAACCCTCGATCGACCGCCTGGTCGACCTGGTCGCAGCCGACATGCAGCGCGTCAACGGCGCGATCCTGGCGCGGACCGGCTCCGAAGTGACGATGATCCCGGAGGTCGCCAACCACCTCATCAATTCCGGCGGCAAGCGGCTGCGCCCGATCCTCACCCTGGCGCTGGCGCGGCTGACCAATTACGGCGGCGACGGCCATATCAAGCTCGCCGCCGCGGTCGAGTTCATGCACACCGCCACGTTGTTGCACGACGACGTTGTCGACGAGAGCGAGTTGCGCCGCGGCCGGCTGGCGGCGCGCATGCTGTGGGGCAACGAGGCGAGCGTCCTGGTCGGCGATTTTCTGCTCGGCCAGGCGTTCAAGATGATGGTCGAGGTCGGCAACCTCAAGGCGCTGGAAATCCTCGCCGCCGCCGCCGCCGTGATCGCCGAGGGCGAAGTCATGCAGCTCGCCGCCGCCAAGAACACGGCGACCACCGAGGACGAATATATCGCGGTGATCCGCGCCAAGACCGCGGAGCTGTTCGCCGCCGCTTGCGAAGTCGGCCCGGTGCTGTCGGCGCGGCCGCGCGACGAGACTGCGGCCTGCCGCTCGTTCGGCATGAATCTCGGCATCACGTTTCAGCTGATCGACGACGTGCTCGACTACGGCGGCGCCGCGCAAAAGCTCGGCAAGAACGTCGGCGACGATTTCCGCGAGGGCAAGATCACCTTGCCGGTGGTGCTCGCCTTCCGCCGCGGCTCCGACGCCGAGCGCGAATTCTGGCGCCGCACGCTCGAGCGCGGCGAAGCCAACGACGCCGATCTCGAACACGCCATCGGGCTGATGGCCAAGCACCGCGCGCTGGAAGACACGATCGGCCGCGCCCACCACTACGGCGCCATCGCCCGCGACGCGCTGGCGCTGTTTCCCGATTCGCCGATGAAGACCGCGCTCGCCGAGACGGTCGATTTCTGCATCGCGCGCACGCACTAAAAGCCCTCCCCCCTTGTGGGGGAGGGTTGGGTGGGGGGTCGGGAGGTGATGTGAAGGCATCGACGTTTTCGCGTTACCTCCCGCCCCCACATCTCCCTACAAGGAATGCAAATATCTTGATTTTTGCACACTAAGGCGCAATCGCCTGTGGCGACCTTGGCTGTGGGCAAACCCGCTCCTATCTTGGCGGAATGGCTGCCGATCAGAACCAACACTACCTGACCCAAAGCTACCAGCGCGGATGGATCGACGCAGTCCGGTCGTGTCCACGTCTACCGATGGGCCTACAACAAGCTCGTCTGTGAACCGAAGGTCGCACCAAATCGACTGGCGGATCGCGACGGCCTCTACTACATTCCGATGGCACCCCCCGGCGAGCAAAACATGATGGAGGACGGTGTTCTGGAAACGGATTGATCAGTGGGGAGCCGACGGGCTCGCGTTGCTCACGCGACCAACGACCCGGCGACTGCGGCGAAGATCGAATAAGGATCGGATGTGGCGACATTCATCATGTCGTTCCTGTTCCGCAATCCGAAGGCAGGCGTCAAATACTTCAATGCGTGGGCCAAGGAGCAGCGACCTGAAACGGGTGCCTGAAGGACGACTACGCCAAATCATCGACGCCGCACGAGCCCGCCAGCTTTGACAGAATTCCAAGTGGCGCTGGAGCAGCCCGGCATGACCGAGCTGGGTGCGCGATTCCTTCGTTACATGGTCGAGAACAAAAACATCCTGTCACGGAGATTCAAAAAATGGAATGGCAGGTTGTGACCGTGCCGAACACCAATGATCCGATCCTCACATCGGATGTTCCGATAATTATAAATGGCGCTCTGAAAGACGATGACGGCTGTCTTATCCTACCTTTATCCACCAACGAGTTCTTCGTAGCCTACAATCATCGGCAAGATCGACATGAAGAAGGCGATCAGCGAGTCAGTTGCTACAGGTAGGCTGCTCGTGCCGACTCGATGACGACAAATATGTGGATCGAGCCGATCTTGGACGTGCGATTACTGTTCTACGTGCGTCAGACTGACAGCCTGATGGCGTTCGTCGCGCCAGGCTATTGGGGGATATTCCGAAGCGCTCCTAAGCTTCTCGCCAAATCGCTGACTATGCACTGCCGGTTCTCCCACGTCGCAGATCCGATTGGGAGCACAGAACTGCACGGATTACGCACTAACGCGCACCGCCGAGCGCCGTCGCGCGCACCCACCAGTTCGGATATTCGGCGTGAACCGCTTCGGCCGCCTTGATCGCGTCGGCGGCGGATGCAAAGACCGCAAAACAGGTGGCGCCTGAGCCCGACATGCGGGCCAGCTCGCAACGCGGCTGGCTGCTCAACGCCAACAGCACGTCGGCAACGACAGGCGCCAGCGCGATCGCCGCGCTTTCAAGATCGTTCGCCTGGCTCAAGAGGAAGCGCACCAGTTGGTCGCGCTTGGACATCGCGGTGAGCACCGTCAGATCGGCCGGGACCAAGGTGTCGCCGGCGGCTTCCAGCGGTCGAACACCGCCTTGGTCGCGAGCGCGACACCGGGATTGACCAGCACGCCCTGGAGCGGCGGCAGCGTGAAGGGACCGAAGAGAACTTCGCCGATGCCGCGCATCAACCGCGTGCGCGGATCGAGACAAACCGGCACATCGGCGCCGGTGGCGCGCGCCGCCGCATAAAGCAGCGGATCGTCGGGCGCGAGGTTGTTGGTCCGCGCGAGCAGCCGCAGCGCCGCGGCCGCGTCGGCCGATCCGCCGCCGAGCCCGGCCGCCACCGGCAGCCTTTTTTCGAGATCGAAGGTGCCCGCGCCGACGGTCGGCAGCCTATCGGCGAGCGCGCGGGCCGCTTTGAGCACGAGATTGTCGGCGGTCGCGCCGGCCTGCGCCGCGCTCGGCCCGCGCACATTGAGCGCAAGCGCGCCGCCCGGCGCAAAGCTTAAAGCGTCGCCGACGCCGGCGAACGCCACCAGGCTTTCGATCTCGTGATAGCCGTCGGCGCGGCGGCCGAGCACGCGCAGCGTCAGATTGACCTTTGCAGGCGCGTCTTCAACGAGCGAAGCGGGCAAGGAGGCCCCTCACCCGCCGTTCCCGGACTTCTTGGCCTTGTCGGCATCGGCCGCGGACGACTTGTCGTCGGGAAGCCCGTCTTTGATCTTGGCCTCGATCTTGGGCAGGTCTTCCTTGTCCGGACCGAGATCCTTGGCCTGCGACCACTGGTAATGCGCTTCCAGCGTGCGGCCGACCCGCCAATAGGCGTCGCCCAGGTGATCGTTGATGGTCGGATCGTCGGGCTTGAGCTCGACGGCGCGCTCGAGATTCTTGACCGCCTCGTCGTAATTGCCGGTGCGGAAATAGGCCCAGCCGAGTGAATCGACGATGTAGCCGTCGTCCGGCCGCTGCTCGACGGCGCGGCGGATCATGTCCATGCCGTCGTCGAGATGGACGCCCTGGTCGACCCAGGAATAGCCGAGATAGTTGAGCACCAGCGGCTGCTCCGGGTACAGCTCGAGCGCCTTCTTCATGTCGGCTTCGGCGCTCGACCATTGATGCGAGCGCTCGTAGCAAATGCCGCGGAAGTAGAACACGACCCAGTTCGACTTATCGGGGGTGGCGATGGTGCCGATGGCCTTGCCGTAGGTGTCGGCGCATTCGGCGAATTCCTTGCGGCCGCGCTGGATATTGCCGAGCGCGAGGATCGCTTCGGTGTCTTTCGGATGCTCGGCGATGACGTGTTCGAGCCGCTTCTTGGCCTCGTCGGAGCGATCGAGCTGATCGAGATCGCCGGCGAGCTGGATTTCGGCGTTGCGCGACAACGGCGACGACGCCGGCACGCGCTCGTAGACCTTGATCGCGAGGTCGGGTTTTTTCAACGACTCGTAGAGATCGGCAAGCGACAATAGCGCCATGGCGTGCGACGGCTCGAGATAGAGCGCGAGCTGCAGATAGATCAGCGCCAAGTCCTCGCCGCCGCGGCGGCCGATCGAGGCGCCCAGCCCATAGAGCGCCTCGGCGGCGCCGGCCTGCGGCGAGTCGACCAAGAGCGGCAGCTTGTCGCCGTCGTTGACCGCCTTCATTTCCTGGACGATCAGCGGATGGTCCGGCAGCACCTTGTTGAAATCGCCATAGACCTTCAGCGCATCGGCCTTGTTGCCACCGCGCGCCAGGTAGCGGCCGTAAGCCTCGACCATGCGCACCGCGGTGGGATCGAGTTTGTAAGCGCGCTCGTAGCGCTTGCCGGCTTCCTTCTTGTTGTTGGCAAGATCGAGGATGAGGCCGGCATGCATATCCTTGAAGATCGAATACCAGTCCGGGCCCGACAGCTTGTCCATCGTATCGATAGAGGCGCGCGTATCGCCTGAGCCGGCGAGCGCCCAGGCCGCCAGCAGCGTCGCGGTGAGATCGGTCACCGGGCCGCGCACCGACTGGGCAAAATTCTGCCGGGCGGTGGAATAATCCTTCTGCTTGAGCGCACGAACGCCGACCACGAGACGGGCGATGCGGTCGGTGCGGTCGACCTGCAGGAGCCGGTCGGCAAGCTTGCCGGCCTGATCGATGTCGCCGCCGGTGAGCACGGAGAGGAAGGCGCGGCCGAGCAGATCGGGATTTTTCGGATCGTCCTTGAGCACGTTGAGGTAATAGGCGGCCGCTGCGGCGGAATCGCGCTCGGTGCCGGCATGGCGGGCGGCCAGATAGTTGCCGGCCGGATTGTCGTGCAGCAGTTCCTGTTCGGTCGGTGCGGCGAAGGCCGGCGGCAGGATGGCGAGTACGGCGGCGCCAATAATAGCGGCGCGCCAGGGCAGCAGCGGATGAGTCACGACAGCTCCATTGGCAAACTGGGTCGGCGAACCGGGAATCAAGCGCCGGAAGCCAGTGTGGACGCGAGAATGACCTTTTTGCCCCGCCCCCGCAAGGACGCGGAAGAACACCAGTTTGTGTGCAATCCGCAAGGACTAATTTGACCTTTTAGGCCACAAGGGCGGCGAAATCGCGGCAGGGCAGTTGATCACGATGCCTTGCTTAGCCGTTCCAGGTTATCGATTGTCAAATGGCAGTATGTGCTATACATGTATTGCGAACGATGGAGACCGCCATGCTCGCGCTGCGGCTGCCTGCCCAGATCGAAAAGCGCCTGGATTCGCTCGCCAAGAAGACTGGCCGCAGCAAGAGCTTCTATGCGCGAGAAGCGATTCTGCGCCACCTCGAGGATCTTGAGGATTACCACCTTGCGCGCCGACGTCTCGCCCGCAAAGCAGCGCGCGTGACGCTCGAAGAATTGGAGCGTGAACTCGCCGAGACACGTTGACGCGGTGAGCCAATCTCGCATTTGGCGTGTCGAATTCGATCGCGATGCGGCGCGCGACCTACGCAAGCTTGGCGCGGTCGCTCAGCGGGCAATCCTTCGCTATTTGCGCCAGCGTATAGCGACTGCGGAGGATCCCCGCCGCTTCGGCAAACCGCTCACAGCTGATCTAAAGGGCTTGTGGCGTTATCGCGTCGGCAACTACCGCATCGTCGCTGCAATCGAGGATGATCGTTTCGTCGTCCTGATTGTCACCGTCGGACATCGGCGCGAAGTGTACGACTAGGTCACATATTCGGGTAATTCGGCCCGCCGCCGCCTTCGGGCGGCACCCAGGTGATGTTCTGGTTGGGGTCCTTGATGTCGCAGGTTTTGCAGTGGACGCAGTTCTGCGCGTTGATGACGAAGCGCGGTTGGCCTCCCTCCTCGACCCATTCGTAGACGCCGGCCGGGCAATAGCGCGCCGACGGTCCGGCATAGACGTCGTGCTCGGAGGATTTTTGCAAATTGCCGTCGCGCACCAACAGGTGCACCGGCTGGTCCTCTTCGTGATTGGTGTTCGACAGATAGACCGAAGACAGCCGGTCGAAGGTCAGCTTGCCGTCGGGTTTTTGATAGGCGATCGGCCGGCACTGCGCCGCGGGCTTGAGCGTCGCGAAATCGGCTTTGCCGTGCTTGAGCGTGCCGAACAGCGAGAAGCCGAGCGTGTTGGTCCACATGTCGAGCCCGCCGAGCGCGACGCCGGCCAAAGTGCCGAGTTTCGACCACAGCGGCTTGGCGTTGCGCACCCGCCACAGATCGCGGCCGACCGGCGACGAGCGCCACGCCGCTTCGTAATCGGCGAGCTCGTCGTTGGCGCGGCCCTGCGCCAGCGCCGCGGCGACGTGCTCGGCCGCGAGCATGCCCGACAGCATGGCGTTGTGGCTGCCCTTGATGCGCGGCACGTTGACGAAACCCGCGGCGCAGCCGATCAGCGCGCCGCCGGGAAATGAAAGTTTCGGCACCGACTGGTAGCCGCCTTCGGTGATGGCGCGGGCGCCGTAGCTGATGCGCTTGCCGCCCGCGAACGTGTCGCGGATCAGCGGATGGGTCTTGAAGCGCTGGAATTCCTCGAACGGCGACAGATACGGGTTTTGGTAATTCAAATGCACGACGAAGCCGACCGAAACCAGATTGTCGTCGAAGTGATAGAGGAACGAGCCGCCGCCGGTGCGGTTGCCGAGCGGCCAGCCCATGGTGTGCTGCACCAGGCCGCGGCGATGCTTTGTCCGGCGCGACCTGCCACAGCTCCTTCAGGCCGATGCCGAATTTCTGCGGCTGCGCGGTCTTCCGCCAGCGCGAAGCGCTCGATCAACGATCTTGGTCAGGCTGCCGCGCGCGCCTTCGGCGAACAAAGTGTATTTGCCGCGCAATTCCATGCCGCGGGTGAAGCTCGGTCTTGTGGTGGCCGTCCTTGCCGACGCCCATGTCGCCGGTGGCGATGCCGGCGACGGCGCCGTTCTCGAACAGCACTTCGGCGGCGGCAAAGCCCGGATAGATCTCGACGCCGAGCGCTTCGGCCTTTTTCGCCAGATAGCGGCACACGTCGCCGAGCGAGACGATGAAATTGCCGTGATTGCTCATCAGCGGCGGCAGCAGAAAATTCGGCAGCCGCAGCGCGCCGGACGGCCCGAGCGCATAGAAGTGGTCGGCGGTCACCGCGGTCTTGATCGGCGTGTCCTCGCCGCGCCATTCCGGAATGAGGCTATCGAGCCCGATCGGATCGATGACGGCGCCGGACAGGATATGGGCGCCGACCTCGGAGCCCTTCTCCACCACGACGACGGATTTGTCAGGCGCGAGCTGCTTGAGCCGGATCGCAGCCGCAAGGCCGGCCGGCCCGGCGCCGACAATGACGGTGTCGAATTCCATCGCCTCCCGGGCCGGAAGCTCCGGTGTAGTCATGGCTTGCTCCCTGTCCCGGACGACAAAAGATGATTTTTCACGAAATCCGCGCGCTGACAATCGTCAGCGCTGATGCGGCCGCCGTTTGCCGTCCAGCACGGCCCGGCGGCGCTCCGCGCTCACCGGGCCGGGTATGGTGAGCTCCGCCGCGCGCTGTTGCGCATAGGCCGCAGCGGAGAAGTCGACTTTCTCGGCGTCGTCGAGCGCCACGATGAACGGGTCGTCGCCGAACGACGTATAGCGCACGAAAAGCTGCTCCGCGGTGGCGCCCTCGCGGTACTCCTCCATCAGCGCCTCATCGACCAGCCGGCGGCAGGCATCGAGGGCTTCTTCGGCGGTGGCAAAAGTCCCATATTCCCAGCGTTCGTCCTCCGCCATGTAATGGAAATTGTCGTCGACCATGACCTTGTATGGAGACATCGTCCCGGGCCTCCAAATCCTTGAATCTGACGTGCACAACGCTGGGCACATCGCGGCCGGACAAATGTTCCACGCTTTGCCGCGCAGGCATAGACTTAAGCCATCGCTCAAGAGTTCTCGCTGCCCAAGAGTCCTCACTGCCAAATGAGTTCCAACCCCAAAGACGCGCGCGAACTGCTCGCCTTCTATGTCGACGCCGGCGCCGATGCGCTCCTCGGCGAGGAGGCGATCGACCGCATGGCCGACGAAGTCGCGGCTTCACCTCCCCCTGCAGGGGGGAGGCCGGACAGCGAAGCTGTCCGGGTGGGGGGAAGTACCCAGCGCGCAGCCTCGCCGGGACACGGCCCCACCCCGGATCGCTTGCGGCGATCCGGCCCTCCCCCTGCAGGGGAGGGTAAAGCGCTCGCCACGCCCGACGCCGCCATCATGGCGGCGCGCGAAGCCGCCCGGACCGCCGCGAACCTCGACGATTTGCGCAAGCTCCTCGAAAACTTCGAAGGCTGCTCGCTGCGCAACACCGCGACCCAACTGGTGTTCGCCGACGGCAATCCGGAAGGCCGCGTCATGTTCGTCGGCGAGGCGCCCGGCCATGAGGAAGATATTTCCGGCCGCCCGTTCGTCGGCCGCTCCGGCAAATTGCTCGACCGCATGATCGAGGCGATCGGGCTCGATCGCACCAAGGTCTACATCGCCAACGTGGTGCCGTGGCGGCCGCCCGGCAACCGCACGCCGACGCCGCAGGAGACCGCGATCTGCCTGCCCTTCATCCGCCGCCAGATCGAGCTCGCCAATCCCGACATTCTGGTCTGCCTCGGCGGACCGTCGATGCAGACGCTGCTCGGCACCAAGGACGGCATCACCCGGATGCGCGGCCGCTGGTTTCCGTTCGACACCGGCACGCGCGAGATCAAGGCGATGGCGACCTTCCACCCCGCCTTCCTGCTGCGCAGCCCGCTGCAGAAGCGATTGTCCTGGCGGGATTTTCTGGCGATCAAGAAGGCGCTGGCGCAGTAGCCGTCATTCCGGGGCGCGCCGCAGGCGCGAGCCCGGAATCCATAATCACCACCCTATTTCGTCTTGCTCGGCGCCGATCCTGAAAGTTCAGTGATTATGGATTCCGGGCTCCTCGCTGCGCTCGGCCCCGGAATGACGTGGAAATATCAGCGCACCGCGACGAGGATCGCGCCGGCGGCGACCAGTGCGACGCCGAGCCAGTTCATCGCGGAAAGCTTTTCGCCGAGAAACAGCACGCCGAAGATCGCGACGAGAACGACGCTCAATTTGTCGATCGGCGCCACCTGCGCCGCGTTGCCGAGTTTCAGCGCGCGGAAATAGCACAGCCACGACGCGCCGGTGCCGAGCCCCGACAGCAGCAGGAACAGATAAGTGCGGCCGGAGATTTCCGCGGGGTTCTGGAATTGCCGCGTGGCGAAAACAATCAACGCCAAGATGCAGATCACCACGATGGTGCGGATGAAGGTCGCCAGATCCGAGTTGACGTTCTCGACGCCGACCTTGGCGAAGATCGCGGTCAGCGCGGCGAACACCGCCGACAGCACGGCCCAAAACTGCCATGACGAGAATGCGCTGGCATTCATGGCGCCGGCTCCTCCTCTGCGATCCCCGACTAGACCATGATCCAATTCAATTGAATCGGATCATAGTCTAGTCATTTCGTCTTGAGCATGATCTTTTCCGAAAACCGGCTTCCACTTTTCGGGATCATGCTCTACCCGATCCAGAACTTGATGACGAAGATCAACGCCAGCACCAGCACCGCCGGCTTGGCGTCGGCGTATTTGCCGGCGATGAGCTTTGCCAGCGCGTAAGTGATGAAGCCGAGCCCGATGCCGGTGGCGATCGAATAGGTCAGCGGCATCGACACCGCGGCGACCACCGCCGGCGCCGACTCGGTGATGTCGTCCCAGTCGATCTCGGCGAGCCCGCGCGCCATGATGCAGGCGACATAAAGCAATGCCGCGGCCGACGCATAGGCCGGGATCATGCCGGCGAGCGGCGCGAACAACAAAGCCGCCAGAAAGAAGATCGCGACGAACAACGCCGTCAGCCCGGTGCGGCCGCCGGCGGAGACGCCGGCCGCGCTCTCGATATAGCTGGTCGTCGTCGAGGTGCCGATCAGCGAGCCGAACATGGCGGCAAAGCTGTCGGCGATCAGCGCCTGTTTCATGCGCGGCAGATTGCCGTCGGCGTCGGTCAGCCCGGCGCGATGGGTGACGCCGATCAAGGTGCCGGCATTGTCGAACACGTCGACGAACAGAAAACTGAAAATGACGATGAGGAACGACGTTTCCGTGATCCGCGAGAAATCGAGCTGCAGGAAGGTCGGCGCCAGCGACGGCGGCGCCGACACGATGCCGGTGAATTTCGCCAGGCCCAGCGGAATGCCGATCGCGGTGACGATGAGGATGCCGATCAGCGTGCCGCCGATGACGCGGCGATAGTTCAGCGCCGTGATCAGCACCAGGCCGAGCAGGCACAGGATCGCCTCGGGCTTGTGCAGATCGCCGAGCGTGACCAGCGTCGCCGGGCTGCCGACCACGATCTTGGATTCCTCGAGCGCGATGATGCCGAGGAACAGGCCGACGCCGGCCGATATGGCGAACTTCAGGTTCTTCGGGATCGAATTGATGATGTATTCGCGAATGCGAAAGATCGAAATCAGAAAGAAGATGACGCCGGAGCAGAACACGGCGGCGAGCGCCTGCTGCCAGGTGTATTTCATGGTCAGCACGACGGTGAACGCGAAGAAGGCGTTGAGCCCCATGCCCGGCGCCAGCGCGATCGGATAATTGGCATAGAGCGCCATCACCAAGGTCGACACCGCGGCCGCGATGCAGGTGGCGACGAACACCGCGCCCTTGTCCATGCCGGCATTGCCGAGAATCTGCGGATTGACGAACACGATGTAGACCATCGTCAGGAACGTGGTCAGCCCGGCGACGAATTCCGTGCGCACGTTGCTGCCCGATGTGCTCAAGCCGAAGTAGCCGGTCGAGAACGGATGGCGTTGTTGGTGTGCCGGTGCTGGCGGCTTGGCTCATGGCTTCCCCCCTTAAGCGCGACGCGTCGACATCATAGGGCATCGCCGTCATTGCGAGGAGCGCAGCGACGAAGCAATCCACACCCAGGAGCTGGATTGCTTCGCTTCGCTCGCAATGACGAAGTCGATTACTGCGGTGTCGGCGCCGCCGCCACGCTGCCGGGCCGGATCACGCCCCAGCCGACGCGCAACGGCGGCAGCCGGCCTTGCACCGGGCGCGGGAAAGTGCGCGGCACTTCGGGAATGAGATCGGGAAACCGCGCCTTGATCTCGGCCGGCGGCGTCGGCGTCGTGTCGGCGGTGAGCCAGACCACGACGGCGCCCTTGTTGCGGATGTCGTCCGGCGTCACCCATGGCGAGCGCGCCGGATCGGCGTCGAAATAGACGCTGGGCCGGCTCGGCGCGGCGAGCGCAATGAGGGTCGCGGTGCCGATGTCGCCGGTGACGACGGCGAGCGGCCGGCCGGTGCGGCGCTCGAAACTGTCGGCGAAAAAACGGCCCATGGCGTTGGCCGGCTGCTCGATCTTCAGATCGGTCTGGGCTGCCCACGGCAACAGCACCATCACCACCGGCACGAACAGCGCCGGCACCACCAGCAGGCCGGCCCAGGCGTAGCCGAGGATGCGCTGATGGAACAGCGCGATGCTGTCGCCTGAGGCAATGATGACGGCTAGCGCGGACAGCACGACCAGCGGCGCCGCGCCGCCGATCGGCAGCGCGCGGCCGAACAGCACCGCCACGATCGTCGCCAGCAGAGCCGGCACCAGCGCAAACACCTTGATGAAAGTCATTGCTGCCGGATCGATCGGCACGCGCGCGATGGCCGGCGCCGGAGCGTCGCCGGCGCGCGGCCAGCCGCTTGCCAGGACGACGAGGATGGCGAGGCCGGCATGGGCAAGCACGACCGCGCTCAGCAGCCGCAGCCATGCGCTCGTGTTCTGGCCGGCGGCGGTGGCGTCGCGCAACCGCGCAAGTGTCGGCGACAGATTATCGCCGGTGCCTTGCAGCCAGAGCAGATGCACGAACAGGAAAACGGCGAGCGCGATCGCCACGATCCACGGCTCGTTGGCATTGAGCGCGGCGCGGCCGCGCGCGGTCACGGCGGTGAACAGCACCAGCGCGCCGAGCAGGATCAGCGCGGCATTGCTGGTGAGCAACAGCAGCGCCGCCGCACCGCCGAGCGCGTACCAGGAGCGGCGTCGCCCCTGCCCGACCGCGCGCCAGTAATGCAGCAGCACGACTGCCCACAACGCCATGGCGAGAATGGCCGGGCCGAAATCCGGCGACGGCACCGTGAACAGCGAAATGCCGGCCATGAGCAGCACCGCCATGGCGGCGTGCGCCGGGCCGACGATGGCGCTGCCCAGCGCAAACACGCACCAATAGGTCGTGACCACGCAAATCTGTGCCAGCGCATAGACGCCGAACAGGCCGGCGAGACGGAACGCGATCTCGGCCAGCCAATAGGCCAGCGGCGGACCGACGTCGCCGCGGAGCTGAAATTCGTGACCGATGGCGAGCAGTTGCGGCAAGTCGCCGGGCGGCGCCGCATAAAACACCATCGGCACCACGATCCAGATGATCGCCTGCGCCAGCGCCGCCGCCCAGAACAGCAGGTTCGGGCGCGAGCGCAACGCCTCAATGTAAAGCGGAACGTAGAACATCGGGTCTTATGTCATTCCGGCCGAGCGAGCGTAGCAAGCGAGAGCCGGAATCCATAGCCACGATTCAACGAAGGTGGCACCGCGGTACCGGCCTCTTAGGTCTGTGATTATGGATTCCGGGCTCGCGCTTCGCGCGCCCCGGAATGACGAAGGCGTGGCTATACGGCCGGCCTGTCAGAGAGGCAATACGTTGGGAGCCGCTTCGTCGGCGTCGGCCGCCAACAAGCCGAGCGCCAGCGCCACCGGCGAGAACGAGCGGCGATGATGCACGGTCGGCCCGAGCCGGTCGAGCGCGGAGCAATGTTCGGGCACGCTGTAGCCCTTGTGGCGCTCAAAGCCGTAGCCGGGATGCGCCGCGCCCATGCAGGCCATCAGGCGGTCGCGCGTCACCTTGGCGACGATCGAGGCCGCCGCGATCGACGCGACGAGGCCGTCTCCTCCGATCACCGCTTGGCAATCGCAAGCGACATCGATGCGGTCGCGGCCGTCGACGAACACGAGGCGCGGTTTGACCGGCAGCGCCAGCACCGCGCGCGCCAGCGCCCACAATGACGCGCGCAAAATATTGTCGCGGTCGATCCGCCACGGCGGCGCCAAGGCTACGGCCACATGCGCCCGCGCGCAGATGCGTTCGTAGAGCACTTCGCGCCGTTCTGCAGTCAGCCGTTTCGAGTTCATCGAGCCCGCGCGGCACGTCGTCGGGATTGAGAATGACCGCGGCGGCGACCACCGGCCCGGCGAGCGGGCCGCGGCCGGCCTCGTCACAGCCGGCGACCGGCCACACCCCGCGCTTGAGCGCGGAGCGCTCGCGGCGGAAGGTCGGCCGCGCGACTTCCTCGTCGAGCGGCAGGCGGGCCACGGCGGTTGCATTGCAACTCATGCGGCGATGATGACCACGCTACGGCATGATCCGCAACGCGGCATCGCAGTGCCGGAGGATTGCGGGGATGGAATGTACGCCGAGGCGTCGCCCGTTCGTTGCGCTGGCGCAAGACTTTCGGACGCGACCTCGGGTGCCGGGTATACTTGCATGGCGCAAATATAATTTGTTTGATTTGGAAAAATTCTAAATAGCACGAGCGCAATACTTTAGAACTATCCCATTGTAAGAATAGAATCGCTCTAATATTTGATTCTATTGGAGTTTTTCGTTGACAACGAAGATCGCCCAATGACAGTTTGGCGCGCTGTGAGAAATCTTCGACTGGGGGCTATGCGTCATGTCTTCAAACAAACAGAGTGCACTATCGTGTCGCAATGGGCGCAGGCTGCGTTCCCGCCATCTGATCGCTGCCGCTGCTGCGACTGTAATGCTGTCATTTGCTGCCGGCGCCCAAGCCCAGGACTACGCCGCATTCCATGAGATCGAAACAAAATATATTTTCGGCAATTTCACCGTCGGCTCATCGACCGGCATCGAGGGCGAGCGGGCGTTCGAGCCGGATACGACAGCCGATTTCGGCAAGCGCAGCGGACATTACCGTGCCAGCGAAACCGAGCTGGAATACGAGTATACGCCGAGCCAGTACGTGCAGATCGAGTTCGGGCCGACGGTCTCGGCTTACAACATTCACGGTGTGCCGGGCCTCGACGACGCCAACATGGCGGCTATCAATGGTTTTTCGGGCGAGATCAGGACCGTGCTCATCGACCGCGGCCCGTCGCCGTTTGCCGTCACCATGTCGTTGGAGCCGGAATTCCGCAGCCGCGACGAGACCAGCGGCGTCAAAGTCGTGAATTACGAACTGGAAGCCAAGCTCGAGGCCGATGCCGAGCTGATCAAAAACCGGCTGTTCCTCGCCTTCAATCTGCTCTACGAACCCGAGACCACGCGCGCCGATCTGGGCATTTGGGAGAACGAAGCCACGGTCGGCGCGTCGTCGGCGCTCGCCTTCCAGATCGTGCCGAATGTCGTCATCGGCGCCGACATCTGGTATCTGCGCCACTACGACGGCATTGCGTTCGGCACATTCACCGGCGATGCGGTCTATCTGGGGCCGACCTTGTTCTGGAAAATATCCCCCAAGGTGCTGATGAGCGCTGCGTGGGAGACGCAAATCGCCGGCCGCGAAGTCGGCGTCACGTCGGCTCTCGACCTGGCGGATTTTTCCCGCCAGCGCGCAAGGTTGCTGGTCGAATTCGAATTCTGACGAGGCCGAAAATCGCGCAACGCTTGCCGGCTCGCAAGCGCGCGGCAAATCGGCGTCATAGCTTGGCGAATGGAAAGCCTTGGCGAATGGAAAAACTTAAAAGGAAGGTTCGATGCGGACGAAAATAATATCTGTCGCATCTCGCTTGGCCGCCTTGGCGGTTGCGACGGCGATCATCGCTGCCGCCGGCACCGGCTCAGGCGCTCAAGAGGCCGCCGCCGAAGTGGCCATATCGGTCAAGGACCATCATTTTGTGCCGGGAGAAATCCGCGCGGCGGCCAATCGGCCGCTGACCATAAGAGTAAAAAACCTGGATACCGCGGCCATGGAATTCGAAAGCGTGTCGCTGCGGGTCGAGAAGGTGGTCGCAGCCGGCGGCGAAGGCGTGGTGCATGTTCGCCCGCTCGCGCCAGGCCGCTACGAATTTTTCGACGATTTCCATCAGGAAACCCGGGGCACGCTTGTCGTGCAGTGACGCTTTGCTCGCGATGGCCTCATCGCGGCCAGCAACCGGCCACTCGCGTGAGTAGCGGTCAATCATATATTGAAGCCGTCAGGTGCGCTTATCCCCCGGTGCGGGCATTTCGCACCATCGCCAAAATAGCCTTTGAATTGGGACCCAAGGATGGGAGTCGGAGTGAACCAGAAACAGCACGAACACCTTTCCGCGATATGCCAATGCGGCAAGGTGAAATTCGAGACATTCGGTCCGCCGATTCTGACCTGCTCCTGCTATTGCACGAGCTGCCAAGAAGCCGGACGCCGGTTCGAGCAGCTGCCTTCCGCGCCGCCCGTGCTCGATCCGGACAGTGGAACAGGCTTTATCCTATATCGAAAGGATCGAGTGCACTGCGTAACGGGGCAGGAGTATCTTGAAGAGCATCGGCTCAAGCCTGATTCCCCGACCCGACGGGTTATTGCCACGTGCTGCAATTCGGCAATGTTCCTTGACTTCACCAAAGGGCACTGGCTGTCGATGTACCGGAACCGGTTTCCGACAGGTGCGCCGCCACTTGAAATGCGGGTCATGACAAATGAGCGGCGCGTCGGCGTCGAGCTTGGCGAGGAGCTGCCGAATTATAGTGGCCGCTCCGGCAAGTTCATGTTGAAGCTGATCGCCGCCTGGATTGCGATGGGTCTGCGCAGGCCTGAATTCCCCTTAGGAAAGACAGCCCGTGCGGCGCAATAGGCATTTGCCATATTGCGCTTTCAGCATTTTATGAGTACGCGCCCTAAAACAAGTCGAGCTGTTTCGCGCCAGGCCGCGGCGGGCGGAAATGCTCGGTGGTGATCTTGTGCTTGGCCGCGTTGAAGCCGAGCTTTTCGCAGGCGACTTCGAAGCGGCGGCCGATCATCCAGGCGATCGGGCCGGTTCCGGTCTGCCTTTGGCCGAAAGTCGAATCGTAATCCTTGCCGCCGCGCATGTCGCGGATGAGCTTGAAGACGTGACGGTAACGGTCGGGGAAATTCGTCATCAGCCATTCGCGGAATAGATCCCGCACTTCCAGCGGCAGCCGCAGCAGCACGTAGCCGGCATGGCGCACGCCGGCCGCCGCGACTGCTTCGAGGATCCGCTCGATCTCGTCGTCGTTGAGCGCCGGGATCACCGGCGCCACCATCACCGTCGCCGGCACGCCGGCTTTGACCAGTTGCCGCAACGTGTCGAGCCGGCGCGACGGGGTCGCGGCGCGCGGCTCCATGGTGCGCGCCAATTGCGCATCGAGCGTGGTGACCGAGAGCGCGACCTTGACCAGATCGCGCTTGGCCATGCGCGCCAGAATATCGAGATCGCGCAGCACCAGCGCCGATTTGGTCACGATGCCGACCGGATGACCGGCGCTGTCCAACACTTCGAGGATGCGGCGCATGATCTTGTAGCGCCGCTCGATCGGCTGATACGGATCGGTATTGGTGCCGATGGCGATGACCTTTGGCACATAGCTCGGGCGCCGACAATTCGCGCTCCAGCAATTCCGGCGCGTTCGGCTTCATGAACAGTTTTGATTCAAAATCCAGCCCCGGCGACAGGCCGAGATAGGCATGGGTCGGCCGCGCGAAACAATAGACGCAGCCGTGCTCGCAGCCGCGATACGGATTGATCGAGCGGTCGAAGGAAATGTCCGGCGAATCGTTGCGGGTGATGATTTTTCGCGTCGTGTCCGCCGTCACCGTGGTCTTGAACGGCGGCAGATCCTCAAGGCCCTGCCAGCCATCGTCGAAGGCAACCCGCGCCAGCGGCTCATAGCGGCCCGTCGCATTCGACAAGCTGCCACGGCCGCGGCGGCGCTCGCGGTCGACCAGACTTCCCGGCTCGCCCGCCGGCGCGGAGGGCAGCGGAGCCGGCGGGCGTTTCAAGGCGGACATCGAACTCATGGCTGTAAGCTAATCCCGCTCTCGTGAACAAAACAAGAACAAATCCTCGTGAACGGGGATAACCTTGGAACTGGCGGCGCCGCGGCCTATGAGCTTGCCGGAACACCGGCGAAACCCATGGAAACCATGCAGCCGCAGCCCTTTTTCGCGTTACCGCCGACGGCGCGGCCGATCCACGGCGGACAGCGCAGCCCATGCTGAGCGTCATCATCGCGACCAAGGATTCGGAGCGCGCCTTGGTGCCGACCTTGGCGGCGCTGGTGTCGGGCGCGACTGCCGGCATCATCCGCGAAGTGCTGATCGCCGACGGCGGCTCCGGCGACGACACCGCGGCGGTGGCGGAAGTCGCCGGCTGCAATTTTTTTGTTCTGGACGGCACGACGGCACGGCGGCTGAAAGCGCGCGGCCGGCAAAGCGCGCGCGCACTGGCTGTTGTTCCTGCGGCCGGGCACCATGCTCGATGCGCCCTGGACCGGTGACGCGCGGCGCTTCGTCGAACTGGCGGCGCGGCCGGACAGCGCGGCGGTATTCCGCCGCGGCGCTCCGATGCAGTCCGGATTGCGCGATGCGCTTTCGCTGCTGGCCAGCGCGCTCGGCGCGCGGCCGCGGCCCGAGCAGGGCCTCCTCATTGCGAAAGAGTTTTATGCCGCGCTCGGCGGCCATTCCGAGACCGCCGCCGATGCCGAGACCGACCTCATCCGCCGCATCGGCCGGCGGCGGATCGTGCGGCTGCCCAGCATCGCCTATAGCGCGTCGTAGCCGCGGAGATACTTGACTAAGTCAAGTATCTGTCCGAGGCTATGGGCCATGACAGCCATCCGGCAACGCGACCAACGCATCGCCGCGGTCCGCGGCTTCAACCGCTTCTACACGCGGCAGATCGGCGTGCTGCGCAAAACCTTTCTCGACAGCCCCTATTCGCTCGGCGAGGCGCGGGTGCTTTACGAGATCGCCAGCGGCCGCTCGTCGACCGCGACCGAGATCGGCCGCGCGCTCGATCTCGATGCCGGCTATCTGAGCCGCGTGCTGCGCAATTTCGAGAAACGCGGACTGATCGAACGAAAAGCCTCGGCGCGCGATGCCCGGCAAAGCCATCTGCGATTATCGGCGCGCGGCCGCAAAGCCTATGCGCCGCTCGAACAACGCTCGCAGCGCGACACCGGCGCCTTGCTCGGCAAGCTGGAGCCCGGCGAACAGGCCCGGCTGATCGCGGCCATGACCACGATCGAAACGCTGCTGCGCGGGGAAACGCGAACAGCGCCGCAGCCCGGCTACATCCTGCGCGCGCCGCGGCCGGGCGATTTCGGCTGGGTCGTCAAGCGCAACGCCGAGCTCTACGCGCAGGAATATCAATGGCAGCGAGCCGTTCGAAGGCGTGTGCGCGCAAATCGTCGCCGACTTCGCCAACAAGTTCGATGCCAAGCGCGAGCGCTGCTGGATCGCCGAGATGAACGGCGAGAATGTCGGCTGCATATTCCTCGCCAAGGATTCCGCGACCGTCGCCCGCATCCGCCTGCTGCTGGTGGACCCGAAAGCGCGCGGGCTCGGGCTCGGCGCCCGCCTCGTCGACGAATGCCTGCGCTTCGCCCGCCGCGCCGGCTACAACAAGGTCACGCTATGGACCCACTCGGTGCTGACCGCGGCGCGGCATATTTACGAGAAAGCCGGCTTCAAGCTGATGCGCAGCGAGCGGCACAAAGACTGGGGGCCGCCGGTGGTCAGCGAGTATTGGGATTTGGAGTTTTAGGTTTGCACTGAGTCACCACCGTCATCCTGAGGTGGCCGCGAAGCGGCCCTCGAAGGATACGGCCGAGGCGCCGTCCGAAATCGGGTTTACCCGATTTCGGAATGTTAGTGTCCAAGTCGGCTAGAGCCGACTTGGATGCCGTCGCCCTTCGAGGCTCGCTTCGCTCGCACCTCAGGGTGACGGAAAAGATTACACCGTCGCGCCGCTCGCCTTCGGCCGGCGTAAATGCTCGTCGAGCCGCGGCATGATCTCGACGAAATTGCACGGCCCGTAACGGTAATCGAGCTGGTGCACCAGAATCTCGTCCCAGGCGTCCTTGCAGGCGCCGGGCGAGCCCGGCAGGCAGAAGATATAGGTCGAGCCGGCGACGCCGGCGGTGGCGCGCGACTGGATCGCCGAAGTGCCGATCTTTGGAAAACTCACCACCAGGAACAGCGCCGAGAAGCCGTCCATCTTCTTGTCGAACAGCGGCTCGACCGCCTCCGGGGTGACGTCGCGGCCGGTGAAGCCGGTGCCGCCGGTGGTGATGATGACGTCGATCACCGGATCGGCGATCCAGGCCTTGACCCTGGCGCGGATCGCCTCGATGTCGTCGGTGACGACGCTGCGCTCGGCAACGTAATGGCCGGCAGCGACGATGCGCTGGACCAGCACCGCCCCTGACTTGTCGTCCTTGAGCGAACGGGTGTCGGAAATCGTCAGCACCGCGATTTTCAGCGGCACGAATTGCTTGGTCTCGTCGAGCCCGGGCATCGGTACACCTTTACAGGCCCCTACATTACGGCCCCCGGCCGCCCGATGCAAAGCATCCGGGGATCGCCCGCCTTACACCGCATTGCCGGGGCTTTCCTCCGGCGGTTTGACGTGGCGGCAGGTGTAGAGCAGCGCCAGGTCGTAGACGATCTTCAGCGTCCCGCACAAAATGAGCGGCAGCCCGGAAAACGCCGGCCCGAACAGGACGCCGGCCAAGGCCGGGCTGATCGAGGACGCGAGGCTGCGCGGCACCGCGGTGACGCTCGCCGCCGCCGCGCGCTCGGCCGGCGTCACCACGGCCATGACGTAGGAGGTGCGCGTCGGCACGTCCATTTGCGACAGCGCCGAGCGCACCAGCAGCAATGCGAGCACGACGGTGAGGTTCGGCGCATAGGCCGCCGCGATGAGGCAGACGCTGGACGGGATATGCGTGAACACCATGGTGTTGACGAGCCCGATGCGCCGCGCCAGCCAGCTTGCCAGCGGATACGACAACGCGCTCAGCACGCTGGTCCAGAAAAAGAACAGGCTGGCGGCCGACAGCGAGATGCCGAAGCGTTTGAACAGCCACAGCGCCAACAGCGATTGCACGACGAAGCCGCCGGCGAAGGCGTCGAGGCTGAACAAAGCCGCGAGCTTGTAGACCATGCCGCGCGACGGGCCGAGCGGCGTGCTGACGTGGCGTTGCTCGGCATGGCTTGGCTGCACGCGCCGATAAAGCGCTGCGGCCAGCAAGCCGAGCACGCCGTAGAAGCAGAACATCAGCTTGAAAGCGGTGACCCTGCCGATGCCGGCGCTGACCAGCACATCGGGCACGGCGGCGCTGAGCGCGCCGGCCGCAGTCGACATGGCGCCGATCAGGCTATAGCGCGCGAACACCCGCGTGCGGTCGCGGTCGGTCACGTCACGCGTCAGCATGGTCTGCTCGAGCGGAACCAGCATGCCGACGTCGCCGCCCGACGGATTGACGGTGCCGATGAAGGCGACGACGACGATCAGCAACAGATCTTCGACGTTGAGCATGACGCCGGTCGCCGCCATCAGCACGGCGCCGGCTATCAACAGGTGTCGCAGTTCATAGCGCGGGGCGACGACGCCGACGCCGAGCGTGAGCAGCGCCGAGCCGAGCAGCGAGGCCGCCGCCACGATGCCGATCTCGACCGTGCCGAAACCGATCGCCACCAGATAGGCCGGCAGCACGATGGCGGCAAAACCGTCGCCGAAGCCGCGGATGCCGCGGGCGACCAGTAAGAGCGTAATATCCGATCGTTGTGGGGATGTTCCGTCCACGCGCAATCTCCTCGAGACGCCGAGTGTTGCACAGAGCTTGGACGGATGATTGCGTCTGAAGGGGAGCCTGCGTTTCCCCGCCGATGACATTTAGACTGCGATGCGTTCTCGGGCAAGCCACGCGCGCCTCCCTCTCCCCGCGTGCGGGGAGAGTAGATCAGAGCGAACTCGCCGACAGCGTATTGCAGCCCGAAACCTGGCCGCCGTTGAAGCCGTTGGAGAACCAGCGCTTGCGCTGTTCCGAGGTGCCGTGGGTGAAGGAATCGGGCACGACGTAGCCCTGCATCTCCTTTTGCAGCCGGTCGTCGCCGATCGCGGAGGCGGTCTGCAGGGCCTGATCGACGTCGCCCGGATCGAGGAAGTCGCGCTTTTTCTGAGCGCGGTTGGCCCAGACGCCGGCGAGGCAGTCGGCCTGCAGCTCGATTTTCACCTGCAACTGGTTGGCCTCGACCTTGCTCGCCGCCGCCTGCTGCGCTTGCGTCACCTTCGGCAGAATGCCGAGCTCGTTCTGCACGTGATGGCCGACTTCGTGGGCGATCACATAGGCCTCCGAGAACCTGCACGCCGTGCTGTTCGAGCAGGCGCCGAACTTGCGCTGCATATCGTCGAAGAACGAGGTGTCGAGATAGATGCGCTGATCGCGCGGGCAGTAGAACGGCCCCATCGCCGATTTGGCAAAGGCGCAAGGCGTCGGCTCGGAGCCGGAGAACAGCCGCAGTTTCGGCGGGTGATAGGTCCGCCCGCTGGCGGTGAAGATTTCCGTCCAGCGATCCTCGGTGTCGCCGAGCACCAGCGCGACGAACCTGCCGGTCGCGTCGGTCGGCGTTCCCGCCGAGACCGGCGGGGCGTGGCCGGTCTCCTGCGTGGGCGAGCCGCCGCCGGTGAGAATCTGCGCGCCGTTGAGCAGCACGCTGGGATCGATGCCGAAGTACCAGCTGATCAATCCGATAATGATGACCGTGCCGATGCCGAGGCCGCCGGCGCCGCCGGGCATGCCGCCGCGCGACGCGCTCTGTTGGCGATCGTCCTCGACGTTGCTGCTGGGGCGGAAATCATCGGTGCGCATTGCTCATTCTCCTTCGCGCCGTCGTCGCGCGCCAGTTTCGCGGTGACCTATTCTGGTACAACCGCAGCGGCCGCTCACATGCGATTAACTAAGTATTTCCCGGCATTTATTGCCTAGTCGCGACGGCTTGCAAGTAACGCGTTTTTTACCTTGGCACGGCATCATCCGTTTTGTCGGTTGTAGGTCCCGCGTCGCCGGCCAGCGTCGCCTGAGTCAGAGTTCTGAGTCATGGTTGTGTCGCGTCGCGGGGCGTCCGTAAGGGCGCCCCGCGTGAGTTTTGAGTCCGCCCTCTCGCCGCGCATCGTCGTCGGCGATTGCGTTGCCGAGATGGCGAAGCTGCCGGCAGCTTGCGTCGATCTCGTCTTCGCCGACCCGCCGTATAATCTGCAGCTGCAAGGCGACCTCAAGCGTCCCGACGATTCCCGCGTCGATGCCGTCGATGACGATTGGGACAAGTTCTCCAGTTTCTCCGCTTACGACGATTTCACCCGCGCCTGGATCACCGCCTGCCGCCGCCTGATGACGCCTACCGCCACGCTGTGGGTGATCGGCTCCTATCACAACATCTTTCGCGTCGGCACCGTGCTCCAGGATATGGGCTTCTGGATCCTCAACGACATCGTCTGGCGCAAATCCAACCCGATGCCGAATTTTCGCGGCCGCCGCTTCACCAACGCGCACGAGACGCTGATCTGGGCGGCGCGGCAGGCTCCAGCCAAAGATTATACGTTCAACTACGAAGCGCTCAAGGCGGGCAACGACGATATCCAGATGCGCTCAGATTGGCTGTTTCCGCTGTGCACCGGCGAGGAACGCCTCAAAGGCCGCGACGGCAAGAAGCTGCATCCGACGCAAAAGCCGGAAGCGCTGTTGGCGCGCGTGATCTTGGCGGCGTCGCGGCCCGACGACCTGGTGCTCGACCCGTTCTGCGGCACCGGCACCACCGGCGCGGTGGCGCAGCGGCTGCGCCGGCGCTTCATCGGTTTTGAGCGCGAGAAGGAGTACGCCGCAGCGGCGGAGAAGCGCATCGCCGCGATCGAGCCGATGCCCGAGCCTTCACTCGCGACCTTCATGACCGCGCGCGAGGCGCCGCGGGTGCCGTTCGCCGCTTCTGATCGAGCGCGGCATGATCTCGCCGGGCATAAAACTGACCGACGCCAAGCGCCGGCACCGCGCGCTGGTGCGCGCCGACGGCGCAGTTTCCCTTGGCGACGCAGTCGGCTCGATCCACCGCATCGGCGCGCTGGCGCAAGGCCTCGAAGCCTGCAACGGCTGGACCTTCTGGCACATCGAGACGCCGAAGGGTTTGACGGTGATCGACACGCTGCGCGCCCAGGTGCGCTCGGAGATGTCGGAAGCCGCCGAGTAAGCCGCCGGCTACGCCGCGGGAATAACTTCAACGAGCAGTTCGAGCGCGCGCTTGGCGAAGGCGTCCATATTCGCAAGCCGCTCGGCGCTGCCGGTGCGCAGCGTAATCGCTCGCTCGGCCGGGCCGACAACTGCGATGCAGGTGTGGCCGGCCGGATCGCCGTAGCGGTTGCCGGTCGGTCCCGTGGCGCCGGTTTCGCCAAAACCCCAGGCCGCGCCGTGCCGTTCGCGCATGCGCCGCGCCAAGAGCAGCGCATAGGCTTCCGTTGCCGGTCGCAAGCCCTGCATCTCGGCGTCGCCGATGCCGAGCAAGGCCGCGCGCGATGCCTTGGTGTAGACCACCGCGCCGCCGAGAAAATAGGCCGAGGCGCCCGGCACCGCCAACAAGGCTGCGGAGACAAGCCCGCCGGTCGAGGATTCGGCAATGGCGATGGTTTCGCGGCGCGCGATCAGACGCTGCGCGATGGTTTCCGCCAACGGCAACAGTGTTTTCATAAATCGCCCCTCCCGATTTGGCAGAGCACGCGAAAGACGCCGATATCGGCTTGCGGAAATTGCTTTGCCAGTTCCGCGCCGACCGCCGCGGCGTCTTTCTCATAGAGCGTCTCGACGATCAGCGCGCCGGCGATCTTCTTGTCGCCGCCGCGCAATTGTTCTTCCTTCGACACCGGCATGCCGGCGGCATCGAGCGCAATCCATATTTCGCCGCCGGCAACCGCCGTGTCGGCGCAGAATTTTTCCAGCACGCCGGCCAACGCCGCCTCGTCGGGCGCCTGGCTGAACCGGGCGGTGACGACGTAAGCGCCGCGGAAACGGCCGCGCCGCGCCGTGCGCCGGCACACCGTGCGGTTCATGTTGATAAACACTTCCGACATGATGGTGTGCGTCATCGGCGTCGGATGGTCGAGCCGCTCGAGATAAGGTTTTGAGGTCAGCACCTCGGGCGTTTCGACCATGTAGAAATTGAAATAGCCCGGCGTGCCCGAAATCGCCTTGTGGCGGCGGCCGAACAAAAAGCCCGGCACGGCAAGCCGCTCGATGCAGATGCTCGCCCTGGAACCAGGCTTCGAATTCCGCCTCGCGCCCGGCGACGGCAATCGTTGAAGATCGCGAGGATTCCGGGCGCGCTCATTTCGCGGCGACCACCATGATCTCGACCACGTAGTCGGGCGAGGCGAGCTTGGCCTCGACGGTGGCGCGCGCCGGCGTGTTGCCGGGCGACACCCAGGCGTCCCACACCGCATTCATCTCGGCGAATTTTGCCATGTCGGTGATCCAGATATTGGCGGAGAGCAGCTTGCTCTTGTCGGTGCCGGCCTGGGCCAAAAAGCCGTCGATCTGCGACAGGATGCTTTTGGTCTGCTCGCCCATGCTCTTGCCCTTGGGCGCGTCGGCGACGATGCCGGCGAGATAGACGGTATCGCCGTTGACCACGGCCTTGCTCATGCGCGGCCCGGTGTCGTGACGTTGGATTGTCATGGCGTTTCCTTTCGCGGTTTGAATTTTGCTCGGTATTCAATCTCACGGCAGCGCGTGGGCGACAACCTTGCGCATGACGCTCGGCAAAGCCTCGCCGGAGAGCGACGCGAGCGCGACCCAGCGCGTGCCGGATGGTGCCGGCGTGCGCGCCGGAACGTCGGCTGCGTATAACGGAGAGCTCCAACGGAAAGTGCGTGAACACGTGGCGCACCACGCCGGCGACCTTACGCCAGGCCACGCGCTTTTGCGTTTTCGTCGACGCAAAAAACGCGGCGCGCCTGTGCGCGCTTTGTCTTCGTCGAAATCCTGTTGCCACTCCGTCGTCGGCACTTCGGTCATGGCGCCGAGCAGACCTTTTGCCGGCCGCGTGCGCACCAGCACCATGCCGTCGGCGCGTCGCGCGACGAAGGCCGCGCCGCGGCGCAGCGCGCCTTCGCGTTTCGGCGTCTGACGCGGGAACGCCTCCGCATCGCCGCGCGCATGGGCGGTGCAGCTGTCGTTCCAGGGGCACAAGACGCAAGCCGGCTTCTTCGGCGTGCAGATGGTGGCGCCGAGATCCATCATGGCTTGGGCGAAATCGCCGGCGCGGTGTTGCGGCGTCAGGCCGCCCGCGAGCCGACGGATCTCCGGCTTGGCGGCGGGCAGCGGCGTCATGACCGCGTAAAGCCGCGCGATCACCCGCTCGATGTTGCCGTCGACCGGTGACGCCGGCAGATCGAACGCGATCGCGGCGATGGCGGCGGCGGTGTAATCGCCGATGCCGGGTAGCGCGCGCAACTCCGCAACGCTGGCCGGGAATTTTCCGCCGTGACGCTCGACCACGGCGCCGGCGCAGGCGTGCAGGTTTCGCGCGCGAGCGTAATAGCCGAGCCCGGCCCAGGTTTTGAGCACCTCATCGAGCGGCGCAGCAGCCAGCGCGCCGACGTCGTCCCAGCGCTGCAGGAAACGGGCGTAATAGGGCGCCACGGCCTTGACCGTGGTCTGTTGCAGCATGATTTCGGACAGCCAGACCCGGTAAGGATCGGTGCGTTGGCCGGGCGGCGCGCGCCACGGCAGCTTGCGGCGATGGCGGTCGTACCAGGCCAGCAAGGCGGTGGGTTGCGGGCATGACTCTGGCGTCCGGCGCTTGCCGCGCTGTCGCGCCACGGGCTTGCCTGCTACGGTTGCTGCTGAAGTCATCTCCAAGGATCCGGCCAAGGTTCCGGCCGAGGGATGACAGAGCACCGCATCATGAACAAGCCCTCCCGTTCCTTCGCCAAGCCGCTGCGCGATCTCGTCGCCAAGGCCGTGGGCGAGACTTTCAAGAAGCAGGGTTTTGCCTCGGCCGAATTGGTGACGCGCTGGACCGAGATCGTCGGCGCCGACATTGCCGCGCACAGCCAGCCGATCAAAATCCAATGGATGCGCCCGGCCGACGGCGAGGAGCGCGAACCCGGCACGCTGATACTTCGGGTCGAGGGCCCGACGGCAATCGAGATTCAACATTCCACCAATGTGATCTGCGAGCGGGTCAACCAGTTCCTCGGCTGGCGCGCCATCGCCCGCATCGCGCTGCGCCAGGCGCCGCTGCGGCGCGCCACGCGCAAAGCTGTCCGGACGAGCGATCCGGCCGTAGTCGCACGGCTGGCCGCAAGCTTGCCGGACATTGCCGACGATGATTTAAGGCAGGCCCTGGCCCGGCTGGGCGCGGCGGTCAAACGCGGCTGACGCACCGCCCGCATCAACCGACCGTGACTGCCGTGCCCTTGGCGCGGTGGCGTGCTAATGCCACATTCTCGCGGTAGAAATCGCTCGTTGCTGGGCCAATCCCATCGTCGAAACCAGGAGCATTCTGTGTCGCTCACTCGTCGCGAATTATTGACCACCGGTGCGGTGCTCGCGCTCGGCGCGGCCGCCGTCTCGGCAGGCGTCCTGCCGCCCCTCACCACGCTGGCTTTTGCCGCCGACAACGATCCTTCGCCCGAGGATCTGGCCCATGCCGGCCCGGGCGGCGACATCATGATCGGTTCCGACAAGGCGCCGGTGACCGTGATCGAATATGCCTCGATGACGTGTCCGCACTGCGCGCATTTCGAGGAGACGACGCTGCCGGAGCTGAAGAAGCGCTACATCGACACCGGCAAGGTGCGCTACGTGATGCGCGAGTTCCCGCTCGATGCGCTGGCCGCGGCCGGCTTCATGCTGGCGCGCTGCGCCGGCCCGGACAAATACGAGTCGGTGGTCGAAACGCTGTTCGCCAAGCAACCCGATTGGGTCACCCAGAAACCGATCCCGCCGCTGATGGCGATCGCCAAGCAGTTCGGCTTCACCGAGGACTCCTTCAACGCCTGTCTCGCGAATCAGAAGGTGCTCGACGACATCCAGGCGGTGCGCGACCACGCCGTGAACAAGCTCGCGGTCAATTCCACGCCGACCTTTTTCATCAACGGCAAGCGGCTGGTCGGCGACCTGTCGATCGAGGCCATGGCCAAGGAAATCGACCCCTATCTCAAGGAAGGATAAGGGTTTTTTGCCATTGGCGGAACTCGCCGCCCGGCTGGCGCGGCGCCGCCGGCAGGGCCCCGGACGCGGCGAAGGTCTGGATAACGCCACCGCGCTGTTGCGCTTGGACTAACGACGATTCATTCTCCGCGCCGATGCGGCAGGATTCCACGCGCCACAAGGGCGTGAGCCCATAACGATTCCCTTCGCGGCCGCACCAAGGGGATGGAAATAACACCCGCAATGAAGCTCACGCGGCTGCGCCTGATCGGGTTTAAGTCCTTCGTCGAACCGACCGACTTTGTGATCGAACCCGGGTTGACCGGCGTCGTCGGTCCGAACGGCTGCGGCAAATCCAATCTGGTCGAGGCCGTGCGCTGGGTCATGGGGGAAGCCTCCTACAAGGCCATGCGCGCGTCCGAGATGGACGACGTCATCTTCTCCGGCAACACCCAACGTCCGGCGCGCAATCACGCCGAAGTGGCGGTCTTGGTCGACAACAGCGATCGTACGGCGCCGGCAGCGTTCAACGATTCCGAATCGCTCGAAGTCTCGCGCCGCATCATGCGCGAGCAGGGCTCGACCTTCCGCGTCAACGGCCGCGAAGTGCGCGCCCGCGATGTCACTGTCCTGTTCGCCGACGCCTCGACCGGCTCGCGCTCGCCTGCTTTGGTCCACCAGGGCCGCATCGGCGAGATCATCCAGGCGCGGCCCGACCAGCGCCGCCGCGTGCTGGAAGAGGCCGCCGGCATTTCCGGCCTGCATGCGCGCCGCCATGAGGCGGAGCTGCGGCTCAAGGCCGCCGAGCACAATCTGACCAGGGTCGAAGACGTCATCGGCCAGCTTGCGGCGCAGGTCGCTTCGCTGAAGACCCAGGCCCGCCAGGCGGTGCGCTACCGCAATATTTCCGGCCAGGTGCGCCGCACCGAGGCGCTGTTGTTTCACCTGCGCTGGCTTGCCGCGCAGACCGAAGTCGGCGAGGCCGAGCACACCAGGGACGAGGCCGTCCGCGTCGTCGCCGCGCGCACCGGCGAGCAGACTCTAGCCAATACGCGCCAGACCGAGGTCGCGGCCGGCCTGCCGGCATTGCGCGAGGCCGAGGCCAGGGCGGCGGCGGCGTTGCAGCGGCTCATCATCGCGCGCGAGACGCTGGAGCGCGAGGAAGCCCGCGCCAAGGAGCGCATCGAGGAGCTCGATCGCCGGCTCGAGCAATTTGCCGCCGATCTCGCGCGCGAGCGCAGATTAGCCGCCGACGCCGAAGCGGCGCTGCACCGGCTCGATCTCGAGGAGACCGCGCTCACCGCCGAAGCCCATGCCAGCGCCGAGCGCCTGACCGGCGTCAACACCCGCGTCGCCAACGCCGACGCCGCGCTTTCGGCTTCCGAAAAATCCTTTGCCGAGCTGACCGGTGCGCTGGCCGATCTGGCGGCGCGGCGCAATCAACTGCAAACGGCCCTGGCCGATCACGAGCAGCGCAGTGCGCGGCTGCAGGCCGAGCTTGCCAATATCGAAGCCGGCCTGATCGCGACCGGCAGTGGCGAGCCTGATCTGGCGACGCTGGGCGCGGCGCTTGCGACCGCGCAAGCCGCGCTCGCCGAGGCCGAAGCCGCCGCGCGCGGCGCCGAAGTCGCGCATACCCAGGCCCGCACCGAGATCGATGCCACGCGCGAGCCGCTCGCCACCGCCGAGCGCGGCGTGCAGCGGCTGGAAACCGAGGCGAAGACCATCGGCAAGCTGTTCGCGGTCGAGAGCCAGAATCTCTGGCCGCCAGTCGCCGACTCGCTGGTCGTCGACAATGGTTTCGAGAAGGCGCTGGGCGCCGTGCTCGGCGACGATCTCGATGCGCCGCTCGATGACTCGGCGCCGATGCATTGGGCCGGCGCGACCGTCGATCCATCCGATCCACAACTCCCCGACGGCGTCACGGCGCTGGCGCAATACGTTCAGGCGCCGCCGCAACTCGCCCGACGTCTGGCGCAGATCGGCGTCGTCGACCGCGCCGCCGGAGCGCAGCTTGCGACACTGCTCAAGCCCGGCCAGCGGCTGGTGTCGCGCGAAGGCGACTATTGGCGCTGGGACGGTTTTGCCGCCGCCGCGCATGCGCCGACCGGCGCGGCGCGAAGATTGGCCGAGCGCGGCCGGCTCCAGGCGATCGAAGGCGAACTCGAGGCGGCGCGCGCCGATGTTGCGGCGAAACGCCAAACACTCGAACTCGCCGAGGCCGCAGTCACGGCCGCTGCCGCTGCCGAAGTGCAAGCGCGCATGCAGTGGCGCGACGCGCAGCGCCTGACCGATAATGCCCGCGAAGAGCACACCGCGGCCGAACGCGAGATCGCCCGCAACGCGGCGCGCATTTCGGCGCTGAAGGAAGCCCGCGTGCGGATCAGCGCCGGCTGCGACGAAGCGCTTGCCGGCCAGCACGAAACGACGGCGGCGCTTGCCGCCTTGCCGGTGACCGCCGATCTGGAAGCCAAGCTCGCCGCGATCAACGACGTCATCGCCACGGACCGCGGCGCGCTCGCCGAAGTCCGCGTCGAGGCCCAGGCGATCATGCGCGAAGCCGAGCTTGCCAGCCGCCGGCTGCAGGCAATCGCCGAAGAGCGGCAAGCCTGGAACGAGCGCAAGGACAACGCGACGACTCAGATCGCGACCATCGGGCAGCGGGTCGAGGAAGCCTCGGGCGAGCGCGCCGAATTGGCGAGCGCGCCGGAAAAATTCGCCGGCCAGCGCCAGGCGCTGATCGGCGAGATCGAGACCGCCACCGCCGCCCGCCGCGCCGATGCCGATAGACTCGCCGCCGCCGAAAATGAGCTAGCGGACGCCGACAAGGTCGCGCGCGCTGCCCTTGAAGCGGTCGGCGAAGCGCGCGCCGAAGCCGCCCGCGGCGAAGAACGCTGCGACGCCGCCAAGCGCCGGCTCGCCGATCTCGCCCACGAAGTCCGCGAGCGGCTCGAAGTCGAGCCGGACGGCACCGCCGAGCTTGCCGAAATCAAACCCGGCGCCGAGCTGCCGTCGGTCGCCGATGTCGAAGGCAGGCTTGAGCGCATCCACCGCGAGCGCGAGCGCCTCGGCGCGGTCAATCTGCTCGCCGAACAAGAGCTGCGTGAGGTCGAGGAGCAGCACGTCAAGCTCACCAGCGAGCGCGACGATCTGGTCGAGGCGATCCGCCGGCTGCGCCAGGGCGTGCTCAGCCTCAACCACGAGGCGCGCGAGCGCCTGCTGTCCTCGTTCACCATCGTCAACGAGAATTTCAAAAAGCTGTTCGGCGAATTGTTCGGCGGCGGCAATGCCGAATTGCAGCTCATCGAAAGCGAAGACCCGCTCGAAGCCGGCCTTGAAATCATGGCCAAGCCGCCGGGCAAGAAGCCGTCGACGTTGTCGCTCCTCTCCGGCGGCGAGCAGGCGCTCACCGCGCTGGCGCTGATCTTCGCCGTGTTCCTGACCAATCCGGCGCCGATCTGCGTGCTCGACGAGGTCGACGCCCCGCTCGACGACTACAACGTCGAGCGCTTCTGCGACCTGCTCGACGAAATGACGCGCTCGACCGACACGCGCTTCATCATCATCACCCACAACCCGATCACCATGGCGCGCATGAACCGCCTCTACGGCGTCACCATGGCGGAGCGCGGCGTGTCGCAGCTGGTCTCTGTGGATCTCGAAGGCGCGGTGAAGCTGCGCGAGGCGAGCTAGGGCTCGGACTCATAACGCGCCTCCTTTCGATACGGTTGCTATCGCGATCCACCTAGCGCTTCAAAACCAGAGATCACGTCGAAAAGTTCTTCGTCGATGCTGCTCTGGCGCAACTGGTGGAAGGAACCGTGGAGCTGCTCCAGCAGGTCGTTGATGTTTTTATCGGCGCGCTCCATTGCCGCCAGGCGGCTCGCGTTCTCGCTGGCCAGGGATTCGGCGCAGGCCCGGAAGAGCGAAATGAATAGATATTCGCGGATAAGTGCGCGCAAGGTGGCGCTGCCGCCGCCCATGACCTGGGGCAGGTTCGCGGTCGGCCAGCGGACTTTGGCCAGACCTTGCTGCCATTGCGCGTCGAGCGGCAACAGCCGTTGGCTGACCGGTTCGTAGAGCGCGCCTGACAGCGGCCGGTTATGGAATACCCAAAGGCCGGCATTCTCACCTTTGTCTCGATGCGCTTCGCTTTCAATTTGAATCTTCCCAACGAGCGGGGTGATCGCCTGGACGGAGTTCGGCACGGTGAAGAGTCCAGCCAGCCGCAGGCCCGCGTCCGCCAGACGCGCATGAACACGTTCGCCGACCGCCCAAACTTGGGCTTTGCCAGGCAGAGCCGCGAGGGCCTTGATCGCATAGTCGGCCACTACGTCGTTAAACTGCCCCACCAATCCCTGATCGGACCCGAAAACGATCGCGCTTATCGCACCCGCATGGGTTGGTGCTTTCCGTTCCACCATCGCGGTCGCCGGCTCGTTCTCCCGAAAGCACGCGCCCAACCCCAGCTCTACGGTTCGATAGTAGTCGGCCAATGCGCGCACCGATTTCTCGTATTGTCCGATGCTCGATGCGGCCAAGGCTTTCATCGTGCGGACAACGGATTGAAGGTCTCCCGCACTGCTGATTTTTCGGCGAAGGCTCTCCGTGGTGTCGCTCATGACTTCTTCTTAGCTTCCACCGCGGGCTCCTTTGGGGTGCCAGGCGTGCGCTCGCCATCGGGCTCGGCATTGGCTTTGGGTTCCAACTCCGGCTTGGAATCGGATTTGGCCTTGGACGCGGGTTCAGACTTTTGCTCGGATTTGGCTTCCGGCTTCAGTGTGGTTTCGGCATTGGATTCCGGCTTGGGTTGGAAAGGAGCGAGCGCCTCGCGAACGATTCCGATGATCGTATTACGATCCTCATCGCTCAACTTGTCGGCACTTTCGAATTGCCCACACACTTCCGCCGGGATGTTTGCCGCAGCCTTCTGGACGGCGCCCTCCGCTTCCGGCATCTGATCGAGCGCCACACGGTCGAAGAGTTCCTCGGTCAATGCCAGTAAGACCGCGATTTGCGCAGGCACGGACACAGGAGCGCATTCTGCCTGTTTGAGGCAGGCGCGGATGCGCCGTCCGTGCTCGATGATTTTGCGGGTGTTTTCATCCAGCCGGGCGCCGAACCGGGCAAAGGTCTCAAGCTCCTCGAACTGCGCGTATCCGAGTTTGAGGTCGCCCGCCACGACGCGGTAGGCCGCGCGTTGCGCTTTGCCGCCGACGCGCGAAACAGACTTGCCGACATCGATGGCAGGCAGCACGCCCAATTCGAACAGTGACGGCGAGAGATAGATCTGCCCATCCGTGATGGATATCAGGTTGGTCGGAATGTAGGCAGAAATGTTCTGCGCTTCGGTTTCGATGATGGGCAGCGCAGTGAGCGAGCCGCCACCGAGTTCTTTGCGTAGGTGCGTCGCACGTTCGAGCAGTCGCGCGTGAATGTAAAAGATGTCACCGGGAAAAGCTTCACGGCCGGGCGGCCGCCGCAGCAGCAGTGACAGTTCGCGATAGGCGCGCGCATGATGGGTGAGGTCGTCATAAACAATCAACACGTCGCGGCCCTGCTCCATAAAATGCTCCGCGATACTTGTCGCGGCGTAAGGGGCGATAAAAGCGAGACCCGGCGGGTCGTTGCCTTCGGTCACGACGAGCACGGTGTATTCCATCGCGCCCTGTTCCCGCAAGGTTGCCACGGCCTTCGCGACGGCGGACGCGCGCTGCCCGATGGCACAGTAAACGCACAGCACATTTTGGTCGCGCTGGTTGAGGATGGTGTCGATCGCGATGGCGGTCTTGCCCGTCTGGCGGTCCCCGAGAATCAACTCGCGCTGCCCACGCCCGACGGGGATGAGAGCATCGATGACTTTAAGCCCGGTCTGGAGCGGCACCGTCACCGGCGCGCGATCCATGATATGCGGTGCCGTGCGCTCGATGGGCAGGCGCTCGCTGGCGGCCACCGGTCCATTGCTATCGAGTGGCCGGCCAAGCGGATCGATGACGCGCCCCAGCAATCCGTCGCCTACGACCACATCCATCACCCGGCCGGTGCGCTCGACCTCGTCGCCGGCGTTCAAATGCCAGTATTCGCCCAGCAACACGACGCCGATTTCAGCCTCGTCCACGTTGAATGCCATGCCAAGCAAATCGCCGGGAAATTTTACCAACTCCTCAAAGCCAACAGCGGGGAGCCCAGACACTTTGGCGATGCCGGTGGCGATGCTGGTGATCGTGCCCACCTCTCGTGGTGTCAGTTGCGGCGTGAATGCTTCACGCACCTGGCTGATCCCAGAAAACGTGCGGTCGAAGATACTCTGCAAGCTTTCAGGCTCAGTGCTCATGGGCGCTGCGTTTCGGACTTGGGTTCTTCTGGTTTGGATGCAGTTGTGGCCTCGGTCCTCGACGTGACTTTGGGTTCAGGTTTTGGCTCGGCTTTTGCTTCAGGTTTGTCCTTTTCTTTCAGAAGTTCACCGACGCCATTTTCCAGCGACCTGAGGTAGTCTGCGATGCTCCAAGCTATTTTTTGTCCATTCGTGGTAAGTTCGATCCCGCTGACCAGGTCCGGCGCGGTCTCGAACCGGATGTGGACTTCAGCAGAGAAGGTCTCGTTGAGCGCCTTTTGTATTGCTCCGCGTTGCGCCGCAGGCAGATCAAACGCGCTGCGCACGACCGCGGGCTCAGAAGCTGTCTTGAGGGCGGCTGCGATTCCTTCCTTTGCCTTGCCGTCCATCGTGCGCAGGCGACGGGTGAACACCTCGCACATGCGCTCTTCCAGACTCGTCGTGGCAAGATCCGTCAATGCCTTTCGAGCGATGGCGAACACTTCCTGTTGGGTCCGGCGACGGATGGCTTGATTGAGGTTGTTGGCGTCGCTTCGCAGCGTCTCCTGTCGCTTGGTACTAAGGGCATCGGCTGCCTTTCGTGCATCGTCGAGAAGCCGCTGACGTGCAACATTCGCCTCGTCCGTCGCCTTGCTCAAGAGTGCAGCGCGCTGCTGGTCGAATTGCGCGTTCTTGTGCTGGTACTCGTCGCGCTCCTTTTGCGCTTCGGCCTTTTTTGCGTCGGCGTCTGCGAGTTCCGCAGCAATCCGCTTCTCCCGCGCGTCAACGGCGTTGAGGATCGGCTTGTAAAGAAACCGCTTCAGCAACCACACCAGGATGATGAAGTTGAGCGCCTGCGCACCGACGGTGAACCAATCGATGAGCATGAATTACTTCCCTGGGGCTTGGGCGATGACGTGGTTCCAGAACGGATTGGCGAAAATGAGAATCATCGAGACCACGAAGCAATAGATCGCAATGGATTCGATCATGGCCAGCCCGACAAACAGGGTGCGTGTGATCGTCGTCGCGGCATCAGGCTGCTGCGCCAGAGAACTCAATGCCGTGGCGACCGCTCGCCCTTCGCCGAGCGCAGGCCCGATACTCCCCAGGGCAATCGTCAGGCCGGCGGTGACGATTGACGCAATCGCAATGAGCGTCATGTTATCCATAGTTTCGCCTCTTGTTGTCGTTGTTCATGCTTTAATGTCTTGCGTCGGCTCAGGTCTGGACTTGCGACCGCGCGTGGCGGCCGCGATATAAACCGCGGCCAGGATGCTGAAGATGTAGGCCTGTACCATGCCGGTGAGCAGACCGAGCGCACTCATGGCGATCGGGAAGATGAAGGGCGTGATGGTCAGCAAAATGGCGAGAATCATTGTCCCGCTCATCATGTTGCCGAACAGACGGACCGCCAGTGCCAGCGTGCGCGACAGTTCGCTGATGATGTTGAACGGCAGCATGATGATTGTCGGTTCCGCATAGGATTTGAGGTAGCCACCCAGCCCCTGCTCCTCGATGCCAAAGAAAGGTACAGCCACCCACACGCACAGCGCGAGCGCCGCCGTCGTAGAGAGCGATCCCGTTGGCGGTTCATAGCCGGGAATGACGGTGCAGAGGCTGGCTAACGCGACGAACAGAAAGAGTGTGCCCAAAAAGCCGATGTACTTCTTCGGGTGGCGGAGGCCGACATCTTCGATTTGCTTCTCGATGCCAGTAACAATGATCTCCAGCAGGTTCTGCCAGCGGGAACGTTTCAGTTCCGTGGAGAGATTGCGGGTGATGAGCTTTGAGCCGATGGCCAGCACGAACATCAGTCCCCACGTGAAAACAATCGTGCCGTTGAGCTTGATGAACCCGTGCTGCCAGAAGATCATCTCATCGGGACTAAGGCGCATAGCTGGTCTCCGGTGTCCGGGAGTTGTGGTGTTCAACCCGCGGGCGGGTCAGCCACTTCACGACGATGCGCGCCAAGACAAAGCCAAGGAGACACAGCACCCACCGCTCCCAATTCTCGCCCCCGACGAAATAAAATCCCGCCAGCGTAATGCTCATCCGCAACAGCATGCTGCCGAAGAACCAAAGCGCCGGCCGTTGGGACGAAACGGCCCTGATAACCGTCCACCAGAGGCCGCCGAAGAAAAACGCGCCGAGCAATAGACCCGCCGCCAATGGCTGTGCCAGAAACAAAAATTCATTCATTGTTGTTCTCCTGTTCGTCCCGAATCTCCTTGTCTTCCTTGGCCACCCAATGCCACGCATTAAAACAGCCGATGGCGAGCCCGGCCATCATTAGCGCCAGTGTCCAGGCATGCTTGCCCGGATAATATTGGTCCAGCCAGATACCGAGCGCCGCCCCGAGCAGCGTTGGAATCACCACCGACCAGCCGATCAGCCCCATCATCCCCAGGCCGAGCCAGACGCCCTGCGCCGAGTTACGCCGTGCCTTGAGCTTTCGCGCCGCTTTCGTGCCGACCTCCTGACTGAGTGACGGATCAGTTTTCGCGATTTTGTTTGGGAATTCATCAGTCATTGTGAAGGCTCGCCATGCGCCGTATGAGATCGCCCTCCATTTTCGCCAACACCGAGCGCACGCTTTGCTCGTGCTCGTCCAGGGTCAGAAACTCTCGCTCCACCGCTTCGCGCAACTGGCTGAGGTCCGTTCCGCCCAGCGCCCGGCGCACGGATACGAGGACGTCCGGACCGGTCTTGACGAGCACCCCGTCATCTACGGCCACGAAAACTTCGCCATCTGTTTCTGTCTCGTATGTCAGAATCCCAGGCGCCAGCGCCGCCACACAATCGAGTCGGTGAGGCAGCAGCCCAAACGAACCGTCGCGCGTTTCGGCGACGATGCGCAACACGCCGGTTTTTTCGGCGAAAACCTGGAACGGCAGCAGAACCTTAAGATTCATGGTTGCCGCCAGCATGTTCGAGATTCGATCGAGGACTCGCCCCGCCATTCGACTGCGGCTCGGACGTGGCTTTGGCCCGCAACCCGGCGGCATTCTTCAATCCGGACTTCGCAGCGGTTGACTCCGGCTTGGCCGGGGCTGCGGCCGTGACGGGCTTTGCTTTTGTCTTCGCTTCGTCAATCGTCCCGATCATGTAGAGTGCGCTTTCGGGAAAGTTTTTGAATTCATCGTTCAGGATACGCTCACAACCATCCAGCGCGTCCTTGAGGCTGACGAGCTTTCCTTTGAGGCCGGTGAACTGTTCGGTCGTGAAAAAGGGTTGAGTGAGAAAGCGCTCCAACCGGCGGGCGCGGACGACCACATTGCGGTCCTCCGGCGAAAGCTGCTCCAGGCCCAGCATGGCGATGATGTCCTTGAGTTCAGCGTATTGCGCGAGCGTGCGACGGATTTCCTGCGCCAGGCCGTAATGCCGCTCGCCGACGATGCCCGGCGTGGCCATCTTGGAACTGGATTGTAGAGGATCGATGGCAGGGAAAAGCCCTTCGCTTGCCCGCTTGCGCGAGAGCACGATCGACGCGGAGAGATGCGAGAACGTATGCACCGCCGCCGGATCAGTGAAATCGTCCGCCGGCACATACACCGCCTGGATGGAGGTGATGGCGCCGGTATCCGTGTTGGCGATGCGCTCTTCCAATCCTGACAGCTCGGTGCCCATGGTCGGTTGATAGCCCAACCGCGACGGCATCTGGCCCATCAAGCCGGACACCTCCATGCCGGCCTGGATGAAGCGAAAAATGTTGTCGACGAGCAGCAATACATCGCGATGCTCGTCATCGCGAAAATACTCGGCCATTGTCAGCGCTGCGTGCCCCACGCGGAACCGCGCGCCCGGCGGCTCGTTCATCTGGCCGAAGACCATCACCATGTTCGGCAGCACACCGGCTTCCTTCATCGCATCATAAAGCTCTTCGCCCTCTCGACAGCGCTCGCCTATACCGCAGAAGATGCTGATGCCCTCGTGATGACCGATCATGTTGTGGATCATTTCGGTCAGCAGCACCGTTTTTCCGACGCCCGCCCCGCCGAAAAGTCCTGCCTTGCCGCCGCGCTCCAGAGGTACAAGGACATCAATAACCTTGATGCCCGTCTCAAAGACTTCCGACTTCGTGGAACGTCGCGCCAGCGACGGCGGAGCCCGATGCACCGAACGCCATTCGACATCGGACAATGCCGCCTCGCGATCTATGGTATTGCCAAATACGTCGAACATCCGCGAGAGAACAGCTTTGCCCACCGGCGCTTTCAACGGACCGCCGGTATCTTCCACGGCCATGCCGCGAGCGAGACCTTGCGTCGGCGTCAACGCAATCCCGCGCACGTGCCGCGCATCTTGCTGCGCCAGCACTTCGATGACGATCTGTTTTTCCGATCCCGTGAGCAGCACCGAGTAGATCGGCGGCAAATGCTCGTCGAATCGAATGTCTACGACACTGCCGCGCACCGCGACGACCACGCCTGCCGCGATGCGGGCATGATGGTCGGCTCTAGTGCGCGGCGCTTTAGTTTCGGCGTTCAACCGATTCTGCACGTCGCGTCCTTGCAAACGACTTTCCTTCCGATGGATGGCGCCTGTCTTCTTGGCCATCATATCTCGGGTCGGCTTCGATTCGGGAGCCTTGGGCTCGTCCGCGGGGGGCTGACCTCGCGCTTAGGCTCGGGGTCGGTTTCAAGCTGCGGCTACCTTCACGACGCGTCTGATTTGCTCTGCAGAACCTTTGATTCGATCCTTATCCACGGGCGATTCTCCTTTTCGTCAGGTACTGAAAACTAAGGCTTCAATGCGCCGTTCTCGACGACGATAGGCTCTATGGCCCAGCATCATAAACTTTTTAATCATCTATGTCCGACAGCGGACGTAATTGACTTGGATCAAAAGTGTCCAGAGCTTTTGGTGCCACACAAATATCGAGACTTGCTCTCGCTCGCGGCAGCGTCCTACCTCATGGGCGTTCAGCGTGCGGCGATCGTGATCGCTCCCCTGGCCATAAGGGCTCGTAGAAGCCTGACTGCACAGATTTTGAACTGCTTCTTTTTCTTTGAACCGAATGTCCGCTTTGATGTGGTGGGTCGCGCCCGCTCTCAGAATCGAAGTGCCGCCGACTGGTACTTCGGACACAGCGTATTGGCTCGCATTTATTTGCCGTGCAAAATGTAGTTATTGGCCCATAGCGACCGATGTTGCGCTGCAATCGAATGTCCGAACTCAGCTGCCCTCAATTTATGAGTACACGTTCGAGTTCAGTTCCCCAGCCGAAACAGCCGCCGCGCATTCTCCCGTCCGATCTTCAGGCGGTCATTTTCGCTGATCGGACAAGCATCGAACCACACCGCGGCGTGGTCGATGTTCTCGAACGGCCAGTCGGTCGAGAACATGATACGGTCGGCGCCGATTTCGAGCATGGTGTTGAGCAGAGCGGGCGTGTGGAAATTGCCCGACGTGGTGACGTAGAAATTTTCGCGGAAATAGTCGCTCAGCCGTTTCTTGGCCGGCCGGCTGTGCCGATTCTCGATCCAGGCATTGGCATTGTCGACCCGCCACATCGCGAACGGCAGGTTCTCGCCCATATGGCCGAGGATGATCTGGAAGGCGCGGTGAAGTTGCGCGAGGCGAGCTAGGGCTTCGACGCATAAACGCGCCGGCGAATCTCTGCCTTGATGGGATCAGCGGACATCACAAATCGCGCCACGATGTTCGCTTGTTATGGAATGCCGCGACGCGCCGACCGACCTACTCCGCCTTCACGTTGGCCGACCGAATAACCTTAGCCCATTTCTCGGTATCGTCGGCGATGAGTTTGCCGAATTGCGCGGCTGTCATCGACAGCGGCCGAACGCCCAAGCCGACCAGGCGCGCCCGCGTGTCCGGCTCGGCGACGATGGCGTTGATCTCATTGTTGAGCTTGTCGATGACGGCCGTCGGCGTGGCCGCAGGTGCGCAGATGCCGAACCAGCCGCTGGCGTCATAACCCGGCACGAATTCTCCCACTGCCGGCACGTCAGGCAAGACATCCGATCGCGCTGCGCTGCTCACAGCCAGCGCACGCAATCTGCCGTCCCCGACGTACGCCATCGCCTGGGTTATGGTTGAAAACGCGACTTGCACCTGCCCGCTCAGGAGATCGGGTATGTAACCCGTTCGATACGGCACGTGCACCAGTTCGATGCCCGTCATCAACTTCAAGAGCTCGTACATGAGATGGGGCGTGGTTCCGATACCCGGCGACGCCATATTGATCCTGCCCGGATTGGCTTTCGCATAGGCGATGAACTCCGGAAAAGTTTTCGCCGGTACCGCCAGATTGGCCGTCAGCAGAAAAGGGGCGCTGCAGATCATGCCGACGGCCGCGATGTCGCGCACGAAATTGAAAGGCAGGTTCGGATAAAGGCTGGCGTTGACCGCATTCGCGTTGGCGGCGAGGAGCAACGTGTAGCCGTCCGCGGGCGCAGCCACGACATCCTGGGCAGCAAGGCTGCTGCCTGCGCCTGAGCGGTTCTCGACGAAGAATTGCTGACCTACACGGTCCCCCACCCGTTGTCCGATCAGGCGGGCGATGACGTCGGGCCCAGTGCCGGCCGGAAAGCCGACGATCACGCGCACCGGCCGTGTCGGATAATCGAGCGGCCAGGCCATGCGCGGCAACAGCGGCAGCGCCGCGGCAGCCGCTGCCATTTGCAAAAAAGTCCGGCGGGGAGGTTTCACGGCATTTCCCGCAACGCGTTTGCGCGACTGATGGCTTTTAGTAGAGCGACTCGCCCTCGACGGTGCAGCGGCGCAGCGTCCGGCGCTGTTCGCTCGGCCAATCGGTGCGGGCGTGCAGGCACGCGAGATTGTCCCACATGACGAGGTCGCCGGGTCGCCAGACGTGCTCGTAGATGATTGCCGGATCCTCGGCGATCGCGAACAGCCGTTGCAACAACGTTTCGCTTTCATCGCGGTCCATGCCTTCGATCCACATCGAGTTCTGGCTGGCGACGTAGAGCGCTTTGCGGCCGGAGCCGGGATTGGTGACGAAGACTGGCTGCGCGCAGTGATGGGTGCTCTCGAGCGGCAGTGTTATATCGATGCGGCGGCCGACGCCGTATTGCTGGCCCTGGATGACCATTGCGCCGCTGAGCTGCCGCTTCAGATCGGCCGGCAAGTTTTCGTAAGCCGCGTACATGCTGGAAAACTGCGTGTGACCGCCCTCGGACGGAATTTCGATGCCGTACAGGAACGTCGCGCGATGCGGCTGCCGATGGTAGCACTTGTCGGTGTGGAACCACATTTCGCCGTGGCCAAGCGAGCCGAGCGCCTTGCCGTTGGCGTCGACGTGATCGCTGATCGTCATCATGTCGTCCCACACCAGCGCATCGGCCGCGCCCGGTGCGCCCGGCTTCGGCGGTACCCGCTTCGCGACCGGACCGAAATGGGAGGCGAACCGGCGCTGATCGTCTTCGCTAAGGTTTTGATCGCGGAACAGCAGCACCGCATGCTCGTGCCAGGCGTCCATGATCGCCCGCAGCGTCTCTCCATCCAGCGGACGGCTGAGATCGACGCCGCGGATTTCCGCGCCGATGTCCGGATGCAGCTTGATGACGGAAATCGCGCGCGTCCGTTCGGCGACTTGCGACATGCTTTCCTCCCTGGCGGATCTCGAATTATGTTTAATTATGCTACGTCAATTGAAAGGTCGTGCAAAGGTGGCAACCATGCGGTAACCCGCGATCTCCGCATGAGAGGAGGCTGACCATGGGATGGCTCGCTCGCTTCGCCGCTGCGGCGTTCGGTGCGTTGTTCGCAACAGCGGCTCTGGCGCAATCCTATCCGGACCGGCCGGTTCACCTGCTCGTGGCATTTCCGCCGGGCGGCGGCGCCAACTTCGTGGCTCGCGTCCTCGCGCAATTGCTGTCGGTCCGCCTCGGGCAGTCGGTGGTGGTGGAGAACAGGCCGGGCTCCAACGGCAATGTTGCCGGCGATCTCGTCGCACGCGCGGCCGCCGACGGCTATACGATCTTGCAGTCGGCGGGTTCGCTGCTCACGGTCAACCCGCACCTCTATGCCACCATGCCGATCGATCCTTTCAAGGATCTGCTGCCGGTCGCGACCATTACATCGGACGAACTGCTGCTGACTGAAAATCCCGCCCTTGAGCCCAAAAGCTTTCGCGACTTCATCGATTACGCCGGCCGCGCCAAGCCGCCGCTCCTGTACGGGTCGATCGGAAACGGCAGCGAGCACCATCTGGCGATGGAGCTTTTGAAGGAGCAGGCCGGTATTCAAATGACGCACGTGCCCTATCGGGGCGGCGGGCCGGCGGCGATCGGCGTCATGGGCGGCGAGGTGGCGGCCATGTTCGGCGGCGGCTCGGTGACGCCGCTGGTGCAGGCGGGCAAGCTGCGCGCACTTGCCATCAGTGGCCGCAAGAGGTCGCCGATATTCCCGGACCTGCCGTCCATATCGGAAATCTACCCGGCTTACGACGTGACAATATGGCAGGCATTGTTCGTACCTGCGGCAACGCCGCCGGAGGTTGTCGCGCGCCTGCGCGCCGCAGTGAACGCGGTGATCGCGCAGCCCGAGTTCGCCGAAAAGCTCGCCGCCGCCGGGTCCGGCGAGCCCTTTGCCACGACGCCGAACGAGATGGCCGCGCTCATCCGAGCCGACGACGAGCGCTTCGGCAGGGTGATCAAAGCAAGCGGTCTCAAGGTGGAGTGATGCATAGCCGGGAGATGACGCGATCATTCTAGTCCAAGAGAATACCGCCACTCGCTGCCCATATTGTCGTCGGTGACGGGCTGTTCGCCGGTGGTGCGGGCTAGGATATCCGAACAGGGCTCGATCGGCCGCGGATCATCGCGGGCCGTCAAGCTTGTCTCCCAAGCCTGGAGCTGGTCCAGCTCGTCGCGATCCGCGCTGCGCGAGGTATCGAACACCGGACGGCGATCGATGCGATAGGCCTCGAGCGTGTCTCGCCACCGCGCAAAATCCCAGCGGATCGGCGAATCGGAGACGACCATGTGGTTGAGGAAGCGTGCCCCGTCGGCAAAGGCGAGACAGGCGGTGCGCTGGACGCGCGCGGAATCGGTCGTGTTGTAAAAGAAAATCCCGCCCGGATTGAGGTGCTGCTTGATGAGGTCGAGAAACTCGCTGGAAAGGAGATTGGTGACGTTGGCGCGGAAGTACCATGTCGTGTTCGAGACAATGGCGTCGAAGCGCCGGCCCGAATTGGCGCGCAGCCAGCGGCGGCCATCGTCGGTCACGAGCGTGACCTTGGGATTGCGCAGGAGCGAGGCAACTTCAGGCTCCTGCGCAATGAGCGACAGATAGCCGGGATTGATCTCGACCACAGTGAGTGAGGCGACGTTCGGATTGTTGGCGATGACTTGCGCCCATGAGCCCGAAGACAAACCGATCATCAGCACGTCGCGCGGTGCCGGATGAAACAGGCTCAGCGCATAGGGCCGCACGATGCCGTTGGTGTCGTGCGTGAGGTCGGTATTGAAGCGCCCGTCATACATGCCGTTGCCGTAAACAGCACCATCCGCCGCCACGGTAATGATGCCGCTGCGATTTTCCACGATGTGAACGAGTGGCACGCCCTGCGGCGCGCCTTTCCATTGCAGCGCTTCGAGTATGTTGGCCGACAATAGCGGGATCGCGACCACCGCCAGCACGGCAAGTCCCGCCGCCAGGCCGGCCCGCCCGAGCTTTTCCCGACGCGGCAACGGCAGCGCTACCGCCAGCAGAGCGGCGCAGGCGCAGCTCGCGACGACCAGGACCGAGCCGAGTCCGGTCAGGCTGAGACGCTCCGTCAACACAAATCCCGTGAGGATCGAACCGGCGGACGCGCCGAGAATATTGGCGAGGTAAAGCAGCGCCGTGCGCATGCCGGCATGGCCATCGGCGGCGACGCCGAATTCGGCGAGGTACGGCAGCAGCGTGCCCCAATAACGGGCGACGAAATAGACCAGCACGAAAGCCACCCCGGCAACGCCGGCGCCGAGCCAAGCCAGATGGTCGAGGAGCGGCAGGAACAAAAGGCCGAGCAAGCTTGCTGCCATCAGGGCGCCGATTGCCCGCCGCACTACGCTCTCACTTGTCAAAGCGCAGTTGTCGCCCGCTTGCCGCGATCCCGAAGCGAGCCCGATCAGAAAGGCTCCGAGCGTCAATGCGAATGCTGTCGCGCTCGAACCGTTGAGATAGGCTATGGTGCGGAAGAAAAAGATTTCGTAGGACAGCGAAACAAAACCGCCGGCGCTGGCGAGCAGCAAGACTGGAACGAGGCCGAGAAGCGGCTGCCGCGGCGCCGCCGCCTCCGACGCATTCCGCGAGGCGATGGTCGGATCATGGCGGTCGCGCCCGTAGGCGATGAGCGCACCTGTCGCCACCGCCGCATTGATTGCGACCGCGACATAGATCGCGCCTTGCATGCCGGCGAACGGAAACAGTATCGCGACGCAGGCCAGGCACGCCGCACCGGCGCCGAGCGTATTCACATAATAAAGGAGCGCGACCGCGCTCCCCACATGTCCGCCCCGGCCGGAGCGCCGGACGAGATGAGCGACCAGCACCGGCAGCGTCGCGCCCATCAACAAGGTCGGGACGATCACCAGCGCCAGACTGACCGCGGCCATCGCCGTCAACGGCAGACCGATGGTGAATTCACCGACGCGGTCGAAGATTTCAAGCGAGAAGACGCCGAAGGCGCCGGTCATCAACTCGATCGCGGCCAGCAACGGCAGCAGCGGAATGCCGCGCCGCTTCGACAGCCAGCCACCGGCGAGACTGCCAAGCCCGAGGCCAAGCATGAAAGCGGTGACGACGATCGTCACCGACTCGATATTAACGCCGAAGATGCGGAACAGGGCGCGCTGCCAGGTAAGCTGATAGATCAGCGCCGGAAAGCCCGAGCAGAAGAACAGCACGCAAAGGACGCGCGTCCATCGGTCGAGCCGATCGGTTCGGTGCGCGTCCGTAGCGTTGGCAGTCCATTCGAAGGTCGTCATTCGGAAACGGGGGCTCGTGTTGTGACGGGTGAAGACGTTACGCGGAATCTCAAAGCCTTTTCCGCAGGATGGCGCGCAGGATGTCGGAATAGTCGTCGGTCCACTCGGCGACGCCGGGTGTAGGATCGAGCTTGCGCCAGCCGCGCCACGACGGCAGGTCGCCGAGATCGGCGGCGTTGCGCGCGAGAACGACCACCTCGGCATTGGCGCGGTAATCCTTGATGAAATCGTTGGCCTGGTCATCGCGCTTGTCGTAGGCCGCGAGCCCCTCGGCTTTGCCGAACGCCGCAATCACGCTGGCAAGCTCCATGTTCCGATTCGACACGTGAAAGGCGATGACACCGTGCGGCATAAGCCGCTCCACATACATGCCGAGCGCTTCGCGGGTGAGCAGATGAACCGGAATGGCGTCGGACGAAAAGGCATCGAGCACGATGAGGTCGTAGCGCTCGGACGAAGCGGACAAGGTCAGACGGGCGTCACCGAGCACGATCCGTTCGTGCGGCGCGCAGGCCGACAGAAAATGGAAGTTATGCGGGTCGCGTGCGATGCGAATGACTTCAGGATCGATCTCGAAGAAGGTCCAATGCTCGCCGTCGCGCCGGTGACACGCGAGGCTGCCGGTGCCGAGCCCGACGACCGCGACCTGGTCGAGATGGTGCTGCGCGGCACGCGCGGCCGCGACGGCCTCCGATATCGGGCCGCCAAAATAGTAATAAGCCAGGGGCTCGGGTCGCGCCGGCAGGACTTGTCCGGCTTCGGCGCGGATGCGCTCGGCGCCGTGAATCGTGGTGCCATGGAACAGCAGGCGGTGCGTGCCGTCGGCGGTGTCGACCACCTGATGCACGCCGAAGAAGCTGCGAAAGGTTACGACCCGGCCCAGTCCGGGCTGCCACAGCCCGGTCAGCAGGAACGCAAACACGACAAGACCCGCGAACCGCGCCGGACGTTTTGCCTGGAACAGCATCAGCGCCGCAAGCACCACCAGCGCCACATGCATCGGCGTCTCGGCCGCGAGCGGCAGCCGTGCGCCGATCAGGAGCCACAACGCGAGCACGACAGCAGAGGCGATCAGCCCGGGAGCGGCCTCGCGGACGAAGTGTCGCGCACCGCCGGCGAACAGGCCCGGCAGCACCGCCAGCGCGGCCACGATCAGGATGGGATATTCGTAGGTGTAGTTGAACAGATGCGGCGCGGCGATGCCGGCGAACACGCCGCCGAGCACGCCGCCGAAGGACGTCCACAGATAGAACTCGGTCAATCTGCTTCGCCGCCGGCCGCAGGCGATAGGCCTCGCCATGGCAGGCCAGCGCAATCAACGTGAACGCGGTGAGATTCAACAGGACGCTGGCAAACCAATATGTCTTGCCGCTGCCGAACACACTGATTGCAATCGGCGCCAGCACGTAGGGCAACAGGCGTAGAACCAGTTCATGAGAAATCCATGGCCGGTCGCGGAACACCGCGACGAAGGTCAAGAGATAAAGCGCCAGCGGCACCACCCACAGGAACGGCGCCGCCGCGAGATCGGTGGCGATGAAGGAGGTCACCGCGATGCACAGACCCGCCGGAATGGCCGTCAACAACGGCCACGCGGCACGCTGTCGCCATGTCGGGCGCTCGCCTTCCGCCGTCGTGTGGATGAACGCCGTTCCGGTGGCGGCGATGCAGGCGGCGGCGCCGATGCAAAGCGCGAGCAACGAGAACCCGAGCGACCACAGCAGCGTCTGCGTGCGGAGCGTGAAGAACGGCTCGATCGCGAACGGATAGGCGAGCAGCGCGCAAAACGAGCCCAGATTGGACGCGGCATAGAGCACGTAAGGATTTTTCGCCTGCGGGTGGCCCGTGGCGACGAACCAATGCTGCAGCAGCGGCGCGGTCGCCGACAGTGCAATGAAGGGAACGCCGATGGAAAACGCGAACAGCCCGACAAGCCAGAGCATCACGTGATCGGCGGGCGGCACGCCAAAGCCGGACGCGACGCCTAGCGGCAGCGTCAGCGCGACCAGCGAGAGGAATGCGAGATGCAGCACCGCTGCTTGGGCGGGCTTAAGCAAACGGGCGACGAGGTGCGCATAGGCGTATCCGGCAAACAGGAAAGTCTGGAATGCCACCATGGCGACCGACCAGACCGAAGGCGAGCCGCCGAGCCGCGGCAGCACCATCTTGGTAAACATCGGCTGAACGATGAACAACAGCAGCGCCGAGACGAACAGCGTCGCGACATAAAGCGCCGGCGCGGCGCGCCGGCTCAATCGCGGGGCATGCGTGGCGGCCAGCGAGGATGTCACATCAAGTGAACTCATGGCTGACGGTTCTTCTGAGGGCTTTGCAGAGGGAATATTGCAACCGCGTTAATCCCTGATTACTGCCGGGAGAAAACTCGCCATGCCACAGCCGACTTTTGCGTCCGTGGCCGGCGTCCAGTGCCCCAGTCACGTGCGGGCGCGGCAGCTTTGGGGGCAAGATCGGACGCCCCGGCCGTTAGCAGTCGAGGCGGAAATTGACCCAACTGCGACATCGGCGGGCGTTTCTTTGGATGCGCGGGTGGCAGCCGCCGCATAACATGACAACGCCCACAACCATGATTGGACAGGCCACGATCGCCGCTCTATCCATTCGGCGAACCTATCGAGCGACAAACGCGAGGCCAACATGACTGACACACCTGAATACGCGCCGCCGGAAGTCTGGGTTTGGGAGAAGGATGACAGTCCCAATTGGCGCTATGGCAATATCAATCGCCCTGTCGCGGGTGCGACGCATGAGAAGGAGTTGGCACGCGGAAAGCATCCGCTTCAGCTCTATTCACTAGCGACGCCTAATGGCGTCAAGGTTACAATCATGCTGGAGGAATTGCTGGCCGCCGGTCATAGCGGAGCGGAATATGACGCTTGGTTGATCCGGATCGGTGAGGGCAACCAGTTTGGCAGCGGATTTGTCGGGGTGAACCCGAACTCCAAAATCCCGGCGCTCATGGACTATAGCGAGCAGACGCCGCGACGTGTGTTCGAATCCGGCGCGATCCTGCTCTACCTTGCGGATAAATTCGGCGCCTTCCTGCCAAAGGATCGCGGCAAGCGCACTGAGGCGCTGAACTGGCTGTTCTGGCAGATGGGTTCAACGCCCTATCTCGGCGGCGGCTTTGGGCATTTCTATGCCTATGCTCCGGTGAAGATCAAATACGCCATCGACCGTTTTTCAATGGAAGTGAAACGTCAGCTCGACGTGCTCGACCGGCAGCTTGCGGACAATCAATTCATCGCCGGCGACGAATATACGATCGCCGATATGGCGATCTGGCCGTGGTACGGCAACGGCATGTTGAACGGCGCCTCCTACAACGACCCGCGCAAGTTCCTGCAGACGCACGAATATAAGAACCTGACGCGCTGGACGAAAGAAATCGGCGAGCGCCCGGCCGTCAAGCGCGGGCGGATGGTCAACCGCACCAGCGGGCCGCCTGAAGAACAATTGCACGAGCGCCATGACGCCAGCGATTTCGAGACCAAAACGCAGGACAAGATCGGTGCGCGCGGGTAGCCCATCGTAATCCCAACCTCACTTCTGTTGCGTGCTGACGAAGCAATCGAATGAGAAAGCGAATGTCGGCTTCTTGATGCGCGTCCTGGTTCAGTTTCCCAGCCGGAACAGCCGCCGCGCATTCTCCCGCCCGATCTTCACGCGATCGTTCTCGCTGATCGGGCAGGCATCGAACCACACCGCGGCGTGGTCGATGTTCTCGAACGGCCAGTCGGTCGAGAACATGATGCGGTCGGCGCCGATTTCCAGCATGGTGTTGAGCAGCGCCGGGGTGTGGAAATTGCCCGACGTGGTGACGTAGAAATTTTCGCGGAAATAATCGCTCAGCCGCTTCTTGGCCGGCCAGCTGTGCCGGTTCTCGATCCAGGCATTGGCATTGTCGACCCGCCACATCGCGAACGGCAGGTTCTCGCCCATATGGCCGAGGATGATTTGCAGCCGCGGATGGGCGTCGAACAGGCCTGAAGCCATCAGGCGCAATGCATGCACCGCGGTCTCGTGGCCGAACGCCCAGATCGGACCGAGCAGCCAGGGATGGCCTTCATAGATTTTCGCGTCGCGCGGCAGCGGATTGCGCGGATGCAGATAGAACGGCGCGTCGAGCTTTTCCGCCATCGCCCAGAACGGCCGGTATTGCGGCAGATCGTAGTAAGCCGTGGTCTCGGCATTGCCGACTTGCGAGAAGCCGTTCACGAGCGCGCCGCGGAAGCCGAGCTCCTTCACGCAGCGCTCCAGCTCGCGCGTCGCGCCGTCGGGATCCTGCATGGCGAGCGCGGCGAGGCCCTGGAAGCGGTCCGGCCGCTTGTGCACCTGCTCGGCGAGATAGTCGTTGGACCGGCGCGCGATGGCTGTGGCCTGTGCCGGATCGGGAATCGCCTGCACCGCCGGCGCGTTGAGCGACAACAGCATCATCTCGATGCCGTGCCGGTCCATCTCGGCGATGCGCCGCTCCTGGATGTCCATGACGCGATGCTTGACTTCCTGCCAGACGCGCTCGGGAAAGTAGCCGTGGGAATCCTCCAGCGTTTCGGGAATAGCGAAATGCTCTTCGAGCGCGATCTTGCCTTGCACGGTCTTCCTCCTACGGCACGCCGACTGACGGCGGCATTAATCTTAACGCGGCGTCCGGCGTCAACTTTTGCCCGCCGCTGCGCGCTTTGCCCTGTTGGCATGGTTCTGGCGAGACAGCGGTGTGACCGCCGCCGTTGTCTCAATTCGGGGCATCGTCGGGATTCGCTTCGGCAAGACCGCGACCAAGACCGCGACAGAGGCAATGAACACGCACCCGAGCTACACGCTGGCGTCGCGGCCGCAGACCGGCCGGTACCTGCGCGCGCGGGCGGTGCTGTTGCGCGGCACGTTCGCCGCCACGATTTTCCTCACCGACGTCGCCTTCATCGTCGCCATGGCCTGCCTGACCGGCATCGCCTATCACCTCGCCGCCTACGGCAAGCCCGGCAACATCACCCTGTTCCTCCAGGTCGGCGTTCTGGCGGCCAGCATCTTCGCCGTGTCCAACATGTATCGCGGCGAATACCGGTTGCCGAATTTCTGCACCTTCAAGCCGAATGGCGGCCGCATCATCCAAGTGTGGAACGTCACGGTGATCTGCCTGCTGATGGTCGGCTTCCTGGCGCAAACCAGCGTCGAATATTCGCGCGCCTGGATCGTGCTGTTCTATGTCGCCACCCTTGCCGGCCTCATCGGCTTGCGCTTCTTCATCGTGCGGATCACCGCGCTGGCGCGCGCCGCCGGGCTGATTTCGGCGCAGCGCATTTTTCTGATCGGCACCGGCGCCAACGTCAACGGCTTCGTCAACCGCTATGAGCCGTGGACCCACGGCATCAACATCATCGGCTGCCGCTTCCTGACCCCGATTGCCGCCACCGCCTCCGCCGAATCGCGGCACCGCGTGCTCGATCGCGATTTCGCCGAAGCCGTCGCCAGCGTGCGCAGTCTTGAGCCCGACGCCATTTTCCTGCTGCTGCCGTGGTCGCAGACCGAGACCATCGAACGCTGCGCCGAGACGTTCATGACGCTGCCGGTCGAGATCCACATCGGCCCCGAGCAGATCCTGCACAAGTTCGAAGAGGTCAAGCTCTCGAAACTCGGCCCGGTGACCAGCCTGCAGCTGACGCGCCGGCCGCTGACGCGCACCGAGATCGCGCGCAAACGGCTGTTCGACCTGGTCGTCGCCGCGATCGCGCTCATTGCGCTCACGCCGTTGCTGATTGTCGTCGCCGCGCTGGTCTGGCTCGACAGTCCCGGCCCGGTCTTCTTCGTGCAGCGCCGCTACGGCTTCAATCAGCAGCCGTTCCGCATCATCAAATTTCGCACCATGCGCACGCTCGACGACGGCCCGGTGATCGCGCAGGCGACCCGCGACGATCCGCGGCTGACCCGGATCGGCAGCTTCCTGCGGCGCTGGAACATCGACGAGATTCCGCAACTCTTCAACGTGCTCACCGGCGACATGTCGCTGGTCGGCCCGCGGCCGCACGCGCTGTCGCACGATCACGAATATGAGCAGCGCATCTCGCTCTATGCGCGCCGCCACAACGTCAAGCCGGGCATCACCGGCTGGGCGCAAATCCACGGCTGCCGCGGCGAGATCGATACCGACGAGAAGATGCGCAAGCGGCTGGAGCACGACCTATTCTATATCGACAACTGGTCGCTCTGGCTCGATCTGCAGATCATCTTCCGCACCGTGCTGTCGCCGGCCGGCTATCGCAACGCCTATTGATGATTTTGATCCGTCACCCTGAGGCGCGAGCATTAAGCGCGATTACGCGCGTCTTCGACACGCTATGGCGAGCCTCGAAGGGCGACGGCCCGAGAATCCCAGCAGCATCCTTCGAGGACCGCACTGCGTGCGGGCACCTCAGGATGACGAAGTCAGCTAAAATGTTTAGCCCGCCAGCGAGGCGATGGCGACGACTGCGCCAGCGGTGACCAGGGCCGTCGACAGCCAGAGCACGCCGATCAAGAGCCACACAGGACGCGGCTTGCCGCCGGTATTGGCCGGCGCCTTGGTCCAGGATTCCAGCGCCGGCTCGGCCCGGCGCAGCGCGGCGGTGGCGGCTTCGATGTCGGCAACTTCGCGCGCCAGCTGATCGCGCACGGTTTGCGCCATCGCGCCGGCGTCCTCGGCATATTCGCTTAAATCGTCCCGCGGCAGCGGCTCGCTTCGCGGCGAAGCGAGCGCGACCATGTCAGCACCCGATTCCTCAGACGACAGCGAGCTGACATATTGCTTCAGCATGACGCGTACCTATGTGTCCGCTTTGGATTTACAACGACCGGACAGGCCGCGCGACGACCATTCGAAGCTAAGCTTAACGAAGCCGTTAACCCTCCTCTATCGGTGGCTGCGCGGCAGCCCGGCAACGGCTATGCTGTTGATTAAGGCTGCAAAACCAGTTTCACCGCCACGGCGTCCCCAAGGAGCTCCATCATGTCCTCGACCATAATCGTGCTTGCGGTGATCGTCGTTCTCGTTCTGTGGGCGGTCACGGTCTACAACGGCCTCATTTCCATGCGGCAGCGGGTCAGCCAGGCCTTTGCCGACATCGACGTGCAGCTCAAGCAGCGCCACGACCTCGTTCCCAACCTGGTCGAGACGGTAAAGGGCTACGCCGCGCACGAACGCGGCACCCTCGACGAGGTCGTCAAAGCGCGCAACGCTGCGGTATCGGCGCAAGGGCCGGCGCAGCAAGCGGCCGCCGAAAACATGCTCTCAGGCGCGTTGCGGCAATTGTTCGCGCTTTCGGAAGCCTATCCGGACCTCAAAGCCAACGCCAATTTCCAGCAATTGCAGGCGGAGCTTGCGGATCTGGAGAACAAGATCGCGGCATCGCGGCGCTTCTTCAATAACGCGGTGCAGGAATACAATACCGGCATCCAACGCTTCCCGGCCGCTTTGTTCGCCGCTTCGTTCGGTTTCTCGCAGAAGGATTTTTTCGACCTCGGCGACGACCGCAAAGCCGTCACCGACGCGCCGCAGGTGAAGATCTCTCCGGGCCGAGCGAAGCGAACCGATCTAACCCCGTCGTGACAGATATGGGACGGCCTGCGAAACCCTCTTGCCTCGTGATTATGCGCTCGCGGCCTAGCGATGGCCGCTTACGGGCTCTATAGCCATATCCAGTCGAACCGGCGGCGTTCGATCGCGCTGCTGATCGGGCTGTTCTTCCTCATCTACCTGATGGTCTATGCCGGCGCGCTGACGGCGGAAGCGCTTTCGGTCGACGCCGACAGTCGATGTGCTGATGCAGCTGGCGTGGAACGATTTTCTCCACGCCGCGCCATGGGCGACCGTCGGCACCGCGCTGTGGGTGGTCATCGCCTATTACTTCCACCAGGGCATGATCGACGCGCTGACCGGCGGCCGCGAAGTGACGCGCGCCGAGGAGCCGCGGCTCTACAATATCCTGGAAAATCTGTGCATCTCGCGCGGCATCACCATGCCCAAGCTCAAGGTGATGGAGAGCGACGCGCTCAATGCCTTCGCCACCGGCATGAGCCCCAAGCAATATTCGATCACGGTGACGACCGGGCTGCATCAACCGGCTCAACGATGCCGAGATCGAAGCCGTGCTCGGCCACGAGCTGACCCATATCCGCAACGGCGACGTGCGCATGATGGTGATCGCCGTCATCATCGCCGGCGTCGTGTCGTTCTTCGCCGAATTGGTGTTTCGCCTGTGGTTCTACAACGGGTTCAGCTTTCGCGGCGGCCGCTCCGACGACCGCCGCGGCGGCGGCGCGGCCTTCGCCATCCTGATCGCCGTTGCGGCTCATTGCGGTGGCTTATTTCCTGTCGTTCGTCATACGCTTGGCTTTGTCGCGTTCGCGGGAATTCCTCGCCGATGCCGGCTCGGTCGAGCTCACCAAGAATCCCGACGCCATGATCTCGGCGCTGCGCAAGATCGAGGGCCGCGGCGAATTGCCGGGCGCGACCTCGGCGGTGATGGAAATGTGCCTCGACAACCCGCGACAAGGATTCGGCGAGCTGTTCGACACCCATCCGAGTGTCGACAGCCGGGTCGCGGCCTTGGTCAAGTTCGCCGGTGGCCACGATCCCGGCCCGCTGGCGCTGCCGCCGCAAGCGAGCGAGGCGGACGACGATCAATCCGAACCACCGCCGCCGAGCGGTCCGTGGGGCCCGGCGGTGGACGAATCGAGCGAGGGTGAAGGCGCATCTCCGGACCCGTCATCAGACTCACCGGCTGGACCGTGGGGCCCGCACTCCGGCAGCACGTCGCAATCGGGTCACAATTAACCATATCCCCTTGAAAATAGGCGTTACGCAGCGCGTTCGCCGCCGCGTGGCGCATCTGGAGGCTTCCAAACAGAGCCGGCTCTGTGTAAGACTCCGTTAACGGAATAACGGCGGGAAGTGCTTGGGTTGGCCGCGGTTTTCCGGTGGATTTGCTGAGCCGGACGGACGACGCCTTAAGGCGAACGGGGTCAGCGGGGATCAGGACAATGGCTAAGCCAACAGTGGTCGTGGTGGGCGCGGACAAGGGCGGCGTCGGCAAGACGACGGTGGCCCGGACGTTGCTCGATTATTTCACGGCGCATCATGTGCCGACGCGCGCCTTCGATACCGAATCGCCGAAAGGCACGCTGAAGCGCTTTCATCCCGACATCAGCGACATCGTCGACGTCACCTCGGTCCCCGACCAGATGCGGATCTTCGACACGCTGTCGACCACCGACGCCAGCGTGACGGTGATCGACGTGCGCGCCGGGCTGCTGTCGCCGACGCTGCGCTCGTTGCGCGACATCGGCTTTCTCGAAGCGGTGAAAAAGGGCCAGCTTAACTTCGCCGTGTTCCACATCCTCGGCTCCTCGATCGCTTCGCTCAACGAGATCGAGGATACGTCCAGCTTCACCACCGACGCCAAATACTTCCTGGTCAAGAACTACTTCAACAACACCAGCTTCTTCGAGTGGGACCAGCCGACGCACGCGGCCTATTTCAAGAAGTTCAAGGACGCCATCGAGATCACCATCCCGAAACTCAACGAGATGGCCTACGAGCAGGTCGAGCTCGCCTCCGTTCCGTTCCTCACCTTCGTCGCCAACAAGAACCTGAAGGGCGATGCGGCCAATTACTCGTTCGTGCTGCGCGGCTATGTCCGGCACTGGCTCGGCAATGTCTGGGGCGAGTATGACCGCATCAAGCTGAACGACTTCGTCGCCAGCGCCGCGGCGCCGGCGGGCGGCGGCCCGCGCGTGCAGGTGGTCCGCACCGCGCAGTAAGCCCCTTCCCTCCCCGCTCGCGGGAGAGGAAAGTGAGGCCAGTACAGCGTTCGTTCGTCGCAATGGACCGATTGCCGGCATGCCGCAGCAGGCGCCGCTCTACATCGTCGCTTCACCTCGCCCGCGCGTCGGCAAGACGCTGATCGCGCGCCTCCTGACTGAATTCTTCCGCTCGAACGGCCGCGCGCTCGTCGGCTATGACCTCGACCCGCGCGAGCCGACATTCGCCGGCTATTTTCCCGACCTCGTCGCGACGATGAATATCGCCGACACGCCCGGGCAGATGGCGCTGTTCGACCGGTTGATCGCGGGCGGGCCGCGCACCACCGTCATCGACCTGGGCTACGGCCTGTTCGAGCAGTTCTTCGACGTGATGACCGAGATCGGCTTCGTGCAGGAGGCGCGGCGGCGCTCGATCGAGCCGGTCGTGCTGTTCGTCACCGACCCGGCGCCGGGAACGGTGCGCGCCTATGCCGATGTGCGCCGGCGCCTCGCGACCACCGCCTTCGTGCCGGTGCACAACGAAGCGGTGTCGGTGATGTACGAGAAAGCGGATTTTCCGCCGAGCCGCAACGAATACGGCGTCATCCGCATCCCGCGCCTGTCGGCGATCGTGCGCGGCGTCGTCGACCGCCCGAGTTTCTCGTTCGGCGCCTATATGACCGAGCGGCCCGGCGGCCCGACCGAGATCCACAGCTGGATCGGCACCATCTTCACCGAGTTTCGCGAGCTCGAATTGCGCCTGCTCATGGGCAAGCTCGGCGCGTCGCTAGGCGACAGCATCGTCGGCAAACTGAGCGCGACGCTACGCTCGGGGCGCTAGGCGTTGTTCTCATTAATTTGCCATGTCTTAAATTTGCCGGGTCCGCCATTCCCGTTAACGACCGAGAGCGAACATTCAAAAACGTCGCTCACGGGCCACCCCCGAATCCGCTAAAGCCTCAGACGCCGACGGCGGGCAGATATGGCAAGCCGCAAAACGATTGAAAGTCACCTAGCCCGCTAGTTTCGGCGGCCGGATCCGGCGCGCCAATGCTTTGATGATCTCGAAGCAGCCAAATGCCAGCAGGCCGAGCCCCGCGATGCCGAGCAGGAGTTCGCCATAGGATTGATGCTGCAGCTTGCCAAGCACGCCCGTGAGACCCAGCGCTTCCTTGGAATTGGAATCGTAGGCGGCAAAACTCAGAAAAGCACCCATCATGAGGAATACGACGGCGCGCGTCAGGATGCCGAACGACCCAAGCGCAACCGCCCAGGCACTGATCAGTAGCCGTGCATCGAGGCGGCGGCGATAGGGTGCGCGAAACGCCGTTACGGCGAGACCGATCGCGATACCAATAAGCACAGTCCCGATCAGTGCGATCAGTCCGCGGCCGAGCGGCTTTACCATCAGCCAATGGGTCCAATCGCGCGCCGACTGGTCCTCGCTCATTCCTCTCGCGCCGAAGGCGATACGCGCCGTCGTCGCGGCAAGCGCCAGATAAAATAGCCCGCTAACGGCGTAGGTGCTCCGCCGCGTCAAGCCACGCAGACTGCGGCCATGCTGGTCGGCATCAAAGACGGCCTGCAATAAGCGCCAGGCGGCAAAACAGGATAAGCCGGCGGCGACAGTCCATAACAGGACGCCGCCGAATGGTTGGTCGAACAGGGTCTGCAGAGCGTCGCTCATGCCTTGCGGCCGCTCGCTTGAGCCGCCGGCTGCGAGGAGCGCGAAGCCGCCGACGATCAGGAAAACCAGCCCGCGAGCCGCGTAGCCGATACTCGCCATCCAGAAGATCGGCTTACTTGCTGAGGTTTTTCCCAGAAGATGCGTTGGGTCGTGATGATCCACGAATTGACAAAGTCTGAATCGAGCGCGAGTTCCATTGATGGCGCGAGGCTCACAACTAAAGCTAATACTATGGCGGCCTCCCAGGCAGGGAGGCCGCTCAATGGCTCCGCTCAGTCATATTTAATAATGACTGTCTTCAGTCCCGATCGTGATCCCTCTTTTTAATGACGGTAGTGTCCCGATCTCCATCGTGGTCCTTCTTGATGATAACAGTCTTATGATCGCGATCACGATCGCGATCGCGGTCGTGGTCACCGACTACCACGCCAACAGGCCCGACCCCGACCTCTTCGGCTCCGGCAGGGAGCGCACTTCCGCACACACCCGCGGCGACAGCGATTACCAGTGCAAACCGACTAATCATGGAACTTCTCCTTCAGTGCAACCCACTCGAAAGGCAATCCCGCGCGCCTGCATTCGTTCCGGCCGTGCACTGGCTCCGTCGCTATCTAATCGAGTTTCAGCTTGTCGCCTTGAAGCGACGGCGTTTTAGTCGCTTGCTCGCAACTTGCTCGAATTCTTTGCGATGACGTGCTGTTCTTATTAGCTCACGACTTTGTCCGTTTAGAAACTGAGCAAAATAGCTCACGCCGGACCGATAGCCGGCATGGGTGGGTCGCCGGAACGATCGTGTTTGCAGTTGGTATTTCCTCGGTTCTTCGTGGTGTAGACCACCGACAGGACACTCAGTACGTGCGATGGCATTGCTAGGCTTTCACGAGGTCCGCCATGTTCGAAGCGAAGCAACTGCAAAAGCACGCTCTGGAGTGCCTGCGCCTACAGGCCGATTGTCTGCAACTGGCGGGAGTTGCTCGTAGCCCCAGTGTGCAGTCGCATTTCGTTTCCATTGCGCGATTCTGGGACACCTTGGCGGTTTCGGGGCCGAGTTCCGATGCCGGCTCGGAACTTTCCAAAGCTGAGATGCAGACATGACAACGAGATCATCCCGCGTTGTTTTGGTCGTCGAACATGATGAGTTTTTGAAGTTGCTCACTGCCGACATCATGGTTGACGCCGGTTTCGAGGCGCTTCAAGCAAGCGATGCCGACGAAGCTCTGGCCATTTTGGAAGCCCGGTCGAATATCGCCTTGATGCTCACAAGCGTCACGATGCCAGGCAGCATGGATGGACTGGGTCTCGCGCGTACGGTGTGCAAGCGCTGGCCGGCCATCAAGACCATCATCGCGTCCAGCCAAGTTCGGCTGATAGGAAGTGATTTGACGGCAGGCAGCCGCTTTTTCCTCAAGCCCTATTATGCACAGACAATGATTTCCGAAATCCGCTCGCTGATTGGCCCGTAGAGTGAGATCGGTTTCCGGAACTCGTGTTTATCCATACGCAAAAAGCGTGCGGTTTTGCTCAGACTCGCCGCTAAGAAAGGCGTTGAACTGAGGCGATGGATAGCCGTTCCAACGATAATACCCTGTAACGTACAGAATCTTTCGCACTTTCGGGATTGACGGCTTCTTCTAGAATGAGGAAGGAGCAGCCGATGAGCGACGAGAAGCCGATGGGCCAGGTCATCCAGATCGACGAAGCCCGGATACGAGACCATCTCGGCGAGATGGTTCGAGGGACTGTTGAAGAGACGCTGAACGCCATGTTGGATGCCGAGGCGGACCAGCTTTGCGGAGCTGGCCGATACGAACGCAGCGGGGCTCGGCTGGATACCCGGGCTGGCAGCTACGAGCGGACGCTGCAGACCAGTGCCGGCGAGGTTAATCTCAAGGTTCCGAAGCTGCGGCGCCAGACCTTTGAGACTGCGATCATCGAACGCTACCGCCGGCGGGAGAGCTCGGTCGAAGAAGCGTTGGTCGAGATGTATCTGGCCGGTATTTCAGTGCGGCGCGTGGAGGACATCACCGAAGCCCTGTGGGGCACGCGGGTGAGCCCGAGCACGGTGTCGAACCTCAACAAGAAGATCTACGCCAAGATCGAGGCTTGGCGGAACCGAGGCATCGAAGGTGAGCATCCGTATCTGTATCTCGACGGCATCGTGATGAAGCGCAGCTGGGCCGGCGAGGTTCGCAATGTCTCGCTTCTGGTGGCCAGCGCCGTCAATTCCGAGGGTTTTCGAGAGATTCTGGGCATCTGCGAAGGCGCCAAGGAGGACAAATCCGGCTGGTCGGCATTTTTGCGGCACCTGGTCGATCGCGGCCTCAAGGGCGTGCAGCTGATCATTTCCGATGCCTGCCGCGGATTGATCGAGAGCGCCGCTGAGTACTTGCCCGAGGCTCGCTGGCAGCGCTGCATGGTGCATTTCTACCGGAATGTCTTTAGCCACGTGCCGGCAACCAAGATCCGCGACGTGAGCCACATGCTCAAAGCCATTCATGCGCAGGAGAGCCGAGCGGCCGCAGACCAGAAGGCCAGGGCGATCATCGAGGATCTTAGGGCCAGCAAGATGAGCAAGGCAGCCGACCTCGTCGAGCAGAGCGTCCACGAAACGCTGACCTACTACGCCTTCCCGGATATCCACTGGCAGAAGATCCGGACCAACAACCCGCTCGAGCGGATCATGAGAGAGATCCGCCGCCGAACCCGCGTCGTCGGTGCGTTTCCAGACGGTCAATCATGTCTCAACCTCGCTGCAGCAAGGTTGCGCTACATCGCAGGAACGGCGTGGTCGACCAAGCGCTACATGAACATGCAGCCTCTCTATCAGCCGCAAGTCATGCCCAAAGCGCGCGGGAATGCGCTGAGCAATCAGTTGCTCGCTGCGTTGGGGCCTGAGAGCCGCAGTCGGATCGATCCCTATCTTCAGCCGGTCACGCTTAAGCTCGGCGCCGTCGTTTGCGAGGCTGGCGGTCTCCTCAAGCACGCTTATTTTCCGCAAGGGTCGGTTCTCTCGCTGTTGACCGTTCTTGAGAACGGCTCGGCCATCGAGACCGCAAACATTGGGCGCGAAGGAGCATTCGGTCTCTTCGCCGCCATGTACAGCCGGGCCTCCTTTAATCGATGCATTGTGCAATTGGAGGGCCGCATGGTTCGTTGCCCGATCGAATTGTTGCAATTGGAATTCAAGAACAGCGAACACGTCCGCAATCTCTTCGTCAGCTATTCGGAGACGCTGCTGTCACAGGTCCAGCAAACCGTCGCTTGCAATACCGTGCATACGACGGAAGAAAGAATGTGCCGATGGCTGCTCATGATGCATGACCGAGCGGAAGGCGAATTGCTGACCTATACCCACGAATTTTTGGCGCATATCTTGGGTGCCAATCGCAAGTCGGTGACACTGGCGGCGCAATCGGTGCAGGCGGCTGGCCTGATCAGCTACAACCGCGGGACGATTCAGGTTCTCAATCGTCAGGGTCTCGAGAAGGCATCGTGCGAGTGCTACGCAATCGTCAAGGATCGGTTCGATGAATTCCTGAAGCCCCCGGAGACGGCGGTTCAAGATACGGTAAAAAGGCAAAGCAAGAATTAGTAAGTGTAAGCGTTCGCAGCTTTCGGTCGATGACAGTGGGTGCTGTTCGTCCTCCCAACCTTCACATCACACGGGTTGCCCCGACGGCGCTCGAACTGTCACGGGGTGACGCCAAACCGCTTGGCCAGGTCTGCCGGCGTCATGTCGGTCGGTTTTCGATCGAACCGGATGCCGGCCTCCTGCAGCGCTCTCGCGACCAGCGAAACGCAGCCGTGACCGCTGTCGGGCATGCGGACGCGATCGCCAAGCGCAATGGTGGCGGCGAGGAGCAGAAAATTGCGCAGGCTGTACTTTTGCTTGAGGCAGGATCGCGCGAATTGGACGGCTGCCTTGCGCCCGGCGTCCGGCAGGTCAAGCCAAACATAGTGGTAGTCGGACTCGCGGTAATGCCAGATGTGGCTGATGACCACGCCGCGCGCGTTGACTTCCACCATCTGGCCAGTGTGGCTGACGACGAGCGCCACGTGGCTCCAATAGGTGTAGGGACGGTCCTCGGGCGCGCGATGGCGGATGCGGACGAAGCAGCGGATGAGCCATCCCAGCCAGTGCTTGTGGCGCACCAGGATAATGTCGCCCGGTCGAGGATGAGAGATCGTCTCTCCGGGCCGGCAATGCTCAAAGGCCGGCATGCTCGTCATGGGCAGCGTGTCGACTGCGGACATTTCTGCTGACGCCTTACCTCGACGAAGAACAGCAACAGTACCCACAGCGGTTATGGCGAGCTAAGAGTCACCCAGCTCCGTTTTGAAAATGCGATGCGAGATCGGCGGGGTCGAGCGCGGTGTTGTACAGCGCGACCGACTGAATCAGGCCCTGGAAAGGATGCAGCGGGCCGCCGGCGCCGCCATCCTGCGTTCGCAGAGACTGAGCATTTTGATTGTCGCCGGCGCCGATGAAGAACGTCACCGGCTGGGTCGGATCGATCGCGGCGTAATTCGTCTTGGTATCTGGAGAGGGCGGCCAGGCCGGTGTCGGCGGCGGCGCCGGGTTATTGCCATCGCTACCTTCGCTAGCCGGGTTTATCCAGAGGCTGAGCACTTGGGTGGCGCTTTCGAAGGTCACCGCCACATACGTCAGGGCACCATTAACATCTACCGGCACCATTGTGTTGACCACCGTAATTGCTGTGCCGTTTCCGATGTTGAACTGCCATTGGTTTTGTTGATTGATATGGATCACAAAGCCTGTGTTGTCGTTGGTACGTGCGCTGAACACAATCCAATCGAATCCCATTGAGCTCCATTTGGGCATGATCCAGGCTTCGAGTGTGAAGTCGGTCAACGATGGCGAATTCGGCGCCCACGGAATGCTGACGTAACCTCCTTCGAAATCGACGCAGGCTGGCAAATTCTTGCTTCCGCTAGCGAACGCGTCGCCGGGCACAATCGAACCCTGGTGCAGATTAAGCGTCGGATTGAGATCAACCGGTGGATTGCCCATCGTTGTTAGAAATGTCGTCCCCGATGGATAGATCGGCGGATTTATGTAACTGCCATTATGATTATTTCCGGTGAGATCGGCTGCGGTTCCAAGGCCGGTGCTGCCCTGGGGCGGCGGCGGCGGCGCCGGCGCCCCCGCCGGCGGCGGCGAATTTGGAAAATCGCTCAGCGGCCAATAGGCGACAAGGCTTGGTTCTGCGAGAATAGTATTGCTGTAGGGTGGTTCAAGTCCGCTGGTCTGAAGAAAGCAGCCGACGAAGCACACCGACCAGACAACGGCCAGCATGCCGATCGGGACCAAAAGGAAAAGCGTGGTGCTCATGTTATCAACTCCATGTGCTTATCGAGTCCATGTGCTTATCAACTCCATGTGCCTCCCGGCACGGTCAGCGTGTCTGTCGGCCCGATCAGTATTGCGAGCGAGATTTAGTCGCGGCACCTGGGCACACGGTTCAAGTGAACCAAGACGTGGTGGCTCCGTCTGTGAAATGCGTTTGGAATTCAGCAGCGCCGGGCGCGTTTTGGTATAGCGCGACCAATTGAATCTGGCGCAACAGCTGAATCTGGCGCAACAACGAAGTGCTCATGCTCCGTGTGCCCCCCGGCACGGTCAGCAAGGACGACCAATAGGCGTTAAAATCTAAGGTTGAGCATAACACCCGAAAGCCACATGTCAACGAGGACACCAGCGCTGTCGAAATGGAAGAGGCTAAGTTTTAGCGTACGACAATACCAGCAACCCGGCGCCCATCACGATTGCCACATCGGCCAAATTGAATAGCGGCCATCGGCCGATTGCGATGAAATCGACAATCGCTCCGCGCCGCAATCGATCGGCAATATTGCCGGCGGCTCCACCCAAGGCGGCGCCGATGGCAGCGGCGTTCAGTGCGTTTTCGGCAATCATTCCCGCTCGCACCAGGACGGCGGCGATTGCGATTGAGGCGATCCAAAGCCCTACGTGCGTCCAGGGTGTGAAGTAGAACATCAGCGGGCCCTGCCGCATCAACACCTTACGGACGGATAAAAATCCTGCATTCGTATCTGCCGTCCAGGAGCGCGACAAAACGAACGCCTTGCTGGCCTGATCGGCGGCGACCACGCTCACGGCGGCGGCTATTTCGATCAACATCGGTTTATTTCCTCGGGCGCGCTGCTTTTTGCGGCGCGTTACGCGAATAAAGTGGAAACCACACCAACGGGCAGGTAGATTACCTCACAGCATGAACCGCACAACCTTGGTATGCGACCTATAGCCGAACGTTCTGCCCTGCAGCGGAAGGCCGATGCGTAAGATCCTCATCAGCTGGCGCGGATGGAATCTCTACAGCTATCCGACCATGCTCTATGTCGGCATGGTCTGCGGTATTTTTGTCGCCGCTTGGGTTGCCGGACGTTCCGGGCTCGACCCGGACCGGTTTGTACTGGCGTCGATGATCTTGTCGGTACCGAGCCTGATCGGGGCCCGGTTGTTTTTCGTGGCGAGCCACTGGGATCTCTATCGAAACGATCGCGCGCGGATTTGGCGCCGCTCCGAAGGCGGCATGGCGATGTATGGCGCCTTGTTGCTGAATGTGCCGCTGTCGATTCCGCTGCTGCGCGTTATGGATCTACCGTTCGCCAAATTCTGGGACGCGGCGACCTTCGCCATTCTGGTCGGGATGATCTTCACCAGGTTCGGGTGCCTGTTGAACGGTTGCTGCTCGGGCCGCCCGTCCGCATCCTGGCTCGCCCTCAATCTCCCCGATCATCGCGGCATTCGACGGCGGCGCGTGCCGACGCAATTGCTGGAAGCCACATGGGCTGCGGTTCTGCTGACCGCTGCATTCGTCCTGCGCGGACGCCAGCCCTTCGATGGCGCGATATTCTGTTCAGCGCTGCTCGCTTACGGAATTGGCCGCTACTTCCTGCAGAAACTGCGCGACGACAAGATCGTATCCGACTCAGGCATCATCCAGCTTACGTCGGTGATGTTGGCACTGGCGGGGCTGATCGGAATGGGCGTTGCCTGGACCTGGTAGGTCGTCGGCGCGGCGGCGTATCGGGCGGGCAAAATCGAGGAGCGGGACGTGAACGCACCGCAGCGGCCGTATCGGGCTTATTCGGCCCGTCCGGTCAGACCAGAGGAACGCGACGGCATTGAGATTCTTTTCGGCGGCCTGCATTGGCGTGCCGAAAAGTTGATCCAGGCGGTGTTCGAAAATCTCGGATATCGCGCGCGGCCGCTTCCGAACGCCACGCGGGACGATCTCCTGCTCGGCCGCGAACTCGCCGACATCGGCCAGTGCTGCCCGACAAGTTTCACGACCGGCAATTTGGCGCGCTTCCTGGGCGCCGAAGCAAAACGCATCGGCCCCGACAAGGTCTCCGAAAAATACGTCTACCTGACTGCCGGTGCCTGCGGTGCCTGTCGATTCGGCCAATACCACCAAAGCTATGAACTGGCGCTGCGCAATCTGGGGCTGGAAGCATTCCGACTGTTTCTCATGGAGCAGACCAAACTCGATCAGGGCGCCTTCGCGGGCGGCGGGATCGAGGTCGGCATGCCGCTGACGCTCGGCGCCGTCTGGGCGGTGTTGTGCGCCGATGCGGTGCAAGGGCTTGAATACCGGACGCGGCCCTACGAGGTGACGCCCGGCGAGACCGACCGGGTCGTGCGCGAGAGCATCGACGAATTGGCCGAGGTGTTTCGCAATCGCCCGCGGCGGGGCCGGAAAACGGGATCGCTGCTTTGGCACTTGGCGACGCCCTACTTCGTGCGAGCGTTGCGCAATGTTTTTCGCAAATTCGAAGCTATCGAAGTCGACAAGCTGCAACCAAAACCGCTGGTGAAAATCACTGGCGAATTTTATCTGCAGACGGTCGAGGGCGACCCCAACTACAACATTCATCGCTGGCTTGAGGCCGAAGGCGCGGAGGTCTGCCCGGCGCCGATCGTTGTCTGGCTGGATTACCTGTTTCGCGTCCACGTCCAACAACTCGAGGACTATGTCGGCATCGACCGCACCGCGCGCCTGAAGCTCATGCGCGCCCGTCTGCTGCAAAAGGCGCTTGGCTGGACCTACAACCGCATGCGGGCGGCGCTCGGCGATATCCCGCATGAAATACCCGACCAGTACGAGCTGCGCCGGCTCGCCGCGCCCTATTTCCATCACCGGCTTTCGGGCGGCGAGGGCGACATGCTGGTCGGCAAGGCGTTGTGGGCGCATCTGCACAAGAAGGCGCACATGATCTGTGAATTGTCGCCGTACGCCTGCATGCCGAACACGATGAGCGTCGGGGCCATGGCCGGCGTGATCGGCAAGCATCCGGATCTGTTGTACGCGCCGCTTGAAATCAAAGGCGATGCCGAAGTCCACGCGTTGTCGCGGTGCCAGATGATCCTCACCGAGGCCAAGAAGCGGGCCAACAGCGAATTCGACGCGGCACTCGTCGCAAGCCGGCGCTGACATTGGACGCGGCAAGGGCGCGCCGCAACGCCCGCCCCGCGATGCGGAAGGCGAGCTACCGCGTTCCGTCCGCAGGCCGAATAGGAACCGCGGCGAATCTCGTCACGGTTCTCGGCTGAGGCAGCGCGCGAATGAAGATTCTCGGCATCGACGTAGGCTCGACGACGGTGAAGGCCGTCCTGGTCGAGAACGATCGGATACTCTGGCAAGACATACCGGCGCCACCATACGAAACAGGCAGAGACCGTGCTCGAATTCCTCGAGCAAATGGAAAGAGAGTGCGGGTTACAGCCGGAACGCGACGTTATTCTGTTCACGGGGTCAGGCTCCGGGTTCATCTCACCGCTGGTCGGCGGCCGGTTCATTCAGGAGGTCGTCGCGGTAGCGGCAGCCGTCGAGCGGTTTCATCCGCAAGTGAGCTTTGTCTCGGAGATCGGCGGCGAGGACATGAAGACGATCTTCTTTACGACGTCAGCGAACGGCAAGAGCAAACAAGTCTACATGCAGTCGGCCTGCAGTGGCGGCACCGGAACGTTTATTGAAAAGACCGCGCGCAAACTGAATATCGCGCCCGAAAGTCTGGCGCAGATGAACTACGACGGCTTGGCGCTGCACAAGATAAGTTCCAAATGCGGGATTTTCGCCGAAGCCGACGCCAATACGCTCACCAAGGGAGGAGTGGCCGCCGAGGAGGTGGTGGCCAGCCTGTTCGAAGCCGTGGTGCAGCAGAACCTGGCGACGCTGACCAAGGGCAACACGCCGATGCCGGAAGTCCTGTTGCTTGGCGGGCCAAACCTGTTCTTCAAGGGCCTGCAGCAAGCTTGGCGCCGGAACCTCGCCGCGCTCTGGGCGGATCGAGCGGGTTATCTGCGACCAAGACACGGACGCGTTGATCCACGTCCCGGCTGAAGCCTTGTACTATGCGAGCCTTGGCTGCATCGAGATCGCCAGACACGACGGCGGAGCGGCAAATTACTATTCCGGCACGACCGAACTGCGTCGGTGGATCGAGCACGGGCAACACGAAGAGAAGGCAAGGCAGGGCAGCAAAGGTCTGGTGTCCGGAGACGCCGAACGCGAAGATTTCCTGCGCAAATACGTCGTCGGGCGACCTGCCCTCGATACGCCACCGGAGCGATCTACGCCGCAGGCGAGCGATCGCGCGACGACGCCGGTGTTGGTCGGCTGCGACTTCGGCAGCACGACCGCCAAGGCTGTAGTTCTGCGCGGCCGATAAGACGCTGCTGTTTACGTGTTACGCGCTGTCGCGGGCAACCCGATCGAGGACGCCAAGGATCTGCTGCGGCAGATCCGGCAAGCCGGTTTCCAGGCGATTGGCGGGCTGGCGCTCACGGGGTACGGCAAGGACCTGTTGAACGATATTCTCGGCGCTGACGTAAGCGTCGTCGAGACGGTGGCGCACGCGCGGGCCGCGCTGCATTTTTTCCCTGACGCGGACGTGATCTGCGACGTCGGCGGCTGCGACATCAAAGTCATGATCCTGCGCAACGGGACTGTGGCCGACTTCCGGCTCAACTCACAATGTTCCTCCGGCAACGGCGCTTTCCTGCAGGGCGTGGCGGAGCGCTATGGCGTCCCGCTCGAGAATTATGCGGACCGCGCGTTTCGTGCCAAGTCGTTGCCTCACCTCGCCATGGGCTGCGGCGTTTTCCTGCAATCCGACATCGTCAATCAGCAGCGCAAGGGCTGGTCGGCCGATGAAATCATGGCTTCCCTGGCCGCCGTTTTGCCGCTCAACGTGTGGGTCTATGCCTGCCAGCTGCAGAATCTGCGTGCGGTCGGGCGGAAATTCGTGCTCCAGGGTGGCACCCACCTTAATGCTGCGGTGGTCAAGGCCCAGGTCGATTTCATCACCAGCAAGGTCCCGGACGCGGAGATCGTGATCCATCCCTATTCGGGTGAGGCGGGCGCGATCGGCGCCGCCTTATGCGCAGCCGATGCCGCGCGCGACCGCAGCCGATTTCGCGGCTTTGCCGCCGTTGAAGCCCTTACTTACCGCGACCACGACCAATGACCATACGGTCTGCCATTGGTGCAGCTGCAACTGCAAGCGCACGTTCATCGACGTGCAGCTGCCTGGCGCGGCGGGAAGGCCGTGGAGCAAAATTCCTGTCCCGGACAGGCTGGGAACGCGTCATCAGCGGCAATTCCTGTCCGAAGGGGCTGCTGGAGGACGTCGACGAAATGCGGATCGTGAAGGCTCGGATCGATGAAGGCAAACGTGCTTATCCAAACGTGGCGGAAATGGTTCGTGCCACCGCCTTCCGCCGCGCCTAAGGCGCGTGCGCAGCTGCGCGTCGGTATTCCGCGCGTTCTCAACATCTGGTCCACCCACCAATTCTGGGTGAGCTTCCTGACGTCTCTCGGAATCGCCCCGCAGCACATCGTGTTCTCCAGCGAAACTACGGAAGATCAAGGACGCGAGTATGGACGCGGACGCGGCACTGTCGATTGCTGTTATCCGGTGAAGTGCATCTCGGGACATTACGGCGAATTGATCTATGGCCAAAAGCGCAAGATCGACATTTTGCTTTCGCCGATGATTCGATCGCTGCCGTCCTTCCTCAACGGCCACGTCGCCAATTCGCTGTCTTGTCCGCGGGTCATGGCCGCTCCGGAGAATATCAAAGCGGGCTTCCTCAAGGAGAAGGACGTTTTTGCCGCACAGGGCATCAATTACGTTGCGCCTTTGGTCTGCCTGGCGGAACCGCCATTGGTCGGCAAACAGCTGTACACAACGCTCAAGGACGTCATACCCGACTTGAGAATGGCGGAAGTCCGCCGCGCAGTCGCTGAGGGCTACGCCGCGCTTGAGGCATTCAACAGCTCCGTCCGCAGGAAGGGACGGGAAATCCTTGAATGGTGCGCGCGCAACGACCGGCCGTGCATACTGATCCTGGCGCGTCCCTATCATATGGACCCCGGCATTGGGCACGAGATCGAAGCCGATCTCCAGGCCTACGGCTATCCGATTCTGTGGGGCCAATACCTGCCGACCGATCCGGATTTGATGGACTGGCTGTTCGGAGAGGATGTCAGGAACGGCTTGATCGGATCGCCGTTTGATATTGGCGACGTGTGGCCGTCGTCCTACAGCGGCAATACCAACGAAATCCTTTGGGCGGCCAAGGTCGGCGCGCGCCTGCCCTGGGTGACTTGCGTCGTGCGGTTCGTGAGCTACGAATGCGGCATGGACCAGCCGACATTCACCCCGGTGCAGCGGATCGTCGAGGATTCCGGCACGTTGTTCTTTTCGCTCCAGGATCTGGATTCGACCAAGCCCGCCGGCTCGGTCAAGATCAGAATCGAGACTATCGCCTATTATCTGACGCAGTCCTCCGCGAGCGTCATGGAGCGCAAGAAGCAACGACTGACCGGTCCTGGCCCGCTTATTGTGGGCGGACAATAAGAGCCCGCCCACAACAGCTCCATTAGGCCCCGTGCGCCACTCCGGCTAACGGGGCCTTTTTCTGTATAACGCGTGCGAGAGGTGCGGCTACTTGCTGCACGTACCGCTGAAGGTGTGGCAATATTCGCCTTTTGAACAGCGCTTCGATTTATCCTTGGTGCCACATGTACAGGTCGCTTTGGCTTGCTGCCCATCAGCGCAGGCAGGAAGCGCATGACCGTGGCTTTTCGTCGCCGCTTGAACTGATCCGACGGACATGGGAATCGCGAGTAGGGCGACGGCTAACAACTTCAACATAGTTCACTCCCCGTTTTCGTTTATTTCAGCAACACACGGACAATCTACTGTGCGGGCAAGTCCGATGTCTAGTCACTGCTGCATCAGGCCCGGAAGTTGATTACACCGGGGTACCGCCCGGCCGCGCCGTGTGTTTCCACGGGCAAGTACAAAGGCCTTCGGGGGCCGAGCACGATGAGCGCTGATTGCGGTGCTAGATGGCCTTTGAACACGCGCCGTCTGTGGTCTGCACACGGCCGTGGCGGGTCGCTGATCTGGTCGTTTTTGAGGTAAGAGCCGACATGAATGGATGGGGTCGAAAACGACGCGGATGGCCGAAAGCGGACATGCCCCGTACGGTGGAATTGTGTACAATGACAGGGAACCAATGGCCGATTGTTTCGGGGATTTTGTAGGTACGAGCCTGACAAAATGCGAATAATCGCAATAATCACGGCATTGTTGGTCGGTATTTCGTCTGCCGCCGCGCAAAATTGGCCGACAAGGCCGATAACATTGGTCGTTCCATTTGCGGCGGGCGGATCGAGCGACTCCATAGGGCGTATCGTGGCGGACGGACTGAGCAGCGAGCTCGGCCAACCCGTTGTCGTCGAGAACGTCACGGGGGCCGGCGGCCTGGTCGGCGGCAGCCGCGTAGCGAAGGCCGCGCCTGACGGGTATCAATTCGTGATCGGAAACGTTGGCAGCTTCGCCCAGAGTCAGTGGCTTTACAAGAAGCCGCCCTACGATGTCGTGAAGGATTTCGCGCCAGTGGCGCTGATCACCGATGAGTCCCTGGTGCTCGTTACCCGCAAGGACTTTCCGGCGCATGACTTGAAGGAATTCATGGCTTACGCGAAAGCAAACCAGTCGAAACTGCAATTCGCCTCAAGTGGCGTCGGCGGCTCCAATCATCTGGCCTGCATTCTCCTTAATTCGACGATCGGCATCAACGTCACGCACGTGCCCTATCGCAGTGTCGTCCAGGCAATGCAGGATGTCATTGCCGGACGGATAGACTACACATGCCTGAGCCTGCCCCTGGCGCTGCCCCAGATCACCGGCAACACTGTCAAAGCAATCGCGATCCTGAGCAAAAACCGCTCGAAAGCTCTGCCGGACCTGCCGTCCGCGGATGAGCAGGGACTGAGCGGCTTCGACGCCCCGAGTTGGTATGCGCTCTTCCTTCCCGCCGGCACGCCGTCCGCAATCGTTCAGAGGCTTAACAGCGCCGTCATCGCGGTGCTGAACATGCCTGCCGTGCGGCAGCGGCTGAAGCAGATCGGGGGCGATGTGGTAGAGCCGGAGCGCAGGTCGCCGGAATATCTCGCGCAATTCGTCGCAGCCGAGATCAAGAAATGGGAAGCTCCGATCAAGGCCAGTGGCGTTCAGTTGGAGTGACCCGAGATACCGGTAAGGAGAGTCCGTGGCCATGCACATCAAAATTTACATCAACGATTTGAACGCCGCGCTGGGCGCCGAAGTGTCCGGAATCGACGTATCCAAGCCAGTGCCGCCGGCCGAAATCGACGCCATCGAAAGAGCCTGGCGCGAACGGCTGGTCGTGGTTTTCCACGGGCAAAGTCTTTCGGACGCCGAGCTCATCGCCTTCAGCAAGAACTTCGGCGCGCTCGACCCGCCGGGACCTAATCCTTATGGAGCGCCGTTCCTCACGGAATATCCGGAACTCAACGTCATCTCCAACGTGGTTGAAAACGGCAAGCCGATCGGCAATCTCGGCGACGGCGAAGCGGTCTGGCACGCCGACCTGACATACGTCGAAGTGCCGCCCAAAGCGGCGCTACTGCATGCGCTGGAGGTTCCGCCGCCAGAGGCCGGGGGCAACACCTACTTCGCCAACATGTTCAGGGCTTACGAGACACTGCCGGCGGAGCTGAAGAAGGCTGTCGAAGGCAAGATCGCCGTGCACGACGCATCGCGCAATAGCGCCGGAATGCTGCGCAAGGGGTACAAGGAAGTTACCGACGTTCGCGAGACGGTCGGCGCCCGTCATCCGCTGGTTCGCACCGAACCGAAGACCGGCCGCAAGGCGCTTTTCCTTGGCCGTCGGCCGAACGCCTATGTACTCGGCATCACCGTGGCGGAGAGCGAGGCCTTGCTCGACGCGCTATGGGCCCATGCGACGCAGTCGTGCTTCACCATGTGCCATCAATGGCAGGTCGGCGACCTTCTGATGTGGAATAATCTCTCCGTGCTGCACCGACGCGATCCGTTCGATCCGAAGTCACGGCGCATCATGCATCGGAGCCAGATCAAAGGTGATGAATGCATTGCTTGATTTGACGCCTTTCGCGTCAAACCTTCTCAAGCGTTGCCTCATCAAAAGCACTTTGCGGCCACGGCAAGCCGTAATGCTCGCGCAATGTCGAGCCTTCATAGGCCGTGCGAAACAGGCCTCGCCGCTGTAACAGCGGGATAACCTCGGCGCTGAAGACGTCGAGCATCGATGGCAACAGTGGCGGCATGATATTAAAGCCGTCGGCGGCGCCGTCCGTGAACCAATCCTCGATCAGGTCGGCGACCTGCTCCGGCGTTCCAGCGAAAGTAAAATGGCCGCGGGCGCCGGCGAGCGTACCGAGCAATTGACGCAGCGTGGGATTTTCTCGCCGCACCAAGCTGAGAATCACCTCGGTGCGGCTGCGTGCCGCCTCGACCGACGCTGTTGCGGGAAAGTCCTCGGGCACAAGCGGACGATCCAGCGGCAGGTTCGAGAAGTCATGACCTCCGAACCGGCCGGACAACCGTTTGCGGCCCACCTCCGGATCGGAAAGTTCGTTCAACTCGCGCGCCAGGCGCTGTGCTTCGGCCTCCGTTGCGGCGATCATCGGGCTCAACCCGGGAAGGATCACCACTTGCTCGGGCGAGCGGCCTTCGGCCGCTGTCAGCGATTTCAGATCGGCGTAGAACGCCTGCGCCGTAGCCTTCTCCAAATGGGCGGTGAATACGGCCTCGGCATGCCGCGCCGCGAAGCGGCGACCTGTGTCGGACGAACCTGCCTGCACGAAGACCGGCCGGCCTTGCGGCGTACGAGGCAGATTGAGAGGACCTGCGACCTGGTAACAATCGCCCTTATGGTTGATGGGCCGAATGCGGTGCGGCAACGCGTAACGCCCATGGTCTCGGTCATCGATGACGGCGTCTTCGGCCCAGCTGTCCCACAACGCCTTGACCACGGTCATGAACTCTTCGCCGCGGGCATAGCGGTCTGCGTGGCTGATCTGGCCAGAACCGCCGAAGTTGGCCGCCGCCGTCGCAAGCCACGAGGTCACGATATTCCAACCCACACGACCATTGCTGATGTGGTCCAGCGATCCAAACTGCCGAGCGAGATTGAACGGTTCGGTGTAGGTCGTCGAACAGGTGCCGATCAAGCCGATCTTGCTGGTTGACACCGCCAAGGCCGCCAGGACAGTCACGGGCTCAAGCCAGGTGCGAGCCGCCTGAGAGGCATCGTCGCCCAAAGCCAGCTGATCGGCCAGAAAAACCGAGTCGAACAGCGCGGCTTCAGCGCGCTGTGCCAGGTCCTGATAATAACGGATGTCAGTCAGCGCACGCGGCGACGAGCCCGGATGCCGCCAGGATGCCTCGTGATGGCCGCGGCCATGTATGAACAGATTCAAATGCAATTGCCGCTTCACGGCGTCCATCCTGACTTTTCCTTGCGTCCGCTGGCCTGCTCCTCCTCGTCCGGATGAATGCTAGCCGCCGACTTGCGGGCTAAGCAAGTGCAGATGGTCGACGGCTACTTTTGACCATGGAACGTCGCGTTCACTCCGCCTTGATGTTGGCCGCCCGGATGACCTTGCCCCACTTCTCGGTGTCTTCGGCAATGAACTTGCCGAAGTCGGCAGTTGTCATCGACTTTGGAACGCTGCCCAGATCGGCGAAGCGCGCCATTATCTTGGGATCGGCGAGAGCCAAATCGATCTCTTTGGAGAGCTTATCGATGATCTCGGCAGGCGTGTTCTTCGGCGCGACTAGGCCATTCCATACGCTTGCCTCGTAGCCCGGTACAAACTCGCCGATGGTCGGAACGTCTGGCAGCGCCTGCGAACGTGTGCCACCGGAAACCGCGAGGGCGCGCAACTTCCCCGCCCTGACCTGCTCGATCGTCGTGGGTATCGGACTGAACACCAATTGCACCTGTCCCGCGAGCATATCGGGCACGTAACTGTTGCGGTAGTGCACCGGGACCAACTGAACTCCGGTCATTGTCATGAAAAGCTCGCCGGCGAGATGAACCGAACTGCCAATGCCGGCTGTCGCCATATTGATCTTGCCGGGATTGGCCTTGGCATAGGTAATGAAGTCAGGCACGGACTTGGCCGGGAACGACGGATTGACCACCATGACGAGTGGCGTACGAGCGATGCTTCCGACCGGGGTGGTGTCGCGGATGAAATTGAATTTGAGATTGTCGTAGAGCGTCGCGTTGATGGCATTCGTCGACGTGGCCATGAGAAACGTATAGCCGTCTGGAAGCGCCCTCACGACCGTTTCGGTGGCGAGGTTTGTACCGGCACCGGGCTGATCATCGACGATGAATTGCTGCCCGAGCCGTTCCGACAGCCATGGACTTAGCAAGCGCGCCAAGATGTCGGTAAGGCCGCCGGCAGGGAAGCCGACAATCAAACGCACCGGTCGCGACGGATAGACTTCTGCCAACGCAATGCGCGAGACGAGCGGGAGCGCGGCAGCGCCTGCTGCCAGGTGCAGGAATTTCCTACGGGGAAGTTTCATGGCATCGCCCATGAGCTTGAGTGCCTTCCGCAAATGCAGAAGGTGTCGGCGAACAAATGTCGATTTATGTTCAAATTGCTCGCCTGCCGGCGACACAAACGCTGCCTTTGCTTTCACGGAACGTCGGCAAGTCCCGCTGACAGCTCTCAAATAAAGCTACACTGGTCGCTGGGCAGGTGGAAGGGGCCATGATGTACGCTCCTGGGTGAACAGTCGCCCGCAACAGTTCGGGGGGCGGTCAGCACCGCTTGCGCATTCGCAACCACGTTCACTGCGGTGTGCTTGCTGCACTCGATATGGTCATACAGCAGGGCTTGGACTTCGGCCACGCGCTCACTGCCTACAAGTCCAGCCGTTGCTGCCGCAGGTCGTCACGTCGCCGTTGTTAGGAACATTGACGGCAATGTTTCCGGTTTTGCCGCGATCGTCGATCTTGCAGCTGGCCGGATCGACGCTAAAATCGTGCATCGGAAAAATATAATATTTGGTGGGAGAAAAAATCGCGATGTTAGGGTGCGTCGAGCCATAGTGGATCTCGGCAGTTTGCCCTGGTGGAATATTGCAGATTTGCTGCATGCCCGAGCTGCCGATTGAGCATTGAGCATCGCCGCCCATACTCAGATCAAATGTTACAGGCGATTTATTGTAGAAATGCCGCGTGTCGCAAGCCGACGCCGCCGAACCGAGCAGCGGCAAAGACGCCAGCGCCGCGGCAACCAAAACAGGCATTCGTGCAAAGTTCGCGTGCATGATTTTCCCCTGGAAACGGCCGGAAAGGCTCAGATGCGTTCTGCCAACGCGCAGCTATGAATGTGCAGAATTTTTCCGGTTAAGCAAATGAGCTATGGGTTGAACCCGGCAAATTCCCTCAAAACCGGTCCGCGTGCGGCCTGCCATTAAAGGTAACGGAATGTCGAACGGGGGCGGACCGTACTCGGCAAATGACGGGCGGCGCGCGAACAGTCATTTGGACCCAACGGCGGACCCAAACGCGACGGAACGCAGCGATACGGGTTGGCATAGCCCGTAAGGGCGCAGGTCGCAAAGGCCCGGAAATGCTCATTCAGGCTCGCTGCTTTTCTGCAGTGCAAAATGTCGCGATTGGCCCGAAGCGGCGTTTGTGGTCCGCACCGACTGGTCGCGAACGGATGAAAAGCGGACACGGCGCTGCTCCCGTCAATCGGTTGCGATTGACCCAACAGCGACATTGCTATTTCAGGCAGGCGTTTTAATCGCTACCTTGCCACCTTCTGAGCACGGGGTAGGACATGGTCTTCAAGACACCGAAATTTGCTGTTGCGGCTGCATTGATCGGGGTTGGCTTATTGCAAGCGCCAACGGCAACAGCGCAAAGCTACGACCAACTTCACACTTGGTGCTTCGGCAACTCCACCGACGACCAGACGATTTAGGGATGCGACGCTGTCATCAAGCTCGATCCGAACAACGCCAGCGCCTTCTACAGTCGCGGCATTGCCTACAACGCCAAAGGCCAACACGACCGCGCCATCCAGGACTACGACCAGGCCATCAAGCTCAATCCGAACGACGCCTACGCCTTCACCAGCTCGCGGCAATGCCTACGCGACAAAGGCCAATACGACCGCGCCATCGAGGACTACGACCAGGCCATCAAGCTCGATCCGAACATACGCCGCAGCCTTCGACAATCGCGGCGCATGCCTACGACGACAAAGGCCAATACGACCGCGCCATCCAGGACTTCGACCAGGCCATCAAGCTCAATCCGAACTATGCCGTTGCCTTCAGCAATCGCGGCATCGCCTACGACAACAAAGGCCAATACGACCGCGCCATCCAGGACTACGACCAGGCGATCAAGCTCAATCCGAACTACGCCGACGCCTTCAACAATCGCGGCGGCGCCTACGCGGCAAAGGCCAATACGACCGCGCCATCCAGGACTTCGACCAGGCGATCAAGCTCGATCCGAACGACGCCGACGCCTTCAACAATCGCGGCAACGCCTACGACGACAAAGGCCAATACGACCGCGCCATCCAGGACTACGACCAGGCGATCAAGCTCAATCCGAACTACGCCATCGCCTTCAACAATCGCGGCGATGCCTACGACGACAAAGGCCAATACGACCGCGCCATCCAGGACTACGACCAGGCGATCAAGCTCGATCCGAACTACGCCCTCGCCTTCACCGATCGCGGCAATGCCTACGACGAAAAAGGCCAATACGACCGCGCCATCCAGGACTACGACCAGGCCATCAAGCTCGATCCGAACTACGCCGCGCCTTCAACAATCGCGGCAACGCCTACGACGCACAAAGGCCAATACGACCGCGCCATCCAGGACTACGACCAGGCGATCAAGCTCAATCCGAACGACGCCGACGCCATCAACAATCGCGCCGCGGCTATCGCAAAGTCAAATAAATGAACGCGGCTGTTCATTGGCCAAGGCGTTCCGCGCTACGACGTGAAATGCACACGCCGCGTCAGCCAGGTCGCAAATGCCTTTGACGAGAAATTTGCGTTCGTCGCAATGACGCGAATTGGCCCTTAACCGACGCCCCAGACACGGTTAGACGCGGCAGGTATTGGGTCAAGACCGGTCACGGCAGCCAATGATCGGCGCGGCGGTTCGTGACCCAAGCGCGAGATCCTGGCCTAATTCTACCGGCGCGCATTCGCCGGCCTAAATACGGCGTGAATTCACTCTCATGATGCGTCGTTTCGAAGTCCCATCTACACTCCGCCCATTTCAACAGCCCGGAGCCGATCTATGACCGCCCGACACGCCGCCTGCAGCTGCGGGCAGTTCCACCTTACGATTGAGGGTGAGCCGTCGCGTATTTCTATGTGCCACTGCCTGGAGTGCCAGCGCCGCACCGGGGCCGTGATCAGCAACCAGGCGCGTTTCCGCAGGGAGCAGGTTACTTTCGCTGGTAAGGCTACGGCATGGATGCGGACGGCCGAAAGCGGCAACGCGATCACCTTTCATTTCTGCCCGACGTGCGGCTCCACCGTCTACTGGGAGGGCGAAGGCTTCCCTGGATACGTCGCCGTTGCCATCGGCAGCTTTGCCGACCCAAATTTTCCCGCACCGACCATCGCGGTGTGGGAGAAATCGCGTCACCCCTGGGTCTCGTTGCCGGCCGATACGCCGCCCAAGCGCGTAGCGAAGCAGGGGTGACGTCTGTCCTACCGCACTAAGCGGACGGGTGGTCTGAGAGTACCGGATCGACACCCGGACACCGCCCTGACTAGCCTCATACCCGCCCTGTCGCGCCGTTCAGTGTCGACCCAATCTCCTAGAGCCAGTTGACTGGACCGAGGAAATCCCGCTTTCCGATCGGTACGCCGCGATGACGCAGGATGTTGTACGCCGTCGTTACAAAAAGAAGAAATTGGGCAGGGCGAACTGTTGCAGATAGTCGTTGCCCTTCAATTTCCGGTCGTTGCCGCCGCCGGTCCAGGCGATGACCTTGCCCTCCGCGCCGTCGACCTGTGCGCGCGTCAGGGACTTCACGAAGCCTAGGGCGGTTTCGACGCGGCTCTTGGCGGCGGCGAAGCTGGTGTCGTCCACGGCCGGCATGGCGGGCGGAGTAACGCCAGCCAGGCGGCCACCGGTGTTCATGGCGAAATCCGCTGACTGACGGATCTGGCGGGCGAGGCGGAACATGTCGGGATACAACCGGTCCTGCAGCAGGGCCAATTCCTCGATCTTATTGGCGGTGCAATGCGCGGCGGCCTTGTCGATAATGCCGGCCAGCGCGCCAAGCTGCTGGCGCCGGGGGTAACAGCCGCGTCATACAAAGAATATGCCATTTGGGATTCTCCTTCGGGTGGAATTTTATCGGGGAGACCGTAGAGGAAGCCCCGCCCCCCTGCCAACAGGGCATGTCTGCTGTTCGTCCAGTAAGCCGCGAACGCACCCCAAGTCTCGAAATGCCGCTATTGG
>CAWCSD010000028.1:0-272864 GCA_963798095.1 uncultured Alphaproteobacteria bacterium | reverse complement strand
AAGGTTTATGCCGATACCGTGCTTGGGTTCCTGCTGAACTAGGACCGGCGTTCATCTTATGGCGCGCAATGAACAACAGACGCTTCTACTGCGGTAGAGGCGAGCGTCGGGAATTGAATTTCGCGTTCAAGGCCGGTGAAGGCGTGGCGACATTCCAAACGATGCCGAGCACCATCAGCAGGCGGATCGTCATCCAGGTCAGGTCGACTTCCCACCACTTGTGGCCGTGGCGGGCCGAGCGCGGGGCCGGCGTGGTGGTTGTTGTGCCAGCCTTCGCCGTAGGCCAGCAGGCCGACCCACCAGAGGTTGCGGCTGTCGTCGGTCGTTTCGTAGTTGCGGTAGCCCCACATGTGCGGTCACCGAATTGACCGACCAGGTGATGTGCCAGACCACCACCGTGCGCAGCGCCCCGCCCCAGACCAGCAGGCTCAGGCCGAACTGCACGCATCGCGGAGGCTGTCCCCCGTCAGCAGAAACGCCACGACGAAGCCCGGCCAGGAAGAAGGCCACCCAGGCAGCCAACGTGATCTTGATCCAGATTTTGCGCCGCTCGATCCAGGGCGTAGAAGGGGTCTCTGATGAGGTCCTTGGCGTAACGCTCGGTCAGCGCGCCTGCTCATGTCGCCGTTTTCGACCAGCAGCCAGCCGATATGCGCCCAGAAAAAGCCGGCCAGCGGGCTGTGCGGGTCTCGGTCCTCGTCGGCGAACTGGTGATGCCGCCGATGGACCGCCACCCAATGGGCGGCGAATCCTGCAAACAGCAGACCCCCAGCAACGCCAGGCCATGCTCCAGCCAGCGCGGGCAGGAGAAGCTGCGATGGGTCAGCAGGCGGTGATAGCAAAGATTGATGCCGAGCGTGCCGAAGACATAATACCCACACCGAACAGCACCACTCCGGTCCAGCTGAACAACCAGGGAAAAAGCGCCAAAGCCGCGAGCAAATGAATAAGCGCAATGGCTACAATTGTCTCGGTTCTCCACTTCACCAAACCTCCTCTACACGCGCTGAGCCGAAACTCGGTCCGCGGCGTGACCTGGAGGCCGTCGGGTATCACAGCCACTGCGTCGCGCCAATGTTTGCCAACTCGGCTCCAACCACTTCGGGAGGGTTTTACAACATTTGTAATGTTCGCTCCCGCCGTGCAAACGGACGTTGCCTCACGTGCTTACGGCCGGTTACTTGGTCGACGTGGCTTGGCTAACCATCCGTTTCCTGATGGCCATGGGGCTGGCAAACCAGGTCAGAATGCCCGCTTCGCAAGCGCTTTTGGACCGTACCAGGCCCGCTTAGCCCTGGCCTAAGACGTTGATAGGCCTAGTCTTTGCACCCGCTTTGGGCCGCATCGGCATTGTTATCTCGAACCATCGCGTTTATTATCAGGCGTCATCAAAGGAGATCAGAATGGCGCGCGGCACGGTGAAGTGGTTCAATTCGCAAAAAGGCTACGGGTTTATTCAGCCTGAGGGCGGCAGCAAAGACGTGTTTGTCCATATTTCCGCGGTCGAGAGAGCCGGCCTCAGCGGTCTCAACGAGGGGCAGGTCGTCGAATACGAAGAAGTCGCGAACAAGGGCAAAACGTCGGCAGAGAACCTCAAAGTTCACCGCTGATAGAGACGTTTGATCCGATCCCGTTGCGAGATCGAAGACGTTGATCTTCGACACTGCGATCTGCAACGGGCTACTGTTTTTATTCCAATACGGCGTCGCTCAACAAGCGCCGATTGTAGAATTGCGAGGGAGGTTTTTCGTGCGTACGAGAACGCCAGCAGGCGGTATTGCGTCAAAGGAACTCAAGCAGAAGCTGAAAAACGTCAAATCCAAGAAGCGCCCCGCGCGTCGCGCCATAATCTTGAAATCCGCCAGTTGGTATGCGAACGCCGCCCTGTCGATCGGGATCAGCGCCAAAGCCGAACCCCGCACGCATTAACCAGCGCGCATTGACTGTGCCTCGTGTAACGGGCGACTTGGCACGTCGAACCCGTTGCGCGGCGCGTTCACGAACCGACGGGCCAAGCGGTCAGCCGCCGCGTTGCACGTGGAATTCGTGCGGCGGATTTCCCGAACTTCGCCAAATCAATTCAGTCACTATTCACCACCTCGTCGGCGCGGCCGAGCAGCGTCAGCGGGAAGGTGAGGCCGAGCGACTTGGCGGTCTTCCTGTTGATGACGAGCTCGACCTTGACCGATTGCTGGATCGGCAGTCGGCGGGCTTTTCGCCCTTGCGAATGCGACCGGCATAGACGCCGGCCTGGCGATAGGCATCGACAGGTTGGTTCCGTAGCTCATCAGACCGCCGGCCTCGGTGAACGCGCGAAAGAAATAAACGGTGGGCACGCGGTGCGCGCACGCAAGAGCAACAAACTTGTCGCGCCGCGGCAGGTAGAATGGCGAGGAAGTGACGAGGACCGCCCCGATTTTTTGTTCGGCCACGGCGGCAAAGGCCGCGTCGATCGCGTCATCGGTGCCGGCGTTGAAAATCTTGATCTGCCGGCCAGCCCACTCGCAGCCGCCGGGAGTTCTGCCTTCTGCAACTTGGTATCCGGCGAACCCGGATCGACGATCGCACCGATCACGGCGGCGTCCGGCACCAGTTCGCGCATGAGCTCAAGGCGCTTGGGTTCGAGCGCGGCGGTCAACATGTACACGCCGGTCGCGTTGCCACCGGGGCGATTGAGGCTGTCGACGAGCCCCATCCGCACGGGATCGCCGCCACTAACGAACACGATGGGGATCGTCGAGGTTGCCGCCTTGGCGGCGAGGTCGTGAAGCGGGCGTCCGATGGCGGCAAGAGTGTCAATGGCTGACGAACCAGTTCGGCGCAAGTGCCGGCAGCCGATCGAATTGCCCCTGCGCCCAGCGATATTCGATCGCACAGTCTGGCCCTCGCGGCCGGTCTCGCCGAGGCCGCGATGGAAAGCGGCGAGGTCGCTCGCAAAGGCCTGCGGTGAGCTGAAGCCGAGGAATCCAATGAGCGGCATCGATCCCAGCTGCGCCCGCGCGGCGAGCGGGCAAGGCTGCCCCCACCTTCAGGGTAGTGCAGTGGCGCCGCGCACCGGACACGCCGGTTGCGAGCAAGGGCAACGCGGCGAGCAAGTGGCGGCGGTTCATCATCTGCCGTCCATCGCGTCACCCGCCGCGCTGCGCGCGGAATTCGTGCGGCGTCGTGCCGGTCTGCTTGCGGAAGAACCGCGCGAAGTGCGACGGGTCGGCGAAGGCCAGCTCCTCGGCAATGTCGTGGATCGGCTGCGTGGTGAAGACCAGCTGGCGCTTGGCTTCGGTGAGCACGCGCTGGCGGATCAGATGGCCGGCGGTGACGCCGGTCGAGCGTTTGACGTGGTCGTTGAGCCGGTCGACGGTCATGCCGAGCTTTTCGGCATAGAAATCGAGCTGGCGCTCGGTGCGGAAATTCTCGTCGACCAAGGCGCGCAACTGCGCCACCGTGGCGTCGGCGGGCCGTAACGTGACGGCGCCGGTGCGGGCGCGGCTTGCGGCGAGCCGCGCCACGCCGACCGCGATCAGCACCAGAAGCCCGCGCATCGCCAGCCGAAAGCCCTCGCGCGCCAGGCTGTGCTCTTCGAACAGCTCCGCGCACAGCGCCGACAGCCGCGCCCGCTCCGCCTCGTCGCCGATCGGGATCACGGGCTGCGCCGCGAGCGCGCGCAGCCGCGCCAAAGCCTCGCCGGCGCGGTCGGTCAGCGCGCCCGCGGCATCCTCGGTAAAGCTCAATACCCAGCCGTCGGTGACATTCGGCTCGAAGCGGAAGCCGTGCGCGATGGTCGCCGGCACCAGGATCGCGGCCGGCGCGGTGAACGGCAGGTGCGCCACGTCGAACGTCATCTCGCCGCCGCCCTTTTCGATCAGCAGGATCTGAAACAGGTTGCGATGGCGGTGGGCGCGGATGGTCCAGTCGTGGATCGACGAGCGCGAGGCGATGGTTTCGACGTGAATGAAATCGAACGCCTGATCGTCCGGCGGATCGCCGTAAAGATGGAACAACGGCAGCGTCGAGGCCATGCCAAAGCATAGGCCGATCGGGGGAAAGAAGAAGGGCCACGGCCTGTGTATAAGCCGGAAAGCTCAGCCCGCCCGTCACACCTGCTTATAAAGGCGGTCGTGATAGACCAGCGCCGGCCCGGCCGGGCCGAGCCGCACCGCTTCGACGGCGCCGAACAGCACGTTGTGCGAGGCCACCGCCTTGATCTCGATAGTGCGGCAGTCGAACGCGATCACGGCGGACGCGAGCACCGGCGAGCCGGTCTTCAGCGTCATCCATTCGCCGACGTTGAAGCGCTCGTCGAGATGCACGCCGCTTCTGCCCGGCAAACAGATCGGCGAGCTTTTCTTCGTCGGCGCCAAGCGTGTTGACGCAGAACACGCCGTTCTGCGCCAGCAGCGGCGCGCTCTTGCTGCGGCGATTGAGGCAGACCAGCAGCGTCGCCGGCTGATCGGACACCGAGCAGACGGCGGTCGCGGTGAATCCGGTCTTGCCGCCCGGGCCCGCCGAGGTGACGACGTGCACGGCGGCGCCGAGCCGGCTCATGGCGTCGCGGAACGCCGCCGACTCGACGCTGGCGATCGCGGCTGCGGCGCGACCGCCGTGAAGGCGCCGTCCATGGCATCGTCGGGGCGTTGGTCGATCCAGCTCATTGCGGCAAACCCTGTGGGCCAAACCCTACTCTGATGGGCGAAATCCTACTCCGCCGCCGCGCGCCTCGGGTATGCCCGGATAGGCCACATCATCCGGATCGAGCCATGCGGAATCGGTCCAGCCGTTCTCGTCGTATTCCGACATGCACTGCTCGGCGAGCGCCGTCATCTGGTCCATCATGCCCGAGCCGCGCGCGTTCCACAGCGCCTGGATGCGGATGTCCTCGTGGTTGCCGGCGTAATTGCGCTCGTAGAGCTCGTGGCGGCCGCCGAATTCGGTGCCGATCGCGTCCCACAGAAGCTTCATCACCTTGATGCGCTCGCTTGTAGTCGATGCCGTAGGAGCCGCGCACATATTGCGCGAGATAGCGGTCGATCTCCGGATTCTTGAAATCCTTGGCCGACGACGGCAGATAGATCAGCGACGAGGCGACGATCTTTTCCACGATCTCCTTGATGCGGCCATAGGCGTCGCCGGCGAACACGCGATAGCTCGACCCCGATTGCAGGTTCGGCAGCACCGCGCCGTTGACCCACTCGGTCGGGTTCATCGCCATGGCATCGGTCAGCGCCCAGAACAGATGCCGCCAGGCGATCACCTCGCCGAGCATGGCCTGATTGCCGCGGAATTCGTCGGAGCCGGCCGCGCGCAGCGCCTTGGCGATGACGCCGACCATAAAGTCGAGCTTGACCGCAAGCCGCGTGCAGCCCTGGAACTGATAGCCGGCCAGAAAACCCGATTGCGGGAAGAAGATTTTCAGCTTTTCCAGGTCGCGGTGCAGCAGCACGTCTTCCCAGGGAATGAACACATTATCGAAGACGAAGATGGCGTCGTTCTCGTCGAACCGCGACGACAGCGGATAATCGAACGGCGTGCCCATCACGCTCGCGGTCATCTCGTAAGAGGTGCGGCAGAACAGTTTCACGCCCGGCGCATTCATCGGCGCGATGAACATCACCGCGAGATCGGTGTCGTGCAGCGGCACCGCGGCGTTCTGGCCGAGGAAATTGTAATGCGTCAGCGCCGACGACGTCGCCACCACTTTGGCGCCGGAGATATAAATCCCGGCATCGGTGTCTTTCTGGATGGTGATGTAGACGTCCTTGACCTGATCGGCCGACTTGGCGCGGTCGACCGGCGGATTGACGATGGCGTGGTTCATGAACAGCACGTTCTCTTGGGCGCGCTTGTACCAAGCCTTGGCGTTGCCGGCGAACTTGCCGTAAAAATCGAAATTGGCGCCGAGCGTGTTCATCAGCGACGCCTTGTAGTCCGGCGAACGCCCCATCCAGCCGTAGGACATGCGCGCCCATTGGGCGATGGCGTCGCGTTGCGCAACCAGATCCTCGCGCGAGCGCGCGGCGCGGAAGAATTTGTGGGTGTAGCCGCCGGAGCCGGTATCGGTCGGCGACGGTCAGGATGCCCTTGGTCTTCTCGGCGTGCAGCGCGTCGTACAGCCGGGCGATCGAGCGCGCGGCGTTGCGGAACGCCGGGTGCGTGGTGACGTCCTTGACCCGCTCGCCATAGACATAGACTTCGCGGCCGTCGCGCAGGCTTTCGAGGTACTCCGCGCCGGTAAACGGCCGCCCCTTGGCGCCGATGGCGTCCTCGGATTTGACCCGGTCCATGGAGGGTCTCCCTGTGTTCTCGTTGTCTCGTCGCCAAGCCGTAGCCCGCTGCGACCACGACGACAAGCGGCGCGACGTTGCCGCTGCGGACCTCCCCTGTTAAGACTTTAATGGGATTCGCAAAGCGCGGCGGACGCATGGAATATTTCGTCCAGCAGCTCATCAACGGCATCACGCTCGGTTCGATCTACGGCCTGATCGCCATCGGCTATACGATGGTGTTCGGCATCATCGGCATGGTGAACTTCGCCCATGGCGACGTGTTCATGGTCTCGGCCTTCATCGCGCTCATTGCCTTCCTGATCCTCACCACCTGGCTCGGCATCTCCTCGATCGCGCTGGCGCTTGTTCATCGTCCTGATCGTGGCCATGCTGTTCACCTCGCTGGTCGAACTGGGTGATCGAACGGATCGCCTACCGGCCGTTGCGCGGCTCGTTTCGCCTCGCGCCGCTGATTTCGGCGATCGGCATGTCGATCTTCCTGTCGAATTTTGTCCAGGTGACCCAAGGGCCGCGCAACAAGTCGATCCCGCCCATGATCCAGGGCGAATTCGTGCTGTTCAACCAGAACAATTTTCCGGTGACGCTGTCCTATAAGCAGATCATCATCTGGGGCGTCACCGCGGTGCTGCTGCTGGCGTTCTGGTATCTGGTGGCGAAGACGCGGCTCGGCCGGGCGCAGCGCGCCTGCGAGCAGGATCAGAAGATGGCGGCTTTGGTCGGCGTCGACGTCGACCGCACCATCTCGATGACCTTCGTGATCGCGGCCGCGCTCGCCGCCGTCGCCGGCACCATGTACCTGATGTACTACGGCGTCGTGACCTTCTCCGACGGCTTTGTGCCGGGCGTGAAAGCGTTCACCGCAGCCGTGCTCGGCGGCATCGGTTCGCTGCCCGGCGCGGTGGTCGGCGGGATATTGATCGGCCTGATCGAGACCTTCTGGTCGGCTTACTTCTCCATCGACTACAAGGACGTCGCCGCCTTCTCGGTGCTGGCGATCACCTTGATCTTCCTGCCGCAGGGCCTGTTCGGCCGGCCGGATGTCGAGAAGGTCTGAGATGCAAGCCGTTGTAAGACAAGCCGGCGCGCAAAGCGGGCGCGTCGATATGACCGGCGCGTTGCGCGACGCCGGCTTCACCGGCTTGATCGCCTTCGGCGTGCTGCTGCCGCTGATCGGATTCTTGACCGGCGTCGACGGCAGCAACAAGCTCGTCCTGACCACGCGCTGGCCGCTGTTGTTCGCTGTCGTCGCAGTCATCGCCGCCTGCCGCTTCCTCTATTGCTTCGCGCTCATGCCGTGGCTGGCGCGACGCGCGCAGCGGCCGGTGCCAGCCACGCCGCCGGCAAATTCTTTACTGAAATTGCGCGGCGCACTCGCCAAGTGGTTCATCCCTTCGGCCATCGGTTTCTTCGTCGTCTATCCGTTGATGATCTATTTCACGCTCGGCACCAGCGGCGGACAGAAATGGATCGACAATTTCGGCATCCAGATCCTGATCTATGTGATGCTCGGCTGGGGGCTGAACATCGTGGTCGGGCTCGCCGGCCTGCTCGATCTCGGCTACGTGGCGTTCTACGCGGTCGGCGCCTATTCCTACGCGCTCTTGGCCAAGACCTTCGGTCTGTCGTTCTGGATCCTGCTGCCGCTTGCCGGCGTGCTGTCCTCGTTCTGGGGCATTTTGCTCGGCTTCCCGGTGTTGCGCCTGCGCGGCGATTATCTCGCCATCGTCACGCTGGCCTTCGGCGAGATCATCCGGCTGATCCTGATCAACTGGGTGGCGCTGACCAACGGCTATGCCGGCATCATCAGCATTCCGCGGCCGACCTTCTTCGGCATTCCGTTCAACGCCGATGACGACGGCTTTGCCGCAAGATTTGGCCTGCCGTTCTCGCCGCTCTACCGCGTCATCTTTCTTTATTATCTGATCCTGGCGCTGGCGCTGCTCACCTGCTTCGTCACCGTGCGGCTGCGCCGCCTGCCGATCGGCCGCGCCTGGGAGGCGTTGCGCGAGGACGAGATCGCCTGCCGCTCGCTCGGCATCAACACCACCAACACCAAACTTACCGCGTTCGCCATGGGCGCGATGTTCGCCGGCTTCGCCGGTTCGTTCTTTGCCGCGCGCGAAGCGTTCATCTCGCCGGAATCCTTCACCTTCATCGAGTTCGGCGACCATCCTCGCCATCGTGGTGCTCGGCGGCATGGGCAGCCAGATCGGCGTCGTCATCGCCGCCATCGTCATGATCGGCGGCACCGAGATCTTGCGCGAGCTCGATTTTCTTAAAAGCATTTTCGGGCAGACCTTCGATCCGACCCAATACCGCATGCTGCTGTTTGGCTTCGCCATGGTGGTGATCATGATCTGGCGGCCGCGCGGCCTGATCTCGACGCGCGAGCCGTCGGTGTTCCTCAAAGAGCGCAAGGCCATCTCAGCCGATCTGGTCAAGCAGGGACGCGGCTGATGGCGGGGGCGGCGGCGCGCGACGGCTCTACCGTGCTCCGCGTCGAGCATTTGACCATGCGTTTCGGCGGCCTCGTCGCCATCGATGATCTGTCCTTCGCGGTCGAGCGCGGCACCATCACCGCCCTGATCGGGCCGAACGGCGCCGGCAAGACCACCGTGTTCAACTGCATCACCGGGTTCTACAAGCCGACCGAGGGCCGCATCGCCCTGCAGCGCGGCGATGCCGCGGTGTGGAACACACTCGATGCCCTGACCGACAGCGGCAAGCGCGGCGTGGTTCGGTCCGACGGCGCGCTTTATCTGCTCGAGCGCATGCCCGATTTTCTGGTGGCGCAACAGGCGCGCGTCGCCCGCACGTTCCAGAACATCCGCCTGTTTCCCGGCATGACCGTGCTGGAGAATCTTTTGGTCGCCCAGCACAACGGACTGATGGTGGCTTCCGGCTATACCTTGCTCGGCGTGCTCGGTTTCCCCTCCTACGCGTCGGCCGAGCGCGCGGCGCTCGACAAGGCACGCGCCTGGCTCGAGCGTTTCGGGCTCGATCGAGCGCGCCGACGATCCGGCCGGCGTGCTGCCCTATGGCGCGCAGCGGCGGCTCGAGATCGCCCGCGCGATGTGCACCGATCCGGTACTGCTCTGCCTCGACGAGCCGGCGGCCGGGCTCAATCCGCGCGAAAGCGCCGAGCTCAACGAACTTCTGCTCGCCGTCCGCGATGAATTCGCCGTCTCGATCCTTCTGATCGAGCACGACATGTCGGTGGTGATGGGAATTTCCGATCACGTCGTCGTGCTCGACTATGGCGTCAAGATCGCCGACGGCGCGCCGGAAGCCGTGCGCAACGACGCCAAAGTGATCGCGGCCTATCTTGGCGTCGACGACGAAGAGGTAGCGAAGGTCGAGGCGGAGGTGGGACTTTGACCGCGCCGCTGCTTGTCGCTGCGCGGCGTCACCGCGTTCTACGGCCGCGTCATGGCGCTCAAGGGCGTCGACCTCGACGTCAATTCCGGCGAGATCGTCGCCCTGATCGGCGCCAACGGCGCCGGCAAATCCACTCTGATGATGACCGTGTGCGGCAATCCGCGGGCGCGCGACGGCGAGATTACTTTCGCCGGCCAAAATATCACGCAGCTGCCGACCCACGAGATTGCGCGGCTGAAACTCGCCCACGCGCCTGAGGGCCGCCGCATCTTCGGCCGCATGACGGTGCTGGAAAACCTGCAGATGGGCGCGACTGTCGCCGAGCAAAGTGAATTCGCGTCCGATCTCGACCGCGTGCTGACGCTGTTCCCGCGCCTCAAAGAACGTCTCACCCAGCGCGGCGGCACGCTGTCGGGCGGCGAGCAGCAGATGCTGGCGATCGCGCGCGCGCTGATGAGCCGGCCGCGGCTTCTGCTCCTCGACGAGCCGTCGCTCGGGCTGGCGCCGCTGATCGTCCGGCAGATTTTTGACGCCATCAAAAAGCTCAACGCCGAAGACGGCCTGACGGTGTTCCTGGTCGAGCAGAACGCGTTTCACGCGCTCAAGCTGGCGCATCGCGGCTATGTCATGGTCAACGGGTTGATCACGCTGTCCGGCACCGGCACCGAATTGCTCGACCGGCCGGAAGTGAAAGCCGCCTATTTGGAAGGCGGCCGCAAGCAGGCCGGGCCATGATGCCAAGCCTTTCAATGCAAGGTTTCCTCCACGAGGAAGGCTCGTTCGGCGTCTTCCTGCTGGTGACCATTATCCTCGGCGGCGGCGCGGCGGTGCTTGCCGGACGCGCCATCGCGCTGACCTGGCGGCCATGGTGGCAAATCGTCGCCTATATGCTGATCCTCGGCGCCGCGGTGCGCTTCATCCATTTCGCATTGTTCGGTGGTACGCTGCTGTCGCTGCATTATTATGTCGTCGACAGCGCAATTTGCATGGCATTCGGATTGATCGGATTTCAGGCCGCGCGTGCCGCGCAAATGGTCAGCCAATATCGCTGGATCAATCGGCCGAACGGCTGGCTGCGCTGGCGCCGCAAGTCGCCTTGACGTAACATTGCGGCAAATTCGAACTTTCCGCTTCCGGTTAAGGGGAACTGACGATGAAAAACATCATCACGCTCGGCTTGGCGCTGAGCTTCGTATCTGCGCTGGCGCAATCCGCTACCGCCCAGGTGAAATTCGGCGTCGGCGGTCCGATCACCGGCCCGAATGCCGCGACCGGCGCGCAGATGAAGAACGGCGTCGAGCAGGCCGCCGCCGACATCAACGCCGCGGGCGGCATTCTCAATCAGAAGATCACGACCGAGTTCGGCGACGACGTCTCCGATCCGAAGCAAGGCGTCTCGGTCGCCAACAAGTTCGCCGGCGACGGCGTCAAATTCGTCATCGGCCACTACAATTCCGGCGTCACCATCCCGGCCTCCGAAGTCTACCAGGAAAACGGCATCCTCGAGATCACTCCCTCGTCGACCAATCCCACCGTCACCGAGCGCGGTATGTGGAACATCTTCCGCACCTGCGGCCGCGACGATCAGCAGGGCAAGGTCGCCGGCACCTATATCCTCGCCCACTTCAAGGGCAAGAAGATCGCCTTCGTCCACGACAAGACCACCTACGGCAAGGGGCTCGCCGACGAGACCTTGAAGACGATCAAGGCCGGCGGCATGACCGAGGTGCTCTATGAAGGCATCAATACCGGCGAAAAGGATTATTCGGCGCTGATCTCCAAGATCAAACAGTCCGGCGCCGATCTGGTCTATTTCGGCGGGCTCTACACCGAAGGCGGACTGATCGTGCGGCAGATGCGCGACCAGGGCGTCAAGGCGCCGCTGATGGGCGGCGACGGCATCACCTCCGACGAGTTTGCCTCGGTCGGCGGCCCGGGCGTCGAAGGCACGCTGATGACTTACGGTCCCGATCCACGCAACAAGCCGGAAGCGAAAGCCGTGGTGGCGGAATTCCGCGCCAAGAAATTCGAGCCGGAGGCCTACACGCTTTACAGCTATTCCGGCGTGCAAATCATCAGGCAGGCGGCGGAAGCGGCAAAATCGGCCGACCCGAAGAAGGTCGCCGACATGATGCATTCCGGCATGAGCTTCAAAACCGTGCTCGGCGACATCGCCTACGACAAGAAGGGCGACATCACCAAGCTCGATTACGTGATGTATATCTGGAAGAAGGACGCCAGCGGCAAGATCACCTACGCCGAGTGTCCGGATTCCGGCTGCGCGATGTAAGCCTTTCCTCGGCGCGTGCTCAGATCGCGAGCTTGCCGAGATCGGGAAAGGCATTGAGGAGCCAGCTTCCGGCGTCGGAAATCCAGCCGGTGAAAAATGCGATGCCGGCGAGCACCAGAAGCCCGCCCATGGCTTTTTCCACGACGCCGAGATTGGCGCGAAACCGCGCCAGGAAGGCGGCGAAGGATTCGACCGCGAAGGCTGCGATCATGAACGGCACGCCCAGCCCGAGCGAATAGACGGCGAGCAGTCCGGCGCCATGGGCGACCGTGTCCTCCGATCCGGCGATCGCCAGGATGGCGCCGAGAATCGGCCCGATGCACGGCGTCCAGCCGAACGCGAACGCCAAGCCCATCACATAGGCGCCCCATAGGCCGACCGGTTTCGCAACCGTCACCCGCCGCTCCTGCATCAGGAATGCAATCGGTGTGATGCCGAGGAAATGCAGCCCCATGACGATGATGACGACGCCAGCGATTTTCCCGAGCATGTAGGAATAAGCGTGCAGCACAGCGCCGAGCACGCTGGCGCTGGCGCCAAGCGCCACGAACACCGTGGTGAAGCCGAGCACGAAGACGAAGGCCGCGACCATGGTCTCGCGCCGCACGCGCGGCGCGGTTTCCGCATCGGCAAAGCGTTCCAGCGACGTGCCGGCCAGATAGACCAGATACGGCGGCACCAGCGGCAACACGCAGGGCGACAGGAAGCTCAACATGCCCGCGAGCAGCGCCGCAAATATCGAAACATTCACCATGGCGCATGCAATGCACCGGGGGCGGTGGCGATTGCAAGGCATTCTCCCCCTCTCCCCGCGTGCGGGGAGAGGTATGATGCAGTCCATGCGCAATCTCATCACCGACGTCCCCGGCCTCAAGGTCGGCCACGGCACCGACACCCGCCTCGGCTCCGGCTCGACCGTGGTCGTTTTCGACGAACCCGCCGTGGCCTCGATAGACGTGCGCGGCGGCGGGCCGGGAACGCGCGAATCCGCGCTGCTCGATCCGGCGGGAACGGTCGGGGGCATCGACGCCATCGTGCTGTCCGGCGGCTCGGCCTTCGGCCTCGATGCCGCGTCCGGCGCGCAGGCCTGGCTGAGAGAGCAAGGCCGCGGCTTTGCCGTGCGCACCGCACGGGTGCCGATCGTGCCGGCGGCCGTGCTGTTCGATTTGCTCAGCGGCGGCGACAAGGATTGGGGCCGGTTTCCGCCCTATCGCGAGCTCGGCTATGCCGCCGCCGCGTCGGCCGCGGCCGATTTCGCCCTGGGCACCGTCGGCGCCGGCACCGGCGCCACCACGGTCAATTACAAGGGCGGCATCGGTTCCGCCTCGGCCCGGACGGCGGACGGCCATACCGTCGGCGCGATCGCCGCCGTCAATGCCGTCGGCAGCGTGGTCGTCGATCGCGGCCCATGGTTCTGGGCGGCGCCGTTCGAGCAGAACGGCGAATTCGGCGGCCGCGGATTTCCTTCAGCTTTACCATCAACCGCGCTCGAGCTTCGCACCAAGGGAACTCCGCAAGAGAGCACCACGTTGGTCATCGTTGCGACCGATGCCACCCTGGACAAGGCGCAGGCGAAACGGCTTGCCATTATGGCGCAGTCAGGCATGTCGCGGGCAATCTACCCGGTGCACACGCCGCTCGACGGCGACGTGGTGTTTGCGGCCTCGACCGGCCGCCGGCCGCTGGGCGAGCCGCATCTCGGCCTGACCAGTCTCGGTTCCGTCGCCGCCAATGTGGTGGCACGCGCCATCGCGCGCGGCGTTTTCGCGGCAACGGCGCTGCCCTTGCCCGGCGCCATGCACAGTTGGAAGGACGAATTCGGCCGCTGAGACAAGCGGATCGGCGCAATCTTGGATGTGGAAACCACGATCCGCATCTTTGGTGGGTTACCGCGTCGTTTTCGTTGACTCGCCCGGCATTTGCGCCTTCACTTTGACCGGGCAGGGTCGCGGTAGTTGCGGAGGGTATGATGCGCGTCGTTGTCGTTGTTTTTGCCGCGTTATTGACGTTAGGTCTCGCGGCATTTGGTGTCGTGGCCGCCCAGCGCGCGAACGCCCCGGCCGCGGCGACCACCATGGTTGCGCACGTGGCGCCGGCCGCACCGAGCGCACGTCCAACGCCGGTGCGCGCGCCGGTCACCGATATTACCCAGAGTGAGGTTTCCGAAGCGGCAAAGCCCGTGGCAGCGACCGACGCCCCTGCCGCCGCACCGATCCGCGTTGCCCAGAATACGCCGGCTCCCGCCGCGGCCGCGGCAGCGCCGCCAAGCGCTTCCGCCGCTGCAGCGCCCGCGCCGGCCAAGAGCGCTCCCACCTGCGACAAGCCGGACGGCATGGGCCTGTCCCGCACCGTCGAGATCGACACCACCGGCGGCCCCGCATTCGGCACCGAGCATTTCAAGCAATACGACTTCCTGCGCGACAAGGAAGTGGTGCTGACCTTCGACGACGGCCCGTGGCCGGAGAATACGCCGATGGTGGTCAAGGCGCTCACCGACATGTGCGTCAAAGGCACGTTCTTCGAGATCGGCGAGCACGCCACGTGGCGCCCCGACATTTCGAAGATGGTCGCCGAGGCCGGCATGACCATCGGCAGCCACACCTGGTCGCACAAGGATTTGGCCAAGAAACCCTATGCCACCGATATCGAGCAGGCCAAGCAAGAGATCGAGATGGGCGTCAGCGCCGTGCATATGGCGGTCGACGGCCCGATCGCGCCGTTCTTCCGCTTCCCCGATTTGCAGCAGCCGGCCGATATGATGACCTATCTCGGCACCCGCAACATCGCGATCTTCTCGACCGACATCGACACCTTCGACTTCAAGCTGCGCAAGCCTGAAGACGTGGTCAAATCGGCGATGACCAAGCTCGCCAAGAACGGCAAGGGCATCCTCTTGATGCACGATTTCCAGCACGCCACGGCGGAAGCGATGCCGGAGCTGCTGCGCCAGCTCAAGGCCGGCGGCTACAAGATCGTGCATGTGGTGCCGAAGCAGCCGGTGGAGACGATCGCGAAATACGACGACATGGTGCGGGCGAAGGACAAGTTCTCCGCCACCAACAACACGCGGCCGCAGTCGAGCGTCGTCAAGACGATCAGCGAGTAGCGTCATTCCGGGGCGGCCCAAAGGGCCGAACCCGGAATCCATAATCACCATCGTTCCAGAACAGCGCTCACGTTCGCGCCCTTTCTGCAATGCGCGCGGTTATGGATTCCGGGCTCGCGCTGTCGCGCGCCCCGGAATGACGGCTAATGCAGAAACCGATCCGCCGCGTAAGGCGTCGGATCGCAGAACGGCGTTGCGCCGGTCATCATCTCAGCGATGAGCCGCCCTGTGGCCGGGCCGAGCGACAGGCCCCAATGGCCGTGGCCATAGGCGAGCCACAGGCCGCGTTGATTGGGCGCGCGCGAAATCACCGGCCGGGAATCGGCAAAGCACGGCCGCGATCCCATCCACGGCTTCGTCTCAACCGCCTCGCCGAGCGCGAACAATTCGCGCGCCTTTGGCAGCACGCGATCGAATTGCACCGGCGTCGGCTGAGCGTCGCGCGCGGCGAATTCGGCGCCGGTGGTGAGCCGGATGCCCTGCTCCATCGGCGCCAGGCAATAACCGTTGTCGGCATCGAGGATCGGGCGGCTCAATCCGGCATTGCCTTGCGGGCGAAAATGCCAGTGGTAGCCGCGCTTGACCGCGAGCGGCAATTTGATGCCGAGCGGCCCGATCAGATCCGGCGTCCACGGCCCGAGCGCGACCACAACATCGCCGGCATCGAGCGGACCGGCGGCGGTGTCGACGCGCCAGTACGGCTCGGCGCGATGCAGACTGCGAGCGTCGCCGGTGAACGAGAGGCCGCCGAGCGCGGCAAAGCGCGCCGCATAGGCGCGGGTCAGCGCCAACGGATTGCTGACGCTCACCGCGCCGGTCCAATGCACGGCGTGGCGGAATACCGGCTTAAGCGACGGCTCGAGCGCACGCGCCGCGTCGCCGTCGAGCGGCACATTGGCGATGCCGAAGCGCGCGGCGAGCTCGAGCTCGCGCGCCTGCGCCTTAAACGATTGGTCGCTGCGGTAGAGTTTCAGCCAGCCGGTGTGGCGCAGATATTTTTCGGCGCCCGCTTCCGCGCTCAGCGCCTCGTGTTCGGCGACCGCGCGGGCCATCAGCGGCCGGATGATTTGCGCGGTCTCGATCAGCCGCGACGGCTGCGACGCGGCGCGAAAGGCTAGCAGCCACGGCGCCACTTTTGGCAGAAACGACAGATGATAATTGGCTTCCGGCGCCCGCTTGAGCGCAACGCGCAGCAGCGCCGAAAAGCGCGACGGGAACGCCGCCGGAAAGATCGTGTTGCCTTCGATGATGCCGGTATTGCCGTAGGAGGTGCCCTCGCCCGCCCCGCCGCGATCGACCAGCGCAACCGCGACGCCGCGCTTGGCGAGATGCACGGCAATCGAGGTGCCGACGATGCCGGCTCCAAGCACAATGGTATCGACGCGCGCCACGATGACCTCCGTTGCAGGAGGTATAGCGCCGATCGGGGCAAGTCCAGTCGCGGCTTAAGCCGTGGCGACGTTCTGCGCGGCCACCGGATTGATCAATTGCGCCTGCATCTGAATCAGGCGATCGAGCAGATTGTTGTTCGCCACATTGGCGCCGCCCGCCGAGCTTGCCGGCGAAGTCGAACCGTCCGACGGCGCGGCTGAGGTCGGCGCAGCGGTCGAGCCATCATTAGCGTTGCCCGCGTGATGATGGTGATGGTGGCCGGGCTGACTTGCTTGCGCCTGCGGCGATGAATTTGCGTCGTCCGAGACCGCCGCTGCCGCCGAGCTGCGACAGCAAGGATTGCGAATTGGAGCCATTGGCCTGCATGTCGAACAGCGTCTGCAGGGTTTGCGCGCCGAATTGCGGCGATGAACTGCCCGACGTCACCGCGCTGCTTGTCGAGGATGACCCGCCGGAAGCTGCCGTCGCGCCGGTGGCCGTGCCTTGGCCTTGGCCCAGCGCCGCCAACAGCGACGCGATCGGATCGGACTGCGCGCTGCTGCTCGCCGAGGAGTCCGGCTGCAGCAGCGACTGCCACAGATCAAGAGGATTTTTGGCGTGCGATCCGTTGACGGGAAACGACATGAAAAACTCCTGCACGCGTAACGCCGGGCTAAGCTTGCCCCATAGCCGCGATGCAAAACCGGGGCCGTGGCACAAAGCTGTGAAAAACAACGATTTTTCTTGCAAGCCGGGGACGGAAACAGGCGAGAATCTGCCGCCGCCACGCATCCGCCGGCAAGTTTTGCCGGCCCGCCGCCGATCGCGTTGCCCGTGCGGACACGGCGTGTTACGCGAACATTGATTTGGAGACTTGAAGTGCATCGCCCGCTCATCATCGCGCCGTCGATCCTGGCCGCCGATTTCGCCAAGCTCGGCGAAGAGGTGCGCGCGGTCGATGCCGCCGGCGCCGACTGGATCCATGTCGACGTCATGGACGGCCATTTCGTGCCGAACATTTCCATCGGCCCGGACATCGTCAAAGCCATCCGGCCGTACACCAAGAAGCCGCTCGACGTGCATCTGATGATCGCGCCGTGCGATCCCTATCTCGAAGCCTTCGCCAAAGCGGGCTCCGACATCATCACCGTGCATGTCGAAGCGGGACCGCACATCCACCGCTCGCTGCAAGCCATCCGCGCGCTCGGCAAGAAGGCCGGCGTGACCATGAATCCCGGCACGCACGAGAGCTCGATCGAGCACGTCATCGACCTCGTCGATCTCATCCTCGTCATGTCGGTCAATCCCGGCTTCGGCGGCCAGAAATTCATTCCCGAAGCGGTGGCCAAAGTGCGCAACCTGCGCGCCATGGCGGCGGGACGGCCGATCGACATCGAGATCGACGGCGGCATCACGCCGCAAGTGGCGCCCGAAGTCGCGCGCGCCGGCGCCAACGCCTTCGTCGCCGGCTCCGCCGTGTTCAAGGACCGCACGCCGGAAAGCTATCGCGCCAACATCGCGGCGATCCGCAACGCGGCGGCGCTGGCGCGCGGGGACGTGGCGTGACCATCCCGCGCTACTCCCGCCCGCAGATGGCGGCGATCTGGTCGCCGGAAACGCGCTTTCGCATCTGGTTCGAGATCGAGGCCCATGCCGCCGACGCCATGGCCGAGCTCGGCATGATCCCGAAGGCGGCGGCGAAGAAGATTTGGAGGAAGGGCAAGGCGGCGCAGTTCGATATCGCGCGCATCGACGAGATCGAGCGCGAGACCAAGCACGACGTCATCGCCTTCCTCACCCACCTGGCCGAAATCGTCGGGCCCGAGGCGCGCTTCGTGCACCAGGGCATGACCTCGTCCGACGTGCTCGACACCTGCTTCAACGTGCAGCTGGTGCGCGCCGCCGATCTTCTGATCGCCGACGTCGAGGCGCTCAACACAGCGCTGGAGCGCCGCGCCCGCGAATACAAATTCACGCCGACCATCGGCCGCTCCCACGGCATTCACGCCGAGCCGACCACGTTCGGGCTCAAGCTTGCCGTCGCCTATGCCGAGTTCGCCCGCGCCAAAGAGCGCCTGATCGCGGCGCGCGCCGAGGTCGCGACCTGCGCGATCTCCGGCGCGGTCGGAACGTTTGCCCAGGTCGATCCGCGGGTCGAAGCCCATGTGGCGCGCAAGATGGGGCTCAAGGTCGAGCCGATCTCGACGCAAATCATTCCGCGCGACCGCCACGCCATGTATTTCGCCACGCTGGGCGTCGTCGCCGCTTCCGTCGAGCGGCTGGCGACGGAAATCCGCCACTTGCAGCGCACCGAAGTGCTGGAGGCCGAGGAATATTTCTCCGCGGGCCAAAAAGGCTCCTCGTCGATGCCGCACAAGCGCAATCCGGTGCTGTCGGAAAATCTCGTCGGCCTCGCCCGCATGGTGCGCGCCTACGTCACGCCGGCGCTGGAAGACGTGACGCTGTGGCACGAGCGCGACATCTCGCACTCCTCGGTCGAGCGCATGATCGGCCCGGACGCCACGGTGACGCTCGATTTCGCGCTCGGCCGCCTCGCCGGCGTGATCGACAAGCTCATCGTCTATCCGGACAACATGCGCAAGAATCTGGACCGCCTCGGCGGCCTCGTTCATTCCCAGCGCGTGCTGCTGGCGCTGACCCAAAAAGGCGTCGCCCGCGAGGACGCCTATCGGCTGGTGCAGCGCAACGCCATGAAGGCGTGGGAGGGAGGCGGCGAATTCCTCACCTTGCTCAAGGCCGACAAGGACGTGCGCAAATATTTGAGCGACAAAGAGCTCGCCGCCCATTTCGACCTGGATTTTCATTTCTCCCACGTCAACGCCATCTTCCGCCGCGTGTTCGGCCGCGCCTAGACCATGATCCAATTCAATTGAATCGGATCATGGTCTAGAATCCTTGTTTGAGCATGATCTTATCCGAAAACCGGTATCCACTTTTCGGGATCATGCTCTAAAGAATCAGCGCCGCCTGACACGGCGTCGACACGCTGTCCACGACAGCTTGATCGCCGCGGTGTCGCGATTTCAGCTCCGCAGCAGATAGTTTGTTTGCCCGACTCACCCGCCCCGGCGTATTTTCCAGGTAACTTCTCAGAAGCGAATCCTTTTTAAGGAGCGAATCATGGGCCGATTGGTGCGCAAACCGGTAGTGCCCGACCTCGATCTGCAAATCGCCGGTCTTGAGGGCGTGCTGCAGTCCGATATCGCCGGCATGCAGCTGGCCGCTGCCGTGCCCGGCGACAATTACGTCGAGCGCATGATCAAATATATTCCGGGCGAAGTGATCGGCTTTTCCATGCTGATCAACGCCATCCTCGATCAGGCGTTGAAGGCCGGCGGGCCGGGCGCCGCCATGGCAGGTCTGCCGATCGGCGCCATCGCCACCGGCGCCTTGCTGATCGGCTGCATCCTCACCCCGCTGTTTTGCTGGTATGTGCGCGAGGACGGCGACGCCTGGATCGTCAACGCCGTGGTCTCGACCATCGCATTCCCGTTCTGGGCCTATCTCATGGGCGCGGTCGCCTTCGCAGGCATCCACGACGGCAACTTTGCGGTGATCCTGGTGCTCACCTTCACCGTCATCAGCGGCCTGATCTCGCCGATGGCGAGCCGGCCGAAGCTCGCCGCCCGGCAGGAGGCAGCTCCGCCTAAGGAAGGGCCGCGGCTGGTCGAGGCCTTCGCTTAAGCCCGATTAACGGTTCCAACCGCGGGGCGATTGCGGGCGGCCGACGCCTCATGGCATGAAGTCGCGCCATGGCGACGCGCGAAACCATTCTGCTGTTCGATTCAGGCCTCGGCGGGCTCACCGTTTATCGCGAGATCGCGGCGGCGCGGCCGCACGTCGATTTTCTCTATGTCGCCGACGACGCCGGCTTTCCCTATGGCGACCGGCCAGAGCCCGCGCTGGTGTCCCGCGTCGTCACCCTGATGGGCGAGTTGATCGAGACCCACCGGCCCGACCTGGTGGTGATCGCCTGCAACACCGCTTCGACCATCGTGCTCCCCGATCTGCGCAAGACAATTTTCGCTGCCGTTTGTCGGCACCGTGCCGGCGATCAAGCCAGCGTGCGCGGCATCGGTCACGAAACGTGTTTCGGTGCTCGGCACCGAGGCGACGGTAGCGCGCGAATATACCCGTGCCCTCATTCGCGATTATGCCGGCGACTGCAAGGTCACGCTGGTCGGCTCGAAGAAGCTTGCGGCCTACGCGGAAGACGATCTGGCCGGCGCCAAGATCGACGACGCGGCAATCCAGGAAGAAATCGCCCCGGCCTTCGTCGACGACGGCAACCGCACCGATACGATCGTGCTCGCCTGTACGCACTATCCGCTGCTGATCGAGCGGCTGCAAAAGCTTGCGCCATGGCCGGTCAATTTCATCGATCCGGCGCCGGCCATCGCCCGGCGTATCACCGATCTCCTGGGCCCCGGCCAAGCCGGCGATCATCCCGGATCGACCAAGGCGATTTTCACCTCCGGCCGGCAAGCTGCGTCCACGCTCGGGCTGATCCAGCGGCGGTTCGACCCGCGGTTTGACACTGCGCGGGTTTCCCCCTAGAAACCGGCCACTTCGCGGGCCCAATGTTGCTAAAAGCATGGGCCCGCGCGGTGTTTCGCACCCGCGGTTTGCGCCGGCACAAATTCGGCGGCAAAACCTGTCGGTTCCGGCCCCAAGGGACGGAACAGGAGGAGGGCGCGATCCTCACGGCATGATCCCGAAAAGTGGGCTTTCGGTTTTCGGGTGAGATCATGCCGCAACGACCACAGCGAGGACGCGAATGACCAAGCGCCATCAGGCGAAGTACAAGATCGACCGGCGTATGGGCCAGAACATCTGGGGCCGGCCGAAGTCACCGATCAACAAACGCGAATACGGCCCCGGCCAGCACGGCCAGCGCCGCAAGGGCAAGCTGTCCGACTACGGCGTGCAATTGCGCGCAAAGCAAAAGCTAAAAGGCTACTACGCCAACATGTCGGAGCGGCACTTCCACGGCATCTACGACGAAGCGCGGCGGCTGAAGGGCGACACCGGCGCCACCATGATCGCGCTGCTCGAGCGCCGGCTCGACACCGTAATCTACCGCGCCAAATTCGTCCCGACAGTCTTTGCCGCGCGCCAGTTCGTCAGTCACGGCCACATCACCGTGAACGGCAAGCGCGTCAACGTCGCGAGCTACCGCGTCAAGGTCGGCGATCTGGTCGAGGTCAAGGAGAAGTCGCGGCAGCTGGCGCTGGTGCTCGAAGCCACTTCGCTCGGCGAGCGCGACGTGCCGGACTATATCGACGTCGACCACACCAAAATGTCGGCCAAGCTGGCGCGCATACCGGCGCTCGGCGACGTGCCCTACCCGGTGCAGATGGAACCGCACCTGGTGGTCGAATATTACTCGCGCTGACAATCGCTTGGCGGCACGCGCTTACAAACAAGCCGAGCCGCAGGCGGCGATGACGGGTGCGGCGGCGCGAGGCGTTTAAGCCTGCGCCGCTTCCTTGACCGGGACGCCCTTGTCCTTGAGCAGCGATTGCAATTCGCCGGCCTGGAACATTTCGCGCACGATATCGCAGCCGCCGACGAACTCGCCCTTGACGTAGAGCTGCGGGATGGTCGGCCAGTTCGAATAATTCTTGATGCCGCCGCGCAGGTCGTCGTTTTCCAGCACGTTGAGGCCCTTATACGGCACGCCCAGATAGTCGAGAATCTGCACGACCTGGCCGGAGAAGCCGCACATCGGGAACTGCGGCGTGCCCTTCATGAATAGTACGACGTCGTTGCCCTTCAGCTCATTGTCGATGAATTGCTCGATTGACATCGCGGTCATCCTTCCTGACGCCGCGGGCTGCCCCAGCCGCGCGACTCTCACCCTCTCAAGGCCTGATATATGTAGCGCAAATACGTAAGGCAAAACAGTGCAAAGCCCATGCCGGGATTTCATGCCTGGATGGTCAAATCTCGCCGGAGCAAGCCTCGCCGTCAATGAAATGCCGCCGGTCCGTCATCATGGAGCATAGATTTCCACGCGCGGGCTGCCGCGGAGAACGGTCGCCGGCAGTGGCTTGTTCAGGGTTCCGGCGTGCCGGTCTGCAGCGCCAGCGCATGCAGCTTGCCGCCCATTTCGGCCTTGAGCGCCTCGTAGACGATCTGGTGCTGCTGGACCCGGGATTTGCCGCGAAACGATTCGGCGATCACGGTCGCGGCATAATGGTCGCCGTCGCCGGCGAGATCGCGGATCGTCACCTCGGCGTCGGGAATACGCGCCCGGATCAGGCGTTCGATATCGTTGGCAGCCATTGCCATGATGCGTCTCCTCGCGGGGCCACGCTTTGCCGGCGAAGCGCCCAGAGGGATTAGCAGATCGGCTCCGAGCGGCAAAGCTTGGGCGGCCGTTCCTCCCCTGGACGCCGCGCAAGTGGCCATGCATGTTTCGCCGCAAAACATGCCGGCGACCACGCCGCGGAAAGGGCCATGCGATGTTGCGGTATTTCGCGTTTGCCGGCTTGCTGCTGGCGCTGTCCTACGAACAAGCCTTGGCCCAGCAGCCCACCCAAGCTCAACGTGACGCCATTCGCGCCGCTTGCCGCTCCGATTTCATGGCCAACTGTTCCGGCGTCCAGCCCGGCGGCAAGGAGGCGTTCGAGTGTCTTGTTCGTAACGACGCCAAGCTTTCGGCGCCCTGCAAGTCCGCCGTGAACGCCGCCGCGCCGAAGCCGGCCGAGCCCGCCGCGGCCGCCGCGCCGGCCGCTCCGGCGCCCGCGGCTCCGGCGCAATCCGAGACCGCGCCACCGGCCGCCAAAGTCGAGCGTGCGCCACCGGGGATTGAGGTCGCCCCGGCCGAAACCCAGAACGAACAGCTCAAGACCGTGCAGCAGGCCTGCACGCTCAACGACTTCGTGTCGCACTGTTCCTGGATCGCGCCGAACAATCCCGAAATTCTGCAATGCTTGAAGGCCAATGCGGCCGATCTTTCACCTAATTGCCAAGCTGCGGTGCAGTCGCTTCCGGCCGCGCCGCCGCCCGCCGCCGCGGCACCCGCCGAGCCGGTAAAGCAGGCAGCGCCGGCCAAGAAACCGGTAGAACCAAAACCGGCGGAGCCGGCGCGCGCCAGTGCACCGCCCGCCCCGGCCACGCCAGCCGCCCCGGCCGCCGCTGCGCCCGCGAAACCGACAGCGCAGCAGACCGCTGCCGTCCGCGCCGCGTGCCGGTCCGATTTCATGTCCCATTGCTCAGGCGTCCAGCCCGGCGGCGCCGAAGCGTTGCAATGTCTCAAGCGCAACGAGACGCAGCTCTCGGCAGCGTGCCGCAGCGCCGTGGCCGCAATCGGCGGCGGCGCGCCTGCGGCGGCACCATCCGGAGCACCGGCGACAACGGCTGCGCCCGCGGTCGCGCCCATCGGACCGATGCCGATGCTGCGCCCGCGCGAGGCGCTGGCGATCGTGCAAATTTGCGGCGTTGAAGTGCGGTCGCTCTGTGCCGGCGTTCCGTTCGGCGGCGGCCGTGTCATCAGCTGCCTCGCCGCAAACGCATCGAGCCTGTCGCCGAGCTGTTACGGCGCGCTGAGCGCGGCGGCGGGCCGATAACTAGGCCGCCTGACCCGCCATATAGGCCGGCAGCCAGCTCTCGAACGACTCCTTGAGCTGCGCAACCGCAATCGGGCGTTCGCCGGCAATCGCCAATGCCTTGCCGCCGGTCGCACCGAGCCGCGTCAACGGCACGCCGGCCGCTTTGGCGCGCTCGGCGATGAGATCGGCGTTCTTGCTGGTCACGACGTAGCGGCCCTGATCTTCGCCGAACCAGAACGCGTGGGCGGGAATTGTCGCCGCAGTTTCCAGCACCGCACCGATACCGGACGCCATCGCCATTTCGGCGAGCGCGACCAGAAGGCCGCCGTCGGAAACGTCGTGCGCCGCGGTGACGAGACCGTCGCGGATCAGGCTGCGGACGAAATCGCCATGGCGTTTCTCCGCGGCGAGATCGACCGGCGGCGGTGCGCCCTCCTCGCGGCCGCAGATATCGCGCAAATAAGCCGACTGGCCGAGCCAGCCTTGGGTCTCGCCGATCAGCAGGATCGCCTCGCCCTCGGCTTTGAAGCGAAGCGTCATCGACGCTGGTAAAATCGTCGAGCACACCGACGCCGCCGATGGTCGGCGTCGGCAAGATCGCCCGCCCGTTGGTCTCGTTGTAGAGCGAGACGTTGCCCGACACGATCGGGAAATCGAGCGCGCGGGCGGCTTCGCCGATGCCGCGGATGCAGCCGACCAGTTGCCCCATGATCTCCGGCCGTTCCGGATTGCCGAAATTGAGATTATCGGTGAGCGCCAACGGCTTGGCGCCGACGGCGGAGAGATTACGCCAGGCTTCCGCCACCGCCTGCTTGCCGCCTTCGAACGGATCGGCCTCGCAATAGCGCGGCGTCACGTCGGAGGTGAGCGCCAGCGCCTTCGGGCCATCATTGATGCGCACCACGGCGGCGTCGCCGCCGGGCCGCTGCACCGTATTGCCGATGATGACGTGGTCGTACTGCTCCCACACCCAGCGCCGCGAACACAGGTCCGGCGAGCCGATCAGCTTTTCCAGCGCGGCGGCGATCGGCATCGGCGGTACGACGTCCGTCGCCGCAACGATTTTTCGTTTTTCGGTTTCGGCAAAAGGCCGGTCATAGACCGGCGCCTCGTCGCCGAGCTCCTTGATCGGCAGGTCGGCCATGACCGCGCCGCCATGCCTGACGATGAAGCGTTTCGTCGGCGTGGTTTCGCCGACCACGGCGAAGTCGAGACCCCACTTGCGGAAGATCGCCTCGGCTTCCTTTTCCTTCTCCGGCTTGAGCACCATGAGCATGCGCTCCTGGCTCTCCGACAGCATCATCTCGTAGGCGCTCATGCCGGTCTCGCGGCACGGCACTTTGTCGAGGTTAAGCGTGACGCCGAGATCGCCCTTGGCGCCCATCTCGACCGCGGAACAGGTCAGCCCGGCCGCGCCCATGTCCTGGATGGCGATGACGCAGCCCTTGGCCATGATCTCGAGGCAGGCTTCGAGCAGAAGCTTTTCCGAGAACGGATCGCCGACCTGCACGGTCGGGCGCTTTTCCTCGGCGTCGGCGCCGAACTCGGCCGACGCCATGCTGGCGCCGTGGATGCCGTCGCGGCCGGTTTTCGAGCCGAGATAGACGATCGGCATGCCGACGCCCGACGCCGCGGAATAGAAAATCTTATCGGCATCGGCGAGACCCACCGCCATGGCGTTGACCAGGCAATTGCCGTCATAGCGGCGATGAAAGCGCACTTCGCCGCCGACCGTGGGCACGCCGAAGGAATTGCCGTAGCCGCCGATGCCGGCGACGACGCCGGCGACCAGCGCGCGCGTCTTCGGATGCTTTGGATCGCCGAACGACAGCGCGTTGAGGCAGGCGATCGGCCGCGCCCCCATGGTGAAGACATCGCGCAAAATGCCGCCGACGCCGGTTGTCGCGCCCTGATAGGGCTCGATGTAGCTCGGATGGTTGTGGCTCTCCATCTTGAACACGACGGCGAGCCCGTCGCCGATGTCGATGACGCCGGCATTCTCGCCCGGTCCCTGGATCACCCAGGGCGCCTTGGTCGGCAGCGTGCGCAGATGGATCTTCGAGGATTTGTACGAGCAGTGCTCGTTCCACATCGCCGAGAAAATGCCGAGCTCGGTGAAGCTCGGCTCGCGGCCGATGAGCTTCTACGAGGCGCGCATACTCGTCCGGCTTGAGGCCGTGCTCGGCGATCAGCTCAGGCGTGATGGCGGGTTCGTTGGATGTTCACAGGCAAGAGCCGCTCGAGTTCCACACCCCTCTGTCATATGGAAAGAGGGAAGTCACGCCGCCAGCTTGAAGTGATCCACAAGGCCCGCGAAAAGTCCGCGGCCGTCGGTGCAGCCCATCACCGCTTCGACGTGGTTTTCCGGATGCGGCATCATGCCGAGCACGTTGCCGCGCTCGTTGACGATGCCGGCGATGGCGTTGAGGGCGCCGTTGTGGTTCCAGTTCGGATCGATCATGCCGTCCGGCGACGCATAGCGGAACAGCACCCTGCCCTCGCCTTCGAGCCGCGCGATGGTCTCGCCGTCGGCGATGTAATTGCCCTCGCCGTGGGCCACCGGCACGCGGATCACCTGGCCGGCATTGTAGCCGCGGGTGAACGCGGTATCGGAGCGCTCGACGCGCAGATAGACGTCGCGGCAGATGAAGCGCAGCTGCGCGTTGCGCATCAGCACGCCGGGCAACAGCCCCGCCTCGCAGGCGATCTGAAAGCCGTTGCACACCGCGAGCACGAGCCCGCCCTTCGCCGCAAAGGCGCGCACCGCGTCCATGATCGGCGCACGCGCCGCGATGGCGCCGCAGCGCAGATAATCGCCGTAGGAAAAGCCGCCCGGAATGACGACGAGGTCGGTGCCGGCCGGCAGCTCGCGGTCGGCGTGCCAAACCATCGCCGGCTCGCGCCCGGAAATCAGCTTTAGCGCGCGCGCCATGTCGCGCTCGCGATTGATGCCGGGAAAGACGATGACGGCGGATTTCATCCGGTCACCTCGATGCGGTAATTCTCGATCACGGTATTGGCGAGGAGCTTTTCGGCGGCGTTCTTGAGCGCCGCCTCGGCCTTGGCCCGATCGCCGCCTTCGATCTCGATGTCGAACACCTTGCCCTGGCGGACGCTGGCGACCCCGCCGACGCCGAGCGATTTCAGGGCGCCTTCGATGGCCTTGCCCTGCGGGTCGAGAATTCCCGACTTCAAGGTGACGGTGACGCGGGCTTTCATGGCAAGCGCTCCGGCCGCTAAGGCGCGGCCCATTCCATATGTAGGAATCGCCGCGGCTGCAACCAACCGGCGCGCCTAATGCACCGGCGCCGTGGCCTCTTCCAAAAGCCGGCCATAGCCGGGTACGCGGCCGCTTTCGCCCACGAGCCGCATCGCCGCCCAGAACGCCGCCGTGGCCGACGACACCACCGGAATGTGGTGACGGTCTTCAAGCGGTTTGGCCACCTCGAGCGTGCGCAAGCCGCCGCAGGAGATCAAAATACCTTCGGCGCCCTTGGCGCTGGGCGACCGCGCTGTCGCTCAACGCAATGATGTCGGCTTCGCTCTTTTTGCTGGGGCCGCCGAATTCGAAAAGATCGAAGCATTCCAGCGACAGCGTCTCGATGCCGGCCGCCGCGAGCAGTTCCTTCAGGCGCCGGTTGACGACGTCGCTGTAGGCGGTGGCGACGGCGACGCGCTCGGCGCCGACCTCGCGCAGGCCGTCGATGATGGACTGGCTCATGGTGCTCACCGGCAGCCCGGTGCGCTGGCGCAATTCTTCGAGCAGCCGGTCGTGGGCCTGCGGCCCCTTATAGAAGGTCAGCGAGGTGCCGATCACCATGATGGCGTCGACGTTCTGCGCGGCCAAATATTCCGCCGCCGGCAGGATGCCGTTCCAGGCCGGCTCGTAGCCTTCCGGCGTGAGATTGCGCACGCCGACGCCGCGCGGAATGAAGCGCACGCCCGGATACATGATCGGGCCTTCGAACGGCACCTCGTCGGTGGCGAACGGAACGACGAGGCCGATGGTGATGTCTTTGCGCATCGATGTCTTGCGCATCGTGTCGCGATGCTGCGTGACGCCGCGCCGAGCTTCAGCCCTTGACCAGCACCGGCCCGGTGCCTTGCGGCCGCTCGCCTTCGCTCATGATGCCGAGCCGCTTGGCGACTTCCGTATAGGCTTCGAGGAGCCCGCCGAGGTCGCGGCGGAAGCGGTCCTTGTCGAGCTTCTCGTTCGACTTGATGTCCCACAGCCGGCAGGAATCCGGGGAGATTTCGTCGGCGACCACGATGCGCATCAGGTCGTTTTCCCACAGCCGGCCGGTTTCCATCTTGAAATCGACCAGACGGATGCCGACGCCGAGGAACAGGCCGGAGAGGAAATCGTTGACGCGGATGGCGAGCGACATGATGTCGTCGATCTCCTGCGGCGTCGCCCAGCCGAACGCGGTGATGTGCTCTTCCGACACCAGGGGATCGTTGAGCTGGTCGTTCTTGTAATAGAACTCGATGATCGAGCGCGGCAGCTGCGTGCCTTCCTCGATGCCGAGTCGCTGCGCCAAGGAGCCCGCGGCGATATTGCGCACGCAGATTTCCAGCGGAATGATCTCGACCTCGCGGATCAACTGCTCGCGCATGTTGAGCCGGCGGATGAAATGGGTCGGCACGCCGATGTCGTTGAGATGCTGGAAGACGTATTCGGAGATGCGGTTGTTGAGGACGCCCTTGCCCTCGATCACCTCGTGCTTCTTCGCATTGAAGGCGGTCGCGTCGTCCTTGAAGTGCTGGATCAGGGTTCCAGGCTCGGGTCCCTCATAGAGGATCTTCGCCTTGCCTTCGTAGATGCGGCGACGGCGGCTCATGGGAGTGTACCGTGGCTTTGTAAAATCCATTGGATGCCGTGGCTCCAATTACAGTGGCTAGGTCCGCGGCGGCGGAAGTGGGCGGCACGACTCAACACTGCGGCCCGTCCGCGACACAAAAGCTAGCCGAAGGTGCCGCGGAGTACAATCGGCATAGACCCGCACGGTCGCCGCTGCAACGACCAAGTTCAAGCGTCAACACGGTTGCCTTGACGGGTCACCCCCGATATGCAAGGCGGCACGTGATTTGCGGTGTTCCATCAACATCGAGGACGAAGGCATGACCGAATTCGACAAGCGCGAAGAGGCCTTCGAGCAGCGCTTCGCGCACGACGAGGAACTGAAATTCAAGGCCACCGCGCGGCGCAACAAGCTGCTCGGGCTGTGGGCCGCGGAAAAGCTCGGGCTTTCCGGCGCCGAAGCCGACAGCTACGCGCTTTCAATCGTGATGGCCGATTTCGAAGAGGCCGGCGATCACGACGTGGCGCGCAAGATCCGCAAGGATTTTGATGCCAAGGCCGTCAATCAGTCCGATCATCAGATCGCCCGCACTATGACCGAGCTGATGGCCAAGGCCGTCGCCGACATCCAGGCAGGAAAGTAGCGCACATCATGGCTATACCCGCATTTAGTCTCGCAAAAAAACTGCACGCCGGCGAAACGGTCTATTCCGGCTGGTGCGGCCTGCCCTATCCGCTCGTTGCCGAGACGCTGGCGCGCGACGGCTTTGCCGCGGTGACGATCGAAAGCCAGCACGGCTTGTGGGACGTCGGCGGCATCCTTGCCGGCATCGCCGCAGTCCGCCAGGGCGGCGGCGCGCCGATCGTGCGCGTGCCGCTCAACGATTTCGCTCTGGTGAGCCGCGCGCTCGATTTCGGCGCCGAAGGCATCATCGCACCGATGATCAATACCGCGGCCGATGCGCGCGCCTTTGCCGCTGCGGCAAAATTTCCGCCGATCGGCGAGCGCAGCTGGGGGCCGCACCGCGCCATGACGCTCGGCGGCGTATCCGACATGGCAACCTATCTGCGCGAGGCCAACGATAACATCATCACGCTCGCCATGATCGAGACCCGGACGTCTCTGCAAAATTTCGAAGCGATCATCACCACACCGGGCATCGACGGCTTCTTCCTCGGCCCGTCGGATCTGTCGATCGCGCTGTCGGACGGCAAGACCGTCGATCCGCTGTCGAAGGAGGTCGAAGGCCATCTCGACACTTTGATCGCCGGCGCGCAGAAGGCGAAAAAGATTCCCGGCGCCTATTGTCACTCCGCCGAGCGCGCCGCGGCGCTGGCCAAGCGCGGCGTCAAATTCCTCGCGGTGTCGAGCGACCTGTCGATGCTGCGCGCCGGCGCGGCGGCGGCGCTGAAGGTGCTCAAGGGCTAGACCGCCGCACCGGGCAGCATCCGCCGCAGCGTGCGGTCGCGCCACAAATAATGATGCACCAGCGCCGCGCCGGCGTGCACGCCGGCAAGGATCAAAAGCGCGTCCGCAAGCCAGCCGTGAAATCCGAGAATGGTCCGGGCGATATTGCGGTCGGCCGGCCAAGGCGATTGGAATTGCCAAAGCCGAGAACCGGCAAGGCGTGGCCGCGCTTGAGCTGGACGATGAGTCCGAGAAACGGCACCACCAGCAGCAGCGCATAGAGCGTGAAGTGACTGAGCTTGGCGGCCCAGACCACAAGCCGGCCCAGCGGCGTCGGTTCCGGCGGCGGCGGCGGATTGGCGACGCGCCAAAAAAGGCGCGCGATGAGCAAGACGACGACGCATTGTCCCAAAGTCATGTGAACGAAGAGACCGATGGCCTGAGCATTGCCTTTCGGCAGGTCGTCGCCGAATTGGCCGAGCAAGAAGCCGCAAATCACGAAAATGGCGGTGAGCCAGTGCAGGATTTGTGGAACCGCGCCGTACTGCGCCTTTGAATTCGTCAATTGCATTTTATCGACCGTGCCTGTGGATGCGCCCGTGCAGCGAAGCCACGCCACTTTGGAACTGAAACAATTCAGCTCTGGCCGATGGCGTTTTCGATCCGCGCGAGTGCCGCTGCCATATCAGACTCCGCATCGCGGTCAAATATTCCCAGCACGGTGTAGTCGTGCGCTTTGAGCCAGTCGCACTTGTCCGCGCGGGCTTTTGCGGCGGCCTCGCTTTCGTCGGCCGGCACCAGATCGATCACCAGCCGCAGCGGGAACGACACGAAGTCGCAGATGTGCTGGCCGACCGGCGTCTGGCGCTTGAAACCGCGGCCGGCGAAGCGGCGGTCGTTGACGAGTGCCTGCCACAACATGCGCTCGGCCTCGGTCGGATTGCGGCGAAGGAGCCGCGCCAGCCCGCGCACCGGGCCGCGCGCCTTCGGCGTCTGGCCGGAACCGTGCTCGGCGAGCAGCGCGCGCAGCATTTCGGCCTCCGCGCCGTCGAGCACGCCGCCGCGCGCCGGGCCTTTGCGGCCTTCGGCGATCGACATGATCACACCGTGCAAAGTCTGGATATCCTGTTGCGTCGGCTGCATGCGGGTGAAAATGTTGCGCAGATTGATCTGCATGGTCTCGCGCTTGTCGGGGGGGCGGAAAAATTCGACTTTTTCCAGTTCGCGCTCGAGCGAAGCAAAGAAGGCGAGCAGTTGCTCCTTCGGCGCGGCTGGCGACTTTTGCGGCATGGCGAACGGCAGTGCCTCGCCGCTGGCAAGCTTGAACCACTCGTAGGCCACGATCGCCACGGCTTGCGCCAGGTTGAGCGACGCGAAGGCCGGATTGACCGGCAACGTGACAATGCGGTCGGCCAGCGCCACCTCGTCGTTCTCCAGCCCGTTGCGCTCGCGGCCGAACAGGATCGCAACCGTCTCGCCTGAGCCAACGCGCGGCGCCATCAGCGCCGCCGCCTCCGCCGGGCCGACGACCGGCTTGGCCTGGTCATGGGCACGCGCGGTGGTGGCGACGACGAACGCGCAGTCGGCGATGGCGCCTTCGAGCGTGTCGTAAAGCGCGGCGCCATCGAGGACGCGGTCGGCGCCGGCCGCCATCATCCGCGCTTTGTCGTTCGGCCAGGCCTGCTTCGGCTTGACCAGGCGCAGCCGCGACAGCCCGAAATTGGCCATGGCGCGGGCCGCCGCCCCGATATTCTCGCCAAGCTGCGGCTCGACCAGAATCACGACCGGGCCGGGCGCCTTCGACCCAGCGCTTGGTCTTGTCGGTTCCTGCCCCTGGCATTGCTCCTCGCTCGTCATTCCGGGGCCGCGCGTAGCGCGGAGCCCGGAATCCATAACCACGAAAAGCGAGGCCACGGAAAGAGCCAGTGCCAGCACCTGAGGACTGGGGATATGGATTCCGGGCTCCTCGCTTCGCTCGGCCCCGGAATGACTGAAATGTCGGCTTTCTCCGCCGCCCTACGGATGCTATAGGGCGCGCGTCGAACTCCCGTCAGTCGAATTCCCGGTTGGCGATGTCCGCGCCGAGAACAATTCATTTGAGGGCCCGCGGGCGAAACCACTCCACCGCGCCCGCCAATGTTCAGTTTCCGGTCGGCCCAAACAAGCACGGCGACCAGAGGTGCAAGCATGCCAGATCTCGAAATCATGTGGACAAAGGTCGATGAAGCCCCGGCGCTCGCGACCTATTCCCTGCTGCCGATCGTTGAAGCCTTCGTGGGCGCGGCGGGTGTGTCCGTAAAGTTGAAGGACATCTCTCTGGCCGGTCGCATCCTCGCCATTTTCCCCGACAAGCTCACACCTGCGCAACGAATCAACGACGAACTGGCAGAGCTCGGCAAGCTTACGTTGCGGCCCGAGGCCAACATCATCAAGTTGCCCAACATCTCCGCCTCGATCCCGCAGCTCAAGGCCGCGATCAAGGAATTGCAAGGCAAGGGCTACGACGTTCCGGACTATCCGGACAACGCGACGACGGAAGCCGAGAAGGACATCAAGTCCCGCTACGCCAAGGTGTTCGGCAGCGTCGTCAACCCGGTATTGCGCGAGGGCAATTCCGACCGCCGCGCCGCTGGCGCCGTGAAGCAATTCGCCCGCAACAATCCGCACAAGATGGGCGCCTGGAGTGCCAACTCCAAAACGCACGTGGCGACCATGTCGGGCGGCGATTACTACGGCTCGGAAATCGCGACCACCGTCGCCTCAGCGACCAACGCCCGCATCGAACTGGTCGGCGCCGACGGCGCCGTCACGGTGCTGAAGGCAAAGACGCCGCTTGCCGCCGGCGAGATCATCGATGCGGCGGTGATGAGCCGCAAGGCGCTGCGCGCTTTCTTTGCCGATGAGATCGAAGCCGCAAAGAAGGAAGGCGCGCTGTTCTCACTGCAGGTGAAGGCGACCATGATGAAGATCGCCGACCCAATCGTGTTCGGCCATGCCGTTTCCGTCTTCTTCGCCGATGTGATCGAGAAGCACGCCGCCACGTTGAAGCGTCTCGGCGTCAATCTCAATAATGGCTTCGGCGATCTCACGACGAAGATCGAAACGCTGCCGGAAGCCGAAAAAGCGGCGATCAAGGCCGACATCGCGGCCGAGTACGCAAAACGACCGGGCCTCGCCATGGTCGATTCCGACAAGGGCATCACCGGCCTGCACGTGCCCAGCGACGTGATCATCGACGCTTCGATGCCGGCGATGATCCGCGAATCCGGCCGCATGTGGGGCGCCGACGGCAAGCTGCACGACGTCATCGCCGCGATCCCGGACCGCAGCTACGCGACGATGTATCAGGCGGCCATCGAGGACTGTAAGGCCCACGGCGCGTTCGATCCCAAGACCATGGGCTCGGTTCCGAACGTGGGGTTGATGGCGCAGCAGGCCGAGGAATACGGCTCGCACGACAAGACGTTCGAAGTTCCCGCAGGCGGAACGGTCCGCGTCGTCGCCGATGACGGCAAGGTGTTGCTGGAGCGTCCGGTCGAGACCGGCGACATCTTCCGCATGTGCGAGCTCAGGGACGCGCCGGTCCAGGACTGGGTCAAGCTCGGCGTGCGCCGCGCGCGCCTCACCAACACCCCGGCGGTGTTCTGGCTTGACGCCAAGCGCGCGCATGACGCGCAAGTCATCGCCAAGGTCGAGAAGTATCTGAAGGATCAAGATACGGCAGGGCTCGACATCCGCATTCTGCCGCCGGTCGAAGCGATCAAGTTTTCGCTCGAGCGCATCCGCAAGGGGCAGGACACGATCTCCGTCACCGGCAACGTGCTGCGTGATTATCTGACCGACCTGTTTCCGATCATGGAGCTCGGCACCTCGGCCAAGATGCTATCGATCGTTCCGCTGTTGGCGGGCGGCGGTCTTTTCGAGACCGGTGCTGGCGGCTCGGCGCCCAAGCACGTGCAGCAGTTCCAAGAGGAAGGCTATCTCCGCTGGGATTCGCTCGGCGAATTTCTCGCGCTCGGCGCGTCGCTCGAACATCTGGCGCAGACCTACAAGAACGCCAAGGCGCAGGTTCTCGCCGAGACGCTCGACACGGCCATCGGCAAGATCCTCGAGTTCAACCGCTCTCCTGCGCGCAAGGTCGGCGAACTCGACAATCGCGGCACCCATTTCTACCTCGCCCTGTACTGGGCTCAGGCGCTGGCCGCGCAGACCAAGGACGCGGAGTTGCAGGCCCGCTTCAAACCGCTGGCCGAGACGCTCGCCAAGAACGAGGCCAAGATCAATGGCGAACTGATCGGCGCGCAAGGCAAACCGGTCGACATCGGCGGCTACTACCTGCCCGATTCCGCCAAGGCATCGGCCGCGATGCGGCCGAGCGCCACGCAGAACGCCGCGCTCGCCGCGCTCTGACGCCGAACCCGCAACCGACCGCGCTCCAACGGGATCAAAGCTCTATGGCGAAAATCAAGGTCACCAATCCCGTCGTCGAGATGGACGGCGACGAGATGACCCGGATCATCTGGAAGGAGATCAAGGACAAGCTCATTCATCCCTATCTCGACATCGACCTGATGTATTTCGATCTCAGCATGGAGAAGCGCGACGAGACGCGCGACCAGATCACCATCGACGCCGCGGAAGCGACCAAGAAGGTCGGCGTCGCGGTGAAATGCGCCACCATCACGCCGGACGAAGCGCGCGTGAAGGAATTCAATCTGCACGAGATGTACCGCTCGCCGAACGGCACCATCCGCAACATTTTGGGCGGCGTCATCTTCCGCGAACCGATCCTCTGCAAGAACGTGCCGCGGCTCGTTCCGGGCTGGACCAAGCCGATCATCATCGGCCGCCACGCTTACGGCGACCAATACCGCGCCACCGATTTCAAGGTGCCGGGCAAGGGCAAGCTTTATCTGACCTTCGTCGGCGACGACGGCAAGGAGATCAAGCGCGAAGTGTTCCAGTTCCCCGGCTCGGGCGTCGCCATGGCGATGTACAATCTCGACGACTCGATCCGCGATTTCGCCCGCGCCTCGATGAATTACGCCTATAACCGCGGCTATCCGCTTTATCTGTCGACCAAGAACACCATCGTCAAAGTCTATGACGGGCGCTTCAAGGATATTTTCCAGGAAGTCTTCGACAGCGAGTTCAAGGACAAGTTCGCCGAGAAGAAGATCACCTACGAGCACCGCCTGATCGACGACATGGTGGCTGCGGCGCTGAAATGGTCGGGCGGCTATGTCTGGGCGTGCAAGAACTACGACGGCGACGTGCAGTCCGACACCGTGGCGCAGGGCTACGGCTCGCTCGGCCTGATGACGTCGGTGCTCACCACGCCGGACGGCAAGGTGGTCGAGGCCGAGGCCGCCCACGGCACGGTGACGCGGCACTACCGCGAGCACCAGAAGGGCCGCGAAACCTCGACCAATTCCATCGCCTCGATCTTCGCCTGGACCCGCGGGCTCGCCCACCGCGCCAAGCTCGACAACAACCCGGAACTGGCGAAATTCGCCGCTACCCTGGAAAAGGTCACCGTCGGCACGGTCGAAGTCCGGCTTCATGACCAAGGACCTCGCGCTCCTGGTCGGTCCGGATCAGAAGTGGCTCTCGACCGGCGGCTTCCTCGACAAGGTGGACGCCAACCTCAAAGCCGCGATGGCGTAAATCGGGGCGCGGCGAAGTTGCACCCCGATTGGCGATTGGCGCGCCAAGGCATATGTTTCGACCATGGTCGAGTTGAACACGGCAAAACCGAACGCCAAGCTGAGCATCCTGGGTATCGTCGCGATCGCCGCGCCGCTGTTTGCTATACTGGGCGCGGCGATGTGGTTTGCGGCCCGCACCTGGATTTCGCTCGGCGGGCCGCCGATGCCGCCGGCCGGCTATATCGCCATGACGCTCGGCATCGTATTTTCGGTCGTGATCGGATGCGGGCTGATGGCGCTGTTGTTCTATTCGAGCCGCCACGGCTACGACGAGCCACCCCAAACCGACCGCGAATGAGCGGTATTGAAATGAAGAGGACCATGACCCGATGACCAAGACCATTCGTCTGCAAAGCGACAGCAACGCCCATGACCGGCCGTGGCGGGTCGCCGTCGAGCAGGGCTTTTTTGCCGCCGAGGGGCTCAACGTCGAATATCACGAGGACAATCCCAAGGGCGCCGCGGGCCGGGTCGAGGATTTCTCCCAGCGCTGGAAGGAATTGCAGCTGCAAAAAGGCGCGCTCGAAGTCTATCCGGTGTGCGAGTGGGGCGCGATCGAGCGGGTGCAGGCGCTCGGCGGCGGCAAGATCATCGGGCTCGACACCACGGTGCGCACCGGCGCGCTGATGGTGCGCCAAGGATTCCAAAATTCAATCGCCCGCCGACTTGCGCAACGTGCCGATCGCGGTGACCTGGCATGCCGGCACGTTCTATGCCGCGATTGAAGTGCTGGAAGCGGCCGGCGTGCCGTTCGACGAGATCAAGCTGGTCCACGCCAACGACCGGCTCGAAGCGCTGCTTAGCGGCACCACCCAGGCCGCCGCCCTGATGGAGCCGCTGGTGAGCCGCGCGCTCGCCGCCGGCGCCCGCAAGATCGCCGACCTGCGCTGGCGCGGCGGCATCGTCGCCGGCAACGACGTCGACGAAGAAACGGCGGCAAAGCTGCGCCGCGCCCTCAACCGCGCCATCGCCTGGCTGGGCGAGAACGAAGACCGCTCGCGCCAGGAGGTGCTGCGCGATTTGACGCCCGAGCAGCGCGCGCAGGGCCTGATGCCGGAACTGGTCGGCGTCAAGAGTTACCGCGCCGACGAGTTCCAGGAAAAGGTCGACTGGATGCTCGACCGCGGCTTTCTCAAGGACGCGCCCGACTATGCCGAGGTGGTGCGCAGCAAATAGCGCTGCGTCCGCCTTGCGCTGAAAACACGGTCATAAATTCCCTGTAAATTTCCGGCGCGATGCGGCCGGCCGTTAACGATTACGGCTGGCCCGATTACGAAAATTTGTTCGCCTTTGCGTGCCGCGCGGGGCGCCGATACCGGAAAATGATGGCCGCCAAGCCGGCAGCGGCCTATTGTCTGCCCAAGGGTAGACTCAACCGGTTTTGGACGGCACTTTCGCGTGCGGATAAATTTGATGGTCGCGGCGATGCGGCGCGAAATGCGCGGCATCGCCATTGCGCTGTTGTTGGTCGCGGTGACGACCGCGGTGGCGCTGTTTTTGCGCCACTATGTCGGCATCCTGCGCGGCGCCGTGCTCTATCTCGTGCCGGTGATGCTGGCCGGCTATCAGCTCGGCGTCATTCCGGCGCTGGTGGCCGCCATCGCCGGCGTGCTGCTCTCGGGCTACCTCTATTTCTCGCAGTTCTACAGCTTCCGGGTCGCCTCGCCCCAGGAGGCGCTCAATCTTTTGCTGTTCATGATCGTCGCCGTGGTGGTCTCGCACCTGTCCAGCCAGGCCAAGAAACACATCATCATCGCGAGGAAGCGCGAACGCGAGATGAGCGATCTCTACGCGTTCTCGCGCCGCCTCGCCATGGCGCCGAGCGCGGCGGAGATTTTCGTCGCCATCCAGGAGCATCTCGCCAATCTGGTGCAGCGCAAGGTGGTGCTGCTTGGCGCCGCCGACGCCGGCGCCGCCGACGACGTGCCGGAGACGGTGCGCGCCGCGGTCACGCGGGTCGAGCACGATGAAGGACTCGAGCGCACCGTCGACGACGGCAAGGGCAATATCTGGCTCATTCGCCGGGTCTCGCCGAAGACGCCCGATTTCGGCCTGGTCGCCGTCGATCTCGGCAATGTCTCAGGCCAGCCGCTGGCCGACATGCGCCAGCGCATCGACGACGCGCTGGCTGACGCCGCCGCGACGCTGGAGCGGCTCGACGTCGCGCGCGCGCTCAACGAGGCCAAGATGCGGTCGGAGACCGAGCTGTTGCGCGAAGCGCTGATCGGCTCGGTGTCGCACGAATTGCGCACGCCGCTGGCCTCGATCCTCGGCGCCGCCACGGTCCTGCACAACGCGCCGGCGCTGGCCGGGGATCCGCGGCTGTTGGCTCTGACCGGCGTGGTGCGCGACGAAGCCGAGCGGCTCAATATCGACATCCAGAACCTGCTCGATGCCACCACCATCAGCCGCCAGCAGGTGCGGCCGAAATTGCAATGGGTCGAGCCGGTCGACATCGTCAATGCCGCGTTCGAGCACCGCCGCCGGCGCCTGAGCGGCTATCCGGTGACGTTCGATCTTCATTCCAACCTGCCCATCGTCCATGTCGATCCGGCGCAGGTCGAGCAGGCGCTGGTGCAGATCATCGACAACGCCGCGAAATATTCGCCGGCCGGCTCGCCGATCCGCGTCGCCGCCCATCCCAACGGCCAGACCGTGATGCTCTCGGTGCACGATGCCGGCTCGGGGCTCACGCCTGAGGAAAAGCGCCAGGTCGGCGGCCGTTTCTTCCGCGGGCCGCGCCATAAGGTGACCACGTCCGGCTCAGGGCTCGGATTGTGGATCGCCAATGCCTTCGTCACCGCCAACGGCGGCAAGGTCGAGGTCGAAAGCGACGGCGCCGACCGCGGCACCACGGTCACCATCCATCTGCCGATGTCGCCCGAGGCCGAACAACTGGAGACCACTGTCGATGAGTGAAACGCCCGCCTCCGTCCTCGTCGTCGACGACGAGATCCAGATCCGGCGCTTTCTGCGCACCGGTTTTGAGCTCGACGGCTTCATGGTGCATGAGGCCGAAACCGGCGCCGAGGCGCTGCGCACGGCGACGCTGCAGCCGTCCGACCTGGTGATCCTCGATCTCGGCCTGCCGGACATGGACGGCGCCGACGTGCTGGAGCGGCTGCGGTCGTGGTCGAGCGTGCCGCTGATCGTGCTGTCGGTGCGCGGCAGCGAAAACGAGAAAGTGCGGCTGCTCGAGGCCGGCGCCGACGACTACGTGGTCAAGCCGTTCGGCATGGCCGAGCTGTTGGCGCGGGCGCATTCGGCGATGCGGCGCCAGCTGCGCGCCTCGCGCGGCGAGCCGGTGATGAAATTCGGACCGCTGTCGATCGATTTCGCCGCCCGCGCCGTGTTCATCAACGACCGCCGCGTCACGCTGACCCCGAAGGAATACCGGCTGCTGCAGATTCTCGCCCAGCACTCCGGCAACGTGGTCACCCACCAGTTCCTGCTGCGCGAGGTCTGGGGCAACGAGCACATCGACGACACCCATTACCTGCGCATTTTCGTGCGCAAGCTGCGGCGCAAGATCGAGGCCGATCCGACCCAGCCGCGCATCCTGCTCACCGAGCTCGGGGTCGGCTACCGCCTGGTTTCCGCCGACGGGTCGTCCGCGGTCCAGCCGGCCGCCGCCGGCGCGCAATAAGCCCGCGTTCGCGCTGCTCCGGCCGGCCGGTCAGTGCGGCGAGAGCGCCACAGTGCCGCAAATTAGGCCTAAGAATTAAAACAAACTGAATCCCGTATCGCTTTGTAGAATATAGTGTTTTTCGAGCGGCCGCGCGTTTGTGGCCGGCATTAAAGCATTTTTGTGATGCCCATCAACTCGATTGGAACCTTTGTTCGTTAGAACGACTTTGCGTTTCACAGCGACAAAGTAAATGCGGGGTGAGAACCAAGCTTTGCGTACCTAATCGATCGCTTCACGATCGCCAGTAAAAGCGGGCTTACCGCGCTAAAGACTGAACAGGACAGGGATGGCTGCTATGACCAACTTCAAGAGCTTCGGCCGGGGCGCCCTTTTCGCACTCGTGGCCGCCTCCGCCACCGTTGCCACCACCTCAAGCTACGCCGTGCCGGGCTATGATGGCCTGTGGAGCGTATCGATCGTCACCGAGAAAGGCGCCTGCGACCGCGGCTATCGCTATCCGATCCGCATTTCCAACGGCATGCTCGCCAATGCCGGCGACGTCGCCGTGAATATCGCTGGCAAGGTTCTGCCGACAGGCGCCGTCACCGTGATGGTCAGCGCCGCCGGCAAGAACGCCAACGGCACCGGCCGGCTCTCCGGCAACCTCGGCGAAGGCTCCTGGAGCGGCGGCGACTGCTCGGGCACCTGGACCGCGGAGCGCCGTTCCTAGGTTTTTCTTCTATCGGCCGTCTCAAAACGCAAGTCTTGTCAAAACGTAAGTCCCGGGCGCCACCGCGCCCGGGACTTGTTTTTGACTGAGGCCACGATCTAAGGCCAAGAATCTTGCCCTGACTTTGAGCGAACCTGGCTTTGAACGAAAAAGTTAGGAGCGGGGGCCAGAAAGCTTACGCACTACAAAAAGCCTACGCAGTACCAGGCGACCCCCGTCCCTGCCCGCCCCCACTTGGAGGGCGGGACTATGCTGATGCAAAACGAATGCTGGCTTGGCGAATGCCGGAGCGAAACTGCGCTCAGCCTTCGGCCGCGTCGTCGTCCTCGGCGGCTTCGGCTTGCTCGCCGGCGAGAATCTTTTCGGCGATGACGCCGGAATTCTGCCGGATCGCCACTTCGATTTTTGCCGCGATGTCGGGATTGGCTTTGAGGAACGATTTGGCGTTCTCGCGGCCCTGGCCGATGCGCTGGCTGTCATAGGAGAACCAGGAGCCGGATTTTTCGACGACGCCGGCCTTGACGCCGAGATCGACCAATTCGCCGTTCTTGGAGACGCCTTCGCCGTACATGATGTCGAACTCGACCTGCTTGAACGGCGGCGCCAGCTTGTTCTTGACCACCTTTACGCGCGTCTGGTTGCCGACCACTTCGTCGCGCTCCTTGATGGCGCCGATGCGGCGGATGTCGAGACGGACGGAGGCGTAGAATTTCAGCGCGTGGCCGCCGGTGGTGGTTTCCGGCGAGCCGTACATGACGCCGATCTTCATGCGGATCTGGTTGATGAAGATCACCATCGTATTGGAGCGGTTGATCGAGGCGGTGAGCTTGCGCAGCGCCTGGCTCATCAAGCGGGCCTGCAGGCCGGGCTGGCTGTCGCCCATCTCGCCTTCGAGCTCGGCGCGCGGCACCAAAGCCGCGACCGAATCGATGACCAGCACGTCGACCGCGCCGGAGCGCACCAAGGTGTCGGCGATTTCCAGCGCCTGCTCGCCGGCGTCGGGCTGCGAGATCAACAGGTCGTCGACCTGGACGCCGAGCTTGCGCGCATAGATCGGATCGAGCGCGTGTTCGGCATCGATGAAGGCGCAGATGCCGCCATTCTTCTGCGCTTCGGCCAGACACGTGCAGCGCCAGCGTGGTCTTGCCCGACGATTCCGGCCCATAGATTTCGACGACGCGGCCGCGCGGCAGCCCGCCGATGCCGAGCGCGATATCGAGGCCGAGCGAGCCGGTGGAGACGACGTCGATGTCCATCGACTTGTCGTTCTTGCCGAGCCGCATGATCGAGCCCTTGCCGAAACTGCGCTCGATCTGCGAGAGCGCCGCATCAAGGGCCTTCGTTTTGTCCATGGACGATCCTTCAACGAGACGAAGCGCTGCTGCACCTGCACTCATGATCCGTGCTCCTTATGGCCGGGAATCGGAAGGCCAGCAACGAAGCGGCCCCTGCCCCGGCAATGCTAAGACAGCACTGTACACGATCTGTTCTATGTTCGCAATATGTTCTTTTCGGGGGTGTGGGTACTGGCCCCTTTCCATGGCCGCTGGTCCCTTTTGAATTTTGCACTGGTCCCTTTTGAAATATGTCAAAAGATATAGACGGGGCCGCCATCCTATTTTACCTTTTTTGGCAGTGGTAACTCATTGCGTGTGAGGGTCACGTGGCCTCCATCCTGCCATTCCTTAGACCGAACGACGGCGTGTTTGACGATCATGCGACGCGAGTCATGGGCGAAGCCTTTGATGCTGCGCGCGAGGCACTCCACAGCTCGGGCCAACCGCAAATCGTTTACGAGGCCATCGCGGCCCGAATTATCGCAACGGCCCACAGAGGCGAGCGCGATCCGGTTCGCTTGCGCAATGCCGGATTAGCCGGGCTCGGATATGGCAAAACAGGCTAGGCTGTTTGCCAACGCCCCTTTATGCTAAATCTACTCCTCGGGGTTGGTAATCATGTGAGGCCGCAAAATGCGCATTGCGAGCCACTGTCAAGATCACGCCCTGGTGCTTCTGCAAGTAGCCCAGGAATGCCCGGAATTTAAGGAACAAGCGGAATTTCTAGCCCATGAGTGGCTAGCGGTTGCCGCCTTGCGGATCGAATTAGCGAAGACCCGGCAAGGTGGTCAATTTTGTACAGACTCCCTCGGGCGAAGCGCGACAGATTTAGTACCGCGCCCAGGGGAGAAGATCATGGCAAGTCCGAAGAATAGCAAACACAAAGAATACGCCCACTACGCCGTGCATTGTTTGAAAATGGTGCCGGTGGCACCGAGTCAGGAATATCGCGCCCTTCAGCGCGAGATGGCGGCAGAATGGATAAAATTGGCGGACGCTATTCTCCAGCCGCTAAAGCCGACGAAATGATTCAAGGCGACGGAAGCCGCCTCAGTTGGCGGCCTCTTGTCAAGCATAGACTGAAAACATGCTAAGCAGCATCGACAGACAAGAGCGATGGCTACCCGACCCGAACCTTCGGAAAAGCCTGCAAGAGGCAATCGAACATCAGATAAGGCGTCTGGCGCAGGTTATGGCGACACTCGAACTCGCGACGCAAACGCAGCCCTTTGGTTTGTAAATATTCTCAGGGGTTTGGACTATCGGCGATCTGTTGAACGCAGCGCTTGCTGCCGAGCCTCCTAAGCCCACCCCGACCGCGCCGGATCGCCGGGGCCAGTACCGGGGATGTGGGTACTGGCCTAGTTTGACCCCTAGTGGCCGGTTTTGAATTTAACCGCAGAGAGAAGTGGTCAATTTTGAACAGACTAACCCTACCGGTGCGCCACAGATTTAGGACAGCGCCGGCAGGGGACAGAATCATGGCAACTCCGAAGAACCACAAACACAAAGAATACGCGCGTTACGCCGAGCATTGTTTGAATTTGGTGGCCTCGACGAAAGATCAGGACTCGCGCTGTATTAACCGCGAAATGGCGGCCGAATGGCTGAAACTCGCGGACGCTACTTTGCATCCGCTGGTCCCGGCGAAATGATCCAGGGTCACGCGGCCCGGCTCAGTTGGCGGCCTCGTCATCGTCTCTCCAGGCAAGCTTTTCCGCTAAGAAAATTCCAGCATTTTTCCATCATCGTCATTGTCGAAAAATGATGGAAGTTTTTCAGGCTTGTGTTTTCGTTGGATAGGGTCAGTTGCAAAATCAGCGATCGGGCCGGCCGAAGGCCGGACCCGTCGGCTCACGCGGCCACTTGCTCCCGCGGCTTCGGCCGCTCCGCTTATTGATTTGGATCAATGCGCTTTCCACGCATCTGCGTAGCGTTAAAAAGCCACCGCTTCAGCGATGGCATCCGCAAGGGAGGTCATCATGACTATTCAGAGCGACCACAATGGGCGTGGCGGCTTGGCCGATAACTTGACGTTGCAATTGGCTTTATTGGCTGCCGCAGTCATCGTCGTCCTTTACGCTGCGGCGCATTACATCTGGTAAGTCGCGTCCGCGGCTGCCTTGGCCGGCGGCCTCGTGTTTTCGGCGCTGGCGCAGCGAAGCTGCGTTGCCGCGCTCACGGCGTGGTTTGCGTGACCTTGAAAGGGCCGCCCCTTTCACCCATCACGGCGGCCTCCACCACAGCTCCGGTCAATCCCAACACCGCCCGGGCCAGGGGGCGCGACATATCGGTGCGCGGCGACACCTGGAAGGCATAGGTATTACCGGCGACGGCATCGAAGCGGAGTATGTAATTGCCGGCGTCCATCATGCCGGTGACGGTTATGGCAATGGGGCCTGGCGCCACCCCGCCGACATAGGTTTGGCCAGGGGCGAGATTGCCGATGTGAGCTTCGTTGATGTCGATCAGGGCCGGCGGGGCTTCGGCGGGATGAGGGCCGTCGATGCTGTCGACCATGACCGGCGGGCCCGGCGGCGGCGGATCCCGCGTGATGGTGATCTTGGCCTGGCCGGGCGCCACGGCATTGACCAGCTGGGCCGGCGGCTTCGCCGAGCAGCCGGCGCACCAAATGGCCAGAAGAAGCGATCCCCAAATTCGCACCCGCATGACGGGTGCAGCTTATGCGTGCAGGGCAAAACATGCAACCGCCCCGGCCGGCGGCGGCGTGTTGCATGGACCTCCCGGCGGCCTAAACTGACGTCATGAAGACCAGAACTCATATTGGCGGCGGCCGGATTGGCTTTAAGCGTTTGCGCCGCCCACGCCGGCAGCTTCGGCAATGCGCCGTGGTGCGCGGTGCAAAATCTCGGCGTCGGCGACGTGGTGTGGGACTGCGAATTCCGCAGCGCCGAGGAATGCGCGCCGCATGTGATTGCCGGCAATCGCGGTTTCTGCAACATCAATCCAAGCTTCGTGCCGCCGCCTTACGCAGCGCCGATCAAGCATCGCAAACGCCACTCCTGACATAAAAATCGCCTTGCACGACATCCTGATCCGCGGCGGAATTTTGTATCGACGGCGCCGGCAATCCCGGCGTCGCCGGCGATCTCGCCATCGCAGGCGGCCGCATCGCCGCGATCGGCCGCGCATCACCGACGCCGCGCACAAAATCATCGACGCCGAAGGGCTCGCCGTCGCGCCGGGTTTTATCGACATCAAGACGCATTCGGATTTCACGCTGCCGATCAATCCGAAGGCCGAAAGCAAGGTGCGCCAGGGCGTCACCACCGAGATCATCGGCCATTGCGGCTTTTCGGTCGCGCCGGCGCTGCCCGGCAAGGTCGAGCTGCTGAAAGATTATTTGAGCCCAAGCGCGCCGTGGCTGCCGTTTCGCGAAACCAGTTTCCCGGATTATCTGGACACGTTTCCGCCGACCGCGGTGAATGCCGGCATGCTGGTCGGCCACAACACGCTGCGCCTGATGGTGATGGGCATGGCGGAGCGCGCGCCGAGCGCGGCCGAGCTCGAGCAGATGATCGCGCTCCTTGAAGACGCGCTCGATGCCGGCGCGCTCGGCATGTCGTCGGGCCTGTTCACGCCGCCCGGCTCCTACGCGGCAGCTGCGGAAATGATCGCGCTCGGCCATGTGCTCAAGCGCCACAACGCCGGCTATTTCACCCACTTGCGCGACGAATCCAACAAAGTGATCGAGGCGGTCGCCGAGGCAATCGCGGTCGGCGAGCAATGCGGCGTGCATGTCGAGATCGTGCACTTCAAATGCTCCGGCATGGACAATTGGGGCAAGGCCGCGCCAGGCGCTGGCCATGATCGCCGACGCCAAGGCGCGCGGCGTCGACGTCGATTGCGATTCCTATCCTTATGCGGCGGGCTCGAACCCGCTGAAGAACATTTTGCCGGCATGGGTGCAGGCCGGCGGCGTCGAGGCCATGATCGCGCGGCTCGGCGAAACCGAAACGCGGCAAAAAATCCGCGCCGACATTGCCCGCGACGGGCTGAACAATTGGGGCCGCATTCCGTCGTGGGACTGCGTGCAGATCTCGATCTCGCCGCACCTGCCGCAATTTTCCGGCCGCAGCATTGCCTCATTGGCAGCCGAGCGCGGCGCCGATCCGATCGACACGCTGTGCGATTATCTCGCCGACGATCTGGGCGCGACCCGCGTGTTGGTGACGTCGATCTCGGAAGCCGACATCCGCACCATCGTCGCCTCGCCGCTCGCTTTGGTCGGCTCCGACGGCAATTGCGTCGCGCCCTACGGCACCGTCGGCAAGGGCATGCCGCATCCGCGCTTCTACGGCACGTTTCCGCGCATCCTGTCGCGCTATGTGCGCGACGAGAACGCGCTGCCGCTTGCGCTTGCCATCCACAAAATGACCGGCGCCACGGCACGCGCGCTGAAACTCAAGGACCGCGGCCTGTTGCGGGAAGGTTTTTGCGCCGACGTGGTGCTGTTCGATCCGGACGATTTCACCGATCGCGCCACCTACGCCGATCCGCATCAATTTCCGTCGGGCGCGCGCACCACCGTCATCGTCAACGGCACGATCGTGGTCGAGAACGCGACCCATAGCGGGGCGCTGCCGGGCAAAGTACTGCGCCGCGATGCCGCCGGCGCGGTGGGCTGAATAGCCGCAGTGATTATCCGCTAATAGCCACCGCCGCCGACGCGGCGCTCGGCTTCCCAATGGCCGGAGCAGCGCGAGGTCGCCGACTGGCCGCTCCAGGTGCCGGTGCCGTAATCGCGCGACAGCCGCCCGGTGCCGGACGCTGCCTGCGAGCCGGCCCTGACCACGACGCTGACCTGGCCGCGCGCGTTCACCTGGCCGGAAATATCGAAGCTCGGATTGTCGTAAGTGATCCGGCCGCCGGAGATATGCAGCGCATAGCGATAGCCGCGATCGCATTCGCCGGCATCGGTGATGATCGAAACGCTCCAGGTGCCGTCGAACTGCGCCACCCCCTGCGCCGCCGGTGCGGCCGACGCGGTCCAAAATGCGGTCAAAGCCGGCGCCGCCAGCAAGGCGGCGGCAAACAAGACGCTGCGTTTAAGCATGGCCATTCCCTGTATCAAACACGCGCGCCCCATGATGGAACGCATGGTGCTATTTGGGTATTCAAGGCCGCGATAACAATCTCCATTGCGCCTTCCGCAGCCAGATATCGATGCCAATCGCCCCTGCCCAATATCAGCACCTAGACGATGCCACCCTGTTGATTCCTTCGGCGCCAGCGCACAAAATCCGTCCATCGCGTTGGGGGCGTGCCATTCGATACAGTCAATCCTTTATCGACACCGCTGGCCGTTTGGCGGCAATGCTGCCGCTGTTGGGCGCGATTACCGCCGGTTCAGCCGGCATCACCGCGGCGAAAGATTTGCGCTATCCGGAGAGCGGGCCAGTCGCCTTCCTGCTTCATCTGCCGGACATCTGGACCGCCAAGGTGGGCAAATCGGGAAGCATGTTGGTTATCGGGCCCGACGGTTCCGCGGCAATATCGTTGACGCTGATGCAAGAGAACGAAGTGACCCTGGCGAAGACGCCGGACGAGTTGGCCAATACGCTGTTCTTTGCCGCCAAGGCCGAGCCGTTCAACAAGCACGAAAAAGGCGTGATAGGCGGCGTTCCCGCAGACAGTTACTACAGCCGCTTGGTCAGGGCCACAAACGGGCCGCAGTTGATGAAGATCAACATGATCAAATCGTTACACGGTTACATTGTCTTGGAAACGATTCTGACCGCCGTCACCATCGATAGCTTCCAGCAAGCGGGGCTGGCGGCAGCGCTCAAGGGCATCAGGCTGATCGGCGCCGCGTCAAGTCCAACTCCCCCTAAAGGACCAAAAAATCCGTCCAGCACTGAAGTATCATCAAACCCAACTCACGTTGAAGTCCCGTCAAACACGACGCGCATCGAGATCCCATTAAAGTCCCTTGGCGGCACCTTCGTTGTACCGGTATTCATAAACGGCGCTATCACGCTGAATTTCGTCGTCGACAGCGGCGCCGCTGACGTCGCGGTACCCGCCGATGTCGTTGGCACCTTGATCCGAGCAGGCACCATCGAAAAATCCGATATCACGGGAAAACAGAAGTACATGCTTGCTGACGGCTCGATTTCGCCCACCGTGACTTTCATTATCAGGTCTTTGAAGGTCGGCGATGTGCTGATCGAAAACGTCAAAGGCAGCGTTTCGCCCGCTGCAGGAAGTCTCCTGCTCGGCCAGTCGTTTCTCCAGCGATTCAAATCGTGGTCGATGGACAACAACAAGCACGTGCTGGTCCTCGAACAATAGGTCGCCAAAAGCTCCGCAATTACCGCTACGATCAAAATCAGCGCGAAGCCTAGGCCTCGATCACAATCTTGGGCGCCGGGCGGCTTGCCACCAGCAAGCCGTCGCGCACGCGCGCGGCGATGTCGCGATAGGCTTGGGCGTGCGGGCCGTCCGGCACGGTCGCGACCACCGGCTGCCCGGAATCCGACCTCTCGCGAATGTCCATATGCAGCGGCACTTCGCCGAGGAACGGCACGCCGAGCCGCTCGGCTTCGGCCCGCGCGCCGCCATGGCCGAAAATATCCGAGCGCGTGCCGCAATGCGGGCAGATGAAGGTACTCATGTTCTCGACGATGCCGAGCACCGGCACGTTGACCCGGCGGAACATGGCGATGCCGCGCCGGGCGTCGATCAAGGCCAGATCCTGCGGCGTGGAGACGATGACGGCGCCCTTGAGCGGCACCTGCTGCGCCATGGTGAGCTGCGCATCGCCGGTGCCGGGCGGCATGTCGACGACCATGACATCGAGCGTGCCCCACTCGACTTCGCGCAGCATTTGCGTCAGCGCCGACATCACCATCGGCCCGCGCCAGATCATCGGCGTTTCTTCCTCGATCAAAAAGCCGATCGACATCACCGGCATGCCGTGACGCTCGATGGGCTTGAGCCGGTTGCCGCCGACGGTCTGCGGCTTCTCGCGGATGGCGAGCAGCTTTGGCATCGACGGCCCGTAAATGTCGGCATCCAAAATGCCGACTTTCAGGCCGAGGTCGCGCAGGCCGAGCGCGAGATTGACCGCGGTGGTCGATTTGCCGACGCCGCCTTTGCCCGAGGCAACGGCGATGATCGATGTGACGCCGGGAATGCCGGCCGGCGACGGCGCCGTTCCGCCTTCGCGCGGGCGCGCTGCTCCTGGCGGCATTTGCGGGCGCCGTTGTGGCGCGGTGCCGCCCACGCCGCTGGCGCGCTCGGCGGTGAGCGCCACCAGCACGGATTTGACGCCCGGCACGGCGCGGGTCGCGGCTTCGGCGCGGGCACGGACGGATTCCCATTCCTTCACCGCGCCGGCATCGACGCTGATGGAGAAAAACACTTTGCCGTCGGTGACGACGACGTCGGACAGCGTGCCGGTCTCGGTGAGCTGCTGGCCCTGCGGGCTCGCGACTTGGGCCAGGGCGGCCAGAACATCGTCTTTGAGGCTTGCCATGGTGACCTACATAAGCCCCTTGGGCCCCTTGCGGTAGCGGTCAACCCGCGCCCGCCCCGGTTGACGGCCTGCCGCCGGCCGGGCCATGACCAGTTCCGAATAATGGAGGAAACAATGGCAAAGGTCGCGTTTGTCGGGCTCGGCGTCATGGGCTACCCGATGGCAGGGCATCTCAAGACCAAGGGCGGCCACGAGGTCACGGTCTATAACCGCACCGCGGCCAAGGCGGAAAAATGGGTCGCCCAGTACGGCGGCAAGAGCGCGCCGACGCCGAAGGCCGCCGCCGCGGGCCAGGATTTCGTCATGGCCTGCGTCGGCAACGACAACGATCTGCGCCAGGTGATGCTCGGCGACGACGGCATCTTTGCCGGCATGAGCAAGGGCGTCGATCGTGGTCGATCACACCACCGCGTCGGCGGCGATCGCGCGCGAGCTTCATGCCGAAGCGAAGAAACGCGGTTTTGATTTCGTCGACGCGCCGGTGTCCGGCGGCCAGGCCGGCGCCGAGAACGGCGTGCTCACGGTGATGTGCGGCGGCGACGACGGCCCGTTCGCCAAGGCCGAGAAGGTGATCGCGGCCTACGCGCGCGCCTGCAATCTTTTGGGCGCCTCAGGCTCCGGTCAACTGGCGAAAATGGTCAACCAGATCTGCATCGCCGGCCTCGTCCAGGGCCTCGCCGAAGGCCTGCACTTCGCCATGAAAGCCGGCCTCGACATCGAAAAGCTGATCGCCACCATTTCCAAGGGCGCGGCGCAGTCGTGGCAGATGGAGAACCGCTACAAGACCATGGTCGCCGGCAAATTCGATTTCGGCTTTGCCGTGGACTGGATGCGCAAGGACCTCAACATCTGCCTCGACGAAGCGCGGCGCAACGGCGCCCATCTGCCGACCTCGGCGCTGATCGACCAGTTCTATTCGCAGGTGCAGAAGATGGGCGGCAAGCGCTGGGACACGTCGAGCCTGATCGCGCTGTTGAACCGGTAATTATTCCAACGACTGTTTCCCGGATACGATGCAGCGCCATAAGCGCGTTTACGCGCGTCTTCGACGCACCCGGGAAACGTAGTCGAGCTCAGTCCACCGGCTGGATGTGGGCGTCCTTGGCGAGCTGTACGGTCGCGGCCAGATCGTCTTTGAAGAATTTGTTGAACTCGTCGACGCTCATCAGCTTCGGCTCGACGCCGAGCTTGGCCAGCTTTTCGTGCATCGCCGGATCCTGCAGCGCCTTTTCGGTCGCGTCGTGCAGCTTGTCGATGACCGCCCGCGGCGTCTTGGCCGGCACCGACAGTCCCACCCAAAAATTGAACTCGGCATTCGGATAGCCGGCTTCGGCGATCGACGGCACGTCGGGCAACAGCGCGATGCGCTTGAGCGAGCTCACCGCAAGAATGTTGAGCTTGCCGAGTTGAGCGCGGAGGCCGCCGCCGCGAGCGGAATGAAATAATAATCGATGCGTCCGGCCATCACCTCGGTCAGACCCTGATCGCGGAACGGCACGTGACGGACGTCGATATTGGCGGCAAGCCGAAGCCGCTCGCCGGCCATGTGCGAGGAGGAGCCGACGCCGGCGGAGGCAAAGGTGAGCTTTCCCGGATTCGCCTTCGCCGCCGCGACCAGGTCGGCGACCGTCTTGAACCCGGTCTGGGTCGAAGCGACCAGGACATTCGGCGACACGCCGAACATGGCGACGGGCGCGAAATCTTTGGCCGGGTCGTAGGGCAAATGGCTGTGCAGCACGGCGCCGGTACCGAGCGAGGTCGAACTGGTGACGACGGTGTAGCCGTCTGGATCGGCCTTGGCGACGTCGGCGAAACCGACGATGCCGCCGGCGCCGGGCTTGGTCTCGATCACCATGGGCTGGCCGAGGATTTGCGACACCTGGTCGAGCACGACGCGGCTGACGGTGTCGGAGGCGCTGCCGGCGGGGAACGGACTGATCACGCGGATCGGCCGGGTCGGATAGTCGTCGGCCGCGACGGCCGCCGTTGCCACGAGCATGGTGGCTGCGATTACGCAAAGCCTTGCGCGAAGTGACACCTTGGGCCTCCCTGAAAGTTCCACACCGCCGCGCGCGCCGCTTCGCCGGCGCAGGCGCTTTATTGACCCGCCTATAGCAGCTTTGCCGCCGTCATTCGCAACGCAGCGGGCATTTGTCGCGGCGCGGCTTATTGCTTGCCTCCATTAGGTTTTATGCCGGGTGCGGCAGTTCCAATATCCGCATTGCCGTCGCACACCGAGGTGACGACCTTGCAGGAACTGCCGCGGTCGCCGGCAGTGGCCAGACAATTCATCATCGCCATTTTTTCCGCGGCCGCCTTCTCCGTTGCAATGGCCCAGCCGGCGCCTGGCGTGCCGGGCTGCGGGTCTTCGGCCTCGGCGGCGCATTGATTGCGGTAGGTGGCGAAAATCTCGCATTTGGCGCGGGCGGCGTCGCTGCCGTGCGAGCGGCAATATTTGAGCGCCGAGTCGCGGGCCTGCGCTTCGCTGTCGCTATTGGTGTTGATGCCGATCGAGTAACCGTCCTTGGCGATGTTGCCGGTAACGCCGAGCGCCATGGCGCCTTCCGCCGCGGCGCCCTGGGGCCACGCGGCAACGAACAGCGCGCAACAAAGCGCCGTCAATGACACCAATCGTTTGAACATCGCCTCCTCCTCCGCCATCCGTTCAAGCTTAACGTGCGCGTGCAAGTGCAACGAGTCCTGGCGTTGATTTTCAAGCCTTCGCGCTCGGGCGCGCCGACACCGCGTCATGCCAGCGCCGCACATGGGCGAGATCGTCCGGCACGGTGAGTTTTGACACCCGCATGAAATCGACCGCGACCATGGCGGTGATGTCGGCAACCGTATAGGCGGCGCCGGCAATATAGGCGCGGGTTTTGAGCTCGCCATCGAGGAACTGCAAGAACTGCGTAACCCGCGGCTTGTTGGCCTCGCCCCAGGCCGCGACCTGCGGATCGACCATGATCTTCATCGCCGGATGCAGATGCTGGAACACGGTGGCGACCGGCAGGAACAGGTGCAGCTCGACTCTCCGACTCCACATTTCCACCAGCGCACTCTCGAGCGCACCGCGGCCGAACAGCGGCGGATCGGGCTGCAGCGCCTCGAAATAGCGGCAGATAGCGATCGATTCGGCGATGACGGTGCCGTCGTCGAGAACCAGCGCCGGCACCCGCTGCATCGGGTTGATCGCCGTATAGGCGTCGCTGCGCTGCGCCAGTTGCCCAAGCTCGACCTGTTCGGTGGGAACCGTGATGCCCTTCTCGGCCAGGAAGATGCGCACGCGGCGCGGGTTCGGGGCGCGGCCGCCATCGTAGAGTTTCATCGCAGGTTCCCTCGCCATCCCTTTGAGACGGCGAGACTATCCCGTCCGACCCGGCACCGCCAGCCCGCCTTGGCGAGACCGCTAATGCCGTCATGTGCCCTACGCGTCAACGAGCGCCTTTTCGCCGCGCAGTTCCGCGACTTTAAGCCTCGTCTTAAGGAATTTGGGTCACTTTTGTCGCGATTTTTCGCCAGCCCCGCCAGCCCCGGATGGCAATGCCCAATACGATCAGCGAAGCGCACGAGCTTGCGTCTCCCGCCGCCGCTCCACAGACCAAGCGGCGGCTGGCGTCTCAGCACGTGCGCGAGGCGCGCGATCGGTTGACCTCGACCAGCGGCACGCGGCCGGTGTTCGATTACGAATTGCTGCGCCAATTCGCCCAGAACCGCATCTCGGCGTCGCCGGTCATCCTGCTTCTGGTCGTCACCATCGGGCTGTTGTCGGGCTTGTGGACCGGCGCGCTGACCTCGGGCGTGTGGACCGGCGGCGCGCTGCTCATTCATCTCGTCATCATCCGCAAATGCCGGCTGTTCCTCGACGAGACGCCGAGCACCGCGAACCTGCGCTCGTGGCGGATGCGTTTCATCCTGCTCGATCTGTTCTTCGGCATGGCCTGGACCTTCATCCTGATCAATCCGGTCGGCCTCGACGAACAGGCGTCCACCTTCATGCTGTTCGTCATGCTGCTCGTTGTGGCGATATCGAGCATGCTGGCGTCGAGCCTGCCGGTCGCAGTGTTCGCACTCACGCTGCCGGTCACCTTCGCGATCGCGATCGATTTCGCGGCCAAGGGAACGCTGCACGATTACATCCTCGCCGCCATGGCGCTGACCGCCGAAGGCTATTTCTCGCTGCTCGCCTACCGGCTCTATTCGACGACGCTCGCCACGCTTGAAGCGCGCGCCGAGAAGGATGCGCTGATCGGCGAGCTCGAGCAGTCGAAATCGGTCTCCGACGAAGCGCGCCGCCGCGCCGAGGCCGCCAATATCGCAAAATCGCGCTTCCTCGCTCAGATGAGCCACGAGCTGCGCACGCCGCTCAATGCCATTCTGGGTTTTTCCGAGGTGATGAAGGCCGAAATCTTTGGGCCGCACGGCGTGCCGGCGTACAGGGACTATGCCGGCGACATCCATAATTCCGGCGTGCATCTTTTGAACCTCATCAACGAGATCCTCGACCTGTCGCGCATCGAGGCCGGGCGCTACGAGCTCAACGAGGAAGCCGTCTCGCTCAACCGCGTCGTCGAGGATTGCCACCATCTGCTGAAGCTGCGCGCCGGCAATCGCGGCATCACCATCCACGAAATGTTCGAGCCCGATCTGCCGAAGCTGTGGGGCGACGAGCGCGCGGTGCGCCAGATCTGCCTCAACCTTCTGTCCAACGCCATCAAGTTCACGCCGCAGGGCGGCGAGATCTGGCTCAAAGTCGGCTGGACCGCCTCGGGCGGCCAATACATGAGCGTCAAGGACACCGGCCCCGGCATCCCCGAGGAGGAAATTCCGATCGTGCTGGCCTCGTTCGGCCAGGGCTCGAACTCGATCAAATCCGCCGAACAGGGCGCCGGCCTTGGCCTGCCGATCGCCAAGAACCTGATCGACCTGCACGGCGGCACGTTCTCGCTCAAATCCAAGCTGCGCATCGGCACCGAAGTGATCGTCACCTTCCCGCCCGAGCGCGTGATGTCGGCGCTGGCGCCGATCTCCGACGCCGCGCCGCCGATCCAGCCGCAGGCCGAGATGTCGTCGGCCGTCGAAGACGGCACCAGCCGCGCCAGACGGGCGCTGTTCGCCGGCGGCGGCGCGTAGCGCTTGCGTTGCGCAATTTGCTCTCTATGGTGCCGCGCGAATCCCGCCGAGATCGTTCATGGCCAGCGCCGAAAGCAATATCGAAACACCGTGCAATAAGGTCTGCGTGGTGCATCCGACCCTAGGCCTCTGCATCGGCTGCGGCCGCTCGCTCGACGAGATCGGGCGCTGGAGCGATTTCGCTCCGGCCGAGCGCGCGCGGATCATGGCGCAATTGCCGTCGCGCCTCGCTGCGCTGTCCGGCCCGGGAACCGGCGCGCAAAAAATCGCTTCTGCCACGCCGTAGAAGGTCAGTCGCCGTGCGCAACCGCTTCCTGCTGCTGCTCCTGATCGGCCTCTTGATCGCCATTCTGATCATCCTGGCGCGCAACGCCGCAGGCACGGTCGGCCCGCTGTCGACCGGCGATTTCGGCTCGCTGGCCTACAAGATCCTGATCCTGGTGTTCCTCGGCGGCGCGGTGCTGACCATGTTCCGCGAGCGTTTTTCGCAAGCCATCACCGCCGCGCTGTTATGGGTCGTGGTCGGGCTCGTCCTGGTGGTCGCCTATTCCTATCGCTTCGAGCTGCATGCGGTCGCCGACCGCGTGCTCGTCGTGCTGGTGCCCGGCCACGTCGTGTCCCATGGCCGCAGCGTCGAGATCGGCCGCGGCAATGCCGGCGATTTTGCCATCACCGCGCAGATCAACGGCGCCCGCGTCGCCATGGTGCTCGATACCGGCGCGAGCTCGGTGGTGCTCACCCGCGACGACGCCAAGGCGGCGGGCCTGCCGCTCGAAGTGCTCAAATACACGGTCAATATCGACACCGCCAACGGCCGCGCGCGCGCCGCGCCAGTCACGCTCGATCGCATCGCCATCGGCGGCCTGGTCGAGCGCTCGGTGGAAGCGCTGGTGGCGCAACCCGGCCAGCTCAAGATGAGTCTGCTCGGCATGAGCTTCCTCAACCGGCTGCAAACCTGGCAGGTCAGCGGCGACCGCCTGGTGCTGCAAGGCTATCCCTAAAAAGGGCTATCCCGTAAAAAAGGGCTATCCGTAAAACAGGCTGACCAGAAAGCGCGCCGAGATCAGCAGCAGGAAAGTACTGAACGCGATTTCGAGCGTGCGCCGCGACAGGCGATGCGCCAGCCGCGCGCCGTAGGGCGCGGCGAAACTCGACACCGGCGCCATGATCACGACACCGATCAGCGAGACAAAGCCGAGCGACAACGGCGGCAATAGCGCGCGGTCGTGCAGGCCGGCCAGGATATAGCCGAGCGTGCCGACGATGGTGATCGGCACGCCGAGCCCGGCCGAGGTCGCGACCGCCTGGTGAATGGTCTTGCCGTAAAGCGTCAACGCGATGTTCGAGAGCGAGCCGCCGCTCACCCCCATCAGCGAGCTGGTGAGCCCGATGATGAAGCCGTAGAGCCGCATCGGCACCGGGCCGGGCAGCTCGGTACCGAGATTCCAGCGGTCGCCGGCAAACAAAAATTTCGTCGCGATGAAAGTTGCGATCACCACGAAGGCAATCTTGAACACGGCAGCCGGCGCGAAATACGCGATCACCGCACCGCAGGCGACGCCGAGCACCGCCGGGAGCGCCCACAGCCGCAGCACTCCGGGAACCACCAGCCCCTTGGCGCGATGGGTGAGATAGGACTGGATCGTGGTCGGCAGGATGATCGCGAGCGAGGTGCCGACGCAAAGCTGCATGCGCACCGCGTCGGGCACATCGAGGATGCGGAACACCTCGTAGAGCACCGGCACGATGACCGCGCCGCCGCCGATGCCGAACAGGCCGGCGAGCAATCCGGTAATGACGCCGCCGACGACGATGGCCAGCGCGAGCCAGAGCAGCTCGCTCAATGGAACGCCGAAAATCATTCTTTGCCGCTTACCCGGGCATGACGGCTTGAGTTACGCGGCGATGTGCGCCAATTCCCGATCCCTGTCCAGGACCTCGTCCGCAACAAGCGCGAGCGCGGCGGCGAGGAATTCGGCGCCGGCTTGCGGGGAAGCCGCGGCGCCGGCGAGATGCCGGCGGTAAGCGCGCGCGCCGGGCACGGCGCGGAACAGGCCGTGCAGATGCCGCGTGATGGCGTGCAGCCGCGTGCCGTTCGCGATTTCGCGTTCGATATAAGGGGCGAGCGCGGCGGCGGCCTGTTTCGGCGAGCCGAACGGAGCGTCTTCACCGAACACCAGCGGATCGACCGCGATCAGCCGCCACGGCTCCTGATAGGCGGCGCGGCCCATCATGACGCCGTCGACGTGTTGCAGATGCGCAAGCGCCTGCTCGACGCCGGCGACGCCGCCGTTGAGCACGACGGTGAGTTGCGGATGCGCCGCCTTGAGCCGGTAGACGCGCGCGTAATCGAGCGGCGGCACTTCGCGGTTCTCTTTCGGCGACAGGCCTTTCAACCAGGCCTTGCGCGCATGCACGATCAATGCGTCGGCGCATGCCTGTTCGATACTTTGCGCAAAAACTTCCAGCGCCGCTTCCGGGTCCTGCTCGTCGATGCCGATGCGGCACTTCACCGTGACGGGAATCGACACCGCCGCCTTCATCGCCGCCACGCAATCGCCGACCAGCGCCGGCTCCGCCATCAGGCAGGCGCCGAAGCGGCCGTCCTGCACGCGATCGGACGGACAGCCGGCATTGAGATTGATCTCGTCGAAACCAAGGTCCGCGCCGATCCGCGCGCAAGCCGCAAGCGCGCGCGGCTCGGAACCGCCAAGCTGCAGCGCGACCGGATGCTCGGCCGCATCGAAACGCAACAGCCGCGCCCGATCGCCGTGCAGCACCGCGCCGGTGGTCAGCATCTCGGTATAGAGCAGCGCACGCCGCGTCAGCAGGCGATGGAAGAACCGGCAATGCCGGTCGGTCCATTCCATCATCGGAGCGACTGAAAATCGGCGGGACCGATTCAGAAGTGACTTTTCAGTTTTATCAAGCACTTCATTAAATTCCGTTAGGGCTGATGTCGTACCATTTTTGGCCTATTTTGACCCATTTTCCCCTCTATGGTACTACAAAATTCGTACTGACCGCGTGATGTCGTACCAAAAGGCACCGATTTCTCGGGAAGTGAACCAACTCACAAAGGCGACTCTGACCTCGAAAAAGGGCAGTCCTACCGATGGGAACGATAACTGTACGAACTCGCAAAGACGACTCGAAGGCCTATACCGCGCAGATCGTCATCAAGCAAAACGGCGTGACCGTTCACCGCGGATTCTGTTGAAGAAGTCCGGGAGCTAATTGGGCTGAACGCCGCCGTTACGGTGACGTTGCGACAGATTGCCAGCCTGATCCTGTCTCAGGCCGGCTTCAGGTTCGGTATCGGTATCAACTTGGCCAGTTTGCGGAGGTTCTGGGCGGTTGCTGCGAGGAGGAACTCATCACGAGCGCCGTTCGGTCCTCGTAGTCGAAGCCGATCCAGCTTGAGGATGCGTTTGAGATGCGCGAACAGCATCTCGATCTTTTTGCGCAGTCGCCGCGACGTTCGCCCTTGCCAAGATTTTGCGATCTCGCGGGCCATGTCGCGAGCGCCCTCGTAGACGGAGCGAGGTATCTTCCTGGCCGGCTCCTTTGGACAGCAGCGAGGCTTTAACGGGCAGGCTCCGCAATCACGCCTACTGGCGCGGTAGAGCACCGTCGTACCGTCATTGACGAGCGTTCCCGTCGTCGTCAGCACTCTGCCGCCAGGGCAGAGGTAGATGTCGCGCTCGTGGTCATAGGTGAAGTCGTCGCGTGAGAAGGTGTCGTCGTTGCGGGCCGATTTGTCGAACACGGTCACATGCGGTTCGATGCCGTGCTCATGGACCAGCCAGCCGAGCATGTCGGCCGAGCCATAGGCGCTGTCGCCCATGAGCCTGGCCGGATAGAGGCCGAAGCGCTCCATTGAGCGTTCGATCATGCGCTTTGCGGCGAGCACCTCGGCCTGCCGGATCGCAGTCGTCGCTTCGACATCCACGATGATCGCGTTCTCGACATCGATCAGATAGTTGGTGGAGTAAGCGAAGAAGGCCTGTCCGCCATGGGCTCCGGTCCAGCGCGCCGCCGGATCGGCCGGTGAGATGAACTTTGGCGTAACCTCGGTCGCCGCACCGAACGCAGCATCGTCGAGAACGGCCAAATACTCGTCGACGGCGCGTCCCGTGGCCTCCGGCGGAAGTCCCTTCTCGCCCTCTATACCCTTCTGCCGGTTTGCCTCCGCCTTGATCAAGCTGGCATCGACCGCAAAGCCCTCGCCGCCGACCAAGCCCTCATTGATGCAGCGCCGCAACACTGTCTCAAAGAGGCGTCGTAACAGATCACTCTGGCGGAAGCGGCCGTGTCGGTTCTTCGAGAACGTGGAATGATCAGGCACGCGACCGTCGAGCCCAAGCCGGCAGAACCAGCGGTACGCCAGGTTGAGGTGAACCTCCTCGCACAGGCGCCGCTCGGAGCGGATGCCGAAGCAATAGCCCACGATCAGCATCCGGATCATCAGCTCGGGGTCGACCGATGGCCGGCCCATTGTGCTGTAGAAGGAGGATAACTCCCGCCTCAGCTCGCCGAGCTCGACGAACCTGTCGATCGACCTCAGCAGATGATCGGCCGGAATGTACCCTTCAAGCGAGAACTCATAGAACAAAGCAGCCTGTTCGACTTGCCGATGTCCCATCATGATCTTCAGTCCTGCCTCTCGCAGAGACTGAATCAGCGAATATCATCCCGCGCAACCGCCGACTTTTTCAACAGAATCGGTCAGAACCAGTAGTAGACAAGTTTATTCGATAACCTCGTCAGCGAGCGCCATAAAATTCTGTGGCAGTTCGATTCCTGTGGTTTTGGCGGTCTTGAGGTTGATAACGAGCTTAAAGTGTGTTGGCTCCTCGAATGGCAGTTCGGCTGGTCGAGCGCCGCCGAAGATCCGCGCTGTCAAATCGGCGGCGCGCTCCATGCATTCCTGTAGGTCAGGCCCGTACGACATCAAGCCGCCGTCCCGCACCACGGGATCATATTCGTACAGCGCCGGAATATGGTGCGCGCCGGCGTAATCGAACACGCGCTTGCGGTTGAGTGTAGTCAGCACGTCGGCCACCATGAAGATTGCGTCCGGCGGTTCGCGATCCATGGCTTCGAACACGCCGTTGAAGTCGTCGGGTTCGCGCACGCCGAGTGCCTGCACCGTTATCCCGATCGACCGCGCGGCGCTGGCGGACGCCTCGTAACGCATGCTCATGCCGAGGTCGTCCCGGTTCCACAACATCGCCACCCGTTGCAGCTTCGGGACCGCTTGCTTGATCAGCGCCAGGCGTTTGGTAGAGAGCGCCGTCGCATTATCCGAAATACCGGTGATGTTGCCGCCCGGCCGCGCTAGTCCGTCGATGAGATGGGTCGCGACCGGATCGCCACCACCGTAGGCTACAACCGTCGGCACATTCGCAACCTTGCAGGCGATTATGACTGGAAAGCCGACCGCCACGATGACATCGACCTGGTCCGTCTTCATGTCGCGGACAATCTCGCCAAGCTTGCTCACCTGGCCGGCTGCCCCGCGCGCCTTAAATGAAAGATTCTTATCGAGCGTATAGCCGTGGCCTTCGAGTGCTTTCAGCAGTGTCGAGCCGAGGGGACTCTTCTCATCCAGCGGCAAGCCTGGTGTGAGTGTGCCAAGGCGAAATACCTTCGACGACGATTGCGCGAGCACCGCGCGTGGACCGTAAATCGCCGCACCGGCGAGAAGCGAGACGAATTGGCGACGTCGCATGATACTCTCCGTCGGATGCGCCTTCGGTACTGTATAACTCTAATAGACGTCCCCGCAGCAAAATAACGTGTAATACGTCACCACCGATAGGGTCGCTATGTCCGTCTTGAGTTACGAACGACCGATTGGCGATGGTCGTGTGACTTCTGCTTCACCCCTGAAAGCGACCGAATTGCTGCGTCGCATTAAGTGTCACGACGGGTCAGGAACCACTGTTTTGCAATGTCGGCGCCATGTCCGCTTCACCCCCGAAAGCGACCAATTTGCTGTGGTATAGCGAGCGCCGCTGCGGCCAAACGTGCTGTTTGATGCGTGATACTCTTTCCCACGATTGGCTGCTGCTATTCCATCGCAATGCGAATGCCCGTTGCGCCATTCAATAGCCGTTTGAGGTGAAAGCTCGCCAGCTGATCCTGCGGCTGTATGCCGACATGCGATGCGAAAGCTGCCATCGCGCCAGGATCGCCGGCCTCGAGTTTGGCGAATGCGTCGAGATAGGCCTTGGTCGCGGCCGTTTCGTATTGCTCGAGCGGGAGTGGCTCGAAGGCGCGAAGCGCTTCGGTCTTGCCGCGCAGCATCAGGTCGCCGATCGGCCGGCCGCAAAAGCCCTCGACTTTGTCGGCGAGCATCGCGCTGACGCAGATCCGGGTGCCGAGCTGTTTGTTGGCGGCTTCAAGCCGCGCAGCGACGTTGATGGTGTCGCCATAGGCGGTGTAATCGAAGAACCGGCCGCCGCCGAAATTGCCGACGATCGCCGGCCCGGCATGGACGCCGATCCGGGTCACGCCCAGTGCCACGCCCTTTTTGTGGCTGCGTTCGCGAAACGCCTGCGCGTATTCGTCCAGCGCCAGTGCACAAACCACCGCGCGGGCGGCATGATCGGCCTGCTCTCCGGGCGCGCCGAACAGGACGTGCAGGGCATCGCCGATGATTTTTGCCACCGTGCCATCTTGCGCAAACACGATATCGGTCATGCCGGTGAGGTATTCGTTGAGCAGGCTGCCCAGCGTGCTCGGCTCCAGTGTTTCTACAAGCGCGGTGAAATTTGCGATATCGGTGAATAGCGTCGCGATCTCGCGCCGCTGCCCCTCGAGCTCGACCGCGCCGGGGTCGCTGCCGAGACGCTGCGCCAGGTTGGGCGAGAAGTAGCGCGACAGCGAGGCATGAGCGCGCTCGGCATCGGCCTGACGCTGCCGCGCCTCGCGCAGGAATTGGACGTGCCGCAGTGTCTTGACAATGGTGGTTTCGAGATCGCCAAAATCAATCGGCTTGGTCACAAAATCGAATGCGCCACGATTCATCGCGGTGCGAATGTTGGTCATGTCGCCATAGGCAGAAACGATGATGGTCGAGACCTGGTCCTCGCTCTCCTGCAGCTTCTGCAACAGCGAAAGGCCATCCATCCGCGGCATGTTGATGTCGCTGACGATGAGGTCGATGTCGTCATTGGCCTTGAGCGCCGCCAACGCTTCGACGCCATCGCGGGCGAACAGGAAACTCAATGTGCCGTCCCGGATCTGGCGCCGGAACTTCTGCAGAATGAGAGCCTCCAGATCGGGCTCGTCGTCAACGACCAGGATTCGGGCGATCATGCGGCCTTTTCAATTCTGGTGTCGATCTCGCTGCGCAGCAACGTGAAATCGATCGGCTTGGTGACCAGCGCTTCGGCCCCGCGTTCCAGCGCCTTGCGCTTGGTTTCGGCATCGCCATAGGCCGTAATCATGATGACCGGAACGTCCGGCCGCATCGCCTTGGCCTTGGGCAAAAGCTCAAGACCGCTCATCCCCGGCATGTTGATGTCGGACAGGATCAGGATAAGCGAGGCGTCGCCGGCGTCGCTGATGCACTGCAGCGCCTGCGTAGCCGACTGGGCGAATTCCATGGTGAAGCGGCCGGCACGTAGGTCACGCCGGAATTGCTGCCGAAACAACGCCTCGACATCGGCTTCATCATCAACCACTAGAATGAGAAGGCTCACGCCCGTCCTCCCGTGTTGCCAAGTGCTGCTGCCTTGCGCGGCAGTGTGATTTTGAATTCAGTGAAGCTGCCCGGCTCGGTATCGACCGCGATGCTACCGGAATGCTGTTTCACGATGATGTCATGGCTGATGGAAAGGCCAAGCCCGGTACCCTCTCCGGCCGGTTTCGTCGTGAAGAACGGATTAAACATCTTGTCCTTCACTTCCGGCGGTATGCCGGTGCCGTTGTCGCGGATCCTGATCTCCACGCGATCCCCGAGGTTTCTAGTGGCCGCCGCCAGGACCGGTTCGAAGTCGCCGTTGACGGCCTGGCCTTTGCGCTTGATCGCGGCATAAAAGCCATTCGAGATCAAATTGAGCAAGACCCGCGTGATCTCCTGTGGGAAAAGGTCTACTTCGCCCGCGGCGGGATCGAATGATCGCTCCAGCGTGATGTTGAATCCCTGCCTTTCGGCTCGGGCGCCGTGATAGGCGAGATTGAGGCTTTCCTCGACGATGGCGTTGATGTCGACCGGACGATGCTCGCCCGAGCCTTCGCGCGAATGCAGCAGCATGTTCTTGACGATGGAGTCGGCGCGTTTGCCGTGCTGCACGATCTTCTGCAGGTTGTCGCGCAAGGTATCGGACAGGTCGGCGATTTCTTCCCGGGCCTTGTCGTCGGCTTGCAGGCCGCCCACGATTTCGACCAACTCGTTGAGCAGCTCCACCGAAACGCTCGAGAAATTATTGACGAAATTGAGCGGGTTCTTGATCTCGTGGGCGATGCCGGCGGTCAACTGGCCGAGCGAGGCGAGCTTTTCGGTCTGCACCAGTCGATCCTGCGCGGTGCGGAGCTCCTCCAGCGACTGGCTGAGATCGTCGGTGCGCTGGCGTAGCTCGTGAAGCAGTCGGGTATTTTCGATGGCGATCACGGCCTGGGCGGCAAAACTCTCGACAAGCGCGATCTGCTTGTCGGTGAACGGGCGTACCTCCTGACGATAGATGCCAATAATGCCGACCACCTCTTTTTCCTTGAGCATAGGCACCGCAACCAGGGTGTGGGCTTTCGCAAGCTCGATAGTTGCGATGCGCGCCCGCATGCCATAAGTCGGTGCCGTCGAGATGTCGTCGATCTGCACGACCTGGCCGGCACTGACGAGGCGGCCCATGGTGCTTTGCGGATCGGGCAAAACCAGTGGATCGCCGAGCATCGCATCACGGTATTCCTGTGGTGCGCCGTGGATCGCGACAATGCGGAACTTGTCGCCCTCGCGGACCCACATATTGCCAAACTTGGCTTCGCAAATGCGCACCGCGTTCTGCAGCATGGCGTCGAATACCGGACCGAGCTCGCCGGGCGAACTGGAAATGACCTGCAGGACTTCCGATGTCGCGGTCTGCTGGTCCGAGCGCCTGGGTCAGTTCGTGGGTGCGGTCTTCGACCTTTCTGCTCCAGGTCGGCATAGGATTCCTCGAAGCTTGGCCGCCATGTCGTTGAACTGGTCGGCAAGCGCCTCGACCTCGTCGCCGGTCTTGATGCTGATGCGCTGGTTCAAGTCGCCGCTGGCCGATACGCGCCGCGCCGGAGCGCAGCGCCTGGATCGGCCCCACCATTCGTCTTGCGAGGAACATCCCGGCGATGAAGGCGAGCAAAAGCGCGCCGAACAGCACGTAGCCGGTGCGCTGGATCGACGCGTAAAGCGGCGCATAGGCTTCGGCGATGGGGGTTTCGACAAAAACCAGCCAGCCGAGCGGCGCGACCTGCGCGTGCGCGGTCAACACCCGGTTGCCGGCGATATCTTCCGCCTCCTGCACCGCGTCGCCCGAACCGGCGGCGCGGGCGCTGCTGACCTGCGCCAGCTTCGACATATCAGTATTGCGCAACACCAGGCTGATGTCGGGATGCGCGATGAGGCGGCCGTCGGCATCGACCACATAGGCGCGGCCGCGCTGACCGACCTTGATCTTCGACACCACGTCCCAGATCAGCTTGAGATTGACTTGCGCGATGCTCACCCCGGTATCGCGCCGCGTGCCGGCAAGCGACAGCGTCATATAGGGCTCGGACTCGCGGCGGAAATAGACCGGCCCGTAATAGACCTTGTGCGCCACGGCCTGGGTGAATTCCGGCTTGGCCGAATAGTCGATGCCGCTGCCGACCACGTCCATGGTGAGGCGCGAGACGCGCAGCTGCTCGTGGCCGGAGGCGTCGATCTGCGCCAGCTCGGTGATGGCCGGCACCTGCCGCAACAGCCGCAAGGCGTCGAAGCGGCGCTGATCGAGGGTGGAATCCGACCACGGCAATTGCGTCGTCCAGCCGACCTGGCTGTTGATCTCGGTGATGAACTGCTCGATTTTCGAAGCGGCGCCCTCGGCCTGCTCGCGCTGGATGCCGATCAGCGAGGCCTTGTGCTCCTGGTAGGAAAACCAGATCTCGAAAGCGCCGTTGGCAAGGAGCGCAAGGACGACCACGGCGACCAGCAGCGCCACATATTTGATGAACAGGCGGCTGCGCACGATCGAAGCGCCGACAGCCGGCCCGGCCTTGCCGACGCGGCCAGCCATCCGGCCCATCGGCTCGGGGCGCTGATCGGTATCCGCTTTCATTTCATCATCTTAGCACATTGCACGGAACCTAGCCGCTGCCTTTATTCGAGGACTTCATCGGCAGTGGCAAGAAGCGTTTGCGGCAGGGCCAGGCCGAGCGATTTTGCGGTCTTGAGATTAATGACCAGCTGGTACTTGCTCGCCACCTGGACCGGCAAATTGGCCGGTTTTTCACCCCTGAGGACACGGTCGACATAGCCGCCAGCCTGGCGGTACTCCTCGGCGACGTCGGGACCATAGGAGGCGAGCCCACCACCAGTCGCGAAGGTCCGCAGCGGATAAATCGCCGGCAATCGAAACCTGGCCGCCAACGCGACGAGCGAATCGCGCAGTGAAATATTCTCCCCTATCCGCAGCGCAATCAGCCCGCCATTCGGCGAACTCGCGAAGGCCGCGACGGCCTGCTCGATCGTGGACTTATCGGCTGTATCGATCACGCTGAGTGCGAGGCCAAGCGAGGGCGCTGCGGCTTGGATGATGGCGAATTGCGACACGGAGCCGGAATTGGCCGGGTTGTGAAAAACGCCAACCCGCGTCAAGGCTGACACCATCTCTTTGAGGACCTGCAGCCATTTTGCACCCAAGCTGAGTTCGGCTGGCGAAAAACCCGTGATGTTGCCGCCCGGCCGCGCCAGAACTCTCGACAAGTCCGACCGTAACCGGATCGGTCACCGCGACGAATATGATCGGTATTGTCCGCGTCGCCTGTTGCAGAGCGCGCACGGCCGGCACCGAAGCCGCCACGATGACGTCCGGATTGAGTGCAACCAGTTCCTCGGCGTTCTTTTGCACGTGCGCGGCGTCGATGCCCCAGCGGAAATCGAGCCGGATATTCCCGCCCTCGCTCCAGCCGAACTCGTCGAGCGATTTCAGCAAAGCGGCAATCCAGCGCGTGCCATCGGGATCGCCTTCGGGCAAATTCATGAAGACGCCGATGTGCCGGACGCGATTGTCCTGCTGCGCGCGGGCGGCGAGCGGCCACGCGGTCAGACCGCCGGCGAGCGCGATAAAATCTCGCCGCCTCACTCGATTACCTCGTCGGCGCGCGTGATCAGCGACTGCGGCAAGGTGAGGCCGATGGCAGCGGCGGCTTTGAGGTTGACCGAAAGCGTGAATTTCGCCGGCTCCTGGACCGGCAAATCGCCCGGGCGGGTGCCGCGCAGGATGCGGTCGACATAATCCGCGGCGCGGCGGAAAATATCCGGGTAATCGGAGGCGTAGGATATCAGCCCGCCGCTCGGCGCGAAAATCTGGCTGCCGTAGATCGCCGGCAACCGATAGCGCACCGCCAGCGAAATCAGAAAGTCGCGATGCTCGGCGAGGAAGGTGTCAAACATGGCGAGGATCCCGCCACCCGGTGATGCCGCTGCGGCCGCAACCGCGCTTTCCAATTCCGCCGTGCTCGTCGATGGCGCCGGGGTCACGGTGACGCCAAGGGTTTGCGCAGCCGCCTGCGCCGCGTGCAGATAGCTCTCGGCAAACGGCGCGGTCTGCGGATTGAACAATAGCGTAATGTGCGAGACGCTTGGCGTGGCCTCTTTGAGAAGCTGGAGCCACTTGCCGCCGACCGATGCTTCGAAATTGGTAAATCCGGTGACGTTGCCGCCGGGCCGCGCCAGATTTTGCACAAAGCCCGAACGGATCGGATCGGCCACCAGCAGGAAAATCGTAGGCAGGCCCGCGCTCATCAGCGCCGATGTTGCCGGCGTGGAACGGCTGACAACCAGATCGGGATGGCTGGTGGCGATTTCGCTCGCGGCCGCCCGCACCGCATCGAGCTCGGCGCCCGGCCAACGATAAGCTGAACTCGATATTGCCGCCTTGGCGCCAGCCCCGCTCCTGCAAAGCATCCTCGAGCGCGCCCGCTTCCGCCTGTCCGTTAGGGTCGCCGGAGACAAGCCCGCCCATCAGCACCGCAACGCGACGCTTTTGCTCGCGCTGCGCCCGCGCGGCGAGCGGCCAAGCTGCAGTGGCACCGCCGAGAAGTACAATGAATTCTCGCCGCCTCATGGGTCCCCTCAAGCAGACAATCGTAGCCTATCACATCTCGAAAGAGAGCTGCGTTGTGCGTCACAACAAAATTGGCCGTCGATAGGCAGCAATGGGTCAGAAACGGCGCTTTGGGCGCGCGACGGTCGCGTCTGCCTTACCCCCAATCGCGACCATGTCGGTGCTGGCACTAAGCGCTGCTTAGGCCAGAACCTGCATTGCCGGTCGCGCACCAGTGGGGTGGTTGAGGGCCAATGGCAGCGCTTCGCTATATTGCAATCAGGTATCGTCTTCATACTCTGCTAGGAGAATATTCATTTCATCGCCGACCCCATAACCAATGTTGTGGCTGACACGGCGTACTTTATCGAGACGGTCAAGCAAGGCATCACGCAGATCGTTTTCCAGCGTGATCGAAATCTTGAGTGCCCGATAGAACATTCTCAATAAGGCATTGAAATAGGCCTCATCTTCGAAGCCCCATCCACTGCTGAAGGCGGCAGCGCGTTCACAATAGAACACCATCAGTTCGGCAATTTCCTCGGGTCGCCCGATAGCATTCTTGTAATCTGTAATTGCCTTTTTGGCCTTGGAGGCGGACACGTTCTGATTCTTGAGGAGGTCAGGCGACAACCAGCGATCGATAGTCAATTTGTATGGCTTGAGCACGTCGGCACCCAAGCCAAAACGGGCGTGCAAGAAGGCTCGGTTATCGCTGCTTGCGCCGTAAAGGTCTTTCACCAGCCCTAGCAAACCGGTGCGATCGAATTCAGCTAGCCTGGCTTTGACGTTATTCCAGGTAGGAGATTTCTTCTGGACCATCGCGTTACGTAAATCCGCCTCGCCGGTGATGCACAATATTCCATATTATCCGTCGAACGAAAATCAGGCTTGTCAGTGAAACCACCAGGGACGAATGAACCCTTCGCGATGCGCAGTACGACAGTACCCACGCGCCGGATATCTGTCCCGCCGGGCGGTGGCCGGCGCGGCAGTTAATTCCGGTAAGCGCACACTCACCGGCGAGCGCGGCCGGTTGAATTGAGGCCATGCTGATCGTTCTCACACACGAGGAGAATGACCATGCAAGACAGCGAAAAATCATCCCCGGCTACATCCAAGCGCATCCCTTGGAACAAGGGCAAGCTGACCGGAGCCAAACCACCGCTGCGGCCCAAGCACGTCTGGTCGATCCGCACCAAGCTTCAAATGGCAGACCGCAAACGCGACTTGGCGCTGTTCAATCTCGCCATCGACAGCAAATTGCGCGGTTGCGATGTGGTGGCTCTCAAGGTCGAGGACATTGCCCCACAAGGCTACGCCGTTGAGCGTGTCACGGTCCGGCAGAAGAAGACCGGACGGCCAGTGCGGTTCGAGGTCACCGAACAGACCCGGCAAGCGGTCGATGAATACCTTCGCTCGACTAACAGGAAACAGGGACAATTCCTGTTTCCCGCTCAACGCCGGCCCGAGGAGGCCCTCTCGACCCGACAATATGCCCGTGTCCTCGCTGACTGGGTCCGTGGCATCGGGCTCGATCCGTGCGTATACGGCACGCATTCGCTGCGTAGGACCAAGGCCACGCTGATCTATCGCCGCACCGGCAATCTGCGGGCCGTCCAATTGCTCCTTGGCCATACCAAGATCGAGAGCACGGTGCGCTATCTCGGTATTGAAGTCGATGACGCTCTAGTAATTGCCGAGCAAACCGACGTTTGAGGCGAGCCGGGCAGAGTGGGGGCGCTCTGCCCGCCAAATACCGGCAGCTTCGCAGGGTGCCCCGGCGCAGCGCGTGTCCGTTATTGAGGGCATAACTGCCGCGCCAGCCGGTGACCGCCAAGGTGGCGATTGACCCATATCGACACTTTGCGAACGCGAATTGGTGCACTGCGGAAGGTTCATTCCCCTGGACAAAGCGGAGGTTCGCGGAACGAGAACTATGGAATATCGGGCGCGGTTGCGCTGTTAGTCCACCTTGGCGCCGGCGAACTTGATGACTTTGCCCCACTTCTCGGTTTCTTCGGCGATAAATTTTCCAAAGTCGAGAGGCGACATTGGCATTGGCACACCGCCGAGGACCGCAAGGTGCGCCTTGATTGTAGGATCGGCAAGGCCGGCATTGACCGCCGCGTTGAGCTTGTTGATGATCTCGGGGGGCGTGTTCTTTGGCACACCGATGCCATGCCATGAACTGGCCTCGTAGCCCGTTACGAACTCACCGACGGTTGGAATGTCTGGCAAGGACGCCGAACGCATTGCCGTCGTGACCGCCAGCGCGCGAAGCTTGCCAGCCCTGACCAATTCGATGGTAGTGGGCATGACGTCGAAACTGATCTGCATTTGACCAGCGATCAGGTCTGTAGCCGCTTGCGCCTGGCTACGATACGGCACGTGAACAATATCGACGCCAGTCATCATCTTAAATAGCTCGCCAGAGAGTTGGACTGTTCCTCCATTCGCTGCGCCAAAGTTTAGCTTGCCGGGATTGGCTTTAGCATAGGTGACGAGTTCGGGGATTGACTTGACGGGAACCGATAGATTTACCGTGACGAGATTTGGCACGTCGATGACGCTCGCGACCGGTGCAATGTCGCGAATGAAATTGAAATTGAGATTGTCGTAGAGTGTCGCGTTGGTCGCATTCGCTGTCGTGACATAGAGCAGCGTATATCCATCCGACGGCGCTCTCACGACCAATTCGGTGCCGATATTGGTCCCGGCTCCGGGGCGGTTGTCGATGACGTATGGCTGACCGAGCCGCTCCGACAGCCACTGACTCATCACGCGCGCAACGATGTCCGGTGCGCCACCGGGGGCGTATGCAACGATGATGTGCACCGGCCGCGTCGGATAGGTTTGCGCCATCGCTGTTCGCGACACCACCGGCAACGCGGCAGCACCTGCCGCCAGATGCAAAAATTTTCGGCGGAGAAGTTTCATGATGAATACTCCGGTGTTGGAAATCAGTGCCGCGACTTCTGAGATCATTCCGGTTTGATATTCGCCGACCTGATCACCTTGGCCCACTTCTCGGTTTCGTCGGCGATGAGCTTTCCGAAATCGCCGGGCGAACCCGCAATCGTAATGCCGCCCAAATCGGCAAGTCGCGCTTTCAGCTTGGGATCGGCAAGGCCGGCATTCATCTCCTTGTTGATTTTGTCGATGACTTCGGCAGGCGTGCCCATCGGCGCGCCGACGCCGTACCACGTGCTCACCTCGTAGCCTGGTACGAACTCGCCCACAGTCGGAGTGTCTGGTAGCGCCTCCGAGCGCGTCGCAGTCGTCACCGCCAGCGCGCGCAGCCTCCCGGCCCTAATATACTCGATTGCCGAGGGCATCGTTGCGAACGTGACCTGAACTTGTCCGCCAAGCAAATCCGTGAGCGAAGGCGCCGAGCCTTTATACGGAACGTGAACCATGTCGATGCCGGTCATCATCTTGAACAGCTCCCCGGACAAATGGACCGATGTGCCGACGCCGGGAGACGCCATATTGATCTTGCCTGGATTGGACTTGGCGTAAGCGATGAACTCAGGGACCGTTTTAGCCGGAACTGAAGAATTGACCACCATAACGTTGGGTATGCGGATGATGCCCGCCACTGGCGCAATGTCGTGGATGAAATTGAAATTGAGCTTTTCATAGAGCGTCGCGTTGATCGCGCTAGAAGGAGCCACGAAGAGAAGCGTGTAGCCGTCCGGCGGCGCACGAACAACCGTCTCGGTGGCGATACTGGTGGCCGCGCCTGGGCGATTTTCAATTATGACTGGTTGACCAAGCCGCTCCGAAAGCCATTGCCCCATCAGACGAGCGACGATGTCGTTACCTCCGCCGGGAGGAAAACCAACGACCAGGTGCACCGGCCGCGTCGGATAGCCTTGCGCCCAACCGATGCGCGAGGTAGCAGGCAGCGCGGCGGCGCCCGCTGCCAGATGCAGGAACTTGCGACGGGGAAGTTTCATGATGCCCCCAGTGTCATCGCGTAATGCGCGCGACGACGCTCAATATCTGAATGATGAAGCCGGGATGCCCGCCGACAGCATCTGTACTGCCCATTGCAATGATCGGGATTTCGGCACGTCCCGCTGGCAGCTCTCCATCAATACTACACGAAACTGTTGCGGTGCGGGAGGCGGTACATGGCCCTTAATAGCCGCCCTAAGCACAGCTAGGCGCGGCAGGTATTGAGTGACGACCGGTCACGACAGCCAATGATCGGCGCGGCGGTTGTTGACCGATTCTGTTGAAGAAGTCCGTTCTTGCGAAGAATGCAACTTTTTCTGAGGCGCTGGTGCGTTCGTCCGAAATTTGTATGGGGCCCCACACGACTAGTCTGACTTCCAACCCGAAGGCTTCTTAAGCTCCCTACAAGGCATTCTATTGCCGAATATTGGTCGCGACGGGATTTTCGCGATATTTTGCTGTTGTTCAACTTTGGAGTTTTTCAACAGAACCGACCCGTAGCGGACATGAGCGTCAGATTTTGCTGTGACGCACACATACTGCCCCTCTACGATGTGGTAAGCTGTGTTCGTCTGCCTGGGAGAGGACATGAGGAGTCGGTATTTTCCTTGGCCCTAGCCAAACCGACGTTGACGACCAATGCTTGGCTGAAGCTGACAGGTGGGGGAGAACCTCAATGAAACTGCCAATCCGCATGCTCGATCTATCCTCGTCACTCGACAATGAGACTGTGTTCGATCCGCCCGTCATGCGGCCTAAGATCGAATACCGCACAAACGTCCAGAACGCTCCCATGTTGCTGGACAATTTTCCGGGTCTACGGCGGGAAGATTTGCCGGACGGAGAAGGCTGGGCCATTGAGTTCGTGCAGCTCACGACGCACAACGGCACGCACATGGACGCACCGGTTCACTATCAGTCGAAGTCGATCGATGGCAAAAGGATGATGAGTATCGACGAGGTGCCGCTGGAATGGTTTTTTCGACCTGGCGTCAAACTCGACTTTCGCAATTTGCCCGACGGTCATGTGGTCACAGCGGCCGAAGTGGAGATTGAGCTTAAGCGCATCGGCCACGACCTGAAACCGTGGGATATCGTGCTGATCAACACCCGAGCTGGCGACTGCATCGGCACCGACGAATATCTCACGGCAGGTTGCGGCATGGGCCGCGACTCGACGCTCTATCTCACTACGCGTGGAGTCCGCGTCTCCGGCATTGACGCCTGGGGTTGGGATGCCCCATTTGTGCACACGCGAAAACGCTGGTTGGAGACGCACGACCCTTCGATCATTTGGGAAGGGCACAAGGCCGGCCGCGAAATTCCATTCTGTCATATGGAAAAGTTATGCAATCTCGACCAGTTGCCGCCGAACGGATTTACCGTCGCCTGCTTCCCTTACAAGATAAAAGGTGGATCTGCGGGCTGGACGCGCGCAGTGGCGTTGTTCGAATGATGGTGCAACGACGTGCGGAGGCTTGCCTGATCCTGCAGGGCGCCCGATCCAGGCGAGCGAGTAGGCCCGCCGACTTCCGCTCTTGGCCCGTCGCGTCATTTCGCGGCGATGCAGCAATCGGTCGCTTTCGGGGGCATAGCGGACATTGACCGCGGATACTTTGGAGCCGTTGTGGCACGCCTTTTTCAGACTGGGAGAAGAGGAATTTGTTGGACACCCTCTGCCACACGAACCCGTCCTTCTTTCGGCCATGTCACACCGTACAGCGCATGCCCGCATCAAGTACGACGAGCGGTACTACCGCTAGAAAAAGCCCCTCCTCTAACCCTCAGAGACTAAACGCTTTTCGCCAGGAGTTCTCGCTCTCCATCATGGGTGCGACGGAGAATTTGCGGTCCAGTTTCAAGCTTCGATGGTCCAGGGATTTTGAGCTTTTTAGCAGCACGCGGCGAAAAAGCCACCCCGGCCCGATGGTGCGCTTCCCGCGGACAAATCCGAAAGCTAGTGTGCGAGGCCAATGCCTTTCGTTGCACAAAAGGCAAGCCGGGAGGAGAAACCATGAAACGCGGACTGTTCTCGACTATCGTCGCAATACTGCTGGCTACCAGCGTTTGCCACGGCCAATCAGCGACCCCCTACCCGACGCGACAAGTGCGCATTGTCGTGCCGTATCCCGCAGGCGGCCCGACCGACCTGATCGCACGTCTCGTCGCGCAAAAACTCGGCGAGCGGCTCGGACAATCGTTCTTCGTGGAAAACGTGGCGGGCGCCAGCGGTGCCGTCGGCGCGGGTCAGGTCGCGCACGCGCAACCGGACGGCTATACGATGCTCGCCGTCACCAACGATTTTGCCGTCGCCTCGGTGACCAATTCGAATTTGCCCTACGATCCGATCAAGGACTTCGCCCCGATCACTATGATGTCGGCCTCACCCTCGGTGGTGGCGGTCAATCCGTCGGTGCCGGCCAAAAATCTCCAGGAGCTGGTCGAACTGATCAAAGCCGCGCCCGATAAATACAACTACGCGGCGATGGGCATAGGCTTTGGTCAGCTCAGCGCGGAGCGGTTGTTCAAGCTCGGGCTGCGGCTCGACAGCCTGCCGCGCGTGCCGTTCAACGGCGCGGCGCCGGCGATCAATTCGACGCTCGCCGGCGACACCCCGATCCTGATGATGGGACTACCGCCGGTGGCGCCCTATCTGAGCGCCGAAAAATTGCGGGCGCTGGCCGTCACCAGCGCCACCCGCAGCCAGGCCTATCCGCAAATTCCGACCTTGGCGGAAGCGGGCGTGCCGAACCAATCGTCGGAATTGATCATCGGCATGGTGGCGCCGTCGGCGACGCCGCCGCAGATCATCGCGCTCCTGCAAAAGCAGATCGCCGAAATCGTGCAATTGCCCGACTTCAAGGCGACGCTCGACAAATTGAGCTTCCAGCCGGTCGGCAGCACATCGGCGGCATTTGAAAACCAGATCAAGAACGACATCGTGGTCTGGAGCAAAGTGATGAAGGACGCCAACATCCCGGTCAATTGAGCGGCGTTTCCAAGCCCGTTGCTGAGCATTTCCAGCCAAACCGGCAACGAGCTAAAGTTTCCAGTACTAGGTATATGCTGGGTCAGGATGTCACGGACGCAGATCGGCGTGACCGAAAAACGGTGATCGATTGTTATTGCTGAGTCGCTTGCGACTGCAAAACCCGCAACGTCAAATAGCCGCCATATCGCCTTGCGTATCGACCACCGTGGTGCGGCGCATTTCGCGCCTGTGGTCGTTCGACGGGAACGGCGTAGCGCGGTGCAAGGTGCAGCGATTGTCCCAGATCACCAGATCGCCGACGCGCCATTTGTGCACGTAGACGAAGCGCTCCTGGGTGGCGAAGGCGAGCAATTCGTCGAGCAGCGCCCTGCCCTCGTCGGCCGGCCAGCCGATGACGTGGGAGGCATGCGAGGCGATGAACAGCGCTTTTCGCCCTGAGCCCCGGTGCCGCCGCACCAGCGGATGGTGCGCCGGCGGCCGCGCCGCACGCTCGTCCTCGGTCGGCACATAGCCGCCGCGCAGGCCGCGCGAATACCAGATCGAATGCTCGGCCTGCAAACCTTCGAGCTTTTTCTTCATCGCATCGGGCAAGGCATCGTAGGCCGCCCGCGTGTCGGCGAAATAAGTATCGCCGCCGCTCGGCGGGATCACGCGCGCATGCAACAGCGACCAGGTCGCGGATTTTTGCCGGAACGAACTGTCGCTGTGCCACAGCTCATTGGCCTGCCGGTACTGCCAGCGCGCATCATCGTTGGCGAGAAGATTGCCGTTTTCGTCCAAATTGGAAATGTCGAAGATTTCCGGAAGTCTTACACGCAGCCCCATCACGCCGCGCTTGCGCTGGTGCACGACGGCGGAAGCGTTTTCCAGCGGCCCGTAAAGTCGCGAAAATGCCACCTGCCGCTCGTCGTCGATATTTTGTTGCGGCAGCACGCAGACCGCATAGGTGTCCATCGCACGCTCGATCGCATTGCGCGTCGCAGGATCGACGTCGCGGCTGAGATCGGCGCCCCTGACTTCGGCGGCGAAAAGCGGGTGCAGCTGTCTGATGGCGAGATCCATGGCGCGTTTCCTGCGGAAAGCAAATTTCCTTGCTGCCATTCTAGTTTGGCGGCGTGGCAAAATCGACGGGCTATGCGATAAGTCCGTGAATTGACGCCCCCGGGGGCGGCCGTTAACCCGTCCCGGCAAGAGGCTGCCGATGAACGTCAAGGAAAGGGTCGCGCTCGGATCGATTGCCGCCTCGGCAGGGCTTGCGGCGGCCAAGGCTGCCGTCGGACTCCTGACCGGCTCGCTGGCGATCCTGTCCGAGGCCGGCCATTCGCTGATCGATCTCTCGGCGACGGTGTTGACCTATTTTGCGGTGCGACTTTCCGGTAAGCCGGCCGACAAGGAACACCAATACGGTCACGGCAAGGTCGAGAGCGTCACTGCACTGGCCGAAACGGCGCTGTTATTCCTGCTCTCGGCCATCGTGATCTGGGAGGCGGCGCGGCGGCTGATCGGCGTCCAGGCGCACGCGGTCGAGGCGACCGTCGCCGCGTTTGCCGTCATCGCCTGCTCCATCGTGGTCGATTTCTTCCGCGCCCGCACATTGAGTCGCGTCGCCAATGAAACCTCCAGCGAGGCGCTCGAAGCCGACGCGCTGCATTTCGGCTCCGACATGTGGTCGTCGGTCGCGGTGCTGGTCGGGCTTTGCGGTGTCGCGCTCGGTTATTCGTGGGCAGATGCCACGGCGGCGATCGTAGTTGCGGTTTTCATCTGTATCGCCGGCTGGCGGCTCGGCCGCCGCACCATCGATACCTTGACCGATACGGCGCCCGAAGGCGTCAGCGAACGCGTTACCGCGATCGCGCGGCAAGTGCCCGGTGTCGTCAGCGTCGAACGGGTGCGGGCGCGGCCGGCCGGCGCGGTGCTGTTCGTCGATCTCGCGGTCGGCGTCAGCCGCACATTGCCGCTCGACCGCGTCTCCGCCATCAAGGAGCGGCTGACCCGTGCCGTCCGCGCCGAACTGCCCCGTGCCGAGGTCACCATCACCACCGAGCCGCGCGCGCTCGATGACGAGACGGTGCGCGAACGGGTGATGATGATCGCGCGCAATCGCGGCCTCGCCATTCATCACGTCGCCGTGCAGGCGATCGAAGGCCGGCTGGCGATATCGGTGGATCTCGAAGTCGAAGGCACCATGGCGCTCAATGCCGCGCACGAAGTGGCGAGCGGACTTGAAGAAGCGATGCGCGAGGAACTCGGGCCCGACGTCGAGGTCGAAACCCATATCGAGCCGCTGCCAGCCGACGTCCTGCCCGGCCGCGACGCTTCGCCCGCGCGCATCGCCGAGGTGCGAGAAGCGCTGGCGGCACTCGCCGCCGAGATTGCCGATGTCGGCGAAGTGCACGATGTGCGCGCGCGCGAGACCCGAGACGGCGAGATCGTCAATTTTCACTGCAAGGTCGATCCGGCGCTTTCGGTTGGCGCCGTGCATGACGCGGTCGACGCGCTGGAGCGCCAGCTACGGCGCCGCTTTCCCTTGATCCAGCGCGTCATCGGCCACGCCGAGCCGCGGCAGTAGGTGGCCTGCTTTCAATTCGGCCACAAAACTTCTACATCAAGGCCCATCATGCGCACCGAAGAACATCGCCCCATCCGCCTGCGGGATTACCGGCCGCCCGACTGGCTGATCGAAACCGTCGATCTCGACGTTTCGCTTCATCCCACCGCGACCACGGTCCGCGCCAAGCTGAAGCTCAAGCCCAACAGCGCCGGCACACCGGCGCCGCTCGTGCTCGACGGCGAGGAGCTCAAGCTCAAATCGCTCACGCTCGACGGCAAGCCGCTGCCGGCGGAGAACTTTGTCGCCACCCCCGATAAGCTCACCATCGCGCAGCCGCCGAACCGGCCGTTCGAGCTCGAGATCGAGACCGTCATCGATCCGACCAACAACACCCAGCTCATGGGCCTCTATCGCGCCGGCGCGACCTATTGCACCCAGTGCGAGGCCGAGGGTTTTCGCCGCATCACCTATTTCCTCGATCGTCCCGACGTGATGGCGGTCTACACCACGCGCCTCGAGGCCGGCAAAAGCGAAACGCCGGTGCTGCTCGCCAACGGCAATCTCACCGACCACGGCGACGTGCCGGGCACCGCACGGCATTTCGCGGTGTGGCACGATCCGTTTCCGAAGCCGTCGTATCTGTTCGCGCTGGTCGGCGGCCGGCTGGCGCAGGTATCGGACAGTTTTACGACCATGTCCGGCCGCAAGGTGGCGCTGCACATCTATGTCGAGCCGGGCAAGGAGGACCGCTGCGGCTTCGCCATGGACAGCCTCAAGCGCGCCATGCGCTGGGACGAGGAGGCTTTCGGCCGCGAATACGATCTCGATATTTTCATGATCGTCGCGGTGTCCGCCTTCAACATGGGCGCCATGGAGAACAAGGGCCTCAACGTCTTCAACGACAAATACGTGCTGGCCTCGCCGGAGAGCGCCACCGACGGCGACTATGCCAGCATCGAGGCGGTGATCGCGCACGAATATTTCCACAATTGGACCGGCGACCGCATCACCTGCCGCGACTGGTTTCAGCTCTGCCTGAAGGAAGGGCTGACGGTTTTCCGCGACCAGGAATTTTCCGCCGACCAGCGCTCGCGCGCGGTCGAGCGCATCAGCGACGTGCGCGGCCTGCGGGCGCATCAATTCGTCGAGGATTCAGGCCCCCTCGCCCATCCGGTGCGGCCTGAAATCTACCACGAGATCAATAACTTCTACACAAGCACGGTCTATGACAAAGGCGCCGAAGTGGTGCGCATGATCAAGGCGCTGCTCGGGCCGGATCTGTTCCGCAAGGGCATGGACCTCTACTTCACGCGCCATGACGGCCATGCCGCCACCGTCGAGCAATTCGTGCAGTGCTTCGCCGACGCGAGCGGCCGCGATTTTTTTCCGCAATTCATGCGCTGGTATTCGCAGGCCGGCACGCCGGAGATCAAGATCGCGCCGCATTACGACGCGCGCGCCAAAACCTACCGGCTCGATGTCACGCAGACGATCCCGCCGACGCCGAACCAGCCGAACAAACAACCGATGGTGATCCCGCTCGCCATCGGCCTCGTCGGCAAGACCGGCGCCGATCTGCCGCTGACGCTCGACGGCCGCCCGCTTGGCCGCGGCGTGATTGAGCTGCGGCAGCCGAGCCAGACGTTCGTCTTCAGCGACGTCGCGGAACGGCCGATCCCTTCGATCAACCGCGGCTTCTCGGCGCCGATCAAATTGTCGCTGCCGATCGAAGCCGAGGATCTGCGTTTCCTCGCCGCCCACGATTCCGATCCGTTCAACCGCTGGCAGGCGGTGCAAACGCTGGCGGTGTCGCTTTTGAAGTCGAACGTCGCGGCGCTGCGCAGCGGCGCAACCGTGCGCGATGACGACGGCTTGATGGCCGCGCTCGGCACAATCCTCACGAACGACAAGCTCGAGCCTGCCTTCATCGCGCTCAATCTCGTGCCGCCGAGCGATGCCGACATCGCCCGCGAGATCGGCCGCGATGTCGATCCCGACGCAATCTTTGCCGCGCGGCGAATGCTCCGCGTCGCCATCGGCACGAGACACGCCGCCGCGCTGTCAAGCACCTACGAGCGGATGAATACCGGCGGCCCTTACAGCCCGGACGCCAAAAGCGCCGGGCGGCGCGCGCTCAAGAATGTTTGCCTCGATCTTTTGGCGGTGACGCAAGACGCCACCGCGATCGCCCGCGCGCTCGACCAATATTCGAGCGCCGACAACATGACCGACCGCATGGCGGCGCTGGAGACGCTGGCGCAGCACGACCGGCCGGAGCGTGCCACCGTGCTCGACGATTTCTACCGGCGCTATGCCGACGATCCGCTGATCATCGACAAATGGCTGGCGCTGCAAGCGATCATCCCGGAGTCGGCGACGCTCGACCGCGTGCGCGCGCTGACCGGCCATCCCGCCTTCTCCATGGCCAATCCGAACCGGGTACGCTCGCTGATCGGTGCCTTCGCACAAGCCAACCACACCCAGTTCAACCGCCTCGACGGCACCGGCTACGACTTCGTTGCCGACATCGTGCTGGCGCTCGATCCCAAGAACCCGCAGGTCGCGGCCCGCATCATGGGCGCGTTCCGCTCCTGGCGCGCGCTCGCAGCGAGCCGGCGGCAGCGCGCGGAGGCGACGCTGCGGCGCGTCGCGGCGACGCCCAATCTGTCGAGCGACCTTCACGACATCGTCGCCCGCACGCTGGCAGATAGTTGACTTGAATTGCCTATGGCGTGATCGGTTCTGGCTATTGATTTTGTTGACCTGCATCAATGTTTGATGCGGCGGAAATTCGCATCTTCCCGATTGTCCTGAGCTAATGATGTAGACAGTTCAGGCCGAGCCAAGATCGGCTCATCCGGGGAGTGACCAATGTGGGCTGCGATCCGTACGACACTGAGCCAATGGTACATCGCCGGCATCGGCGTTTTTTTGATCGCGGGAGGTCTATTTCTCGCCTCGCATTGGAGTTCCTCGCCTGCACCGGTGGCTGCCGCGCAAGACCACCAATCGCCTGCGCTTGAAGTAGCCGCAAATACTTCGCCGCCAGCATTGCCGGCCATGCCGAAGGTAACTGCCGCCGCCGCGCCAGTAGCCCCAACCACTGAGCAGCCTTCAGCGGCGGCTGCCTCCGCCCCAGCGATCGATCACACCATGGCCCAGGGCATGACTCCCGCCCCGGCGCAGCCGGCGAGTGTTGCCGCACCCATCAACGGTGGCGATGCCGCCGCAGGGCGGCTGGTGTTCAGAAAATGCCAAGCGTGCCATTCAATGGAACCCGGCAAGACCATCCTGGGTCCTTCGCTTGCCGGTATTCTCGGCCGCAAGGCGGGATCCGACCCCGGCTACAGCTACTCGCCGGCGATGAAGCAGGCCAACATTGTTTGGGATGCCAAGTCGCTGGACGCCTATCTGAGCGATCCGCAGAAGGTCGTTCCCGGCAACAAGATGCCGTTTCCCGGACTCAAAACCGACAACGACCGTGCCGACGTCATCGCCTTCTTTGCCGGTTCCAGCACTCTGACCCCAGCGGCCGCAGCGGCTGCTGCGCCTTCTGCCGCCGTACCGCATCCGCCGGCCGCAGCCGCAATTCAACCTCCGCAAGGCACGCCGAGTGCCGATAGCGGCTACCTCTTGGACGTCAAATACACCTTGCGATCCGGTATCGCCGAGGGCCGCATGGTCTATATCGGCGTCGGCGGCGCGATCGACGGCAAAGTGAACCCGGTCTTGACCGCCGCCGAGGGACAAGTCGTCGAGCTCACACTGATAAACGGCGAAGGCGCCGAGCATGACATCGTATTCCCCGATCAGAGCACGCGGTCACCGCGCGTGACGGGAAAGGGCGCAAGCACGACGATTGCCTTCCGCGCCGACAAGACCGGCGATTTCATCTATTTCTGCAGCGTCCCCGGACATCAACAGGCCGGCATGCAAGGCCAGTTCAATGTCACTCCGCGGCCGGCACCGCAGACGGTCGTCGAGGCCGACATCTCGCGCGAACCGACCGACTTGCCGCCGCCGATCGGGAAGCGCGACCCGCAGACAGTCCGCATCGATCTCGTCAGCGTAGAAGTTGAGGGACGCTTGGCCGAGAGCACCACGTTCGGCTACTGGACCTTCAACGGCAAGGTACCCGGCCCGTTCATCCGCGTCAGAGTCGGCGATACCATCGACATTCACCTGAAGAATTCGCCCGACAGCGCAATGATCCACTCGGTCGACTTCCACGCCACGACCGGACCGGGCGGCGGCGCCGCTGCGCTTCAGGTCGAGCCGGGAAAAGAAAAATCAATGACCTGGAAAGCGCTGGTGCCGGGCCTTTACGTCTATCACTGCGCCACCCCGATGGTTTCCGAACATATCGCCAACGGCATGTACGGTCTCATCCTGGTGGAGCCCGAGGATGGATTGCCGAAAGTCGATCGCGAATTCTATGTCATGCAGGGGGAAATCTATACCGACGTGCCCTATGGGCAGCACGGCAGCGCGGAATTCAGCGTTGAGAAATTATTGAACGAACGTCCCGAGTACTTCGTATTCAACGGCTCGGTCGGCGCACTGACGAAATTGCATCCGCTGCGAGCCAAGGTTGGCGACACCGTCCGCATCTTCTTCGGCGTCGGTGGTCCGAATTTCACGTCATCCTTCCACGTCATCGGAGAGATTTTTGACAGAGTTTATTCGCTTGGCGGCGTGCTATCGCCACCGCTCGAAGGCATTCAGACCGTGAGCGTTGCGCCCGGCGGCGCCGTTATCACCGAGTTCAAGACCAAGGTGCCGGGCAACTACACCATAGTCGATCACGCTCTGGCGAGAATGGAGCGCGGGCTGGTCGGTATCCTGAGCGTGGAAGGTCCGCCGAATCCCGAGATCTATAATGGCCAGGTGATGCCTGGGATGGGGCACTGACGTCCGCTTCCTCACCAGATCGGCAGCCGCGTAACGCTGCCGTGCGAGATGTCCGATGAGCATGCCGGCCGCACTGCAACGCCGTCTGCAATACGCCGGGCCACCGATTTTCTCTTACGGTTTTCGGCCGTTCTTCCTCGGCGGAGCCATATGGGCGGCGCTCGCCGTCTTGTTGTGGCTGCCGCAATATTTCGGCGAAATGTCGTTGCCGACAGCATTCGGCCCGCTCGACTGGCACATCCATGAGATGATCTACGGCTATGTCGGCGCGGTGAGCGCCGGCTTTCTGCTCACCGCGATTCCCAATTGGACCGGGCGGTTGCCGATCAACGGCTATCCGTTGGCCGGCCTTTTTGCGGTGTGGCTGGCGGGCCGCGTGGCGATTCTCGGCTCCGCCATTTGGGGCGCTTGGCTCGCCGCGGCGATCGATGTCGCCTTCCTGGTGCTATTGGCGGCTGCGGTCTTGCGTGAGATCGTCGCCGGCAACAACAAACGTAATCTCCGTATTCTCGTCCTGCTGGGCGTATTGATCGCCGGCAACATCATTTTTCATTTGGAAGCCATCCGATATGGCAGCGCCGAATACGGCGCTCGTCTCGGTATTGCGGCAATCGTGGCGCTCATCTCATTGGTCGGCGGACGTATAGTGCCGAGCTTCACCCACAATTGGCTGGCGCGGAACAATCCCGGCCGGCTTCCAATATCGTTCTCGAGGTTCGACGCGGTCGCGATAGGCGCCAGTGTGCTCGCGCTCGTTTCGTGGATCGTATTCCCGCAATCCGTTATCTCCGGCGCGATGTTGATCATCGCGGGACTGCTGCAGGCAGTTCGCTTGCTGCGCTGGGCGGGCGATCGCACGCTCGCCGACCGTCTCGTCCTGGTACTCCATGTCGCCTACGCCTTCGTCCCGATCGGCTTCCTGCTGCTGGGCGCGGCGATCCTGCGGCCCGCCGATTGGCCGATCAGCGCCGGCCTCCACGCCTGGATGGCCGGAGCCGCGGGCCTGATGACGCTGGCAGTTATGACGCGCGCAAGCCTGGCTCATACCGGATGCAAGCTTGTCGCATCGCGACCGACGCAATTGATCTATCTCTGCGCGCTCGTCGCCGCACTGGCGCGCATTTTCGCGGCTTTCGAGCCGTCGAGTGCGCTACTCCACATTGCCGCGTTCGCCTGGGTCCTGGCTTTCGGCGGCTTTGCGGCGATTTACGGTCCGTTGCTCATGGGCCGTGCGCCGGTGTGGGCCGAGAGAGCGTAATCGGCGCAGAACATCGGCCGGCATTTCGTCGATCAAACCAATGCCAAAGTCGGTCGCGACGACCACGTCTACACCTTGAAGAAGCAGTAGACGCTGCGTCGAGATCGCAGCATCGCCGCGCAAGTGACTCTGTGCGCAAGATTTTTTTGCTCGATCGGCGCTGCGAAAAAGCGTGGGACAAAAGTTAAAAAAATATTGAACTCCTGACTCTCGACAAATCGATTCGCGTCGATTCAAATGGACTGATTCGGGGGCGATGCGGCACATACCTCCGAACTGGGTCTAGGGGATCGTCCGAACGGAGGCAGGCATGGCGCGCGCCGAAACGGCGAGTGCGTCTTTACGATCGGATTCGATCAAGGGGCTGGCGCAATCGATTGCCAACCCCGCGTATCGGCGCCTTCTCACCGCCGAGCCGGTGCTCCGCCGCGCCGTTCCGGTTCTTATCGTCGCCTTCATGCTGACGATCTGCATCGGCGCTGCGGTGCAAGTGCTCGAACATCGCCGTCAGGTCATTTTCGATTCCATTCGCACCAGCGAGGCGCTGGCCGATCATCTTGCCGCCGCCCTCGATCGCACGGCGCGCGATGGCAGACCGATGCTGCCGCGCAGGTCCGAAACGCTGGCACACGCGTTACCGGCATGGGCCGCCGGCGCCGGCCGCAGCATCCTGGTCGCCGACGTCGACGGCGCGATCATCGCCAGCGTGCCGAGCGATCCGTCGATGCTGGGACGCCATATCCTCGACGTGCTTGGACCCACGCAGCCGTTGCCCACCGCCAATAGCGCCGGCACGACGGAAAACACGTCGCCGGACGGCGACGCCGTATTCGCCACCATGCGGGCGCTGCGCAATCCGATCGGCTTTCTCGCTGTGGTGCAGCCGCGCAGCGAGGCGCTCGCCAGCTGGCGCTCGACTACGGCGCTGACCGTCACGCTCTCCGCCACCACCGGCTTCGTCGTCCTCATCCTCGGCTTCGCCTTCCACTGGCAGGCGACGCGAGCGCGCGAGGCGGATTTGATCCACGACACCGTACGCTATCGCATCGACACCGCGCTCAATCGCGGCCGCTGCGGGCTGTGGGACTGGGACCTGGCGCGCGGCCGCGTGTTCTGGTCGCATTCGATGTTCGACATCTTGGGGCTGCCGCCGAAGGACGATTTGCTCACCTTCGGCGAAGTCAGCGCGCTCGTGCACAAGGACGACATCAATCTCTACGAGCTCGCCACCCAGGTCGCCGATTCCAAGGTCCAGTCGATCGACCATGCGTTCCGCATGCGCCACGCCGACGGCCGCTGGCTGTGGCTGCGGGCACGCTGCGAATTGGCGCGCCAGGAGGGCGAAACCGGCCTGCATCTGATCGGCATCGCCGTCGACATCACCGAGCAGAAAACCCTGGTCGAGCGCACCATGGCGGCGGACTTGCGGCTGCGCGACGCCATCGAGACCATCCCTGAAGCCTTTGTGCTCTGGGACGCCGACAACCGCCTGGTGCTGTGCAATTCGAATTTTCAGGAACTGCATCACCTGCCCGACGCGGCGGTGCAGGTCGGCGCGCGCTACGAGAGCGTCGTCGCCGCCGGCAAAAAACCTATTCTGCGCACCACGGTGGCGCCCGACGATATCCAGCCTCCCGGCGCCGGTACGTTCGAAGTCCGGCTCGACGACGGCCGCTGGATGCATATCAGCGAACGGCGCACCAAGGACGGCGGCTACGTTTCGGTCGGCACCGATATTACCAAGATCAAGCTGCACGAGCAGAAGCTGGTCGAAGGCGAAAAGCGTCAGGCCGCGACCATCAGCGACCTGCGCAAATCGCAGGAAGCGCTGCAACTGCAAACCGATCAGCTTGCCGACCTCGCCGGCAAGTATGCCGAGGAAAAGACCCGCGCCGAAGAGGCCAACCAGGCCAAATCGAAATTCCTCGCCAATATGAGCCACGAGCTGCGCACGCCGCTCAATGCCATCATCGGCTTCTCCGAGATCATGGAAGCCGCCATGTTCGGCCCGCTGGGCGCGGCAAAATACAGCGAATATTCCCGCGATATCCGCGAAAGCGGCCAGTATCTGCTCGAAGTCATCAACGACATCCTCGACATGTCGAAGATCGAGGCCGGCGGCATCCGCCTGGCGCCCGAAGAGGTCGATCTCGATTCGGTTCTCGCCGACTGCCTGCGCGTGGTGTGGCAGCGCGCCAGCGAGAAACATCTCAAACTGGAATCCCACGTCGATCCCGCGATCCATTTCAGGGCCGACCACCGCGCGATGAAGCAGATCGGACTGAACCTTCTCTCCAACGCCGTGAAATTCACGCCGGACGGCGGCTCGGTGACCGTGCGCGGCCACATGCGGGCCGGCAAAGTCACCATCGCCATCGAAGACACCGGCATCGGCATCCCCAAAGACGCGCTGCACAAGCTCGGCCGGCCGTTCGAACAGGTCGAAAGTCAGTTGACCAAGCGCTACCAGGGCTCGGGCCTCGGCCTCGCCATCGCCAAATCGCTCACCGAGCTGCACGGCGGCGCCATGCGCATCAGTTCGCGGCTCGGCAAAGGCACCACCGTCGTCGTGCGGCTGCCGCTTGAGGCCAAGCTCGCGCAGCGCCCGGAGATGATCGACGCCGCGGCGTAGCCCCAGCCGGGTACGCCAGACGCGCTGCTACATCGCGTTCAGTGAAGGCTGCCCGTGCCGGTGAAAGCGCCGTTGCTGCTATTGGCGGAGACTTGGTTGTTCGAATACGTGAGCAAAACGCCGCCGCCGGCCGATTGCATGCCGACGCCGTTTCCTTGGATTTGCGAACTGCCGACTGTCACGCTCGAACTGCCGCCGCCGCTCTGGTTCGACAGAATGCCGGCGAGGCCGTTCGTCGCGATGGTGCTGCGGATAATGTCGATGGTTACGCTGCCGGAACCGCTCACCGCATTGACGCCGTTGCCGGCATTGAAGCCGATCGACGCGTTGGCGATCGCGACGTTGATGGCGCCACCGCCGGCGGTCCCGTCGACAATGACTCCGTCGCCGGAGTTGCCGTCAGTCCGCACGCGAGTCAACGTGACATTGGCCACGATGCCGGCGCTCGGGCTGACCACGACGCCGCTGCCGTTGCTGAAAATGTTCGACTTCTCGACGACCATCTTGGCGATCGCCGCACTGCCGGCGCCCGGCGAGAACGTTATTCCGCCGCCGGCAAAACCCAAAAATGTGCAGCCGCTGATATTGAGCTGACGCTCCGCTGTTGAAAGCAACGCCCGACGCTCCGGTGCCGGCAAAGCCATCGAAGATCAAACCGCGCAAATTGACCACGTCGTTGACGCCGGCGGTGACAACGATGCCGCTGGTGCCGCCGCTCGTGGGCGAAAGGGCCGAGACGTTGTCCTGATTACCGACGATGCTCACCGATTTCGTGATCGTCACCGGTCCGAAGTCGCCCGGATCGCGAGCATCGATCTCGCCGCCCGGGAGCGTCAGCGCCATGGCCGCGGCGAACGTCTGGCAGGGCGCGTCAACCACGCATTGGCTGGTATCGTCGCCGGTTCCCGACACCCAGGTCCGGGCCCAGCCGTAGCTGAACTGATCGGCCGAGCTGGTGGAACTCGTTCCGCCCGCCGCCGTTACCGTGACATCAACCGTGCCGGTGCCCGCCGGCGACGTTGCCGTGATCTTGGTGATGCTATTGACCGTGATGGAGGACGCCGCATTGCTGCCGAAACGCACGGCGGTGGCCCCGGTGAAGTTGGCGCCGGTGATCGTCACCGCCGTGCCGCCCGACGGTGAACCGGTATTGGGCGAGATCGCCGTGACCGCCGGCTGCGGAATATAGGTAAACTGATCGGCCGGGCTGGTCGCGCTGGTGCCGCCGACCGCCGTCACGGTCACATCGACCGTGCCGCTGCCGGGCGGCGATCCTGCAACTATCCTGGTCGCGCTGGCGACGTTGAGGAACGTTGCGCTACTGCCGCCGAAGCTGACCACGGTCGCGCCGGAGAAATTGGTGCCGGTGATGGTTACAACTCTGCCGCCGCGGCCAGGGCCGCTGCTCGGCGCGATCGCCGTCACCGTCGGTGCGGCAATGTAGGTAAAACCATCGGCCGCGCCGGTCGCGCTCGCTCCAACACCCGTTGTCACCGTTACGTCGACGATGCCGCTGCCGGCCGGCGATGTCGCCGTGATCGAGCTGTCGCTGTTGAACGTGAACGAGGCCGCCGCGCCGCCGAATTGCACAGCGGTCGCGCCGGTGAAGCCGGTGCCGCCGATGGCGACGCTGGTGCCGCCTGCGGTCCGGCCGCTCATCGGCGAAATCGACGTCACCCTAGGTGCATTCACCGGGTTGACGGTCTGCGTGATGCCGGACGACGTCGAACCCGTGAAATTGCTGTCGCCGCCATAGACCACGCTGATGGTGTGGCCGCCAACCGCGAGCGATGACGTCGACAACGTCGCCACGCCGCCCGACAGCGTACCGGGGCCGAGCGACGTCGCGCTGTCCATGAACGTAACCGTGCCGGTCGGCGTGCCGGAAGCAGGCGGCGTCGCCGTCACGGTCGCGGTGAATGTCACTGCCTGGCCGAAGATGCTCGGATTGAGCGAGGAGCCGACCGAGGTCGTGGTCACGCCCTGGACTACCTGCGTGAGGACCGAGGACGTGCTGCCGACGTAATTGCCGTCGCCGTTATAGACCGCGTAGATCGAATGGCTGCCGATTGCCAATCCGCTCGCATCGAAGGTCGCGACGCCGCCCGAGAGCGTGCCGAGGGTGGATTGGTTCGTCCCGTCAATGTTGAAGGTCACGGTGCCGGAGGCATCACTCGGCGTCACCGTCGCGGTCAGGGTGAGCGAACCGAAGAGGCTCGGATTGCTCGACGGCGACAGGTCGATGGTGGTCGCTCCCTGATTGACCGTCAGCACGAGCGCGTTCGAGGTGACCCCGTTCTCATTGGTGACAGTGATGTTGTGAGTTCCCACTGGCAGCGTGGCGACCTGAAAGTCCGCGAAAAACGCCAGCAATGGGGTGTGGGCAGCCGTGATCCACAAGGGTGTCGAATTATCGGAGGAGGGCCACCTGTCAGGCCCGGGATCACCCCAGCCGTACACCCTACTACCAATTTCGAAGCCTAATGTGGCGTCCCCTTCCGCGACCAGCACAGAAGGCCCCTGGCCATTGAAGGGAGTAGCCATAACGGTCGGAGTCAGGCGGTTTGTAAAAGTTTGATGGGCTTCGCCGAGCTGACCTAAGTTGTTCGATCCCCAGCAGTAGGCCTTCGGGAAGCCCGGATTGCCCACAAGCGCACAGGTGTGGCCGGCCCCGGCCGTTACGCCAAGAGCACCGGTTGAGAGACCGCTCACGTCCGCCGCCGCGAGGCGTGAGGTGGTTGTGCCATCGCCAAGTTGGCCGAGGGAGTTGTTCCCCCAGCATTTCAACCCGCCCGCGCTGGTCACGGCGCAGGCATGGTCTCCAACAGCATCTGCAACATACCCGCCCCCCCCCACCGCTATTGCGACCACGCCGCTTTCGAGGCCGCTCACATCGACTGGCGTGGGGGAATTCTCTAGCTCGCCCCAGCACTTGACACCGCCGCCAATGGTCAGCGCGCAGGTGGAAAATCCGGCGGCGGCGATGGCGGTCACGCCGCTGGTCAGGCCGGTCACGTCAACCGGCGTCGGGTTCGGAACGGACTGGGCGAAGTTGGTCGTGACGCCAAGCTGCCCGCTGCGGTTGTCCCCCCAGCACTTGACGCCGCCCGCGACGGTCAGAGCGCAGGTGTGGTTATCACCCATCGCCATGGCGGCAACGCCGCTGGTCAAGCCGGTCACATCCACCGGCGTCGGGTTCGGATTGTCCGTCCCGTTGTTGGCGCTGCTGCCGATCTGGCCGTAAAAGTTCCAGCCCCAGCATTTGAGGCCCCCGGTATTGGTCAGCGCGCAGGTGTGGAATGGGCCAGACCCTACGGCGATAACACCGGAATTGAGACCGCTTACATAGTCCGGGGTGAAGCGAGGCGTGGTGGTGCCATCGCCAAGCTCCCCGAAGTTGTTGAAACTATCCCAGCACAGGACACCTCCACCTGGGTCGACCTCACAGATAGTTTGCGAGCCAAGAGCTATAGTCTGGCTTGAGTTACTGAATGAAGCGTCGGTCGTGGTCGCAAGCGTTGTCGTGCCGTCGCGGAACTCCACGCTCGGGCTTTGAGGCGACACCTGCGCTCGAAATAACACAGGCTGGCCGAACGTGCTGGTTGCCGTCGATGCCCCGAGCAGCAGCGCATCGGCGTGCGCCACAGATGCGCCCGGCAGCGCGGCGCCCAGCAGAACGGAAGCGCACAGACAGAGCGAAGATATGAAACGTGCAAACCGCGCCGGCGGCGACTGCGTGCCACCAGCGCGACTGTCGCGCAGGATCGAACTAAAAAGCGGCAATACGCCCCCCAAGCCAGCACTCACATGCCGCTCCGACCCACGCTACAGGGACACGATCCGCACGGCAAGCATCGCAGCATCACGAGAATGTCGCGACTGACCGCGCTACGGCGCCTTGCCCAAAATCCGCACGAAACACTCGCGCACCTGGCGCTGGGTTTCCGCGACACAAGACAAAAGAGCCGTAAGTGCAAACTGGCACTGCCGGAGAAACCGCAGTTCGGAAACGCCTCGGCACGCAGGCGATGCTGCAGCGCATGAGTCCGCTTGTGATGCTGTGGACGGCTCCTCCACCGGCACGAGAGTGCCAAAAAGGTGGGGGCTGTTTAAGGCTCCCACAATTCGGAGGAGCTATCCATGCAAGCGATTACGGCAATCGGTCTGGACATCGCGAAGTCGGTTTTCCAGGTTCACGGCGTAGACGCTGACGGCATAGTGTCATCCGCCGGCAGCTGAAGCGTCGCCACGTCCTGGCGTTCTTTCGAGAAGCTGCCGCCCTGCCTGGTCGGCATCGAGGCCTGTGCCTCGTCACATCACTGGTCGCGCGAGCTGCAGGCCCTCGGCCACAACGTGCGGCTGATGCCGCCGGCGTACGTGAAGCCCTACGTAAAGCGGCAGAAGAACGATATGGCCGACGCTGAAGCAATTTGCGAAGCGGTCACAAGGACCAATATGCGGTTCGTGCCAACCAAGACGCCCGAGCAACAAAGCGGGCTGGTGCTCCATCGCACGCGCCATCTGTTCATTCGCCAGCAGACCTCGGTGATCAATGCGATCCGCGCTCACCTTGCCGAGTTTGGCGTCATCGCACCGGTCGGACGCAAAGGCATCGAGGAACTGCTGCATGTCATCGCCGATCGGGGAGACAAACGGGTGCCCGATGTTGTGCGTGCATGCCTTGCCGCGCTGGGCAGCCAATTGCTCAACCTCAAAAAGCAGATCTTAGACTTTGATCGAATGATCATGGCATGGCACCGCTCCAATCCAACGAGCAAGCGGCTCAATTGCATTCCCGGCGTCGGTCCGCTGCTGGCCACCGCGCTGGTCGCAAACGTCGCCGATCCTAAGGTCTTCCGATCAGGTCGTAACTTCTCGGCCTGGATCGGCCTGGTACCCAAACAGCATTCGAGCGGGGGGCGGGCCAAGCTCGGCAGTATCAGCAAACAAGGGGATCGCTATCTGCGCAGCCTGTTCGTGGCCGGGGCGCTCGCCGTCATTCGCTATGCCAAGCTCCATGGCACCAAGTATCGACCTTGGGTCGCAGCGTTGCTGGCACGACGGCCGACAAAGGTCGCTGCAATTGCGCTAGCCAACAAGCTCGCGCGAATGGCCTGGGCAATGATGGCCAGGGGCGAACGATACAACTATCCGGCCGGACTGAGGGTCTGACGAGATCGCGCCGAATACGCGGCGTGATGTGAAGGTTGGGAGGGCGAACAGCACGTAATGCAGAGCCGGTCGATCCGGCGATCAGGACAACCCATTTGGGCCATCGCATTCTTAAATGCGGGTTTTTGACCGGGACCTGATCCGCGGAGAGCATTATGGCCAGCGGTCATGTGAACCGCATCTAAAGGCCGAACACATGGCTGCACCGACCAAGCCTGCGACGTGAAGATTCTCCTTGCCAACTCGGAGCCGTCCACACATGGCCCATCGCGCCATTTGCAGTCCCGGATTACTGCTCCGCAAAACGACCGTCAAACCCGGTGGTGTCCTAATTTGCCTTGTTGCACCGCACGATGTTGCGATTAGTACGGGGCCTCCGGAGCGCTCCCCAGCGTTTGGGAGATCACGAACACTTGGGCGTCTCCCATGGAGCATTCCTCCGAAGACGCATCACTCAAGACGATAGCCTGTAGCAACTTGTGATCCTTCCGCTCAAAAGTGACGAGGTGGACTTGGCGGTAAAGGTCCTTTCCAATTTTCTCGTATGACAGCTTTTTGGAAGTCGTTTTTTTGAAGTCCACTTGATCATTGGTCAGAATGCCCGCGTTTTTCATGTTCACGAGAGCCATGTTTGCTGGCCGAATGTAACGATGAGGCCGGAGCAATCAGGAATTTCCGCCGCCTGGGCTGAAACGAATGAAAGCAGCAATATTGGCAAGAATTTCATGAAGTCTGCTCCACCAATTCTTCCAGCGACCAAAGCCTATCAGAAATACCCGCCGCCATGGCCGGGGTGGTGCGCGGGTTCTTGCTGCGCGCTGACGAGGTGATCGAATAGCCGCTCTTCTTCTGCGCTGCACTTTGGTCGCTATGGGCCGATACTGTTGAAAAAGGCTTGGCACTAATCGGCGAACAGTGATTCCGTGCGCTGGCAGCATCCAGCGGCGGAGGTTTGCCATGATGGGTCGACAGACCGGCGATCAGAGCCAGTTGTTTTACCTATTCAACCTCGAACGGCGCATCCCGGCTGGCAACCTGTTGCGGCGGATCAATCCGGTGGTGACCCGGATACTGGCTGAGCTTCGCGACAAGCTGGCGGCCTTCTACAGCGACATTGGCCGGCCCTCGATCGATCCCGAGCTTATGATCCGGATGCTGATTATCGGCTATTGCTACGGCATCCGCTCCGAGCGGCGGTTGTGCGAGGAGGTCGACCTTCACCTTGCGTACCGCTGGTTTTGTCGCCTCGATCTCGACGACCAGGTGCCCGATCACTCGACGTTCTCGGTCAATCGCCATGGCCGCTTCCGTGACAGCGAGATCCTGCGCCAGGTGTTCGAGGCTGTGGTGCGGACCTGCATGGATGCCGGCCTGGTCAAGGGTGAAGGCTTCGCCGTTGATGCTAGCGTTATTGAAGCCAACGCCAGCCGCTATCACGGCAAGGCGCCCGGTGAGATCGACTGGTCAGTGCCGGAGCGGCAGACCCGCGCCGCCGCCGAGTTCCTGGCCGGGCTCGATGATGACGATCCGGACGCCGACCACAAACCACCGAAGCTGATCTCGCCCAGCGATCCCTGCTCGGCCTGGACGGCCAAGGCCAACAAGCGGGTGCAGTTTGGCTATGGGCTCAATTATCTCATCGACATCGCGCACGCGATCATTGTCGATGTCGAGCCCACGCCGGCACGCAGCTCTGACGAGGTTGCGTCGACAAAGACCATGCTCGTTCGTACCGAACGTTGCTTCGGCCTCAAGCCCAAACGTCTTGCTGCCGATACCGCTTATGGTACGGCCAAGTTCCTTGACTGGCTGATTGGCGCCCGCATCGCCCCGCATATCCCGGTCTGGGACAAAAGCGACCGAGAAGACGGCACATTATCGCGCAGCGACTTTCGCTGGGATCGACGGCGAGGCGTCTACATCTGCCCGACCGGTAAGGTGCTACACACCACCGGCAAAGTGCACGAGGGCTACAAACTTCGCTATCGCGCTTCCAAGTTCGACTGCGAAGTCTGCCCGCTCAAAATGAAGTGCTGCCCCAAAGCGCCGTCACGAGAGGTTCCCCGCGATGTTCATGAACGTGCCCGCGACGTGACACGCAGGCTGATGCGGACAAAAGCGTTCCTTAAGTCGCGCAACCAGCGCAAACGCATCGAGATGCGCTTTGCGCACTTGAAGGTCCACCACCGCTTCGAGCGTATGCGGCTGCGAGGTCTTTCCGGCGCGCGCGACGAGTTCGTCCTCGCCGCCACAGTGCAGAACCTCAAGACCTTGGTGCTCCGAACCCCAATGCCATCACCAACTCAGCCGCACGTCTCATTTGCCTGAGATCGCCAAGCTCGTCTCAGTAGCGTCCGCGTCAACGTCGCCCGCAATCGAGTGCTTCAAAAAGCCATCCAACAGCATAACCCCAGTCGAAAACCTACTTTTTCAACAGTATCGGCCCATAGCGGCGTTCGCGGCACCGCAGCAAACGGTCGCTTTCAGAGGTATAGCGACCGTCGCTGGCGCCTCATCCGCGATATGATTGAGGCGCCCGCCTTTGCGCTCACGGCCCGCATATTCTGGGAGAGGCAGCTTAGGCGGAACGGTCGATAGCTTTCAACATATTGCGGGTCAATTCGGGGGTAGGCTGAACACGCTTTAGAAAACACCCTGAACAACAATCACATAGCGTTGCTATTGGCGGAGGCTGTCTCCGCCATCTAGCCATCCGGCAAAGTCCCGACCTTTTCGACCGACATAAGCTCTGCAACTGCCTCGGCGACAGCCGCACGATGAGGTCAGCCTCGGTTTTTCGATGGTTGGCGCGGGGACTTCCGGCATAGAATGCAATGAAAGTCCGCATAGTCGGACCAACTTGGGAGGCCAAGATGATGAGGGCCCTGCTTGCCGCATCGCTATGCGCCGGATGTGTGCTGCATGGCGCGGATTTTGCGCACGCGCAGCCTTATCCCAGCAAGGAACCGATCAAGGTGGTCGTACCCTTCCCGCCGGGCGGACCGACCGACGGTATGGCACGCATCATCTCCGAACGGCTTGGGACGGTTCTCGGTCAGAGCATCGTGATCGAAAACCATGGCGGCGCCGGCGGCAGCGTCGGCGGTAAGTTCGTCGCGGCCGCTGATCCCGACGGCTACACTCTTCTGATGACACCGGGCGGAGCGCTGACGACCGGCCCGGCCGTAAACCCCGACATCGGCTACGATCCGGTCAAGGTGTTTGCGTCGGTCTGCCAGCTCATCGAGACGCCACTGATCATCTCGGTTCACCCGGATCTGCCGGCGAAATCGATGGCCGAGGTCGTGGCTTATGCCAAGGCCAATCCGGGCAAGATCAGCTGGGGCTCCCAGGGCTTCGGCACCGCGCCGCATCTGCTCGCCGAAATGTTCAAGCTCGAAGCCGGCGTCAACATCCTGCACGTGCCCTATCGCGGAACCGGGCCGATGCTCAACGCCATTCTGGCCAACGAGGTGCAGATCATCGCCGATCCCAGCACCACCAGCCTGCCGTATATCGAGGACGGCAAGCTGCGCCCGATCGCGATCGCCGGCAACGTGCGCCATCCGAAATTGCCCAACGTGCCGACCGTGGTCGAGGCTGGCTTCCCTAAGCTGCAGGCGCCTTTCTGGCTCGCAGTGGTGGCACCGGCCGGAACGCCACCCGACATCATCGGCAAGCTCAACAGCGCATTCCATCAGGCGCTCGCCGCCGCCTGAGACCCGCGCGCGGCTCGACGCGCTCGGCGCCGAGATCAAGATCGGCACCCCGCAGGATCTCGACAAGATGCTCGCAGCGGAGCGCGCGCAGTGGACCGCAGTCGTGAAGGCGGCAAACATCAAGATGGAATGACACTTCACACAGTGTGGCCCCGGGCCCGCGTCGAACCTTCGTCCGCATCAGCACCGAAATTCCATGACCATATTCCGTCGTGACACGCCCGCTGAAGCCGAGTTCCGCATGAACGTGCGGACCTGGCTGGAGGCTAATCTGCCGGTCGCGCTGCGGGGGCGCACCGCGCGGCCACCGCCCGCGGAGCTGATGCCCTGGTATCGGACGCTGTCGCGCAAAGGCTGGATCGCGCCGCATTGGCCCAAAGAGTACGGCGGCATGGGCGCCACGCTGAACGAACAGATCATCATGACCGAGGAACTGGCGCGCGTCGGCGCCCCGCAGATGCCGGCCCAGGGACTCAATCACATAGGCCCGATCCTGATCGAATTTGCGATCCGACGCTCAGAAGGCGCGACATCTACCGCCCATCATTGCCGGCACGGTGATCTGGGCGCAGGGCTATTCCGAGCCCGGCGCCGGCTCCGATCTCGCCAGCCTTGCCACCCGGGCAACGCTCGAAGGCGATCATTTCGTGGTCCAGGGGCAGAAAATATGGACCACATGGGGCCATCATTCGGATTGGATGTTCGCGTTGGTGCGCACCGATCCGCAGGCCCAGCCGCGGCACGCCGGCATCAGTTTCCTGCTGATCGATCTGCACAGCCCTGGCATCACGATCAGACCAATCAAGACGATCGCGGGCGATGACGAGTTCAGTGAAGTATTTTTCGACAACGTCATCGTGCCCGCCGAAAATCTGGTCGGTAAGCTCAACGACGGCTGGCGCATCGCCAACGCGCTGTTGGGACACGAGCGCATAGGGACCTCAAATCCCCAATACGCATTGATGGCGCTTGATCGCATCAAAACGATTGCGCGCGCCTCCGGGGTCATGGCGGATCCAGCTTTCCAGGACCGTCTTGCGGCGGCCAGTATCAACGTTACGGCGTTGTCGGCGCTATTCAGCCATGCGGTGGAACTCGCCAATCAAAAGCAGAGTCCCGGGCCGGAATCATCGATTATCAAGATTTTCGGCTCCGAGCTTCTGCAGTCGCTCAACGACCTCTTGATAGAAGCGGCAGGCAGCCACGCATCTGCGGTAAAACCGATCACGACCGAATTCGGCACGGTGGATGTGTCAGCATCTTTCCTTCAGGTGCGGCGCGCGACAATCTATGGCGGCTCCTCAGAGATCCAGCGCAACATCGTGGCCCGCCGCGTCCTTAACCTGCCGAATTGATATGTCAAATCGATTGTTAGCACCGTAGACGATCATGGACCTTCATCTGACATCGGAGCAGATGTTGTTGCGCGACAGCGCCGCGAAATTCATCGCCGCGGCAGGGCCGAAAGTCGCGCGTGGATTTCGCGAACGCGATCCGAGTTTTGCGCCGGAGAGGCTGCGACAAGCCGGAGAGCTTGGCTGGCTTGGCATCCTTGTTCCGGGTTCCGCGGATGGGCTCGGTCTTGGCCTCACCGAACTCGCTTTGGTGCTTGAACAGGCCGGACGCGGGCTCGTCTGCGAGCCGATCGGGCTTGCAGCGATCTCAGCGGCCGCACTGGCGCAAGGGCACACCCCGCATCCGATGCTCAAACGTGCGATGACAGGCGCCGCCCTGGTCGTGCCGGCGCTGCAGGAGAGCGCGCATGGCGACGATCTCTTTGAGCCGCGCACGCAAGCGGCGGAAGCCGACGGCTCACTTCGCCTGACTGGCACCAAGACCTTTGTTTGCGCCGACGGCGCCGATGGCTTCCTGGTGAGCGCCGGTGGGCGTGACGGACCCGCGCTATATTATGTGGCGCGTGATGCTCCCGGAGCCAGTCTGTCGGCAACTCAGACAGTGGACGGCCGCAAGCTTTCGACCCTCGCCCTAAAGGATGCGCCTGCCGATCTCATTCCATCGCGCCAATCGTCGCGCAGTGCAGTCGAAGCGGTCACCGATCTTGCGCTCATCGCCTTGTCGGCCGAACTGCTTGGCGTGATGGAGAAAGCGCAAGAGATCACTTTCGACTATCTGCGTATCCGCAAGCAGTTCGGCAAGCCAATCGGCAGCTTCCAGGCACTGCAGCATCAGGCGGTCAACATCTATATCCGGACCGAGACGACGCGGTCGCTGCTCTACCAAGTCGCAGCCAACAATGACCCTTATCGCATCGATCCGGCGCTTGCCGTGTCGGTGAAGGCCAAGGCGTCGGAAGATGCGATGTTCGTCATCCAGGCCTGCATCCAGCTTCACGGCGCGATCGGCTTCACTGACGAGCACGACATCGGCCTCTATCTCAAGCGGGCCTTGCTGCTGTCATCGCTTTTCGGCAACGCCGCAGCGCAACGGCGCCGCTATGTCAAGATCGCCGACCTGACGGTCTAGGTTGCGCGGCCGCTGTGGGCAGGATGTTTGCTAGCCAGGCCGCACCCGATATCCTCGCACCAGCGGAATTCAGCCAAGATGTCATCGCGCAGCGGGAAATCGATTTGCCCCCGTTGAACCAGGAGCAGCCATGAGCGAAGAACAAACCGTCACCTATGAACTCGAAGGCGAGATCGCGCTTGTCGGGTTGAACCGTCCGGACAAACGCAATTGTTTCAATCCGACCGTGATGAAGCAATTGCGCGACGCCATCGAGCGTGCCGGCGAAGAAGCGAAATGCGGCATCATCTTCGGTCATGGCGACAATTTCTGCGCCGGTCTCGACCTGCGCTGGGCTGCGGAGAATTGGAAGAACGGCCGCTCGAACAGGCTGCCGTTCCCATTCAACCGCAACAGTTATTTCGAAGCGATGGCGCGCGGCAACATCCCATTCATCGCGGCGCTCCACGGCGCAACCCTTGGCGGCGGGCTCGAAACGGCGGCCGCCGCGCATATCCGTGTCGCTGACGAAACCACGTTCTTCGGCCTCCCCGAGGGAACGCGCGGCATCTTCGTCGGCGGCGGCGGCTCGGTTCGTGTGGCGCGGCTTTTCGGGTTTGCCCGCATGCAGGACATGATGCTCACCGGCCGCGTGCTCAAGCCCGATGAGGCCGAGCGCTGCGGCATCGTGCAGTATGTCGTCCCGAAGGGGCAGTCGATGGCGAAGGCGAAGGAACTCGCCTTGAAGATCTGCAAGAACGCGCCGCTGTCGAATTTCGCCATCACCAACAGCCTGCCGCGGCTTCAGGATATGTCCTACGACGACGGTCTATTCTTCGAGCGCATGGTGGCGGAATACACCCGCAGCCCGGAATCGATCGCACGGCTGAATCAGTTCCTCGACAAGAGCGCGCCACGCGTGCGCATGCCGGAATAAGCGCTGAATAAACGTCTCAGGGAGAGTGGACAATGAGCTTGCGCGATAACGCGATTGTGGCCTACGCCGAAACCAAGGTGATGAAAAAGAGCGATCGTGACGTCTGGGTGCTGGCTGGCGAAATTCTTGAATCCCTTCTCGACAAGACCGGGTTCGAGAAAAAGGAAATAGACGCTCTGGTGATGTCCGGCCTCACCGGCACCGGCGGCGCCAGCATGTTCTGGGCGCAGAGCACCTGCGACATGCTCGGCCTCGAAGTGGGCTTCTGCGAGCAGGTGCACACCGGCGGTTGCTCGGCAATTGGCGCCGTCGCGCGCGCCGCGGCGGCGATCGATGCCGGCATGTGCGAGGTGGCGCTGTGCCTCTTCGCCGACACCCATGTGCGGGAGCACAACGGTCGCAATGATCGAAACTATCGTCGCGATTGGACCGAGCCGTACGGCCTCTTGGGACCGCCCGGCGCCTTCGGCCTGCTGCAGCGCAGCTACGATGCGAAATATGGCGTCGACCTGCGGGCGCTGGGCAAGCTCGCGGTGACGCAGCGCAATCACGCCATCATGAACGAAAACGCCTGCGAAGAGCTGCGCGTGCCGATTACCATCGAGGATTATCTGAACTCGCGCATGATCGCCGATCCGATCCGGCTGCTCGACTGCGTCATGCTGGCCGACGGCGCCGCCGGCGTCATCGTCACCAGCCGCAAGCGCGCCAAAGAGAAGGGACTGAACAAATGCGTCATTCCGATCGGCTATGCCGAGCGCACCAACTTCCTCGGCGGCGAGAACCTGGTGGACGTGACGCGCAGCGGCCATGAGATCGCCGGCAAGAAGGCGCTCGACGGCAGCGGGGTTGAACATCAAGGATATCCGCTCGTTCCACCCCTACGACGACTTCCTTATCGCCATCGTCATCCAGTTCGAGGCGTTCGGCTTCTGCAAGCCGGGCGAGGGCATGGCGTTCGTCCGCGACACCGACCTGTCCTACAAGGGGACGCTGCCGATGAACACCGGCGGCGGGCAGATCTCGGCCGGCCAAGCGGCTTGCTCGTCGCACAACCTGATCGAGGCGGTGCGGCAGCTCATGGGCGAAGCCGGTCAACGCCAGGTCAAGGACACCGCCAACGCGCTGGTGACCGGCATCGGCTGGATCAATTACGGACGCAACTGGGGCTCGAGCGCAGCGCTTGCGCTGGTCCCGAACCAATAGAGGGCATCATGACTGTCACATTGAACGATACGCTTGGCGTCAAGCGCGACATTAAACATTACGATTTCGGCATGCCGTTCTGGGAGGCGACGAAGCAAAAGAAGCTCGTCATCCAGTACTGCAAGACGGCGAAGAAATATCAGCACTTCCCTCGCCCGGTCAGCATTTTCACCGGCCGCCGCCGCGACATCGAATGGCGCGAGGTGTCGGGCAAGGGCACGGTATTCTCCTTCACCATTGCGCACCGCGGGCCACCGGCCTTCCAGGGCGCCGAGCCCTATGCCATCGCCAGCGTCACGCTCGACGTCGGCGTCAACGTCATCGCCGACGTCGTCAACTGCACGGCCGAGGAACTGAAAGTCGGCATGAAGGTCAAGCCGTACTGGCTTCCGCTCGCCAACGGCGAGCACCTCTTGATGTGGCAGCCGGACAAGGACGCGGTATGAGCGGACCGCAAGACGCACGCGGTCCGAAAGCGGTCGCAAGATTCTTGCGGCCGCGCTCGGTCGCGATTATCGGAATATCGACGCGGGAAGGCAGCGCCGGCCAAATTATTCTGCAATGTCTGAAGGTCAACAACTTCAAGGGTGACATCTACCTTGTCGGCCGGACTGAGGGCCTGATCGACGGACGCCCCGTACTGAAGAGTCCCGACGAATTGCCGGAAGGCGTCGAACTCGCCGTATTCACGCTACCGGCCGCTGCTGTGCGCGAGGCGATAGAATCCTGCGCGCGGCGAAAGGTTGGCTCCGCCATGGTGTTCGCCGCGGGCTTTGCCGAGGTCGGCGATTACGCCGCTCAGGATGCCGTCACCAGCACCGCGCGGGCCGCGGGACTTGCCGTTGTCGGGCCAAACTGCCTCGGCGTCACCAACAACGTCGATGGCATGATGCTGCACATGCTGTATGCGCGTGAGGCGCTGCGCGGCATCGAGGATGGCGTCGCCTTCGTCGGCCAAAGCGGCGGCTTGCTTGGCCATTTTCAGCGCGCTGCCGACGGCCGCGGCATTCCCCTCTCCTACGTGATCTCGACCGGTAACGAAGCCGGACTCGAAACCACCGACTTCCTCGAATTCCTCGTCGACGATCGCGCGACCCGCGTGATCGCGCTGTACTGCGAGGAAATCAGACGACCCCAGGAATTTCTTGCGGCCTTGCGGCGTGCCCGTCGAGCCGGGAAGCCGGTCGCGTTGATGCAGGCGGGCCGCAGCGCCAAGGCCCGCAAAGCGGCGCAATCCCACACCGGCGCGCTGATTGGCGACTTCGCCACGATGCGAACCCAGGTCGAGGACGCCGGCGCAGTGGTCGTTTCGACCATGGACGAGATGATGGACCTCGTCGCAATCCTGCAACGCTTTCCGATACCGCCCACCAAGGGGCCAGGCATCCTCACCGCATCGGGCGCTTATGTGGGACTGACCGACGATTTTGCCGAGGAGCTCGACCTGGAGCTTCCCGAGCTCGACGCGGCGACGTTAAAAAAGATCAGCGAAACGCTGCCGTCATACGGCAACTACGGCAACCCGCTCGACACCACGGCGGGTTTCGCACCTGCCATGCTTCCAGTTGTGACCAAGGCGCTGATCGACGATCCCAATGTGGGAATGCTGTTCATTTCATTTCCGATCAACACGGCCATTCCGGTGCGGGCCTTCAACGAGGGCATGGCGCACTCGCCCAAGCCCAAAGTAATGGTCGCGCTCGGCGACACATGGCAACTCGGTGCCGACGTGAATGAGGCGGTAAAGGAAAGCCCCGCGGTGTATTCGCGCTCGTCCGACCGCATGCTGCGGGCGATCGCGCTCTACACCAAATACGGCCGCTCGCTGGCCCGCACGCGCGTTACCGGTGCGTCCGCTTCATTCGCCGGACTGCCCAACCTCGGCAAGGGCGCGCAACCGGAATGGCTCGGCAAAAAGCTGCTGACCGCGGCCGGCATTCGCATCCCCGACGGCGACCTCGCGCGCACGATGGACGAAGCGGCGGCAGTGGCCAGGCGGATTGGCTATCCGGTGGTCCTCAAGGCACAGGCCGCGGCATTGCCGCACAAGACCGAAGCTGGTGCCGTCGCGCTCAATCTGACCGAGGAGACTGCGCTTCGCGCGGCCTGGGACGTGATGATGCGCAACGTCAAACGTGCCGCACCCGATGTCAGCATTGAAGGTGCGCTGGTCGAGAAAATGTCGGCCAAGGGCGTCGAGCTCATGGTGGGCGCCAAGCGCGATCCCGGCTGGGGCACTGTGCTGCTACTGGGCCTCGGCGGCATCTGGGTCGAGGCGTTGGGCGACGTGCAGGTGGTGCCGGGCAACGCCGACGAAGCACAGATTCTCGAAGCGCTGGGCAAGCTCCGCTCGGCCAAGCTCCTAAACGGCGTGCGCGGCGCGCCACCCGTCGACCTCGACGCTGTGGTGCAAGCCGTTATGGCGATCGGTCGGCTGATGCAGGCGGCGCCCCAATTGACCGAGATCGATGTCAACCCGCTGATGGTGCATGCCAAGGGCCAGGGAGCGACTGCGCTAGATGCCTTGATTGTTACAGACTGATGGCTGAACACTGGGCGACAAAGTATTTGTGGCAGCGGGAGTGTACGATAATCCCCAATTGGTCTTAAGGCTGCGATATGACGCGCGATAAAGACGCCACGCCAGGTCAACGAACGACTCGAGAGAGCGAAATCTTTCGCGAACCTCCGGGGAGCGGCAACTACAGTAGCAGTATCGGCGCGGCACAGGGGATCGAGCTGTTCAGCGGAAGTGGTCGTGCGCGCCGCGCCCGCCCCACTAAAACTGTCTTTGAGCCAGCGCGCCAAATTCCGGTGTTCGCCGAAACTGACGTGCTCGTCGTCGGCGGTGGCCCTGCCGGAACGGCTGCCGCCATCGCTGCGGCGAGGCTTGGCGCGGACGTGTTGCTGGTTGAGCGCTATAACCACTTGGGAGGGCTTTCGACCGGCGGCCTCGTCATCTGGATCGACCGCATGACGGATTGGTCTGGGCGGCACATCATCCGCGGGCTTGCAGACGAATTGATGGAGCGTCTGCCGAAGGACGCAATCCAGGGCCCACCGCGCGCCGAATGGGGAAATCGCGATGCCGCGACCGCCGCCTATTGGGCGCAACGAACCGCGGCTTACCACGGGATCGTCACTTGGTCGCCGACGATTGATCCTGAAGCGCTCAAGACGCTCTCCATGAAGATGACGGTCGAGGCCAAGGTGCGGCTGTTGCTTCACGCCTGGTGCACCGCACCGATCGTAGAGAACGGCGTCGTCCAGGGCGCAATCTTTGAAAGCAAAGAAGGTCGTCACGCGGTTTTAGCCAAAATCGTGGTCGACACCACGGGCGACGCCGATCTGATCGCGAGGTCCGGTGCGCAATGCGAGTTCTGATATTGACGCCAGCGACATTCACCACTGTATGAATACTGTTTTCATGCTCGGCGGCGTCGACATGGATCGCTGGCTCGCTTTCCGACGCGACGAGCCAGAGGCGTTCACGGCCTTCATGGCCTTGGGCCGCGAGCGGTTAAAATTCTTCGAGAAGCCGTTCGTGTCGTGGCGCAACGACGTGGCGTTGTTTCTAGGCCCTCGTTTGGCGGGATACAGCGCGGTCGATGTCGAGGACTTGACCACGGTCGAGTTGCGCTCGCGTGAGCTTGCGATCGGCCACCTTGAGCTCTATCGGGCCGCAGCGCCCGGCTTTTCCAATGCCTTCTTAATGCTAGGTGCCCCACAGATCGGCGTTCGCCACAGCCGACGGCTCGCCGGCGTGCGCAAGGTGACCCGTCAACAATGGGACACCGGGCACGTCTGGGACGACGAAATTGGCGTGTCGACCTCCCTGGCGCCGAAGTTTCCTAACATCTCGGTGCCCTACGGAGCCCTGGTGCCCGAACGGCTCGACAACATACTTGGTGCCGGGCGCCACGTTGCTTGCGATGCCAGTTCACACACGTTTCTGCGTGAAATCCCGCAATGTTGGCTCACCGGCCAAGCGGCTGGCGTTGCGGCCGGCGTCGCGGCCGCCACCGGCAAGCGACCCCGCGACCTTCTGGCCAGCACAATTCAGCGCGAATTGCTTCGTCAAGGAGTTTATCTGTCGCCCGCGATCGAAGCCGCCATGCAGCCGGCTTCAGCGGCGGAATGATGTAAGTGCCCAGGAAGGGGCTCGGACCCGCCGGCATCATTCGCCCTTGACTCCGGCCTCGGCGACAACCTGCCCCCATTTCTGAGTTTCCGCCGTCATAAACGTTTTGAACTCCTGTGGTGTAACCGCCTTGGTCTCCACGCCGAGTTTTTGCAGTGCCGCCCTGGCTTCGGGCGATTGCATTGCCTGGTTTACAGCTGCATTGAGCTTTTTAATGATCGGTTCTGGAGTCCCCGCGGGCGCAAGCAGTCCGAGCCATTCGGTGGCCGAGAGGCGCGGATAACCCTGCTCGATGAATGTTGCGACATTGGGGAGTGGCGCAAAGCGCGTGTCGCTGCTGACGCCAAGCGCGCGAAGCTTGCCGGACTCGATGTGCGCCAGAACCACCGACGGATTATTGAACATCGCCTGCACCTGCCCCGCCAAAAGGTCGATAATCGCCGGACCAGCGCCGCGATAAGGGACATGGGTTAGTTTGATATTACTGACCAACTGCAAAAACTCGCCGAGTAGGTGGGGCAGCGAGCCGATCCCCGGCGACGCAAGATTGATCTTGCCCGGATTGCTTCTTGCATAGGCGATGAACTCTGCAAGTGAGTTCGGCATCGCCGGATTGACGGTGAGGATTTGCGGGCTCTGCTCGACGATCGCGATCGGCGTCAAATCCTTGAGCGGATTGTAATCGAGCTTGTAAAGCGATGGCGCGATCGCCAATGAGCCGGCAATCGATAGCAGGAGCGTGTAGCCATCTGGATCGGCCGAAACCACGACCCTTGTACCGACCGTGCCGGCGGCGCCCCCCGGCCGGTTTTCGACCACGATAGACTGTCCCAACATTGGCGATGTGCTGTTTGCCACGATGCGTGCAATCACATCAGTCGGGCCACCGGGTGGAAAGGGAACTATGAGGCGGATGATCCGGTTCGGATAGTCCTGCGCGATCAACTTTAGCGGCGTTGCCAGAATCAGCGCTGACGCGAGCACGATTGTCGTCGCTAAGCGGACACCTGTGCTGGTCAAGGACAACCTCGTTTGCCTAACTGATCTTTACGATCTGCTTGCCGAAATTCTTGCCTTGCAGTAGTCGCAGAAATGCTTCTGGCATTCGCTCGATCCCGTTGAGCACGTCCTCTTTGAAGCGAATTTTGCCCCTCTGCTGCCAAGCGGATAGGCGCTTCAATGCTTCTTCACGCCTATGCCACCAGTCAAAAACCAGAAATCCGTGCACACTGGCCCTGGTCACGATCAGCTGACCCATGAATCGCTCGCCAATGTCAGGTTTACCGAATTGGCCGGCGAGCGCTACACGTCCACAAATCACCACCCGCGCACCAATGCTCAGGTTTTTCATGACCGCGTCATGGATGGGACCAGCCGTGTTGTCGAAGAAGATGTTGACGCCTTGGGGGCAGGCCTCCTTCACAGCAGCAGTAAGGTCGGCAGTTTTTTTATAATTGATGACCGCATCGAAGCCGATTTCGCGACACCACTGAAGTTTCTCGTCGTCTCCAGCAATGGCGACCGCGCGACAACCTGCCAGTTTGGCGATTTGGCCAACAAGCTGACCAACCGCACCTGATGCTGCGGAAACCACTACCGTCTCGCCCGGCCGCGGACGGCCTACATCAAGAAGGCCAAAATAGGCAGTCACGCCGGGCATGCCGAGCCAGGAAAGTGAACTCTCAATCGGGGCGAGTTTGGGATCTATCTTGTTCACGCCCGCGGGGCCGAAAATGTCGGGCGTCAAGACTGACCATTCCTGCCAGCCGAAGCTCATGGATTCTGCAATATCTCCAATTTTCCAGGCGGGATGATTGGAGGCGACCACTTCGCCAACACCACCGCCTTGCATGACCTCGCCGAGGCCAACCCCCTTTGTATAGTTTGCGCCGGGACTCATGCGCCCCCGCATGTAGGGGTCGACGGAAAGCCACCTTGCTTTGACGAGGATCTGACCGGGTCCGGGATCGGGCACCGGTTGCGTATCCGTAGTCCAGTTTTCCGGGGACGGCATGCCCTCCGGGTAGCTAGCGAGAAGCCATCGGTGGTTCACCACATTCTGCATCGGTCTGCCCCTTTTTCGGAATCGTACCGCCGTCCTGACGTCCTTTCCATACGATCTTGCGCTCGTAGAAGGTCAAGCCGGACGCCGTGACGTTCGCCAGGCGTGCGATTGACGGCCAGGTGGCTCGATATCCGGGGGGTGTAATAGCCGCCTGGAACGAACGCCAAGCCTGGCGCATACCGTTCCTGTTCGGAACCTCGTCGCCGAGGCGCGATCTGGATCGACCTGCATGCACAGAGGCGGTGCGTTTCCTCGCTGCTCCGCCGAACCATGGGTCAGGCGGAGCACGGGGGAAGCCCTCCCGCGTTTAATTCAGCACTCGCAAAAGGCGCGGTCAATGGCTTTAGCAACCTCGCGAGCGTTGGCCCTACCTCGCGACCGCGGCCTTATGCTCATTCACAATGGCCGCGAGGCGATCGTCTGTATGCCGCAAGATCTCTAACACGGCTGCCCAACTTTTCGCGCGAAAGTACTTGCCTTTGAGCCAAGCGGACTGCACGCCGATAATTCTCAGGCATTGCTTTGGGGTCCAGAAGGATATGCCTTCTGGTTCCCGGTACTCCCAAATGGACGCGCCACTGCACCCTCTTAAATTTGGTGTGGCAATCGCCGTCCCGGTGATTTGGATGGCCTCTTCGTCGTAGTGGAAGAACAAATCGAGCGCAGCGTGAACTGGCGGTTCCGCGTCGGCGGGGACCTCATTGATGCGGTTTGTGAAAGCTATAATCCGGCTGCCCCGTATCATGTCTCCCGTGCGCACCGTCCGTTCGGAGGGGAATCAAAGCAAAAATGCTGGCCCTGTCGGAACAGCCAGAAACTACCGGTTTATAGTGGTGGGCGCACAAGGATTCGAACCTTGGACCCGCTGATTAAGAGTCAGCTGGTCTTTTCGCCCTTGTCATCCAGACAATGCATTTTGCAGTTGCACAACATTATCGCCCGTTTCGGCCTGAAGGCAGTAGTTGGCCCAGGTACGCATCAAGACTCTGTCTTTTCTCGAAAAGGTCGCCACGGCGATAGGCCGCCTCCACCTTGTCACCGATCGCATGCGCTAGCGCCATTTCGGTCACTTCATTCGGAGACTTTGTCTTCTCCGCCGCCCAGTCCCGAAACGTCGACCGGAACCCATGCACGGTAAGGTCCGAGCGCCCCATGCGCTCAAGCACCTTGAGCATGGCCATGTTGCTGAGCGGCTGCTCAAAATGTCGTCCGGGAAAGACGAAGAAATCCTGATTGCCGTCTGTCGCGTTGACCTCACTCAAGATGGCCAAGGCCCGGTCGGATAGGGGCACGCGGTGCTCCTTGCCAGCCTTCATGCGATCAGCCGGCACGGTCCAGAGTTTGTTTTTCATGTCGATTTCGGCGCGTCTGGCGCCGATGCTTTCGCTGGTGCGCGCTGCGGTCAGGATGGTGAACTCGAGCGCGCGCGCCGCAATGCCGTCCTGCTCGCGTAATTTCAACAGGAAGGCCGGCAGTTCGTCATACGGCAGCGCACTGTGGTGCTTGACCTTGCGAACCTTGCGCTCGCGCTGGCAAAAGCTGTTCGAGATGCCCACGCCACCGCGCCGGATTATCGCCTTGTCGATAGCCGCGCACGGTTGCCCAATCGAGCACCGCCTCGATGCGGCCGCGCAGCCGACTCGCGGTCTCCGGTTTTTTCGACCACAGCGGCTCGATCACTTTCATGACCACCGTGGTATCGATGAGCTGCACCGGCAGATCGCCCACGATCGGATACGCATATGTCTTTAACGTCGCCGGCCATTGCGCGGCGTGCTTGTCGCTTTTCCATGCGACGCGATGCGCCGCGATATAGGCTTCGGCCGCGTCCTTGAATTTGAGGAATTTGGCGCGCTCGAGCGCAGCCTCCCGTCGCGCCGCCTCGCGCGCCTCAATCGGATCGATTTCCTTCTCGCGGAGCTTGCGACATTCGAGTGCACGGTCGCGCGCCTCGGCAAGCGAGACAGTAGCAAACGAGCCAAGACCCATCTCGCGGGAGCGGCCTTTGACCTTGCCGTTGATTGGATCGCGCACGAGCGAGCCGGTTGCAGGGTCACGTTCAGCCACCCAATAACGGAAGATCCAAGATTTGGCACCACTCGCCGTGACCTGCAGATAAAGCCCGCCGCCGTCGCCATATGTGCCGGGGCGCTTTTCCCGCGCGACGTTGAGCGCCTTCAATTTTCCGGTGACCAAATTAAACTCCCCGAACTGTCCGCCCAACTCGTACCTGAAACCCTACCCGCAAATAAAACCGAATATTTGTGGGTAGCGGCGAACTGCCGCGAACGAGCCAGTCTGAGCATAAGTCAAGAAGTGACGATTTTAAAGGGGTTTCTTGAACGTTGGCGAACAAAGGCGAACGGGACTTTGGCGGAGGGAGTGGGATTCGAACCCACGATACGGTTTCCCGTATACACGCTTTCCAAGCGAGCGCCTTCAGCCACTCGGCCACCCCTCCGGGCACGTCGGGCGCAATATAGCGGCGGGCTTGCGGCGTGACAACCCACGCGGCACGGGGTCAATTCCAAGACCGCGGGCCGATCCCAGCGGCGACGATGGAACTTCCTCCGCCTCGCGTCGTTAACAAGCAGTCCTTGATGAGGCAACACAGGAGGATGTCATGGGACGTGGGATATTGCTTTGGCTCATCGGCATTCCGCTGCCGATCATTCTGCTGATCTGGCTGTTCGGCGGCCTGCACAGCTAAGTTGTTACCAGGCGACGAGAGTGACGCAGAGGGCCCGGCGCAAGCCGGGCCTTTTGCCTGTGCACTTTCGAAAGCGCGCGCGTTCCCTTACATTGGCGGCATGGCATCGGCCGAAGACGACTATCTGATTCGCCCCGATCCGCTCGATCCGCGCCTGACCGAGCGCGTCAAGGGCATCGACCAGACCGGCACCGCCATCGAGACATCGGTGACCGTGGAGCGGGCGCTGACGATCTTCCTCAATTCCCAGGAGATCGTGACAGCGATGACCATCAACGATCATCCTGAATATCTCGCGCTCGGCTACCTGCTCAACCAAAACATGCTCAAAGTCGACGACATCGTCACCGGCGTCGATTACGACGAGGAACTGTCCGTCGTCGTGGTGCGCACCAAGCGCAAGACCAATTACGAGAAGAAGCTCAGAAAGAAGGTGCAGACATCGGGCTGCGCCCAGGGCACCGCGTTCGGCGACCTAATGGAAGCGCTGGAGAACGTCACGATGCCGGCGGCGGAATTGCGCACCTCGTGGCTCTATACGCTGACCCACAAGATCAACACCACGCCATCGCTCTATCTTGAAGCCGGCGCCATCCACGGCTGCGTGCTCGCCGTCGAGGACCGCCCGCTGGTCTATATGGAAGACGTCGGCCGTCACAACGCCGTCGACAAGATCGCCGGCTGGATGTTCAAGTATAAGGTCAGTGCCGCCGACAAGATTTTCTACACCACCGGCCGGCTCACTTCCGAGATGGTGATCAAGACCGTGCGCATGGGCATTCCGATCCTGATCTCGCGTTCCGGTTTTACGGCATGGGGTGTCGAGTTGGCGCGCAAGGCAAATTTGACGCTGATCGGCCGCGCCCGCGGCAAACGCTTCATCGCGCTCGCCGGCGAAGACCGCATCGTATTCGATCAGGACCTCGCTTTTGTCGAGGAAGAAAGCGCCAAGCACCGCCGCAAGGCCGCGGTGCATGACGAGTGAGCTGAAGCGCGCGTGACGGCACCCCCTACTCTCGGTCTCGTGCTCGCCGGCGGCCTGGCGCGCCGCATGGGCGGCGGCGACAAGGCGCGCATCAAGATCGGCGGCGTCAGTATTCTGCAGCGCGTGCTCGCGTGCCTGACGCCACAATGCAGCCGCGTCATCATCAATGCGAATGGCGACCCCGCGCGCTTTGCCGACACCGGCCTGCCCGTGGTCGCCGACAGCGTGCCGGATTTTGCCGGTCCCCTCGCCGGCATTCTCGCCGGTCTCGATTGGGCGGCGGCTAATGCGCCGGACAACGAATGGCTCGTCAGCGTGCCAGGCGATTGTCCGTTCCTGCCGAAGGATCTGGTCGCGCGCCTGCATGACACGCGCGCCACGGCGAATGTCCCGCTTGCCTGCGCGCGCTCCGGCGAATGGCGGCATCCGGTCGTCGGGCTATGGCCGGTCAAATTGCGCGAGGACTTGCGTCACGCCTTGGTCGGCGAAAACCTGCACAAGATCGAGCTTTGGACGGCGCGGCACGGCATCGCCATCGCCGAGTGGCCGACAGTCACCATTTGATCCGTTCTTCAACGTCAATACGCCGGAGGACGCGACACGGGCCGAAGCCATCGCGGCGCAATATCCGGACGCGTGACGGCACTATTCGCGTTGCGCCGTCGGCAGCCAGGGCATTGCCGCGCGGCGCTTGGCTTCAAAGCTCTCGATCGCATCGCGGAATTCAAGCGTGACATCGATGTCGTCGATGCCGCGCACCAAGCGGTCCTTGCGCAACGGGCTGATGTCGAAGGGGTGCGCGCTCTGATCCGGAGCGATCAGCGATTGATTGGGCAGATCGATGGTCATCTCGGCGCCCGGACGCTCCCGCAATTGCCGCCATAAATCCTGGATGATCGTCTCATCAAGCGTGATCGCGAGGATGCCGTTCTGTATGCAGTTCACTTGGAAAATTTCGCCAAAGCTCGGTCCGACCAGCGCGCGAAGGCCGAAATCCATCACAGCGAAGGCAGCACCCTCGCGCGAAGAGCCGCAGCCGAAATCCCTGTCGGTGACGAGGATCTCGGCATCGCGATAGGCCGGATCGTTCAATATGAAGTCGGCGCGCTGCCGGCCGGCTTCGTCGAAGCGAAGATCGTATAGAAATGCCTCGCCGTAATCGTGCCCGGGCCGGCGATGGCGGCGCATGTAGCGGCCGGGCAAAATCATCCCGGTATCGACGCTGGCGATTTCAAGCGGCGCGGCAACGGCGGTCAGAACAGTGAACGGCTGCATCAAAAAAATCTCATGACAGCTGTCGCACGTCAGCCAGTCGGCCGAACACCGCAGCCGCAGCCACCATTGCGGGACTCATGATGTGGGTCAGCGCTCCGCGGCCCTGGCGGCCTTCGTAATTCCGATTTGTCGTCGACGCGCAGCGCTCCCCGGGCGCGATCAATTCGCCGTTTGAGCCGTTGCACATCGAACAGCCGGAGTCCCGCCACTCGAGGCCGGCGTCAATGAAGATGCGATCAAGCCCCTCGGCTTCGGCCTGACGCTTCACCGCGCTCGAACCCGGGGAGACCATGCCGGGAACCGCCGCGCGGCGGCCTTTGAGCACAAGCGCAGCAGCGCGCAGATCCTCGATGCGGCTGTTGGTGCAGGAGCCGATGAACACCCGATCGATCGAAACTTTCGCAAGCGGAGTCGCCGGCCGGAGCCGCATGTAGTCGAGCGCGCGTTCGACGTGGCGCCGACGGTCGGCGTCGTCGATGCGGGACGGATCAGGGACGACACCGTCGATCGGCGAAGAATCTTCCGGGCTGGTGCCCCAGCTCACCATGGGGGCGAAACTGGTCGCGTCGAATGAAATCTCGCGGTCGAATTTCGCCTCACCGTCGGTGGGCAGCGTGCGCCAGTACGCTAAGGCCTTGTCCCAATCGGCGCCCTTCGGTGCGAACCGGCGACCGGCAAGAAATTGATAGGTGGTGTCGTCCGGTCCGATCATGCCGATGCGGGCGCCGGCTTCGATCGACATGTTACAGATCGTCAAGCGCCCTTCCATCGACAGCGCGCGAATGGCCGAACCTGAATATTCCACTGCATAGCCGGTAGCGCCGCCGACGCCGATGTCGCGGATGATAGAAAGAATAGTATCTTTCGCCGTCACAGCCTTGGGCAGTTTGCCGTCGATCACGATGCGCATCGTCTTCGGCTTTTTCAGCCAGACCGTCTGGGTGGCGACGACGTGGCGAAGCTGATTGCCGCCGCCAATCGGCACTGCCAGCGCGCCACAGGCGCCGTTGGTCGCGGTGTGCAAGTCGTTGCAAGTGATCAGCATGCCGGGCTGGGAAATGCCGAGCTCCGGCGCGATGACATGGGCGATGCCCTGATCGCGATGAAACCAACCGACATGGGGCAGCCTGAAATCCCTTGCGTTCTCGTCCATCATCTCGACGACACGGCGGATTTCCGCATTCGGCATGCCCGCCGTACCGCGCTCGCGATTGACGGTCGGCAGATAGTGGTCAGTGACCGCGAGATGTTGCTGCGGCCGGCGCGACTGACGCCCCTCGATGCGAAGCTGATCGAACGCGAGGAACGACTGACCCTCATTGATCAGGTTGAAATCGACGTAAAGCAGCGCCTCGCCCTGCGGCGACACCACGATCACATGGTCAGACCAAATTTTTTCGAACAGCGTCCGCGGCGCGGTCATTCCAGCATACCGAGCTCGGTCAGCACCGCGCGGTTGTCGTCATAGTCATGCTGCAGCCACTTCGCGGCTTCCGGATAACGGATGGGTTTTAACGTCCAGAAATTGCGATCCAGATCGAGCTTGAAGTCGGGATCGACCATGACGCGGTCGAGCGCGTCGGCCCAGAACGCGATCTGCTCAGGTTTCAGCCCGTTGGGCAGCAGCACGGTGTAGGAATTCGCCGTCACCACATCGAGGCCTTGCTCGCGCAGCGTCGGATATTTGGCCAACTCGCCCGGCAGCCGCTCCGGCGAGGCAATGCCGAGCATGCGCAGCTTGCCGCCCAGAATCAGCGGCATCGAAGAGCCGAGGCTGGTTTCGCCGACGTCGATGTGGCCGCCGGCCGCTTGCACCGAAACTTCGGAGCCTGAATCGTACACCACCGTCACCAATTTTTTCGCCGGCGCGCCCGCGGTCTTGCCGACATTGACCACGGACACATGCAGCGGGCTGCCCAGCCCAACCGGGAATGCAAACGTCACCGAGCCGGGATCGGCTTTGAGCCGGTCGCGCACGTCGACCATGCTTTTGATCGGCGAATCGGTCGCCGTGAAATAGCATTGATAGGCGTCGAACAGCTTTACCAACGGCGTGAGATGATGATGAAGGTCCAAGCCTTTGCGGGCGATGGCGTTGATGAAGCTGCCCGAGGCAAGGCCGATCTCGTTGCCGTCGCCTTCCTTGCGCGACAAATCGGTCATGGCGATGATTTGCGCGGCACCCGGCTTGTTGAGCACCGTCATCGAGTTCGACGAGATGCTCTTTGGTCAGCACGCGCTGGATGGCGCGCGCGATGCGGTCGTTCTCGCCACCGGCGCCGGCGCCGACGAAGAATTCGACATTGCCCACCGGATGCCAAGCCGGCGCCGGTTGAGCATGCGCGTTTGGTCCGAGCAGCGCAAAGATGGCGATCGCCAAAATGGTCGCTCGCGCGATCTGCATGTAGTCCTCCCGATTTCGCCGGTCTGCCGACGTCGCCACTGTACGCTCGCGTGTTTCAGCCGACCAGCAACGCATACGAGAGGAAACCAATTGTCGCGCCCGGCTCGACATTCGTGATCTCTTCGGTCAATTCGGCCAAGCCGTCGGTCTCGGTGAGCGAAGTGATGACGCCGGCGCCGTCCTGCGGATGCTTGAAGGCTTCGATGGCGCCGTCGGCCGCCTGCCGCAGCGCCACGCGCACATATTCGCGGCGGCCTTTGCGCTTCTTGTAGGCGAAGGCCGAGCGCGCCGGCATGGCGATCAGCGGCTCGGGCAGCGCACCGGCGAGGCGCAACAGCAACGGCCGGACCACGCGCACGAAGGTGACGAAGACCGCAACCGGGTTTCCCGGCAAGCCGACGAAGGCGGCGCTATCGCCAGTCTTCGCGGCCGGAATGACGCCCATCGCCACCGGCCGGCCGGGCTTTATCGCGACCCGCCAAAAAACGATACGGCCGATACTTTCGACGGCGCTGCGCACATAATCGGCTTCTCCGGTCGAGACCCCGCCCGAGGTAAGCACGAGATCATGGTCCTCGGCAGCCTTTGCGATGGCGCACGCAAGCTGTTGCGAATCGTCGCTGAGAATGCCGAGGTCGGTGACCTCGGCGCCAAGATGCGCGATGAGGCCGGCCAGCAGGTAGCGATTGGAATCGTAGAGTGCAGCGCGCGGCAATTGCGCGCCCGGCTCGACGATCTCGTCGCCGGTCGAGAACAACGCCACCCGCACGCGCCGGCGAACTTTTAGCGCGGTGAGACCGAGCGCCGCCGCGAGCGCAACGTGCTGCACGGCGAGACGGCGCCCGGCTGGCAATGCGACCGCACCGGCGCGCATATCCTCACCGGCCAGTCGGCGGTTGGCGCCTAGCTTCAATCCCGGCGGCACGATGACCGCGCCATGCCTCGACACGGCAATCTTCCTGCATGAAAACCGTGTCGGCGCCGTCCGGCATCGGCGCGCCGGTGAAAATGCGGATCGCTTCCCCGGCATGAAGCGCGTGTGTAGCGTCATGCCCGGCGGCGACGCGATCGACGATCGTCAGCCGCGTTTCGCCTTCGCCATCGAGATTGGCGGCGCGCACCGCGTAGCCGTCCACGGCGGAATTATCGAACGGCGGCACATTGACCGGGGCGATGATGTCCTGCGCCAGCACGCGACCCATCGCCTCGCGCAATGCCACGGTTTCGCATTCGCCGACCGGCGCGACGCGCTCGACAATCAGACGCTCGGCGTCGGCGACCGGCAGCAGCGGGCCGTTGAAGGCGAAGCAATCGTCGCTGAGCTGCGCCATTACGCTTCGCTCCGCGGTGGTCCGATCTGGTCGAGCGGCAGCGCTTCGGCCTCGAACACATTGGCGATGCCGTCGAAATCGTCGAGCATCAGCACCGGCACCTGCGCCTGCGGCAGCGGCGCGTCGGTCGCGACGGCGACGATGCAATCGTCATCGGGATGCAACAGCGGTTTGCCGACCGTGGCGCGGAAAACTTCGAGTTTTGGATGCGAATGGCGCTTGAAACCTTCGACGATCACCAGATCGACCGGGCTAAGCTTCGCCAAAATGTCGGCGAGCGGTGGCTCGGGCTCGTCGCGAAGCTCGTGAACGATGGCCCAGCGCCGGCTGGAAACGATCGCGACTTCGCTGGCGCCGGCTTGCCGGTGCAGCCAGGAATCCTTGCCCGGCTGGTCGGTGTCGAAGTCATGATGCGCGTGTTTGACGGTGGCGACTTTCAGGCCGCGTTTGACCAGCACCGGGATCACGCTGGTGACCAGTGTCGTCTTGCCGGAGCCGCTCCAGCCCGCGAGACCGATGATGCGCATAGGCCCTATGTAGCGTCATTCGCCCGCAGGTTCCATGCCGAGCGCGCGGATGCGCTCGCGTGTTGTTTTGTCCCGCAATACGTCCAGGAAAGCCTGCACGGCCGGCCGCTCGCGGCGCGCTTCGCGGAGCAGAAAATCGTACTCCTCGGGCGCGATGGGCAGAAAGGAGAGCCCGTACATTCGCGCCACCGGCGCGATGGCGACGCCCCAATCGGCGCGGTTTTGCGCGACCGCTGCGGCGACCGCGTTATGCGAGCGCGGCTGGTTGGCATAGCCGGGCGGCCGCGCGCGGCCGAGCAGGCTGTCGATCAGGACGCGCGTGCCGGATCCGGCATTGCGGTTGACCATCAGCACCGCGGGATCGGCGAGCGCGGCTTTCAACGCCGAGTCGGCGGTGCGGCCTTCGAAGCGCGGAGTCGCCTGAGCGATAAACAAAACCCTGCATGCGCCGCCAGCCGGGCACCAGCGAAAGACCCGGCGCCAGCAGATGTTTGTTGTAGACGCCGGTTGCCGGGTCGACGAGATGCACCGGCGCTAGATCGCATTCGCCGCGGCTCAACGCCGCGACGCCGCCGAGACTGCCGACCGCGATGGTGCGCGCGTTGAAGCCGCGCTCGGCAAGCGCGCCGACCACGACATCGAGCGCGATATCGTGGCTGCCCATGATGACGAGATCGGGCGCGCGCGCCGCTTCGCCGATCAGCGTGACCTCGACGTCGGTGTCCGCATCGAGCGAGCTCGCCAGCGGATCGATGGTCAAAAATCCGTCGGCCTGGGAAAACGCCGTCACCGCGCCCGAACCTTTGCCGGTCGGAAACGCGATAGCACCGTCTTCGCCGGCGACGAGCGAGACGAGCACGAATTCCTCGCGGCCGAGTTCGGATGCGATCCGCACCGGCACGCGCGCCGTCGCCGTTCGTGCCGTTTCCGGCGCCAGACCGGCCCGCGCGCGGATGACCGGCGCGACGAAGGCGTGAAAGGTGAAGATCGCCGAGGTCGGAAATCCCGGCAGCACAATAAGAGGCTTGTCGCCGATCACCGCGAGGCACAGCGGCTTGCCCGGTTTCAGCGCCACGCCATGCACGAGAATGCCGGGCGCGCCGAGCCGCGACACGATGCGATGCGACAGATCGCCGGCGCCCTTCGAGGTGCCGCCGGAGAGCACCACCATGTCGCAGGATTCGAGCGCCGTGCGCATCGCAAGTTCGAGCGCGACCTCTTCGTCGGGGAACGCGCCGAACGGCACCGGCTCGCCGCCGGCTTCGACGATCGCGGCGGCGATGATGGCGCCGTTGCTGTCGTAGACGCCGGCCGGCGTCAGCGGCCGGCCGGGCTCGACCAGTTCGTCGCCGGTCGAGAGCACGGCGACGCGCGGGCGGCGCACCACGTCGACAGCGGCAAACCCGCACGCCGCGAGCATGCCGATCTCGCGCGAGCCGATGCGCGTGCCGCGGCGCAGCAGCGTTTCGCCGCGCGCGATGTCGGAGCCGGCATAGGAAATGAGCTGGCCGCTGGCGGCGGCGCGGCGCAGCGCGATTGCCGGCGCGACCTCGGCTTCGATCAGTTCGGTGTGCTCGATCATCACCACGGCGTCGGCGCCGCGCGGAATGACGCCGCCGGTCGCGATCGCCGTCGCGGTGCCGGGCAACACTTCGATGGCGGGCGCAACGCCGCAGGCGATCACTTCGGCATTGAGCGCAAGACGTTTCGGCGCGCCGTCGCTGGCGCCGGCGGTGTCGGCGGCGCGCACCGCAAAGCCGTCGACATTGGAGCGGTCGAACGGCGGCGCATCGACCGGCGCGACCACGTCGGCCGCGAGCACGCGCGACAGCGCCGCACCGAGAGCGACGCTTTCACCGCCAAGCGGCGAGCGATCGATGCAGGCGTCGAAACGGCGGCGCGCCTCGTCGGCGGAAACCACTTCGAGGAATTGCTCCTGCCGCGCGGCGCTGCTTGACGGCATCGAGGATCGCCGAACCGCGCGCGCTGGATTTGGGGGTTATGGCCATGATCTCACGGCAACCGGCGTCCCGGCTGCAAAACCTTCGCTCTCGGCCGGCACGACGATCCAGCCGTCGCTGCGGGCCAGCGATTCCAACGATAAATAACCGGAGGCGAGCGGTTCCGCCACGCCGCCGGCGCAACTGACCGGGACCAGTTCAGTTAACCCGATTGTCGATGTGACCTTGCGCTTGAGCGGCAGCGTCACCGGCAAATCCGCGATGCTGCCGCCGGCGAGCTTGGCCACAAGATGACGCCCGATCAGCAGCCAGATCGCCAGCGCGGCATCGAGCCGGCCGGGGACCAGCAGCACGGGCTTTGCACCGGCAAAGCCGAACGCCGCAGTTTCGCCGGGCGACACGGCGATGCCGTGCGCCTCGACCTGGCCGAGCCGCGCCAGGTTTGCACGCGCGGCATCGCGCCGTCCGCTGCCGGTGCCGCCGACGGCGATCACTGCGTCGGTGCTTCCTCATCCGCCAGCGCCGCGATCGAGCGCGCTCGCATCACGCTGCGCCTCGAGCACCGTGCATCCGCCTGCGATCGCGGCATGGGCAAGCACGTCGAACGCGCTTCCGATCAGCGGCGATCTTCGCGTTGCTCGCCGCCAAGCGATGCGGATGCGCGGCGGACGAATCGTTACCTCGGCGATGCCGGCGGCCGCACATGACGGCGATATCGATGGCGCGCATGCGCTCGCCGGCGCGACGCAGCGGCGTGCGCGGCGTGGCATCGCCGCCCGCGGGCAACACGCCCTCACCCGGCGAAACCGCGGCGATGGCCTCGGCGCGATCGCCGCGCAGCGTTAACCGCATCGAACGGCAGCACCGCGTCGGTTCCGCTCGGCAGCGGCTCGCCGACATCGACCCGCTGCGGCTGTCGACGGCAACGGCACCGGCGCGTAGGGACCGGCATCGGCAATCGCGCGCGGCCTCGACGGCAAAACCGTCGCGCAACGCGATCGGTGCGCGGCGGACGCTCGCGACGCCACCACATCCTCGGCCAGCGTGCTGCCGCAGCGCCACGGCGGCGGCAGATTTCTGCGGCGTCACCGCCCCGACCCGCGAGTCGATGAGCGCGAGGATCGCGCTGAGCGGCGTCAGGCGCGTGATGCGCTGGATGCTGGAATCGACGGCCATTCTCTCTATGTCATGCCCGCGAATGCGGGCATCCAGTAAACACCATAAACCGAGTATACATCCGCATCATCCGAGATTACTGGATCGTCCGCCTACGCGGACGATGACACTGGGAATGACCGAAAAGACCCTCAATTTGCGCGGCCTCAAATGCCCGCTGCCGGCGCTGCGCACCAAAAAGGCGCTCGGCGGCATGGCGGCGGGCGACGTTCTGGTCGTCGAATGCACCGATCCGCTCGCCGGCATCGACATTCCGAATCTGCTCAACCAGACCGGCGACACGCTCGAAGCCACGCGGAAGGAAAAGACGGCTGCTGACGTTCCGCATTCCCGCAAACGGAAGATGGAAGCAGCTATTCCATCTTCAGCCCGGCCTTGAGGATCACCGGCTTCCAGCGCAGCGCCTCGTGCGCGACGAAGGCGTTGATAGGCGTCGGCATCCATCGGCGCGATGATCATGCCGTCCTGGCGGATGCGGCCCTGGTTGTCGGGCTGCGCCATGCCGGCATTGATCGCGGCGTTGACCTTGCGGACGATGTCGGCGGGACAGGCCGGCCGGACCGGCGAGCCCGAACCAGTTGGTCGCCTCGAGCTGCGTAGCCGAGCTCCTTGAAGGTCGGCACGTCAGGATAATCCGGCAGCCGCTCGCTGCCGGTTTGCGCGAGCCCGATCACGGTGCCGCCTTGCAGCTGCGGCGACGCCGACGTCACCGTCGGCGTGGCAAAATCGATGTTGCCGGCCACCACGTCGAGCTGGCTCTGCGAGGCGCCCTTGTACGGCACCACCTGGAATTTGAGACCGGCGATCTGCGCGAAGGATTCGGCGATCATCTGTCCGGCGCTCGCCAGTCCCGACACGCCGTAGGTCAGCGGCTTCGGGCTCGCCTTGGCCTTGGCGACGAAATCCTTCAGCGTCTTGACGTCGCTCTTGGCGCTGACGATGAAGACGATCGGCGAGCCTGCCAGATAGGCGACGTGGGTCAGATCCTTGAACGGGTCGTAGCCGATCTTGGAATTGATCAGCGGATTGATCGCGGTGAGCGACAGCGTCGTGATGACGAAATTGTAGCCGTCGGGATCGGAGTGAGCGACGAAGTCGACGCCGATCACGCCGCCGGCGCCGGCGCGGGTCTCGACATAGAATTGCTGGCCGAACGCCTTGGTCAGTTGATCCGCGGCCATGCGGGCGAGAATGTCGGCGGCACCGCCCGGCGCAAACGTGTTGACGATGCGCACCGGATGGGTCGGCCAATTCTCGGCCGCGGCCGGCGACTGCACTCAACGACAGAGTGAAGCAGATGACCGCGGCGAAGCGTCAGCGCAACGTATTTTGCTCATTCGGCGGCGACCCGATGCGCGGCGACGCCTTTGGCCTTCACCACCACCTTGATCGCGTCGTCGACGCGATCCTTGGCGTAGCGGATCGCGGTCGGCAGATCGTCGAGCGGGAACGTGTGGGTGTGGATTTTCGTGGCGTCGAAGCGCTTTTGCGACATGAAGGCTTCGGCGCGATGGGTCGCGCTCTTGCCCTCGCCGCGGATGCCGTAGAGATAAATGTTGTTGCGCACGATGTGGGCGACGTCGACCGGCGTCTCCTGCGTGCGGGAACGCGGCGAGGCAGACCTTGCCGCCGCGATTGACCATGCGGATCGCGTCGTTCACCGCATTCGGCGCGCCCGAGCACTCGACCACATAGTCGACGCCCTTGCCGCCGTTGAGCCGGCGCACCGCTTCGACGGCATCCTCGTTGCGCACGTTGACGACATGATCGGCGCCGAGCTCGCGGCCGATTTTCAGCCGATTGTCGCGCGTGCCGGTGAGGATCACGGGCGAGGCGCCCAGCGCCTTCGCCACCGCGACGCCGAGAAGACCGATCGGGCCCGGGCCGGTGACGACGACGCTCTCGCCGGCCACCAGGCCGCCGAGCTCGGTCAGCCCGTACATCGCCGTGCCGGCGGTCACCACCAGCGTCGCCTCCTCGTCCGACATGGCGTCGGGAATGGCGACCAGCGTGTTGATGTTGTTGACCTGGTATTCGCAGAAGCCGCCGTCGGTGGTGAAGCCGTTGGCGCGGTGGCCCTTGTCGACGTCGCCGTAATTGAGCCCGTAGTTGTGGCACGACGGTGTACATGCCCTCGCGGCAGCGCTTGCACTGGCCGCAGCCGGCATGGATCTCGACCGTGATGCGCTGGCCGATGCGGTATTCGTCGACGCCGGGACCGAGCGCGACGACCGTGCCCATATATTCGTGGCCGGGCGTGAAATTCTTGTTGAACGGCATGCCGCCCTGGATCGAGGCCGGCGGTCCGTGGTCGATGATCTCGAGGTCGGTAGCGCAGATCGCCACCGCATCGATGCGCACCAGCACTTCGGCGCGCTTCGGCACCGGCACCGGCTTCTCGGCGAGCTTGAGCTCGCCGGGATTGCCCAGCACCCAGGCCTTCATCGTGTCCGGGATCGGGATAATCCGGGCTCGTTTTCACTCCGGGGCCTGCGTACATGGCTAAATCCTCCTGCCGCTTCTCGGGCGCTTATAATGATTTCAGCGCTGAGCGAAACTGGCCGTCCTGACGTCACACCGGCACCGAGTGGCGTCGTAGGTAAACAGCCAGTCGTAGCGCTCCCTGATGCGGTCCTCCTGCCACTCGCGCGTGACATGCGCCTGCGCCGCCTCGGCGTCGACCATGGCGCGGTTGTGGAAGCGCGGGATCATGTCGGCGGAGCCGGCGACGACCTTGTTGGCGCGGTCGCGGCGCGCCGCCTCGTAGCGGCCAACGCGGTTTCGTGATCGTGCGGATATTTTTCGAGTGGCGCGCGCCAGCACGAGACCGTCTTCGAGCGCCATCACCGCGCCTTGGGCCAACAACGGCACCATCGGATGGCAGGCGTCGCCGAGCAGCGTGCAGCGGCCTTTGCTCCAGGCGTCCATGGTCGGCCGCAACGCCAGCGCCCCATTTGTACGGCACGTCGATGTTGCGGATCAGCGCGTGCACGTCGGCATGCCAGCCGCGAAAATCGTTCAGCACTTCTTCGGTGGTGCCGCGCACGTTCCAGCCTTCGACGGTCCAATCGTGCGCTCGCCCATGCCGACGAAGTTGAGAAGCGTTCCCGGCGCGCAGCGGATAGTGCACGACATGGCCGCCGGGGCCGACCCAATTGGTGCCGATGGTGCGCGAGATCGACGGCCGGCACGCGCTCCATCGGGATGACGCCGCGCCAGGCGATGATGCCGCAGAATTGCGGCTTTGCCGCGCCGAACAGAGTTTCGCGCACCACCGAATGCACGCCGTCGGCGCCGACCACGAGCTTTGCCGTCGACTGGCGCGCCGGTTTCGAAGCGCAGCTCGACGTGGTCCGCGGTTTGCGAAAGCCCGACGCATTTGCGGCTCAGATGAATGGCGCCGGGCTTTGCCTGCAGCAGCGCCTGCGCGATGACGCCATGCAGATCGCCGCGATGGATGGTGATGTAGGGAAAGCCGTAGCGCTCGACCGATTCCAGGCCGAGATCGAACAGCTTCCAGCTCTGCCCGGTATTCCACAGCCGGATCGCCTTGCCGGCCGGCAGCACCTGCACCTTCTCCAGCGCCTCCTTGAGCCCGAGCGCATGAAGGACGCGCGTGCCGTTGGCGCTGATCTGCACGCCGGCGCCGAGCTCGCGCAGTTCCGGCGCCTGCTCGTAGACATCGACAGTCGATGCCGCGCCGGAGTCAGCGCCAGCGCCGCGGCAAGGCCGCCGATGCCGCCGCCGACGATCGCGACTGAGTTCTTGCTCATTCCTAACAGCTCACTCGTTCCACTCCCGCTTGTGGGGAGGGGATAGCGGCGGGGGTCGGGAGCCACGCACGCCCGTCGACGCATAGGCCTCACCTCCCGCCCCCCACCCTGCCCTCCCACAAGGGTCGAAGAAATACGAGATGATCTCACCGATCAGCTCGCGCTTTTTCGCCAGCTTCTCGGCGGGCTGATAGCGCCCCAGCGAGCGGCCGGCGATGTCGATCTCGCCCTGCTCGCCGACGACGATATAGAGCGGCTCCTCGTAGTGGCCCGATTGCGGCCGGTGCAGGACGAGCTTGTTGATCGACGAGATGCGCTTCGATGCCGCGCGTGCTGCAGCGTCTGCGACGGCTTGATGTCCTGCTCGAAGAACTCGGTCAGGAACTCGCCGCGAGCTTGTGCCGTTCGCGGCGCTCCTGATCCTGCTGCGCGCGCTTGCCGGCGAGCTCGCCGAAGACTTTGTCCAGCTCGGACATCACAGAATGAAGCTCACCGAGCCGAGCAGGCCCAGTTCCTCGCGCATCGAGAATGGCGCGGCGCTCGGCGATCTTGAGCCGGCCGCCCTGGCGCTTGAGCTTGTAGCGGTAGTGGCCGACGAAGACGCGGTCGCAGATCGTTGTGGCGGTAGCGGTGGATGATGAAATTCGCCGCCGCCGAGATCATGTCGCCGTCGACGCCGGTGATGCGCACATTGCCGATCATGCGCCGCGTCCGCGACAGCGGATATTCGGCGTGACAGTTCGGATCCTTCAGCCGGATCACGCGCTCGCGCAGCCGCACGATGTCGTCGGCGATGGTGAACAGCGTGTAGCGCGCGTCGGCGTCCGGCTTGTCGTTCGGCGGCACGTAATAGGCCGCGTCGTCGGTCAAGAGCTCGAGCCACTCGTCGAGCCGCCAGGAATCGAGCAGGTCGGCCTCGTGATAGAACAAATCCTCGACTTCGGCGCGCGAGACGGTCGAGGCGACGATCTCGTTCATGCGCGCGCCTCCATCAGCTCGTTCCACTTGCGCCAGAACACGCGCAGATGGCCCTCGTCGGTGGCGAGCTGCTGGTCGCCGGCCTTGGCCATGCCGCGCGACAGGTCGGACCACGGCACCTCGCGCCAGGCGGCGAAGCCGAGCTGCGCCGCTTCGAGCGCCGCGACGTCGTCGGGCGTGGCGAAGCCGCCGGGACCGTAGAAGGTGAGAAACGCGTGCAGCCGGCGCGCGCGCTGCGCCTCGGTCTCCTCGACCGGGCCGAGCGCCCAGGCGGTGACGTGCATGCGGTCCGGCGCGACCGGATAGAAGTGGCGCACCGTGACCGAGGAGCCGTCGTTGATGACGAGGTTGGGAAAGATCGCGAGATTGCGGTTGGTGTCGGCGACGCGGGCGGCGCGCGCCGCGCCGAGCCGCGCCACCAGCTCGTTGCGCAGCGCGTCGATGTCGGCCTTGGCATCCTCGCCGTAGACCGAAATCCATTTCGCCACCGGCCGGCCGCGATAATTCGGATTGTCGGTGGTCAGATGGCCGTTGCCGAGATCGCGGCCAAAGCCGCGCGTCGGCAACAGCTCGCCCTTCGGCGGCGTGACGTTGACGCCGGAATTGCGCATGTAGTTGAGCCAGGTCGAGTGCGTCGAGATCAGATGATAGTCGTCGACGCTGTTCTCGACCAAAAGCTTCCAGTTGGCCCGGATGTCGTATTCCTGCGTCCCGGAAATGATCTGCATCTTGCCGGACGGCGACTGGTCGATGACGAGATCGATATAGTCCTTGGCCTTGCCGAGATAGCTGTCGAGATCGATCGCCTCGCGGTCGAAATTGGCGAAGTAGAAATCGCGGTAGGCTTCGAGCCGCGGCACCGCCACCAGGCCCATTTCGCTTTTGTCGAACGCCTCGCCATAGGCATCCTCGCCCGGCACCGATTTGAGCCGGCCGTCGGGATGATAGGTCCAGCCGTGATACATGCAGTAGAACTGCCGGGCGTTGCCCTCGCGCTCGCGGCAGACCAGCGCGCCGCGGTGGCGGCAGCAATTGATCAGCGCGCGCACGGTGCCTTCGCGGTCGCGGCAGAAGATGATCGGCCGCCCCGCCACCGGGCGGGTCTTGAAGTCGCCGGGATTTTTGATCTCCGAGGCGTGGCCGACATAGATCCAGCAGCGGTCGAAGATGGCGCGCTTCTCGCGCTCGAAAACGTCGTCGGAGACGAAAACCTCGCGATTGACGAAGAACGTCTTCGCTCCGGGTTCTCGACGACGAAATCGTGGCTTGAGGGCTGGTAGTTCATTGCAGGCCGCTCCAAGGGTTCGCTGACTTATATAGAAAATCGCGCCGCTGTCGTCCAATCGCCGGTCAGGATGCCGCCACCTGATGCTCCAGCATAACTTCGCGGCGCTCGCGAGCGGATTGCAGCGATGGCCAGCGTCACCTCGACATTGGCCTTGCCCCAGCGGCCGTTTTGCAGCGGCCGCTGGCCGGTGCGAATGGCGGCGATCATGTCGTCGAGCACCTCGCTGCGGCCGGGCATGGCGCGCTTCTGGGCAGCGCGATCTCGCGCTTGCCGTTGGCGTCATAGATGAACAGGCCGTCGGCGGAAGCGCGCATCTCGCCGCGCTCGCAGGTCACGATCATCAGCCCGAAATGCGGCTGATGGTTTGGCGGCGAGCCGGCTCGGCGCACCATAGGCGTAGCGTTCCACGCGCAAGCGCGCTTCTTCGGCCTGCTCCGCCGCCAAGCGCGCGGCGCGCCGCGCCGTGCTGATCGGGCGGCTTTGGCGCGCCGCGCTCGCTGATCCAGAAATGCAGCTCGTCGCTGTCGAAGAAATCGTAGCCGCCATAGACCAGCGAGGCCGCGGCGCCGTCCTCGAATTCGAGGAACGCGATGGCGCTGCCTTCGGTCGGCCGCGCCGGATCGAGCGCGCGTGGCCTGGGCGCGCACGCTGCGCAACCGGCCGCCGCCGATCAGCCGCACCATGTCGATCTGGTGCGGCACCTGGTTGAACAGGATGCCGCCGCCGCGCGCCGTATCGAGCTCCTCGGGCCGGCGCGGCCGGTAGAGGAAATTCGTGTAGTTCCACGCCGCGATCATGCCGAGCGCGGCCAAGCTCGCCGCTCGCCACGATGCGCCGCATTTCGCGCACCGCGGGATCGAAGGCGTGGGTGTGGCCGACGATCGAGATGAATGTTTGCCCGCTCGACCGCCGCGATGATGGCGTCGCAATCGGCAAGCGTCAGCGCCATCGGCTTTTCGAGAATGATGTGCTTGCCGGCGCCGGCCGCGAGCGCGGCGTGCGCGGCGTGGAACTGATGCGGCGTCGCGATGTAGACGATCTCGACCGCCGGATCCGCGCAAAGCTCGCCGATGTCCGCATAGGCGCGCGCGTTGAAGTCGCGCGCGAAGGCATCGCGCGGTGCATCATGGGGATCGGCAGCGGCAACGAGTGTCACGCCGGGATGAGCGGCCGCGGCGCGTACCATCACCGCGCCGGCCATGCCGAGACCCGCAATGGCAAGGCCGAGCGGCGCGCCCGGCGTTTTTGGCATCAGGCCGGCTCTCCGGCCGCGTCCTTGTCGAGATCGACGCAAACGTCGTCGCCTTGCAGCACCACCTTATAGGTGCGCAGCGCGAACGAGCACGGCGGCGACTTCACGGCGCCGGTCTTCACGTCGAAGGCGCCGGAATGCAGGCTGCACTCGATGATGCCGTCCTCGAGGAAGCCGTCGGCGAGGCTCGCCGAGGCGTGGGTGCATTCGTCGTCGGTGACGTAAACTGGCCCTCGAGATTGTAGACGGCGAGCCTTTTATCGCCGACCTCGTACGCCTTCACCGTTTCCGGCGCGATGTCGGACTGCGCGCAGACCCGGACGACATTGTCCGCCATGGCTATCCCCTTCCCATTCACAGGGCCGCTGCGGCCCTTGCTCCGCTCTGCGACACAAAACCGCGCGGCGCCTGCGGTCAAGTCCGCCTGTTATAGCGACAGGGGCGAATTCGCTTCAATTCCCGCTTCATCCGCCGAGTTGTGATCGGGCCGATTGCCCGGCACAATGCCGCTGATCATGACCGCAAGCGCCACCAATCTGCGTGCCGTCGGCGAACCGGCGGAGCGTCGTCCGCAAGCGGCGCGGCCGGCGATCCGAATCAACGACCTGCAAAAGTCGTTCGGCGCGCTCGTCGCCATCGACCACGTCTCGGTCGACATCGAGCCGGGCGAGTTCTTCGTCATTGTCGGTCCGTCGGGCTGCGGGAAGACGACGCTGTTGCGCATTCTCGCCGGCCTGGAAACGGCGACCGCGGGCACCATCGAGATCGACACGCCCGCTGGCTCGGACCGGCCGGAAAATTCCATGGTGTTCCAGGGCGAGTCGATCTTCCCCTGGATGACGGTGTGGAACAACGCCGCCTACGGCTTGCGCATGCGCAACGCGCCGGCCGCAATCATCAAGGAGCGCGTCGGCCATTATCTCGACGCGACCGGGCTGACGCGTTTCGCCGACTATTATCCGCACCAGCTCTCCGGCGGCATGAAGCAGCGCGTCTCGATCGCGCGCGCCTTTGCCAACGATCCGGAAATCCTGCTCATGGACGAGCCGTTCTCGGCGCTCGACGCGCAGAACAAGCTCCTGCTGCAGGAGGAGCTGTTGCGCATCTGGGAAGAGCAGAAAAAGACCGTCGTGTTCATCACCCACAGCGTCGACGAAGCGGTCTTTCTCGGCGACCGCATCATGGTGATGACGGCGCAGCCCGGCCGCGTGAAGAGCTTTGTGCGGGTGCCGCTCGCCCGGCCGCGCAACCTCATCGAATTGCAGAAGGCGCCGGAATTCGGCGAGCTGGTGCACCGCATCTGGTCGGGATTGCGCGACGAAGTGCAGCGTGCCCGCGAGCAGGAAAACAAGGACGTCGTTCAATGAGCACGCAAACCATCGCCGGCAGCCCGGCGCACAGGTTTCTCCCTCTCCATGCGCGCGCGCGAGCGCATTCTGGGCATCGCCTCGCCGATCTTGCTGCTCGCGGTCTGGGAAGTGGCGGCTCGCTTTCACTTCATCGATACCCGGTTCTTTCCCGCGCCTTCGAGCGTGATCGTCGTGATGATCGAGATGCTGCGCTCGGGCGAGCTTGTCACCAATACGCTGGTCAGCCTGCGCCGGCTTGCGCTCGGCACCCTGATCGGCGGCGGCCCGGCGCTCGTGCTCGGCATCGCCATGGGGCTCAATCGCTGGGTCCGCGCCGTGTTCGATCCGCTGGTGGCGGCGACCTATCCGATCCCGAAAAGCGCCATCCTGCCGCTGGCGCTGCTGATCTTCGGCCTCGGCGAGGGCTCGAAAATCTTCATGGTCGCGATCGGCGTGTTCTTTCCGGTGGTGATCAACGCCACGACCGGCGTGCTCGAGATCAACCGCATCTATCTCGACGTCGGGCGCAACTACAAAGCCAGCCGCTGGAACACGTTCTGGACCATCGCGCTGCCCGGCGCGCTGCCGGTGATCATGACCGGCTTCAAGCTCGGCATCGGCATCGGCCTCGTGCTGATCGCCATCGCCGAGATGATCGGCGCCAAAAGCGGGCTCGGCTACATGATCTGGACCGCGTGGGAGACGTTTTCGGTAGAGCAGATGTATGTCGGCCTGTTCATGATCGCGATCATCGGCTTCGTGCTCACCGTGGCTGCTCAACGAGATCGAGCGCGTCGTCGTTCCGTGGAAGCGCGACTGATGCAAGTCCTTGTCGTCGGCGCCGGCGTTGTCGGGCTTGCGGTCGCGCGCGCTGCGGCGCTCGCCGGCCATGACGTGACCGTTGCCGAGGTCACCGGCGGCATCGCCAACGGCGTGTCGTCGCGCAACAGCGAAGTGATCCACGCCGGCCTGTATTATCCGACCGACACGTTGCGCGCCAAACTCTGCGTGCGCGGCCGGCGCATGCTCTACGAGTTCTGCGCCTCCCACGGCGTCGGCCACCGCAAATGCGGCAAGCTGGTCGTCGCGACCAACGACGCCGAGCTGGCCAAGGTCGAGACCATCATGGCGCAGGCGCAGAACGAACGGCGTCGAAGGCGTCGAGATGATCGGCGGCAACGCGGCGCGCGCCATGGAAGCGGAATTGTCCTGCATCGGCGCGCTGTGGTCGCCGGAAACCGGCATCATCGACAGCCACGGATTCATGCTGGCGCTGTGGGGCGATCTGGAAGACCGTGGCGGCATGATCGCGTTCGAGACGCCGGTCGAGCGCATGACCTACAAGGCGCCGCACTGGCACGTGCAATTCGGCGGCCGCGATTCCGGCGTCATGCCGTTCGACGCCGTGGTCAATGCCGCAGGCCTCGGCGCGCAGGCGCTGGCGCGGCGCATCGAAAACTATCCGGCCGGCAAAGTGCCGCGGCTGGTGCTCGGCAAGGGCAATTATTTCGGCTTCGCCGGGCGGCCGGCTTTTTCGCGGCTGATCTATCCGACGCCGATCGACGGCGGGCTCGGCGTCCACGTCACGCTCGATCTCGCCGGCCGCATGCGTTTCGGCCCCGACGTCGAATGGATCACGGAGGAGAATTACGCCGTCGATCCGCGCCGCGCCGACAGTTTCTATGCCCGCATCCGCACCTATTGGCCGGGCCTGCCGGACGGCTCGCTGGTGCCGGACTATTGCGGCATCCGGCCAAAGCTCTCCGGCCAAGGCGAGCCGCAGGCCGATTTCATGATCGCGGGTCCGGCGGCGCACGGCATGCCGCGCCTCGTCAACCTGTTCGGCATCGAATTGCCGGGGCTGACGTCGTCGCTGGCGCTGGCCGAAGAGGTCGTGGCGTATCTCAAGGACTGAGACGGCGCGGGAGCGGATATAATCAGCGCGCCAGAACAAAGAGATACGTCACGGCCACAAACACCGGCGTCAGCACCACGATCGACCACGCCATGAAGCCGAAAAAGCTCGGCATCTTGATGCCGCGCTCCGACGCGATGGCATAGATCATGAAATTCGGCGCGTTGCCGATATAGGTGAGCGCGCCCATATAGACCGCGCCCATGGAGATCGCCACCAGCGCCGGCGCCAGTGGCCCCATCAACTCGCTGGCGTTGCCGCCGGCGAGCTGGAAGAACACCAGATAGGTCGGCGCATTGTCGAGGATCGCGGACAGCACGCCGGTGAGCCAGAAATAGGCGACGACATGCGGGCTGCCGTCGTGCGCCGTCACCGCGGCAAGGAGCCAGGCGAACGCGCCGGCGTGGCCGGCGTCGAGCATCGCCAAGATCGGCACGGCGCAGACGAAAATCCCGGCGAACAGAATGGCCACTTCGAGGATCGGCTCCCAGGAAAAGCCGTTGGCTTCGCGATGCTCGTCGGGCGTCAGCCACAGCGAAGCGAGCGCGGTCAGAAACAGCACGGCGTCGCGGACCAGATCCTGCAACGGCAGGGTCGTGCCATAGACCGTGAATGCGATGGCGGGCTTCCACAGCGCCGAGACGATGACGGCGCCGATGACGACCGCGAGCAGCGCGAGGTTCACCAGCCCATGCACGCGAATTGGCGCGCTCGCCTCGCCGACCGGCGCGACGCGCCGGTCTTGGCGGTAAAACCATAGATCGATGACGATGAAAATCGCCAGCACGCAGCCGGCAACGAACGCGGTCGGCTGCCACAGGTTTTTCGCCGGCCAGAAGAAATCGACGCCGTTGAGGAAGCCGATGAACAGCGGCGGGTCGCCGAGCGGCGACAGCGCGCCGCCGATATTGCCGACGAGAAAGATGAAGAACACCACGACATGGACGTTGTGCAGCCGCGCCGCATTGGCGCGGATGAGCGGCCGGATCAAAATCATGGCGGCGCCGGTGGTGCCGACGACGCTGGCAATGAGCGTGCCGAACAAGAGCGTCAGCGCGTTGACCAGCGGCGTGCCGCGCACCGTGCCGGAGACCACGATGCCGCCGGCGACCACATAGAGCGCGAACAGGATGGCGATGAAGCCGAGATAGTCGCCAAGCAGCGCGTGCGCCAAGGCCGCCAGCGCGGTATCGACGCCGCGCAACGCCGCGAGCGGGGCGAGCGTGAGCGCCGCCCAGGCGAAGGCGAATTTGCCATAGTGATGATGCCAGATGCGCCGGATGACGAGCGGCGCGAACGCAATGGTCAGCAAAATGCCGACGAACGGCAGCTCCCACGCCCAGGACAAGGTGGCGCCGTCGAGCGCGGCGGCCTGGGCCGCGCCCGGCAACGATACCGCGACGGCAAGAAAGGCGATGAGGCGCGCATGCATGGCGGCAGGACTTTGCCACGGGCGCTCATCGATTGCATTATGGCCATGACGATAACTTGCCCCAGCCGGAGAGGAGTCACCCGTGGCCATCCATCGCTTCGAAAATCCTTCGACCATGCCGCCGACGCGCGGCTATACCCACGTCGTCGAGAGCACGACCCCGTGCCGCACCATCTACATTTCCGGCCAGCTCGGCATGACGGCGGACGGCAAATTCGCCGGCGCACCTGGCGACTTCCGCGCCCAGGCCACCCAATGTTTTGAGAACCTGAAGCACGCGCTGGCTGCGGTCGGCGCCAATTTCGAGCATGTGGTGAGGGTGACCAATTATTTTGTCGACATGGCGCACCTGCCGATCTACTTCGAAGTGCGCGACCGCTATGTCGATACCAAGGCGCCGCCGGCCTCGACGGCGATTCAAATCTCGAAGCTGGCGCGCGACGGCGCATTGTTCGAGATCGAGGCGATCGCGGTGGTGCCAGCAGAAGTAACGGCCGAAAACACAAGCGGGAGGAAAACATGAAAATCGAAAAACAGAATTTCGCCACGCGAGCGGCTGCGACGGCCGGCGCCGTCGCTTTGGCGCTGACTCTGTCGCACGGCGCGGCGTCGGCACAGGACAAGACCTACACGATGAAGATCACGCTGCCGACGCTCAACGACCCGAGCTATTTCTTCGCCAAAAGCTACGCGGCGGCGCTGGAAAAGGATTCCGGCGGCCGCATCAAGCCCGAAATCTATCCGGCGAGCCAGCTCGGTGCGATCCCGCGGCAGATCGAGGGCACGCAATTCGGTGCCATCCAATGCGCGATCATTCCGCCCGAATTCTTCGTCGGCGTCGACGAGCGCTTTGAGCTGATGGCGGCGCCGGGCCTGGTCGATTCCATGGATCACGGCCAGCGTCTCGCCGCCGATCCGGCGGTGCGCAAGCTCATCCTCGGCCTCGGCGCCGACAAGGGGCTGCACGGCGCGGCGTTGTTCATGAACGCACCGTCGTCAGTAATCGCCAAGGCGCCGATCCGGCATCTTGCCGACTTCAAAGGCAAGAAGATCCGAGTTCTGGCCTCGAAATTCCAGATGGTGCCGATCGAACGATTAGGCGCGACGCCGGTGGCAATGACGCTCGGCGACGTGGTGCCGGCGCTGCAGCAGGGCGCCATCGACGGCGCCGTCGGCGGCATCGTCGTCTTCACACCCATGCACTTCAACGATGCGGCGAAATACGTCACCGAGACCGGCCAGCCCGCGGTCTTCGTCGCGGTCGAGATCAACAAGAGCTGGTACCAGTCGTTGCCTGAGGACCTGCAAAAGGTGGTCGACGGCGACGCAGCCGCGGGACAGGCAGCGATCGGCCCGCAGGCAAACGAGATCGTCGGTAAGGCGCGCAAAGGTTGGACCGACACAGGCGGCGAGTTGATCAGCCTGCCGGCCGCGGAACAGGCGGACATGATGAAGACGTTCTTGGCCGCCGACGAGGAAGTCGCAAAGGCGAAGCCGGCGCTCGACGCCGCCTACAAGATCGTCACCGACGGGGCGCAGCGCACGCGATGAGGTTCGTTCCAGGCGTCAACGGTACGCGACGACGATCAGGATGAGCCCGACGACCGCGATGGCGCCGCCGTAATAAATCCATCGGCTCTCGCTGATCATGAAGCTCGAGGCCGGATAGGGAAAGTATCCGGAGCCCTGTCCCATGAAGACGAGCCCCATGAGCAGGAGCAGAACGCCGATGATGGTCAAAGCTGCTTGCATCAATGCGCCGCGTCCCAGTTATCCGCGGCATGCGCCTCGACCTGCAGCGGCACCGAGAGCGACAGCGCCGGCAGCGGTGCATCGACCATCACGGCGGTGACCACCGGCAGCGTCTTGTCGACTTCGGCTTCCGGCACCTCGAACACCAGTTCGTCGTGCACCTGCAGCAGCATCTGTGCATTGAGTTTTTTCTTCGTCAGCGCCGCGTCCATGCGGATCATGGCGCGGCGGATGATGTCGGCGGCGGTGCCTTGCAGCCGCGCATTGATCGCGGCGCGCTCGTTGAAGGCGCGGATGGAGGCATTCGACGCGCCGATATCGGGTAGTGGCATTTGCGGCCGAACAGCGTTTCCACATAACCGTGCTTTTTCGCGAACGCCTTGGTCTCCTCGATGTAATCGCGGATGCCCGGAAAACGCTCGAAATATTTTCGGATATAGGCGCCGGCCTCCTCGCGCTCGATGCCGAGCTGGTTGGCCAGCCCAAAGGCGGAAATGCCGTAGATGATGCCGAAATTGATCGCTTTCGCCCGGCGGCGCACTTCGGCGGGCATGTTCTTGACCGGCACGCCGAACATTTCCGACGCCGTCATGGCGTGAATGTCGAGGCCGTCGCGGAACGCCTTGCGCAACTGCTCGATGCCGGCGATCTCGGCGAGGAGCCGCAACTCGATCTGCGAATAATCGGCGGAGACGAGCTTGTAGCCGCGCTCGGCGATGAAGGCGCGGCGGATTTTGCGGCCGTCCTCGGTGCGGATCGGGATGTTCTGCAGGTTCGGCTCCGACGACGACAGCCGGCCGGTCGTGGTGGCGGCGAGCGCGTAGCTGGTGTGCACGCGGTGCGTCGTCGGGTTGACGTAGCCGGGCAGCGCGTCGGTATAGGTCGATTTCAGTTTCGACACCTGCCGCCAGTCGAGAATCTTCTTCGGCAATTCGTGGCCCTGCTCGGCCAGTTCGTCGAGGACACGCGCGCCGGTCGCCCACTGCCCGGTCTTGGTCTTGGTGCCGCCCGGCAATCCAAGCTTGCCGAACAAAATGTCGCCCATCTGCTTCGGCGAGCCGACATTGACGGTTTCGCCGGCGAGCTTGTTGATCTCGGCTTCGAGGCCGGCGGCTTCCTGGGCGAATTCGCCGGACAGCCGCGACAGCACTTGGCGATCGATCGAAATGCCGCGTCGCTCCATGTCGGCAAGCACGCGCAGCAGCGGCCGCTCCAGCGTCTCGTAGACATTGAGCATGTGCTCAGCGGCGAGCCGGGGCTTGAGCACCTGCCACAGCCGCAGTGTCGCATCGGCGTCCTCGGCGGCATATTCGGTCGCCTTGTCGATCTCGACGCAGTCGAACGTCATCCTGGTCTTGCCGGCCTTGGTCACCTCGTTGAAGTCGATGGTGCTATGATTGAAATAGCGCTGCGCCAGCGGATCGAGACCGTGGTCGGAGCGGCCGGCGTCGACCACATAGGACATCAGCATGGTGTCGTCGTAGGACGCGATTTCGATGCCGCGCACGGCGAAGATCTGAAAATCGAATTTCAGGTTCTGGCCGATCTTGAGAACGCCTTTGTCCTCGAGTAGCGGCTTGAGGGCATCGAGCGCTGCGCGCTCGGGGATTTGATCGGGCGCGACCTCGCCCTGGAACAGGCCGCCGCTGCCGTCGCCGCCTTGCCGGTGCGACAGCGGCACGTAGCAGGCCTCGTTCGCGGCGAGCGCCAGCGAGAAGCCGCACAGCGCCGCCTGCATCGGATCGAGGCTGGTGGTCTCGGTGTCAATGGCGACGAAACCTTGGTCGCGGGCGCGCTCGATCCAGGCTTTGAGCCGGTCGAGGCTGCGCACCGTTTCGTATTTGGAGCGGTCGAATTTTTGCGCGTGCGCGATGTCGAGCCGCGCGGCGGCGAGCGCTTGCGGCGTGAGTTTGCCGTTTGCGGCGCTGGGTCGCGCCCCGCTTGCGGGGGGTGTGGAGGGGGCAGGCTCGCTCGGAGCGACCGACGCGCCCCCACCGGACGCGCTTTGCGCGTCGTCCTCCCCCGCGAGCGGAAGAGGAGAAGAACCGCCGCGCACGGCGAGCTTCGCATCCGGCTCGATCTCGGCGACGTCGATGCTGGAAAACTCGGCGACGCGGCGCGTCAACGAACTGAACTCCATCGCCTTGAGGAAGGCGATCAGCAACTTGTAATCGGGCTCGTGCACGGCGAGATCGCCGATCGGCACGTCGAGCTTGACGTTGGTGTCGAGCGTGACGAGCTTTTTCGATAGCCGCTGCCTTGTCGGCATTGTCGATGATCGCCTGGCGGCGCTTGTCCTGCTTGATCTCACCGGCGCGCTTGAGCAAGGTTTCGAGATCGCCGTATTCGTTTATCAGCAGCGCCGCAGTCTTCTGACCGATGCCGGGCACGCCGGGCACGTTGTCGGTGGAATCGCCGATCAGCGCCTGCACCTCGATGACCTTGTCCGGCGGCACGCCGAATTTCTCGATCACCTCGGCGCGGCCGATCTTCTTGTCCTTCATGGTGTCGTACATGACGACGCGGTCGTTGACGAGTTGCATCAAATCCTTGTCCGACGAGACGATGGTCGAGGTGGCGCCGGCTTCGTTGGCGTGCCGCACATAGGTCGCGATCAGGTCGTCGGCCTCGAATCCCTTCTGCTCCAGGCAGGGCAGATCGAAGGCGTGCACCGCTTGCGCGGATCAGGCCGAATTGCGGTTTGAGATCGTCGGGCGGGTCCGGCCGGTGCGCCTTGTAGTCGGGATACATTTCGGTGCGGAACGTCTTTTCCGACAGATCGAACACCACCGCCAGATGGGTCGGCTTGTCGTCCTTCATCTCGCGCAACAGCTTCCACAGCATGTTGCAGAAGCCGAACACGGCATTGAGCTGCAGCCCGTCCGATTTGCGGTTGATCGGCGGCAACGCGTGATAGGCGCGGAAAATGTAGCCGGAGCCGTCGACCAGGAAGAGATGATCGCCCTTCTTCAACGGCTTGGCGGCGCTTGGCGTCTTTTGCGGCTTTGGCGGTGTTTTTTGTGCGGCTGGCATGATGGCGAATAATATAAGGGTTTTGCCGGGATAATCACGGGCCCAATGTCAGCTGTGGACGTTTCACCGCTTCCGATCGACGCCGCACTGCCGGACTTGACCGCGGCGCTGCGCGGCAACAATGCAGCCGTGCTGGTGGCGCCGCCCGGCGCCGGCAAGACCACGCGGGTGCCGTTGGTGCTCGCGCGCGAGGATTGGGCGCAGAAAGCAGAAAAAAAGCGCCGGATTCTCGTCCTTGAGCCGCGCCGGCTCGCCGCGCGCGCCGCCGCCGACCGCATGGCGCAGACGCTGGGCGAGCGCGTCGGCGACACGGTGGGGTTACGGGTGCGGTTCGGCTCGAAAATCTCGAGCCGCACCCGGATCGAGATCATCACCGAAGGCGTCTTCACCCGGCTCATCCTCGACGATCCCATGCTCGACGGCGTCGCGGCGGTGATCTTCGACGAATTCCATGAGCGCTCGCTCGACGCCGATCTCGGCCTGGCGCTGGCCCGCGACGTGCAGCAGGGCTTGCGCGAAGATCTGCGCATCCTCGTCATGTCGGCGACCATCGACGGCGCGCGCATCGCCAGATTGCTCGGCGACGCGCCGGTCATCGCCAGCGAAGGCCGCGCCTTTCCGGTCGAGACCCGCTATGCCGGCCGTGACGCTCGGCCGATCGAGCCGCAGGTCGCCGACACCATTATGCGCGCGATGCGCGCCGATGCGGGCTCGCTGCTCGCATTCCTGCCCGGCGCCGCCGAAATCCGCCGCACCAAAACTCTGCTCGAAGGCCGCGCCGAGCCATCGACTGATGTCGTTGCGCTCTACGGCGCGCTTACCGGCGACGAGCAGGATCGCGCCATTGCGCCGGCCCTGCCCAGCCGCCGCAAGATCGTGCTCGCGACGTCGATTGCCGAGACCTCGATCACCATCCAAGGCGTGCGCATCGTGGTCGATTGCGGGCTCGCCCGCGTGCCGCGCTACGAGCCCGACGTCGGGGTGACGCGGCTCGAGACCGTGCGGGTGTCGCGCGCCGCCGCCGACCAGCGCCGCGGCCGCGCCGGGCGAACCGAGCCAGGCGTCTGCTACCGGCTGTGGGACGAGCCGCAAACGGCGGCGATGGAGCCCTTCGCCCGGCCGGAAATCCTCGCCGCGGATCTATCGTCCTTCGCGCTCGATCTTGCCGCCTGGGGCGGCGGCCCGGACCAACTCGCCTTCCTCGATCCGCCGCCGAAAGCCGCGCTCACCGAGGCCAAGGCACTGCTGAGTGAACTCGGCGCCATCGACCGCGACGGCCGCATCACCACGGAGGGCAAGCTGCTGCGGCGCCTGCCGCTGCCGCCCCGCCTCGCGCGCATGGTGGTCGACGCCGGCACGGAGGGTAGCGCCCTGCCCGCTGCGGAAATCGCGACGCTCATCGGCGAACGCGGTCTGGGCGGCGACGATGTCGATCTGCGCGAACGCCTCAATGCCCTGCGCCGCGACCGCTCGTCCCGCGCCCGCGACGCCCGCGCCATGGCGCAGCGCTGGGCGGAGGTCGCGTCTGCTCACTCCCCCGAAGGGGGAGGAGAACTGAGCGTTGGCGCCCTGCTCGCCCTCGCCTACCCCGAACGCATCGCCAAGAACCGCGGCGGCGCGGCGGGCGCGTTTCTGCTCGTCAACGGGCGCGGCGCCACCATCGACCCCGCCTCGCCGCTTGCGCGTGAGCCGTTCCTCGCCGTCGCCGAGCTTGCCGGAACGGCGGCGCAGGGCCGCATCCTCTCCGCCGCGCCCATCGCGCTTGCCGAGATCGAGCAGCGCTTTTCCGATCGCATCGCCGCGCGCGAGGAGATCGGATTCGACGCCGCGAGCGCAAGCCTGCGTGGGCGAAGCAGCCGGCGGCTCGGCGCAATTGCGCTGTCCGACAAGCCGATGCCGGTCGCCGCCGATGATGGTACCGCGCAAAAACTCGCCGACGGCATCGCCGGTCTCGGCATGCACCGGCTGCCGTGGACCAAATCGCTGCAGCAATGGCGCGATCGGGTCATGTTCTTGCGCGCAAGCGAAGGCGAGGAATGGCCTGATTTGTCCGATGCGGCGCTCGCGCAAACCGCAAGCGCCTGGCTCGCGCCGGCGCTCGCCGCCAAAACCGCGCTCGGCGACATCACGACCGATGAATTGAATACGGCGTTACGCGCGCTGTTGGCTTGGCCGCTGCAACGCCGGCTCGATGCCGAAGCGCCGACCCATTTTGCGGCGCCGACCGGGTCGCAGGTAGCAATCGATTACGAGGCCGAGGGCGGCCCCAAGATTGCGATCCGGGTCCAGGAGCTGTTCGGCGTCGACCGCCATCCGGCGATTGCCGGCGGCAAGGTGCCGTTGTTGATCGAGCTGCTCTCGCCCGCGCACCGGCCGGTGCAGATGACCCGCGACCTGCCGGGCTTTTGGCGCGGCAGCTACGCCGCCGTGCGCGCCGAATTGCGCGGCCGTTACCCCAAGCATCCGTGGCCCGAAGACCCGATCGCCGCGCCGGCGACGCGGCGCGCCAAGCCGCGCAATCGCTAACGAATGGATTCCGATATCGATCCGAAAATTCGTCCATATTTAGCGGTTAATGTAAGGCAACCATAGCGCCTCGTCCGTAAAAGTGCCCATGCGACACAACGTGATCCTGGTGCGAAATGACACGCTTCTTCTTCGACTATACGGCGAAAGAGCAATCGCTCCTCGACTATGGCGGACACGAATTCCGCTCTTCGCAGGCGGCCATCGAATTCGCCGAGGCGATTGCCCACGATTTGAAGCACTCGCTCACCGACAATTGGCGCGGCTGGAGCGTCGAGGTGCGCAATGCCACCGGCATGCGGCTCCTGTCGTTGCCGGTCGACAGCCCGGAGCTGGAAGCGGCCTGAAATTTCAACCGATTTGCGCGCGGCGTTTAGCGCTTTCCTTACCTTTGCAGCGCAAATCCGGCACGAGCGTCGGCGACGTTAGGTCCTCGTTCGCCCCGCCATGGTGAACTGGAGCCCGATAGCCGGATTTGTCCTATGCGCTCAGTCCTCATGGTTGCCGCGGTCGCGCTCGTCGCCGCTGTCGTCGTGCCGCACTACTTCACGCATCTGAACGCGGCTCACCCGGCGCCCACTATGATGGCGGCCCGCCCGGTTGCGGCGCCGGACCCCACGCCTGCGGATTCACGCTCGGTCATCGTGCCGCGCGATGGTCGCGGCCACTTTCAGCTCGACGCCCGGATCGACGGCCGGCGGCTGACATTCATGGTCGACACCGGCGCTTCGGTGATCGCGCTCACCGCCGACGACGCGGCGACGCTCGGCATTCATCCTTCGGCAAGCGAATTCACCGCGCTGGTCAGCACCGCGAACGGCACGGTGAGGGCCGCGCCGGTCGAGCTCGACCGGGTCGAGATCGAAGACATCACGGTGCGCAATGTCGCCGCCATGGTGCTGCCGGACGGCGCGCTGCGCGATAATCTGCTCGGCATGTCGTTTTTGTCGCGGCTGCACCGCTGGGAATTTGCCGACGGCAAGCTGGTTTTGGAGCAGTAGGCTAATTCACCCAATCTGAAACGCATTGACGTGCAACCATTCCGGTTGCCCGCCGTTTACGCTATTGCTGTCGGGACATTCGATTCGGATCAATTGTTCAATGTTTCCCAAGCCAAAAGCTTCGCTCAAGCCGAACACCTATGCCTACGAATCCGAGCCGATGGTGAAAGCCACCGGCTTTCGCGAATATGACGCGCGCTGGCTGTTCGGCAGCGAGATCAACCTGATGGGCGTCGAGGCGCTCGGCCTCGGGCTGGGCACGCTGATCCATGAGCTCGGCGTCAAACCGCAGCTCGTCACCGGCCACGATTTCCGCTCCTATTCGGCGTCGATCAAGATGGCGCTGGTCAACGGCCTGCTCGCGGCGGGCGTTCAGGTCAAGGACATCGGGTTGGCGCTCACCCCGATGGCCTATTTCGCGCAGTTCGATCTCGACGTGCCGTGCGTCGCCATGGTCACGGCATCGCATAACGACAATGGCTGGACCGGCGTGAAGATGGGCGTCAACCGTCCGCTGACCTTCGGCCCCGACGAGATGGCGCGGTTGAAAGACATCGTGCTCAACGGCCGCTTCAAGATGCAGGGCGGCGGCACTTACGACTTCGTCGAGAACTTTCCGGCGCGCTACATCGCCGATCTCACCAAGCGGCCGAAACTCAAGCGGCACCTGAAAGTGGTATGCGCCTGCGGCAACGGCACCGCCGGCGCGTTCGCGCCGCAGGTGCTCGAAGCGATCGGCTGCGAGGTGATCCCGCTCGACTGCGAGCTCGACCACACGTTTCCGAAATACAATCCCAACACCGAAGACATGAAGATGCTGCACGCCATGCGCGACGCGGTGCTGGCGAGCAAGGCCGACGTGGCGCTCGGCTTCGACGGCGACGGCGACCGTTGCGGCGTCGTCGACAACGAAGGCGAGGAGATTTTTGCCGACAAGGTCGGCGTCATGCTGGCGCGCGATATTTCCGCCAATCACAAGAACGCGCTGTTCGTCGCCGACGTGAAGTCCACCGGCCTGTTCATGACCGACCCGGTGCTCATCAAGAACGGCGCCAAGACCGATTATTGGAAAACCGGCCATTCCTACATGAAGCGCCGGGTCAACGAGATCGGCGCCATCGCCGGCTTCGAGAAATCCGGGCATTTCTTTTTCAATAAGCCGTTCGGCCGCGGCTATGACGACGGGCTGATCTTCGCCTTCGCCGTCTGCGACATGCTCGACCGCAATCCGGGGAAGAGCATGGCGGACCTGAAAAACGCGCTGCCGAAAACCTGGTCGTCGCCGACCATGTCGCCGCATTGCGCCGACGAGACCAAATATGCGGTGGTCGACGAGGTGATCAAGCACTTCGAGAGCGAGCAGAAAAACGGCGGCAAGGTCTCGGGCCAGCCGATCCGCGATCTCGTCACCGTCAACGGCGTGCGCGTCACGGTCGAGGACGGCACCTGGGGCCTGGTGCGGGCGTCGTCGAACAAGCCGGAACTTGTGGTGGTGGTCGAAAGCCCGGTGTCGGAAGCGCGCATGCGCGACATGTTCAAATCGCTCGATGCCGTGCTGCGCACGCACAAGGAAGTCGGGGAATATAATCAGACGATCTAGGACGTGCTATCTCGCCGACGATCCAAAAGCGTGGAAAATCCTCATGACCGGCCCAACTGCGAACCCATTCAAGAAAGCAATCGCGTGCGCCGTGGTAGCGTTCGTCGCGATCTATGCGGGCCTGTGGCTGGGTTTCGGCCGGCCGTCCGATCCGGCGCGCATCGCGGGTATGGTATTCGGTCTCGTCGTCACGCCGGCGATCATCGTCGGCCTGTGGGCGCGCAAAAGCGCAAAAACATGGTCGCTGTTTCGCCTGATCGCGTTGTATATCCTGTTTCTGGTTATAAGTGCCGCACTCTACATTTCCGGCTTAATGAGCAACCCGCCGCATTGAAAATTAGAGGCGTGATAGGGTCAGTCTAACGCAACGAACCCCGAGGCCTTCACGACCGGGGCCCACCGCGCAATCTCGAACTTGATCGTCTCGGTGAATTCGGCAGGCGTCAGAAATGCCGGCTCGCTGCCCGATCTGGCGAGGCTCTCAATCATCGCCTTGGAGCGGGACGCCTCGCGCATCGCGTCGCTCAACGCGCCAACGATCTTGTTCGGCGTGTTGGCCGGAAGAAACACGCCGGATAGCGACTCCACGACGATGTCGTAGCCGGATTCCTTCATGGTCGGGACGTCGGGCAGGAATGGCGAGCGTTTCGCGCCGGTCACCGCTAAGACGCGCAGCGATCCTGACTTGGCAAACTCCAATACCTCGCCCACGGGATTGATACTCGCCGGCACATGGCCGCCGACCAGATCCTGGATCGCCGGAGCGCCGCCGCGGTAATGAACCGGACTCATCGGGATTGCGGCCGCACTCGCCAGCATGACGCCGGTGAAGTGCGGCGTGGCGCCGGCTGAGGTTGTGGCATAGTTCGCCTTGGCCGGGTTCGCCTTGCACCACTGCACGAAGTCGGCGAGCGTCTTGACGGTGTCCGGAACCGCAGGCCCGACGACAAAGGTCAGCATCCCCTTGGCGGCAGGGGACACCGCAATGAAATCCTTCAACGGATCGTAGCTCAGCGACTTAAAGCTGTGCGGGTAGAGCGTCATCGGGAAATCCGGCGTGAACAGCATCACGCTGCCGTCGGATGGCGCGTTCTTGACGTATTCGACCGCAAGGCGCGCGCTGGCGCCGGCCTTGTTCTCGACGATGATGGTCGAGGCATAAGTGCCGTGCAGAGCTTCGGCGAGCACACGTGCCGTGACGTCGGTGCCGCCACCTGCCGGAAAGCCGACAATGATGCGAACCAGCTTGTCGGTCGCCTGCGCCAGCGCGCGCGGGATGACGCCGCCGAACACGAGTGCGCCAAACGCGGAGGCAGCGATCATTCGACGGCGACTGAGCATTCCTGATCTCCCGTCCGGCGCGCGACTATACGCTTCGCACAAGTACCACTAATTTGCTCTGAGCCCCATGCGCTTGAGGCGTGGCAAGACCTCGGCGCAGAAATACGGTGTCTCCTCGACATAGTTCACGAACGAGACCGCAATGCCGCGGACGCCAGCGTGGCTGATGTCGGCAAACTCCCGAGCGACCTTGTCCGGCGTGCCGACGAAGGGAAAACCGCCGACGCCGCTGACGGCCTGCAGCGACCGCTTCGCCGCATATTCGTCCGCAGGCGTGTTTTGCGGCGTAATGTTCTTGAGCGCCAGCATCCGTTCGATGGCGGGCCAATCGGCGTTTTCGACGTTGGCATAGTGATGGTAGTCCTCAGCCTCCTTTTGCGTCGGCCGGCAAATCACCTGTCCCTGGGTGAAGACTTCGATCTCGCGGCCGAACTCCCGCGCATCGGCCTTGATGCGATTGACCTGTTGAACGATGCGGTCGAACACGCTGACAATCTTGTCTTGTTCGGTACCTGCGATAGCCAGACGCAGCGCCGCGGTCGAGGTGAAAAACGCGTCGCAATTGCGCATCGCGAAGGCTTGGCCGGTCGCCGAGGAACCGGCGTTCATGATCACCGGCCGCGTCCCGCCATACGGGCCCGGCAGGCAATGAACGCCCGCAAGTTCGAAAAATTTTCCGTCGAAATCGAATTCATCCTGCTCTGACCAGGCGCGCTTGACCACATCGATCCATTCCTGGGCAAATTCGTACCGATCGTGATGATCGCGCTGCGCCACGCCGAACATCTCGAATTCGCCCTCGTTCCAGCCGGCGACGATGTTCAAGCCGAAGCGGCCTTGGCCGATATGATCGGCGGTGACCATTTCTTTGGCGGCGATCAGGGGATGGAACAGGGGCGCGTGTACCGTGCCGAAGATCGTGATCCGCTTCGTCGCTGCCAATAGACCGCAGGCCCAGGTGACGGTCTCGAATGTCGTGCCGTGGAAATTGCTTGAGCCGCCGTAGCCTTTCCAGCGGCCGATCGGCAGAAGAAAATCGATTCCCGCCTCGTCGGCGATGCGCGCCATCTGCAGACAATCGGGCCAGCTCGCGAGCCAGCGTTCCGGTACCAGTGTAGCGGTGCGCGCCGATGAGCAATTCGCGCCGAACAAGCCGATCTTCAACGCATTAGCGTTGTGCATCTCGACGCGATCGCGCTGCGATACACGGTCAACGGCCAATGTCTTACCCTTGAGAAAATCGCGCCCTTGAGAAAAGCCCGTGATTGTTACAGCGACATGCCGGTCGCAACGATGACCTTACGCCATTTATCGACCTCGCTGCGATAGAACGCAGCAAAGTCATCCGGCGTGCCGACCAGCGGATCAAAACCCTGGGTGGCGAAGGAGCTCTTCACATCCGGCGTCGACAGCGCATACGACATGGCAGCCGCCAGCCGCTCGATTACGGGCCGCGGCGTGGCTTTCGGGGCGAGCAGGCCGAGCCACAGCAGCACCTCGAAGCCGGGCAGCCCCGATTCAGCAACCGTCGGCAATTCAGGCAGCAGCCTGTCGCGTTGCAACCCTGTCGTCGCAATCGCCCGCAACGCGCCGTTCTGGATGAACGGCAGCACGGTCGGAATTGGCGCGAACATGATCTTCAATTGTCCTGACACCAAATCTTTCACCACCTCGCCGCCGCCCCGGTACTGCACCGAGGTCAGTTTAATGCCCGCTGTCATGTTGAAGAGTTCGTTGGCGAGGTGGTTCGCAGTGCCGACGCCCGAGGATGCTGCCAGGATTTCGCCGGGCGGCCGCGACTTTGCCAAAGCAATGAGATCGGCGACGCTGTGAACGTTCAGCGATGGATGCACGACGAGCACGTTGTCGGTTTGCGCAATCGGCGCCACCGCGGTGAAATAGTCGTCATATTTGTAGCGAAAATCCTTGAACAAGGTTTCGTTTGCTGCATTGGCGAACGGCGTCACAAGCAGCGTTGTGCCGTCGGGCGCGGCACCGGCGACCTCTTGCGTTGCCAAAGTGCCGCCGGCGCCAGTGCGGTTCTCCACGAAAACCTGCTGGCCGAGTTTTTGGCTGAGGCTGCCGGCGAGCACCCGCGCGGCGATGTCAGTCGCGCCACCGGCACTGAACCCGACCACGAGCCGAATATTTTGACCAGCGGGAGTGACTTGCGCACGCGCCGCAAGCGGCCAAGCCACTGCCCCGCTGCCTAGAAATGTGATGAACTCGCGTCGCCTCACGATTTGCTGCCTCTCGTGTACCGAGCGCAGCCTACCACATTGTTGAGTCGCTGTGTCCTGCGCCCGCGACGCAGGGGCGTATAAACTGCGCTACGACGCTTTCGCCAGCGCCGCGCCGAAGCCGTTCGGAATTTCGATATCGACTTCGAGCGTCGACACCGATTTGCCGCGGTCGAGCTTGATCTGCACCTTGTCGGGCTCGAACGGCACGTGCCGGCTGATCACGGCGAGGATTTCCTCGCGCAGGATGCCGAGCAGGTCGGGCTGGTTGCGCGTCCCGCGCTCGTGGGCGAGCAGGATTTGCAGGCGTTCGCGCGCAATGGGCGCGCTGCCGCCGCGTCGGAATATATTGAAGAGGGTCATGCTGCTTTCCGTCCGAACAGCTTGTTGAAGATGCCTTTGTTCTCGCTGGGAACGATCATCGGGACGACCTCGCCGCGCAGCCGGCGGGCGGCGTCGAAATAGGCGCGGGCCGGCGCGCTGAGCGCGTTGCTCAGCGTCACCGGCGAGCCGATATTGGATGCGCGCAGGACCTCTTCGCTTTCCGGGATGATGCCGAGCAGCGGCGTCGAGAGGATTTCGAGCACGTCCTCGATGGTCATCATCTCGCCGCGCGCGGCGCGCGACGGATGGTAGCGGGTGATGAGCAGGTGCTTCTCGACTCGTTCGCCGTTTTCGGCCTTGACGGTCTTGGAATCGAGCAGCCCGATGATGCGGTCGGAATCGCGCACCGAGGAGACTTCCGGATTGGTGACGATGATCGCCGCATCGGCATGCCGCATCGCCAGCGTGGCGCCGCGCTCGATGCCGGCCGGGCTGTCGCAAATGATCCAGTCGAATTTGGTCCGCAATTCGTCGATCACCTTGGCGACGCCCTCGTCGGTCAGCGCGTCCTTGTCGCGGGTCTGCGATGCCGGCAACAGGTGCAGGTTCTCCACGCGCTTGTCGCGGATCAGCGCTTGCGAGAGTTTCGCCACGCCGGTGATGACATTGATCAGGTCGAACACCACGCGGCGCTCGGCCCCCAATACCAGGTCGAGATTGCGCAAGCCGACGTCGAAATCGATGACGACGACCTTCTCGCCGTGTTGGGCAAGCGCAGCGCCCATAGCAGCCGTCGAGGTGGTCTTGCCGACGCCGCCCTTGCCTGATGTCACGACTACGACATGAGCCATTTTTGACTGCCTTTCGTTGTTCTAATTGAGCGCCGAAATCCTCAGCGTATTGCCCTCGAGCCAGGCCTGGGCCGGTCCGCGGCGCAGGCTCTCGTCGATGTCTTCGGCGGTCTTGTAGAAGGAATCGATCGCCAACAGCTCGGCCTCGACGCGATGACAGAAGATGCGGGCGCGGGCATTACCGGTGGCGCCCGCCATGGCGCGGCCGCGCAACGTGCCGTAGATGTGGATCGATCCGCCGGCGACGATCTCGGCGCCCGAGCCGACCGAGCCGAGCACGGTGACGTCGCCGTCGATGAAGACCACGGTCTGCCCCGAACGCACTGGATCCTCGACCAAGAGCGACGGCTGTTGCGGTTTCGGCGCAGCCGGCGCGGCGGCGATCGGCTCGACGTCCGGTAACAGCTCGACCGACTGCGTATTACGGCCCCCGCGCAGGATCGGCGGCAGGCCCGGCGCCGTGGCGGCGGGGTCGAGGCCTTCGATGCCGAGGATGCGGATATTGCGTTCTTCGAGACTGGCGAGAAGCTGCGTGATCGCGTTCACGCTCAAGGTCACGGACGACAAATCGACCACGATGGGATGGCCGGCAAAGAAACCTTTGGATTGCTCAAGGCTGGCATCGAGGTCCGACAGCCACTCCACGATCGGCGGCCGCGGCATGATGACAAAGCCCGTATAGGAGCGCGCGCGAAACATGAGCGATTGGCGCTGGCGGACGACGCTCGACACGTGGGCCTCCGTAGTCTTCGTGATTCTGATTGGTTAACAAAGTGCGCAAACATGGTTAACGGGTGGTTAATGCCCTTCCTGCCCCGCGACGGCGGAACGGGTGCGAGGTCGCATTCCCGCGACGCATGTGCGCCCGAGGCTTGCCGACCAAAGCCACGAAATCTTTCGCCTCGAAAGAAAACGAAGGGAGGCGGAGCGCCGATAGGCGCAACTGTCCCGTGGGGCCTCGCCACGCAGCGGATGTCGCCATCCACTTGCGCTTCGGGCGAAGGCCGCGCGTCCTGCGGGACGCGCTCGCCTCTCGGCGCTCCACCGCGGCTCTCACCAAGGTTTCTAGGCCTCGGCTTTTCGACTTCAGGCCAGGTTTCCTGGGACGCGGTCCCGGCGGGCGTTACCCGCTTTTTCCTGTCCCAGTCCAGCGGAAGCACCCCGCGCACCGGTCGTCATGCCGGCGGACATGATGCCCGAAGTCGCCCGGGAGCGGACTGTGTCGGTCCACGCGCGGGCACCGCGCCCGCTTTGCGCTATCAGGAGCACCCTCATGATGGCGTCCCTTCGACCAGCAGGCGGCGCGCTTTAGGGCAAATGCGGCCGGCGCCGTCAAGCGTTGCCCCGAAGTGGCAACGCTTCGTCCGCGTAAGCCACTGAAACGCAATTCGTTTTGCGCGATCTCACAAAATCGCGAGCGGCTGTGCCGGAGCGCGCTCCCTTGGGCTCACACTGATTCACTGGCAAAGATTCGCAAAAAAGATTCGCAAGCCGGTAAGACGGGTAGTGCAGAGCGAAACCCTTCCGTCGTCAGTCCTCAGACTTCCTGTCCCCCTCGTGATAGCCTTCGGACGACATGGATCAGAACATCCGCTTTTGCACGACTTCCGACGGCGTCAGACTGGCCTATGCGGTCAGCGGCGCGGGAGCGCCGCTGGTGATGTCGGCAACCTGGCTCACGCACCTCGAGCATCAATGGCATAGCCTGGCCTGGCAGCCATGGCTTGATGATCTCTCCCGCGACCACAAGCTGTTGCGCTACAACTCCCGCGGCTGCGGACTTTCCGACCGCGATGCCGGAGATCTTTCATTCGAGTCCTGGATTCGCGACTTTGAATGTGTCGTCGAGGCAGCAGCCTTCGAGCGATTTTCTCTGCTGGCCACCTGCCAGGGCGGACCAATCGCCATCGAATATGCATCGCGGCATCCGGAGCGTGTGGATAAGCTCATCCTCTATGGCACCTACGGGCGTGGACGGTTGCGATGGACTAACCTCCCGAACGAAGTTGAAAAAGGACGGGTGCTGCTCGATCTCACACAGCTTGGCTGGGGCCAGGAGAACCACGCGTTCCTACAAGTCTGGGCGACGGCATTCCAGCCGGGTGGCACACTCGAGCATTTGCATTCATGGTGCGACCAGCAGCGTGCGGCAACGACCTCCGAGACCGCCGTACGGCTGCTTCGAATCGGCTGGAACGTGGACGTGAGGGAGGCTGCCCGCAAGATCAAATGTCCCGTCCTGGTCATACATGCCGAGCGCGACGCGGTCGTGCCGATAGAGGAAGGCCGGTCGCTTGCGAGCCTCATTGCCAATTGCCGTTTCGTTCAGCTCGATTCGGAAAACCACATGCCCCTTGCCGACGAGCCGGAGTGGCCGCGTTTGCTTGACGAATTGCGAAAGTTCCTCGCTGAACCGGCGCCCGAGGCAGCTATCGAGCGCAATGGCCTGCCGCTGAACGATCTCACGCCGCGAGAGCGCGCCGTCCTCGAAGGGATCGCCGAGGGCCTGGACAATTCGGAGATCGCCACGTCACTCGGGCTCTCACAGAAAACGGTTCGCAATCACATAACCCGCGTCTTCGATAAGATCTGCGTCGAGCATCGCTATGAGGCGATCGTGCGGGCCCGCGAAGCGGGGCTCGGGACCGCGAAAAGGTTCATTGCCTCACGTTGACGCGGGACACCCGTCCCTAGCCTTCCCGGCGCGCCAGTGGCCATGTCGGGACTTCGGCCTCAAGACACCGGACAACGGCAACCGCAGTCTGCGGATGGATCGTGCATGGCACATGCACGAACAACAACGCCAGAGGAGACTGCCATGCCGAAATTCGTCATCGAACGGGAGATCGTCGGAGCCGGAAAACTGCCGAAGCAGGAACTGCAAGCCATCTCGCAGAAATCATGCAGCGTCTTGCAAAGCATGGGTCCGAAAATCCAATGGGTCCAGAGCTACGTGACCGATGACAAGATCTACTGCGTGTACAATGCGCCCGACGAAGAAACTGTAAGAATACACGCCCAGAAGGGAGGCTTTCCGGCCAACACGATCGCGCGCGTGCGGTCGGTGATCGATCCGACGACGGCAGAATAAGTACCGGGCATTCCCGCCGTTGCCACGGTTCTCGTTGCTGTACTCTTAGGGTTTTCCGGGCGGTGGCTAGCCGCCACGCCAGTTGGCGACAGCCGCGGCAGCTTTCGGGGGTGAAGCGGACGCCGGAAATTTAAGCCGCCGCGGCAGCTATTGACCGATACTGTTGAAAAAGGCTTGGCACTAATCGGCGAACAGTGATTCCGTGCGCTGGCAGCATCCAGCGGCGGAGGTTTGCCATGATGGGTCGACAGACCGGCGATCAGAGCCAGTTGTTTTACCTGTTCAACCTCGAACGGCGCATCCCGGCTGGCAACCTGTTGCGGCGGATCAATCCGGTGGTGACCCGGATACTGGCTGAGCTTCGCGACAAGCTGGCGGCCTTCTACAGCGACATTGGCCGGCCCTCGATCGATCCCGAGCTTATGATCCGGATGCTGATTATCGGCTATTGCTACGGCATCCGCTCCGAGCGGCGGTTGTGCGAGGAGGTCGACCTTCACCTTGCGTACCGCTGGTTTTGTCGCCTCGATCTCGACGACCAGGTGCCCGATCACTCGACGTTCTCGGTCAATCGCCATGGCCGCTTCCGTGACAGCGAGATCCTGCGCCAGGTGTTCGAGGCTGTGGTGCGGACCTGCATGGATGCCGGCCTGGTCAAGGGTGAAGGCTTCGCCGTTGACGCTAGCGTTATTGAAGCCAACGCCAGCCGCTATCACGGCAAGGCGCCCGGTGAGATCGACTGGTCAGTGCCGGAGCGGCAGACCCGCGCCGCCGCCGAGTTCCTGGCCGGGCTCGATGATGACGATCCGAACGCCGACCACAAACCACCGAAGCTGATCTCGCCCAGCGATCCCTGCTCGGCCTGGACGGCCAAGGCCAACAAGCGGGTGCAGTTTGGCTATGGGCTCAATTATCTCATCGACATCGCGCACGCGATCATTGTCGATGTCGAGCCCACGCCGGCACGCAGCTCTGACGAGGTTGCGTCGACAAAGACCATGCTCGTTCGTACCGAACGTTGCTTCGGCCTCAAGCCCAAACGTCTTGCTGCCGATACCGCTTATGGTACGGCCAAGTTCCTTGACTGGCTGATTGGCGCCCGCATCGCCCCGCATATCCCGGTCTGGGACAAAAGCGACCGAGAAGACGGCACATTATCGCGCAGCGACTTTCGCTGGGATCGACGGCGAGGCGTCTACATCTGCCCGACCGGTAAGGTGCTACACACCACCGGCAAAGTGCACGAGGGCTACAAACTTCGCTATCGCGCTTCCAAGTTCGACTGCGAAGTCTGCCCGCTCAAAATGAAGTGCTGCCCCAAAGCGCCGTCACGAGAGGTTCCCCGCGATGTTCATGAACGTGCCCGCGACGTGACACGCAGGCTGATGCGGACAAAAGCGTTCCTTAAGTCGCGCAACCAGCGCAAACGCATCGAGATGCGCTTTGCGCACTTGAAGGTCCACCACCGCTTCGAGCGTATGCGGCTGCGAGGTCTTTCCGGCGCGCGCGACGAGTTCGTCCTCGCCGCCACAGTGCAGAACCTCAAGACCTTGGTGCTCCGAACCCCAATGCCATCACCAACTCAGCCGCACGTCTCATTTGCCTGAGATCGCCAAGCTCGTCTCAGTAGCGTCCGCGTCAACGTCGCCCGCAATCGAGTGCTTCAAAAAGCCATCCAACAGCATAACCCCAGTCGAAAACCTACTTTTTCAACAGTATCGACCCATTGCGACATTGGCAGCGAAACTCATGTGCAAACGCAGCACGTGAAGCGCGTTACTCGATCACCTTGTCGGCGCGCGCAAGCAGCCTGAATGTGCTTGACCCATACAGCCGATTAGAGAGGCGGATATTCGTTAGCACGAGTGACACAGGGGGTGCCGGCGGCCCTTTGCACGATTTCTATGCACTGTTGCCATGAAGCCACAGCTTTTCCGACCCTTCTTGCTTACACTTAATACGGGAATCTATCCGGAGGAGGGGCCCATGAAGAAGCTTCTGATTGCCGGTGCCGCATTCGCGGCACTGATCGGAACCCCCGCACTCGGGGCCGACATGGCGCTCAAAGCGGCACCACCGCCGGCTCCGGTTTGGAGCTGGACCGGATTCTATCTCGGAGCCAATGTCGGTGGCGCGTGGGCCAATCATTCCACGTTCACGATGAGCGATCCGCTCGCCTCTTTCGTATTCGCTCCATTTAGCTTTTCAACGAACTCGCCCTCCAGTGCCATTGGAGGTGTTCACGGCGGCTACAACTATCAGGTCGGTCCTTCGTGGTTGGTCGGTCTTGAGGCGGATTTTTCCTGGACTGGCCTCAAGCTGACCGGGAACAGTCCGATGACAGCCACCGCTGGAGGAGGTGCTGTCCCCAACGCTAACGCGTTCGACAACACCAAGGTCAAGGACATCGGGACCGTAAGAGGCCGCCTCGGCGTATTGGCCACCCCCGCCTGGCTCTTTTATGTGACCGGCGGCTATGCCTATGCCGATATTGGATATCAGGGCGGATGGGCCTGCGGCCCGCCCGGATGCACCGGCGCTCAATTCCTATCTGTGGCCAGCTTTAGTAAGTGGGTGTCCGGCTGGGTCGCTGGCGCTGGCACGGAGTACCATATCGGGGGCACGGGCTGGATCCTCGGCGCGGAATATCTCTATTATGGGCTTAACGATGGCGCCAACAGCGTGACTTTGCTCACAAGCGTACCGGCCGCCGCAGGGGCGGGCGGTTGCACGTCAGCCGCTCCGATCCCCTGCAATCCTGTGAGCTTCGGCAGGTTTGGCGTTCAGGAACTCAGGGCTCGGCTCAGCTACAAGTTCTGACCGGTTCGTGCACAGCCTGCCTGTAAGAGGGCCTCGGCCGGTGCCGAGGCCCTCTCATTTTTCGTATGCGCCTTCGGCGTCTATGCTGCGCTCGCCAACGCTTGCGCGGCCTTCTAGCGCGCCTCGTTGGCGCGGATTTGCGACAGCTTCTGCTGCAAAGTCCGATCCTCGTTCATGATGTGAACGGCACCCGTTCGCGGCAACCAAGTGCCATGGTGTGATCGTTTGAGACGACAAAAGACTAGCTTTTTTTGCAGCGCACGAGGCAGTTTATGGCCGATAGTGTTGAAAAAGTAAGCCGTCCGTTTGGCTTTTATGCTTTTTGGCGGTTTGGCGCGGCTGAGGTGAGCCGACTGTTGGGCTTTGCGGCCGCTGGATTGGCGGCATCCTCGATGCGGACGCGACTGTTGTACGTATCGGCGAGTTCAGGCAAACGCTATGCGCCGCTGATCAGGTGGTGGCTCGAAGGTTCGCAGCGCCAAGGTCTTGAGGTTCTGCACGACGGCGGCGAGGTGGAACTCATCGCGTGCCCCGGAGAGGCCACGCAGCCGCATGCGCTCGAAGCGATGGTGGGTTTTGAGGTGCGCAAATCGCATCTCGACCTTCTTGCGCTCGTCGCGTGATCGGTCGAACTCCGGCGTACCCACGAAGCTGCGGGCATAATCGCGGGCATCCTCATGGACGTCGCGCGTGATCTTGCGCGAGGGCGTGTTTGGAGAGCATTGCGGCTTGAGTGGACATCTGCCGCAGTCGCGCCGCGATGCACGATAGCGCACCTTATGGTCGCTGCCGACGTTGCCGGTGGTCTTGAGCAGCTTGTTCGTGGGACAGACGTAGATGTTACGCTCACGGTCGAACGTGAAGTCGCTGCTTGAGAAGGTTCCATCATCGCGATCGCTCATATCCTTCACAGGAATGTGCGGCGTGATGCCGGCGCCGACGAGCCAGCCGAGGAACTTGCCAGTGCCATATCCCGTGTCGGCCACCAGCCGTTTGGGCTTCAAACCCTGCGTCTCTTCGGTACGCTTGATCATGGTTTTGGTCGCGGCCACTTCGTCGTAGCCGCGGGCCGGAGTGGCCTCCACGTCGATGATAATCGCGTGCTTGATGTCGATCAGATAATTGAGCCCGTAGCCGAACTGAACGCGCTTGTTGGCTTTGGCGGTCCAGGCCGAACACGGGTCCACCGGCGAGATCGCCTTTGGCACCTTGCGATCCGCATCGGGATCTTCGTCATCAAGGGCGCCGAGAAACTCGGCAACAGCCCGCGTCTGACGTTCCGGCAACGACCAGTCGATCTCGTCGGGGGCCTTGGCATGATATCGGCTGGCGTCCGCTTCCATGACGCTGGCATCGACCGCGAAGGCTTCACCCTTGACCAGACCGGCGGTCATGCACGCCCGCACCACCGCCTCGAATACCTGGCGGAACAAGTCGCTGTCGCGGAACCGGCCGTGACGATTGACGGAGAACGTCGAGTGATCGGGCACCTTGTCATCGAGGTCGAGCCGGCAGAACCATCGATAGGCCAGGTGCAGCTCGACTTCCTCGCACAGCCTCCGCTCAAAGCGGATGCCATAGCAGTAGCCCACGATCAGCATCCGGATCATCAGCTCGGGATCAACCGATGGCCGGCCGATCTCGCTGTAGAATGGCGTGAGCTTCTTGCGAAGTTCGCCCAGTATCCGCGTCACCACCGGATTGATCCGGCGCAGCAGATGGCCCGCTGGAATGCGCCGTTCGAGGTTGAACAGGTAAAACAACTGGCTCTGATCACCCGTCTGACGACCCATCATGGCAAATCTCCGCCGCCGAATCCCTCCAGCACACGGAATCACTGTTCGCCAAAAACCACGAGCCCTATTTCAACAGCATCGGCCCTTAGCTGCCACACGGATCGGCGACAGCGGCGGCAGCTTTTGGGGCGAAGCAGCCGCGCCCGTGGTTGGATCGCGCGGCAATTATTGACCCAACCCGGCGCTTCGCCGCTTTGGTTAGGTGCAAAAATCAAGAATTATGCACAGCCTTTTGCCTTGGAAAATTCCGGGGGTTGAGAAGCACCTTTGTGCGCTTCTCATGCCGATAAGTCTCTGGCAAAGCTGCACCATCCTGCCGAACATTCACGAACTTGAGCCACGTGCGACGCGGCGAGGATGGATCGTTTCGCCGCGCCGAAGCATTGCCATGAGTTCAGCGATCTTCGCTTCTCGTTTTTCTGCGGTCTTCGCTTGATGCACCCGATAGATAATGGCGTAGCGATTTGCAGAGTCCAAAGTGTCAAACACCCTACGAGCGCAGGGGTCACCATCCAGCGCGGCCTGCAAGTCAGCGTGGGGGGCGGCCGTGCTTTGTGATGGGTAGGCGGCTTCCCATCGCCCGTCCGCTTTTGCCGCGTCAACCTGCGCCAGCCCTTGTTGTGTCATTTGGCCTAATTCGATCAGTTTCTTGACGCGCTCGCAGTTTATTTTCGACCACTTGCTCTTGGGCTTTCGTGGCGTAAAACGGGTCTTGAAATAGAACTCATCCACACTGCCCAACTGCCCATCGATCCAGCCATGCGCAAGAGCAAGATCAATGGCGTCCGACTTGTTAAGTGTTGCCTTTGCCGCGCCTTTCTTGGCGAACTTTAGCCAAGCACCCTGAGAGTTGAGGGGCTGGGTTGCCAACCAACGCTTGAAGGCGGCTGGGTTCGAGAAACTCAGAAGGGGAAGTTTGTCGGAGGACATGGCGTCATACCCCCCGCTATCGCGGAGGCAGAGAATTACACTTCCTGAAAAACGTCGATTTCGAGCGCGCCGGGGAACATCACCCGCCAGGTCTGCAAGAACGTCTGCATCCTGAGGTCGCCGGCGATGCGCTGCCGGTTGAGCTCCCAGTCTTCGTGGGCCTCGTATTCGATTTCCTGAATGAGCTTGGCCGGATCGTCGACGTTCTGCAGCAAACGGACCTGGGCATTGCCGAGCATCTGGTAGAACGGCGCCGCGGCCTTGATCATGGCGATGAGCTGGGCTAAATCCCCGCTCGGCAGGGTGAACCGCATTTGCAACGTGCGCCGGACTTTTGCTGCTTCGTCGTTGCTCATCGCTTAAATTCCTATTTGAGAGTCTCGCGGAATCGGTGCGCGGGATAGACGCCGAGTATCTTTAATGTTTTCGGCCGCGAGACGAATTCAAGCTCTTCGAGCGCCAGTTCGACCCCACGGTCCTTCGGATGCCCCTGCACGTCGGCATAGAACTGGGTGGCGGAAAAACTGCCGCCGACCATATAGCTTTCGAGCTTGGTCATGTTGACGCCGTTGGTGGCGAAGCCGCCCAGCGCCTTGTAGAGCGCCGCCGGGATATTGCGCACCTGGAAGACAAAAGTCGTCACCACGCGTTTTTGCGCGCGGCTCGGCCATTTCGGCTTCTTCGCCAGCACGACGAAGCGGGTGGTGTTGTGCTTGGCGTCGGCGACGTTCTTCTTGAGGATTTGCAGGCCGTAGATTTTCGCCGCCAAATTCGTCGCCAAAGCCGCGCGCGAAACATCGCCGGCCTCGGCCACTTCGCGCGCGGCGCCCGCGGTGTCGGCGGCGACGACCGCCCTGATGCCGAGCGTGCGGATGATATTGCGGCATTGGCCGAGCGCGTGGACGTGGCTCTCGACCGTCTTGATGGTCTTGAGCGTCGCGCCGCGTGGCGCCATCAATTGATGCTGCACCGGCAGGAACCATTCGGCGACGATATGCAGGCCGGATTCCGGCATCAGGTGATGGATGTCGGCGACGCGGCCGGCCACCGAATTGTCGATCGGGATCATGCCGAGCGCGGCGCGGCCGGTGCGCACCGCGGCGAAGGCGTCCTCGAAGGTCGGACATGGCAGCGGCTCGTAACCGCGATAGGCCTCGTTGCAGGCGATGTGCGAATTGGCGCCCGGCTCGCCCTGGAATGAAATTTTCCTCCGCTTGCTCATGATGGGTTGGTTAGCATGGCGCGCGCGGTTTCCAAATCCTCGGGCGTATCGACGCCGAGCGGCACGGTGTCGACGATCGCAACGTCGATGCGCATGCCGGCTTCGAGCGCGCGCAGCTGTTCGAGTTTTTCGCGCTGCTCGAGCGTTGACGGCGGCAGCTTGACGAAGCGCTCCAGCGCGGCACGGCGGAACGCATAGAGCCCGATATGATGATAGAGCGGCCCGTCGCCGGCCGGCGCCGTGGCGCGGGTAAAATAGAGCGCGCGCAACCGCGCCGGGCCGGCCGGCGTGCCGACGACCTTGACCACGTTGGGATTGGTGCGCTCGCCGGCCTTGGTGATCTCGGCGGCAAGCGTTGCGATATCCACGGCATCGTCGGCGAGCGGCGTGAGCGCGGCGGCGATATCGGCGGGTTTGAGCGTCGGCAGGTCGCCCTGCACGTTGACGACGATCTTGGCGCCGCCGCCCGGATCGACCTTCCCGAGCGCCTCGAAAATCCGGTCGGAGCCGGACAGATGATCGGCCCGGGTCATGACGGCGCGGCCGCCGGACTTATCCACCGCCGCGGCGATCTCGGCCGAGTCGGTCGCGACCACCACCGGGCCGATCCCGGCGGCCTGCGCCCGGCGCAGCACGTGCACAATCATCGGCTGCCCGGCAATTTCGGCGAGCGGCTTGCCCGGCAATCTGGTCGAGGCCATGCGGGCGGGGATCAGAATGAGGATATCGGCCATTTGTATGAGCCCGCGGTGGTTATACGGGTTGCAAGCTGCGCCGCAAACCGGCTATTTGTGCACCGCCCACCTCTCCCCCGCGGAGCCCTTCAGCGATGGATTCGTTCGAAATAAACAAGATTCTCGGTGCCGTGCTGGGAACCTGCCTGCTTTTGCTTGCCGTCCATATCGCCTCCGGCGCCATCTTCACGCCGGCGGTCCCGGCGAAGCCCGGCTACGAGATCGCCGTGAAGGAAGAGCAGCCTGCAGGGGGCGGCGGCGCCGCGGCGCCGAAGGAAGTGCCGATTGCGCAGCTCCTTGCCAGCGCCTCGCCACAGCAGGGCGAGCAGGCCGCAAAAGTCTGCCTGACCTGCCACAACATGGCGAAGGGCCAGGGTAATAAGGTCGGCCCCGACCTTTACGGTGTCGTCGGCCGGGCCGTGGCGTCCGAAGCAGGCTTCAATTATTCGGCGGCGCTGAAGGCCAAGGGCGGCAGCTGGACGTTCGATGCGCTCGATCCGTGGCTGGCCAATCCGCGCAAGGATGTCCCAGGCACGCTCATGACGTTCGGCGGCCTGCCGAACCAGAAGCAGCGCGCCGACATCATCGCCTATCTCAACGCCAATTCCGACAGCCCACAGCCACTGCCGAAGGCGGCCGACGCGGCGCCCGCGAAATAGGCGGTTCATTACCGGCAGTTCATCTCGGGTGCGTATCGCACGCGGATGTGAAGGCCATTTCGTCGCGGATTGCACCCGGCACGCTGGCGCCGCAATTCAAAAGCACATAATCACCGGCGTTGATTACCGCTTTTGCGGGCGACATTGATTGGAGCGCCAAATTGAAGCGCCAAAAATTGGAGCGCAATGTGAATCGCCGATCCTTGCTGAAATCCGCCGCGCTCGCGCTTGCCGCGCGGGGATTGCCGCTGCCGTCCTGGATTTCCGCCGCGCAGGCGCAAGACAGGAATCAAGACAGAAAATGGCGCCACGGCCTGTCGCTGTTCGGCGACCTGAAATATCCGGAAGGCTTCAAGCAATTCGATTACGTCAACGCCAGCGCGCCGAAAGGCGGCACGGTGCGCGAGATATCCATCGGCACCTTCGACAATTTCAATCTCGTCGTCGCCGACGTCAAAGGCAGCCTCGCCGGCAGCGTCGGACTGATCTACGATACGCTGTTGACGTCGTCGCTCGACGAAGTGTCGACCGGATACGGGTTGCTTGCCGAAAGCGTCAGCTACCCGGACGATTATTCCTCGGCCTCCTACCGGTTGCGCGCCGAAGCGAAGTGGCACGACGGCACGCCGGTGACGCCCGAGGACGTGATTTTTTCCTTTACGGTGTTGAAGAAAAACAGCCCCTACTATTCCGCTTATTACCGGCACGCCGTCAAAGTCGAGAAGACCGGCGATCGCGAGGTCACTTTCACCTTCGATGGTCCCGGCAACCATGAGCTGCCGCAGATCGTCGGCGAGCTCATCGTCCTGCCCAAAATATGGTGGGAAGGCACCGACAAAAACGGCAAGAAGCGCGACGCCGGCGAAACCACGCTCGAGCCGCCGCTCGGCAGCGGCGCTTACCGCATCAAGGACTTCTCGCCCGGCCGCACCATCGTCTTCGAAAGGGTCAAGGATTATTGGGGCAAGGGCCTCAACGTCAATATCGGCCGCAATAATTTCGAAGAACTGCGCTTCGAATATTTTCGCGATACCACGGTGGCGCTCGAAGCGTTCAAGGCCGATGCGGTTGACTGGCGCAATGAGAACAGCGCGAAGAACTGGGCCATGGCCTACGATTTCCCGGCGGTCACCGACAAGCGCGTGCTGCGCGAAGAATTTCCGATCAATAATTCCGGCCTGATGCAGGCCTTCGCCTTCAATACCCGCCGCGCCAAGTTTCAGGATCCTCGCGTTCGGCGAGCTTTCAATTACGCGTTCGATTTCGAGGAGATGAACAAGCAGATCTTCTTCGGGCAGTACACGCGCATCGCCAGCTATTTCCAAGGCCTCGAGCTTGCCGCCACCGGGCTGCCGGAGGGGCGCGAGCTCGAAATCCTCGAAAGCGTGCGCGACAAGGTCCCCGCCGAAGTATTCACCACGGCTTACACCAATCCGGTCAGCGGCAATCCTGGGAACGTGCGCAACAATCTGCGCGAAGCGTTGCGGCTTCTCAAAGCCGCCGGCTACGAGGTCCGCGACCAGCAGCTCGTCAACGCCAAGACCGGCGAGCCCTACGCGGTCGAATTCCTCGCCGAGGATCCGAGTTTTGAGCGCGTCTTTCTGTTCTACAAGCCCTCGCTCGACCGGCTCGGTATCGGCGTGACGGTGCGCACGGTCGACGCCTCGCAATACGAAAACCGGCTGCGCAATTGGGATTTCGACATCACCACGCTGTCGCGTGGCGAATCGCTGTCGCCCGGCAACGAGCAGCGCAGCTATTGGGGCTCCCAGGCTGCCGACCAGGCCGGCTCGCCAAACCTCATCGGCATCAAGAATCCGGCGGTCGACGCCATGATCGAGCAGATCATCTTCGCCAAGAGCCGCGATGACCTGGTCGCCGCCACCAAGGCGCTCGACCGGGTGCTGCTGTGGAACCATTACGTCGTGCCGCAATGGACTTACGGCAAAGAACGCAGCGCCCGCTGGGACCGTTTCGGCCGCCCCGAGCCGTTGCCGAAATACGGCAGGTCGGCGTTTCCGACGCTGTGGTGGTGGGACGCCGACAAAGCGGCCAAGACGGGATCGCGTTCGTGATTTTTGCCACCCGCCGGCGCGCGCTGGCGCTTGCAGCCGGCTCGGCGGCGGGATTTTTGGCGTTTCCCTCTGCTTCGCTGCGCGCCGGCGCCGACGACTTGATCGAGTCGCACGGCCTCTCGGCGTTCGGCGATCTCGCCTATCCGGCCGATTTCCAGAACTTTCGCTATGTCGATCCGAACGCGCCGAAGGGCGGCAGCTTTTCGCAGATCGGGCCGGACCGCCAATTCAATCAGAATTTCCTCACCTTCAATTCGCTCAACAGCTACATCCTCAAGGGCGACGCGGCGCAGGGCATGGAGCTCACCTTCGCCACGCTGATGGTGCGCTGCGGCGACGAGCCGGACGCCATGTACGGTCTCGCCGCCGAGAAAGTGCGGCGCTCCGCCGACGGCCTCACTTACCAGTTCTTCATCCGCCCGCAGGCGAAATTCCACGACGGCTCGCGACTGACGGCCCACGACGTCGCCTTCTCGCTCAATATTTTGAAAGAGAAAGGCCACCCGCTGATCAGCCAGTCTTTGCGCGATTTCGCCGGCGCCAAGGCCGACGACGACGCGAGCGTGACCGTGAGCTTCGCGCCGAAGCGCGCGCGCGACGTGCCGCTGTTCGTCGCGGGCTTGCCGATTTTCTCGCGCGCCTATTACGCGACAAAGCCGTTCGATGAATCGACGCTGGACGTGCCGCTCGGCTCCGGCGCCTACAAGGTCGGCCGCTTCGAGCCGGGCCGCAACATCGAATATGTGCGCGTCAAGGATTGGTGGGGCGCCGATCTGCCGGTGGCGCGCGGCCAGAACAATTTCGACACCGTGCGCTTCGAATATTATCGCGACCGCGACGTCGGCTTCGAGGGCTTCACCGCCGGGAATTATCTGTTCCGCGAGGAATTCACCTCGCGCACCTGGGCGATGCGCTACGATTTCCCGGCCTTCAAGGACGGCAGGGTCAAGCGCGACGTGCTGCCCGACGATACGCCCTCGGGCGCGCAGGGCTGGTTCATCAATACGCGGCGGCAAAAGTTCGCCGACCCGCGGCTGCGCGAAGCGCTCATCAACGCCTTCGATTTCGAGTGGACCAACAAGACGATCATGTATGGCTCCTACGAGCGAACGGTATCGGTGTTTCAGAACTCTGACATGATGGCGAAAGGCCCGCCGGGCGCCGAGGAAATCGCGCTGCTCGAGCCGTTCCGCGACAAGCTGCCGGCCGAAGTGTTCGGCGAGCCTTACCTGCCCCCGGTGTCCAACGGCTCTGGACAGGATCGCGCGCCGCTGCGCAAGGCCGCGCAGCTTCTCAAAGACGCTGGCTGCGTCATCACCGACGGCAAACGCGTGTTGCCGAACGGCGAGCGCATTACAGTCGAGTTCCTGATCGACGAACCGACATTCGAGCCGCATCACGGGCCGTTCATCAAAAACCTCGGCACGCTGGGCATCGACGCCACCGTGCGCGTCGTCGATCCGGTGCAATACCGCGCCCGGCGCGACGGCTTCGACTTCGACATCACCATCGACCGCTTCGGCTTTTCCGCAACCCCGGGCGATTCGCTGCGCACGTTCTTCTCGTCGCAGGCCGCGGCGCTGAAAGGTTCCAATAACCTTGCCGGCATTGCGGAACCTGCGGTCGATGCCTTGATCGACGCCATCATCGCCGCGCAGACCCGGCCGGCGCTGACCACCGCCTGCCGCGCGCTCGACCGCGTCATCCGCGCCGGCCGCTACTGGATACCGCAGTGGTACAAAGCGTCCCATTGGATCGCCTATTGGGACGTTTTCGGCCGCCCCGCAGCGCAGCCGCGCTACTTCCGCGGCATTCCCGATACCTGGTGGTATGACACCGGTAAGACATCGAAAAACGTAAAGCCCGGGTAGCGTGCCGCGCGCTTGGCCGCTTCTTGCGAGCGAGCCCGTAGTTCCGTACAAATATCGGCCGGATCAAAATGACCGCATACATCATCCGCCGCATTCTGTTCATGATCCCCACGATTTTCGGGATCATGCTGGTGTCGTTCGTCGTGGTGCAATTCGCGCCCGGCGGGCCGGTGGAGCGCGTCATCGCGCAGCTCTCCGGCAGCGATACCGGCGCGACCTCGCGCATTTCCGGCTCCTCCGGCGACTTCGGCGCGCGCGGCGGCATGCAAGGCGGCGGCCAGGGCGACATCAATTCGAAATACCGCGGCGCCCAGGGGCTCGACCCGGAATTCATCAAAAGCCTGGAAAAGCAGTTCGGCTTCGACAAGCCGGCCTATGAGCGCTTTTTCATCATGCTCGGCCACTATGCGCGCTTCGATTTCGGCAAGAGCTATTTTCGCGACGTCACCGTTATCCAGCTCATCAAGGAGAAGCTGCCGGTCTCGATATCGCTCGGCATCTGGATGACGCTGTTGAGCTACCTGATCTCGATCCCGCTCGGCATCCGCAAGGCGGTGCGCGACGGCTCGCCGTTCGATACGTGGACGTCCGGCATCATCATCATCGGCTACGCCATCCCGGGGTTCCTGTTCGCGATTCTGCTCATCATCCTGTTCGCCGGCGGCTCGTTTTTCCAGATTTTCCCGCTGCGTGGGCTGACCTCCGACGGCTGGGCGCAATTTCCGCTGTGGCACAAGATCCTCGATTACTTCTGGCACCTGACGCTGCCGATCATTTCCATGGGGCTCGCCGCATTCGCCACCATGACGCTGCTCACCAAGAATTCGTTCCTCGAGGAATTGCGCAAGCAATATGTGCTCACAGCGCGCGCCAAGGGCTGCTCCGAAACCCAGGTGCTCTACGGCCACATCTTCCGCAACGCCATGATGCTGGTGATCGCCGGCTTTCCGGCCGCCTTCGTCAGCGCATTCTTTGCCGGCTCGCTGTTGATCGAGACCATATTCTCGCTCGACGGCCTCGGGCCTGCTGAGCTTCGAAAGCGTGCTCAACCGCGACTATCCGGTGGTGTTCGCCAATCTCTACATTTTCGCTCTCGTCGGCCTGGTCGTGAATCTGATTTCCGACCTGACCTATACCTGGATCGATCCGCGCATCGATTTCGAGACGCGGGAGGTCTGAGGTGGACGACAAGACCACCATCCGCGAAGACGTCGGCGGGCCTCGCGACCCTGCCGCGCCGGCGGCGGCATTTGCGCCAGACATCGAGCCGGCCGGTCCGCTTGGCGTCGCGCCACGGTTTCGTTTTGAATTGTCGCCGATCAACATCCGGCGCTGGTACAACTTCAAGGCCAACCGGCGCGGCTATTGGTCGTTGTGGTTCTTCCTCGTGCTGTTCGTGCTGACGCTGTTCGCCGAATTCATCGCCAACGACAAGCCGCTATTCATCCACTACGACGGCAAGAATTACTTCCCGGTGATCTTCACCTATCCGGACACCGAATTCGGCGACGATCTCGGCACCGCGGCCGATTACCGCGATCCGCACTTGCAGACCTTCCTCGACGAGCACCACGCCATCGAGATCTGGACGCCGATCCGGTTCTCCTACAAGACCATCAACGACAATCCGCCGTCGGCATTTCCGTCCAAGCCGACCTGGATGCTGAACGCGAAGGATTGCGATTTCGCCGCCAAGAACGGCTACGGCCGCTGCGGCAAGCTCGAATACAACTGGCTCGGCACCGACGATCAGGGCCGCGACGTGCTGGCGCGCCTGATCTACGGCTTTCGCCTCTCGGTGCTGTTCGGCCTGGTGCTGACCATCGTGTCGTCGGTCATCGGCGTCGCCGCCGGCGCGGTGCAGGGCTATTTCGGCGGCTGGACCGATCTCTTGTTCCAGCGCTTCATCGAAATATGGACATCGGTGCCGGAGCTCTATCTGCTCCTGATCATCTCCTCGGTGCTGGTGCCGGGCTTCTTCGTGCTGCTCGGTATCCTGCTGCTGTTTTCCTGGGTGCGCCTGGTCGGCCTGGTACGCGCCGAGTTCCTGCGCGGTCGCAATTTCGAATATATCCAGGCGGCGCGCGCGCTTGGCGTGTCCAACAGGGTGATCATGTTCCGCCACCTGTTGCCCAACGCCATGGTGGCGACCATGACGTTTTTGCCGTTCATCATGTCGTCGTCGGTGATGACGTTGACCGCGCTCGACTTCCTCGGCTTCGGCCTGCCGCCGGGCTCGCCTTCGCTCGGCGAATTGCTGTCGCAGGGCAAGGCCAATGTGCAGGCGCCATGGCTCGGCCTGACCGGCTTCTTCACCGTGGCGCTGATGCTGTCGCTGTTGATCTTCATCGGTGAAGCGGTGCGCGACGCGTTCGATCCGCGGAAGACGTACGCATGACCGCGAACCCCTCCTCTCCGTCCGCGATCTCTCCATCGCCTTCCGCCGCAGCGGCAGCGGCGGGCAAGAGACGCTCGCGGTCGACCATGTCTCGTTCGATATCGCCAAGGGCGAGACGCTGGCGCTGGTCGGGGAATCCGGTTCCGGAAAATCGGTCACGGCGCTGTCGATCCTCAAGCTCCTGCCCTACCCGGCGGCGCGGCATCCCTCGGGCGAAATCATCTTCAAGGAACGCGATCTCTTGCAGTTGAGCGAGCGCGACATCCGGCAGGTGCGCGGTGACGACATCACCATCGTGTTCCAGGAACCGATGACCTCGCTCAATCCGCTGCACACCATCGAGAAGCAGATCGGCGAGATTTTGCTGCTGCACCGCGGGCTGACCGGCGCCGCGGCGCGCGCCCGCACGCTCGAAGTCTTGACCCAGGTCGGCATTCCCGATCCGCAGTCGCGGCTCAACAGCTATCCGCATCAACTCTCCGGCGGCCAGCGCCAGCGCGTCATGATCGCCATGGCGCTCGCCAACGAGCCCGATCTCTTGATCGCCGACGAGCCGACCACCGCGCTCGACGTCACGGTGCAGGCGCAGATCATCGCGCTGTTGAAGGACATCCAAAAGCGGCTCGGCATGTCGCTTCTGTTCATCACCCACGACCTCGGCATCGTGCGCAAGCTCGCCGACCGCGTCTGCGTGATGAAGGACGGCAAGATCGTCGAAGCGGGCACGGTGGAGCGCGTCTTTGCGGCGCCCGAGCATCCCTATACCCAGGCCCTGCTCGCCGCCGAGCCAAAACCCGATCCGGCGCCGCTGCAACCCGACGCGCCGGTGGTACTGGACGCCGAGCACATTAAAGTCTGGTTCGCGCTCACCCGCGGCGTGCTGCGCAAGGTGGTCGGCCATGTCAAAGCCTGCGACGGCGTCAGCATCAAGCTGCACCAGGGCGAGACGCTTGGCATCGTCGGCGAATCCGGTTCCGGCAAGTCGACGCTCGGGCGCGCGATCCTGCGCCTGATCTCCTCGGAAGGCTCGATCGTGTTCATGGGCCACGAGCTGCAGAACCTTCGCTTCAAGGAGATGCTGCCGTATCGCCGCGACATGCAGATCGTGTTCCAGGACCCCTACGGTTCGCTGTCGCCGCGCATGTCGGTCGCCGAGATCATCAAGGAAGGGCTGAAAGTCCATCATCCGAAGATGACCGATCGCGAACGCGATCAGCGCGTCATCCAGGCGCTCAACGACGTCGGCCTCGATCCCGAATTGCGCTTCCGCTTTCCCCACGAATTTTCCGGCGGCCAGCGGCAGCGCATCGCGGTGGCGCGCGCCGTGGTGCTGGAACCGCACTTCATCGTGCTCGACGAGCCGACCAGCGCGCTCGACATGCTGATCCAGGCGCAGATGGTCGATCTGTTGCGCGACCTGCAGAAGCGGCGCAACCTGACCTATCTGTTCATCTCGCACGACCTGCGCGTCGTCGCCGCGCTGTCGAGCCGGCTGATCGTGATGCGGCACGGCCAGGTGGTCGAGGCCGGCGATGCCGCCGAGCTGTTCCGCAATCCGAAGAGCGACTATACGCGCGCCCTGTTCGCCGCCGCGTTCAATCTCGAGACCGCGCCTGCGGGCGTGGTCGCGGAGTAATACGTTCGACATGCGCAAGTCCATCGTGCTCGCCGCCGGGCTTGCCGTCGCCGCGTTGCTGGCAGGGCACGCCGCAGCGCAGCAGCGCGATCGCTCGATGGCGACTGTCGCGGAAATTCCGCTCACCGGCGATGACGGCCGAGCAGGTGGCCAATCATGCCGTCAAGCTTCTGGGGCCGATCGATAAATTGCCCGGCGTGGTGACGGTCGGCAATCCGAACGGCAAGACGACGCTGGTCGAATTCTACGATCTCAATTGCCCGTATTGCCGGATCGCGTCTTCCGATATCGCCGACATGGTCGATCTCGATCGAGAGCTCAAGCTCGTGCTGGTGCCTTTTCCGGTGCTCGGCATCCCGTCGATCACGGCGAGCCGGGTCGAGCTCGCGGTGGCGAAGCTCGGCACGCCGCAGCAATTCTACGACTTCCACCGCAAAGTTTACGCCCAGCGCGGCGTCACCGACGGCGCGCGTGCGTTGCAAATCGCGCACGGGCTCGGCCTCGACGCCAAGGCGCTGACCAAGCTCGCCGACAGCGACGAAATCACCGAAACGATGATAGCCCATGTACGGCTCGGCAATTCGCTCGGCCTCGCCGCGACGCCGGCCTTCATCATCGACGGCGTCGCCATCCTCGGCTATCCCGGCCGCTACCGGCTGCAGGCCATCGTCGACGCATCGGACGCGTGCGGCAAGATCGTGTGCTGAAGGAATTGAAACATGTACATGCAACCTCATCGTCGACAGATTTTGACCATGGCCGCCGGCGCATTGGCGCTACCGGCCGTTTCGCGCGGAGCCTTGGCCGAGAGCTTTCCTTCGCGGCCCGTCACCGTCCTCGTGCCGTTTGCGCCGGGCGCCCTGAACGACATCGTCGCGCGCCTGCTCAGCGACGTGATGGGCAAGACGCTGGGCCAGCCCGTTATCGTCGAGAACCTCGCCGGAGCCGACGGTACCATCGCCACCAATCGCGTCGCCCGCGCCACGCCGGACGGCTACACCATCATCATCGGCAACTGGAACACCCATGTCGCCAACAGCCTGATCTATTCGCTGCAATACGACATGACGAAAGATTTCGTGCCGGTGATGCTACTGCCGGCAGCGCCGATGGTGCTGGTCGCCAAGAAAGCAATGCCGGCAACCGACCTCAAGTCCTTCATCGCCTGGCTCAAGGCCAATCCCGACAAGGCTTCGATGGGCACCGCCGGCGTCGGCAGTCCGCCGCACATGCTTGCGCTATTGTTTCGGCAACGGACCGAGACCCAGTACGGTCTTATTCCCTATCGCGGCGCGGGACCCGCGATGCAGGACGTCATCGCCGGACAGATCGACGCCACGTTCATCACCGTCGCGCCAGCGCTGCCGCAGATCGCGTCAGGCAACCTCAAGGTCTTCGGGCTTACGGCGCCGAAGCGCATGGCCGCGGCGGCGGACATACCGACCATGGATGAGGCCGGGCTGCCGAACTTTTATTTCTCCTATTGGTCGGGGCTTTACGCGCCGCGCGGTACGCCGCCGGACGTCGTGCGTGCCATCGGCGCCGCTGCCGTAGCCGCCATGAACGACCCGCAGGTTCGCCAGAAGCTCGACTCGCAGGCTTTTGTCACGCCACCGGCCGATCAGCAGACAGCGCAGGCGCTGGCCGAGCTGCAGCGCGCCGAGATCGCCAAGTGGTCGCCGATCATCAAGGCTGCCGGCATCAAGGCCAATTGAGACTTCCCCGGCTGCACCGAAGCTCGCGGGGACGACCGGCGGCCGCTACCGCGCCTTGCCGAACAATTCCGGCACCGGCGCCCCCGAGGCGATCTTGGCCTCCCTCGCCTGCTCGGCCACGACGTTGCGCTGCGCCCGCTGCAGCACCTCGGCCGCGCGCTGGCGCGGGATGAAGCAGACGCCGGTTTCGTCGGCGAGCACGAGGTCGCCGGGATTGACCGTGATGCCGCAGATCGCGACCGGCTTGTTGATGGCGATTGTCTGCACGCGCCATTTGCCGGTGATCGGGCTGACGCTGCGCGACCAGATCGGATAGCCGATGCCGCGGGAATGATCGACGTCGCGGGCGCCGCCGTCGACGATGGCGCCGATCTCGCCCTGCCGGTGACCGATGGTGGCGGAAATGCCGCCGAGATTGGACACCTGGTCGACGCCTTGCAGCACGATGACGTCGCCTGCTTCCGCAAGATTATGCGCTTCGATTTCGCCGAGGCCGGAAACGCCGGCTTTGACCTTTTCGGCAGCCGGCGCATCCGCCGGCACGTTGCGCACCGTCAGCGCCCGGCCGACGATGCGCGCTTTCGGATCGGTCGGGCGGAGCACCGCGGCCGGCACGGCGCCGACGATGCCGAGCTCGTCCATGGCGTCGGACGCGATGCCGGTGAGATCCGGCAATGCGCGGAAGCCGTCGAGAATATCGGCCGGCAGCACCGGCAGCTCCAACATGCCGAAGGCGTCAGCCGGAAGCTTGCCGAGCGTCTGTTTCGCCATGGCGTTTACTTAGAAACCAAACAGCTTGGTCGGATTGTCGACCAGCATGAGCTTGCGGGTGCGCGCGTCGGGCGCGATCTCGGCGATGAGATCGGTGAGCTGGCCGTCGTTGGGCACCTCGCCCGGCTTGTGGTTCGGATGCGGCCAGTCGGTGCCCCAGACGATGCGCTCGGGCGCGTGCGTGGCGAGCGCGCGCGAGAACGGCAGGGTTTCTTCGTAAGAATGCGGGTGCTTGGTGATGCGGTCGCTGCCGGACAGTTTGACCCAGAAATTGCCGCGGTCGAGCAAACGCAACAGCCTCCTGAACGCCGCGCCGTTCAAGCCTTCGGCGATATCGATGCGTCCCATATGGTCGATCACCACCGGCGCCTCGATTGCGGCGATGAAATCGTAGTAATCGACGAGACCATTGCCGCCAACGTGATTGGCGACGTGCCAGCCGTAGGGCGCGACCTTCTCGATGATCTTGTTCATGTCGTCGCGCGGCCGCGGTGCGCCGCCGTGGGGAAAATACCAATGCAGCCGCACGCCGCGCACGCCGGCGTCGTCGAGCCGCTCCACCTCGTCGTCCGGCGTCGTCGGCTCCAACAGCGCTACGCCGCGGTAATTGCCCTTGCCGGCTTCGAGTAGATCGACCAGCACCCGGTTATCGCTGCCATGCGCCGTCGATTGCACGAACACGCCGCGCTGAAAGCCCAAGAATTCGTGCAGCCGGAACAGATCTTCCTTGGAGGCGTCGGTCGGCGTGAACGGCCGGTTCGGCGCATAGGGAAATTTGCTGTGCGGCCCGAACACGTGGAAATGCGAGTCGCACGACAGCGGCGGCAGCGTGATGCTCGGCTTTTTCGGATTCGGATCGTGCGGCGGGATGGTCGGGGTGAGATCGTCGGGACGGATGGCCATTGGTCCTCTTTCGAAAATTCAATCGCAACGCGCGGTCATGCCGCCATCTACCACAATTTCGGTACCGGTGATGAAGCGAGCTTCGTCGGAGGCCAAAAATAATACTGCAGCGGCCGTATCGCGCCCGTCCCCCATGAAACCGAGCGGAATGCGGGCGACGCGGGATTTGAGCAAAGCCTCGACGTCGCCGCCGGTGCGCTGCTTGGCCAGACGCGCTTCCACCATGGGGGTGTGCATCTGGCCGGGAATCACCGTGTTCACGCGGATGCCGTTCCCGGCATATTGCACCGCCGTCACCCGCGAGAACTGGATCACCGCGGCCTTGGCCGAAGCGTAGCCGATCTGCGGCGCGCCGGTATAGCGCGTGCCCGAAGCCGACGCCGTATTGACGATGGCGCCGCCGCCTTGTGCGATCATGATCGGGATCACATGGCGGCAGGCAAGAAAAACGCTCTTGAGATTGTAGTCGATCTGGCTGGTCGAAGGTTTCTTCCGACATTTCCGCGACGCCGCCCGCGGCCGAGCCGCCGACATTGTTGACGAGAATGTCGATCCGGCCAAAAACCTTGCGGCACGCCTCCGTCATGTCGCGCACCTGCGCGTCGTCGAGCACGTCGCAGACATGGGTCGCGATCTCGCCGTCATTGCCGACGCGCGCCACCGTCTCCGTCATCGAATCCGCATCCTTGTCGACGGCAAAAACCCTGGCGCCCTCGCGCGCGAACAGCACCGCGGCGGCGCGGCCGTTGCCCCAGCCCGGGCCGATACAGCCGGCGCCGCTGATCAGCGCTACTTTGCCCGCCAGACGTCCGGTCACGTTGCCGACTATCCCCAAAGCTCTTTGGTCGCGAGCTTGGCACCTTCGGCGAGCGCCTGCAATTTGGCCCAGGCGATTTGTGGATGGATGCGGCCGCCGAGCCCGCAATCGGTGCCGGCGATGACGTTCTCGCGGCCGACCACCTTGGCATAGCGCACGATGCGGTCGGCCACGACTTGCGGATGCTCGACGATGTTGGTGGCGTGGCTGACGACGCCGGGAATGAGCAGCTTGCCGTCGGGCAGCTTGACGTCCTGCCACACCCGCCATTCGTGCTCGTGGCGGACATTGCCGGCCTCCACCGAATAGGCGCCGGCGTTGACGCTGAGCACCAGGTCGACGATGTCTTTGAGCGGAATGTCGGTGGTGTGCGGGCCGTGCCAGCTGCCCCAACAGATGTGGAAGCGGATGCGGTCGACCGGCAAGCCGCGTAGCGCGTGATTGAGCGCTTCCATGCGCACCTGCTCGAATTTCTTGAACTCCTTGAGCGGCGGCTCGGGATTGATCATGTCCCAGTTGTCGGGAAGGCTCGGATCGTCGATCTGCAGCACGATGCCGGCATCGACGATGGCCTTGTATTCGTCGCGCATGGCGTCGGCCGAGGCGAACAAAAACTCTTCTTCGGTCTTGTAATAGAGGTCGACGCCGCGGGCGAAGCTGCCCGGGCCGATCGAGCACATGAAACCTTCCTCGGCTCCGGTCGCCGCCAACGCCTTTTTCAGATTGTCGATATCGGCCTGCAGCGCCGCATGGCCGGTGTATTTGAGCGGCCCGGTGCAGGCCGGCCGGCCCACCGGCCGTCGCGCCGCGCTGCCCATCAGGCTGCCGCTCGATTCCGGATCGAGATAGAACTCGCCGAATTTCTGCCAGTCGCGGCGATTGGCGAACGAGGTCAGCGCCACATCGGCCACACTTGACTTCTTATGCTGGGTTTCGTGCGCGGCGGCGGCAGGGCTCCCTGCCGCCGAAAATCCCGACATCCGGGCAAAGGCGTAATTCCACCATGCCCCGTAATCGTAGGAGCCGCCCACCGGCTTGCCGAACTCGCCGTCGTCGGGAATGTCGACGCCGAGCTCGCGCTGCTTCTTGACCACGTCCGCAACTGAAGAGGCGAGGCATTGCGCATAGGCGGCATCGCCTTTGCTTTCGCCGACGGCAATCGCCTTGCTCATGGCGATGAGATTCGCCGGCCGCGACAGGCTGCCGGCGTGGGTGGTGAGAATGCGATCGGTGCTGCGCTTCATAATCCCGGCTCCGCGTCACAGAAGGGTCAAATGGTAGTGGAGCGCACGCGGCTGCGCCAGCGCACGCCGCCTTACGCGATGACCGGCAGGATGAGGCACGAGGCGTGCGCGCCGTCGTGATGGAACGTGTCGGTGCCCATCAGCGACGGATGATAAGGATGCGAGAAAACGCCGTCGGTTGCCGGCGAATCGCCATTGGCGAGTTCGAGGCGGATGCGGTGGCCTTGCTTGAATACGTAAGCGATCGGCAGCACCTCGATGTCGAACGCGTAGATCTCGCCGGCTGTGAGCGGCTGCGGATTGGTGTGGGTGTAGAACGGACGCTCCGGTTTCGAGCGTGCCGCGTCCTTCTCGCGATGCGAGGCCTTCAGCCAGCCTTTCGAAACCGGCGTAAAAGCCGGCTGCTCGCCCTTGGCGCGCGCCGCCGCATCTTGCGGGTGCTGGTCGGTCAGCTTGACGATGAACTGGGTATCGATCGCGGTCGACGACGCATAAAGCTTCAGCACGATCGGCCCGGTGACTTCGAGATCGCTGTCGAGCGGCCCGCTGGTGAAAGTCAGCACGCGCCGCGCCGGATCGACCCGGCCATCGGGGCCGATCACCGCGACGCCATTGACCCATTCCCAATCCGGATAGGTGTAGCTGGTCGGTGCCTCGTCCGCGGCCGGCTTTTCCGCCGACAGCGCACCATCGTTGAGCGAGGTGACGCTGCCCGACGGACCTTTACGCAGATAATAGGCAACGCTGGTCGCGCGCGGCGGCCAGGTTTCCTGGCTGCGCCACACATTGGCGCCGCGCACGAACAGTTTGACCGGATCGGCATCCATGAAGCCGTTGTTGGCGCCCTTGAGATGCAGATCGTAGAACGGCAATAGCTCCTTCTCGTGGAATTCGACCTGATCGAACATGCGGTGCGCCTCGAACGTGTTGCGCGCGCCGGTGACCACGAGCTTCTTCGGCGCCTTGACCTCCTCGTAGCCCAAAATATTGCCGCGCAAATGCAGGCCCATCTTGCCCCAATGGCCGATCGACAGCACCGGGCACTTGATCTTGTCGAGCCGCCAATACGGCGAGCGCTGCCGCCAGAATTCGTCGTCGAGTGGGTGATTGATGATTTCGCCGACCAGATCGAACTTCATCGGCGGCCGGCCGTGGCGGCCGGCGAGACGATGCTGATTGTCGGCGCGCAGCGACGTGTACCAGACCGAGCGATAAGAGCAGTAGATGCCGCCGTGGTAATTCGAGCCGCGATACTGATCGACCAGGCCGTCATAGGGCGCGATGCAGGCGAGGCCCGGCGGATTGTAGGTCGCCATCAGCCACTGCGCCATGGCGTAGTAGGACTGGCCGATGCCGCCGACCCGGCCGTTGCACCACGGCTGCGCGACGATCCAGGCGATCAGTTCGAGATAATCTTCCTGCTCGTTGAGTCCCATGAATTCGAACTCGCCCTCGGATTGCCCCGAGCCGCGCACGTCGGCATGGACATAGGAGTAGCCCTGGCTCACGTACCATTCGACCGGGCCGGTCTCGCGCCATAGGAACAACGGATACGCAGGGACGTCGTCCATTTCGTATTGGTAGGGCGAAGCCGCAAACAGCGCCGGAAACCGGCCGTCGGCGTCGGGCCGATAGACGCAAAGCGAGATGCGAACGCCGTCGCGCATCCGCACCGTGATGCCCTTCTCCACTTTCATCCCATAGTCTGGCACGCTAGATCCCCCTGCTCCGACATGTCACAGCCGCACGGTCCGTGACTTCTGCGCGGTTACGCCGCATGCTCATGCCACGTTCCGCTGCGGCATTGTTCGCCGCGACAATAGAACACCCGGGAGACAATGACATGCACCGCTGGTCTGCAATTCTGGCACTGCTCGCGTCAGCCGTGCTCACGTGGCCTGCGGCCGCGCAGGATTATCCGACGCGGCCGATCCGGGCGATCGCGTCGCAGGGACCCGGGGGTCTGAGCGATCTCTTCATGCGCGCGCTCGGCGACCAGATGGGGCCGGCACTCGGCACCTCGATCGTGGTCGAGGACCGGGTCGGTGCCGAGGGCACGGTCGGCGCCAAGGCTTGTGCCGAGGCGGCGCCGGACGGCTACACGATCTGCATCCTTCCCGGCGAGACCATCGTCATCAATCCGCTGATCCAGCCGTCGGACTTCGATCCGGCGAAGAGCCTGGTGCCGATTGCCCGGCCGTACTATTTGACCCAGGTGTTCGCGGTGAATGCCTCGCTCGGCGTCAAATCGTTCGCCGAGCTCGCGGGGTTGGTAAAGTCCAAGCCCAAGACCTTCAATTACATGGCGCCGTCGCTGTCCAAGGTCGCCTTCATGGAGGAGTTCAACAAGAAGAACGGCACCGACATCGTACGCGTGCCGTTCAAGGGCGGTGGCGACGCCGTCAACAGCATGCTCAACGGCACCGCGCAGATCGCGATTTTCGGCATCGGCAATTTGGTCGCGTTCATTCGCGACGCAAAAATCCTAGGCTTGGCCATCGACGGCGATACCCGCTCGCCGCTCGCTCCCAACATTCCCACCTTCAAGGAGGCCGGCTACCACGAGCACATTTCAGCGACGTTCTTCGGCATTTTTGCGCCGGCCGGCACGCCGCAGCCGATCGTCGACAAGCTGAACGCCGCCATCGTCAAGGTGGAATCGAATCCGGAATTTCAGCAAAAATTCCTGATCAACCGCGGCCTGAGCCCGGTGTTGATCTCGGCGGAACAGTTCGCCAAAGAGCTGCCCGCCGACCGCGCCGAGGGTTTGGCGGTGGTGAAGGCCTCCGGGCTTTATCCGGACGTGAAGTGAAGTCCGGCGGCTGCGCCGCCGGGCCACAGGGATCCATCGGCGTTTCCGGCCGCGTCAGATCAAAGCGCCCGGATTCTTCCGATAGCGATTCACGATGGCCTCAGCGCTCATGTAAGCCAGCGCCTGGATCGTCAGCGTCGGATTGAACCCGCTCATGGTCGGATGGGTCGATGAGCCCATGATGAACAGGTTCGGAACGTCCCAGCTCTGGCTGTATTTGTTCACCACCGACTCTTGCGGATCGCTGCCCATGCGCGTGCCGCCCTGGTGATGGGCGCCGGGCGCGCCGGGACCGAACGGCGCCGTCCAGACCTGCGCCGCACCCATGGCGTGACCGATCTCGACCATTTTCTTCTGGATGAATTCGACGCGCGCCTTTTCGTTCGGGCGCCGCCAGTCGTAGGTCATGCGCGGCGCCGGCAGGCCCCAGGCGTCGCGCACGTTCGGATCGAGATCGATGGTCTGATCCGCATAGGGCAGATTCTCGGTCTGCCCGGTCAGCGCCGTGTGCCGCGTGTAGTACTTTGCATAGAAGTCGCGGAACGCCGCGCCCCAGCGCGGCACGCCGGGCGGCGGGTTCATGCTCATCGCGGTGCCGAGCGGGCCGCCTTCGAGGCCCGCGGGACCGGCCGAAATCTGCGCGCCGCGGATGAAGCCGAGATCCTTGTGGTCGAAATTGTCGGCGTTGAAGTCGTCGAGCGAGTTCTTCTGCGCGCTCGGGCCCATATAGACATTCACGTGCCGATCGTCGAACGCCGCAAAAGCGCGCGCGCCGATATGCGCCATGATGTGCTTGCCGACGTGGCCGTGGAATTGGCCAGCCCGTTGGGGAATTTATCGCTCTTTGACAGCAACAACAGCCGCACATTGTCGTAGATGAACGGCGCCAGAATCACGATGTCCGCCTCGATCGTATTGTCGGAGCGGTCCGGCCCGTAATACGACACGCCCGTCGCCTTGCCGCTGTTGTCGCTGTTGACGCGGTAGCACATGGCGCCGGTGATCAGCTTGAAGTTACCGGTGGCGTCGGCCTCCGGGAGCTTGGTCACCAGGATCGAGGATTTGGCGCCGACATGGCAGCCGAAGGCCTGGCAGAAGCCGCAATAGGTGCAGCCGGGCCGATCCTTGTATGGCTGTGACAGGATGGCGTGCGGCGTCGCGAACGGATGCAGGCCGAGCTTTCTTGCCGCCGGCTCGAAATTGGCGCCGACCTGATCGTTCAGCAGCGGCGGCAGCGGATATTCGCGCTGCCGCGGCGCCTCGAACACATTGCCGCCGTCGACCTTCTTGCCCTGGAGGTTGCCGGCCTTGCCGGAAACGCCGAGATCGTATTCGGCGCGCTCGTAGAACGGCTCGAGGTCGGCATAGGACACCGGCCAATCGATGATCGAGGAGCCTTCCGGAATGGCGTCGGCGCCGTAGCGCGCGATGGTCTGCGAGCGCACGCGGAAATCGTCCTCGTGGAAGCGCCACGACACCGCGCCGTAATGCACGGTGCCGCCGCCGGCCTGGTTGCCGTTGTTCTGCGACGGGATCGGATGCGCGGTGGCTTTCGCGTTCGGCCGCCAGGTGACCGGCATGCGCTTGGGATCCGGCCGCAAATCCTGGCGCTGGAAATAGCGCAATTCGTCGTGCGGCTCGAAGTCGGAGGTTTTGAGCCGCGGGCCGCGTTCCAGCCCGATCACTTTCATCCCGGCCTTGCCGAGCTCGGCTGCGAGAATGCCGCCGGCGGCGCCGACGCCGACGATCACCACATCGGTTTTTTCGATCGCCATGGCTTTAACCCCTCACGCTCTTGGCCCGCGCCTGCAGGCCGATGATCGGTTCGCGCGTGAACGCTTCCCTGCTCTGCATGTCCTCCGGCGTGAATGCCGGCTGCGCGCCGGGAAAGCCGACCAGACGCCAGCCGGCAAAGTCCTTGTTGCCGCCGTAGATCGGGTCGGCGAACAGGCCTTCCAGGGTGTGCTTGTGCACGGCGTTGAAGAAGGCTTGCGCCGTCGGCCACACGAAGACAGGCGCCTTGCCCTGCTCCAGCGCGGCGATGGTTTCGTCCTGTTGCGTCGCAGTGAGACTGCGGAACGGCTTGCCGTAGGTCTGCGTGCAATGGGCGTCGAGCTGCGCGACGCCGCAGCGGTAGAAATACTGCTGGTCGGCATAGGGGCCGGCCAGCGCCAGATCGATGTAGTTCAACACATCGGCATCGGTCGCGCCCGGCTTGTCCGGCGCGCCGGGCATCAGCCGCTCGGTAAAGGCGGCGATGGTGCGGGAATCGTCATCGTTGAAGAAGGCGCCGTGGCGGCCACCCATGCCGGCCATGCCGCGATCAGCATGGTCCGCGGCCGGCGTATCCATCGCGGCGTGGTGCTGGTGATTACTTTTGGCGAGCGCGTCCGGAACCAACGCCGTAGTGGCAGCGGCGCCGGCACCCAGCGCGACCAGGAACGCACGGCGGCCTTCATCATGCTTTGACATGATTTACAGTCCTCCTCCCTTGTGCTCCGGCATCGATGCGCTTGTGCGGCAACAATCGGCGGAGCGAGGCTGGGGCGCGTCTTGAGATGCGCGGCCCGCAGCGCGTCAAGACTGTTACTTTTGCGCGTCTGCGACAAGCCGCGAACTGCGCATGTGTCGTGGCGCGGGAACTGCGGCGGATGCAGAGCAGGCTCGGGTAGTTTATGCGAGACGGCCGAGAAAGGCCCTTGATCACGCTAAAGCCAACGCTTCCAGCCGCTTGCTAGACGGACCCGCGTCCCCGGCGTAACAAAGGCGGCAACCGGGAGACTTAACGCGATGCTTGCGGACCTGTCGGTATCGCTCTGGCGCGGCGGCAAGGACGGCCGCTACGAGACTTACAGCGTGCCGCAGCGCGCGAGCCAGACCGTGCTCGACGTCGTGACCTTCGTGCAGCGCCATATCGATCCGACCTTGTCGTATCGCTTCGCCTGCCGGGTCGGCGTCTGCGGCTCCTGCGCCATGACGGTCAACGGCCGAGCCGCGCTGGACCTGCCGCACCCACGTGGCGAAGGTCGCCGGCAGCGGGCGGCTGGAGATCGGCCCGTTGGAAAACCTGCCGGTCATCAAGGATTTGGCGACCGACATGCAGCCGTTCTTTGAGAAGTGGCAAGAAGCTCAAGGCGTTTTTGCGCCGAGCAAGACAAGGCACGAGAAAATCGAGCAAATCCGCCCCGACAGCCCGGCGCGGCGCTTAGCCGACGCGGCCATCGAATGCATCAATTGCGGCGTCTGTTATGCCGCCTGCGATACGGTGCGCTGGAACCAGGATTATTTCGGCCCGGCGGCGCTGACGCGGGCGTGGACGCTCCTCAACGACGAACGCGATGCCGGCGGCACCGCGCGCCTGCAAGCGGTCGCCGCGGCCGGCGGCTGCCATTCCTGCCACTCGCATCAGTCCTGCCAGGAGCTTTGCCCGCAGGCGCTCAATCCGACTGCCGCCATCGCCGGGCTCAAGCGGCGCACCACGGCGGCGTATCTCAAGGGCGAGATCAAGGCATGACTGTGCGGCTCTATCTGTGGCAGCGGGCGACGGCGGCGCTGATGGTGCCGCTCGTGCTCGTCCACATCGCCGTCATCTTCTATGCCACGCGCAACGGCATGACGGCGGCGGATATTCTGTCGCGCACCCACGGCAGCATCGTGTGGGCGTCGTACTATGGACTTTTCGTCGCCGCTGCTTCCGTTCATGCGTCGATCGGCGTGCGCAACGTCTTGACCGAATGGTCGCCGCTCACCGATCGCGCGCGCCGGCTTGTTTGCCATCGTGTTCGGCGTTGCTGTTAGCGGCACTCGGTGCGCGCGCCGTGTTTGCCGTGGTGCTGTCGTGATCGCGCGCGGCACCATGCATCGCGGCAGCGCGCTGTGGATCGCGGCCATGGTGCATCGGCTGTCGGGTCTTGCGCTCGGCGATTTTCCTGCCGCTGCATTTTCTGGCGCTTGGGCTGGCCATAGATGGCGAAGCGAAGCTTGAGGGCTTCCTGCGCTGGACCGATCAGCCGCTGGTGAAATTTGCCGAAGGCGGGCTGGTCTTTCTGCTTACGGTTCATCTGCTCGGCGGCTTGCGTGTTTTGGTGATCGAGAACCTCGATTGGCGCGACGGCCAAAAGCAACTGGCGACGCTGGCTGCGGCGGTATCGGCGATCGTCGCGTTCATATTTTTGACGCGGGTGTTTTGAGAATGAATGTCGAACGCCTCAAGACCGACATTCTGATCCTGGGCGCCGGCGGCGCCGGGACTGTTCGCGGCGCTGCATGCCCTGAAGGCGAACCCCGATCTCGACATCACCATCGTCAGCAAGGGCCTGCTCGGCAAATGCGGCTGCACCCGCATGGTGCAGGGCGGCTACAACGTCGCGCTCAATCCCGGCGACTCCATCGAGCGCCATTTCATGGACACCATCGAAGGCGGCAAATGGCTGCCGCACCAGGAACTGGCCTGGACGCTGGTCACCAAGGCGGTCGAGCGCGTGCAGGAACTGGAAAACGAGATCGGCTGCTTCTTCGACCGCAATTCCGACGGGACGCTCCACGGCAAAGCCTTCGCCGGCCAGACCTTCGATCGCACCGTGCACAAGGGCGACCTCACCGGCATCGAGATCATCAACCGGCTGATGGAACAGGTTTGGGCGCGGCCGATCCGCCGGCTGGAAGAGCACCGCGCCGTCGCGCTGATCCCGGCCAAGGACGGCGCGCTTTCCGGCGTGCTGCTGATCGACGTGCGCACCGGCGAATTCCGTTTCATTGCCGCCCAAGCCGTGCTGCTGGCGACCGGCGGCGGCCCGACCATGTATCGCTATCACACGCCGTCCGGCGACAAGAGCATGGACGGCCTCGCCATGGCGCTGCGCCTCGGACTTCCGCTTCGGGACATGGAGATGGTGCAATTCCATCCGACCGGCCTGCTCGCCGGCCCGGATACGCGCATGACCGGCACGGTGCTGGAGGAAGGGTTACGCGGGTCCGGCGGCCATCTGCTCAACGGCGCCATGCACCGCTTCATGGGCGACTACGACCGAAAACTGGAGCGCGCCACCCGCGACGTCGTCAGCCGCGCCATCTATGCCGAGATGCGCGCCGGACGCACCACGCCAAACGGCGGCGTCTATATCAAGATGGGCCATCTCGGGCCGGCCAAAGTCGCGAAGGAGTTCAAGGGCATGGTGGATCGCTGCCGCGACTGCGGCTTTGATCTTGCCGGCGGCTTGGTCGAAGTGGTGCCGACGGCACATTATTTCATGGGCGGCGTGATCTGCGAGGTCGATACCGCGACGGAGCGTTTCGGGCTGTTTGTCGCCGGCGAGGATGCCAGCGGCATGCATGGCGCCAACCGGCTCGGCGGCAACGGCGTCGCCAACTCGACGGTGTTCGGCGGCATCGCCGGCGACGTGATGCCGCGCTGGATCGCCGCCAATCCGGGTCATCGGGAGCCGGACACCGACGTGCTCGACGCCGAGCTTGCCCGCGCGCAGCATCCCTTCGCGCAAAAGCCCGGCGATCTGAATGCGCTGCGTGAAAAGCTGCTCGACACGATGTGGGACGAGGTCGGCGTGGTGCGCGATCGGGCCAGCATTGAGCGCGGCCTGGCAGGCCTCGACCGGATCGAAGCGGAACTGCTCGGCGACCGGCGTCGCCGATGCCGATCGCCGCTTCAATCTGACCTGGCACGACTGGCTCAATCTGCGCTCCTTGTGCGAAGTGAGCCGGGTCATTGCGCTCGCGGCGCTGAAGCGCGAGAATTCCCGCGGCGCCCATTTCCGGTCCGATTTCCCGGAACCCGGCGACTTCGCCACCTCGACATTCACGGTGGCGCGGCAGAGGCGCGAGCGGCATCGAGATCGGCGAACAGCCCGGTGCAGTTCACCCATGTGAAGCCGGGCGAGACGCTGCATCCGCGATGCGCTCGCGGCCGAATAAACAATTGAGGCGAACATGATTCCGCTGTCGAGCATCCAGCGCACCGCCGAGGATTTGATGGCGAAAGCCGCCATCGAAATTCCCGACGATTATCTCGACGGCTTGCGGCGCTGCGCCGATACCGAAAAAGGCGATCTGTCGGCCTTCGTCATCAAGGCCATGCTGGAGAATTACGAAGCCGCCAAGGAAGACCGCCGCGCCATGTGCGGCGATACCGGCCTGCCGCGCTGGTACGTCAAGATCGGCAACGACGCGCGGATCGAAGGCGGCCCGGTGGCGCTGGAAGCGGCGCTGCGCCGCGCCACCGCGCGCGCCACCACCAACGTGCCGCTGCGGCCGAACCGCGTGCATCCGCTGTGGCGCACCGATCACAACAACAATGTCGGCATCGGCGCGCCCGAGATCGAATACGCGTTTCATCCCGACGCCGACTGGATCGAGCTCACCACCGTGCACAAAGGCGGCCTGTTCGGCTCCGATTATCGCATGCTGTTTCCCGGCGACGGCATCGAAGGCATCAAGCGCTTCTTTCTCGATACCTTGATCGGCTTCGGCAAGCGCGGGCTCGCCTGCCAGCCGGCCATCGTCGGCATCGGCCTTGGCGGCTCGAAGGACACCTCCATGGTGCTCGGCAAGCAGGCGTCCTGCCTGCGCGTCGTCGGCTCGCGCAATCCGGATCCGAAAATCGCCGCGCTGGAGGAGGAGTTCAAGGATATCGGCAACAATATCGGCATGGGCGCCATGGGCTTCGTCGGCTCGTCCATGGTGATCGATTGCCACATCGAAGTCGGCTATTGCCACACCGGCGGCATGCCGATGTCGGTGCACATGTTCTGTCTGTCGTCGCGACGCGCGTGCGCGCGTATTGTCGACCGACGGCAAGGCGACCTTCCGCACCGACCCGATGTGGTTCACCGATTACATGCGGCGCTCGACAGTCGAATGGGGCCAGCAGGCGGCCGAGGCGGCGGAATAATCATGGCTGATCTCAAGACCGTTCACATCGATCTTCCGGCAAGCACGGAAAATCTTCGCCAGCTGGAAATCGGCTCGGTCGCCTATCTCACCGGCCGCGTCTTCACGGCGCGCGAAGGCGTCTACAAGCGCGCCATCGCGGACGGCGTCGGCATGCCGGCGGACAAGGACGCGCTCGGCATCACCAATTTTCATTGCTCGCCGGCGGCGTCGGTCAATCCCGACGGCAGCTACACCGTCGGCGCGGTCACCGCGACGGCGTCGTTCCGCTTCGCGCAATGGCTCGACGGCTGGTTCAAAATCTCCGGCTGCAACATCATCATCGGCAAAGGCGGCATGACGTCGGCGACCTATCGCGAGCATTTCGTGCCGAACAACGCGGTCTATCTGACCACGGTCGGCTACGGCACCGGCGCGCTGCTCGGCCGCGGCATCAAACGCGTCGCCGGCGTCTATTGGCTGGAGGAGCTGGGCCTCGCGCAAGCGGTCTGGGTGCTCGACGTGGAAAAATTCGGTCCGTTCCTGGTCGAGAGCGATCTTGCCGGCAATTCGCTGTTCGAGCGCGAGAACGCCAAGATCGCGCCCGGGCTCGAACAGCTTTATGCCGGCACCAAGTCCGCAACGCTGCGCCGCTACGGCGAGACCGACGACAAGACCGAGGAAGTCATCTGAGACGGCCGATCGAGCATGGTGCGGGGGAGACGAAGATGAAGGGCGGCGTCGCAGCGAAAGTGTCGGTCCGCGACAGGGTCGTCAGCGAACTGACGGAGTTTGCCATCATTGCGGCATATCTCTACGTGTTCCTGGCCGCGCTGATTTATTTGAAAGCCGCCATTCTCCACGCCCACGACATCCCGTTCGCGACGTTTGGTTTTGCCGCGGCGAAAGCTCTGATCTGTGCCAAGTTCGTGCTGATCGGGCGGGCATTGCATCTTGGCGAGCGCTTCAATGCGCTGCCCCTGATTTGGCCGACGCTTTACAAGTCATTCGTTTTTCTTGTGCTGTTGCTCATCCTCAACGCGCTCGAGGAGGTGATCGTAGGCCTCATCCATCACCGCGCCGTCGTGGACTCGCTAGCCGAATTCGGCGGCGGCACGCTCGATCAACTGACTGCAAGCTGTGTCATCGTGCTGCTGATCTTGATTCCCTTTTTTGCCTTTCGCTCGCTTGGCGATGTCGTCGGCGAGCGCAATCTCGTGCGCGTGTTCTTTCTGCAGCGCCACAATATCGGTGCCGACTGAATGCGTTTGACCCGGGGGCTCACAATGATGCGAACCAGTTTTGCGATTTGTTTGGCGATCATGGCCTTGTCGGCACTGCCGCCGCAACACGCCGGCGCCGATGAGGTGCGCCACACCACGTTCCCCAGCGTGCTGGTCGGAACCTGGGCGCCGAGCGCCGAGCTCTGCGCCGCGAAGGACAAGTCCAACATTACGATTGCGGCGGACGGCTACAGCACCGCCGCCGGCAAATGCAGCGTGCGGTGGATCGTAGAGACCGCCGGCTCGCGCGGTCCGAACTACGCCGTTCATGCCCAGTGCGAGGGCGATGGGCCAGCGGCCAAGGCTGACGTCGTCAATATGATCCTGCGGCCCGAGGCCGGCGACCGCCTGTCGGTCGGCACGTCCTTCACCGATCTGAAGCCTTATCTGCGTTGTCCGTGAGGCCAACCCGCAATAGCCCAGTCGCGGCAAACGCCGGCTTCGGAGATGAACCATGAGCCCCGCTGTTCTGTCGTGCGTGATATTTGCGTTGACTCTCGGCGGCATCGTCCTCGGCGCGCTGCTTCGCAGCACGTTGCCGCAACATCATCTCAGCAAGGAGTCCCAAGATATCGTGCGGCTGGGCGCCGGGCTGATCGCAACCATCGCCGCGCTGGTGCTCGGATTGCTGATTGCGGCGGCCAAGGGTTCGTTCGACACCCAGAGCGGTCAGGTCAGGCAGATCACCGCCGACATCATCCTGCTCGACGCGTTGCTGGAGAAATACGGCCCGGAAGCGATGCCGATCCGCGTCGAGATGCGCAGCGCGATTGGGCCGCTCGCCGATCGGCTTTGGCACGAAAAGGCGGCAACGACGGCGGCGCCGTTTGCCATGAACGCGACCGCCGAAAACGTCTATATCGCGATTCAAGCGCTGTCGCCGCGCGACGACCTGCAGCGCTCGCTGCAGGCTCGGGCGGCGCAGATCAGCACCGATTTGGCCCAAGCCCGCCTGTTGCTGTTCGTGGAATCCAATAGTGCCATTCCGGCGCCCTTTATCGCCATCCTGGCGTTCTGGCTCATCATCATATTCGCGAGCTTCAGCCTGTTCGCCGCGCTGAACGTGACGGTGTTCGCCTTCCTGTCGCTGTTTGCGCTGTCGGCGTCATGCGCGATCTTCCTGATCCTGGAATTGAGCGAACCGTTCACCGGCCTGCTGATGATTCCGAGCGCCCCACTGCGCGACGCCCTAGCGCCGCTCGGCTAAAGACCGTTCATTTGTGCTCGCGATACCAGCGCTCGGCGCCCGGGTGGAGCGGCACATCCATCGGAGTCGAATCGGTCTCGCTGACCATGTGCAGCGCGGAACCGTCAGTGCCCTTCTCCCACGGCACCTCCGCTTCGCGCGCGGCTAATGCGCCGCAGATATCGTAGGCCATCTGCTCCGGCAGCGACGCGCTGGTGTAGATCGGCCAGCCGCTGAAATCGAACGTATCGAAATCTCGCGCCAAGCCCGGGAATCGCGCCTTGGGCAGAACAACCCGCCGCCATCCCAACTGCCCGAGCGCATCGAACTCGGCCGGCTCGATCTCGAGCGGCACGAGACCGGCCGCCAGCGCCTCGTTGAGCCACACCTTGATGCCCTCGTCGAATACCGCGTCGATCTCGCCGCGCGCCAGCGGATCGAGGCGGCGCACGTCGGATGGTCCGCCGCAGGTGATGATGCGCCCGCCCCAGGCCTCGATGTCCTGGAGTTTGAAGCCGTGCAGCGCGAAGGCCTGCTCGATCAAGACCAAGGTCGAGTGCGTCGGATCTTCGCGCACCGAGACGCGTAGCGGATACTGCTTCGCCTTGATGTCCTTGAGCGACCGAATGCCCGACCGCGGGTGCACCATGAAGACGAAGCGATCCCAGCTCGGATAAGAGGCGATGATCCGCACCGGCAACGCCGTGCGGAACAGGCCGACCCCGCGATAGGCCTGGGTGAGCAGCGCCGACGGATTGACGAAGGCGGCTTCGAGCCCACCCTTTGCCACTTCCTCGGCCAGAATGGCCGAGCCGGATGCGAGCCGCAGCCATGGCCGGAACGCTTCGCCCGAGCCGCTGCCGACCGTGATGACCATGTCGCGATTGCCGCCGTAAGGCGTCGCCGGATTGCCGGCGATATGCAGGCCGATCTCCCACAGGGTCTTGGCGCGCACGAAATTTGCGCCTTTCGGCAATGGTTCCATGGTGGGCATCTCCAATCGGGATGAATGGCATCGACCGCGATGCCGGGAAGTGAGGAGCGGGCGTTCAACCGGCGAGGTCGTAGGGAATTTGCGTCGGGCCGTAACGCTCGACCACCGTGTTGGTCGTGCGATCGTATTGATGCTGCAGCACCGTGCCCTCGCCGAGCTTTTGGCTGCGCACGATGATCGCCACCGAGCGGGTCGGACCGCCCTGCTCGGCGTGAATGGCGCGCGGCGCCACCAGATCGACCTTGCCCTGCGAGCCGGTCGTCACCGAAGCGAGCTTCACCTCGGCATGGCCCGGCCGGCTGCCGTCGTCGACCCGCTCGAAACGCTCCAGGCTCTCGGTGCCATCGAGCAAGCCGTAGAGCACCCAGGCATCGGCGTGATCGTGCACGCTGCCGGTGCGCCCCGGCATGCGCACCACGCCGTTGACGACGAAGGCGTAGTCCGGATCGACATAGAGCAGGAGATTCTTGCGGCCTTCGGTGGACGGCCAGCTTGCCGAATGCGACTTTGAGCGTCTCGTCCAGCACCAGCCGCTCCAGCAGCGGCTTCGCCTTTTCCATGCGGCGCTGATCGTCGGCTTCCGCCGCCCAGATCGCGCGTAAATCGCCGATGAATTTGTCGAACACCGGCAAGCCGTTGTGCGGCAAGATTTGGATTGGTCACGGCAGTTCCCTCTATTCGAACAGCGGCTCGCCTTCGACGGTGCAGCGGCGCAGCAGCCGGCGCTCTTCTTTCGGAAAATCGGTGCGGGCGTGGATGGTGCAGCGGTTGTCCCACATCAGAAAGTCGCCGAGCTGCCAGACGTGCTCGAAGATGAATTCGCGGCGCTCGCCGATCTCGTAGAGCTGATCGAGGATGTCGTCGCTCTCGTCCTGGCTGACGCCTTCGATGCGCGTCGTCATCAGCCGGTCGACGAACAGCGTTTTGCGCCCGGTATCGGGGTGCGTGATGAAGATCGGATGCGCGTGATGCGGAATGCCGCTGATGTCGCCCGACGAATTGGCCTGCTTGGCGCGATTGTATTCGTGGATGTGCAGCGCCGTCTTGCCCTTGAGCTTTTCCTTCAGCGCCGGCGGCACCGCCTCGTAGGCCTTGTACATGTTGGAGAACATCGTATTGCCGCCGCGCGACGGCAGTTCGAGCGCATAGAGGAACGTGTATTTGTAGGGCCGCGGCGTATAGCCGGAATCGATGTGGAACCAGAACTCGCCCTCGCCGAAGGCGCCGATCGGCTTGCCGTCCACTTTGATGTTGCTGACCAGCAGCACCTTCTCGTTGTCCTGCTGGACGCCCTCGGTACGGGCGCGTAGCGCCTCCGGCGCCTTCTTGCGGCTGCCGAGATCGCCGAAATAGGAGGCAAAGCGCAGCTGGTCGTCCTGCGAAACCTTTTGGCCGCGGAACACCAGCACCAGATGCTTGCCCCAGGCGTCCTTGATCGCCCGCACCTCGTGCTCGGACAGCGGCTTGGACAGATCGACCCCGCTGATCTCGGCGCCGCAGGCCGGCGATAGCGGCGTGACCTGAACCCGGGGTGCGGCTTCGATATCGATCGTGTCCTGCATGGGGCGCTTCCTCTGCGGCCTAGCGTCGGCTTTACGCCGGCCGACTTGATGTAAGATGTACCGCGGCGAGCCCGGGCCCTCAAGAAGCCTGGCAACGCCACGCGGAGGAAACAGCCATGCGCAAAGTGATTGCACTTGCCCTCGCCCTGCTGGTGGCGGGGACGCTTGACCGCCTACGCGCAGAGCTATCCGTCGCATGTCATCACCATCATCGTGCCCTACCCAGCCGGCGGGCCAACCGACACCATCGCGCGCCTACTGTCGGAGCGGATGCAGTCAGCGCTCGGCCAGACCATCATCGTCGAGAACGTCAGCGGCGCCGGCGGCGCCATCGGCGTCGGCCGCGTGGCGCACGCCGCGCCCGACGGCTACACGGTGAGCATCGGCCACGTGCAGACCCACGTCTTCAATCCGGCGATCATGAAGCTCGACTACGACGTGGTGAACGATTTCGAGCCGGTCTCGCTGATCGCCGACACGCCGATCTGGATCATCGCCAGGAAAACGCTGCCGGCCGACGACCTCAAGGGGCTCATCGCCTGGCTCAAGGAGCAGAACGGCAAGGCCACCATGGGCACGGTCGGGGTCGGCGGCCCGACCGACGTCGCCGGCCGCATCTTCGCCAAGCAGACCGGCACGACGTTTCAGATCGTGCCCTACCGCGGTGGCGCGCCGCTCGCCGAGGACCTGCTCGGCGGGCATATCGACTTTCGATGTCGGCCAAGCGGCCGCGACGCTAACTTACGTGCAGAGTGGCGAGCTCAAGGCCTACGCCGTGCTGCAGCCCAAGCGCTGGTGGGCGGCGCCCAACGTACCGACGCTTGACGAGCTCGGCTTCCACGACATCGACGCCAGTTTTTGGCACGGCATTTGGGTGCCGAAGGGGACGCCGAAGGATGCCATCGCCAAGCTCAACGCCGCCATTCGCAGCGCGCTGGCCGATCCCGCCATCCAGGAGCGGTTCAAGAAAATCGGTCAGGAAATCTGGCCGGTCGAGTATCAAACACCGGAAGCGCTGGCGGCAAAGCAGAAGGCGGAAATCGCGCGCTGGACGCCGGTCATCAAGGAGAGCGGCATCAAGGCCGAATGACAACCATGGGCGCGCTCGACCCTTGAACCGATCGAAAAGGCCAGCAAGGACGCGCTCGTTGCGTTGCAGCTCGATCGTCTCAAGGCGACGCTGCATCAGGCTTACGAGCGTGTGCCGCATTACAAGAAAAAACTCGATGCCGCCGGCGTGCATCCCGCCGACCTGAAAGAGCTTGCCGATCTCGCCAAATTTCCGTTCACCACCAAGGAGGATCTGCGGCAGAATTATCCGTTCGGCATGTTCGCGGTGCCGATGGCCGACATCGTGCGCATCCACGCCTCGAGCGGCACCACCGGCAAGCCGACCGTCGTCGGCTATACCAAAGGCGACATCGACACCTGGTCGCTGTTGATGGCGCGCTCGATCCGCGCCGCCGGCGGCCGCGCCGCCGACAAGATTCACGTCGCTTACGGCTACGGCCTGTTCACCGGTGGACTAGGTGCGCACTACGGCGGCGAGGCTTTGGGCGCCGCCGTCATTCCGGTCGGAGGCGGTTTCACCGAGCGGCAGGTGCAGCTCATCCGCGATTTTGACCCCGACATCATCATGGTGACGCCGTCCTATATGCTCGCCATCGCCGACGAGTTCGAGCGCCAGGGATTTGCGCCCGCCGACTGCAGCCTGCGCATTGGCATTTTCGGCGCCGAACCGTGGACCGAAACCATGCGCGCGGAAATCGAGCGTCGCATGGGCCTGCAGGCGCTCGATCTCTATGGCCTGTCGGAAGTCATGGGGCCCGGCGTGGCGCAGGAATGCGCTGAGACGCGCGACGGGCTGACGGTCTGGGAGGATCACTTCTTCCCCGAGATCATCGATCCGGACACCGGCCGCGTGCTGCCGGACGGCGAGACCGGCGAGCTGGTCTTCACGTCGCTCACCAAGGAAGCGATGCCGGTCATCCGCTATCGCACCCGCGATCTGACAAGACTGCTGCCGGGCACGGCGCGCACCATGCGCCGCATCGAGCGAGTCAAAGGCCGCAGCGACGACATGCTGATCATCCGCGGCGTCAACGTCTTTCCCTCGCAGATCGAAGCGGTGCTCGGCCGCGAGCCGCAACTGGCGCCGCATTACGTGCTGGAGGTGCGCCGGCCGCACAATCTCGACGAGCTCGATGTGCTGGTCGAGATGCGGCCCGAGCTTGCCGGCAAATTGGGCAACGATGAAAATGCCGCGCTGGCGAAGCAAGCCGAGCACCTGATCAAGGCCTATGTCGGCGTCACCGCCACGGTGCGCGTGCTGGAGCCGGGAACGATCGAGCGCTCGCAAGGCAAGGCCAAGCGGGTCATCGACCGGCGGGCGAAAAGCTGAAATGCCGAATGGAATAGTGAAAGGACCGCGATGAGTGTCGATACCGCCACGCCTGCGGCCGAGCTGCAGTCCGCCGGCCTCGATCAGCGCGCGGTCGCCGAATGGATCGCGACGGCGCCGAAGCGCACCGGCGATTTCCATGTCGATCGGCCGCGCTATTCGCGCTACTGGCAGCTCGGCACCGATCTGCTCGGCCGCCTGCCGAACAAGCCGGCGCGAAGCGTTGGTGAGGCGCGCGCGGCACAGTCCATCCTCGCTGCCGCGCGCGAGCAGCGCGAGCATTTCCTCGCCGCCCACGCCGAGACGCTCTACGACGAGCTGACGCACCAACGCTCGCGGTTCATTCGCTTGGAAGATCTGGTCTTCGCCGCGGCCATGGCTGTTCCCGGCCTGACGCCGACCGCCGCGCAAGTCGCGGCCGAGGCCGACGCACCTGCAGGGCGAAAAGGACGGCGTCGAGATCGACCAGGGCATTTTTCTCGCCCACGTGCTCGCCAGCGAAACCGCCGGCCGGCATCTGTGCCACGCCATGCTATTGCCGCGGCGGGAAACGGCCGAGTATTTGCAAAAATTCGCCGCCGACGGCCGCATCGATTTCGGCAAGGTTTTGATCGAGCGCCGCGGCAAGGCGGCGATCGTCACGTCGAAGAACGAGCGCTTTCTCAATGCCGAGGACGACACCACGCTCGACGCCATGGAGACCGCGGTCGATGTCGCCATCCTCGATGCCAAGACCGACATCGCCGTGCTGCGCGGCGGCGAAGTCGAGCATCCCAAATATCGCGGCAAAAAACTGTTCGGCGCCGGCATCAACCTGACGCATCTTTATCGCGGCCAGATTCCATTCGTCTGGTTTCTCAGGCGCGACCTCGGCTTCGTGCACAAATTCTTCCGCGGCGTGGCGCGGCCCGAATTGCTGCCCGACGACGTGCACGGCACGGCGATCGAAAAGCCATGGATCGCCGCGGTCGAGGGCTTTGCCATCGGCGGCCACTGCCAGATCCTGCTGACCATGGACTACGTGCTTGCCGCCAACGACGCCTTCATGACCTTGCCGGCGCGCAAGGAAGGCATCATTCCGGGCGCCGCCAACCTGCGCCTGCCGCGCTTCACCGGCGACCGCATCGCCCGCCAAGCGATCCAATACGAGCGCAAGCTCGTCTGCGACAGCCCGGAAGGCCGCCTGATCTGCGACGAGATCGCGCCGGCCGGCGAGATGGACGCGGCCCTCGATCGCGTCATCGCCGGCCTGACCAGCTCCGGCGCGGTCAGCGCCACCTCGAACCGCCGCGCGCTGCGCATCGGCGAAGAGACGCTCGACACATTCCGGATGTATTTTTCCGCTTACGCTCGCGACCAGGCCTATTGCCATTTCAGCCCGGCGCTGATCGCCAATCTCGAGCGAGAGTGGAACGCGCATAATCGGAAAGTCTGACATGCGCACGACGCGGTGCTGAGCGTCGACTGAGATGTAAGTCCGGCTTCGGATCGGCCAACATTACAAAATGTTATGGTGCAACGCGAGATGGCCTGTGGCTATGAGCTTCGGCCGAGCTGGTCGCAGCGGAGTCACCATGCCGAATGTCATCGAGCGCTACGCGAGCAAAGTTCCCGAAGTCACACTGGGCTTTTGGATCATTAAGATATTCGCGACCACTTTGGGCGAAGTCGGCGGCAACGAAGTGACGTTGAAGTTGGGGCTCGGCTATCTCGTTGGCACGGCAATTTTTAGCGCGGCCCTGCTCGTGGTTCTGACTGCGCAGATCAGAGCGAAGCGGTTCCACGCCTTTCTGTATTGGGCTGTCATCACCGCAACAACGCTCACCGGAACGACCTTGGCCGACTTCTTCGATCGCTCCCTTGGCATCGGCTATCTCGGTGGCTCGCTCTCCCTGTTCACTCTGGTCATCTTGACGCTTGGGTTCTGGTACTGGTCATTCGGTTCCGTCTCTATCGAAACCGTCACCTCGCCCAAAGTCGAAGCGTTTTACTGGGCGACTATCATGTTCTCGCAGACTCTCGGAACAGCGCTCGGCGACTGGATGGCAGATACCGGGCTCGGTTATCATGGCAGCGCGCTCGTGATTGCGGTCGCGTTGGCCATCGCCGCAGCCTTGTACTTCTTCACCACGGTATCTCACACCCTGCTGTTTTGGGCCGCTTTCGTCCTGACGCGCCCACTCGGTGCTACAATCGCCAATTCCTTTGATAAGCCTCTCGCCGATGGCGGATTGGCGGTAAGCGATCTCTCCGCCTCGGCGGTCCTCACCATACTCATGGTCATCTGCATTTTGGTGTTCCCGCAGCGACCGGGGAAGCATCCGGGGCAACAAGTCCAGACCTCATGAGGCTGTGGCATGTGTGGCAAATGCTAGATCACTTGCCGCAGGAACGTGCGCTCCTCGGAAACGATGAAGCGTTCTTTTTGCGCCAGAGCGAAGTTCGCGGCCCCTTCGTTGTCGGACTTTAGCCGCGCCCGGTAAGCTTCGTAGGCCGCAAGGCTCGCGAACGAGATCAGCCCGTAGGCGATGTTGTCGGTGCCCTCATGCGGCAGCCAATAGCCGACGACATCGCCGCCGCATTTCGGAATAATTTTCAGCCAATTGCGCGCATAGGCTTCAAAGCCGTCGCGCTTGTAGGGATCGAGCTGATAGCGAATGAAGACGGTGATCGTCATCGCGACCTCCTGCCGGTTGGCCGAGCGCATTCTGCGCGATGGTGAGGCCGCGATGCTTCGGCGAAGATCGTAGTTTGAGAATTCTCAGGAAGAAACAATTCGCCTGATGCTGGTGATCTCGCTGCCCGCATTGCGGATGCGGACGACTGCGTCAGCGATCGGCTCGATCGCGACCGCCATGTGATAGGCGTTGGCGTGCAGCAGAGAGGTCCGGTCGCGCACGATAGCGACGTGGCCTTTCCAGAAAATTAGATCGCCGCGCGTGAGAGTTGAAGGATCTGCGGCCGCGGCCGTTCCCAACGCCGCTTCCTGCATGTCGCTGTCGCGCGGGCATGAGACGCCGCAGGCGGTCAGCGCGACCTGGACGAGGCCCGAGCAATCGAGCCCGAGCGCCGTCTTGCCACCCCACAGATACGGTGTGCCGAGAAATCGCTCTGCGACCGCGACGAAGTCCGATTCATTCCAGTCGAGCGGCGCAAGGTGCGCCGCCGGCAGATAGGCGCCGGATGGCGTCACCGCCATGCGATCCTCGATGCGCGCGATGGCGAGACGCGCGCCGAGCGGCAGCGCTTCGAGCGGCGGCAGTTTGATCGACGGACCCGGAAACGCAAGCGTGCGTAGCGCCGTCACCTTATGCGTCGGCGCCGCGCCGGGCGGCGCCAGCGCGTTGTCCGGCAGCCAGCCGACGTAACCGTCCGACGGCGAGCTGACCCCAGGCCCAGCCCTCCCCGTTCGCATCGTAGATCGTGACGCGCTCGCCCTTGAGCGCTTCGGTCTCGAGCGGCGCGTCGGGCCGCGGCTCGCGGCGCAGCGGTGCTTGCGGCTCGATGACTTCGTAGACGCGGCCTTCGACGAAACGCGCCGCTTTCACTTTGCCTTCGAGATGCTTCGCCGCCAGATCGGCGCGTGCCGGCGTGACGCGGGGATCGAAGGCGGACATCGGCCGCTCAGCCGTAGCGGGCGGCGAGCAGCGCGTAGAGCGCGCGCGCCGCCTGACAGTCGCCGCCTTCCGGCCGGCCCGGCTTGGCGGTCGCCGACCAGGCGAACAGGTCGAAATGCAGCCAGGATTTGGCGGTGACGAAGCGGCGCATGAACAGAGCCGCGGTGATGGCGCCGCCCTGGCTGCCGCCGACATTGTTGATGTCGGCGACCTTGGATTCCAGCATCGCTTCGTAGGGCCGCCACAGCGGCAGTCGCCACAGCGGATCGTTCTCGCTGGCCGCGCAATTCATCAGCTCGCCGGCGAGCGCATCGTCGTCGGTGAAGAAGGCCGGCATATCCGGGCCGAGCGCGACCCGCGCGGCGCCGGTGAGCGTGGCGAAATCGGCGATCAGCTCCGGCTTCTCCTCGTCGGCCAGCGCCAGCGCGTCGGCGAGGATGAGGCGGCCTTCGGCGTCAGTGTTGCCGATCTCGACCGAAATTCCTTTTCGCGACGTATAGATATCGCGTGGACGGAAGCTTGCGCCGGCGATGGAATTCTCCACCGCCGGGATGAGCACGCGCAGCCGCACCTTCAATCCGCGCGCCATGATCATGTGCGCCAGCGCCAGCGCGGTGGCCGCGCCGCCCATGTCCTTCTTCATGTTGAGCATGCCGGTGTCGGGCTTGATGTCGAGGCCGCCGGTATCGAAGCAGACGCCCTTGCCGACCAGGGTCACGCGCGGATGCTTGGCGTCGCCCCACACCATGTCGATCAGCCGCGGCGCGGCCGTCGCTGCCGCGGCGCGGCCGACGGCGTGGATCAAGGGAAAATTTTGCGCCAATAGATCGTCGCCGACGATGGTGCGGATGTCGGCATTGTGACTTGCCGCAAGCTTCCGCGCCGCTGCTTCGAGATCCGCCGGCCCCATGTCGTTCGCCGGCGTGTTGATGAGGTCGCGCGCCAGCGTCACGGCTTCGGCAATATGCCTAAGCTCGTCGCGATCGAGGCTTTGCGACAGTTCGAGCTTGACCTGGTGGCCGTCCGATTTGCGATAGCGCGTGAAGCGGTAGGAGCCGAGTGCGACGGCAAGCGCGGCGAGCCGCGCATCGTGCGGCTCGTTGGCGAACCGGTAGACGCCGTCCGGCAACAGCTGCGGCAGGCGGCCGGGAAGGAACAGATCCTTCACGTCGCCATTCGCCTCGATGCCGAACAGCACGCCGCCGAGACCGTTCTTTCCCGGCAGCAGCAGATGGCGCCCGGCCTTGGGCTCGAACCCCGCCGCGTCGGCAAAGGCGCGCGCCTCGGCATCGAGGCGTGCCCGCACGTCCGCGTAGGTCGCCGCCGTGACGAACCAGATTGGGACCGCGTCTGCGGTGCCGCGTGCAACGAAGATGGAGTTCATGCGTCCTGCTACCACGCCGCTTCCCGATCTGTCATGCCCCGCGATGACAGGCGCGTTCGTCTGCTCCGCGGATCACATGCGAACTAGGCGAGCTTCGGGGAGGACGTGTTTTGCGCCCGGCTGTGGCGCACGCCGTAAAGCCAATAGACCGCAAGCCCGATCAGAAGCCAAAGTCCGAAGCGTAGCCAGGTGTCGAACGGCAGCCCGAGCATCAGCAGCAGGGCCGACGCCGCGCCCAGCGGCGCCACGATATACACCGCGGGCGTCCGAAACGGCCGCAATGCGCCGGGCTCGCGGATGCGCAGCACGAGGACGCCGACGCAGACGATGGTGAACGCGAACAAAGTGCCGATGCTGACCAGTTCGCCGACCAGGCCGATCGGCAACAGCGCCGCGAGAATCGTCACGACTGTGCCGGTAATCAGCGTCGTGATGTAAGGCGTGCGGAAACGCGGGTGCACCTTGGCGGCTACCGGCGGCAACAGGCCGTCACGGGCCATGGAATAGACGATACGCGGCTGGCCCAGAATGCCGACGAGGATCACCGAGGTTAGTCCGAAGATGATGCCGAGCTTCATGATCGGCGCCAGCCACTTCAGCCCGATGGCATTGATGCCGACGGCAATCGGATCCGGGACGTTAAGCTGGTCGTACGGGACGATGCCGGTCAGCACGATGCCGACGGCGATGTAGAGAACTGTGCACAGCGCCAGCGACCCCAGAATGCCGATCGGCATGTCGCGCTTCGGATTTATCGCTTCCTGCGCGGTCGTCGAGACGGCGTCGAAGCCGATATAGGCGAAGAATACCACGGCGGCGCCACGCACCACACCGCTCCATCCGAACTGGCCGAAACCGGCATTGGGCGGAATGAAATGCCCCTCTGGATTGCCCGCCGTCACCCAATTTGCGGTGCCGAAATGTGACGCCGCCGCGACGATGAACAACAGGACGATCATGAGCTTGATGGCGACGATGACGTTGTTGACTCGCGCCAACTCGTGGATGCCGATCAGCACCAGCGCCGTGACGCCGACGACGACGAGCATTGCCGGCGCATTGACGATCGTGCCGGTGATCTGCCATGCGCCACGGGTGGCGTCGTAGGCCAGCGGCGCACCCGCATAGGCGGCGGGGACGGCGATGCCTAGATCGTTCAGAAAGCTGACCACATAGCCCGACCAGCCGATCGCGACCGCCGCAGCGCCGAGCGCATATTCGAAGATCAGGTCCCAGCCGACAACCCAGGCGACGAACTCGCCCAGCGTCGCATAGGCATAGGTATAGGCGCTGCCGGCGATCGGCACGGTCGAGGCCATCTCGGCGTAACACAACCCGGCACAGGCACAAGCAAACCCCGCGAGCACGAACGACAGGGTGATCGCCGGACCGGCATTGGCCGCGGCGGCGTGTCCGGTCAGCACGAAAATGCCGGCGCCGACAATGTCGCCGACGCCGAGCGACACCAAGGTGAGAGCCGAGAGACTGCGCTTGAGCGGGACGCCGTCGTGCGTGGTGAGCTGCTGGAATTCGGCCTCTTCGGCCTCTGCCTGCAGGCTGGCAACCGATTTGCGGACAAAATAATTCGTCATCGCGATGCTCTTGCGGAGCAAACGACAACGATTGAAAGCAAGCTAAGTTTTCACCGGGCGATTCAGAATCACCGGCTTATCCCGACGACCACGCTGTTGCGCGCATGCCTTGTCGCTGCGAAAAGGGACGGTTGGACGCGTCGGCTACTGCGTCGCCGTCTTCTTCACATAGGGCCCGAGCTTCTGCGACGCCTCGTGCACATAGCTGAGATCGACCACGTCATCGACCTTCACCGAGCCGTCGATCTGCTTGGTGTCGACGAAGAACTGCCAGGCCATTTGCAGCGACGGCATGTCGAGCTTGCCGTCCGGATCGACCGCCTGCGAGACGATGGCGCGATGCACCGCCGGGTCCTTGATGAAGGAATATTCGGTGAGGATCTTTATCACCTGGTCGGCATTGGGGCCGGCGATATGTCCGTCTTTCAGCGCGTCGTTATAGAACCGCATGGCCTTGACCAGCGCCACCATGAACTTCTTGGCGTTGTCGGGTTGGTCCTGGATGAATTTTGGGCTGTAGAACACCACCGCCGTCTGATAATCGGGGAACACCTCGTCGGCGCCGACGAGCTTCTTCGCCGAGCCCAGCGACAGCAGTTTTGACACCGTCGGCTCGACGGTGAGGCTGGCATCGATGGCCTTGTTGGCGAAGGCGGGAATGTGCTCGGGAAAGCCGAGGAAGACCGGATCGATATCGTTGTAGGTCAAGCCGTTCTGCGTGAGCGCGTAATTCATGAACGCGTTCTCGCTGTTGCCGTTGGCCGACATCGCCACTTTGAGGCCCTTGAAGTCCTTCAAGCTCTTGACCTTGCCGCTGTCGATGAGATCGCTGCGCACCATGATGGCCTGGAAGCCGTAGCCCTTGGCATTGCGCGCCTTGTCGGACACGATCTTTATGCCGATGCCGCGCTTGACCGCGTTGTAGAGTCCCGCCGAGGTGGCGCCGCTTCCGACGTCGACGTCGCCGGAGCCGAGCGAAGGGATCATCTTCGCCGCCGAATCGAAGCGCACGAATTTCACCTTCAGCCCCTGCTCGGCGTAGTAGCCCATGGCATCGGCGATGAAGAGCGGCGCGTCGCTCGAGGCGCCGATAGTGCCGATGGTTAGTTCCTGCGCCTGGACGCGGCCTGAGAGGCCGAGAGCCGCGGCAAGAGCGAAGCCCGTAACCAGCCATCGGTGAACATTACGCATCGTGGCCATTTGCATCTCCTCGATCACAAATCTGGATTCCTGCCGGCACGGGGAGCGTAACACACGGTCGCGCCCGCGGCCTGCGACATTGCTGCCCTCACAACCACGGCATCAGCGAAGCGTGGATCACATCCGGCACGCCCTCCCCGCCCACCGATTTGATGGCGCGGTCGACGTCGTTGAGGCCGAAGCGGTGGGTGGTGACCAGTTCCAGCGGAAAACGCTTTGAGGCAAGCTGCGCCAGCGCCAGCTCGCAGGCCTTGTAGCTGTGGCCGCGCGCGCTCTTCATGGTGATGAATTTCACCGTGAATTTTTCCAGCGGGAAATTCGGGAACTGCGCCATTTCGCCTTGCGCGACGATGACCCCGGCCTTGCGTTTAAGCGCCTCGATGCCGAGCAAAATGGGAATGGTTCCGGCGCCGGCAGTGCAGTCGAGCGCGACGTCGACGCCCTTGCCGCCGGTGATTTGCATGATGCGTTCGAGCGGGTCTTCCTTCTGCACGTCGATGACGTGGTCGGCGCCGAGCTTTTTGGCGACGTCCATGCGCGCTTTGTCCTTGGATGTGCCGGTGACGATGATCAGCGAGGCGCCGGCCTGCTTGCAGATCACGGTCTGCGACAGTCCCTGCTGGCCCGGGCCCTGGATCAGCACCGTGGAGTTATAGCCGACGCCGCCGTCGAACAGCGACCACTCGACGCCGTTCGCCATCGGCGTCACCAGGCCGGCGAGCTCGGCGGACACGCCCTTCGGCACGTGATGCACCACGGCGTTCCACGGCAGGTACATGTACTGCGCGAAGCCGCCCCAAAGGTGCGGCGGCTTTTCGTCCGACGTATAGCCGTAGCGAATGGCGTCGGGATTGGTGCGCCAATTGGTGTTCTCGCAATGGCGATACTGACCGGCGTGGCACCACTCGCACTTGCCGCATGACACGTAGTGCTCGACAAAGACGAGATCGCCCTCCTTGAAGCCCTTGCGGCTGGTGAACTCGCGGCCGGCCTTTGCGATAGTGCCGATATTCTCGTGGCCCATGATGGTGGGCTTGTTGTTCGGCGGGTGCTTGTAGAGCTTGACGTCGGTGCCGCAGATGCCGCCGACCTCCATCTTCATCAGCGCCGCGTCCTCCGGAATGTCCGGCATGGGATATTCGCGGATCTCGGTCCTGCTCGGCCCGGTGCGCACCGCCGCCAGTACTTTTTCAGCCACTGAAATCGCTCCTTTTGTCTGTCATGGCCGGGCTTGACCCGACATCCACGTCTTGGATTTGCTTGCCAAGATAGTAAGCTCGTGGATGCCCGGCACAAGGTCGGGCATGACGGTGCAGGTTCGGCATGATCGGCTTCAAGAGAAAACGCCTCAGGCCATGGCGCCGCGGTCGATCGGGTGCGCGACTGGACCCGCGCGCGTTTTACGCTCACCGAAGACGAGACGGTCATGGTGTCGGAGGTGGCCTGCAGCGTTCCCGGCTGTCCGCCGATCGAAACCCACCTGGTATTCTGGACCGGCGCCGGACGGCACCACTTCAAGATATTCAAGCCGCTTGCCGAGGTGACCGAGGACGATCTGCCGCCGGCCTTCATGAAGAACGCGCTGGTCGTGCTCGAAGGCATCGATTGCGACTGCTGCTGAGAGAGCATCGGGGTTATATTGCAACAGCACTGTCAATCGAATTGCTATTCATCCTCATACTCTCGTTCGCGCGCCGAGTGCTGGATGGTGAGAATAATGACCTCGTCAGCACTTTGGTCCAAAACATAATAGATCAGGTAGGAGTATTTCCGTGTCACAAACTTGCGCACGCCTTCGATTGTCTGACGCCGACCGGCCTCAGGAAACAGCACAAGATCTTGCAAAGATGCGAGGATGGCGGCGCGTACACGCAACGAAGCATTCGGATTACGCTCACGGATATAATCGGCAATGTCGACGAGGTCCTGTGTCGCCCGCGGCGTGAATCGAAGCTTCATCGATCGAAGCGACGAAATGCTGCCTCCACTTCGGCATCGCTGGCGAATTCGCGGCGCTTGGCCTGCGCAAGACCCTCAAGGACACCCGGTAGGTGCGCGGCGTCGACCGCCTCAGGCTCGCCGTCGCTCGCGGCGAGGCGCAGCATGGCGCGGGCGATCTCATCCTGCGTGTCAGGCGACAAACGGCTCACCGCTTCGAGGGCACGCTCAAGCAGCTTGGTCATAGATAAAGAATATGCACTTTCTTGCGCGATGTCACGACCGCCAAGGACAGTCTATAGGCCCACAGCCGCGAGCGCGTCCGCCTGGCGCTTGGCGACGCGGTCCATCGAGAAACGTTCGATCGCCTCGTTGAACAGCCGATAAAAGTTCAGCTCGGCGCGCAGGTGCAGGAACACTGCGCCAAGCCCGATCGCGGCGCGATCCATGAACACGAATTCGCGCGGCACCGTCACCGGGCCTTTCTGCTTGAGCGCCTGGTGCACGCGGAACGCCTCGCGCCGGCCGTATTCCGATGGCTTGACGCCATCGGCGATGCTGCGCACGCGGTCGTCGAGCAGCGGCGCATAGATGAAGCGCGCCCAGATGTTGAGCGTGTCGATGAGATCGCGCGACAGCCGGCGAAAACCCCAGGTCTCGTAGGCGTGGACGACGAGATCGTCGTCGCCGCGCAACAGCCCGTGATAGAGATCGACGACGCCGCGGACGAATTTCGGCGGGAAAATGCGGATGCAGCCGTAGTCGAGCAGGTTGATGCCGGCGGGTGCGCCATCGCGCGCGAAGACCGTGTAATTGCCGAGATGCGGGTCGCCGTGGATGACGCCGAAGCGGCTGAACGGAAACCACCACGCGGTGAACATCGCAGTCGCCAGCGCGTTGCGAACTTCGAGCGGATCGTTCCTGTGGGTCAGCATTTTGCTGCCGTCGAGCCAATCGAGCGTGAGCAGCCGTCCGGTCGACAATTCCGGCCAGGCGCGCGGCACGCGGACGATGTCGACGTCGTCGAGCATGGCGCGGTAGAGCGCCGCGTGCTTGGCTTCGCGGCGGTAATCCAATTCCTCGCGCACCCGCGCGCCGACTTCCTTGCCGATTTCGCTGGTGTCGATGGCCGCATCGAGCCGCCGTCGGATCGCGAGCAGCCATTGCAGCTGCTGCAAATCGGCTTCGACCGCGGACTGCATGTCGGGATATTGCAGCTTGCAGGCCAGCATCGCGCCGTCGAGCGAGCGGGCGCGGTGCACCTGGCCGAGCGACGCGGCCGCGGCCGGATGATGCTCGAAACTTGCAAACCGCTTCTCCCAGTCGGCGCCGAGCTCCGCCATCATGCGGCGCTTGACGAAGGCCCAGCCCATGGGCGGCGCTTCGCTCTGCAGCTTCTGCAGTTCGGCGGCATATTCCGGCGGCAACAGATCCGGAATGGTCGCCATCAACTGGGCGACCTTCATCAGCGGCCCTTTGAGCCGCCCGAGCGCCGACGACAGCGCGCTGGCGTCGCCGGCACGATCGGGCTCGCCGCCGAGGAACCGCCGGCCGGCGTAGCGCGCCGCCACGCCGCCGACATTGGCGCCGACCCGCGCATAACGCGCGGCGCGGGCGGTAAGACGGTTCTTTTCGCGGTCGGGTTTCTCTGATTTCGCCATTATGCCTACGGGAAACGAAAGACCGAACCCGGTCAACCTAAGCTTTCCAGCTCCGCAATCATCCGTTCGATCACGCCGAGCCCGCCCTGCCAGAACGTCGGATCGCGCGCGTTGAGCCCGAACGGCGCCAGCAACTCGGCATAGGGTTTTGTGCCGCCGGCCGACAGCATGGCGAGATAGCGTTCGACAAAGCCGTCGCTGGCGTTCTCGTAGACGGCATAGAGCGAATTCACCAGGCAATCGCCGAACGCATAGGCGTAGACATAGAACGGCGTGTGGATGAAATGCGGAATGTAGACCCAGAACGTCTCGTAGCCGGGTTTGAGCTCGATCGCGGGGCCGAGGCTCTCGCGCTGCACGTCGAGCCATAATTCGCCGATGCGCTCGGCGGTCAATTCGCCGCTCTTGCGTTCGGTGTGGACGGCGCGCTCGAAGGTATAGAACGCGATCTGCCGCACCACGGTGTTGATCATGTCCTCGACCTTGGCGGCGAGCATGGCCTTGCGTTCTTTGCCGTCGCGCGTGCCGGCGAGCAGTTTCTTGAACGTCAGCATCTCGCCGAACACGCTCGCGGTCTCGGCCAAGGTCAGCGGCGTCGGCGCCATCAAGGCGCCGTTCGGCGCCGCCAGCACCTGATGCACGCCGTGGCCGAGCTCGTGCGCCAGCGTCATCACGTCGCGCGGCTTGCCCTGGTAGTTGAGCAGCACGATAAGGATGCGCCGACGGCGTCGTCGAGTGCGAGAACGCGCCCGGCGCCTTGCCCGGCCGCACCGGCGCGTCGATCCAGCGCTCGGCGAAAAACCGCTCGGCGATCGTCGCCATTTTCGGCGAGAACGCGCCATAGGCCGTCAGCACCGTATCCTTGGCCTCGGCCCAGCCGATGGTGCGGGTGGCGGCTTGCGGCAGCGGCGCGTTGCGGTCCCATTGCGGCAGCCGCTTCTTGCCGAACCATTTGGCCTTGAGCGCGTAATAGCGATGCGACAGCCGCGGATAGGCGGCGCGCACCGCCGTGACCAGCGCATCGACCACCTCGCGCTCGACCCGGTTCGACAGATGCCGCTCGTCGGCGATGTCGGCAAAGCCGCGCCAGCGGTCGGAGATTTCCTTGTCCTTGGCGAGCGTGTTCAAGATCAGCGCGAACTGCGCCACGTTGTCCTTGAAGGTGTGCGCCGAGCGCATGCGCCGCCGCCTTGCGTTTCTCGCCGTCGCGGTCCTGCAAGAAATTCAGCGTCGGCTCGATGGCCAGCGTCTTGCCCGACACCTTGAAGCGCAGGTTGGCGATGGTGGCGTCGAACTGGCGATTCCACGCCGTGTACGCCGTCATCGATTTTTCGTGAAACAGCTGCTCGACGCGATCCTCGAGCTGGTACGGCCGATAGCGGCGCACGTCATCGAGCCACGGCCGGTAATGGCCGAGCGCGGGATCGGCCAGCGCCGCTTCGAGCTGCGCGTCGTCGATGCGGTTGAGCTCGAGCTCGAAGAACAACAGGTGCGTCGAGGCCGCGGTCATCCGCTCCTGCATGTCGCCATAAAACTTGGTGCGCGCCGGATCGACCGTATCGCCCTCGTGGATGAGCACCGCATAGGAGCCGAGCCGGCCCATGCGATCGCTGATCGCCTCATAGCGCCGCACCGCTTCACCGAGCGAGGCGCCGCCCTGCGGCGCGGCGGCGAGCCCCGCGAGCTTGCCCTTGTAAGCTTGCTCGAAGGCCAAGCAGTCGGCATCGGTGCGATCGAGGTCGCGCTTGATGGCGGGATCGTCGAGGCCGGAATAGAGCGCGCTGAGGTCCCATTCGGGCAGCGCGCCGAGCGAAGTCTTTGAGGCCGCGGGGCGCCGTCCCGCGGGACGTTTGGCGACGGTTTTCCTTGCGATCTTCGGCATGCGGCTGGCGCTCCTCATCGAACCTTCATGTGGCGCGGTTCAGGCATTGCCGCAAGGCTGTTTCGAATGTCGCGTTCAACGCCCTGTCACATTGCAAGGGACCAATGGCGCGGGTTTGAATTCAGCGGTTGTCTATGTATCCTTGCCGCGATGGAGCGGCTAGGCGCGGCACAGCCTGCGGGCCGCAAGATTTCAGGCGATGCGATGCAACAAACGACGAAGGCGGCACTGACCTCCAAAGTCTACGACGTCGACGATTTCGCCGCCGCGCAGGAGCTTTATCACTCCAACGGCTGGACCGACGGCCTGCCCGTGGTACCGCCGACTGAAGATGCGGTCGAAGCCTGCCTGGAATGGGCGCTGATGCCGCCGGACATGCTCATCGGCATCGAGCCGGTGCGCGAGCAGCCGATCACCGCGGAAAAACTCGCCATCAATGCGGTGATGGCCGGCTGCCTGCCGATGCACTTTCCCGTCGTCGCCACCGCCTGGCAGGCGATGATGAAGGAAGAGTTTCTGATGCATGGCGTGACGTCGAGCACCGGCGGCGCCGCTGTCCTCGTCATCATCAATGGACCGATCCGCCGCGAAATCGGCGCCAACTCCACCTTCAACACGCTCGGCAACAGCGACCGCGCCACCGCCGTGATCGGCCGCGCGCTGCGGCTCGCGCTGATCAATCTGCTCGACGCGCGTCCCGGCGGCATCGACCGCAGCAACGCTCGGCCATCCCGGCAAGTTCTCTTACTGCATCGCCGAGGATGAAGAGGACACCACCTGGCAACCGTTGTCGGTGGTGCGCGGCATCCCGGAAGGCGTCTCCGCCGTCACCGTGATGGGCGCCATGGCGCCGCGCCAGATCATGAACGAATGGACCAAGGATCCGCGCGAGATTCTTGGAAACCTTTGCCGCCGAGATGCGCGCCAACCAGCGCCACTATTCGATCTACGGCGGCAATTACGCCATCATCATTCCGAAGCAGCTGCGCGATCACATCCAGGACGCCGGCTGGAGCAAGCGCGACATCGCCGAATTCATCTACGAGCGCGCCCGCATCCGCCGCGCCGAATGGACCGACGTCGGCAAGGGCGCGGTGGTGCGCGACCGCGGCGAAACGGTTCACACCGCGCTCGCGTCGCCAGATCATCTCCTCGTCGTCGCGGCCGGCGGCCCGGCCGGCGGTTTTGGCGCCGTCATCGCGCCGTGGTTCGGCAGCAAGACCAAAGCCGTCACGGCGGCCATCGGCGCCTGCGTCGATTGCGAGCCGCCGAAAGGCTAAAATGCAAGCGGAGCAAAGCCCATGATCCTTCGCGTGTTCGATCCGACGAATGAAAGAAAGCCGGCCGGCGGTAAGCCGGCGCCGCGCCCGGCTTCGCTCAAGGGCAAGACGATCGGCTTCATCTCCAACGGCAAAGAGGGCACCGCGGGCTATTTCGCCCATCTCGACCGCATGCTGCGCGAAGAATTCGGCGTCGCCGATATCGTCTTTCGGCGGAAGTCGAACTACAGCGCGCCGGCCGACGCGCATATCGTCGATGAAATCAAAAACTGGCAGGCCGTCGTCACCGGCGTCGGCGATTGAGGCAGCTGCTCATCGTGCAGTCTGCACGACTCCATCACGGCAGAACGGCAAGGCGTCCCCGCTTTGGGGGTCATGACGACACGCTTCGTCAGCGCCGCTGAGATGATGTGCCGGGTGCTCGGCATGCCGGATTACAAATTCGCGGTGATCGGCCACCCGATCAGCAATGCGTCGGATGAACAGCTTGCGGACTATGCGCGTGCGACCGTCGAGCAAGCGCGCCGGCTGTGGCTGCAAACGTAGACCTATGCGCCCTCGTTCGTCCGGCCGATGTCATCGTCGGGCAGGATGCGGATCGCGGCGCCGTCGAGATCGTCGTATTGGCCGCTTTTGAGCGTCCACAGGAAGGCGATCAGCCCGGCTGAGTCCAAGCATGAGCGCGAGCGGGACGAGGTAGAGCAGGACATTCACGACACCAGCTCCATGGCGGTGGGCGCCACCGGCCCGCGCGTTTTTGCCTCCGGCTCCGCCATGGGCACGGACATCGCCGGCACCGGCATTTCGCCGGCGAGCTCTCCGCGCATCGGCAGCCGCGCCCGCAATGCATTCAGGGTGACCAGGATCGAGGAGCCCGACATGGCGATGGCCGCGATCAGGGGCGTGACCAGGCCCGCGATCGCGATCGGAACCGCCAAGGCATTGTAGATCACGGTGAGCGCCAGGTTTTGCTTCATCAGCGAACGGGCCCGCCGCGCCACGGCAACGGCGCGAAGCACCGGCGCGAGACGGTCGCCGAGAAATACCGCGTCCGCCTGGGCCTGGGTCAGATGCGCAGCGGTGATCGGCGACAGCGAGACATGAGCGGCGGCGAGCGCCGGCGCGTCGTTCAATCCATCGCCGACCATCAGGACACGATGGCCTTGCGATTTCAGACGCTCGATCGCCTCGATTTTTTCCGCAGGTGTCACGCTCGCGCGCCATTGTTTGATCCCGAGCCGTCTCGCCACCGGACCGACCGCTTCCGGCCGGTCGCCCGACAGCACAATGAGATCGAGCCCGCGCGCCGCCAGCGCTTGCGTCACCGCGACGGCATCGGGCCGCAGGCTCTGGCGGATCGGGATGCGCAGGGTCTCGCCGCCACACGCAAAGAAAATGAATGACGCGTCGCTCTGCTTGCGCCGCGGCGTCGACATCCACGGTTCGACAAAAACTCGCGCTGCCAAGACGCGCCGGTTGCCCGTCAATGACCGCGCGGACGCCCTGCCCCGGTTCTTCGACGGCCCCCGGATAAGGCGTGCGCTCGCGCGCCCGGCGTGCCAGCGCGACAGCCAACGGATGATGGCTCGACAGCGCCAAGCCGGGCCGCCCGTTCCAGCATTGCGGGATCGATCGACGCAGCGTCGACCTCGGGGTCGGGCAAGGTCAGCGTGCCGGTCTTGTCGAAAATAACCGTATCCACTTCGGCAAGCCGCTCGATGGCGTCGCCGCTATTGAGGATGACCGACGACCGGAACAGTTGCCCGGCCGCGACCACCTGCACGACGGGAATGGCGAGCGCGAGCGCACAGGGGCAGGTAATAATGAGCACGGCGATGGCGGTGACGATCGAATCGTGAAGCGACGCACCGGCGATCAGCCAGCCGATCGCCGTGAGCGCCGCCGTTGCATGCACGACCGGCGCATAGAGCCGCGCCGCGCGATCGGCGAGCCGCACGGTGCGCGACTTGGCTTCGGTCGCCTTCTGCAACAATCGCTCGATCTCATCGACCAGCGTCCCCGATCCGGCGGCGCTGACTTGCAAGGTGAGCGCGCCGGAGAAATTGATGCTGCCGGCATAGACTTTGGCCGCCGCGGCGACGGCGCGGGGCATGGTCTCGCCGGTCACCAGGCTCTCATCGATCTCCGACACGCCATCGACGATGGTGCCGTCGGCCGGGATCACTTCGCCGGGCCGCACCAGCACGCGATCGCCGGGCTGCAATGCGGCAACGGGGACGCGGGTCAGTTCGCCTTTGCCATCGAGCCGGTGCGCGAACTCCGCCTTGTGCGAAGCGAGATTGCCGGCGAACAGCCGCGTCTTTCGCCGCATCGCCTGTTCGAGATAGCGACCGCACAACAGGAAGAACAGCAGCATGATCGCGGAATCGAAATAGACGTGGTCGGCGTGCGTCGCGGTCTCGTAGACGGAGAGACCGAGCGCCAACACCACGCCGATCGAGATCGGCACGTCCATGTTGGTGTGGCGGGCGCGCAGCGCCCGCAGCGCGCTCTGAAAGAACGGCTGGCCGGCGTAAGCCGCGGCCGGCAGCGCGATCAGCGCCGACAGCCAGTGAAACAGGTCGCGCGTCTCCGGCGTCATGTCGGAAACATTGCCCGACCAGACCGAGACCGACAGCAACATGACGTTCATCGCGGCAAAACCGGCGACGGCGAGGCATTTCAACAGCCACTTGGCCTGGCGGGTCTCGTCGGCTTCGGCGCGTTCCGGCGCGAACGGATGGGCGCGGTAGCCGATCTGTTCCAGCGCCTTGACGATGCGCGCGGCATCGATCTCGCCGTCGCGCCAGTCGACGGCGAGCCGGCGTTGCGTGAAATTCAGCCGCGCATCGACGATGCCCGGCAGCTTGTTCAGTCCGCTCTCGATCTTGCGGATGCAGCCGGCGCAGCCGACGCCTTCGACGGCAAGCGTCATGTGCGCCGTGCCGTCGGTCTTGCGTTCAACGAAGGTCGAGAAGTCGATGATCTCGGCCATGTTCAAGCTTCACTTCAAAACGACGCGATTGCGCGAACGGAACAGCCGGTCGCCCTGGCGCGACAATTCGATGACCAGATCCCATTGGCCCGAGGCAATCTCGGCACTGCCGTGAAACCGGCCGGGCGAATCCTCGGTGACCGTGATGCCGCGATCGAGCCGGCGATCGATCGGGCGCTCGAACACGGCCGAGAGCGTCATGCCCTTGAGCGGCTGCCCGGCCGCATCGCGCGCCACGACGTCGACCCGCCTGGCGCCGTCCGGCGTCGGCGTCACTTTGGCCTCGACGCGCCACTGGCGCGCGTCCTGCGCCTTGGCCATGGCGACGTCATGTTCGAACATTCGTCCGGCCTGATAGGCACTGTCCGTATCGACGCCGCCGAATGTCGACAGCGCTTCGTGGATCAAAATGCCATTCACGCCGAACACGACGCCGAAAAAGCCGAGCAGGCAGAGCAACACCATCCGACCGGTGAGCGGCCGCGGCGGCGCTGCTTCTCTGTCGTCGGTTTGCAAGTGCAGGTCGCGCATCACGCACCTCACGGTCCGAGAAAATGGTCGGCGGCGCCGACGGAGGCGCCGCCGCCGTCGGGGATGATGGTGAAGGTCAGAGGAATCGAAGCGTCCGGGCCAAGCTCCTGGTGCGTGGTGACCAGCACGCGCACCTCTCGGCTCTGATCCGGCCCGACATCGATCACCGGATCGCCGCCGCGGCGCGCTTCGCTGCCGATGACCGTGATGTCGGCTTCGGCAAGGCCCATTATTTTCAGGACGAAACTTTGCGCTTCGAGAGTTCTTGTTGAGGATACGGATCGTATAGGCGTTACGCACCGCGCCATCGGAAAGGCGCACGAACACCGGATTGCGGTCGTGCAGGACGCTGACGGTTTCATGTCGCCGCGTCGCCAACGTGTACATCATCACGGCGCCGACCAGCGCGATGATGACGGCGTAAAGCACGGTGCGGCTGCGCAGGATCCGGTAGAACGGCTGCTGTCCTTGCAAACGCCGCTTGATGTTGATGTCGGTGTCGTAAGCAATCAGGCGCGCCGGACGGCCGATTTTGGCCATCACTGCGTCGCAGGCATCGATGCAAAGGCCGCATTGGATGCAGCCGAGATTGGGGCCGCCGCGGATATCGACGCCGGTCGGACAGACATGGACGCATTGCAGGCAATCAATGCAATCGCCCGCCGGCTGGCCGTGCTCGTGCAAAGTCGCGGCTTTCTTCAGCGACGCGCGCGGTTCGCCGCGATCGTACCGATAGGTGACGTTGAGGGCATATTCGTCGGTCAATGCCGCCTGAATGCGCGGCCATGGACACATGTAGACGCACACCTGTTCGCGCATCCAACCGGCCAGCGCGTAGGTCGTGAACGTGAGCATGGCGATGAAGACATAGGCGACAAGCGGCGCTTGAAACGTCGCAAGGTCTTTGACCAGGGTTGGCGCGTCGGCGAAATAGAGCACCCAGGCGCCGCCGGTCCACCACGCCACCATCAGCCACAAAAAATGCTTCAAGCCGGCGCGCGCCAGCCGATCGAGCGACCACGGCTGGCGGTCGCGCTGCAGATGCTCGCGGCGATCGCCTTCCGTCCACCGCTCGATGGCGAGAAAGAGGTCGGTCCATACGGTTTGCGGGCACAGATATCCGCACCACACCCGGCCGGCGACGGCGTTCATCAGGAACAAGACCATGGCCGCGACAATGAGCAGCCCGGTGAGGTAGTAGGCTTCCTGCGGCCAAATCTCGATGAAGAAGAAATAAAAGCGTCGCCCCGGCAAATCGATCAGCACCGCCTGGTCCGGCGCGTTCGGCCCGCGATCCCAGCGCACGAACGGCAACAGGTAATAGATGCCAAGCGTGACGACCAGCACCGCCCATTTTATTCTGCGGTACGTTCCCGACACGTGCTGCGGATAGATTTTCCTGCGCGCCGCATAGAGCGGTGCGTCGTCATCGTCGGGTTCGTCAAAATGCGGCGGAGGCGAACTGTCCGCAGTCCGCTTCGCCTCGTCGACGAGCTTGGCGAGCGGCGACGGCTCCTGCGATGGGGTCACAGCCGTGGCTGAGAGCGCGATGTCGCTGCCGGGACACATCCGTCACTTCTCCCCGCCGCCGAACGTGTGCACGTAAACCGTCAGCGCCTTGATGGTGACATCGTCGAGTTTGGCGCCCCAGGCCGGCATAACGCCGCCATGGCCGTTCCAGATGCCGTCGATGATGGTCTTGGTGTCCGATCCGTAGAGCCAGATCTTGTCGGTCAGATTGGGCGCGCCGAGTGCACGGTTGCCCTTGCCCTGCGGGCCATGACAGACCGCGCAATTGTCGGCGAAGATTTTTGCGCCGCGCCCAAGATCGGCGCCCGGCGTCGTCGACAGGCCCGAAAGCGAGCGCACGTAATCGGCGGCGGCAACGATATCGTCGCGCTTGAGCATGCCGTCGCGGCCGAATGCCGGCATCGCGCCCTGATGGCCTTTGTCGTCGGTGGAGCGGGCGCCGTGGCGGATGGTCTGTTCGATGTCGGCGAGCGTGCCGCCCCATAGCCAGTCGTCGTCGGTGAGATTGGGATAACCTCTGGCACCGCCGCCGCCGGCGCCGTGACACGGCGCGCAATTGTCGGCGAAGGCGGCGCGGCCAAGCGCGCGGGCAAAGTCGAGCAATTGCGGTGTCGACTCGATATCGGCGAGCGGCGCCGCCTCGAGCCGCGCCGTCATCGCGCCGCGCTGCGCCCGAAGCGCGGCGAGATCGCTGACCACGGCGCTGCGCGCCTGCCAGCCCAAAACGCCTTTGCTGTAGGACGTCAACAGCGGCCAAGACGGATAAACGATCCAATAGCCGACGGCCCAGACGATGGTGGCGTAGAACAGCCACAGCCACCACCGCGGCAGCGGCGTGTTCAGTTCGTGGATGCCGTCCCATTCGTGACCGGTGGTCGCGGCCTGCGGCGGCGGCTTGTGTTCGGTGCGTTCGCTCACGTCAGTCCTCCCGCAGCGGCACGCGCGCCGCTTCGTCGAACTGCTTTTGCCGCGACGGCCACAGCGCGTAGACGACGACCCCGAGGAAGATCGCCACGAAATAGACCAGACCCCAGGTTTGCGCGAAGTGCGAGAAAAATTCGTAAGTTGGTGACATGGGTGTCTCCTCAGCGCACGTTGGCTTTGTCGTCGTAGAGCTTGAAGTCGACCAGCGTGCCCAGCATTTGCAGATACGCGATCAGCGCGTCGGCCTCGGTGACGTGGCCGGGATCGCCGCCGAAATTGCGCGCCTGCGCTTTCGGATAGCGTCGGGCGAGATCGGCGGCATCCGGCGCATCCGTCGTCGCCTGCGTCCGCAGGTCGGCGACCGCATTGGCGATCATGTCGTCGGTGTAAGGCACGCCGAGCAGCGCCTGCACTTTCATGTCTTCGGCGATGTGCGCGTAATCGAGCTCGGTGGTGAACAGCCACGGATAGGCCGGCATGATCGAGCCCGGCACCACCGAGCGCGGATCCTGCAGGTGATCGCGGTGCCAATCGTCGGAATATTTGGCGCCGACACGCGCGAGATCGGGCCCGTTGCGCTTCGAGCCCCACTGGAACGGGTGGTCGTACATGCTCTCGGCGGCGAGCGAATAATGTCCGTAACGCTCGACCTCGTCGCGCAGCGCGCGGATCATCTGCGAATGGCACAGATAACAGCCTTCGCTGACATAGATGTTGCGGCCGGCCAATTCGAGCGGCGTATAGGGCCGCATGCCGTCGGCGGTCTCGATCGTGCTGCGCAGATAGAACAGCGGCACGACTTCGACCAGGCCGCCGATCGCGATCACGATCAAAATGCCGATCAGAAGGAAGATCGAGTTGCGCTCGAGGATCCAGTGCTTTTGCCAGAGCGACGTCGACATGAGCGATCCCCCTACTCGGCCGGAACAAGGTTGGCGGCCGGCGCGAGCGCCACGCCCGGATAGATCGTCCGCCACACATTGTAGGCCATGAGCAGCGCGCCGATCAGGAACAGCGAGCCGCCGAGCGCGCGGATGACGTAGTACGGATGCATCGCCTGCACCGTCTCGATGAAGGAATATTCGAGGAAGCCGAGACTGGTGTAGGAGCGCCACATCAATCCCTGCATGATGCCGGACACCCACATCGCGCTGACATAGACGACGATGCCGATGGTCGCGATCCAGAAATGCCAGTTCACCAGCTTGAGCGAGTAGAGCGGCCGGTTCCACAGCCACGGCACCAGGCAATAGATCGCGCCGAACGAGACGAAGCCGACCCAGCCGAGCGCGCCGGAATGCACGTGGCCGATGGTCCAATCGGTGTAATGCGACAGCGAATTGACTTCTTTCACCGACATGACCGGGCCTTCGAACGTGGCCATGCCGTAGAACGCCACCGACAGCACCATCATGCGCAGCACCGGATCGGTGCGCAGCTTGTCCCACGCGCCCGAGAGCGTCATCAGGCCGTTGATCATGCCGCCCCATGACGGCATCCACAGCATGATGGAAAAGGTCGCGCCCAGCGTCTGCGTCCAATCGGGCAGCGCGGTGTAGTGCAGATGATGCGGGCCGGCCCAGATGTAGAGAAAGATCAGCGCCCAGAAGTGAATGATCGAGAGCCGATAGCTATAGACCGGCCGGTTGGCGCGCTTCGGAATGAAATAATACATGATGCCGAGGAAGCCCGCGGTGAGGAAGAAGCCGACCGCGTTGTGGCCGTACCACCACTGCACCATGGCATCCTGCACGCCGGACCACGCGATGTAGGATTTTGGCGAGAACATCGACACCGGAATCGCGGCGTTGTTGACGAGATGCAGCACCGCGATGGTGACGATGAAGGCGAGATAGAACCAGTTGGCGACATAGATATGCGGCTCCTTGCGCCGCATCAGGGTGCCGAGAAACACCAGCAGATAGACGACCCAGACCACGGTGAGCCAGAGATCGGCGTACCATTCCGGCTCGGCATATTCCTTCGATTGCGTGATGCCGAGCAGATAGCCGGTGCCGGCAATGACGATGAAGAAATTGTAGCCGAGCATCACGAACCACGGCGCCAGGTCGCCGGCGAGCCGCGCCCGGCAGGTGCGTTGCACGACGTAGAACGACGTGGCGATCAAAACATTGCCGCCGAACGCGAAGATCACCGCGGAGGTGTGCAGCGGGCGCAGCCGGCCGAACGAAATATAGGAGATGTCGAAATTGAGCGCCGGATACGCCAATTCGAGCGCGAGCCACAAGCCGACGGTAAATCCGGCAATGCCCCAGAACACCGCGAGCAGCGTCCCGAGCTTCACCGGCCCCATATTGTAGTTCGGCTTGCCGTCGATCTCGAGCGGCGGGGCTATGTCGCTGCGCTCGAAATACCGATTGCAGATGGCAAACACCGCCGCTGCGCTGGCCGCGGCGAAGAGATAAGCGTGAAACGCGTATTCCGGCGTGTAGGCCTTGGCGGCGATCACGATCGAAACGAAGGCGAGCGCGGTCATGGCGGCGGCGAGACCGCCCTCTCCGAGGGTCATGTATTTCGGTGGCGATGTGGGCATGGATTTGTCCGTCGGAACGAGGGCGTTCTGCCGCACAAAGCATTCCTGCCGGGTCTTGACGTTGACCTAGATCAAGGCGGGGATTTTTACTGGTATGGATCAATTAGAGTGCTGCGGCGCGCTCGGCGGCGCCGGGCTTGGCAGTCCGCGCAACTGATTAGCGTCGGCACTCGTCGCTTAACACCCTCTTAAGCACCCTCGGCCAGAGTGCCCCGAAACGGCACAGCGTGCTGCAACGAAGCCGCGAGGGGACGAGTACATGGCCATCCTCATTGTCGATGACGATCCGGTGCAGTGCCGGCTGCTCGAGGCCATGCTGCAGAAGTCCGGCTACGAGACCGTGGTGCTCGACAACGGCGATGCGGCGCTGACCTTGCTCGGCGGCGCCGACGGCGCGCGGATCGATTGCGTGATCCTCGATCTGGTGATGCCGAATCTCGACGGGCTCGGCGTGCTCGCGCGGCTGCGCCAGGCCTCAATCAATGTGCCGGTGATCGTGCAGACCGCGCACGGCGGCATCGACAATGTGGTGTCGGCGATGCGCGCCGGCGCCATCGATTTCGTGGTCAAGCCGGTCGGCGTCGAGCGGCTGCAGGTGAGCCTGCGCAACGCGCTCAATACCAGCGCGCTCGAAGGCGAGCTCGCGCGCATAAAGCACAGCCGCTCCGGCACGCTCGGCTTCAACGACATCATCACCAAGTCCCCCGTCATGGCGGCGGTGCTGCGCATGGCGGAGAAGGCGGCGACGTCGACGATCCCGGTGCTGGTCTCGGGCGAATCCGGCGTCGGCAAGGAATTGATCGCGCGCGCCATCCACGGCTCGGGCGAGCGGCGCGCAAAGCCGTTCATCGCGGTGAATTGCGGCGCCATGCCGGAGAACCTGGTCGAGTCGATCCTGTTCGGCCACGAGAAGGGCTCGTTCACCGGCGCCACCGAGCGCCATGTCGGCAAGTTCGTCGAGGCGTCGGGCGGCACCTTGTTCCTCGACGAGGTCGGCGAATTGCCGGCCGCGGCCCAGGTCAAGCTGTTGCGCGCCATCCAGGAGGGCGAGGTCGAGCCGGTCGGCGCGCGCAAAACCGATCAAGGTCGACGTGCGCATCGTCTCGGCCACCAATCGCGACCTGATCGCCGACGTCAAAGCCGGACGTTTTCGCGAAGACCTGTTCTATCGCCTGCACGTCTTTCCGATCACGGTGCCGCCGTTGCGCGAGCGCCCTGCCGACATCCCGGCGCTGGCCCGGCATTTCTTGGCGCGCTTTGCCGCCGAAGAGGGCAAGCGCATCCGCCTGATCACGCCCGAGGCGCTGCGCATGCTCGCGGCCTTCCCTTGGCCGGGCAACATCCGCCAGCTGGAGAACACCTTGTTCCGCGCCGTGGTGCTGGCCGAGGGCGACACCATCGGGCTTGCGGAATTTCCGCAAGTTGCCGCTCAGGTTTCAGCCCACGGTTCGGATCACGGCGGTATGCCGGACCACGCGGGCGAGCCGCTGGTGCCGGACTTCGATCAACCGGTCGTGCTGCCCGCCCCGTTCGAGGACCATCCGGGCGCCGCGGCGGCCATGGCGCCCACAGCCGCGGCCGATGCGCTGCCGCTGTTGGACGCCTCGGGCGAGGTGCGGCCGCTGGAAGAATTAGAGGCCGAGCTCATTCGGTACGCCATTACCCATTATCGCGGCCAGATGTCGGAGGTGGCGCGGCGGCTGCAAATCGGCCGCTCCACGCTGTATCGCAAGCTCGAAGCGCTGGGCCTGAATACCGAACGGGATGAAGCCGATAGCGACGCCGTTGCAACAGAGCGACAGCCGCTGAAAATCGCATGAAACGCCCGATTATTCGCAAGCGTGCACAGGACAAGCCAAGCCGGCTCACCTAAAGTGCAGCGGCTGCGGGTTTAGTTCCATACTAAAGCCGCGATGGGGACCTTAATCCTCACGCGGCGTGGCTGCGTTCATCGCGCAGGCTCGTAAGGAGAAATTGCAATGCCGGGCGTCCGCATCAACCACCTTCTCGCCTCGACCGCCGTCGTCCTGCTGCTGGCCGGCGCTCCCGCCGTCACGTTGGCGGGACCGTCCGACACGGCCACCAGCGCCACGGCCACCGCGCCCGACACCGCGAATGCGGCTGCGCCGACACCGGCCGACGCCGACAAAACCCCCGCGGCGACAGCGACGCCGCAACCGCTCGATTCGCCGAATCTGCCGCCGACAACAGGGTCGATAAACCCGACTCAAGCGTCGACACCGCCCGCTACGGCGGAGACACCCCCTGCCCCGGCGGCAGCGGCCGCCCCGGCGGCAACTCCAGAACCCACAACGACGGCCAGCGCGCCTGCGGCGCCTGCCCCCGCGGCGGCGCCGGCTGCCCCCGCCTTGAGCGCGGCCGATGCCGCGGTCGTCGATCAGCTGCGCAATCTCTCCAGCGGCAAGTTCGACCGCATCGTCGGCAACAAGAAAGACCGCACCATCGTCGACGCGTTCTATTCCGGCCGCGATTACGCGCCGCTGTGGATCACCGACGGCAAAGTGAACGAGCGCGGCAAGGCCGTGATCGCCTATCTCGGCCATGTCGACCAGGACGGTCTCGATCCGGCCGATTACCGGGTGCCAAACTTTTCCGCGTTGAGCGATCCGAACGATCTCGCCGAGGCCGAGCTCAAGCTCGACATGACGGTCATCACCTACGCCCACCACGCCTCGATCGGCCGGGTGCATTGGTCGCGCGTCAGCGGCGACATCTCTTACACCACGACGGCGCCGGAGCCCGCCGACGTGCTCGCCGCCATGGTCGAAGCCAAAGACATGGCAAAGGCGCTCGACGCCTACGAGCCGCATACCGCCGGCTACCTCGCGCTCAAAGCCAAGCTCGCCGAGATCCGCGCCGGCAAGGCTGAAGCTGGCAAGACGCCGATCGGAAACGGCGCGGCGCCGAAGATCGGCGGCCAGGACGAGCGGGTGCCGCTATTGCGCGAACGGCTGAAGGTCTCAGGCGACGGCACGACCTATGACAAGGCGCTGGCCGACGCGGTGAAGAAGTATCAGCAGGAGCATCAGCTCAAGGTCACCGGCACGCTGACCCAGCAGACCATCGACGCGCTCAACGGTCACCAGCCCGACAAGCCGGTCGACATCATCCTCGCCAATATGGAGCGCTGGCGCTGGATGCCGCACGATCTCGGCAACACCTACGTGATCGTCAATCTCGCCGACTTCACGCTACGCGTGATGCACGACGGCAAGCCCTACTGGACCACGCGGATCGTCGACGGCAAGCCGGAAATGCCGACGCCGATCATGCAGGCGGAGATGAAATTCATCACCATCAATCCGACCTGGAACGTGCCGCCGTCGATCGTCAATCACGAATACCTGCCGGCGCTGCAGCAGGACCCGACGGTGCTCGACCGCATGGGACTGAAGGTCGGCAAGAACCCCGACGGCACCGTGCACATCTGGCAGCCGCCGGGCGAACACAATGCGCTCGGGCGCATCCGTTTCAACTTCCCCAACAAGTACCTGGTCTATCAGCACGACACGCCGGACAAGTATCTGTTCGCCTATGACAAGCGCGCCTATAGCCACGGCTGCATGCGGGTGCAGGATCCGCAGAAATATGCCGAGGTGCTGCTGTCGCTGGTGCGGCCGAACGACGGCTACACGCTCGAGCGCATCAAGAAGATGATCGACGCCGGCGGCGAGCAGGACATCCAGCTGCCGACCTTCATTCCGGTCAACCTGACCTACCAGACCGCCTTCGTCGACGACGACGGCAAGCTGCAGTTCCGCGACGACGTCTACGGCCGCGACAGGCAGCTCTTGGCGATCCTCAAGGGCGACGACCGCAAGATGGCCGATGTCGCCGTCGAGCGCCGGGAAGACCCCTCGCATCGTCAGGTTCTGGCGATTCCGGATTCGACCCCGCTCTTTGGCGGCCGCACCTACGGCGGTCCGGGCGATGGCGGCAGCTTCTTCTCGCGGCTGTTCGGCGGCGGATTTGCCGCTGCGCCACCCCAGCCGGTGCGTCGCGCTACCCCGCATCGCCGCGAGACCAGTTCCGGAGCCCCGGTTCAGCGCTAAGTCCCTGGAACTCCGCTAAAAACTGCGCCGGTCCGTTAACCACTCCACCCCATAGGCCGCCCCTTTTGGGCGGCCTATCCCCAGGGCCGCAGCTCTGGCCATTTTTCGCCACACTATGCCGTTAGCCCTAATGGCGTCGGGGGATGGGGCGACGGTAAGGTTTCGTTAACCCTTCCCAATTTAACACTGCGTTAGCGTTAATCGTCGCGGCGGGGAGCCGTGGCGAGATCGTGTCGCCAACGCGTCAAAGTGGGATGGGCTCGTGCCGTTTTGTAAGGCGCGCCTGAAAGCTGTGCGATTCGTTGCGGCGCGCGCCGGCTATGCGTGCGGCCTGACCGTCCTTCTGCTCGTGTTCGGCTCCAGAGCCCTGCAGAACGCCGTCGCCGAAGGCGACACCCGCACCATCTCGCTGCACCATATCCATACCGACGAAGACATCACCATCACCTTCAAGCGCGACGGCCGCTACGACGAGGCCGCGCTGGAAAAGCTCAACTGGTTCCTGCGCGACTGGCGCAAGGGCGAAGCGACCAAGATGGATCCGCACCTGATCGATCTGGTGTGGGAGGTGCAGCGCGAGGCCGGCAACAAGGCGCCGATCTGGGTCGTATGCGGCTATCGTTCGCCGGCGACCAACGCCATGCTGCGCCACCGCTCTGCCGGCGTGGCGCGCTTCAGCCAGCACATGCTCGGCCGCGCCATGGATTTCTACATTCCCGGCGTACCGCTCGACGAAATTCGCGCCATGGGATTGCGGCTCGCCCGCGGCGGCGTCGGCTTCTATCCGACGTCCGGCTCGCCGTTCGTCCACATGGACACCGGCAGCGTGCGGATGTGGCCGCGCATGAGCCGCGAGCAGCTGGTGCGCGTGTTCCCGGACGGCAAGACCGTGCAGATCCCGACCGACGGCAAGCCGCTGCAAGGCTACGCGCTGGCGCTCGCCGAGATCAGGCAGCGCGGCAATAATCCTTCGGAAAATTCGGTCGATGCGGCGCGCAATTCCGGCGTCGATACCGGCGCCATGGTGGCGAGCGAGGACCGACACGGCATCAATCCCATTGCCAAGCTGTTCGGCCTGCGGAAGGGCGAAGAAGACGACGATGCCGACTCGTACGCCTCCGCCGCGGCGTCGGCTCCCGCAGCGACCACGCGCACCAAAGTCAAAGCGGTGGCAGTTGCCGCGGTCGAACGGGTGAAAGCGGCCGTGACCCATGTGGCGGCGCAGACCAAGCTGATCCACACCAACGCATTCGCCGTCGCGACCGCCACGCCGGCCGCGCAGAAAGTGGCGCCGCCGCCCCAGACCGACGACCGCTTCGCATCGCTGTCGGCAAATCAAGTCATCCTCTCGCGCGGTTACTGGCAGGGCCAACCTGACGGCGCCAACGCCGCCGCCGCGCGACCGAAGGGCGCGCGTGGCGTTGAAGTGGCGAGCGCCGATCCCAACGCCACCGGCACCGTCGGCCCATTGCCGGGCGCGTCCGACGACCGTGTCCCGCCGCAACTCGCGCTCGCCTACGCCGAACAGCCGGGCCGCGACACGCCGTCCCACGCCATTGCTGTGGCGGCGCGCGCCGCCGTGGACAAAGCGGGCGCGGTCATTGGCGAGAACGAGACCACGGTCGCGGTGAAAGGCGTCAACGATCAGCCCAAAACCTCGGTCCAGAAGGCCATTCAGCTCGCGGCGGCCGCCGTCAAAGTCAGTGAGCGTCTCGACAATCCGTGGCTGCGCGCAATCATTCTGTCGCCAAGCGTGCAGCGCTTCCTGTCGACGCTCGCGTTCGGCGCCCGCGACGTCACCTACCTCGCGGGCCTGATGGTCAAACCTGCAAGCTCGGTGATGATGACGTTCTCACCCGACCCGAATCTCGGCCTGAGCCAGGATCACTTCAACGGCAGCGCGATCGTGTTCCTGTCGACGATCACCTACCCGACCCGCACCGCGTCGCTGCAATAAGCGCCGTCATTCCGGGGCGCCGCGCAGCGGCGAGCCCGGAATCCATAATCACGATCCTGGAAGAATTGGCGCTTGAGACTGTTCTTGAGCGGCGGTGGCTATGGATTCCGGGTTCCTCGCTTCGCTCGGCCCCGGAATGACAGGCGTCAAATCATGCCGAGCGCGTGCAGGTAGGTCTCGAGAATGGCCTCCTGCTCCTTGCGCTCGTTGATGTCCTGCTTGCGCAGCCGCACCACGACACGGAGCGACTTGACGTCGAAGCCGTTGCCTTTGGCCTCGGCGTAGACGTCGCGGATGTCGTCGGCGATCGCCTTCTTCTCTTCCTCGAGCCGCTCGACTCGCTCGACGATGGCCTTGAGCTGATCCTTGGCAAAGCGGTGGGCGGTTTGTTCGTCTTTGGCGGCAGCGGCGGTGGCCATCGGGTACTCCTCGCATGATCAACTGCGAGAGGTGTCGACTGCCGGCGCGCTTTGATCAAGCCAATAGCCCGCTCATCCACGCTCTGCACAGGAGCGCGGCGCAAAAGCCGCTCGCTCAGTGCTTTGGGCTTGCTTTTTCGAATGCCGCCTTCTGATCGGCGGACGCTTCCTTCTGATGCTTGGCGCGCCATTCGTCGTAGGGCATGCCGTAGACGATCTGGCGGCTCTCGTCCTTGGTCATCGGCAGGCCTTTGGCGTCGGCCGCGTCCTTCATCCAGTTGGACAGGCAGTTGCGGCAGAAGCCGGCCAAATTCATCAGATCGATGTTCTGCACGTCGGTGCGCGAGCGCAGGTGCTCGACCAGCCGGCGGTAGACGGCGGCTTCGAGCTCGGTCTTGTCGTCGGTAGCCATGATGTCCTCCGCAACGGTGTTATAGAAAGATAGAGACCTAACCGCCGGCTTTCCATAGGCCGATCCCGGGATGATCATGGCCGCGTCAGCGCGCGAATTGCTCGAATCGCTGTTCCGGACCGCGGTCGCCGCCGCGCACCCGTCGCAGTGCCTGCCGCCGAACCTGCCGGAACCGCCGCCGCGGGGCCGTCTCATCGTGCTGGCCGCGGGCAAGGCGGCTGGCTCGATGACGGAAGCCGCCGAGCAGCACTATCTCGGCCGGATCGCTGAGGATCGGCTCGCCGGCATCGCCGTCACCCGTCACGGCTATGGCCGTCCGACCCGGCATATTCCCATTGTCGAGGCCGGCCATCCGGTGCCCGACGAAGCGGGCCTGAAGGGAACCGAACGGGCGCTGGCGCTTGCGCAAGCCGCCGGTGCGGACGATCTCGTCCTCGTTCTTCTGTCCGGCGGCGCCTCGGCCAACTGGATCGCGCCGGCTAATGGCATCACGCTTGCCGAAAAACAGGCGGTGACGCGGGCGCTGTTGCGCAGCGGCGCCGCCATCGGCGACATGAATGCGCTGCGAAAGCACCTCTCGCGCATCAAGGGCGGCCGCCTCGCCCGGCTCGCTTTTCCCGCCAAGCTGGTGACGCTGGCGATCTCCGACGTGCCCGGCGACGACCCTTCCGTCATCGGTTCCGGGCCGACCGTGCCCGACCCGACGACGCTCGAAGACGCCCGCGCCATCGTTGCCCGCTTCCGGCTCGATCTGCCCGCCGCCGTGGCCCAGGCGCTCGACGATCCGGGGAACGAGACGCCGAAGCCGGGCGACAAGATCTTTGCCGGCTCCGACTATCGGATCGTGGCGCGGCCGGCCGATGCGCTGCGGGCGGCGCAGGGGCGCGCCATTGCCGCCGGCTACGAATGCATCGTGCTCGGCGACCGCCTGCAAGGCGAGGCGCGGGAGGTAGCGGCGGAACACGCCCGTCTGGCCCGCGACTTGAGCGCCCAGGGCCGCCGGGTGGTCGTCCTCTCCGGCGGCGAGCTCACGGTCACGCTGCGCGGCCAGGGCCGCGGCGGACCCAACCAGGAATATGCTCTTGCCCTCGCCATCCATCTCGACGGCGCCGCAGCCATTTCGGCGCTGGCCGCCGATTCCGACGGCACCGACGGCGGCAGCGGCCGCCCCGACGACCCGGCCGGGGCCTTTGTCGACCCGACGACGCTTCGTCGCGCCCGGGCCGCCGGCCTCGATCCCGCCGCGTTTCTCGCCGACAACGATTCAACGGGGTTTTTCAACGGCATCGGCGACCTTTTCGTCCCGGGTCCGACATTCACCAACGTCACCGACTTCCGTGCCATCGTCGTTGACAGGCCGTGAGCGGAGGCCGGATTCTGCACCGGACATGAGCCACGCGACTATCTCCAGAAAAACGCTGAGCACGCTGGCGGCGGGCCTGTTCGTGGCGCTCGTGCTGGCCGCTTCGGCGCGACCCGCCGCGGCCGATTTCCGGCTCTGCAACAACACGCCGAGCCGGGTCGGCGTCGCGGTCGGCTATAAGGACGCCGACGGCTGGACCACCGAAGGCTGGTGGAACTTGCCGTCACGAACCTGCGAGACCGTGCTCAAGGGCAATCTCGTCGCGCGTTATTATTATGTCTATGCCATCGACTACGATCGCGGCGGCGAATGGACGGGACGGGCCTATATGTGCACCCGCGACAAGGAATTCACGATCCGCGGCATCGGCGATTGCCTGGCCCACGGCTACGACCGCACCGGTTTCTTCGAAGTCGATACCGGCGAGCAGCGCGCCTGGACTGTGCAGCTCACCGAATCCGCAGAGCAGCCGGCGCAAAAGCCGTTGCCGCCGGGCAATCAGCTCAACGCGCCACCCGCCGGCGCCGGCGCGACATCCACGCCCGCGCCGGGAAAAAAGACTCCATGAGGCGGCAGCGGCGGACCAAAGTCGTGGCCACGCTCGGTCCTGCGTCGTCGGACCGCGCCGTGATCAGCCGGCTGTTCGAAGCCGGTGCCGACGTGTTCCGCATCAATATGAGCCACACCAATCACGACAAGATGCGCGAGCTCGTGACCACGATCCGTGCCGTCGAGGCGGATTACAACCGGCCGATCGGCATCCTGGTCGATCTGCAAGGCCCGAAGCTGCGGCTCGGCGCCTTCAAGGACGATGCGGCCGAGATCGACAAGGGTCAGGATTTTATTTTGGATAGCGACGCCACGCCGGGTGACGCCAAGCGCGTGCAGCTGCCGCATCCGGAGATTTTTGCCGCCATCAAGCCGGGCGACGCGCTGTTGATCGACGACGGCAAGCTCCGCCTGGTCGCAACCGACGTCAGTGCGCAACGCATCACCACACGCGTCGAAGTCGGCGGCAAAATTTCCAACCGCAAAGGCGTCAGCCTGCCCGACACCGTCGTGCCGCTTGCGGCGCTGGCGCCGAAGGACATCGCCGACCTCGAAGCCGCCCTCGAAGCCGGCGTCGACTGGATCGCGCTGTCGTTCATTCAGCGCCCGGAAGACATTGCCGAAGCGAAGAAGATCACCCGCGGCCGCGCCGCAGTGATGGCCAAGATCGAGAAGCCGCAGGCCGTGACCCGGCTCGGCGACATTCTCGATTTGGCCGATGCGCTGATGGTGGCGCGCGGCGATCTCGGCGTCGAGATGCCGCTGGAGAAGGTGCCCGGCGTGCAGAAGGAAATGACGCGGGTCTGCCGCCGCGCCGGCAAGCCGGTCGTCGTCGCGACGCAAATGCTGGAATCGATGATCTCAAGCCCGGTGCCGACCCGCGCCGAAGTCTCCGACGTCGCCACCGCCATCTTCGACGGCGCCGACGCCATCATGCTGTCGGCGGAATCGGCGTCCGGGCAATATCCGGTCGAAGCGGTTGAGACCATGAACCGGATCGCCGAAGAAGTGGAACGCGACGCCATGTATCTGCCGTCGCTGCACGTGCTGCATACCGAGCCGGAAGCTACCGGCGCCGACGCCATTGCGGCGGCGGCGCGTCAAGTCGCCGAGACGCTCGACCTCGCCGCAATCGTGTGCTGGACCTCATCCGGCTCGACCGGGATGCGGGTGTCGCGCGAGCGGCCGAAATGCCCGATCGTCGCCATTTCGCCGATCGAGGGCACCGGGCGAAGGCTATCGGTGGTCTGGGGCATCCATTGCGTGATCGACGAGGATGCCCACGACCAGGACGACATGGTCGAGCGCGCCTGCCGCCTCGCCTTCAAGGAAGGTTTTGCCAAAGCCGGCCAGCGCATCATCGTCGTCGCCGGCGTCCCGCTCGGCACGCCCGGCGCGACCAATTTTATGCGGATTGCGTTTGTCGGTTCCGACGCGCACGACGACGCCTGAGGCGCACAATCGCGAATTAGATATCCCGCCCCTCGACCTTCTCGGTCAGCGTCTTCACCACGTCGGGGATATGCTCGAGATGCGGATCGATCGCCAGCGCCTTGCGGTAGGCTTCGAGCGCGTGCTTGTCGTCGCCGATGTCTTGGAGGATGAGGCCGAGGCCCGACCACGCAGCGAAGTGGCGCGGCTCGAGCGCCAGCACCTCGCGGATGTCGGCGAGCGCGTGGCCATAATCATCCCTCAGGTAGTAGATGGTGGCGCGCTGGTTCCACGCTTCGACATATTTCGGGTTGATGGCGATGACGGCGCCCAAGAGCTTCAGCGCCAGATCGTAGTTCTTGTCGTCGGACGCGGCCTTCACCCGGCCCATCAGCAGATTGCAGGTGTCGCTGCCCGACATCACCCACACCGCCCAGATGCGCTCCTCGATCGCCTTGGCGCTGTCCTCGTCGGGCGCGATCTTCAACGCCTCGAACAATGTATCGAGCTTGATGGACGGCTCGCCGTGCCCGGCTTTGGGCAGGCCGCTCGGCGGATGGATCCACCCATGCCGTTGCGGATTTTGCGCCGATGCCGGCAACGCCAGTGACAGGCCGAGAACCGCACCGAGAGCGAGAATTGGGAATCGCAATCTCATGGCCCAGGAGTTTATTCGCCTGCCGCACGGCAACAAGCCCGAATAGCGTTCAAAGTTGCGCGAGCAATGCGGCGCAATTGGGCAGGTCGCGGGGTTGCGCTGAGCCGGCCACGGGCCGGGACCGGAATTGGTAGCCTAGCCTTGGCGGGCCTTGAAGCGCCGCTGCGTCTTATTGATGACGTAGACGCGTCCCTTGCGCCGCACGATGCGGTTGTCGCGGTGGCGGCTCCGAAGCGATTTCAATGAGTTGCGGACCTTCATGACGCTTTTCCTTTTAAAGCGGTTGATTAAGGACGTGGCCGGCCATTGTCAACTTTCGCAGCCGCCCGTAGAGCATTGAAATACCGGTCGAATGCGATGCGCCTAAAGATGGGCCAAAGGACGGCTTTGCTGCACTTGATTTCCGGCGTCGGCGCCAAGGGTCCGGCCTGCTTCCTGCTCGAAGTGGCGGGTAAACGCCTGATGCTCGATCTCGGCGAAGGCCCGCCGCCGGGGCTGTTGCCGAAAGTCGACGACATCGGCCCGGTCGACGCGCTGGTGCTCAGCCACGGCCACAGGGACCATGTCGGCGGGCTGTCGCTGTTGCCGAAACTCGGCAATCCGCCGGTCTATGCCACCGACATCGTTTTACGCGCGCTGCCCGAGCGGCATTGCCGGGCGGCCGCTGCCGGTTCGCGGGTGCGGCGACGTGCTCGGCATCGCGGTCGAGACCGGCCGTAACGGCCACGCGCCGGGCGGCGTCTGGCTGCGCTTCGCCATCGGCGACGGCTTGCTCTACACCGGCGACTTTTCCGCGGAATCGATCCTTTACGCCTACGATCCGCCGCCGCCTGCAAGCACGGCGCTGATGGATTGCTCCTACGGCAGCTACGATGCACCGCTCGCCGAATGCTGGAGCAGGCTGGCACCGTTCGTCGAGCGCGGACCGCTGCTGCTTCCGGTTCCCGCCAACGGCCGCGGCCCGGAAATCGCGCTCGAACTGCTGCGCCACGGCCGCACCGACATTTTCGTCGATGACGCCATGCAAAAGGCGCTGCAGCAGCTTGGCGACGGCGCCGGCATTTCGTTGCAGCGACAATGTCGGCGACGAAATCAAACGGCTCGCCGCAACCGTCAAGCCGATCGATGGCGCCCGCGGCATCATGCTGGCCGGCTCGGCCGACGGCACGTCCGGCGCGACCGCGCGCCTGTTCGGCGAATGGCAGGACAAGTCCGAGCCGGCCATCGTGTTCACCGGCTACGTCAATCCCACCACACCTGCCGACCATCTGGTCAAAAGCGGCCGCGCGCAATTCATGCGCTGGAACGTGCACCCGCGGCTGTCCGACACGGTCGCGCTGGTGCGGGCAACGCAAGCGAAGACCGTGATCCCGGCGTTTTGCGACCGTTCGCAGCTTACGGCGCTCGCCGCAGCATTCGCGCCGGCGCGCGTCACCATGGATGGAGATATTCGCGCTCTGACCTCCGTCACCGCACCTGATCGCCGCGCAGGCGCGGGTGGCCGATGCCGAGCGGCTTTGCATCGAGCAGCACGATGGCGAGCCGCGCCGGCTCCTTGCCGCGATTGACCCAGGCATGGTTGGTGCCGCGCTGGACCATGATGTCGCCGGCCCGCAGTTTTACGGTGGTCTCGTCCATGTCCATCTCGATTTCGCCGGACAGCATGACGATGTAATCGATCGTCTCGGTGCGGTGCATCTCCGAGGCGATGCCCGGCGCGAATTCCATGACGATGAAGCGCGAGCCGTTCTCCGGCGGCGCAGTGCCGAGAATACGCGCGCCCATGTCCTCGGCGTTGTCGCCGACGGCAATATCCGCCGGCATCATGTCGCTGCACCACATCAAGGTCGAAGCAACGCCCTCGCGCGGCCGCTTGGTATTGGTCGCCGGGCCTTCGAGGATGACCTTGGCGACGTTCTTGCCGTCGTGACCGGTAATGACGCGACGGATCGGCTGGCTGGCCATGGGCATTCTCCGATTATTTCTGTTGGGCGTTACGCCGGGGCGCCGGGCGCGCGCTTGAGATCGATGAATTCAATGACGTTGCCGTCGGGATCGCGGATATAGGCGCTGCGGCCGACGAACACGCCGGCGCGGCGATCCTCTTCCTTGAAAATCTCGACGCCTTTGGCCGGCAGGCTTTGCAGCGTCTCGTCGTAGACCTCCGGCGTCACGCGGAAGGCGGAATGGATTTCGTGCCGGCCGGCGGCATTTTGCGTGATCGGATTTTCAGAAAAAGTCAGATTGAAGAAATCATCGCCGGCCCGCATGAAGACGATGCGATCGGTGCGGCCGATTTTCGTGAATCCGAGGATGTCCGCATAGAATTTTTCCGAGCGATCCAGGTCCTTCACCGGGATCGTGAAGTGCAGAACACCTTCGACTTTCGGCATGGCCGTCCCATTCGCGCAAATGTTTGCGCGGGCGCGCGATTACGCCCGCGTCAGGAACGACGATAATACGGATAAATGAGCCGAACTGCCTAGCTAGCCGTTGCGCGCCGGGAATCAGTGCGCATTTCCGGCTGCTGCACCGGTTCGAGGTCGCCCTCGCCCGTGGAAAAGCCGGTCATGAGATCGATAAGCTTGTTCCAGGTGCGCAACATGACGCCGAGCGGGCGCGGCATGGCCTGCCGGCAAAAGGCGATCTTCCTGATCTCGTGGGGAATGTACCAGTTGCTGCGGCTGCCGGCGGGAAAATAGACCATGTCGCCGGGGCCGAGGCGGCGGACCTCGCCCTTCTCGTCGGTGACGAAGGCCTCGCCCGAGATGACGTGCAGGGTTTCGTCGATATTGTAATTCCAGGTGAAGCGGCCGGCGGTGCACGACCAGGCCATGACCGTGGAGGTGCCGTCGGCGGTGACGGCGAGCTTCGCCGAACGCGCCTGCGGCATGCCCTCGGTGATCCAATGGGGTGCGATCGGGGCGTCGGTCAGTTCGACATCGGCGGGAAAAGCGAAGACGACAGGTTTGGGCACGGCTCCCTCCAGCAAGGCTAGCGGGCCATTAAACGGGATAGCGCCAAACAAAGCGTAAATTTGAGCAAGTCCTAGCCGGACACGCCGTCCGCCTGCCGTGCGGCAGCCGTGGGCCAGTCGCGCCAGGCCCGCCGTAACGGCGTCGTCAGCGGGCGCTGGTCCGACTTGCGGCCACTGAGATATTCCAGCCACTTCTCGTAGATGCCGACGGCGGTAGCGCGCCACGGGCTTTCCAGCCCGGCGTCAAGCTCGCCAAACGGAAAACCCGCGATGAGATGCTCGCGGCGATCGACCAAAGCGCGCTCGCGAAAGGCGGCGGCGATCGCCGTCGCCCTGGCGTCGAAATAATTCAGCGGCAGGCCGGGATAATCGTCGCGCTCGCGCCGCAGGTAGCGGCCGACGTCGCGGCGGTATTCGCGCAGCAGGGTTGTCGCCTCGTATTCCGGATGGCCCTGGAGGAAGAGGTGAAAGCTCTTGTCCTGTCGCGCGAACATATCGACGCCGGCGACCGCCGAGCGGGTGAGAATGCGGTAGCCGCAATCCGTAAGCGCCATTTCCGGCAAATCGTTGTAGCGCGAGTGCGGAACGCGCAGTCCGGACTTGGCATCACTCGTCATCGGATGGGAGGCGGCCGGCTCGCAATCGAATACGCCGAACAGCTTGTCGGCCAGCGGGCGGCGTTCGACGCCGTCGACGTGGAGCACGGCGGCATGAGCGGCGAGGCATGACCAGATGGTCGAGGTGGTGTAGTCGCGCGCCCAATCCACCACCTGGCTCAAAGTCGCCCAATACGGCTCGTCTTTCAGGTTTTTCATCCGCGGCTCGGTGCCGGTCACGATCAGGCCGTCGACATGGGCGTCCCACAGCTCGGCGACGTCGCGGTACCGTTCGGCCATGTCCTGGCGCGTGGTGTCGGCGCGCGGAATTTCCGGGATCGAGAACAGCAGCAGCCGCACGATGGTTTTCGATGCGGCGGCGCGGATCAGATCGATGAACTGCCGCTCGGTCGCATCCAGCGCCGGATCTGGCATGTTGTTGATCAGCCCGATGGTGACGCAGTTCGAGGCGCGGATTTCGTTGGCCGAGACGGACTCGCGAAGTGTCGAGGAAAAGCGGCATCGGCTGTGCTCGCTATTCGGCGGCAATGAGCGGCGAGTTTTTGCGCCGTTGCGCCGCGCCGAGCGCCTGGTCGAGGTCGGCGATGATGTCGTCGATGTGCTCGATGCCGACGCTGAGCCGGATCATCTCCGGCGTGACGCCGGCCTTGCTCTGCTCGTCGGCCGACATCTGCCGGTGCGTGGTCGAAGCCGGGTGGCAGGCCAGCGACTTGGCGTCGCCCATATTGACCAGCCGCTTGAACAGCTTCAGCGCGTCGTAGAAATTCTTGGCCGCCTCCAGCCCGCCGACGACGCCGAAGGTCAGCAGCGAACAGGCGCGGCCGCCGAGATATTTTTGCGCCAGCTGGTGATAGGGATTGTCGGCAAAGCCGGTGTAATTGACCCAGGCCACGCGGCGGTCCTGGCGCAGAAATTCGGCGACGCGGCGCGCGTTTTCGACGTGGCGCTCGACGCGCAGCGCCACCGTCTCGATGCCTTGCAGCAACAGGAAGGCGGACAGCGGCGCCAGCACGGCGCCGGTGGTGCGCTGATAGACGCTGCGGCAGCGCGCGATATAGGCGCGGGCGCCGAAATGCTCGGTGTAGATCAGGCCGTGATAGGACGCGTCGGGCTCGTTGAACATCGGAAAGCGCTGCTTGTGCGCGGCCCAGGGAAACCGGCCGCTGTCGACGATGGCGCCGCCGAGCGTGGTGCCGTGGCCGCCCATGAACTTGGTCAGCGAGTGAACGACGATGTCGGCGCCGTATTCGATCGGGCGCAACAGGATCGGCGTCGCCACCGTGTTGTCGACGATCAGCGGAACGCCGTGCCGCGCGCCGACCTTTGCCAGCGCCTCGATGTCACAGATGTTGCCCGCCGGATTGCCGACGCTTTCGCAGAAGATGGCGCGGGTATCGTCGTCGATCAGCTTTTCGATTGCCCCGGCCTGATCGGACTCGGCGAAGCGCACCTTGATCCCCTGGCTCGGCAGCAAGTGGGCGAACAGCGTGTAGGTGGTGCCATAGAGCTGCGGCACCGAGACGATATTGCTGCCCATGCTGGAGACATTGAGCACCGCGTAGTTCAGCGCCGCCTGCCCGGAGCTCACGCACAGCGCATCGACGCCGCCTTCGAGCGCGGCGACGCGGCGCTCCAGCACCTCGGTGGTCGGATTGCTGATCCGCGAATAGCGATAGCCTTCGACCTCAAGGTCGAACAAAGCCGCGCCATGATCGGCGCTGTCGAATTCGTAGGCGACGGTCTGATAGATCGGCACCGCGACGGCCTTCGTCGTCGGATCGGTGTCGTAGCCGCCGTGCACGGCCACCGTTTCTCGTTTCATGTCGTCCCACCACGCATCCCGAATGCTGGGCCATTGTATGGCGCTTCGGTTTCTTATCCGTGGCTGCCGACATGAACATCGTAAGCAAGATTAATTGGAAGCAATAACCTTAATTGTTTTCCTCCTGCCGCAACGCGTGCCGAGGAGTGATGATCGGTTCGATAGATCGTTCAAATTTTAACCGTTCTTGAAGCGAAAAATTCACTTTGTTTTGCCATCATCGGGCATGACCCTCATCGAGGCGGAACGGGCAAAGCCGCAGACCGGCGGCAAGGACAGCGCGCTGCGCGACTGGGTGCGCGCGCTGGAAGCCACCGCGCCGATCGTCGGCAACCCGCAGCGCATCCTGCCGCGCGTGATCGAGGAGCTGGCGCAATCACGCGGCGACGCCCCTGCTCTGCTCTCGGCGAGCGAGTGCTTGACCTATCGCGCGCTCGACGACCGCGCAAACCGTTATGCGCGCTGGGCGCTCGAGCAAAACCTCGGCAAGGGCGAGGCGGTGTGCCTCGTCATGCCGAACCGGCCCGAATACATGGCGATCTGGCTCGGCATCACCAAAGTCGGTGGCGTCGTTTCGCTGATCAACACCAATCTTCGCGGCTCGGCGCTCGCCCATTGCCTCGATATCGTCGCGCCGAAGCACATCATCGTCGCCTCCGAGCTGTGCGGCGAAGTCACTGCCGCGCTTGCGCTCATGGTGGGCCGGCCAAAAATCTGGTCGCACGGCAGCGACGAATTTTGCCCGCATCGATCGTGCCATCGAACAATTGTCCGGCGGACGGTTGACCGGAGCCGAACGCCGCGGCGTGACCATCGCCGACCGCGCGCTCCACATCTACACCTCCGGCACGACCGGCCTGCCGAAGGCCGCCCATGTCAGCCATCACCGGCTGATGCAATGGAGCTTTTGGTTCGCCGGCCTCATGAACACCGGTCCCGACGACCGCATGTACGATTGCCTGCCGCTGTATCACAGCGTCGGCGGCGTCGTTGCCACCGGCGCGGTGCTGGTGCGCGGCGGATCGGTGGTGATCCGCGATAAATTCTCCGCCCGCGAATTCTGGGACGACGTGGTCAATTGGGACTGCACGCTGTTCCAATATATCGGCGAGCTGTGCCGTTATCTGGTCAATGCGCCAGAGCAACCCCGCGAAAAGCAGCACCGGCTTCGCCTGTGCTGCGGCAACGGGCTGCGCGCCGACATTTGGCAAAAATTCCAGGACCGGTTCGCCATCCCGAAGATCCTGGAGTTTTACGCCGCGACCGAAGGCAACGTCTCGCTCTACAACGTCGAAGGCAAAGTCGGCGCCATCGGCCGCGTGCCGTCGTTCCTGGCCCATCGCTTTCCGCTGGCGCTGGTGAAATCCGATCCTGCGACGCTCGATCCGATCCGCAACGAGAGCGGCCTTTGCATCCGTTGCGCGACTGACGAAGCGGGCGAGGCGATTGGTCAGAATTCACGATGGCGCGGCTCATGCGGCAGCGGACTTCGAGGGCTACACCGACGCCGAGGCATCGCAGAAAAAAATCCTGCGCGACGTATTCGAACGCGGCGACGCCTGGTACCGCACCGGCGACCTGATGCGCGCCGACGCGAGCGGCTATTTCTATTTCGTCGATCGGATCGGCGACACCTTTCGCTGGAAGGGCGAGAACGTGGCGACGTCGGAAGTCGCCGCGGCGATCACCGCATTCCCCGGCATTACCGAAGCGACCGTTTACGGCGTTCCAGTTCCCGGCACCGAGGGCGCAGCCGGCATGGCGGCGCTCGTCGTCGACGGCACGTTGGATTTACCGGAATTGCGCAAGCATCTCGCGCGCGTGTTGCCGTCTTACGCCCGGCCGCTGTTCCTGCGTATTCAAGACCGCATCGCGGTAACGGCAACCTTCAAGCACCAGAAGAACGAACTCGTGCGCGATGGTTTTGACCCGGCCGCGACGGACGACGCCATCTATTTCGACGATCCGTCGCAGCAGGCTTACGTGCGGCTCGACGGCGCGCTGTTCGAGCGCATCAAGGCCGGTGCGGTTCGCCTTTAGCCGTTACGCGGTGGCGCCGGCATCGACGGTCAGCACCGTGCCGGAAATATTGCGCGCCTTGTCGCTGAGCAGATATTCGACGGCGTTCGCCACGTCCTCGACTTCGGCAAGCCGGCGCAATGCGCTCCTGCGCACCACCTGCTGGCGCTGCTCGCCGGCAAGGCCGTGGGTCATGTCGGTATCGATGAAGCCCGGCGCTACGGCATTGACGGTGATGCCGAGGCGGCCGACCTCGCGGGCCAGCGAGCGGGTAAAGCCGAGCATCGACGCCTTGGTCGCCGCGTAGACCGAAAGGCCGCTATAGCCGGTAAAGCCGATGATCGAGGCGACATTGACGACGCGGCCGGCGCCTTCCGACATCATCGAACGCACCACGTATTTGGTCAGTATGATGGGCGAGAGCGTGTTGATGCGCACCAGTTCGACGATTTCTGAATTGTGCATCATGGCGAGCGCGCCGTCGTGGCCGACGGCGGCATTGTTGACCAGGCCGAACAGCGGACCGAAATCCTTGCGCAGGCCTTTCACCAGGCCGGGAATCTCGCCGACCTCGCCGAGATCGAACGACACGAAATGCAGCGCGCCTTGCTTGCCCCGTTTGGCCTCGGCGATGGCGTCGGCGACCTGCTTGGTCTTTTGCCGCGCCAAGGCGATCACGTCATAACCGGCATCGGCCAGCTGGCGGGCGATGCCAAGCCCAAGCCCGCGGCTGGCGCCGGTGACGAGAACGGTGCGTGCGGCTTTAGCCATAGCGCCGCGCCAATTTGCCGGTCGCGCCGACGTCGAGCGCCGGCACGATCGAGATAGCCGCAGGAACCTTGTGGCGCGGCAAGGCTTCGCGGCAGAGCGCCAATATGTCGTTCTTGATTTGCTGCTCGCCGCCAGCGCGCGCGCAATCGGCTTTGAGCACCACATCGGCGATCACGATCGCGCCGGTGACGGGATTTTGCTTCGGCCGCACCAGCGACATTCTTACTTGTGGATGCCGATTGATGACCGCCTCGACCTCCTCGGGATGAATCTTCAATCCGCCGACATTGATGATGCCGCCGCGGCGGCCGGCGAAGACGTAGCGATCGCCGCACCGCTCCACCATGTCGCCGGTATCGACGAAGCCGTCGCGCATCGCGCAGCGTTGCATGTTGTGTGCCGAGATAGCGCTCCGCCGTGCGCGGCGAGCGGATGCGCAGCGCGCCGTCGACGAGTTTCAGCTCGACGCCGTCGCGGTCATGCTCCAGGAAGTCGGCGGGAAATCCGGCGAGGCCGTCGTTCACCTCGAAGGCAACGCCCGCTTCCGTCGAGGCATAGGCGTGGCCGACGCCGGCTTGCGGAAACATGGCGCGCAAGCTGTCGAGGATCGCCTGGTCGGCGATTTCGCCGGAGAGACGAACATAACGCGGCGAGATTTTCCCGATCTCGGGCGACATCAGCGCGCGGCGCCAATGCGACGGCGTGCCCGACAGATGCGTCACGCCGCAGCGGCCGAGCCGGGCAAGATGATCGGCGATCGGCTCGCCGGCGCACGACAGCACCAGCGACGCGCCGCCGACGATCGCGCGCAAAAATATCTGCAGGCCGCCATAGCGGCGGATGTCGTAGAACGTGCCCCAGACGACGGCGCCGTCGAGACGTCCGGCGCCGATCGGCGCGATCAGGCTGGCCAGGCTGTGCACCGCCATCTTCGGCACGCCGGACGTGCCGGACGTGAGCAGTACCCATTCGGTCAGCATATGCGGCAGCGATTGCTCTTCGGTCGAGGCGATGGCCGGCGCACAAACGACGCGCACCGGAAGATCGAATGCCGGGTGGTCCAGCGTACCCGCGTCGATCACGACGGCGTCGGCCTCGGCACAGGCGATCAAAGCGGCCAGGTGATCGGCCGCCGTATCGGGCGGCAAAATCGTCATGCGGCGCGCCACGCCGTCGAGCTCGATCAGCGCCAGCGCCGTCGTGAGCTGGCTCGACGTCGCGACCACAACCGAGCGGTCCGCAAGCTCGGCAAGGCGGCCGCCAAAACTTGTTCCGCGCGCCAGATGGTTGACGCAAAGCCGCGCCGCGCGATCCCAGAAGAATTGCTCCGGCGCAGCATCGACGATGCGACCTCTAAGCGACGGCGCGTTGCTGCGCACTTTCATACACTTTCACGAAGTCGCCGAGCGTCAGCGGGAACATGGCGTCCTCGGCGGCCGTGAACGGATCGATGCCGAGCGTGTCTTCGAGCCGCGCGACGAGCACGGCAAAGCCGAGCGAGTCCAAACCGGAATCGAGCAGCACCAGATCGTCGCGCAGCGGCGCCAGCGTCTTGCCGTGTTCGCGTGCGATCTGCTGCATCAGGTCCATTATGGTTAATTTTATGCTCATCGTCGTATGGCCTACTGTTTCTTCACCCGCAGCCGATATATTCGCGCAAGATTACAATCAAGTTCACGAAGCTACCGTGGTCAACGCGAATGGACTGTTCCGTTGCGGCAATTCGCTGCCGTCAGATCGGCGAAGCCGACATTGCCGCCGTCGCCGCGTTGCTCAGCCGCGGGTTTCCGAACCGCGCGCGGCAGTTCTGGTCGGACGCGCTGGCCCGGCTGGCGCGGCGTGAGCCGCCGCCGGGTTTCCCGAAATATGGTTACCTTCTCGAAAGCGGCGAAGTTCCCGTCGGCGCGCTGCTGTTGATTTGCTCGACGCTACGCGAAGGCGGCCGGCTCGCGACCCGATGCAACCTGTCGAGCTGGTACGTCGACCCCGCCTACCGCGCTTACGCGACGCTCCTGGTCGTCGCAAGCGCTCACCGACAAGGACGCCACATATACCAACGTCTCGGCGGCGCCGCACACCTGGCCGATCATCGAGGCGCAGGGATTTTCGCGCTATTGCGACGGCGTCTTTGTCGCGGTGCCGATGCTGAAAGACCTGTTCGGCGGCGGCGGCATGCGCGTCTTCGACGCGCGCAAGAATCCGACAGCGAGCTTCGATGCCACCGAGCAGGACATCCTCCAGCGTCATGCCGAGCAGGGCTGCATCAGCCTGTGGTGCGAGAGCTGCCGGACGCGCCTACCCGTTCGTTTTCCGGCCCCGCATCGTCAAGCGCGCGATCCCGTGCGCGCAATTGATCTATTGCCGCGACGTCGCCGACCTCGTGCGCTTTGCCGGGCCGATCGGACGCTACTTGGCGTGGCGCGGCAAACCCTTCGTCATCATCGATTCGAACGGCGCCATTCCCGGACTGATCGGCACGTTCCGCCCCGGCAGCATGGCGAAATATTTCAAGGGCCCGCAACGGCCGCGGCTGGGCGACCTCGCCTACTCCGAATACGTGGTGTTGGGCGTCTAATTTAGAGCGCCAGCGCCTTGCGCACCGCGACCGGCCAATGCGGCAGATCGAGGCCGTGGGTCGCGAACAGCGCCAAAGCCAGCCGATCGATGCCGAAGGCGACGCAGCCGGTATGGGCCACCTCGCCGGATTCGGTGCGCAGATTCCACGTCGTGCCGAAATGGTCGCGGTGATAATTGAAGCTCATGCACGCGGTCGGCTCCTCGGCGGACCGCACCGGAATAAGCAACTCGAACTTCAACGCCTGCTCGACCTGGCTCATCGCCATCAGCTTGCCGCCGCGGCCGAAGAACGGATCGCTCGCGGTATCGATGCGCCACGGCAGGCCCAATTGCTTGGCAAAACCCGGCGCCCGAGCCATCCAGGCGCGGCGGAATTCATCGACCTCTTCCGGCGTACCGATGCGGACATATTCCCGCATGCGAAACGACTGCAGGCGGTCAAGATTTTGCGACGGCTCGCGGCGGAAGCAATCGCAGGCGACGTCGAAGGCCAGCCCGCCTGCCGGCACGTGGCCGCGGCTCGCGACCAATGGATAGACCGGATAGCAGGCGGCGGGGCTCAGCACGAGATCGGCCGCCGCCAAGGCCTGAGTCCAATCCTCACCGGCTTCGCTGCGCTCCACCGCCGATTTGATCTCAGTCTCGGCGCCGCCGAGGCAGCTGACGCAGCCGAGGAAATGCGGAAAGCTCTTGAGATATCCGGATTTCTCCACCTGCCGGCGGCTCATCACCGGCGGAAAGCGCAACACTTCCGTATTCGGCTCGCAGTAGCGCGAGATCAGCGCGGTCAGCCCGCCGACGACCTGTTCGAATATGGCGGTGCGCGCATAGACGCCGTCAATGCCGGTCGGCAGCAGCAGCGCCTCGGCGATCGAATCGAGCGAGCGTACCGGCTGGGCCGGTTCCTTGAATGCCACATTCATCTTACTCACGCCTCTCGGTATGCTTGTTTTTATCGTTCCAACAAATTCAGTCGCGCAGCGATGCCGGCGTGCTGCTCAATAGCGACGCCGCTCCGATATTCGCCAAAATCCTGTCATTGCTGATCATGACCGGCGACGACAGGATGTCGCGCAAGTGCCGGCCGACGCTGAATTCGCCGTCGTTGCGATAGCCCGCCAAGCCGCAGGCCTGCATCGCACCCATGACGGTCGCGACCGCAAGCTCCGACGCGTTCACCTTCAGCATGTTCATGCCGGTCTGGAAGTCGATGGATTCGAGTGTGGCCGGATCGGAAGCCGCCGCCTCGAACCGTTGCAGCGCCGCGGCGATGAGGCTGCGCAACGTCCGCAGCGTGGCGTTGGCGCGGGTCAGGTGCTGGGCGCCGGGCGGCATGGTGCCGCCAGCGCCGTGGGTAGCCTTGCGCACGAAAGCGCGCGCGCGATCGACCGCCGCGGCGGCGATACCGGCCCAGGCGCCGCTCCACGCCAGATGCGCGAACGGCATCATGGTCTGGGCGTGAATCTTGTCGTAGCTCACCGGCAGGATCTGCTCGGCAGAACCTGAGGCAGAGAGCGCAAAACCTTCGCTGCAGGTGCCGCGCATGCCGAACGCGTCCCAGCCGTTGAGCCGCTTGAGCGCATAGTCGTCTTTCAGGAAGGCGACCAGAACCTGGTCCGAACTGGCGGCTTCCGCAGAGCGCCGCGCTGTGGTGACGATGCCGTCGGCCGCCTCGGCGTAGGAGATGACCGTCGCCTGGCGCTCGAGCGTGATGCGCGAATCGTGCCACTCGATCGGCGCCGAGCTGTTGCGAACGTCGCCGCCGGCGCGGCCTTCGGTGGTGGAAGAGGCGAGCAGCAATTGCTCGGCGCAAAGCCGGCGCAACAGCCGCTGATGCCAGGCGCTGCCGCGGCCGTGGCGCACCAGGCAAGCGACCTTGGTCTGATGCATGGCGAAGACCATCGCGGTCGATGCGCAGTTGCGGCCGAGCATGTAGCAGACGTCTACGATGTCCGCCGTGCTGGCGCCCTCGCCGCCAAGTTCCGGCGGTACGGCTGCGCTCAACAGCCGCTCGGCGCGCGCCGCATCGATCGCCTCTTTGGGGAATCGCGACTCGGACGTCGACCGACGCGGCATGGGTCGCGGCCACCACGGCGACCTTTTCCGCGCGCGTCATCAGATCCGCCGAACCCGCGGCGTGCAGATTGCTGGCAGCGATGAGAATGCCGCGCATGGCGCTGCGCGCGACGCGGCGGTCTTCATCGGCCTCTTGGAGCGTCATGATTCTTCCGGCATTCATTGCTGCGCTCGCGATGACGTTGGACCCTCCCGCGCCATCGAGCCTCGACAGCGCCTACCAACCCCGGGGTACCTTAAAACTTCCAATTCCTCGTGTTATTCCGCGGGGATTAGCGCAGTTCTTTGCTGTAAAGGTTACCAATCGCAAACACATGCCATGGTAATCTTGCTTGGCGCGGCTTCACGCGGCCATCTGTGAAATGGAACCGCTGCACTTTGCGACATTTGGGGAATATTCACCTTGCTCGATCGTACCGACACCAACTCGACGGAACGCGTGGCGCAGCTCGTGCGCCAGCTCATGGCCAAGCGATCAATCAGCCGATCGGTCGGTAACGATGACGTTCTCAACGAGTGCGGCCTATCGTCGCTCGATATGGTCAACCTCATGCTCGCCGTCGAAACCGAGTTCGATATCAAGATCCCGGACCGCGACATGACGCCGTCGAACTTCCGCTCGATTGCGCAAATCGACAAGCTGGTCGGCGCGTTATTGCGCAACGATCAACAAGTCGGCTGAAATAAATCCATTGCTGTCGCCGCGGCGGTTCCGACGGCCCGAGTTGCACGGTATCAAAGATGTGCCTTCTTGCCGGTTTCCTCCGGCTAACCATCTTTTGGCGAGAATTCAGCCATCTGAAGGGGCAAAAATCATGTCCATCCGGCCCGTGAAGCAAATCATCACCTCGAAGCCCACGGTCGAGGGCGCCGGCGTAAAACTGCGCCGCGCGTTCGGCTTCGGCGAAACCGGCGCCACCGATCCGTTCCTGCTGCTCGACGATTTTCGCAACGATCGGCCGGAAGATTATCGCGCCGGCTTTCCCTGGCATCCGCATCGCGGCATCGAGACCATTACTTATGTTCTGGCCGGCAATGTCGAGCACGGCGACAGCCTGGGCAATCGCGGCAATCTCGGCGCCGGCGACGTGCAATGGATGACCGCCGGCCGCGGCATCATGCACCAGGAAATGCCGCAGGGCGACGCGCAAGGCCGCATGCACGGCTTCCAGCTCTGGGCCAACCTGCCGTCGTCGCTGAAAATGACGGCGCCGCGCTATCAGGACGTCAAGGCGGCGCAGATTCCGGAAGTGGTCGACGACGACGGCACCCGTGTGCGCGTGGTCTGCGGCGATTTCTGGGGCAAGCGCGGCCCGATCGAAGGCGTTGCCGCCGATCCGCGTTATCTCGACGTCTGGGTGCCGCCGGGCAAGCGTAAGACCCTGCCGGTCGAGCTCGAGCGCCACGCCTTCGCCTACGTGTTCGAGGGCTCCGGCAGTTTCCGTGCCGCGTCGCAACCGTTCGGCGTGCTGACCGAGAAGACCGACGGCGTCAACGAGACCCTGGTCCGCGAGCAGACCGGCAACCGCTCGCTGGTGCTGTTCGACAGCGGCGACGAAGTCACCGTGCAGGCCGGCGAAGAGGGCATCCGCTTCCTCCTGGTCTCCGGCAAGCCGATCGAGGAGCCGGTCGCCTGGTATGGCCCGATTGTGATGAACACCGAAGCCGAGCTACAAAAGGCGTTCACCGAGCTGCGCAACGGCACCTTCATCGGCTAGCACGGCGGCTCATAAAATACCCGGTCATGACCGGCAGGATCGGGGGACATGTGAGCCGCAACGAAGCCAAGACGGTCTATTACGCCAGTATCGGACCCGAGCTCACGCTCTACGACATCGACGTCGACGGCGCCGCGCTGATCAAGCGCGGCGCGGTGACGCTGCCGGCGAACATCCAATATGTCTGGCCGCATCCGTCGCGGCGCTATCTCTACGTGGTATCGAGCAACGGCGGGCCGCAGGTCGTCGGCGATACGCACCGCGCCAACGCGCTGACGATCGATCCGGCGACAGGCGCATTGCAGCTGCACGGCGCGCCGGCAGCGCTGCCGTCGCGGCCGATCCACTGCAGCGTCGATGCCAGCGGCGAATTTTTGCTCACGGCGTACAACAATCCGAGCAACGTCACCGTGCATCGCCTCAACGCCGACGGCACGATCGGCGCGCTGGTTGCACAAAACGGCAAGCTCGATATCGGCATCTACGCGCATCAGATCCTCGCCACGCCGTCGAACGACACCGTGCTGCTGGTGACGCGCGGCAACGACGCCAAAACGGACAAGCCGGAGGACCCCGGGGCGATCAAGACGTTCGGTTTTCACAACGGCGCGCTGACCAGCCTTGCCTCGATCGCGCCCGGCACCGGGCTCGGCTTCGGGCCGCGCCATCTCGATTTTCATCCGACGCAGCCGTGGGTGTTCGTCTCGATCGAGCGACAGAACAAGCTTTATGTCTATAAGCGCGATGCCGACACCGGCCTTGCGCGCGCGCCGATGTTCGTCAAGGACACGCTGGCCGATCCGAAACCGAAAGTGCGCCAGGCCGCCGGGGCGATTCACGTCCATCCGAGCGGCAAATTCGTCTATCTGACCAATCGCGCCTCGGACCTGGTGGATTTAAACGGCACGAAAGCGTTCACGGGGGGCGAAAATAATGTCGCCGTCTTTGCCATCGATCAGGCGAGCGGCGAGCCGACCTTGATTCAGAACGCCGACGGCCACGCCGTCGAGCTGCGCACCTTCGGCATCGAGCCGAGCGGCCGCATGCTGGTCGCCGCCAGCATCAAGCCGGTGCCGGTCCGCGACGCAGGCGCCATCAAAACCGTTCCGGCAAAGCTCTGCGTTTTTCACGTCGGCAGCGACGGCAAGCTTGAACTGAAGCGCCAATACGACGTCGGCACCGGCGCGCATCAGCAGTTCTGGAGCGGCATGGTCACGCTCTGATAGCGGCGCGAAGGATGCGGAACCGGCTGCCCGGCCGCAATTGCGCGCCGGGAACCGGCGCTATGGCTAAGAAAGCCTTAATGGAAAAACCGATTTACTGAAACGCAAGGCAGCTCTGCTTTTATGTGCGCGCTGAGATTGCGGCGACAAGAAGCGCGAGCGCGTCGATCCCGGCTGTTTCACCTCTCCGGCCCAGAAGGTCAGCCGCAATGCCAGTGCCGTCTGCCGACAAAAAATCGCTATCGCATCGACTGCGCTGGCTGGCCGTCGGCACCGCGCTTGCCATCGCTGCCATCGTCGGCGCCAACGCACTCATCCTGGTTCAGTTGCGTCACAGCACGCTGCGCGAGGTGCAGGACAACTTGCTGCGCCAAAGCCTGGGTCTGTCGGAACTTGTCGAACGCACCCTGCAAGCGACCGACCTAATGCTGACCAGCGTCGCTGAACGAGCGAGCGCCCTCGCCGCGACCGATGACGGCACGCAACAACTGGAAAGCGAGGCTTTCCACAATTTCCTGCACGAGAAAATGGCCGGCCTGCCGCAAATCCACGTGCTTGGCCTGCTCGATGCCAACGGCATGCGGTCGAACTATGCGTTGTTTTGGCCGGCGCCGAAAATAGACACTTCGTTTCGCGAACATTTCCAAGTGCTAAAATCCAATCCGAAGATGGCGTCCTACCTCGATGCGCCCGAGCTCGGGACCGTGACCGGCGAATGGGTGGCGATCGAAGCGCGTCCTGTGCACGCCAAGGACGGAAAATTTTTCGGGGTCGTCTTCGCCTCAACGTCGATGAAATACTTCGACGATCTGTTTCGCTCGACCTCGATGGGCGAAGGCTATGCGATCACGCTCTTACGCAAGGACGGTACGCTGCTGACACGGTATCCGATGGCCGGCCAGATCGGAATGAAAGTGCCGGCTTCGGTCTTGGCCACATTGTCGGATTCGCGTTCCGGAGTTTCGCGCTCGATCAGCCCGGTCGATGGGCAAGCGCGCATCGCCGCCGCCTACAGCCTCATGAAATATCCCCTCGTCGTCATCGTAACGCAGGAGGAGGTTGCTGCCTTCGCCCCGTGGCGCCGGACGGCGATCACCATGGGCATCATCGCCCTGGCGATGATCGGCCTTGTCATCATCGCCGCCTGGCTGATCGCACGCTCGTGGCAGCAACAGGAGCGCCTCAACGCCGCGCACGCCGAAATCATCTATTCCGACAAGGTCCGCGCGCTCGCCGAAGCCGAACTGATCCGCCAGCGGGATTTGGCGGAGCAGAACAGGCGTTTTACCGCCGCCGTCGAGAACATGACGCAGGGACTGTGCATGATCGACGGCAATGCGCGGCTGGTCGTGAGCAACGAGCGCTACGCCAAGATGTATCGGCTGCCACCGGAATTGCTCGCGCCCGGCACATTGCATCGAGACATCATTGCCCACCGTGTCCACAGTGGCCTCCTGAAGGGCGGTCACGGCAACGTCGAAGTACAGCAGCAATTATCGGCTTTGTCGGCGCTCCCCGCTGGGATTAGATCGAGCCGTATCGACGAACATGCCGACGGCAAGCTGATCCGCGTGACGCGTCAACCGCTTCCTGGCGGCGGCTGGCTCGCGACCCACGACGATATCACCGAGCAGCGCCGCGCCGAACAGGAGCTCAACAAGACCAAGCAATTTTTGGATTCGATCATCGACAACATTCCGATTGCGGTGGTGGTGAAGGACGCCGTGACCCGCAAGTTCGTTCTGGTCAATCGCGCGTTCCAGGCGATGCGTGGCCTCCGACGCGACGAGCTTGTCGGCAAATCCGTGTTCGCATTCTACAACCAAAGGACCGCGGAATTCATCGACCGCATGGACAGTGAGGTTCTGCAGGGCCGCAGCGACGGCAAGAACCTCGAATACGACGTCGATACCCAGGATGGGACGCGCATTTATGCGACCAGCCGCATCGTCATCCGCGACAATGACGGCGAGGCGAAATATCTGATCGTCGTCATCAACGACGTCACCGAACGCAAGAAATCGGAGCAGCGCATCGCGTTCATGGCGCATCATGACGCGCTGACGGGTTTGGCCAATCGTGCCGCGGTCACGCAGCAAATAGAAGAAGCGGCGGCACGCCAGCGCCGGCGGGGGGATACGTTCACCGTCCTGCTGCTCGATCTCGACCGCTTCAAGCACGTCAACGATACGCTTGGCCATTCCGCGGGCGATACGCTGCTGCGGCAAGCAGCGGCGCGGCTCAAGGCGCTGCTGCGGGAAACCGACGTGTTGGCAAGGATCGGCGGCGACGAATTTGCCATCATTCAGAGCGGCGAGACCAGTCAGCGTGAAGCCGCCGGCGCGCTGGCCGATCGCATCATCGAGATCTTCGCCAAGCCGTTCGACATCGACGGCAACGAGGTCAATATCGGCACCAGCATCGGCATTGCGCTGGCGCCGGAGCACGGCACCAATCCCGACAGCCTGTTGAAAATGGCCGACATGGCGCTCTACGGCGCCAAATCCGCCGGCCGCAACGGCTATCGCTTCTTCGACCCGGATATGGGTGCGGCCGCCGACGCGCGGCTTGCGCTGGAAAACGAATTGCGCCGCGCCATCGCGCAGAACGAGCTCGAGCTGCACTACCAGCCGATCATCGACACCAAGACGCGGCGGATTTGCAGCGCGGAAGCGCTGATCCGTTGGCGGCATCCGACCAAGGGCATGATCGCTCCGGATAATTTCATTCCGCTCGCCGAGGATACCGGCATGATCGCGCAGATCGGCATGTGGGTGCTGCGCACCGCGTGCACCGATGCCGCGCAATGGCCGGCCAACGTCAAGGTCGCGGTCAATCTATCGCCGCTGCAATTTCGCAAGACCGATCTGGCCGACGCGGTGATGACCGCGCTCGCCGAGGCCGGATTGCCGCCGGAACGGCTGGAGGTGGAAATCACCGAGACGGCGCTGATCGAATCGGCGGCGGAATGCCTGCCGGCGCTGCATCGTTTCAAGAAAGCCGGTATCGCCATTGCGCTCGACGATTTCGGCACCGGCTATTCGTCGCTCAGCCAGCTCACCATGTTCCCGTTCGACAAGATCAAGATCGACAAGTCGTTCACGCAAAACCTGACCAAGCGCGCCGAATGCGCCGCCATCATCTCGGCGGCTTTGACGCTGGCGCAAAACCTCGACATCGCCACCACCGCCGAGGGCGTCGAGACCAACGACCAGTACAAGCTTCTAAGACTGGCCGGCGTGACGTCGCTGCAAGGCTACCTGTTCCAGCGGCCGTGCCCGGTGTCCGAGATCGATTTCGACGTGACATTCGGCGCCCCGGTGATGGCCGAGGTCGCGTAGCTTCTCTTTAGGCGCCGCGCAGCGGCGCCGGCTGCTCGTCGAGCATCGCCTTGATCGCCAGCCGTGTGGTCTCGGCGTCGAGTCCGTGCTTTTGCACGAGATCGCGGCAATCGGCCAGGATCGCATCGGCGTCCTGCATGATCTTGAGCCGCTTGTAGTGATCGTCGTGGTGCAGCCCCATGCTGGCGCCGACGATCTCGTACATGTTCATGATGCGGAACGGCCAGTCGCGCTCGTGCGCGCACAATTCGCGGTGATCGGAATGATAGACCGCGACCAGCGCATCGACGCCGGCGGCTTCGGCCGCCGCAAGCTCCGCCTGCTGCAATTGGCGGCGATATTCCGGCAGCACCCGCAGATTGTTGCTTTGCAGCCCGACCGCCGGCTGCTGCAGGTCGACGATCTCGATGCCGGGCACGGCGCGCAAAATATCCTCGGCGGCTTCGACGACGCCGTGAATGCCGGGATGGCGATGCAGCGCGATCCGCATCGGCACGCGTTCGCGCAGCAGCGGCCGCAGCCGGTCGAGTTTCTTGCGCAGGAACAGCGTGAACGGCGTCATCTCGAACGGCTTTGCGCCGCGCGTCTTCTCCAATGTCGGCAGCGTCGTCTCGGTGAACTGCACCTGGCATGACGGGCACCACGACACCACCTGGCCGCTCTTGCTGTGCGACAGCTTGTCGATCGTGTCCTCGCCGAACCGCCCGGAGGTCGCGACATCGCCCATGCGCATCTGCACGATGCCGCAGCAATGGGTCGGGCCGCCCATGACCTCATAGGTGACGCCGATCGAATCCATGATGTCGAGCGCCAGCAGCGCGATGTGCGGCGTCTTGAGCACGTTGCAGCCGGTGTAGAACACGAAATCCGGGTTTCTCGCCGGTCGCCGGCTTGTTGGCGCCCTGGCCCAGCCGCGCCAACAGCGCGTCGTCGAGTTGCATCTGCGACAGATGCTTCACCTCGACCGCGACCTTGCGGAAGGCTTCGACGCCGTCGCGGCGCTGCGCCACCGTCTCCTTGGCGTGCGCCATCTCGATGCGCGCCATGTAGAGCAGGAAGCGCGGATTGACGCCGTAGTCGCAGGCCTTGATGCATTCGCCGGAGAAGAGGCAGCCGCTCGCCCATTTGCGCGCGGCCTCGTTGCCTTGGCCGTGGCGCACGATGTCGATGATGCCGTCGATGACATGCACCGGATTTTGCCGCTGCTCGACCGTCAAGCCCGCGGCTTCCGTGGCCGGGCAAACCTCGACGCATTTGCCGCAACGGGTGCAGGCGTCCGCCATGGCGTCGGCGCGCGCTTTCAGCGCGGCCTCGAACGTTCCGGTCTGTGGTTGCTCGGTCATAAACGGCAGCGTAGCGCCGAATCGGGCCCGATTGAAGGGCATGCCAAGTCGATGTAAGCCTTTGTGCCCATGCCCGGCCGTAAGCCGGGCATGCCTATGAATGAGGATGCAATGGGTGAATTCGCCATCGGCCAGCCGGTCCCGCGCTTCGAAGATCCGCGACTGATCCAGGGCGGCGGCCGCTATGTCGCCGACATGGTGTTTCCCGGCACGGCGCATGGCTATGTGCTGCGCTCGCCGCACGCCCATGCCCGCATCCGCAAGATCGACACCTCCAAGGCCAAAGCCGCGCCCGGCGTGCTCGCGGTGATCACCGGCGCCGACTACAAGGCCGCGGGCTTCGGCGACCTGCCGGTGCCGGGCGGGCTCAAGCGCCGCGGCGACACGCCCGGCTATCGGCCGCGCTATCCGGCCCTGGTCGAGGACCGGGTGCGCATGATCGGCGACTATGTCGCCTTCGTCGTGGCCGAGACCTATTACCAGGCGGTCGATGCCGCCGAGCTGATCGAGATCGATTACGAGGCGCTGCCGGCCATCGTCTCGACCGGCGACGCGGTCAAGCCCGGCGTGCCGCTGGTCTGGGACGATTGCCCGAACAATATCGGCTTCATCCAGGTCGAAGGAAACAAGGAAGCGACCGACGCCGCCTTCGCCAAGGCCGCGCATGTGGTCAAGCATCACTTCGTGATCAATCGCGTCACCGCCGCGGCCATGGAGCCGCGCGGCTGCATCGGCATTTTCGAGCCGACCGAGCAGCGCTACACCATCTACACCACGCTGCAGCGCACCAACGTCTTCCAGACCGAGCTGTCGCAATATCGTCCTGAAAGTCCCCGACAACAAGATCCGCGTCGTGTGCGGCGATATCGGCGGCAGCTTCGGCATGAAGTCGGCCGTCTACAACGAAGTGGCGCTGGTGCTGCTCGGAGCAAAGCTGACCGGCCGGCCGGTCAAATGGGTGGCGACGCGCTCGGAATCGTTCCTGTGCGACGCGCAGGCGCGCGACAACGTCACCGACGCCGAGCTGGCGCTCGACAAGGACGGCAACTTTCTCGGCTTCCGGGCAAAAATCATCGCCGCGATCGGCGCCTATCTGCAGGTCGGCATGCCGGCCTTCACCGGCAATCTCGGCACGCTCGCCGGCGTCTATCGCACGCCGGCTTCGCACGTCGATGTGACCGCCGTGTTCACCCACACCCAGCCGGTGCGGCCCTATCGCGGCAACGGCCGGCCGGAAGCCGCCTATATCATCGAGCGCATGGTCGATCTTGCCGCCGACCAGACCGGCATCGATCCGGCGGAATTGCGCCGGCGCAACACCATTCCGTCGAGCGCCATGCCGTACAAGACCAGCGTCACCTTCACCTACGACTGCGGCGAGTTCGAAAAGAACATGGACATGGCGCTCGACGCCGCCGACAAGCGCGGCTTTGAGGCGCGCCGCGCGCAATCGCGCAAGAACGGCAAGCTGCGCGGTTTCGGTTTCTCCAACACCATCGAGCGCTCGGCCGCCGCCGGCCTCGAAGGCGCCGAGATCCGGTTCGACCGCACCGGCTCGGTGTCGATCTTTTCCGGCAGCATCAATCAGGGCCAGGGCCACGAGACCGCGTTCAAGCAGATCGTCTGCGACCGGCTCGGCCTCGACCCCAACGAAGTCACTTACATCCAGGGCGACACCGACCAGGTGTTTTTTGCCGAAGGCACCGGCGGCTCGCGCTCGGCGGCGTTCTCGGGCTCGGCCTTCACCATGGCGGCGGAGAAAGTCGAAGCCAAGGGCAAGGCGATTGCCGCCCATATGCTCAAGGTCGACGTCGCCGACATCAAGTTCGCCGACGGCGTGTTCTCGACGCCGAAGACCAATCAGACGCTGACCATCAAGGAAATCGCCAAGGCGTCGCTCGACCCGAAGAACCTGCCGGCCGGCCACGAGCCGGGCCTGATCGAGAAGGCGATCTACACCGGCAAGGTCGCGAGCTATCCCAACGGCGTCCATGTCTGCGAGCTCGAGATCGACGAGACTACGGGCGTTGTCGAGATCTTGAACTACAACGTGGTCGACGACGTCGGCACCGTGATTAATCCGCTGCTGCTGCACGGCCAGATCGACGGCGGCATCGCCATGGGTGTCGGCCAGATTCTGATGGAAGACATCAAGTTCGACGAGCAGGGCCAAATCCTCACCGGCTCGTTCATGGACTACGCCATGCCGCGCGCGTCCGACCTCACCGGCTTCCACGTCGACAGCAATCCGGTGCCGACCAAGACCAATCCGCTCGGCGTCAAAGGCGCCGGCGAAGCCGGCTGCGTCGGCGCCATGCCGGCGGTCGCCAACGCGCTGGTCGACGCGCTCTCGGTGCTCGGCATCAAGCACGTGGAAATGCCGGCGACGCCGGAGGTGCTTGGCGCGCGATCCATGAGGCGCGAGCAAAAGGCTAGTGCTCTCGCGCCCTCGATCCATGAAGGCGCGGCGGGACTTGTCTACGCAGGCGTGCGTCAACTCGACGGAAACCCGCACCCGCCTCGCTCTCCTTTCGCCGCTATTCCGCACCTATTTGTTCCGCAGCGAGGCTAGCGATCAGGTAACCGCCGCACCGCACTGAATTTCTCGATCATCATCTCCGGCTGGGCGAAGCCGGCGACGGTGATCGCGGCGCTCGCCGGAAAATCCTTGCCGAAAATCTCGGTGCGCAGTTCCGTCATCCGCGTCGTGTGGCGCGCGTCGATCAGGAACACCGTCATGGTGACGAGATCGGCGAGTTTGGCGCCGGCCTCGGCGAGCGTCTTCTCGATGTTGCGGAAGGTCTGCCGGCACTGCGCGTCGAAATCGCCGGCGAGCGATTTTCCGGCATCGTCCACGGCGCCGGTATGGCCGGCGACCCAGATGGTCTTGCCGCCCTCGGTGATGACGGCCGGCGAATAGGCGCGCTTTTGCTGCCACGTGCCGCGTACGAATGACTTTTGCATAACTCCTCCTGTGGATTCGTTTGGGCCTTACGGCCTACATTATGGCGATGGCCGATCCCCGCACAATGCCACACTGGCGCCCTACCCCTTGCCGGCATTCGCGTGCTCGAATTCTGCCACGCCATCATGGGTCCGAGCGCGGGCCTGATCCTCGCCGATCTCGGCGCCGACGTGATCAAGATCGAGCCGGTCGCCGGCGATACCACCCGGCGGCTGGTCGGCTTTGCCGCCGGCTTCTTCGGCACCTTCAACCGCAACAAGCGCAGCGTCGCCATCGACCTCAAAGCCGACGAAGGCCGCGCGCTGCTGCATCGCCTGGCGGCAACAGCCGACGTCGTGGTCGAGAACTACGCGCCCGGCACCATGGACCGGCTCGGCTGCGGCTACGACGATCTTTCGCAAAACAAACCCGCGCCTGATCTATTGCTCGCTCAAGGGCTTTCTCAGCGGCCCCTACGAGCACCGCCCGGCGCTCGACGAAGTGGTGCAATTCATGGCCGGGCTTGCCTACATGACCGGGCCGCCCGGCCAGCCGCTGCGCGCCGGCTCCTCGGTGATCGACATCATGGGCGGCATGTTCGCGGTCATCGGCGTGCAGGCGGCGTTGCGCGAGCGCGAGCGCACCGGCCGCGGCCAATTGATCAAATCGGCGCTGTTCGAAACCACCGCCTTCCTGATGGCGCAACACATGGCCGGCCAGGCGGTGACCGGCCGCCCGCCGCCGCCGATGCCGGCCCGCGAAGGCGCCTGGGGCATCTACGATCCGTTCGAGACCGCCGATCGCGAACAAATCTTTGTCGGGCTGACCAGCGATCGGCAATGGCGCCGCTTTTGCGAGCATTTCGCCCGTCACGATCTTCTGCAAAATCCCGCCTACAAGACCAACGAGGACCGCGTGCGCGCGCGTCCGGTGCTGCGGCCGGTAGTCGCCGCGATCGTCGCCCGGCACACGCTGGCCGAGCTTGTCGAACTGTTCGACCGTATCGATATTCCGTTCGCGCCGGTCGCCAAGCCGGGCGATCTGTTCGACGATCCGCAGCTCAACGCCGGCGGCCGCATGCTCGACGTTGTTTTTGCCGGCGGCGTGCACGCGAAAATTCCGCGGCTGCCGGTCGAAATCGGCGATCACGATCTGGCGCTGCGCCGCCAGGCGCCGGCGATCGGCGAGCACACCGCCGAAATTTTGGCCGAGCTCGGCCTTGCGCGAAACGAGATCGACGCGTTGCGTAAACGCGCCATTGTTACGGTCGGAGAACCAAGATGAGCGATTTGCCGAAACGCGTGCATATCAGCGAGGAAGGCCCGCGCGAAGGCTTTCAGTTCGAGAAGGGCGCCATCCCGACCGCGCGCAAGATCGCGCTGATCGACGCGCTGGCGCAAACCGGCATCGACCAGATCCAGATCGTCTCCTTCGTCAATCCGAAGGCGGTGCCCGGCATGGCCGACGCCGACGAGGTCGTGCACGGCATCACGCCACAGCCCGACGTCGCCTATACGGCGCTGTGGCTCAACGACAAGGGATTTGAGCGCGCGCTGCGGCGAGGACCGGCTGACGCTCAAAGGCACCATCCAGCTCTGCAGCGTCGGAAAAATTCCTGATGCGCAACCAGAACCGCACCATGGCGCAGCAGCTCGCCGGCCAGCATACGATCGTCGAAATGTACAAGGCGAACGGCGTGCCGGTCGAGCGCGGCAGCCTCATGGCGGCGTTCGGCTGCAATTTCGAAGGCGACATGCCGGTGTCGCGCGTGGTCTCGCTGGTCGGGCAAATCCTCGACGTGGCGCAAGGAGCACGGCGTCACGCTGAACTACGTCACGCTCGCCGACACCATGGCCTGGGCGACGCCGCTCGCCATCAAGCGCACCGTCGGCGCGCTGCGCGAGCGCTGGCCCGATCTCGACATCGCGCTGCATCTGCACGACACCCGCGGCATGGCGATCGCCAATGCCTATGCCGGCCTGGAAATGGGCGTGACGCGTTTCGACTCGTCGGTCGCCGGCCTCGGCGGCTGTCCGTTCGCCGGGCACAAAGGTGCCGCCGGCAATGTCTGCACCGAGGATCTGGTCTTCATGTGCAACGAGATCGGCATCGAAACCGGCATCGATCTCGACGCGCTGATCGAATGCGCAAAGCTTGCCGAAGACGTCGTCGGCCATCCCCTGCCCGGCTCGGTGATGAAGGGCGGCGATTTGCAGAAGTATCGGGCGTGATAAGCCCTCCCCCGTTGTGGGGAGGAGAAGTTACTCTTCCAAAATCTTCCAAATCCCGTTCGCCGAGACGACGATGCGGCCGTCGACGAACATTTTGACTTCCATGAACACCACCGAGCGCGTCGCCCGCACCACTTCGGCATGCGCCTCGACGAATTGGCCGAGCTGCACGGAGCCGATGAATTGGGTGTTGAGCTCGATGGTGGCGTGGCGCTTGACGTTGGTCGCCTGGCGCGCGGTCATCGCCATGGACTGATCGGCGAAGCGTCATCAGCATGCCGCCGTGCAGATTGCCGGCGCGGTTGAGATGCTTTGGCTCGACCACAAATCCCCAGCGCAGCCGCTCGGGCGTCTCATGTTTCCAGATCGGCCCGACCAGATCGCCGAACGGCGTGTTGTTGACGATCTCCCAGCCGTGCGCGGCCGGATCGAATGCTTTGGCGTCGTCCATCGTCGGCTTGTCGTTCATGCGCGCACCTTGGCGGCGCTCGGTGTGCGCTTGGCAGAGACGTCGCGCCAGATCGGGAATGAGCTTTTCGGCATTGGCGCCGGCGACGAGCGCGCGGCCATTGGCGCCGAGCCCGCGCACCGCCTCGGTATAGGCCGCGACCTCGCTCGCCTCGCGCACGGCTTGCGGATAATCGGTGGCGAAGACGAGCTGCGAGAACGCCAGTTCCTCGATGCCGAAGCGCACCCAGTCGGCGCCCCACTCCGCCGGCGTGATCGGGCCCGGCCCAGCCGGCGATGTCGTAGTACAGGCGATGATCGAGATAATGGTCGAACGGCTTTCGGCGGACGGCGGCCGTGGCGGGCGATTTTCGCCGTGCCCCATTTGTCGCGCTGCTGAAAGCCGCGGATGCGGCCGAGATAGCGGCCGATGCCGCCGGAAAAATGCGAGAACTGGATTTTCAACGTCGGCAATTCGTCGAGCAGGCCCGGAATTGATGATGCGCACCGTCGCCGTCATCAGCGAGAATTCCCAGCCCAGCATGCGGCCGAGATCGTCGGCATCCATTTGGCCCCAGCGGATGACGCGCGGCAGCGGATGGATGAAAACGTAGAGGCCGAGATCGGCGCAGGCTTTCCAGAACGGTTGCAGTTCCTCGGCGTCGAGCGGCTGGTCCTGCAGCTCCGACGCGATGACGACGCCGGGAAAACCAAGCTCGACGGCGCAGCGCTTCAATTCGGCGGCGGCTTCCGGCGGCTTGAGCGCCGGCACATGCGCCAGCCCGATGAAGCGGCCGGGATGATCCTTCTTCGGCCTGCCGCATGCGATCGTTGATCAGCGCGGCAGATCGCCAGATCCGGCTGATCGAAGCCGGAGCCGCAGGTGAGCACGCCGGCATCGATGCCGGCTTGGTCCATCACGCGGACATGCGCGGTGAGATCGGCGAGCAGCGGATTGAGCAGATAATTCGGATTGCCGTCGCTGGTCGACCTCGACCGTGACCGCATCGGCATTGCCCTTGAGCAGTTCTGGCGGCGTGTAGTGTTGCTGGAAGTCGATGAGCATTCAGTTACCGGGGATGGCTCGATTGATCGCTACCCCGTACCTCACATAATTGCAAATTCGGTATTGCGGCGGTCGGTCACCAGCATGGCGCCCGGATAATGGGTGATGCAGAACTCCGGCCGCACCGCCATGATCACCGATTGCGGCGTCACCCCGCAGGCCCAGAACACCGGAATTTCGTCGTCGCCGATCGGCACCGCGTCGCCCCAGTCGGGCTTGGCGATGTCCTTGATGCCGATCATCTCCGGCTTGCCGAGATGCACCGGCGCGCCGTGCACCGACGGAAACCGCGTCGTGATCTGCACGGCGCGGATCGCGTCGGCCGGCGTCATCGGCCGCATCGACACCACCAGCGGCCCGTGGAACGGCACCGGCCGGCGTCGTCGCAATCGAAGTGCGGTACATCGGCACGGTGCAATCGCAGGTCATGTGGCGCAGCTCGATGCCGCCTTCGAGCAGCGCCTCTTCGAACGAAAACGAACAGCCGATCGCGAAGGTGACGAGATCGTCGCGCCACCAGCGCATGCAGGTCGTGTCGGCTCATCGACCACCGCGCCGTCGCGCCAGACCCGGTAGCGCGGCAGGTCGGTGCGGATATCGAGATCATCGCCGAGCGACGGCACGCGCCAATCGCCGGCGCGGACGACGCCGATCAGCGGGCACGGCTTCGGATTGAGCTGGCAGAAGCGCAGAAAATCCTCGGCGAGCGCGCGCGGCAGGATGGCGAGATTGGCCTGCACGAAGCCCGGCGCCAGCCCCGAGGTCGGCCCGGCATGGGCATTGCGCCGAATGGCATGCCGCGCGCCGCTACGCCCGGTCCGGGGCGCCTGCGGCGCTCATCGTTTCGCATCGTGGCCATCGCCATGGCGCGCTCCTGTTCGATCCCGAATGAAACTGATTGCCCATTTTATCACCAAGCGCCGGACGAAAACATACCGCCGCCCGCCACCCCGACGCCGCGCCGCGACGATGTTACACGCGGGCCTGCGGCCAGTCCGCCGCCGCGGCCATGTCGCGAAATCTGGTTGAAACTACCGCAATATCGCGTTTGCTAATGGCACAAATTCGCTCGCCAAGAGCCCGCCAAGGGCCGGAGCGCGGGGGAATGGCAACGATCGCGTTTCCGACGCCGGCCCGCGACTGACGCGGGGTGAGCTTTTCTTCCGAACCGCAACTCCAGAGGGAGGACTCGCGATGACTGAGAAGTGGAAAGAAGAGAAATGGGCCGAAGACATCTGGTATCGCGGCAAGATCACGCGCCGCCGGCTCGTCGGCTGGGGCGGCGGCGCGATCGGCGCCATGATGCTGGTGCCGGCGCCGTGGCGCGCCGCCTTCGGCGCCGCCAAGCCGTACAAGATCGGTTCTGAGCAGCCGCTGTCGGGCGCCGGCGCCGCCGGCGGCAAGACCGCGGTCGTCGGACTGCAGATGGCGGCCGACCGCATCAACAAATCCGGCGGCATCAACGGCCGTCCGGTCGAACTCGATCATCGCCGACGATCGAAAGCTCGCCGGCCGTCGCGCGGCAGAAGACCGCAAAGATGGTGCAGGAGGACAACATCGACGTCCATGTCGGCGGCTTCCTGTCCAACATCTGCCTCGCCTGCATGCCGGTCTGGGAGGACGCCAAGATCGTCAACATGATCAGCGTCTGCCTCGACACCACGCTGACCACGTCGCAATGCAACCGCTACAGCTTCCGCGTCCACGATTACGCGCCGGCGCAAGCGGTCGCGTTCGCCCCGATGCTCGCCAAGATGGGCAAGAAGTGGCACATCGCCTATGCCGACTATTCCTGGGGCCAGTCGACGCGCGACGCTTACGCTGCCGAGATCAAGAAGAACGGCGGCGAAGTCGTCGGCACCACCGGCATTCCGCTCGGCACCGCCGACATGACGCCGTTCCTGTCGAAGATCTCCGGCGATTTCGACGGCCTGTTCGGCATCTTCTTCGGCAAGGACGGCGTGACCGATCGGCAACCAGGCCTACGATCTCGGCCTGACCAAGAAGTACAAATGGGCCGGCGACGGCGCGATCTGCAAGTCGACCAACCTGCCGGCGCTCGGCAACAAGATCGACGGCTTCATCGGCATCAACCGTTACATCCCGGTGTTCCAGGGCCCGCTCGATACGCCGTACCTCCACAAGTTCTTCGACGACGCCAAGGCGCGGCTGGCCAAGGTCGATCCGTCCGGCCCGCTGCCCGACCGCTACGTGCAGTCGAACTACGAAGCGATGAACGCCTCGAAGATCGGCATGGTCGCATTCGAAGTTCGAGGGCCGCGACGACACGCCAGAAGCTGATCGAGGCGCTCGAAGGCCTCGAGATGAAGGAAGGCGACGACTTCCCGCAAGGCGACAAGACGCTGCGCAAGGACGACCATCAGGCGTTCCTGCGCGAGTTCCTGTTCGAGGTCAAAGACGGCAACTACAAGCTTCTCGAGACGGTGGCGAAGGACAAGACGATCGTCCCACCGGCCTGCACGTTCTCCGCGTAAGTGCGCGCGCGAACGCTTCGACCGACGTGGGCTCCCCGGCGAGCGACCGGGGAGCGGCGTCGGCGCCGATCCTCAAGACCGAGCTGCTGTCCGTCCGCTTCGGCGGACTGGCGGCGCTGTCACCGTCAATTTCGAGGTTGCGCGCGACGAGGTGCGCGCCATCATCGGGCCGAACGGCGCCGGCAAGAGCACCTTCTTCAATTGCCTGACCGGCGTGCTGCGGCCGACCTCGCGGCCGCATCATCTTCGACGGCGAGGACATCACCGGGCTGCCCTCGAACGCGATCTCGCAGAAGGGCATCGCGCGCTCCTATCAGATCACCAATATCCTGCCCAATGCCACGGTGCTCGAAAACGTGCGCATCGCCGCGCAGTCGCGCCGGCATGCCTGGAACATGATTTCGCACCACAGCGCCTTCGCCGACATCAACACAAGGCGGAAATGGCGCTGCAATTCCGTCGGCCTGCTCGAGCAAGGCCGAGGAACTGGCCGCCAATCTGTCCCACGGCGAGCAGCGCAATCTCGAAATCGGCATCGCGCTGGCCACCGAGCCGCAGCTGCTGTGCCTCGACGAGCCGACCGCCGGCATGAGCGCGGCCGAGACCAGCGAGACCATGGAACTGGTGCGCCGCATCGCCAAGAACCTCACCATCCTCATCGTCGAGCACGACATGGAGGTGGTGATGGAGCTTTGCGACCGCATCACCGTGCTGCATTACGGCGCCATTCTCGCCGAAGGCACGCCGGAGGAAATCCAGCAAAATCCCGAAGGTGCTCGAGGTCTATCTCAAGACATGAGCGCGCCTGCCGAAAGCGCCGTGCCGCTGGTCCTGGTCGAGGACGTGCACACCTATTACGGCAAAAGCCACATCCTGCACGGCGTTTCGCTCCATGTCGGTCCCGGCGAGGTGGTCGGCCTCCTCGGCCGCAACGGCGTCGGCAAAAGCACGACGCTGAAAACCATCATGGGCCTCGTTCGGCCGAGCCACGGCGCCGTGCTGCTCGACGGCAACGCCATCACCGGCCTGCCGCCGCACAAGCTCGCCCGCCTCGGCATCGGCTATGTGCCGGAGGACCGCCGCATCTTCCGGCTGCTCACGGTGATGGAAAACCTGCGCACCGGGCTCGACCGCGACGGCGTCACCGAGGACAAGCGCAGGACGCTCCTGGACAAGGTGTTCACCTACTTTCCGGTGCTGGCGGAGCGGCGCAATCAGGCCGGCGGCACGCTGTCGGGCGGCGAGCAGCAGATGCTCGCCATCGCGCGCGCCATGATGCTGGAGCCGAAGATCATCCTGCTCGACGAGCCGACCGAAGGCCTGATGCCGCGCATGGTGTCGCAGATCCGGCAGATCATCGACGTGCTGCACAACGAGGGCGTCGCCATCCTGCTGGTCGAGCAGAACGTGCCGCTGACGCTGGAGGCGAGCCAGCGCCTCTACATCATGGAGAAAGGCAGCGTGCGCCATCACTGCGCGGCTTCCGAGATCGACGTCAACCATGCCATCATCAAGCAGTATCTGGGGGTGTGAGCGATGGACGCGATCGGCCAGTTTTTTCACGCCATCCCCTTCGATCTCATCATCATCCAGACGGTGAACGGCATCGTCACCGGCATGATCCTGGCGCTGATCGCCTCGGGGCTGACGCTGATCTTCGGCATCATGGACGTGGTGAATTTCGCCCATGGCGAACTGTTCATGCTCGGCGCCTATGTGGGCGTCATCGTCATCGCCACCACCGGTAACTTCTGGCTGGCGCTGGTCGCTTCCGCCCTCATCGTCGCCATCCTCGGCGCCGCGATGCAGATCGTGACGCTGCGGCCGCTGATCGGCCGCGATCCGCTGAATACGATCCTCGCCACTTTCGGCATTTCGCTGGTGCTGCAGAATTATGCGCTGTGGCAGTTCGGCCCGGTGTCGCGCAAGATTCCGGAGCCGATCTCGAGCCACTTCACTTTGTTCTACCTGCAATATCCCTGGTACCGGATCGTCATCGCGGCGCTGTCGGCCGCGATCATCGGCGGCTTCTGGCTGTTCCTCAAATACGGCAAATTCGGCGTCTGGATCAGCGCCACCGCGCAGGACCGCGTCATGGCGCAGGCGATGGGCATTCCGGTGCCGTGGGTTTATACCGGCGTGTTCGCGATCGGCGCCGCCATGGCGGCTGCGAGCGGCGTGCTGTTCGCGCCGACTGATCGGCGTCGACCACAGCATGGGGCTCGACTGGGTGCTCAAGGCCTTCATCGTGGTCGTGGTCGGCGGCATGGGCAATCTCGGCGGCTCGATCGCCGCCGCCATCTTCATCAGCCTGCTTGAATCCTACGCCGCGATCTGGATGGATCCCGTCGCAAGCCGTGATCGTGTCCTTCGTGGTGCTGATCCTGACGCTGCTTGTTTCGTCCCACCGGCCTGTTCGTATCGACACCGAGATGACAACCGCACCGCTCGACAAAACGCTGCCGCTCGGCAAGACCGGACTGAGCCACAGCGCCATTTTCTGGATCGGCTTTTGCGTGGTGATCGCCGTGCTCGCTCGCGGCGCCGCTGGTGCTGCCGGAATTCTGGCGCCGCTTTCTCACCGAAGTTTTGATCTGGGGCCTGTTGGCGATGTCGTCCGATCTGTTGATCGGCTACACCGGCATGATCTCGTTCGGCCATTCGGCCTTCTTCGGCCTTGGCATGTACGGCGCCGGCGCCGCGCTGCTGCTGGTCAGTCCGCCCAATCTCTGGCTCGCCATCCTGTTCGGGCTCGCCGGCGCCGCCGGTGCGGCGTTGTTCGTCGCCTATTTCTCCACCCGCCTGCGCGACATCTATTTTGCCATCACCACGCTGATCTTCAGCCAGATCTTCTACGTCATCATTTTCACCTGGACCGACGTCACCGGCGGCGAGAACGGGCTGATCTTCACCCGGCCGCATCTGACGATCCCGTTCATCTACAATGCGCGCTTCACCTCGACCACCATGCACTGGTTCGTGCTCGCGGTCGTCACGGCGTCCTATCTGATCCTGCGGCGCGTCACCCAGTCGCCGTTCGGCATGGTGCTGCAATCGATCCGCGAGAACGAGCCGCGCACCCGCGCCATCGGCTATCCGGTCGCAGCGCTACAAGATGGTGTCGGTGATGCTGTCCGGCCTGTTCGCCGGACTGGCCGGCGTGCTCTACGCCGTGCAGAACGAATTCGCCGCGCCCGATTTCGTCTACTTTCTCACCTCCGGCGACACCGTGATCTACAACGTCATCGGCGGCATCGGCACGCTGGTCGGCCCGATCGTCGGCGCCGGCTTCTTCCAGCTTGTGCGCGAATTGCTGGCGCGGCTGTTCGGCGATCAGTTCCCCTACCTGATCCCGCTCGGCATCGTCTTCATCGTGATGATCATCTTCCTGCCGCAGGGGCTGCTGGGCTTTGCGCGACGGTGGCTCAACCGGTAGCGGCTTCTCTCGGATGCGTCATCCTGACGGGAACTGCCCAAGAAGATTTTTCCCAAAAATTCCGTGAGCGCAGTCACGTCTTTCTTGTCGCCATCGAAATCCTCGGCGATCCGCTCGTAAAAATGCGCGGCGCCTTCGTAGAGCTCGTGCGCGGTCGGGATCCTCGCCGACGAAGCCGGCGATCTCGTGCATTTCGGCGACCCAGCGATAGGCCTTGGGCGGCATCAGCGCCAAGACCGCGCTTGAACCAGGCGAACATGTCCTTCTGGCTCGAGCTGAGCTCCGCGAACAGCGCGTCGGCGGAGCCGGCCCGCGTCGCCGCCAGCATCATCGCCGCCCCGATCGCCTGCGTGCCCTTGGTGATGCCGGCGTAGGACATTTTCAGCGCCGATGCGGCGCTCAGCGCGCCGTCGAGCACGCGAACGTCGAGACCGTATTGCGCAGCGCGGCAAAGCGCGGCGCCGCGGGACCGGAGGCGTAGAAGCGCGGGCCGGCATCGCCGCGGCTTCGGCGGCGAGCCGATGATGCCGGCATCGACGAACGGACAATCGGTCGGCGCAATCGCCGCGGCGACGCGATCGACCGTCTTCGGATTGATGGCGTTGCAATCGACATAGACCGGCTTTGCGTTGCTGGCCTTGAGCGCCGGGCGAAAGCGCTCGGCGAGCGACACCGCGTCGCCCGGCGGCAGGATCGAAAGAATGAAATCGGCGCCGCGATCTCCTCGTCGCTCGCGCGCAGCCATGCCGGCCGCCTTCGCCCGCGCCGCCGTCTCGGCGCTGCGGCCCTTGAGCGAGGTGAGCACCTTGAGCCCGTTATCGACGAGCCTTTTTCCGACGGCTGCGCCCATCATGCCGGGCGCGATCACTGCAACGACAGGAGTCATAATGTCCTCGATGCTCGTAACCCGGATGAGCGACAGTGAAATCCGAGCAGTGCTTGCGGGTCGACGTCCCGGATTCGCTTCGCTCACGATCCGGACTACTCGCTCCACTAGCAGCTTGCGCGCTCACAGACGGTCTCGCGCTGTCGCGCAATCTTTGGCGCCGCCCTGCAATCGCCGGCGCAGCGCCGGCGCGCGGCCGTCGGCGCCCGGCTGATAAAAGACGCTGTAGCGCGCCAGCACTTCGGCGAACACCCGCGCGTCGGCGGGCTTTCTTCACCTCGAAGGAATCGAAGCCGGCGCGCACCAGGAAATGGAACTGGTCGCGCAGCACGTCGCCGGTGGCGCGCAGCGTGCCGCGAAAGCCGTAAGTCTCGCGCAACAGCCGCGCCTGGCTATAGGCGCGGCCGTCGCGGAATTTCGGAAAATTGAGCGCGATCAGCGCGAGATGGCCGAGCCACGGCTCAAGCTCGGCGACGCGGCGATCGTTCGGCCACAGCACGCCGAGCGAGCCGTCGCGCCGGATCAGCGCGTCGGCTTCCGCCAGAAACCGCTTCGCCGACACGATGACCGGAACGCGGTCCGGGATCGGCGCGTCGTCGGCAACGCGGACGATAGCGGTCCTCGACGATCTGGCCGTTCTCAACGAGTGGCATAGACGCGCTCCCTGAACGGCTCGACGCCGGTGCGCTTGACCGTGTCGATGAACAACTCGTCCGGCCGCTGCCGCAGTTCGAGATAGGCCGCGGCGATATCCTCGACCACGTCGGCCACCTGCGCATAGGGCACCGCCGGCCCGATCAGCGTGCCGAGCGTGGCATTCTCGTCGGCCTTGCCGCCGAGCGTGATCTGATAAAACTCCTCGCCGTTCTTCTCGACGCCGAGAATGCCGATATGGCCGACATGATGATGGCCGCAGGCATTGATGCAGCCGGAAATATTGATGTGCAGCCGGCCGAGATCGCGCGCAGATCGCAGATTGCGGAAGCGCCGCGTGATCTCCTGCGCGATCGGGATCGAGCGCGCATTGGCGAGGCTGCAATAATCGAGGCCCGGGCAGGAGATGATGTCGGAGACCAGATTCGACGTTCGGCGTGGCGACGCCGATGGCGTCGAGCGCGCGCCACAGCGCCGGCAGATCGCGCTGCGCGACATGCGGCAGCACCAGGTTCTGCTCGTGGCCGACGCGGATTTCGCCGAACGAATAGCGGTCGGCCAGATCGGCGATGGCATCCATCTGCGCCGCGGTGGCGTCGCCCGGCGTGCCGCCTTCCGGCTTGAGCGACAGCGTCACGATGGCGTAGCCCGGCACCTTGTGATTGGCGACCGAATTGCCGATCCAGGCATCGAATCGCGCGATCGGCGCTGCGCGCTGCGGCAAGCTCCGGCGGGACTGTCGTCGAGCCGCTGGTAATCCGGATAGCGGAAGCGGCCGGCGATCTCGGCGACCGACGGCCGGATCGAGCGCCAGCGCGCCGTCCTTGATGCTCTGCCATTCGGCTTCGACTTCCTTGGCGAAGGCCTCGACGCCGAGCTCGTGCACCAGAATCTTGATGCGCGCCTTGTAGATATTGTCGCGCCGGCCGAACTGGTTGTAGGTGCGCAGCACCGCCTCGACGTAGCTCAGCACGTCGCGCTTGTGCAGGAACGGCTTGATGGTCTTGGCGAGGAACGGCGTGCGGCCGAGCCCGCCGCCGACCATGACCTCGAAGCCGAGTCTCGCCGGCCTCGTTGCGATGCAGCCGCAGCGCCAGATCGTGGATGCGCAGCGCGGCGCGGTCGTGGCTCGACGCGCCGACGCGCGATCTTGAACTTGCGCGGCATGAACGAGAATTCGGGATGCAGCGTCGACGTGCTGGCGGATCACCTCCGCCCAGACGCGCGGATCCTCGATCTCGTCGGGCGCGACGCCGGCCCATTGGTCGGTGGTGATGTTGCGCACGCAATTGCCGCTGGTCTGCATGCCGTGCATGCCGACGCTGGCGAGGTCGGCCATGGCGTCGGGCAGTTCGTCGAGCTTGATCCAGTGGAACTGGATGTTCTGCCGCGTGGTGAAATGGCCGTAGCCGCGATCGTAGCGGCGCGCGACATGGGCGAGCATGCGCAACTGCTCGGACGACAGCGTGCCGTAGGGAATGGCGATGCGCAGCATGTAGGCGTGAAGCTGCAGATAGACGCCGTTCATCAGCCGCAGCGGCTTGAATTCCTCCTCGGTCAGCTCGCCGGACAAGCGGCGCGCGACCTGATCGCGGAATTCGGCGACGCGCTCGGCGACGAGCGTCCGGTCGAATGCGTCGTAGACGTACATGGGCGCCTCGGGCGTCCAGCGCCTCAGATGCCGAAGGTCACCGGCAGATCGATGGTCGGGCCGCCGAGGCGAATGAGTTCGCGCAGGTTTCCCGGCCGCACGTGGCCGCTCGCGCCGAGTTTGACCGGCGCCACATAGGGGCCGACCGCGCGCAGGTCGTCGGCGGCCGCGGCGTCGATCAGGACGCGGGCGCCGGCGCAGTTGGTCGCAACCGCGGCGTCGTCGAGATGGGTGGTCCAGCCGCCGTCGGCGCGGCGATAGACCACGGCGCCGTCGCCGACGCGGTTGGCGGTCACCACGACCGGCCCGGTGATTTTGATTTTTTGTTCGAGCGGCGATGTCATTGCAGCCTCACGTTCAAGAAGCGGGATTAGAATGATCGCGAGCGAAAATCCCGCTAAGGGGAACGTCTTTCTATATATGCTGCGATTTAGCGCTGCAAATAGCAGAATATTCTGCCAAACTGGGCATGTGTGGCAGCAAGACCTTCCTGGACGGCGTGCGAAGCAGGAAGAATTTGGTCGTGCCGAGCCGCGGCGGTTATTCGCAGCCTCACCCCGCTTACCATCCGCGCCATCGCCGCATAGACTTCACATGTCCCGGCTGGGATGTGGCGATCAATCGCCGCGAGGGACCATGAGCCAATTTGCCCGTCGCAATTTTCTGCAGCTCGCCGCGGCAACGGCCGCGGTCTCTGCCCTGCCGCGCCACGCCGCGGCGCTCGACTATCCGAACCATCCGGTGCGCCTGGTCATCGGCTTCCCGCCGGGCGGGCCGACCGACATCTACGGCCGGCTGATCGGGCAATGGCTGTCGCAGCGGCTCGGCCAGCCCTTCGTCGTCGAGAACCGTCCCGGCGCCGGCTCGACGATCGGCGTCAGCGAAGTGGTGCACTCGGCGCCCGACGGCTACACGATATTGCTGGTCAGCACGTCGGCCGCGATCAGTTCATCGTTCTATCCCAATCTCGACTTCAACCTGGTCCGCGACATCGCGCCGGTTTGCGGCATTTCACTCGTGCCGATGGTCATGGTCGTCCATCCGTCGGTGCCGGCCAAAACCGTTCCCGAATTCATCGCCTACGCGAAGGCCAATCCCGGCAAGATCAACATGGCGTCGGTCGGCAACGGCACCACGCCGCACTTGGCCGGCGAATTGTTCAAGATGATGGCCGGCGTCGATCTGCTCCATGTGCCTTATCGCGGTGCCGCGCCGGCGCTCACCGATCTCTTGGCCGGCCGGGCGCAGGTGATGTTCGAAGCCATGTCGACGCTGGTCGCCTACATCAAGGACGACAAGCTGCGGGCCTTGGCGGTGACGCTGCCGCAGCGTTCGCCGATCTTTCCGGACGTGCCGAGCGTCGGCGAATTTTTGCCGGGCTACGACGCTGCCGTCTGGTTCGGCATCGGCGCGCCGAAAAAGACGCCAACCGCGATCGTTGAACTCCTCAACAAGGAGATCAATGCCGGGCTCGCCGATCCCACGATCAACACGCGGCTCACCGATCTCGGCGGCGCGGTGCTCACAGGTCCGCCGTCCGAATTCGAAAAGCACTTCGTCGGCGACACCGAGAAATGGGCCAAGGTGATCAAGGCCGCCAACATCAAGCCCGAATAAGCAGTCAGTTTCCCGCCGGCTCGAAGGCGAAGGTTGCGCCTTTGCGCACCACGTAGCCAAAACCCGGCGCATTGACGTGGGCGCCGGCGATGGCGAAACGCTCGCTCGCCGCCATGTCGAGAATGCGCTTGCGCGATTTGATCGCCTGATCCTTGTCGAGATCGTAGGTCAGCGCCGCATCCGGATGCGAAATCTGGATCGCCGAGAGATGCACCACGTCGCCGAACGCCATGAAGCCGCCGCCGCGCCGCGGCGAGTAGCCAGCAGGTATGTCCCGGCGTATGGCCGGGCGCCAGCACCGGCGTAAAGCCCAGATACTCCTCGCCGTCGCGCACGCGCCGGATGCGGTCGAGATAAGGTTTCAGATTGATCGCGGTGCGGGCGCGGTTGCCCTTGATCCGGTCGGGATCGTTGGCGCCGTGCGGGCGCATCCAGAAATCCGCCTCGGTCTGATGCACGACGATCTCGGCATTGGGATAATGCGGATTGCCGGCATCGTCGACCAGGCCATTGGCGTGATCGGGATGCAGATGCGTCATCACGATGTGGGTGACCGCGCTCGGTTCGACGCCGGCGGCGCGCAAATTGTCCGGCAGCTTGCCGAGCGTCGGCTGCATGGTGTTGCCGGCGCCGGCATCGATCATGATGATCTTGCCGTCGCGGCGGATGAGAAAGTTGTTGACCGGGATATAGAGCGACCCATCCGCGGTGCCGCCGACCAGTGCGTCGGCGACCGCCCGCTCCATGCCGATGACGAGATCGAGCGAGGTTTTGAGAATACCGTCGCTGACGCCCTGCACCTCGACGTCGCCCACGCGCATGCTCGGCAGTGCCATCTCAAAACCCTTCCCTGGTCAGCGCGATCATGCAGCCCGCCGAGATCACCACGGCGACCGCGAGGACCGCGAACGGCACGACGAACGCGCCGCCGGTCAGCGCCAGAATGTAGCCGATCATGATCGGCGAAAATGCGCCGAACATCTGCGTGACGAAGGCGCGCACGCCCTGGGACTTTCCCATATCCGCGGTGCCGACCACGCTGTGCATCAGCATCTCGGCGCACGAAATGCCGACCTGCTGCGCGCACAGCGCACAGATCATCAAGACCACGCTCCACGTCGCGTTCGGCGCGAACGCCGCCGCCATCAGGAACACCGCGGCCGATGCCCAGCCAACGCCCGCCAATGGCGCGCGGCGGAACACGCGATCCGACACCCGGCCGACGACCAGGATCGTCACCACCGCAAAGCCGTAGATCACGAAGGTGAGATAGCCGGACGTGCTGAACGCCAAGTGGCGCGCGGTGCGCAGATAGGTCGGCAGCCAGCCGGACCAGCCCCAGAAGAAGATCGCATTGGACGAGATCGCGATCGTCATCAGCCAGAACCGATGGTTGCGCCAGACGCTGTCCACGGTCTTGAGGATCCGTCCCGGCGCATCGTCGTTGTTCTCGATCGCGCCCGCCTGCACCAGATCGGCTTCCGCCGCGTTGACGGCCGGATGCTGCTCCGGCGTGTCGCGCACCAGAAACCACACCATCGGCAGCGGCAGGACGAGCGCGAGCACGCCGAGGCGTAAAATTGTCCGCGCCAGCCGAAGTAAACGATCAGGCTGGTGACCAGGAGACCGGTGAGCATCGGCCCGATCATGGTGCCGATCCACCAATAGGACGTCGCCTTGCCGCGCTCGCGCAATGCGAACCAGTTGGCGACCAAAGCCAGCGTCACCGGATAGCAGGCCGCCTCGCCGACGCCCAAGCCGACGCGCGAGGCGAGCAGCATGCCGTAGCTTTGCGGAAACACCGGACCAGAAACAGGTCGCCGCCCAGATCACGAGGCTCGCCATGATGGCGTTGCGCGGCCCGTAACGCGTCACGATCCAGCCCCAAACCGGCGCCGCGATGCCATAGGAGATGAACAAGCTGCCGACCAACCAGCCCAGCTCCTTGGTTTGTCCGGCAAGCTGCATTTCGTCGAGAAATTTCGGATTGGCGATGACGATCGAAATGTTGCTCTTGTCGAACATCGACATGATCCAGTAGACCAAGAGCGTCGGCGCGATGTAGGTCCAGCGCACGCGGGTCGCAGCCGCAATGCCGGCGGCGTCGCGCGAAAGCCCTTGCGGTGCCGTGATGGCCATCCGATCCTCCCCAGGCGGAGCGCGGTTTTGCTGATTGTATGCCGGCGCAGGCAAAAGCCTGCGCGGCTGAAAGTCACGCGATCTCGCCGGCAAAATGTTGCCCGGGCACCGGAGCTTGTCAACAATTCGAGCCATGCAGGAATCGTGCGGCTCGCCGGCACATGCGGCTACGCGCAGTGGTAGCACCGCGAAGATTTTTGCCGCGTTCTGACCAGGCAAACGATGCCGTTTTCAAGTCCGATCCAAAAAATGACCGGTCGCAATCGCCGCTCAGGTCGGCGGCAACATAGCGGCCAGCTCCTTGAACGGCTGATAGGCCGCGTCGGCGCACTGCCCCGGCGTCGCATCGATGAACTGATTGATGTTGGCGCCGAAATAGATGACGATTTTTTCCTTATGCTGATTGTGGCCGTTGAGCATCACGCAAACGACATAATGCTCGCCGGAGCCGACCTGCTTGAGCACCGGCGCGCCGATCATTGAACTGCGGAAGTCGGCGCGGTCGGACAAATTCTGGGCAAGATAAGTCGCGATCTGGTTCCTGTAGTCGGTCGGCAAGACGTTGGCGTCGGCCGCTGGTTTCGGCGTGTTCGAGCAGCCGGCGATGGTCATCGAAGCCAGCAGCAGCGCTATCGTAGCGTAAGCGATCTTCATGGCTGTCTTGCGTCTGTCCTGTGAGGACGAAAATTCGGCACCGGCTCATTCCTCCGGCGACGGGCCGCACCAGCCGGGCAGATAATTGGCATCCATGCTCTTGGCCAATTGCAGCGCCTTCTCGAGCGCGCGCTCGAAGTCGCGCTCGACCAGTTTGCGTTTCACGCGCCGGCGCAAGAAATCCGCCCAGATGAATTCGCTGAACGGCGTCGTATCCTTGGCGTATCCGCCGGTACGGCGCAATTCGCCGGCCAGCGAGCGGAACGGATCGTCGACCAGCCCGGTCACCGACTTGGGAAGGTCCTCGTAGTGGCGGCGGCGCCCCGCGTCGTCGAATGGATGCATCCAGTTGTGATTGTCCATCACGAACCAAAAGGAATCGGGTTCCAGCATGCTCAGATTGGCGATGACGGTCACGGCGATTTCCTTGACGCCCTCTTCATGCAGCGCGCGCGCCAGATGGTGATGGTCGATGACGTAATGCCGCTGTTTCGGACCGAGGATCACCGGGATCATATGCTTGCCGAGAAACTCAGCGTCCTTATCCTTTTTTTTCTCGGCTATCTCACGCCAGTGTTTGCGCTTGGCTTTGACCTCCCGCATGCCGACGGTGATCTGGGTCGGACGCAGGTCGGTAATGGCGACCGGCGTCAACCTGGGCTCGCGAAGGGTCATGTTCGGCTCCATCGAATAGGTCCCGCCCGATCATACCGCGGCGGCGGAGCATCTAAAAGCAAGCCGCCCGGCGCTCATTTGCACCGGGCGGCGTTTCCGTCGACGACTTCGGCCAACCGCTAATGCGCCAGCGGGTCGGGCCGGATCTGGATGTGGACCGCCATCGGCGTCATGCCCTTGCCGCCTTCCTTGAGCCAAGGCGTGCGGTCGCCTTCGGACGACCACAAGCCCCTGCCCTTCCAGCCGATGTTCGGATCGTCGATGCGGGCATCAAGACCCTTGGCATAAAAGCCGAGCGGATACGGGATGCGCAGCGACACCATCTTGCCGTTGACCAGCGCGGCAAAGCCGTCGCTCTCGTTCGCCGTCGAGATCGGCACGTTGTTGCCGAGCCCGACCGCGTTGTGCTGATCGACCCAGGTGTAGTAGCTCGCCTCGGCGCTGTTGTCGCCGATGCCCTGGAAGCCCGGGCCCGGATATTTGTAGAACGTCCAGCCTTCCGGGCAATGATCGCCGGTCGCTTTCGGTCCGTTGAGCGGGCCCTTGCACTTGGAGCGATCGAAGCTGCCGAGATGGCCGCTCGCAAGCGACACCCAGACCACGCCCTTACCGTCGATGTCGCCGCCGCGCGGGCCAAAACCCGGCGTCGGGATGAAATAGACTTCGGTGAGCTTGGTCTTGGGATCGAACCGCGCCACGCCGCCTTTGCCGGCGAACACGTTGACCGTGAACCACACCGAACCGTCGACCGGATTTGGCATCACGGCGTAGGTGCCCGAGCCGGCAATCCGCATGTCCTTGTTCGGTTCGGCCGGCTTGCCCGGCTCGGTGTAATCGTCGAGTTGACCGTTGCCGTTGGTGTCGAGCACGAACGGCGCCCAGCCCTGCGCCTTTTCGGCGCTGCCGGTCTGGTCGAACACCTTGGTATCGAGCCAGCCGGCCAGTTCGCCGCCGCCCGAGGTCCAAAGCGTGTTGTCCTTGTCGAAGCCGAATTGCAGGTGGTGCGTGCCGAAGCACGTGTCGATGAAGGTGAATTTCTGCGTCTTCGGATCGAACATCGCCAGCTGGCGCTCATTGCTGTCGATCGGGAACGCCTTGGCATAAGGATTGTCCGAGCCCTTGCGGCAGAACGCCGGCGTGCCGGGAGCGTGATTGGTCCCGGTCATCCACAGCCTGCCTTGGCTGTCGAACATGTCGTTGTGATTGTCGAATTTTGTGTCCCAGACCTTTTCCATGCCCCAATAGGCCGACGCGGCAAGCGGTTTCTCGATCGCGGCGTGGCCGGGCCCGAGCGCCTCAGGCACGTCCGGACCTTCCGGCGGCGTGATGTAGGTAACTTTCGCCGTCTTCGGATCGAGCACCGGCAGATGGTCGGTGGCGTATTCCGGCGAGCCGTAAAGCAGGCCGTTGGCATTGACCGTCGGGTTACGCTTGTCGGACGAGATCAGGTCGTGAAGATATTGCCTCTCGTTGCCCCAATCCCAGGTCGTGACCACGACATTGCGCTCGACGCCCTGCGGCCGCGGCGGCTTGGCAAACGGCAGTTCGCCCTTGGCGACGCGGTCGGTCCAGTCGCCGAAATATTTCAGCGGCACGCTGGCAAACTTGCCGGCCATCGGGTTCACCATCAGCGGTGCGGCCTGGCCGGATTGAATGCGCCGCGCCCAGGCTTCCTCGCCGCTGTCGAAGTGGCCGAGCTGTGACGGGATGGTCCGCGTCGCCAATTGACCGAGTTGATGACAGCCGACGCAGGCCTGGTTCTTGATCGTGGTCAGCCAATCGGCTTGGGTGAGCTTGTCGGGAATGTCGCTCTTGCCGTTGAATTGATCCGCGGCCGGGATCTTCAACATCGCGTACCAATAGATCGCCGGATAATATTGCGCGGCGGCGGCATCGTCGGGCGCCGGCACGGCGGTGAGGTTCAAACGCTTGCCCGGCTCGCCGTCGGCCTTGGCGGAATCGACCAGGCCATAGCCGCGCACCCACACTTTATATTTGGCTTTCGGCAGGTCCGGCAGCACGTAGCGGCCCTGGTCGTCGGTCACCACCATCTTGGCAAAACGGGTGCCGAGGTCGTTGGTTTCCGCGATCACCCAGACGCCTGCTTCGGCGCCGTGCGGGCTTTTGACGACGCCGCTGATCGATTTGCCGTCGATCGGGACGCTTTGCGCGCTCAAGCGCGCCGGTGTCGCGACGAGGAACGCCGCAACCGCAATCGCCGCCACGCCGCAAAAGAGTGCTCGCTTCATGCAGACCTCCCTAAAAGATCGGTGCGCGGCGATAGGGCCAGCCCGATGCATGTTGTGATTTTGCGCGACTTTGCCCCACGGGCTACCCACCCGCAAGGGGATTCCGCCGCCGCGATGCCGCCATGCGGTTGCGTCATACGCGTTCAGTTCGACGTATTGGCGGCGCTGCTCAGCTTCTCGAAAAGGCCGGCGAGGTCCTTGCGCACCGTCGCCAATTTCGAAAAATGGTCGGTGACCACCGATACACGCTCTTCGAGCTCGCGTTTTGCGTCGGTGAAGGTTTTCACCCGCTCGGCGAGGTCGCCGCCTTCGCCCGCTTCGAGCCGCGCGATGCGCAAGGCGAGCTTGTCGCGAATGTCCTGCACCTGGGCGATGAGGCTGAGCACGCCGCTGTCGCTGGCTTCGAGCGGAACGAGCCGCGATTGCAGTTCGCCGAGCTTCGTCTTCAACTGGCCGAACACCGCCAGGCGACCCTCGATATCCTCGAGATCTTCTTGCGTCGTCGCCACGAATGTCGAGACGTCCTTGATGCGGGCATCGATGTCGGCTTTGCCGTCGGCGTCGGGCGAGATGATGCCGAGCGCGTTCTCGAGTTTTTCCATCAGTCCGTCGATGTCATCGTGCAGCGTGGCGAGCTTGGAGAACTGCGCGTCGAGTTGCGCCACGCCGTCGTCGAGCCGCGCTTTGTCGTCGATAAAACCCTTCACCCGCTCGGCGAGCGGGCCTTGCGGCGTGCGCTGGAGCGAATCGATGTCTGCCGCCAGCACATCGCGCGCTTCGCTCAATTCCTTGACCCGGTCGGTGACGCCGCCCTTTGCCGCGGCGAACGGCGCGAGCCGCGTGTGCAACTCGGCATAGGCATCCTTCAGGCTGGCGACGGTTTTCGAGGCGGCCTCGATGCCGTCGCAACGCTCATGGCACTGCCTGACGAACTCCGTCAGCTTCCTCAGGCGAAGGTCAAGCGCCGTCGCATCATCGCCGCTGGCGATTTCAGCAAGCGCGCGTTCGACGTCGTTCTGGCCGGTGTCGAGCTCGAGGAACAGCCGCTCGATCGCGCGTCTGTTTTCCAGCACCGGCGCAAGCCGATCCTTCAGCGCCTGCTGCTGGCCGCGGATCGCGTCGACGCGCGATTGCAGGTCGCCGATCTCGTTGCGCTGCTGTTGCACCTGCGTGATGCGCTCGGCTTCGCCGAGCCGCTGCTGCACCGCGCCGATCGCATCTTCCGGATCGGTGCGGGCGAGATGGTGCACCGCCGCCTCGGCATCGATCTGCGATTTTGCCAGTTCCTTGACGCCCTGGCGCACGCCGTCGAGCCGCAGCTCAAGCGCCTGCGCCGCCTTGCGCTGGCGCACCAGGGTGTCGCAGAGCCACACCGCCGAGGGCAGCAAAACCAGCGGCACCAGGACGATGACCGCCCACGCCACTTTGTCGAGCACGGGCTCGGCCCGCAACGCGGCCAAGCAAGGCGGCGAGATCCGACCCCGCGCTGTCACGATCAAAAAGCCGACCGCGAGCATGAACACAACGACGCAGATACCGACGAACTTGCCCATGCCGAACGCTTCACCCGATGCCTGTCTTGTTTGGTACGACAGGAGCGCGCCGGGCACAAGTATGGCTGACGCGTGGACAAGCGCGGCGAAGCTCGTTATGGGGCAAGGGCAGTGACGGACAGCCGGCAGGCAGCGCGCGTCATGAGACCGCGCCGGAGCCTTCCTGCTCGCAGCGTTTTCGCTTCTGCTCGCGGCCACAGACGCGCATTTGGCCCGCAGCGAAGAGCAAGCGCCGGCCGCCGCGGCGCCGGCGCATTCGAACTGCCAGCCCTCGGCATTCCGCGTCGTCGTCGATGTCGGCCATACCCTCGATGTGCCGGGCGCGCTCAGTGCCCGCGGCGTGCCGGAATATGCCTTCAACCTGCAACTGGCGCAGCAGATCAAAGAGACGCTGGTCGGTGCCGGCTTCGACAAGACCGTGCTGCTCATCACCGACAAGCCGCCGCCGGCCGGGCTGTTCGAGCGGGCGATCATCGCCAATCGCCTGCCGGCCGATCTGTTTATTTCGATTCATCACGATTCGGTGCCCGACAATCTCATGCAGACTTGGCAGTACGAGGGCCAGGACCAGCAGTACAACGACGACTATCCGGGCTACGCCCTCTTCATCTCGAACGACAATGCCGACCGCGCCGGCAGCCTGCAGTTCGGCAATTTTTTGGGCAAGGCGCTGCAGGCGCGCGGCTTGCAGTTCACGCCGCATTACACGCTGGCGCTGATGGGCCATCGCCGGCGCCAGCTGCTCGACGCCGATGCCGGCGTCTACCGCTACGACCAATTGGTTGTGCTGCGCTACACGCGCATGCCGGCGCTGCTGCTCGAAGCCGGCTCGATCGTCAACCGGCAGGAAGAGTTGGAACTGGCGACGCCGGAGCGCCGCACGCTCACCAGCGAGGCTGTCGCCGCCGCGGTCGAGGATTTCTGCGCGGCGCGGGCGCATCCGAAAATCGAGCGGCTGGTGAAGCGGCCGGCCAACCCGCGCACCTCCAGGCCAGTTGCGCGCTGAGCGTCACGCCGGCGCGGTTTGGCTGGTTTGGCTGCGCCGAAGCGCCAGCACCGTGATGATCATGAAATTGACTACGCTGACGGCGACGCCGGTGGCAAAGGCCGGCGCGTAATAGCCGAAGTGGTCATAGAGAATTCCGCCGATCCAACCGCCCGCCGCCATGCCCGTGCCGCTGCACAAGAGCAGCGTCGGAATACGCCAATAGGCTTCGCCGACCGGGAACAGCTCGCGCGAGGCCAAGACGTTTGCCGGAACAAGGCCGCTGAAGCCGAAGCCGAACAGCGCCGAAACCGTAAACAGTCCGAGCTCGTCCTGGGTGAACATGAACGCCGACAGGCTGACCGTCTGGCACGCCGAGCCGACCAGCATGGTGTAGAGGCCGCCGATGCGATCGGACAGCGCGCCCCACACCTGACGACTCAAGAATGCCGAGCCGAGCAGCACCGACAGCATCGCAGCGCCATGCACCGGGCTGATGCCGAGATCGCTGCAAAACGCCACGAGATGCGCCTGCGGCATCGACATCGGCACGCAGCAGGTGAAGATCGCAAACATCTGCAAGGTGAAAACCAGATTGGCCGGCCAGCCCAGGACGGAATTGCGCGTGTGCGCGGCGCTGGTCACCGTGGGGTGATGCGGCGTGTCCGGCGGCGCTCCGAGAACAATGGCCGCGGCGGGCACGATGAGAACGAGTTCGATCGCCGCGTAGAACATCATCGTATGCCGCCATCCGGCATAGGCGATGACGCGTTCGAAGATCGACGGCCAGATGGCGCCGGCGAGAAAGCTGCCGCTGGAAATCAAGGCCAGCGCCGAACCGCGGCGGCGGTCGAACCAGCGGCTGACATAAACATAGGACGGCGCATTGATGCCGCCGATGCCGATCATGCCGATGAAGAAGCCGTGGCCGACATAGAGCGGCAGGGACGGGCCCAAGGTCGACAGCACGAGGCCGACGGCAATCATCACGGCGCCGCCGAGGACGGTCCAGCGCACGCCGACCCGTTCGGCGACGCGGCCCATGATGATGCCGCCCAGGCCGGCGCCGACCCAGACCAGCGCGCCCGCAAGCGCCGGAATAGAGCGTTCGCCATTGACCTCGGCGGCAATGTTTTTCAGCGCCACCACGGTGATCCACGGCGCGCCGAAGGCGACCGCCATGACCGCGAGCACCACGGTCGCGACGACCCAGGACTGGCGCGTCTCCACTGACGACAGTGATGGCGACGGTGATTGCAGCATGAACTTCGCGTTGCAGGCGCGCCCGGCGGGGCAAGTGACTGGATTTTTGGGTATAGCAGCGCCCGCAACCGGCCGCCCGGAAAAAACGCAAAAAACACTTCGGTCCGGGAATAAACGTCGCCGCTCCCCGATCTCATCCCCGCAAGCCGCATAGGCTCCATGCATTTTGGCGGCAAAGGAGAACAGCAATGAGCGAATTCGACCGCGACGATGGCGTAAACCGGCGCAAAGTCCTCGAATGCATGACCTGGGTCGGCACCGGCGTGCTGTGGACCATTTCCGGCGGCGTGCCGCACTCGCTGGGCATCATGGGCGAGGCCATGGCGGCGGACGCGAAGGGGCTCACCTTCCTGCAAATCAGCGACAGCCATATGGGCTTCGACAAGCCGGCCAATCCCAATGCACGCGGCACGCTGGAGGAAGCGGTCGGCAAGATCATCGCGCTGCCGCAAAAGCCCGCCTTCATGATCCACACCGGCGACATCACCCATCTGTCGAAAGTGACCGAGTTCGACGACGCCGAGCGCATCATCTCGCAGAGCAAGCTCGACGTGCATTACGTTCCCGGCGAGCACGATTTCCTCGACCCGGACCAGAAACTCTATCGCGACCGCTACGGCCGCGGCACCAAGGGCGCCGGCTGGTACAGCTTTGACGCCAACGGCGTGCACTTCATCGGCCTGGTCAACGTCGTCGATCTCAAGGCCGGCGGGCTCGGCAATCTCGGCAACGAGCAGCTGGAATGGCTCGAAGCCGACGTGAAGAACCGCTCCGCTTCGACCCCGATCGTGGTGTTCGCGCACATTCCATTGTGGACGGTCTATCCGGAATGGGGCTGGGGCACCCAGGACGGCGCCCAGGCGCTGTCGTACCTGAAAAAGTTCGGCTCGGTGACGGTGCTCAACGGCCATATCCACCAGGTATTGCAGAAGGTGGAAGGCAACGTCACGTTCCACACCGCGCGCTCGACCGCGTTCCCGCAGCCGGCGCCGGGCGCTGCGCCCTCGCCCGGCCCGATGAAGGTCGAGGACGACAAGCTGCGCACCATGCTCGGCACTGCCAGCATCACGTTCAAGCAGAACGAGAAGCAGCTCGCCATCATCGACACGCCGCTGAAGAGCTAAAAGGACAAGACCATGCTGCGAAGTGCAATCGGCGCGGCGCTCATTGGCGCCGCGGTCGGGTCAGTGTTGGCTGGCGGCGTGCTGTTCGCCAGAGCGCAAACCCCGGCGGCGGCCGCAGCGGCCGTCGGCATCGACAACTTCACCTTCAATCCGCAGACGCTGACGGTGAAGGCCGGCACCACTGTCACCTGGACCAACAAAGACGACATCCCGCATGGGATCGCCGTCACCAACAACGCCTTCAAGCGGTCGCAGGCGCTCGATACCGACGACAGCTTTTCGTTCACGTTCACTACGCCGGGCACCTACCAGTACTTCTGCTACATTCATCCGCACATGACCGGCTCGATCGTGGTAGAAGCGGCAACAGGAAGCAACACGACGCCCTGATGCTCGATCGCCTGCAGCACCAAGCGTCGACGGCACCGTGGATGGCCGGACGCGCGACAATGACCGGAACAGACAAAGCCACCGGTATGGACAATGTCGATGGCGACAGAGCGCGGCGTTTTCGCGACGCCGCGCTGCCGCATCTCGACGACGTCTTCACGCTGGCGCGCTACCTGATGCGCAACGCCGCCGATGCCGAAGACGCGGTGCAGGAATGCTATCTGCGGGCGCTGCGCCATTTCGACAGCTATCGCGGCCCGGCGATGAAGCCGTGGCTGTTGGCGATCCTGAAGAACGTCTGCGTCGCCGAATTCGTGCGCCGCAGCAGACAACCGGTGTCGGCCGAAGGCGTCGAGGACGACGCAGCCAACGAAGACCTCCCTATGTGGCAGGAGCCGCAAGCCTCGCCGGAAGCGGAGCTGCTGCGCCGTTTCGACGACGCGACGATCCGCCGCCTGGTCGGCGCCCTGCCGCAGCCGTTCCGCGAGACCATCGTGCTGCGGGAAATCAACGACCTTTCCTATCGCGAGATCGCCGACATCGTGGGTGCGCCGGTGGGAACGGTGATGTCGCGGCTGGCGCGTGCGCGCGCCATGCTGCGCACGGCGTGGAATGCCGAGGATGGACCATGACCTGCGACGAAGCCGAAATCCTGCTGCACGCGCTCATCGACGGCGAGCTCGATGCCGGCCATGCCCGCGACGTCGAGACCCACGTGGCGGCCTGCCCCGCTTGCGCCGAGAAGCTCCAGGCGTTCCGCGCCATGCGCGAAACGATGGCGCAAGCGCACCTGAAGCAAGCCGCCCCGGCACATCTGCGCAACCGCATCGAAGCGGCACTGGCGGTGCCGGCGGCGACGATCTCCGTTCCGCGCCAATCATGGCTGGCAGCCATACGCGCGTCTTGGAAAAATTTCTTCGGCGGCTTCGCTGTCGGCACCGCACTGTCGGCCGCCGTTGCCGCGAGCCTCCTCATTGCCGTGGTCCGCAACGACCAAAATCAACAGATAACGAGCGACATCGTGTCGGCGCACTTGCGCTCGTTGCAGGCCGGCCATCTGACCGACGTGGAAACCAGCGACCAGCACACCGTCAAGCCGTGGTTCAACGGCAAGCTCGACGTCGCTCCGCCGGTCATCGATCTGACCGCGCAAGGATTTACCCTGATCGGCGGCCGGCTCGATTACATCAGCGGCCAGCCGGTGGCCTCGATCGTTTATCGCCGGCGCAAGCATGTGATCAATCTGTTCGTCGCGCAGCAATTGGGTGCCGCGGTCTACGGCGTCAAGGACGAAATCGTGCAGGGATTTAACATCCGCCATTGGAGCGAGTCAGGCCTCGACCTGTGGGCGGTCAGCGACATCGATGCCGGCGAGCTCGATGAATTCGGCCAAAAATTCACCGCCGCGCTGCATGCGCCGGGGCCATCCTGAACGGCTGTCTAGTCCACGCATAAACAACAAAATTGGCCTATATCGTGGGTTTCCAGCGCCGCGCCATTTGTTGCCGCGATCGTGATTTGAATCGTTCTGATTTTAGCCCGACGGCGCTATAGTGGCCGGGGAGCGGCGGCAGCTCATTGCCTGGCGGATAGCAACAATGCTTCGAAATTTTGCCACGGCCGGTTTGCTCACGCTCCTCGGCATCATGCTCGGCGCTCCGGCATCGCAGTCGGAACCGCGCACGGTGACGCTCGATCTGTTCATGATCGACTACAAATTCATTCCGAACCATCTGACCTTCGAGCGCGACGTGCACTATCGGCTGCACATGGAAAACCACGGCAAGGAAACCCACGAGGTCACGGCGCCGACATTTTTCGCCACCACCCAGATCGATAATCCCGAGGTGCTCAATCGCGAGCACACCGAGGTCGTGATGCAGCCCGGCGACACCAAGGACCTGCTGCTGACGGCGCATAAGCCCGGCACCTACGATCTGCGCTGCTCCGATCACGATTGGAACGGCATGGTCGGCGGCATAACCGTCGAATAAATGCCGGGCCATTGCCCCCGCGCGTCGTCGAACCGCGCGCCCGCATCCGGCAGCCGCCATTCTGGGCAAGACGGTGAAAAAACGTGCCGTTTCGGTGGCAGCCGATCCGAGCGCTTGCTGCGACAACGGCCCTGCACGACCAATTGTCAGACGTCAAAATATGCCGCCGGCACCGCGTCCGGCAGCGGTTAAAGACTTGGCAAGGCTACGCGTGGCGGCAAAGCCCGAAATTTCAATTTGTCGCGGCACCAATCTTGCTTGAACGCATTATCGGAGGGGCGCTTTTGGGCGGGCTTCACAGGAAGACCTTGGGAAGACCTTGGAAGAAAGGAGTCGCCGATGTGTGACTTTAGCCTTCAAAGCGTTCGGTCGCGGCCCGCGCAAGTGGGTGACAAGCTGGTGACGCAAGACTTCGGCACGGGAACGCGCGGGTTCGCCGCAGCCGATGACCGCGGCCTGGCAGTATGTGTCCTGCCGGGAACTGAGCTGGCCTTCGCCGGCGACGTGGCGTGCCTGCCGGCCGGCCTGCTCGGCTGGAAGACCAAGACCATCAACCACCAAACCGCCATCTTCCGGCAAGTCAACAAGGACAAGATGGCGGCCCACCACGATGCGCTGGAATTTCCCGATGGGCGCATCGTGCTGCTGACATTGCTGTGCGAGGGTCAGGCGGCCACCGTGCTGCAATTGCCGGCCAAGCCGACAACTACGGATGAGGCGCGCGAGCAGGAACGGGTCAGTTACGTCGGCTGAGACGCGCCAGTCCGGTCAGGTTTGCATCAAAAACGTAGAGAGCCGGCCGCTATATTGGCGGCCGGCTCTTCAGGCGTGTCATTAAAACGCGAACGAGTTACTGGTTAGGTCCTCGCGGAAGCTCGCCGGGACCAGGCGCGTGACTGCGTCGAAGCCGGGCCCCCCTCATGCTTGCCAAAGCCGCCATTGCCTTGCATGCCCTGCTGACACCGGGAGAGGCTGCCGTAAGTCGGTAGCGCCTACCCTCAATAGTCCTATTATATGTCCTGCGCGTTGACATTGAGGGCGCGAAGCTCCGAGGAGCGGCCATACCGTGTCCGCGTTTGTCACAAATCGGCTTTTCGGAACGTTTCAGAAGCGACCGCTTTCGACCGATAATATTGGGAGCTGCGATATTCACGTCATGAATTCTTCGCTATGAACGACTCGCCGAAGGAAAGTCCCGCTCAAGCCGAGCCCGTCGTTGGCGCGAGCGCAGCGCCGAGCCCGCAAGGCGAACCGCCGACGACGCGCTCGCTGTTCGTCAAGGTCTTTCCCTCCATCATGCTGCCGATGTTTCTTGCGGTGGCGGATCAGACCATCGTCGCCACCGCATTGCCGGCCATTGCCTCAGGCCTCGGCGAGATCGAGCGCGCATCCTGGGTGGTGGTGTCGTATCTGATCGCCAACACGATCGCGGCGCCGGTCTACGGCCGGCTCGGCGACACCTTCGGCCGGCGCGGGATGATGATCTTTGCGCTCGCGATCTTCATGCTCGGTTCGGTACTCTGCGCGCTGTCCCCCAATATCGAATTCCTCACCGCGGCCCGCGTGCTGCAAGGGTTCGGCGGCGGCGGCCTGATGACGCTGTCGCAGGCGCTGATCGGCGAGACCATCCCGCCGCGCGAGCGCGGCAAATATCAGGGCTATCTCGCCGGCATTGCGGTGTCGTCCAGCACGTTCGGCCCGGTCGCCGGCGGCTATCTCACCCAGGCCTTCGGCTGGCAATCGATCTTCCTCATCAACGTACCGCTCGGGCTCATTGCCTTTTTTCTGGTGCTGCGCCTCGACGCCCGCCCCGGCGACCGCCGCCGCACCACCTTCGATACGCCGGGCCTGGTGCTGTTCATCATGTTCGTCAGCCCCGTCATTTTGGCGCTCGAGCAGGTGCAGCGCATGGACGCGCGGACCTTGCCTATTGCATTCGGGCTACTGGCCTTCGGCATACTCTCGCTCGTGCTGCTCATATGGCAGGAGCAGCGCAACACCGCGCCGCTTCTGCCGCCGCGGCTGTTCCGGCAGCCCTCGGTCTGGCGCAGCGACGGACTGGCGGCCTGCCATGGTGCGGCCCTCGTCTCCCTGATCACGTTCCTGCCGATCTATCTGCGCGCGGTCCGCGGCGCGTCGCCGGCGGAAACCGGCCTGCTTGCTGCTGCCGCTGACATTCGGCATCGGGCTCGGATCGCTAATCACCGGCCAGCTCGTCTCCAGGACCGGACGCACGGCCATATACCCGACATATGGGCTGGCCGCGGCGACAGCGGGATTGGTGTTCCTCGCCTTTGGCCTGTCGCGCTTGAGTCTCGGCCAAATGCCGTGGGTGTTCTTCTTCATTGCGCTGTTCATGGGCAGCGTCATGGCTGTGGTGCAGATCACGGTGCAAACCGAGGCCGGACCGCGCATGCTCGGCACCGGCGCGGCCATGGTGCAGTTCTCCCGCTCCGTCGGCGCGGCATTCGGCACCGCCGCGGTGGCCGCGATCTTGTTTTCGATTCTCGCAGCAACGGACCGGGACACCGCAAGCCTATTCGGCGCCATCATCGACCAGGGCCCCGAAGCCATCGCGACGCTGCCGGCAGCACGGCAGGCCATCGTG
>CAWCSD010000027.1:0-245868 GCA_963798095.1 uncultured Alphaproteobacteria bacterium | reverse complement strand
ATGGGCATCGACGATAAAAGGGACGCCAATGAGGAGTCCCTCGCTCGTCGGCTTACGCTCGTGCGTGGCGAGTCGCGCGAGGCCTCCCCGCATCGGGCACCGAAGCTCGAGCTGATCGTCAACCCTGGGTGGAAACTCTTTGAGGCGTTGGCGGCCAACGACCCGCGCCGCGTCTCCGCCGCGCTCGGGCGCGGTGCTGACGTTAACGAGCGCGACCCGGACGGCGCACACCGCTCTTCGAGGCGGTGTTGCCGTGGAAGGACCCAGCCATCGCCGAAGTCCTGCTTGAGCGCGGCGCGAACGTCCGGGTGCGCGACTTGGCCGGTCAGACACCGCTGCACGCCGCGGCGGCCTTCGGGACCGAAACGCACCTGCGCGTCCTCCTTGGCGGCGGCGCGGAGATCGATGCCCGCGACGCGGCCGGCGAGACGCCGCTCCACTTCGCCGCCGGTCTTGGCCGGGTCAAGGCGACGACGTTCCTCGTCAGCCGCGGCGCCGATGTCAGCATCCGCGACCACCAAGGCCGCACACCACTGAATCGCGTGCTGACGCACCTCCCGGAAGACAACCAGCGGGAGCTGCTCGAGCGGTTGCTCGGGGGCTTCGTGACCGCAAAGGTTGTCGAGGCACGGTCGGATTCGCTCATCCTGCGGGTCGAGACTTTCCACTCGAAATATCCGGAGGCAGAGAGGCAGGCGAAAGAACGAGGAAATCTCACTGTCCCATGCGGACTTCTTCGCGATGTGCCCGAGCCCGGGGAAATCATCCGCTGTCGTAAGGGCCTCTCACAGGCACTGGACGAGGCATGGCGAGATGCGCAGGAGGGATCTCGGCATCGAGCCAGCGCGGTGAAAACGAGTGCCTGTTTTATTCCTTGGAGTGTAGCGAACGGTAATGTCGTGAACCGCCTCTTAGATATATGAACGAGCAGTCCGAGCCCCATTCAAAGCGAGCTGGAGCCAAGCCATGTCCGAACTGAAAGCCATTGCCGGGGGGCGCTCCCCGCGGCCCCTTGATCTCCCCGATGCCGAGGTATTCTTTTACCCGGCCTTCTTCACCGCCTTGGAGGCGGACCGTCTCTTCCTGGAGCTACGCGACACGACCGCCTGGCGCCAGGAAACCATCAGGTTCTACGGGAAGGATATCGCCGTCCCGCGCTTGACCGCCTGGTACGGCGACGACGGTATTCGCTACACGTACTCCGGGATTGAGAACGTGGCGCTCCCTTGGACTCCGCCGCTCCTGGAGGTCAAGCACGCCGTGGAACCACCTTGTGGCGTCGTCTTCAACGGCGTCCTGCTGAACCGCTACCGCACCGGCCGGGACAGCGTCTCCTGGCACGCCGACGACGAACCGGAATTCGGCGAGCGGCCCGTCATCGCCTCGGTCAGCTTCGGGGGCACCCGCACCTTCCAGCTCAAGCACAAGACGCGAAAGGACAAGGCGAGCGTAGAGCTCACGCACGGCAGCTTGCTCATCATGCGCGGCGGCACGCAGGCAAACTGGCTGCACCAGATCCCGAAGACGGCGAGACAAGTCGAAGAGCGGGTGAACCTCACGTTTCGGGCAATTGTTGCGCCCGCCAGGTGAGTTGGTCGGGGCGCGCGATGGATTGCGGCCCTCGGTGGAATCCTTGCCCGAAGCATGGAGGACGAGTTGAAGGCGAATTCACGCAGAAACTGATCTCGCGAGGACTGACGATGAACCGCTATGAGAAGAACTTCGAGTGCCACACACTTGATGACGACGGAAATCTCTTCTTCTGCGGCACGCTGCCCCAGCGGCTCCGTGTCGACACCGACGGGTTCGAGACGCTCTGGCGCCTCCACCCGGAGGAGTACCACATCATTCAGATGTTCGGCCGGCCCGTGGCGACCCCGCGCTGGCAGCAGGCTTACGGCGCCGATTATCACTACACCGGGCGGACCAACCGGCGCGGCCCCTGCCCGAGGAGTGCCGGCCACTCCTCGCCTGGAGCCGTGAGGTTATCCACGACGATCTCAACGGGCTTTTGCTGAACTGGTATGCCGGCGAACTCGGGCATTATATCGGCCGGCACAGCGACAGCACGAAGCGCATGGTCGTCGATGCGCCGATCGTGACGATCTCACTCGGCGAGGAGCGGATCTTTCGGTTGAGCCATCCGAAGACGAAGTCGACGCGCGACTTCACGGCACGCGACGGGACGGTGTTCGTCATGCCGTACGCGACGAACCTCAAGTGGAAGCACGAGGTCCCTCATTTCGCCCACTGTCGTGGCCGGCGCATTTCGGTCAGCATCCGGGCGTTCGAGGGTGCCTGAGCTTCCGTTTCGGAGACCAACGATGAGCGACAAATCCAAAATCGAATGGACCGACGCAACCTGGAACCCTGTCCGGGGGTGCACAAAAATCAGTCCGGGGTGTGCCCACTGCTACGCCGAGACGTTCGCCGAGCGGTTCAGAGGCGTTCCCGGCCATCCCTACGAACAGGGATTCGACCTGCGGCTCGTGCCGGACAAGCTACTCGAGCCGCTCCGATGGAGCAGGCCGAGGATGATTTTCGTCAACTCGATGAGCGATCTCTTCCACAAGGACGTCAGCGACGCCTATGTGGAGTTGGTCGCCGAGGTGATGCGGATCGCAAACTGGCACACCTACCAGGTGCTCACCAAGCGCTCGGAGCGACTGGGCGAGATGCTCTGACACCGATCTTCGCTCGCTTGCCCAAGAGCCGCACGTCTGGTGGGGCGTGAGCGTCGAGAACCGCCGACACGGGCTCCCGCGCCTCGAGCACCTGCGGCACGCCCCCGCGGCGGTCAGGTTCCTTTCCGTCGAGCCGCTCCTCGAAGACCTCGGCGCAATCGACCTCTCCGGGATCTCCTGGGTGATTGTCGGCGGGGAAAGCGGCCACGGGGCCCGGCCGATGAAGGCAGAATGGGTCCGGAGCATCCGCGACCAGTGTCAGGATGCCGGCGTCCCGTTCTTCTTCAAGCAATGGGGCGGTGTTCGAAAGAGCGAGGCCGGCCGGGAGCTCGATGGCCGCACCTATGACGACATGCCCGCCCGCAGCCAGAACCCGATCGCTTCAGCCCGTGAACGCTTGGAGCGCATCCAGGAACTCGAGTCACGCCTCTCTGCCGTTCTCTGACGTAGGTGGGGGGCATGCAAATTGTGGGCGGCCTCACAGAGGGCGGAGTATGAGAGGGCAAGATAAACAAAAGCTGGCCCGCGTGCCCGCAATTTATTGGAGTGGCTCGGAGATTCGAGCCAGCTCTCGACCAGGCAGCAAGCTCAGACGCTCTAACCCCTCAGGGCGGCACACGAATGAGAGCTGGGTGTTTGTAAGTGACTGATTCCAAGAACGCAAAGAGTCCCTCGCCCTGGAGGCGCGACCCGACGCCATGGGACTTTCGAGCGCGCTGCCTGGCCGGCGTCGAGGTCTCGCTCACACCGGTTTCGCGCACCACCCGGCCTCTCATCCTTCTCGCCGGTCGCGGTAGCGGAAAATTGGCGAGGGGTTATCCATGGGCGAAGGCCGAAGGGCCATTCGAGAGCCCGAAGGCCAGCGCCTGTGGGTAACCGCGAGCACCGCTTAGCCGGCTCTGCCGTCAACGAACCAAAATCGAAGGCACGCGGCAAAGGATCCCCGCACCTCATCCCGCCAAAGCCTCTGAATAAAATAATCCCCGCTCTCCTCGCGTGGTCGAGCTTCGGGGGTACGATGGGTATCGGTGTTATCTGTGCTTCTTGCCGAGGGAGGTGGCGTCGAACCACGCCCAATACTTGGCGGATAATGCTCGCTCTTGCCCGAGAGAGCGTCGTGGGAGGTTTTGAATGAGTATGTTTCGCGAGCATGGCTTGCCTTGGAAGATTGTGGGTTTTTTCTCCCTTGCTCTCGCACCCCCGGGTTTGACGTGGGCGCAGGCGCAGCAGGTGCCCCAAGGCCTCGACGAGGTACTGAGCGGCCAGGTGGCGGTAAAACCGGAGCCGAAACGCGAGACGCCACGAATAGTGCTCGCGCCCGAGTTCTGGTCCCCATCGCCGTCGCAGAGCGTCTTCATCAGGGAGCTTCGTGAGACCGAGACGGCGAAGCTTCCCTCGGCCGACACCCCGTATCCCGAGGCGGATCCAAACGCCTCAACCTTTCGTTCGAAAAACCCGCCCCTTAGCCCGGAGCGCACAATCGCCTATGTCGCGCTGGCCGATCCGGCTCCCGGGACGAGCCTCGACCAGCGATGCGAACAGATCCGGGCGGAAATTGAGTCAGAGCTCGCGCGCATCGAGAAAAACGGCACCCCCCAGGGGAAGGAGGCGGTCGCCGCAGCATGCGTGAATGTGTGGGCGAGACACGAAGGGGCAAGGCTCGCGGGGATGCTTGATCCCAAGAGCGACATCTATCAGCAGAGGCTCTGCGGATGCTCGCAGAGAGGAGGCCCGGGGAGACCGATCGGCAAATTGAGGAAAGGCTCAAGGAGCAGATTCGGGCGCAGCACCTTCATCAGCTCCTCGGCGCGAGTGCCATTCAGGCCGAGACCTACCGGCAACGACTCCCGCAGATGCTTGCGACGAGGAGGCATGAGGAGACCGAGCAAGAGATCGAGGAGAGGCTCAGCGAGGAACTCAGGGGGGAGCCCCTGGGACAGCCGTTTGGCGTGGGTGGCAAGGAAATCCACATCGAGGAGTATGCCGGGGAGTTCTGGCCGCATCGCACCGAGAGCGATCGCCACGCCAGGTTCGACAAACTGTGTCACCTCATGCTGTCCGAACGCAACATCCAGCGTCGTCACGGCGGCGAGCGTCTAATACACTACGTCTGCTTGCAGGAGCCGCGCCTTAGCTACGAAGAAGGACGAGCTCTGTTCAGAGCAGCGAGAAGCGGGCACCTCGAGGGTGAGGCGACTCGGTTTCAGAAAGCGCTGGAGCTGATGCGGCGGGAGCGGAAGGCTGATCTTCTGATGCGTCTGGCCGAGATGAACGCCTGGGAGACCGCCGGCCGCGGCACTCCCGAGGCGTACCGCCAGGTGGAGGCCCTGATGAATCGGTGCTCGACACGGCACTCGCGACCAATCCGCGAGCGGAGGAGCGCAGGCAGTTCTACCGAACGGAGCTTCGTTTCACGGAGGACAGGGCAAAGGAGGCCGTCAGGGCCGAATTCAGGACGGAGTTCTTGTTACGGCTTTGCGACTGCGCGGGACGCACGGAGCCCAGAGGAGAAGGCGCTCGACAAGGTGCTCGCGACCTATCCGAAAGCAGAAGAACGTTTCGAGGTCCTCCGAAGGCAGCCTGATTTCACGCTGGAAAAGGCCAGAGAGAAGCTCAAGGCCGAGTTCAAAGAGCACTACCTGTGGCAGCTCGACGAGTTCACGCGTGCTGGCCCGAATGGGAACGACTTTCCCGTTGCGCCGCTCCACCCGCAGTACCGAGTGAAGCAGTTCGTGAGAGAAAATCGCCTCGCCAAAGTGACCGCAGCCGCCGACAGGCTGCACGGCGTCCTCTCTCCGCCGGCCGACCAACCGCCCCCCGCGAAGGAGCAGATCCGCGACGCGGTGCGCGAGGCCTGCGCGAGTCGCAGCCAGGATGAGGTGAATCAGCTGCGAGACCTCTACCGCGAGCGTTGGCTGAAGGGAGCAAAGGCGGGGGAGCCGCAGGATTTGGACACAGAGATCTATACCAAGCTCGGCGACAACCTTCAGCTCCATGATCAGTGTGAGGCCTTTCTCCACCATCCGCGGGTAATGAACGGGTGCGCACTGTGCACGGACCCGCGGGCCGGTCCCGACGAGGCCGAGGGTATACCGCGGCTGACGATCACACCGGTCTACGACATCTCCCCTTACCGGGACCTGGTCGAGACGCCGCGGCCGGATGAGCTGTTCAGTGACCGGCTGCCCGATGGTGAGGCCCCTAACGAGGCCGGCGTCCACGGCAGGATGGGTGAGGAGCCATCCTGGTGGCAGCGACTGCCTGAGCTGGAAGCCGCCGATTTGTTCTCGGAACGGTACGACCAGGCCCGGGCGCGAGCCTGGCGGGAGGCCGGGCCGCCGTACCTGGACATCACGGTGTGGGCGCACCTGACCGTCACGATGTTGTGCCTTCAGTTTATCAAGGCCGCGGCCGCCGCGGACCGGGCCGGAGACCACGCGGAGGGGAAACGGTACGACATCCTCACCGCCAAAGTGTGGTACGCCGTCAACGAAGGCAACGTCCAGGCAATCGCCTACCTGGAGAAAGAAGCCGGGTACGTGCGGCTGGGCGACTGGTGGAACGACGCCGGGCAAGACGGCCATCGAATCGGCGAGTGGGAAGATGCCCGCGACTGGGTCGGCGGCTCAACCCTCCAACTGCTCGGCCAGGGCAAAGGCGCCCCTCGGCTGCACGTGCACAACCTCGTCCGCAACCTGGTACAAGGTGAGCAATCGGGCCGCTGGGGCAGACTCGACACCCGCTACCTGCACGAGCACCAGCGCATCGCCGCCATGTACGCCCGGCTGAGGATCCAATCCGAGCTGACCAGCTCACTCGGCATCGAATGGGTACAGCGAGCCGACCGCAACGGCTGGGAAATCGCCGGCATCGGCGAGGCCCTCGACGTGCCCGCCGGCCATGACCCGCTCAACGATCCGGCGTGCACGGCCCCGGCAGCGGCGGAGGAACAACCGGCGCCGGCACCGCAAGACCAGCCAGGACGAGCTGAGCCCATCTGCCTTCGGGATGAGCTCCGGCTCATGGGCTACGAACTCTAGGCCGCCGACGGCGGTTGCCAAGGCGATCCCCAGCGGGTAAGGCACTCCAGATCACGCTCTGACACTGGCACGCTCCACGTGCTATCGCCGGCGGGCACATCGACGTACACGGCCGATCCCGCGGCCGGCTGTGGGTGGCCTTGGTTACGGCGCAGGTACTGGTACCGCCAGGCCAGGTCCGCACAGACTTGGAAACGGCGCGGCCCGAGCGGCTTGGCCGGAAACGCCGCAGCCGGGCCTGCCTTTCGCATACGGAAGGCCGCCTTCCACAACTGCTCCCGCCCCAGGCGGGCTAGGCCCTGGGTCGCCCATCGCTCAATCTGTACCAAGCTGAGCCCGCGCTCTGAAGAACGCCAATCCGAGACGTACAGCGCCACGACCAGCTCCTCAGCCGGCAATTCGGTCACTGCCTGGCCGCCATCAACGGCTGGTGCCGTCGGGGCGACATCTTGATCCTGCATCGACGCTCCTTGTCGATGGCCGGGGTGCGCACCCGGGGCGCCTCGTCCCAGTCCCAGTCCCAGTCCCAGTCCCGGTCCCGGTCCCGGGCCTCGGTGATCGAGTCGGGCACCAGGTGGCACCGGCTGGGACACCTCCACCATCGGGACATGGAGGCGTGCACCTGTCCTGAAAGACACCGGTTCCTCTTTTCGGGGCGCGGTTGGATTGCCGCGACTCAAGCTTCGGCGGTGCAGTCCTCTCAGCCCACCCAGCAGTTCTGTGAGCTTTCGATGCAGCTTCTCCCTGTTGCACAGGGAATTTTTGTCATATGGTGGATTTACCGAGTGCTCCGGAGCGTCATGATCGACGGGTCATGGCCCGAAGCCAGGACGATGGAAGGCAGGCATGGCCACAAGGGTCCGCAGCGTCCGCCAGCAGCAGCTCCAGCTCGCGGAGTCACTCCGCAGTGCCGGGAAACCCTGGCCCGAAGTAGCCGCGGTGTTTCGTGAGCGCTTCAGCGTCAATGCACGCACGGCGTTGCGCCTGGCTCATGGCTGGACGCAACAACAGGCCGCGGATGAGTGGACGAAACGATGGCCGGACGACCCGAAGACCTTTAAGAATTTCTCTTACTGGGAGCAGTGGCCTAGCGGAAACGGCTACGAACCGTCTCTTGGCGTCCTGGCTCGGCTCGCTGAGCTTTATCAGTGTGCCGTTGCCGACCTCTTGGCCGACTGCGGCGACTTCCGGTCTCATGACAATACCTACCGAGCTAGCCAGTACGGCGGCCTAATACCCGCGGTATTCTCAACCGGATCGGAACAGCGGGAAGTTGAGGCTGGAGAAAGTATCCACAGTGTGCATGATGGCGACCTCGACCAGCTTATGCAATTTGTGGAACAGGCGGACGTGCATAACCTAGCGCGGATGGCTGCGTCCTGGTCTAATGAAATAATGCCCGATGAAACACGCCGGTCCGTCCTGCTCAAGCTGAGCGCGGGGCTTTCTCTCGCCGCAGCAAATCCTGTGCTCGCAACCCTCTCACCAGAACCGGGTGCCGCGCCCGCGTCAGCGCATGACCTGGCCGGAATCTGGCACAGCAGCTACACCTACACCAGCAGCAGGCGAGGTGGGGAGTTCACCGGCGAGCACTTCGTCGTGCTCCGCCACAGTAGTGGAGGCCTGGCCGGGCACAGCCTCCCGGCCAAGGAAAACTCCGAGCTAACCCTGTGCCTATCGCTAGAACGTGCGATCGCTACCGGCACCTGGACCGAACGCACCGCGCCGGGTGGTTACTACCACGGTGCTACCTACCACGGAACCATCCAGCTCGTCGTTGACCCCCTGGGCCGCACGATGACCGGCAAGTGGCTGGGATTCAGCAAAGAGTTCAAAGTCAACAGCGGCGCGTGGACTCTCTCTCGCGTGGAGGACTCAACCTCTAAGCGCGCACAGCAACGCTACCATTTCAAGATCTGAGTTTCCCGGACGTTCTCAGCCGGTGATGACCGCGACTACCGTCGATCCGGTGGCGAAGAAACCGCTGCGGGAAAGATCTATTATCCCGTACATCATCTTGGCAACGTAAACATGATCCAGGAGAAGTGCATGCCGCTCCTGGAAGTCGGCAATGAACGCAGTCAACTCAGGCGTGGTTTTAGCGTAACCACCGAAATGATATCTCAGCTCGATACCCCAGCAGCCGCCCTCCCGATCAGCCGCCTCTCGCTGCAACCGGATAACCTCATCGACAAGAAAGCCACTGTTCTTTAGAACGGAGAAACCGAGAGCCTGTTGTCCGGGCCGCAACCCCAGCGCAATACCTGCGAGAGTACCGCCGGTTCCGCAGGCACAGCAGATCACATCGAAGTTATCCGTTATCTCAGCAGGAATCTCAGCACAGCCACGGACACCGAGCCCGTTACTGCCGCCTTCCGGCACCAGGTAAAAGGCGCCAAAGGCCCGGCGCAGCCGCGCGATGACAGCCGCGTCATGCTTATGCCGGTAGGTTCCGCGGTCCAGGTAGGTCAACCGCATGCCGTGACGTACTGCGTACGCCAGCGAGTCGTTCAACGGCGAGTGCTCTTCGCCCCGGATGACACCGATAGTGGAGAAGCCGAAGCCCTCACCCGCCGCAGCGGTGGCACGGATGTGGTTCGAGTAGGCACCGCCGAAGGTCAGCAAGGTGCGATGCCGCGAACGTTCCGCCTCGGCGAGGTTGTACTTCAGCTTCCGCCACTTGTTCCCCGGGACATCGGGATTGATCAGGTCATCTCGCTTGAGGAGGAGCCGGACCCCGGCACTGGTCAGGCGCTCGTCATGCAGCTCATGCATCGGCGAAGGCAGGCGCAGCGGCAATGACCCATCAGGCTCCGAAATGCTACCAAGCCTGGCCGCATCGGTGAGGACAGAGCTCCTGATCATACCTTCGACCGTACCCCGCCAGGGCCTGCCGCTGGGGCAGCCTCGACACCCGGCCCATGCACTGCCCCTCGTCCCGGCGTAGGTTCCGGTGTCGCCACACCAGGTCTGCGCATGCCTGGAAGCGCGCGGCCGCTGCAGCTTGCCGGGGAATGCGGCGGCGTGTCCGAGGTAACTCAGCCGAGGGGAGTTGACAGGGTGACCAGCCCAAACGCGGGGCACTCGGTGAGCGTCGCTGGTGTTGTCGTTGACGATGACGGGCGGGCGCTCCTCATACAGCGTCGGGATAACGGACATTGGGAACCGCCAGGCGGCGTCCTGGAGCGTGACGAGACGATCACCCAGGGTCTCCGGCGTGAAGTCCGGGAAGAAACGGGCCTTGGCGTTGAGCCGGTCGGGCTTACCGGTGTCTATAGAAACATGAGTCACGGGATCGTGGCTCTGGTCTTCAGATGCCGCGCGGTAGCGCGGTAAGTGGCCGGCTCACAGTTAATTCGGAGGTGACCAGATTTCGCTGGATTTTGTTACCGCCCTCGCTATTTGAACATCCAGCGGCTGAATTATCTGTGGACGATTCGGCACAGCTCAGCGAGGGTCGCGAGCAACCTGATCACATAGCGTGACTGCCGACGTGGCTTAGGCGCGCGCGTACCCGCCTAAGCGGCGGCGCGGCGGGCTGGTGTACTCACGAGTCGGGTCGTCCAGATTGAATGTTCTGCCGGCGTGCCCGGCGGCAGTGTGCCTTTAGCGCGCATCTGGGATGGCTGCGGACCGGGCGGTTCAAGGCCTGTGTCAGGGCGAAGGTCCCTTGTGTTGATGGCTACTGGCACTGGCCGACCGCCGCCGCCGGCCGAGCGTGAGCCGAGCGTGAGAAGTGGCGGTGCTGCCGCGATAGCGACGCTGCCCGCCTGGTGGGGACCAGGACGTAGGGGGGCCCATGTCATCGGTCGATCCGCCGGTCGGCGCGGGTACCTCGATGCCGGTCGAGGTGCGTGCTGCGGCACAGGACGGCGTGCGGGAGGTGGTCGCCGCCGGGGGCGCGTCCGGTCGCTCGAGACGCCGGTGGGTGGTGCCTATGGCGGCGGCGGCCGCTGTGGCGGCGGCGGCCTGCACGCCGGTGGCCTGGCCATTGCTGGCAGGAGGGGCCGCTGCCAGCGGCGTTGGCGGCGGCGTTCGGGCAGGTCGGCGGTTTGGGTGGGGGCCTGCTGAGGCGAGGCGGTGATCCGGGCCTGGGACCGGCTGCGGGCTCGTGGGGGGCCCGGCATCGGGCAGGGTGACTTGCGGGAGGCGCTGGCCGCCGAGATAGGGGAGGCCCTTACGTCCTCTTCCCCGGCGGCGGCCGGGCTGCGGGCCGAGGTGGCCGGGGTTCTGCAGGGCGTGGACGCCGTCAAGGTTGCGTTGACCACGACCATCGAGACGACCGCCCGGGAATCCGGCGATCAGGTGCGGGCGGTGCTGATCGGCGGGCTGCGGGAGCTGGGGACGCAGTTCACCGAGTTCGGCTGGCTGCTGGAGGAGGTCAACGACCAGATCACGCGGATCGCCGAGACGCAGGCCGAGCTCGCGGCCGACTCCAGAGCCATGCTGGAGGCCCAGCAGCGGACGCTGATGCAGCTGACGATCCTGCGGCAGCAGACCCGCCCGGTACGCGTCAATGGCGGCGGGCCCGGCGGCCTGCCCGAGATCCCTGACACGTCCCCGGATGAGGAACGCGCCGCCGCGCTGGAGGCCGCCGGGGTACCGGTCGGCCTGGAATGTCCCTACCCGGGGCTGGCGGCGTTCGGGCCGCAGGACGCGGACCGGTTCTTCGGCCGCCAGCAGTCGACCGCCGTCGTGGTCACCCGGCTGGCCGAGCAGCTCACCCGGCCGGGGCTGCTGATGGTGCTCGGCCCGTCCGGGTCGGGGAAGTCCTCGCTGCTGCGGGCCGGCCTGCTGCCGGCGATCGCAGCCGGGGGGCTGCCGGTGCGGGGGTCCCAGGCGTGGCCGCTGGACCTGCTGACCCCGGGGCGGCGTCCGCTGCTGGAACTGGCCACCCGGATCGCGGCCCTGGCCGGCATCCCCGCCGGGGCACTGGACGCGGACCTGCGCACCGACCCGGCCAGGATCACCGCAGCGATCCGCCAGGCCCTGCTCGCCCACGCCCGGCGCCAGGCACAGTCCGCCGGGCCCGGCCCGGGGCCGCCCCGGTCATCGACCTGGACGCCACCGGCGACCCGGGTGACGGCGCCACCGCAGCGGCGGGCCGGGCCGTCGGCGCGGGCCCGGGCCGGGTGGCCTGTTCGCCTCGGCTGGTGCTGATCGTCGACCAGTTCGAGGAGGTGTTCACCCAGTGCACCGACGAGCAGGAGCGCCGCGCGTTCATCCACGCGCTGTGCGCGGCCGCGGGTACGACCGCGGCGGCGGCTCCCCTGCCCGGTGACGGCGGCACGTCTGGGGGGCTGCTCAGTTCGCGGGATGCGCCGGCGCTGGTGGTGATCGGGATCCGGGCCGACTTCTACGCCCGCAGCGCCACCTACCCCGAGCTGGTGCCGTACCTGCAGGACTGTCAGGTGCTGGTCGGCCCGATGGATCGAGGCCGGGCTGCGCGCGGCGATCGAGAGACCCGCGGCCTCGGCCGGGCTCGTCGTCGATGCCGGCCTGGTCGAGGTGCTGCTGGCTGACCTTGGGCTGCACCCCGCCCCATCAACCCGCTGGTCTCCGCCCAGGCACCGGGCGAAATGGCCGTCCCGGAGGCGGGCAGCGGGCAGGCTTCACCGGATGGCGGCAGCTATGAGGCCGGCCGGCTGCCGCTGCTGGCCTACGCGCTGCAGCAGACCTGGCAGCACCGGGAGGGCCGGCGGCTGACCGTGGCCGCCTACCGGGCCACCGGCGGCATCGACGGAGCCGTCGCCGGCGCCGCCGAGCGCCGTCGTACGAACGGTCTCGACGCCGACGGCAAGCAGGCCGCCCGGCGGCTGCTGCTGCGCCTGGTCAGCCTCGGCGAGGGCACCGCGGACACCCGCCGGCGGGTCACCGTGACCGAGCTGACCGGGACACACCGAGCTGGCCGGGCCGGCGGACACCCCGCAGGCCGCCACGGCCCAGGCGGTGCTCACCGACCTGGTCCAGGCCCGCCTGCTGACCGCCGACACCGGCACCGACGGCAGCGACACCGTCGAGATCAGCCACGAGGCGCTCCTGATCGGCCTGGCCACGGCTGCGCGAGTGGCTCAGCCAGGACCGTGCCGGCCAGCGGATCCGCCGCGACCTGACCGACGCCGCCCACGCCTGGCAGGCCCAGGGCCGCGAGCCCAGCCACCTGTTCGGCGGTACCCGGCTGGCCGTGGCCCGCGAGTGGGCGGCCAGCCATGGACGGGACCTCAACCCTGACGAGCGTGCCTTCCTGGCCGCCTGCCGAGCAGCACCAGCGACGTGCCACCCGGCGGCGCCGGACCGCCGTCACAGCCCTGGCCGTGCTCACGCTCCTGTCCGCCGGCACCGCCGGCCTTGTCGTCTATAGCAACAGTCAGGCAGTAAGCGCACGCAACCAGGCCATCACCAATCAGGTTGTCGCCGAAGCCGAGCAAGCTGCAGGGCACTAACCCGTCGCTGGCAGCCCAACTGGATCTCGTCGCCCGCCACCTGGACCCGACCCCCGGCAACACTTCGCAACTACTCGACACAGCCAACATTCCGCTGTCGAACCCGCTGACCGGCCCCACCGGCCCCGTCTACTCGGTGGCGTTCAGCCCGGACGGGCACACCCTGGCCGCCGGCAGCGGCGACGACACGATCTGGCTGTGGAACGTCACCGACCCCGCCCACGCCACCCGGATCGGGCAGCCCCTGACCGGGCCCACCGGCGCCGTGTACTCGGTGGCGTTCAGCCCGGACGGGCACACCCTGGCCGCCGGCAGCGGCGACGGCACGATCCGGCTGTGGAACGTCACCGACCCGGCCCACGCCCACCCGCTCGGGCAGCCCCTGACCGGGCCACACCAACAGCGTCTGCTCGGTGGCGTTCAGCCCGGACGGGCACACCCTGGCCGCCGGCGGCGACGACGACACCGATCTGGCTGTGGAACCTCACCGACCCGGCCCACGCCACCCAGATCGGGCAGCCCCTGACCGGGCCCACCGACGACCGTCGAGTCGGTGGCGTTCAGCCCGGACGGGCACACCCTGGCCGCCGGCAGCGACGACGGCACGATCCGGCTGTGGAACGTCACCGACCCCGCCCACGCCACCCGATCGGGCAGCCCCTGACCGGGCCCGCCAACAGCGTCGACTCGGTGGCGTTCAGCCCGGACGGGCACACCCTGGCCGCCGGCAGCGCCGACGACACGGTCCGGCTGTGGAACCTCACCGACCCGGCCCACGCCACCCGATCGGGCAGCCCCTGACCGGGCCCACCAACAGCGTCTACTCGGTGGCGTTCAGCCCGGACGGGCACACCCTGGCCGCCGGCAGCGACGACGGCACGATCCGGTTGTGGAACCTCACCGACCCGGCCCACGCGAGCCAGATCGGGCAGCCCCTGACCGGGCCCACCGGCACCGTCTGCTCGGTGGCGTTCAGCCCCGACGGGCACACCCTGGCCTCCGGCAGCGACGACGGCACCATCCGGTTGTGGAACCTCACCGTCCACACGTCCTGATCGGGCCCACCGGCAACGGCGTCTGGCTCGGTGGCGTTTAGCCCCGACGGGCACACCCTGGCCGCCGGCAGCGCCGACGACACCGTCCGGTTGTGGAATCTCACCGACCCCGCCCGCGCCACCCGGATCGGGCAGCCCCTGACCGGGCACCGGCGACGTGTCAGTCGGTGGCGTTCAGCCCCGACGGGCACACCCTGGCCGCCGGCAGCGCCGACGACACGGTCTGGTTGTGGAATCTCACCGACCCGGCCCACCCCACCCGGCTCGGGCAGCCCCTGACCGGGCCCGACAAGCGCCGTCGACTCGGTGGCGTTCAGCCCCGACGGGCACACCCTGGCCGCCGGCAGCGCCGACGACAAGGTCCGGTTGTGGAACGTCACCGATCCGGCCCACGCCACCCGGATCGGGCAGCCCCTGACCGGGCCCGGCAACACGCGTCAGGTCGGTGGCGTTCAGCCCGGACGGGCACACCCTGGCCGCCGGCAGCGCCGATGACACGATCCGGTTGTGGAATGTCACCGACCCCGCCCACCCCACCCGGCTGGGCCAGCCCCTGACCGGGCCCACCGACCCCGTCGACTCGGTGGCGTTCAGCCCCGACGGGCACACCCTGGCCGCCGGCAGCGACGACGGCACGATCCGGCTGTGGAACGTCACCGACCCCGCCCACGCCAGCCAGATCGGCGCAGCCCCTCACGGGCCCACCGGCGCCGTCGACTCGGTGGCGTTCAGCCCCGACGGGCACACCCTGGCCGCCGGCAGCGACGACGGCACCGTCCGGTTGTGGAACGTCACCGACCCCGCCCACGCCAGCCAGATGGGGCAGCCCCTGACCGGGCCCGGCAACAGCGTCTACTCGGTGGCGTTCAGCCCGGACGGGCACACCCTGGCCGCCGGCAGCGACGACGGCACGATCCGGCTGTGGGATCTCGACATCGATCACGCCATCAACCGGGTCTGCGTCACCACCAGCGGCAACCTCACCCCGGAGCAGTGGGTCCGCTCCATCCCTGAACTGCCGTACGACCCGCCATGCCGCCACCAGTAGAAGACCGCCATTGCCCGCATCCGTCCCGGCACCTCAGGCGGCGCGGTACCTGCGGCAGCCGTTCTGGGATCGTGTTACACGGCACCTGTCCCGCTCGTCGCCCGCCGGCGGGACGGCTGCAGGGCCAGTCAGCTCAGCCAGGCCCGGCACAGGTTCTGGTGGCGGGTCGTGCTGACCAAGCAGCCCTCGTCCAGGATGCGAACGTGCCCGTCGCGAACCCAGGCCATCGGCATCGCATACGAGGAAACGGTGTAGATCACCAGGGCCGACAGCCTCCGAGCGGTAACGCCGCCCACTCGCTGCCTGGGACAGCCGCCGCGGACACTCCCGCAGACCGGTATTTGCCAGGCCCAGTACTGGACGTTATACGGGTGATCTTGTCAAGCGCATGGTGCGTCATCCCGGTGTTGTTGATCATGTTGTCGCCTCGCCGAAGAGTTCTACGCCGAGGAGGAAGACAAACCGGTGCAGATCAGCGCAGAGAGTGTCGGTGTCGTAGGCGGGGTGGCCGACGAAGGCGGCCAGGCTGCCGGTGAGAGGATCTGTGTCTGGCTGCCGGATAGCCAGTCGGCGAGGAAGGTGAGCGTCTCGGCGAGCTCGACGGCGTTGCTGAGGTCGAGGGTGATGCGGGGCATGGCGGTCAGCTCCGTTCGGTGGTGGCGGGTCCGGCTTCGGCGCGCTGGATGAGGCCGTCGAACAGGGCGGCCCGGTCGGTCTGTGCGTGGTCGCGGGCGTGGTCGCGCTGGCGGGCCAGGATGGGGAGGAACTCGGTGCCGGTGCGGAAGTAGGCGCAGGTCTCGCATGCGGACTCCAGGCGGCAGTCCAGTTCGGCGGGGCGGGCGCACAGGCCGTTGCCGAGCATCCGCGCGTGTGCTTCGCGGCGGAGCCGGGCCATGCCGGTGGTCTCGTAGTCGGCGGGCAGCTGGTGCGGCTGGCCGTAGAGGGCGTCGATCTTGGCGCTGACCTGGGCGTATTCGTCGGCAACGACCCGGTTGGCGATCCGCTCTGGCGACGTCGGATAAGCGTCATCTCCATCTTGCGGTGGCCGAGCAGGGCGGCGATGGCCTCCAGCCGCATGCCGCGGTTGATGGTGCAATAAAACTCGCCGGGGTAAATTCCAGATCAAACGGAAGTCCCGACGGGATCGCATGCGGTGCAAGCTGCAAGCCATCAAACAGGAACTGCGGCGGCGAATGCATCAGCCAATTCCCGTACAGGGAAGATGGCTGAGACAGATCGTCACCGGCTACTTCAACTACCACCCGGTGCCGACGAAACTGTCCGACACTGGCCGCGTTCCGCTCCCACGTCACCAACCTATGGCAACGTACGCTTCGGCAGCGAAGCCAGAAGGATTGGACGACCAAGGAACGGATCGCGCGGCTGGCCGACGACTGGTTCCCACGACCGCGAATCCTTCACCCCTGGCCAGATGCGCGCTTTCCCGAAGATGATCTGGCGAAGCTCGATGAAATCCGGGCAGCCCTGGAGGAACACAGAGAAGGAGGTATCACCGAGAAGAACCTGAACGTCATCCGGTCGGTCTTGACCGAGGGGGTTTGGGACAAGGTCGTGAGGCTGCCGCGCGCCCTGATGGTGGAGGCTCGGCGCGACCGCCATACGGCGCCGATGAAGGCGGCCGTAAATGCGAGCATCGCGGTCGCGATAGCGATCCTATCAATCGCTCCGGTCCGACTGAACAATCTGATCAAGATCAAGCTCGATGAGAACCTGATCAAGCCGGGCGGCATCGACGGACCTTACTGGCTGGTATTCCCCAAGGAGGACGTGAAGAACAGGGTCCAACTGCAACACAAGATCCTGCCTGAGATTGGAGAACTGATCGACGAGTACATCAACGATTTTCGCCCGATTCTGCTTCGGCGGTTCAATGGCACCGTGGCTGTTCTCCGGCGAAACCGGAGGAGGTGAAGACGTCACGAACTTTAAGCCTACAGATCACAGACCGGGTCTTCAAAGCGACTGGGCTGCGCTTGACCGTCCACCAATTCCGGCACGCGGCTGCCGCGATCTTCATCAAGGCTTTCCCGGGCCAGTACGAACGTGCACGGCAGCTCTTGGGTCATAAGAATATCGCAACCACGATGCGGTTCTACGTCGCCTTGGAGACGACGTTCGCCAACGAGGCATTCAACGACATCATCAAGAAGCGCCTGGACGAAGAGCTGGAGGCGGCCGAATGAAGAACCAAACCAGTCCCAAAGCCGAACGGCAGACACTTCGGATCGGTGAATGGCCAGAAGCCGACCGACAGGCGTGGGAGGAAGCTTGCCGGCCGAGTGTTCGACTGAAGAAAGGAGGATCGGGAAGTCATCTCGCTCCGATCAGCCAGGATGACATTGCCCGTCGCTACGGTCGGTATCTTGGCTTTCTCAAGCGGACAGGCCGGCTCGATCTGAACGCGCCGGCAGCAAGTCAAGTGACTCCAAAAACGTCGAAGCCTACATGGCAGGACTTCGAAGGCAAGATAAGCTCCGTCACGGCTTGGAATTGCATCTACAAACTTCGGCGAGCAGCGCAACTGCTGTCGCCACCAGCTGACTTCACCTGGCTCATCGAAATTGAGAAGGATCTTGAGCTGTTGCAAGAGCCCAGGTCTATCCGGAGTGTCGGCGTGTGATATTACGGCGTCAGACCGTGGGCACAGCGGGGTTCCGATGTTACCTATAGTATTCCCAGCTTCGATGATAGTTGTCGCACTTCATGTATATAGTTGATATTATTAAAGAAATATCATTTATTCCATACTTATATCTGGTTCCGGGCGGCTTGGGTATCAGTCCCCCGGCACGATGACCGGGGCGGGAGGTGCATCCCTGGACTGGGACAGGCGAAGGCGGGTAACGCCCGTTCAGACCGCGTCCCAGGAAGCCTGGCCTGAAGCTGACCTTGGGGATGAAATACTCTCCGAGATGAGAGCCGCGGTGGAACGCCGTCAAGCGTGCGCGCTCCAAAAGGGCGCGCGCCGCATCGCAAGATGCGGCGGTTGCTGCCCAGCGTTTGCCGGCGTTCCGCTTCCTTCATTTTTCTTGGATTGATCGGACGAAATCGGAATAACGGAAGACCGAAAGACAGGCCCCACCCCTGCCCTTTCCCTGTAACCGAACCGGTTTCGCAATTCATGTGACCGTAATTTTGTGGCGCGCCGTATCGCGCGCAGAAAAAACTCCGGGGCCGAGACGCGCCGCGAGAACGGGAACGGTTGCCATGAAATTTCCGGGCCGCGACCTGCTATCCGTCTCCCTGAGGTGCGAGCGCAGCGAGCCTCGAAGGGCGACGGCCCGGGCGCCTCGGCCGCATCCTTCGAGGGCCGCTCCGCGGCCACCTCAGGATGACGGTAACCGGGCCCTATCCCGTCCGCGCCTCAAGCACCGCCTGGATCGAGCTATGCGACCACGCCGAAATCTTGTCGCGGAACGCGGTGTAGGAATCGTGCACCTCGCGCGCCTTGTCACTCTCGCCGGCGAGTTCGCCGAGCACATCGCTCGCCGTCGTGATCGCGCTTCCTCACGCATCGTGTCCGGCGCGCAACAAATTTCACGGTACCTTGCCGAGAATGCGCACGAAGCACTCGCGCACCTGGCGCTGCGTTTCCGTCACATGAGCCTGCAGCGCCGGGAAGTCCGGCAGGTCGGCAGCGCGCGCCAACAGCGACCAGCACGCCGGCGCCGGCGGATTTCGGGTCGAGCGTGCCGGGCAGGCACAGGCGGAGCACCTGGGTGAGATCGTGGAACAGCCGCACCGCCGGCCGCAACACCGCGGCGTCTTCGGGCGCGAGCACGCCGAGCCGCGCCGCCTTATCGAGCGATGCGCGCCGTCGAGGTGTCGAGGATCTCCGGCAGCGCCGCGGCGTGCACCAGCTGCAAGTATTGCGCAATGAATTCGATATCGACCAGGCCACCGACTGCATATTTGAGGTCCCACGGATCGGCGTCGCCTTTTTCCTTGGCGATGGCGCCGCGCATCTCGACGACGTCCGCGGCGATGGCGCGGGCGTCGCGCTTGCGGCAGAGCACCTTGTGGATCACCGCGTCGACGCGAGCGGCGAAAGCTTGCGGCGACGACACGACGCGCCCGCGCGTGAGCGCCATGTGCTCCCAGGTCCAGGCCTCGCGTTCCTGATAGCTTTCGAAGCCGCCGATCTGCGTCGCCAGCGGACCGGAACGGCCCGACGGCCGCAGCCGCATGTCGACCTGATAGAGCGCGCCGTAATTGGTGTGCACGGTCAGCGCGCTGATCAGGCGCTGGGTCAGCCGGGCGAAATATTGCGCGCCGTAGAGCGGCCGCTTGCCGTCGGAGTTCGGATTGTTCTGGTCGAAATCGTAGATCACGATCAGGTCGAGATCGGAGCTCGCCGTCATTTCCCAGGCGCCGAGCCGGCCGAGCGCGAGGATCGCGGTCTGCTGGCCGCGGATGCGGCCGTATGTGGCGGCGAAATCCTCCTCCACTTTGCGGTGCACCGCGCGGATGAGAACATCGGCAAGCCGTGCAAAAACCTCGCCGGCCTGCTCGGCCGACACCGAACCGGAAAGAATCCGCGCGCCGATCAGGAACATGTGCTCCTGGCCGAACAGGCGGATGGCATCGAGCACGTCTTCGTAGCCCTTGGTCTCGACCAGCCGGCGGGCAAGCTCGGCTTCGAGCTGCGTTTCGTCGGGCAGCGCGCCGAAAAAACTCGGCTCGATCAGCGGATCGATCAAATTCGGGCTCTGCGCCAGAATGTCAGCGAAGCGCGGCGCAACGCCGAGGATCAGGGCGATGAAGCGAATGAGCTCCGGGTTCTGCCGCAACAGCGGCAGGAACAGGCCGCCGGAGCGAAGCCCGGCCAGAAAGCGATCGAAGGTGGCGAAGGCTGCGTCCGGATTTTCGGCGCGCGAGAATTGCTCGATGATCAACGGCACGAGCTCGATGACATTGTTGCGCACCTGCTCGCTGCGCAGCGCCCGGTATTCCCCTGCCCGCCAGCGGCGCACCGCGGCCGCAACGTCTTGCGGCTGCCGGAAACCCAAGGTCGCCAGCCGATCGAGCGTGTCGCCCTCGACGTCGGTGCCGACGAACGACAGGTTTTGTTGCTGGGCGAGGAAGGCCGGGGCGCGCTCGAACAGTCTTACATAGTGCTGCTCGACCTTGTGCAGATGAACCAGCAGGCTGTCGGCGAAGTCGTCGCGGTCCTTGAAACCGAGAAAGCGCGCAAATTCGCCAAGTGCAGTGCTATCGGCCGGCAAGGTGTGGGTTTGCTCGTCGCCCATCATTTGCAGGCGGTGCTCGACGCGGCGCAGAAAATTGTAAGCCGCGGTGAGCGCGTCGCGCGCCTCGGCATCGATCCAGCCGCCGTCGGCGAGCGCCGCAAGCGTGGCGACCGTCTCGCGGCCGCGCAGCTCGCGGTGGCGGCCGCCGGCGATGAGCTGCTGGGTCTGGGCAAAAAACTCGACCTCACGGATGCCGCCGCGGCCGAGTTTTATGTTGTGACCCTCGACCGCGATCTCGCCATGGCCGCGATAGGCGTGGATCTGCTGCTTCATCGCGTGCACGTCGGCGACGGTGGCGTAGTCGAGATATTTGCGCCAAATGAACGGGGAAAGTTCGCGCATGAGCGCTTCGCCGGCGGCCAGATCGCCGGCGCTCGGCCGTGCCTTGATCAGCGCAGCGCGCTCCCAGTTCTGGCCGCGGCGCTCGTAGTAATCGAGCGCCGCCGCGGTCGAGAGCGCGATCTGGGTCGAAGATGGATCGGGGCGAAGCCGCAAGTCGACACGGAACACGTAGCCGTCGGCGGTGCGCTCCTGCAAAAGCTTCACCAGATCGCGCGTGAGCCGCACGTAAAAGCCGACCGGCTCGAGGTTCGGCGTCAGCTTGGCGAGTTCTGGATTGAAGAAGACCATCAGGTCGATGTCGCTGGAAAAATTCAGCTCGTAGGCGCCCATCTTGCCCATGGCGAGCACGATGTAGCCGGAGTTTTGCTCGGGATGGCTCTTGTCGCCGGACACGAGCTTGCCGCGGCGCGCGGCGTCGCGAAGGAGATGATTGACCGCGGCGCCGAGCGCCATATCGGCCACTTGAGTGAGCGCGAGCGTCACCCGCGCGACCGGCCAGACGCCGCCGATATCGGCCAATGCAATGAGAAGCGCCGCTTGCGCCTTCATCCTGCGCAGCACGCGCATCAGCACCGCCTGGGTACGCGCCGCCACGGCACTGCGTTGCGCGTTTACGAGCAATGCAGCGAGCGCACTATCGGGATCGCTCGTGACAAGGCGCTCAAAACGTGCCGGATCGGCGCGAATGAGGTCCCACAGATAGGGCGCTGTCTCGGCAATGCTTGCCAAAAGGTCGCCCAGCGCCGGATGCCCGGCGTTCAGCGCCGCGAGCGCCTTGCCGGCGGCGCTGGCTTTGATTTCGACAAGCCACGCCGTGACGCGCGCGGTTCCTGCCGCGGACGACAGCGGCAGCGTGCCGGCGAGGCGCCGGATCAATGCCGCTTCGTCAAGTTTTTTCCCGGACCGCTTTTTGACCGGGGGCCGGCTCATGCGGTCCCCACGGGCCCGGCGCGCGGCAGCGCGATGGTCGAGCGCAGGCCGGGATGATTGTCTTCGAGCTTCAATTCGCCGCCGTGCAGGCGCGCCACCGCGGCGGCGAGGCTCAAGCCCAATCCCGAGCCCGGCTCGGAGCGGCTCTGCTCGAGCCGCACGAAGCGTTCCACCACCCGGCCGCGGTCGGCTTCGGCAATGCCCGGGCCGCGGTCGGCGACGCTGAGCGCAATGCGCTCGCCGTCGTTGCCGGCCTTGACCACGATCTCGGCCGGCGCGCCGTTCACTTTGCCGTTCGGCCCGGCATATTTGATGGCGTTATCGATGAGGTTGGACAGTGCCTGGCTGACCAGCTCGCGATTGCCGCGCACCGGCGCCGCGGACGGCGCATCGACCGTGAGCGCAATGCCCTTCTCGTCGGCCAGCGGCTCATAGAGCTCGCCGACGTCGCGGGCGATTTCGGCGGCGTCGAATTCGGTCATGTTGTCGCGCGCCTGGCCGGACTCCGCGCGCGCAATCATCAACAGCGCATCGAAGGTGCGGATGAGATCGTCGGATTCGGCGATGGTGGATTCCAGCGCCGCGCGATAATCGTCGACGCCCGACGAGCCGCGCAGCGCCTGTTCGCAGCGGTTGCGCAGCCGCGTCAGCGGCGTTTTGAGATCGTGCGCGATGTTATCGGAGACTTCCTTGAGGCCGCGCATCAGCGCTTCGATGCGCTCGAGCATGGCGTTGAGATGCTCGGCGAGGCGGTCGAGCTCGTCGCCGGTGCCGGCGACCGGCAAGCGGCCGGCAAGATCGCCGGCCATGATGGTCTGCGTCTTGTCGGTCATGGCCTCGATGCGGTTGAGCACGCGGCGGCTGACGAAGAAGCCGCCGGCAAGCCCCAGCACGATGACCAGCGCCAGAGACCATTGCCCGGCATTGGCGATGATGCCGAACAGCCGCTCGCGTTCCTCGAGGTCGCGCCCGACCAGAAGGCGGAATCCGCCGGGCAACTGCACCACCTGCACCAACGCGCGATGATCGTTGCCTTCCGGCGCTTCGAGGCGGCGATAACTGGTTTCGAGCCAGCCCGGATGATCGAGCACGCCGGGCTCCAGCGAGCCGACATTGCCGGCAAGCCCTTCGCCAGTCGCCGTGGTGACCAGATAAAGGCTCGACCCCGGCCGCCGCGAGCGCAGATCGACGACGATGACCAGGCGCCTGATGCCGCCTTGGTTGTATTGCTCGCGCAGCCCGGTGATTTCGGTGTCGACCGTCGTCGTGATCTGCTCGGTGATGAGACGGCGCGTGTTGAGCGCGAAATAGCCGAGCAGCGACGCCGCGAAGACGATGAAGATCACCAGATAAACCAGCGTCAGCTGGAACGCCGTGGTGCGCAGTAACTTGCCGAGTGCGGTCAAGGGTCAGGCTCTTTCAGATCGCTTGCCGATTTCGCTCTCGGAAAAATCCTCTTCCCAGAACTCGGCAGAAGCGCGTTTGCCGCCCCGCTGGTTGTCCGCTTCGGCGCGCCGCAATTCGACCCGGCGGATCTTGCCGGAGATCGTCTTCGGCAGTTCGGCGAATTCGAGCCGCCGCACCCGCTTGAACGGCGCCAGCGCGACCCGGCAATGCTGGAAGATCGACAGCGCCGTGTCGCGATCCGCGGCATGGCCTGGCGCCAGCGCCAGAAACGCCTTCGGCACCGCAAGCCGCATCGGATCGGGCGACGGCACGACTGCCGCTTCGGCGACGGCCGGATGCTCGATCAAGACGCTTTCGAGCTCGAACGGGCTGATGCGATAGTCGGACGATTTGAAGACGTCGTCGGCGCGGCCGACATAGGTCAGGTAACCATCGTCGTCGATCGAAGCGACGTCGCCGGTGCGATAAACGGCGCCGTCCATGGGGCGGATGCCGCCGTCGTCGGCCTGATAGCCTTGCATCAGCCCGGTCGGCCGCGGCTCCAGCACCAGGCAGATCTCGCCTTCCTTTTGCTCGTTGCCGTTCACATCGAGCAGCGCGACCCGATAGCCCGGCAGCGGCCGGCCCATCGAGCCCGGCTTCACGGTCTGGCCCGGCGAATTGCCGACCAGCGCCGTGGTTTCGGTCTGGCCGTAGCCGTCGCGGATGGTGATGCCCCACGCCGCCTTGACCCGCTCGATGACTTCCGGATTGAGCGGCTCGCCGGCGCCGATCAATTCGCGCATGTGCACCTTCCAGGCGCTCAAGTCCTCCTGGATGAGCATGCGCCACACCGTCGGCGGCGCGCAGAACGTGGTGACGCCGCAGCGCGCGATGGTGTCGAGCAGCCCCTTGGCGTTGAAGCGGCGCTGATTGACGATGAAGATCGTGGCTTGCGCGCTCCACGGCGAGAAGAAGCAGCTCCAGGCATGCTTGGCCCAGCCGGGCGAAGAAATATTGAGATGGATATCGCCGGGCTTCAGCCCGATCCAGTAGATGGTCGACAGATGCCCGACCGGATAGCTCTGGTGGCTGTGCAACACCAGCTTGGGCGTCGCCGTGGTGCCCGACGTGAAATAGAGCAGCATCGGATCGTCCGCCCGCGTCTCGCCGTCGGGCGTGAAGTCGGCGGATGCCTCGTAGGCTTTCTCGTAAGCCTCCCAGCCCGGCACGGCGCTGCCGACGGCAATCCGCGTATAGTCGCCCGGCAGGTCGGCGAATTTGGCGGCGACGTCCGAACTGGTGATGACGTGGCGAACGCGGCCGCGGGCGAAGCGGTCGGCGAGATCGTTGCGGGTGAGCAGCATGGTCGCCGGCACGATCACCGCGCCGAGCTTCATCGCCGCCAGCATGCATTCCCACAGCGGCACGACATTGCCGAGCATCAGCAGGATGCGGTCGCCGCGGCGGACGCCGAGGCCGCGCAACGCATTGGCGACGCGGTTCGAGCGCTCGCTCAATTGCGGCGAAGGAGAGCTTGGTCTCGCCGGCATCCTCGTCGACCAGCCACAGCGCCGGCTGCGCATTGCCGCGCGCCATCGGATCGAAGTAATCGAGCGCCCAGTTGAAGCGATCGAGCTTCGGCCAGCGGAAGTCGCGATAGGCCGTCGTGTAGTCCTCGCGATGGCGCAGCAAAAATTCGCGCGCCGCGAGGAAAGATGCCGCATTGTTCGCGCTCATGTGATCTCCCGTGATCCCGCGAGCAGGATGAAATCGTTCAACGCCGTTAGCGCGCGCCTTCGCGGATCATGTAACCCGCGCCACGCACCGTATGTAAGAGCGGCTGCGCAAAGCCTTTGTCGATCTTCGAACGCAGACGCGAAATGTGCACGTCGATCACGTTGGTCTGCGGGTCGAAATGATAATCCCAGACGTTCTCCAGCAACATGGTGCGGGTCACGACCTGGCCGGCGTGCCGCATCAGATATTCGAGCAGCCGGAATTCGCGCGGCTGCAATTGCAGCTCCTGCCCGGCGCGGCTGACCTCGTGGGACAGGCGATTGAGCTCGAGATCGCCGACGCGATAGACCGTCTCCTCGCCACGCTTGCCCGGCCGTCGCGCCAGCGCCTCGACACGGGCCAGCAGTTCGGAAAAGGCGTAGGGCTTGGCCAGATAATCGTCGCCGCCGGTACGCAGCCCTTTGACCCGGTCGTCGACCTGGCCGAGCGCCGAGAGAATGAGCACCGGCGTTTCTATCGATTTGCTGCGCAAGGTGTGGATGATGGACAGGCCGTCGCGCTTGGGCAACATACGGTCGACGATCAGCACGTCGTATTGACCGTCGAGCGCCATGCGCCTGGCCTTCCTCGCCGTCGGTCGCCTGGTCGGCGATATGGCCGACCTCGCGGAACGCCTTGACCAGATAATCGGCCGCGTCGCGATCGTCCTCAATGATGAGAAGGCGCATGATGTGCTGCCATGGTCAGGGAGCCATGCCGGCGGCGTCCCGCGTCGAATCATATTGTTTCAAGCGCTTTCGGCAATATCGATCAAGAACGCGAACCAGGACGCGGGGCGGTGATCGGCCGCGCCGCCGTGCGATCGCAATATCGCAAAATAGTGAGGGGGTGGCGAGCAGTGCCCGCCACCCCCTCTACCCACTCCACCCCGGCGGGGGCGACGTATGCCGGGAGGCAGAGTTGGTATTCGGCGGGGACGGGCCTTACGGCCCGTCCCCAGGGTACGCCCGCCAGCGGGGGCGACGGATGCCAGCGGATCGCCCCATCCCTCAGGCGTTGCCAAGCGGCAGGGCGACGAACTTGGTGCCCTGGCTCGACTTCACCCGGAATAAGACAGCGCGTTTGCCCTCCTTGCGCGCATCGGCAAGACTTTTGCGGACGTCAGCCGGCGTCGATACCGTCTTGCCGCCCACATCGAGAATGATGTCGCCGACCTGGAAGCCGTGATCTGCGGCGATGCCGCCCTCGGCGACCGCGGTGACCACGACGCCGTTGCCGTCGGTCCCTGAAACCTTGCTGGCTGGAGCGAGCGTCAGACCGAGCTTCGGCATGTCGCTGTCGGGCACTTCGCGTTGGTTCTGCGGCGTGCTGTCGGCCTGCTTCTCGTTCGGCAAGGTGCCGAGCGTCAGCGTCACGGTCTTGTCTTGACCCTGATGGATCAGCCCAAGCTTGACGGAGGTGCCCGGCGCCATAGTGCCGATCCGGCGCGCCAGGTCGCGCGCATCGTGGATCGCCGTGCCGTCGACCGAGGTGATGACGTCGCCGCTCTGGATACCGGCCTTGACCGCCGGGCTGTCCGGCTGCGGCTCGGAAACCAGCGCGCCGGTGGTCTGCTTCAAGCCCATGCTGTCGGCAAGGTCGGGCGTGAGCGGCTGGATCTGCACGCCGATCCATCCGCGGATCACACTGCCCTTGTCGCGCAGCTGAGCGACCACGCTTTTCACGGTATCGGCCGGAATGGCGAAGGCGATACCGACGGAACCGCCGGACGGCGAGAAGATCGCCGTGTTGACGCCGATGACGTTGCCATCGACGTCGAATGTCGGGCCGCCGGAATTGCCCTTGTTCACCGGCGCGTCGATCTGAATGAAATCGTCGTAGGGACCGGCGCCGATATCGCGGCCGCGGGCCGAGACGATGCCCGCGGTCACGGTGCCGCCGAGGCCGAACGGATTACCGACAGCGAGAACCCAGTCGCCGACCCGCGGCAAAGCATCCGCCAGCTTCACGTAAGGGAAGCTCGTGCCGTCAACTTTGATCAGCGCCAGATCGGAGCGCGGGTCGGTGCCGATGACCTTCGCCGTGTAAGTCTTGCCGTCATCGGCGGTGACGGTGACGGTCTCGGCGTTCTGCACCACGTGGTTGTTGGTCACCGCATAGCCGTCATCCGAGATGAAGAAGCCCGAACCCTGGCCGGTGACGACCTCCTTGCCGCCCGGCGCATTCGGCGCGCCGAACTTGCGGAAGAACCGCTCGAACGGCGAGCCGGGCGGGAACGGCTGGTCTTCGTCGGTGAGAGCGGAATTCGCCGGGCGCTCCAATTTGACGCGGACCGAGATTACCGAGGGTTTGACCTTCTCGACGATGTCGGCAAAGCCGACCGGCCGCTGCGCAAGCTGTTGGACTTTGTCGGTGAGATTCTGCGCATGCGCCGAAGTGCCGAACAGATCGGCCTGCGGCGCGAAAACGAGTGCCGCCGCGCCAAAGCCGGCGACCGTGGTCGCCAGCAGCGCCAAGCGCCGCGCCGACAGCATTGAACGTGGCCTGTAGCCGTGCATTACCGTCTCCAAATCGCTACGTCGCCCTGCGACGGTTGGCGCCCCTGGCGCCCCGGCCCCAGATGTAAGCCGCAGGATGGGACGGTCAGCCTTACCGGCTTCTGTCGGTGGGATTAAAACTTTGTAATGTTGCGTTTTTAAAAATTATCCTGCCAGATCAATTACTTGAACAAACACCTTCAGGTGCTTTCACGGCTAGGCAAGAACTTAGATGAGCAAAACCTGCGTGCCGGAGCTACGTGACCGAGTGATCGCGCAAAAGTTCCGCCAAACGCGCTTCTTCCGCGGCTGTCAGGTTTGGCTGTTCTCCCGCTGCCTGCCCGCTGCGGCGACGTCGTAAATCCACCAGGATCACCGCCGCCCCGATGAGCAGAACGGCAGGTGGTAGGCCCCACAGCGCCACTGTGTGCCATGACAGGCGTGGCTTGAGCAGCACGAATTCGCCGTAACGGGCGACCAGAAAATCGAGCACCTGGGCGTCGCTGTCGCCGGCCTTGATGCGATCACGCACCAGCACGCGCAGGTCATGGGCGAGCGGCGCGCCGGAATCGTCGATCGACTCGTTCTGGCACACCATGCAGCGCAATTCCTTGGACAGCGCGCGGGCGCGCGCTTCCAAAGTCGGATCCGACAGCATTTCGCCCGGTTCGACGGCCCAGAGCCTTGTCGGCGCAAACAGCGCGATCAGCAGCAGGAGCGCCTGCAGATATTTCACGGCCCTCACTCCGCCGCCTGCAGCGCGGTCTTGACCTTCGCCGGCCGCGGCGCGCCGACGCGCAGCCGCCGATCGGACAGCGACAGTCCGCCGCCGAAAAACATGATGATGGCGCCGAGCCAGATCATCAGTACATGCGGCTTGAAGAAGAGCCGCACCGGGACGGTGCCGTCCGGGTTCGGGTCGCCGAGCGACAGATAAAGCTGGCTGAAGCCGCGCGACATCAGCGCCGCTTCCGTCGTCGCCATGTTGCGCGCCGGGAATGTGCGGCGGCTCGGCTCCATGGCGCCGATCACGTCGCCGCTCACGCGGCGCACGGTGAAGTGGCCGACGACGTCGCGGTAGTTCGGACCGGGGCGGTTGAACACGCCGTCGAAGGTCAGCCGGTAATGGGAAATGTCGATCGTCTCTCCCGGCTTGACCGCGGCAATCCGTTCGCTGCCCCACGCGGTCACGGCGACGATGCCGAGCAGCGTCACGCCGATGCCGAAATGGGCGAATGCGGTGCCCCATACCGAGCGCGGCAGGCCGATCGCCCGCATCAAGGTCGCGCGCATCGGCAGGCGCAGGATCATGGTGCGCTCGGCAATGTCGGTCACCGCGCCGGCCATGACAAACACCGCGATGCCCACCCCGAACGGCGCCAGCACCGGGCCGCCGTGCTCGATGGCGAATGCAGCGGCGACGGCGACCGCGGCAAGCACCGCCGCGGCCAGCAGGCGCTGCGCCGCGCTGACAATATCGCCGCGCTTCCAGCCGAGCAGCGGCCCGAACGACATCACCAGCATCAGCGGAATGAACAGCGGGCCGAAGGTCGCGTTGAAGAACGGCGGGCCGACGGAAATCTTGTCGCCGGTCAGGGCTTCGAGCGCCAGCGGATAGAGCGTGCCGACGAAGACAGTCGCGCAGGCAGACGTCAGGAACAGATTGTTGAAGACCAGAGCGCCCTCGCGCGAGATCGGCGCGAACAAGCCGCCCTGTTTGAGCAACGGCGCGCGCCAGGCGTAAAGCGCCAACGCGCCGCCGATGAAGACGACGAGTATGGCGAGGATGAAAATGCCGCGCGTTGGATCGGTGGCGAAAGCGTGCACCGACGTGAGCACGCCCGAGCGCACCAGGAAGGTGCCGATCAGCGACAGCGAGAACGCGATGATGGCGAGCAGGATGGTCCAGACTTTCAGCGCGCCGCGCTTTTCCATCACCACGGCGGAATGCAACAGCGCGGTGCCGGCGAGCCACGGCATCAGCGACGCATTCTCGACCGGATCCCAGAACCAGAAACCGCCCCAGCCGAGCTCGTAATAGGCCCAGTACGAGCCGCCGGCGATGCCGAGCGTCAGGCACATCCAGGCGCCCAGCACCCACGGCCGTACCCAGCGCGCCCATGCGGCGTCAATCCGGCCTTCGATGAGGGCGGCAATGGCGAAGGAGAACGCGATCGAGAAGCCGACATAGCCGAGGTAGAGCATCGGCGGATGGAACGCGAGGCCCGGGTCTTGGAGGATCGGATTGAGATCGCGGCCCTCGAACGGCGCATCGGCGACGCGCAGGAACGGATTCGACGTGATCAGAATGAACAGCTCAAAGGCGACGGCGATCCAGGCCTGCACGGCGAGCGCATTGGCCTTGAGCGTCACCGGCAGATTGGTGCCGAACAGCGCGACCAGCGCGCCGAAGAACGCCAGGATCGACACCCACAGCATCATCGAGCCTTCGTGGTTGCCCCAGATGCTGGTCAGCCGGTAGATCAGCGGCATCGCCGAATTGGAATTCTCGTAGACATTGAGCACCGAGAAGTCGGACGCGACGTAACACTCGGCGAGCGCCAAAAACGCGATGGCGACGAAGACGAACTGCGCCAGCGCCGCCGGCACGGCGATGCTCATCAGCACGGGATCGCCGGTGCGCGTGCCGACGATCGGCATGATGCCCTGGATCAGCGCCAAACCGAGCGCCAGCATCAAGGCGTATTGGCCGAGCTCTGGAATCATTTGTTCGCTCCCGTCACCGGCATCGCGGCGCGCTGCGAATAATCGTCCTTCCAATGCCCCGACTTCTTCAAGGCGTCGGCGACTTCCTTCGGCATGTAGGTCTCGTCGTGCTTGGCGAGAATGGTATCGGCATTGAACGTGCCGCCGCTGTCGAGCGTGCCCTCGGCGACGACGCCCTGCCCTTCGCGGAACAGATCGGGCAGCACGCCCCGATAGCTCACCGGGAGTTCGCTCTTGCCGTCGGTGACTTCGAAACGGACACTCAGATCGTTGCCGCGAACGATGCTGCCGTCTTTCACCAGGCCGCCGAGCCGGATGCGCGTGCCCGGCCCGATATGCTTTTCGGCAACGTCGCTCGGCGAACTGAAGAACACGATTGAATCGCGGAACGCGTTGAGCATCAGCGCCACCGCGACCGCCAGCACGCCGAGCCCGGCGCCGATCAGAACCAAGCGTCGCTGCTTGCGTGTCATTTATATCCGGCTCTGCTGCATGATGCTGCCATTAGCCTTCCAGTCCGAGGCCTTTGACGAGTTCGTCGACCCGCTTGATCTCGTCAGGATGATCCGCCAGCGCGTGCCGCGCATCGGCGGCGGCATCCTTGGCCTTGTCGCGGTCGCCGAGTACCGCATAGGCGCGCACCAGGCGCAACCAGCCTTCGACGTCGCCGCCCTGGGCGTGCAGGCGATCGGACAAGCGGCCGACCATGCCGCGGATCATCTCGACGCGCTGCTCGTCGCTCATATTCGCCGTGGCCGCGATGTCCGCGTCGCTCGGGCCCGCCGCTTCCGGAACTGGCTCGCCGGTGACGCGGCCGAGCGCGGCGCGCACGAAACCGACCCATGGTGCACCGGCCGGCGCCTCTTCGAGCATGGCGCGCCAGCGCGCGGCGGCGCCCGTGCGGTTGCCGTCCTGCTCGTCGGCAAGGCCGAGAAAATATCGCGCCTTGGCCTCGTGCGGATCGCGCGACACGGCGGTTTCAAAAACGTGCTTGGCCTCATCGGTCACGACGCCGTTGGCGGCGGCGACCAAGGCCTCGCCGAGATCGGCATCGCGCGTCGCGGTCTCGCCGTTGAGCGTGAGCGCTTTGCGCCGCGCCATGACCGCGTCGTCGAAGCGGCCGAGCCGCAGATAGACCGGAGCGATGACCTCCCAGCCAGCACCGTCATTGGGGCTTTTCGCCAGATGCGCTTCGACCTGGCCGACCAGCGCGTCGATCGACTGGTCGCCCGGCGCTGCCTTGACGCGGGCGAAGGCCGGCTGCCCCGGAACATTCGGCGAGCCGAGCACGAGATAAAAACACAGCGGCAGCAGCGCCAGCACGATCAACGCCGCAATAGCCGCCGCGCGACGTCGCCACAGTGACTGCGCCGCGCTCGCTGTCGGCTGAGCCGCCGTCGCCTGCGCGTCGGCCGCGGCCAACAGCCGGCGCGAGACCTCGACGCGCGCGGCCTCGGCTTCGGCCTGGCCGATCAGGCCGGCGCTGCGATCGCGGCCGATTTCCTCCAATTGATCCTGATAGACCGCAAGGTCGTTGCCGCCGCGGCCGGCCGCGGTCTTTCGCCCAAGCGGCCACAGCACGGCGAGGATCGCCGCTGCGGTCATCAAGGCGAAAATGATCCACAGAATCATGGGCAGGTCTTCGATGCCATTCTAGCGCAGGCCGAGGTCGTCACAGCGACAACAATGCAGGCCTAAATCCTGCTGCCGGGCGCCGCGTCCTTACATCACGGCGCGACTGTGGCCGCAATGGGAACCCCGGCGCGGCAATTGCGCACTGAGTCACGCGCGGATGGACTTGCGCTCGGTGGTCGCGGCCTGCACGGCAACGTCGGCGGCCTTGGTCAACAGCTCGGCATATTCGGCGCCGAACAACGATCGGCACAAGCGGATCGCGGCGTCGACCTGCGACTGCCGGAACGGGCGCTCGGCCGCCTCGGCGTGACGCAAGGCGTCGAGCAGCACCTTGGTGCCGGTCTCGAGATATTGCGTCAGTTCCGAATAGGCGCGCAGCGTGACTTCGCTGAGCGCAAGCTCGCCCGCGTAATTGCGGCAGGCGTTGACGAACTCGACCCGCGCCTGCACGTCGTCCACTTCGACGCTGTCGACTGTCGAGCCTGGACGGATCTCTTTGGCCGGCGGCGGACGTAGCAGACGGCGGACCCGGCCCGGGGCCGCATCGATCTCAGACTTCAGCAGGTTGGAAACGTCGCTGCGGATCGCGGCCAGTTGCCGGCTCCAGGTCGAACTCGATGGTCAGATCCATTTCCGTGCGCAGCCCGCGCGCGGCGGCGTGCAGCTCCTTGAGCATCGACGTCACAGGCTTGCCGGCTCTGAACGCAGCGCGCAGTTCGCTGACTGTGCTCTCCATCTCGCTGAGCACGATCGTGACCGCCACCGCATAGGGCGTTTCGGCAACGCGCGCGGCAACGTCGCTCTCGGCGACACGGGTGGCGAGACGAATGAGCTGCCACGGCGCCGCAAGCCTACTCATCAACAACACGAGACCGTAGCGAATGACGTCGGCTTTGCGCGACGCGTCGCCGCCGAGCGACTTCGCCGCACACGCGGTATCGATATGCACCTTGGCCTGCTCGATCACCTCGCGCTCGAAGGCGCGCACGTAGTTCGGCAACCGCTTGACCAGGTCGGCGAGTGCGTCGCGGACTTCGAGCACATGCAGGAGCGTTGCGACGTCGTCGGTCGCCCGCGGCGTGCCGACCTGAATGGCAAGCCGGCGCTGCGCTTTCTCATCGGTACCGACCGTCGCAAGGGTTTCCCGCATGCGCAGGATGGCCCGCTCGTGCAGCGCACGGACCAGTTGATCGGCCTTGGTCTTATCGTCGGCGAGCAAGGCGCGATTGATGTCCTCGGTCAGCGCCTTGGCCTCGGCCGGAATCAGGTCGCGGCCGATCCAGCTCCAGATCGGCTCGAGCGAAAGCCGCGCAATGCGCCCGACGCGCTTGTGGTCGGCGGGAGCGTCGATCAGGAACGGCTCGAACGGCATGAAGAACAGGCGCGCCGCGTCGCCGATGCGCGGCACGCGCTGCGCCTCGGTGCGGATGGTGCGCCGCAGCTCGTCGAGCACCAACTCGCTGCCGGCCATATCGTCGCCGCGCAATTGGGCGCGCTCGAGCTCTGCAATCAGCATCGCCCGCGCTTCCGGCTTGAGGTTCCGGAGATATTCCCGCAGCCGTTCGACGGATTGCCCGTCGCTCGTCATCGCACCCGCCTCTCGAGGGCCACACCGTTAACGCTTCTACTAGCGGGGCGCTTAAGAAGGGGTTACGCAAAACACCCAGATCTCAAGGCTATAGGCCCAGCAAGGGTCAGTTGAGCGTGGTCCAGGTGCCGTCGGGATTGCGGCAGGCGGTGCCGCGCGCGCTCTGCGGGGTGCCGTCGACATAGACCGTGTGGGTATATTGCCGGCAGGTGGCGCCGTTGGCCTGGTAAGCGGGGCCGGGAACGACATTGCCGTAACGGCCCGAATCCGGATTGCGCCAGGCCACCGGGGCGCCCGACGGCCCGGTTTCCAGCGCCTGCATTTGGGCGGCGTAGGCGCGCCGCCTGTCCTCGTCATCCATCGCCGCGCCGATCCGGTTGCCGAACAGGCCGCCGATAGCGGCGCCGATCACGGTCCCGGCGGCCCGGTTGCCGACGCTGCCGCCGATGGCATTGCCGATCAGGCCGCCGGTCACGGCGCCAACCGCCGTGCCGCCGACCTCTTTCGGGCCGGAGTCGGCGGTGCAGGCCGCAACGCTCAGGCCAAGGAGCGCAATAGCAATGAAGTGACGTGCCGACATGACCCCCCAGAGCCTTTCGGGACAGCCCCGCTACCCGGCGCTCAAATGTGCACCAGAGAAGGCCATTGGGGCAAAACTCTGTTCGCATCAGCAACGGCGCCGCGGCATGGCAGCGCTGCAAGCCGCTATGTCGCGGCGGCGCGTACTGGCGGCACCCTTCCGCTTTGGCTAAGTTCCGGCGCGATCCCACCAAATCTTCCAAGAGCAAAAGCATGATGTCGAAAAACCGCGCCGCATTGTCTCGGCGCTTCGGATGGACGCTGCCGGCTTTGGTTCTGGCGCTTGGCGCCATGGCCGTCCCGGCGCGGGCGCAGGACTATCCGGCACGCACGGTGAAAATCGTAGTCCCCTTCCCCGCCGGCGGCACCGCCGACGTCATGCCGCGCATCATCGCCGATTGGCTGTCGCGCAAATGGGGGCAATCGGTGATCATCGAGGACCGCTCCGGCGCCGGCGGCAATGTCGGCGCCGAGGTCGCGGCGAAAGCCGATCCCGACGGCTACACGCTGCTGTCGTCGCCGCCGCCGCCGCTCGTCATCAATCAAAATCTCTATCCGCATCTCGATTTCGATCCGCTGCAATTCGTGCCGATCGCCGTCGTGGGACGGGTGCCGAATGCGCTCGTGGTCAACCCGGACAAGATCGCCGCCAACAATGTTAAGGATTTCATCGCCTACGCGCAGGCCAATCCCGGCAAGATCACGACCGCCACGCAAGGCAACGGCACCACCTCGCATCTGACGTCCGAATTGTTCCAGATGATGGCGAAAGTGAAAATGCAGAACGTGCCTTATCGCGGCTCGGCGCCGGCGCTGAACGATCTCGTTGGCGGCGCCGTCGACAGCATGTTCGACAATCTCGGCGTATCGATGCAACTCGTCAAAGCCGGCAAGCTCAAGCTCATCGCAGTCGCCTCTCCCAAGCGGGTGGCGACGTTACCCGACACGCCGGCCATCGCCGAGACGCTGCCGGGATTTTCGTCGGTGACCTGGTATGCGCTGGTCGCGCCGCCGAAAACGCCCGCCGCGATCGTCGACAAGATCAATGCCGGGGTCAACGAGGCGCTCCACGATCCCGATGTGCAGAAGCGCCTCGCCGATCTTTCCGCCGAGCCGGTCGGCGGCACGCCGCAAGCCACCGCGGCCTACTTTCACGACGAAGTCGAGCGCTGGAAAAACGTCATCACGGCCGCCCATGTAACGTTGGACTAAGCGACATTGGATTAAGCAAAGTCATGAAACACAGCACCGATCGGATTCTGACCACGCATGCCGGCAGCCTGCCGCGGCCGCCCGATCTGCTGGCGCTTATCGAGCGCGACGGCCCCAAGGCTTTCGATACAGCGGCGGCGGAGCAGCGGCTCACCGCGGCCGTCGGCGAGATCGTGCACAGACAGACCGATCTCGGCGTCGACGTGGTCGACGACGGCGAATACGGCAAGCCGAGCTTTGTCAGCTACATCAACGAGCGGCTCGGCGGCTATGAGGTCGATACCCGCGCCGGGCCGCGCAACCAATGGGCCACGTCGCGCGAGGGCCTGTCGTTTCCCGAATTCTATTCGCAAACCCATGCCGCCTCGACCCACACCCATATGATCTGCACCGGGCCGATCACCTATAAAGGCCACGCCCGGCTCAAGCGCGACATCGATAATTTCAAGGCCGCGCTCAAAGGCGCCAAGGTCGAAGAGGCGTTCATGCCGGCGATCTCGCCGTCCAATATCGAGGACTGGCAGAAGAACGCCTATTACAAATCGACCGAGGACTACATTTTCGCTATCGCCGATGCGATGCACGAGGAATACAAGGCCATCGTCGATGCCGGATTTCTGGTGCAGATCGACGATCCGCGGCTGGTCACCTATTACATCATCCATCCCGAATCGAGCATCGCCGATTGCCGCAAATGGGCGGAGGTACGGGTCGAGGCGCTCAATCACGCGCTGCGCGACATTCCGCCGGAGAAAATCCGCTTCCACACCTGCTACGGCATCAATATGGGCCCGCGCATCCACGACATGGAGCTCAAGGACATCGTCGATATTATTTTAAAGATTCGCGCCGGCGCCTATTCGTTCGAAGCCGCCAATCCGCGCCACGAGCACGAATGGAAAGTGTGGAAGGACGTCAAGCTGCCCGACGGCAAGATTCTGATCCCCGGCGTGATCTCGCACTCGACTATTCTGGTCGAGCATCCCGAGCTCGTCGCCGAGCGCATCGTGCGCTACGCCAATGTAGTCGGCCGCGAAAACGTCATCGCCGGTTCCGATTGCGGTTTCGCCACCTTCGCCGGGTCGAAGGAGGTGCATCCCTCGATTGTCTGGGCGAAGTTCAAGGCGCTCAGCGACGGCGCGCGGATCGCGTCGAAGGAATTGTGGGGCTAGTTGGGATGATCGCCGGGCTTTTGCAGCCAGTTGCCTGATAACGCCTGTTCGACCTGCCGCATGACGCAACGATTGGCTTGCAACGCCTTTTCTTCGTTCAAAGTTTCTTTGTGCTGCTTGTCGGATAACGCGGAAGATTCTGCAGAGTTCGAAGAGCCTGATGGAGCCGGGCTCTGCGGCGAAGTTGCGGGCGGACACGGCCCCGGCTGGCCGATGAGGTACGAGACCAGCTTGAAGGTGGTGTCGGAAATCTTCCAGCCAAGCGCCAAGGAATACTCCTGATCCTCAAGCTTAATCTCCTCGAATTGCCACTCCGGTTTAAACTGAGGAGGCTGGCATAACACCGAGGGATTGAAATGATCCGATGCCCGCGTGACCGCTTGCTTGCCGAGCAAATCCCTGACTCTCATGATCGCTTCGACCGGCGTCATCGTGTCGCGAAATTCGCTGCCCTTGAGATTTTGGAAATTCGGCGGCGGATTGGAACTGGTCAGGAGAATGACTTTGAGGTCGACATTGACCCTGCAACTCTCCGGTTCGAGCGCGTTGAAAAGTGCAAGAGCTGTCGCGGCTCCCGATGAATTGGCATATCCCCCATCGACGAAATTCCACCAATGGTCGTCGGGCATCTCGGCAGTAACGGGCGTCTTGACAGTAAAAGGAGGAAGAATTCCCGGGAACCGGGCACTGACCACGGCGGCTTGCATCAAGGTAACTGCATTTTCACCCGGCATGATCGAATCTGCGAAGGAATATAAGGTGCCGTCTTTACCTTGGCTCGAGCCCATAGTGAATGGCGCGAATGCGACTCGATACCCGGTTTCGGCCCACGTTGCATTTAAAACCAACCTTGGAGTACTGCTATCGTTCGGCGAAGCGGCAAGAAATGGCGCCTTCAGCCGCTCCGCGGCATCGTTATCCTCGAAGCTTCCTTCCAAAGCTTCCGCGCGCCCAATATGCCCCCCTAGAAACTTGGGAATAATCCCCCCTAGAAACTCGGGAATAATAGAGAGAACGACCGGCGAGAAATGATCTTGCTCCATAATCTTCGTCACGGCCTGCGTCATTGGCCTATTAGTATTCAGCAGGGGGCAGCCAGCCTGCGACGCCTCGGGATCCGACGGAGCCGGCGAAAGCTCAGAGAGCGATTTGAAAATCGTCGCGCCGATCGCACCACCCGATACTCCGCTGATCGCGAATACATGTTGCGCGAAGCGCGGGCAGTCATCCTGCAACTTAGCAAGGAACATCGACGCGGCGGCAGCAGCGTATATCCCGCCCCCTTCCGCGGAAATGATGAAGACCGGATACGGATTTCTGGGATCGCCGTCACCTTGCGTTCGATCTTTTCGCTTCTGGATCCACTCGCGGAAATGTTTTTCGACGCTCATGACGGTTGTGAGTGGAGGGGATTTCTTGCTGGCAACCGTCTCGCTGGCATCCGCGTAATAGCGCTGGTCGTGCCCTATCGTGAGCAGTGCCAGCAGAGCGAGTAATCCGGTCACGAACCCGACGAACCACAGCCGCGAGACGAACGCCAAAACCGTCAACAACGCGCACGCACACGAAGGACCATTTCGCCATCGTTACAATTGGGATGTGGAACAGCACGCTTAGAATGACAGCCGTCAACGCCAGAAGCAGCGCAGGAAATCCCGATTTTTCCGAAAGCAACGCCATCAGGGCAAAAATTGAAAAGATGAAAAGAAAGGCAAGCGTGATAGCCCCCAATGGGCCTACCCAACGAAAATCCCGTACATCCCGTATTAGGTCCTGATCGAGCACCGGCATCACTGCGACAATGACAATTGCAATGAAAACCGCCGACGCGACTATCCTCCCCGTCCATTTGTTTTCCCTGACTGCATCCATCGTGAACGCCACCAGTAGCCCGACGGAAACGACACAGATGACCGCCACGGAAATAATCGGCCAATCGTTTGTCGCGAGAAGCGCGCTCGTTGAACCGACAAATCCCGGAAGCCTCAGAGCAATCCGTTCCGGCAGGAGAAGATCTTTCGCGAAAAGCAATCCAAGAACGATCCAGGGACTTAGTGCCCAGAAAAAGGTCACCAGCCGTTGACGTCTGCGGAGATTGATACCCTCATGGCGATGCCAAAAACTCGAATAAACAAAAATGATGCGTTTAATATCCAGAAAATAGTGAACGCCGCAGAAAATCACAGTAACCGCAATCAAAGCCGGAGCGAGGTATTTTGCATCGGGACACCCTGCCGAGTGAACGTTCGGCGTGCAATGGCCAGTAAGGAGTGACAAATACCGCGGCAACGGCACTCGGCGTAAACAATATGATCGCGCCCTGAACGATTCGGCTTTTGCGATAGGAGTCGAACAGCATTCCGACGACAAGGCCCAGCACAATGATAGACAGAACGATTCCCCAGTGCCCCACCGTCGGAAGAGCCAGCAACTCATCAATGGGGGCAGGATCCTCCAAATCACGCGACGCTTCGATGAGCCTATTCTGTATCGTCACCAGATAAGACTTGGTGAAAATCAGCCCCACCGCCAAACCCGCCCAGGGAAACAACGACCAGGCAAATGCAGCCACTCTTTGCAGCAATCGCAGATTGCTTCCTACGTTCGGAGTTCGAAAGATTTGAGTAGACCACATTGATCCGCATCGTGCTAAGCCAATAATGGGATTCGTAAAGAGCGGCGCTAATCAGTGCGCAACCTGCCAGTGCCAAAATGATCCGGACTGCATCCAAATTTTCCAAATAGGAAAGGTAAATCTCCCGAATTTGCCCAACATCGGACAAGAGCAGGAGAAGGATCACCGCGGCCGCGGGCGGCAGAAGATGGAAAATTCCCTTCATCCAGTGGAACGGCTGCCAAATCTCGCGTCGCAGAAATTGCCCGAGCTCAAAAACGACTTCGCAAATCGAAGGTGAGTCCGGCATCTAGCCCTCCAAACGAACCAGCGTGCCTTTTAGCTGGGCTTTTTCCAGCACCTTATCGCAGGCGACCTGATCCTGCGATTTGTAAGCGAGGAAGTAGATTTCTTTCAGAATCGAGGCCGGGTTGCTTTGAAAATACTTTATGGCAACTGGGATAATCGTCTTGGCTACCTCTTCGACCGACAAGCCGCCATCGCCCGTCCCCAGCATGGGAATAAGGATGGACTCATGTTTGATCTTCAGAATTCTGCTCGATAGTCTCTGATTTCTCGCTTCTGCTGTCGCCAGCACCTGCTTCGTGCACTGCTCCAGATCATCGGGCTCGGCCTTGACACCGCGGCCGCCGACAATGCCTTTGACGGTCGCAACATGAAGGATACGCATGACGCCATAGGTCTTGAGAGCGCCCGATACAGTATCCAACACCGTCGCGATCTCGACGCGCTGGCGCTGTCCAACCGCGGTGCGCAACGAATCCTGAATCGTATCTTCGATCATGGTGCCATCCGTGCTTCTATTGGAGCCCAGACGACGGATGTTGGCCGAGACAGTCTTGCCTATGAATCGATCCATGAGCATGTCTTGGTTTTCGGAATTGACCCATAGGCTCACGCCCTTGATGTTCTCGATATCGCCGGTCTTGTAGCCGACAATCAGACGCGGATTTTCCTTTATCGCGTACTGGACAGTGCTGAGGGTCAGTGGCCCGCCACCGGCCGCTTCCGCGCGTTGTCCGCTTTTCGCCGCGGCGGCTGCCGGCTTTAGTTCGTCGATGGACTTGAGGTGATCCTGCAGCCAGTAACCCGCGGCGATGAGTTTTGGGTCTTCAATTGTTCCAATCCTCAGTTGGCGGAACAATTCGCCAAGCGGCATTTGCAGGACTTCGATGTCTTCGTCCCCGACGCCGCCGCCCGGTCCGCGCTTGTCAGACTCACGCACCTCGGCAAAATAAAGAAAAATCCGCTCCGACGTGCCGCCGGGGGACGAGAAAAACTTGGCGATAAGTCTTGGATTGTGGATTTGATAGCCGGTTTCCTCCATCGTCTCGCGAACGACGGCCGCCTCCGGTGTCTCATTCTCGTTGATCATCCCGGCGACGGCTTCAGTGATCCACCCGTCCATCGTTGCATCGAAATCGCGCCTGCGGCCCACCAAAGTTGGAATCTTGAATTGCCTGACCAGCACCACGGTCTTGCTATCGAGATTCAACAGCAAGGCTGCCACGGCGTCACCTCGCTCGAATACCAGCCGCCGCTGATCGGCGCTCATCGTGCCGTCAAGCTGCTCGTGCGAGACGCAGAACTCATCGATTTTGAAGAAATTATCGAAGACGCGCTTTTGCCCTGAAATGGCAACCTTGCGGACCATGTAAGGCCTCCAACGCCATCAATTAATTACCACGGGCGCATGCTCAGACTGCATTCTTTAATTGATGTAAAGACGCTCCGCAATCAAACTTGGCCGATCCGAGCGGCACGTCCTTTCCAAGACGTCCTGACTTTCACTTCAAGAACCCTGTCGAAATCCACGGCACGGCCGCGACCACGATGGTGCCGATCACCAGCGCCAGCATATAGCCCCAAATCGACCGCATGCCGTCTGCCGGCTCGACGCGGCCGATTGCGCAGGCGGCGTAGTAGCCGACGCCGAATGGCGGGGCGAATAGCCCGATACCCATGGCGAGGATGACGACCATTGCGTAGTGCACTTCGTGGATGCCGACGGTTTTGGCGATGGGAAAGAGCAGCGGCCCGAACAGCACGATGGCCGGGATGCCTTCGAGCACGGAGCCGAGCACGACGAAGGCCGCGATCGAGGCCGCCATGAAGGTGATGGCACCGCCCGGCAGCCCGGTCATCGCGGCGGCAAGCGAGCGCGAAAAGCCCGATTGCGTCAGGCCCCAAGCCATGCCGGTCGCCGTGCCGATGATGAGCAGGATCGCGCCCGACAGACACGCGGTCGAGATCAGCATCGGTTTGAGCGCCGTCCAGTCGAAACGGCGATAAACGACGAGACCGACGATCGCCGAATAGACGATGCCGATCGTCGAAACCTCAGTGGCGGTGGCGACACCTTCGACCACGGCGGCGCGGATCAGAAACGGCAGCGCCAGCGCCGGCAGCGCGATCACAAATGTGCGGCCGATCTGCCACGCCGTCGCACGCTTCACGTCGCCGAGATTTTCCCGCCGATAGCGCCGGCGCACGACAAAGCAGAGCAGGATCGCGAGCACGACGCTGGGCAACAGCCCGCCGGTGAACAGCGCAGCGATCGATACGCCGGTCACCGATCCGATGGTGATCAGGACGAGGCTCGGCGGGATGGTCTCGGTTTGCGCCCCGGTCGCCGCCAGCAGCGCGACGAGGTCGCCGGGCTTGGCGCCGCGTGCCTTCATTTCAGGAAACAGCACCGGCGCGACCGCGGCCATGTCGGCGGCTTTCGAGCCCGAGATGCCGGACACCAGATACATCGCCGCGACCAGCACATAGTGCAATCCGCCGCGCACATGGCCGAGCAGGCTTGCCAGAAAGGCGACCATGGCGCGTGCCATGCCGGTCATCTCGATGAGCAGGCCGAGAAAGACGAACAGCGGCACCGCCAGCAGGATGAGATGGCTCATGCCCTCGTCCATGCGCCCGATCAGGACCATGAGCGGCGTATGCGTCGTCAGCGCCAGGTAGCCGAAGATGGCAAGGCCGAACGCGAAGGCGATCGGCACGCCGGCAAAGACGGTGGCGGCCACGACGCCGACGAAGAAGATCAACAGGTTGAGATTGCCGAGCGTGAGGAACAGTGGCGCGGCGAGCCAGAATGCCGTGACGATAACGGCGACAGTACCGACCGAAATTAAGATCGAACGCAACGATCCGGCGCGGGCAATGCGAAGCAGCGCAAAGAGGGACATCAGCGCGATTCCGCTCGGCAAGGCGGCTGCGCGCCAGGCATTGTTCAGGCTGAGCGCCGGCGTGGTGATGAAGGTTTCCTCCTGGGCGTATTGATATGCCGGCCACCCGATCAGCAGCAAAAATGCCAGCGCGGCGCAGGTCGCGAACAGATCGAACGTCGCCCGTGATTGCGCCGGCAGACTACCGACGGCCGCGGTCATGCGCATATGCTCATCGCGGCGCAACGCGATCACCGCGCCAAGCATCGCCAGCCATAGGAACAGGATCGATGCTAATTCATCCGACCAAATCAGCGGATGGTTGAGGACGTAGCGCGCAACGACGCCGCTGAACAGAATGATAATCTCGGCTGCAACCAGCGTTGCTGCCAGAATCTCGACGGCAGCGCCGAGCGCGAAGTCGAGCGCCGTGGTCACGGAGCGCACGGCTGATTACGCGAGCTTGCCCACCGATTTTTCCAGAATAGCCCACGCTTCATCGCCGTACTTGGCTTTCCACTGCGTGTAGAAGCCGGCGGAGCGAAGCTTGTCGCGGAACGGCGCTGGATCCGGCTGATTGAACACCAGGCCCTTGGCCGCCAGGTCCTGTTGCAATGTCGCGTTCAGCTTGGCGACGTCGTCACGCTCTTTGAGCGCGGCGGCATTGACGTTCTTGGCGACGACGGCGCGTACATCGCCGGGCAGCGCCTGCCAGGCGCGCCGGTTGGCCAGGAACCAAAAACCGTCCCACATGTGATTGGTCAACGAGCAGTATTTTTGCACTTCGTACAATTTGGCCGTGGCGATGATCGCCAGCGGATTCTCCTGGCCGTCGACGATCTTGGTCTGCAGCGCCGAATAGACTTCATTGAAATTGATCGAGGCCGGCGACGAGCCGAAGGCTTCGAACATCGAAGTCCACAGCGGCGACGGCGGCACCCGGATCTTGAAGCCCCGCAGGTCGTCGGGCGACACGATCGGCTTGGTCGACGTCGTTGTTTGCCGAAAGCCGTTGTCCCAAATCTTCTCCATCACATCCAGGTTGGCCTTCTCGATCTGCGCCCGGACATAGGCGCCGAGATCGCCATCCATGGCTTTCCACACCGTGTCGTAGTTCGGAAACGCGAAGCCCATGCCGTTGATCGAGGCCGGCAACACCAGCGTCGACAGGATCAGTCCGGACAAGGTGAAAAACTCGACGCCGCCGGAGCGGACTTGGCTCAGCGTGTCGGTATCGGAGCCGAGTTGGCTCGACGGAAAGATCTGCAGGTCGAAGCGGCCGTTGGTTTCCTGCTTGATCGCCGCCGCCATCTCGCGTGCCCGCACATTCATCGGGTGCGTCTCGGGAAGATTGTTGGCGTATTTGTAGGTCCATTGCGCCTGCTGGGCGCGTGCTACAAAAGGCGATCCAATCGCACCGCCCAAGAATGTCGAACTTCCAGCAGCAAGCAAATGGCGGCGAGACAAGCTCATGGCCGACCCTCCCCTTATGAACGCCTTTGGTGGTTATGCTGCAGCCTTGTGCCGTGAGGCACAAGGACTGCTTTGCCTGACGACCGGATGGGATCAACCCCCCGGCAGCGCCAGCTCGGTGCGCAGGCCCCCGATCGGCGCGGTGCCGAGGGTCAGCACGCCACCGTAAAGGTCGGCCAGTTCGACCACGATCGACAGACCGAGGCCGGAGCCGGGCTTGGTTTCGTCGAGCCGGGCGCCGCGCAGCGCCACCTGTTCGCGTTCGGCGGGGGAGAGGCCGGGCCCGTCGTCGTCGACGATGATGCGCACGCGCGACTTGTCGCCGCCGTCGCCTGCTTCGTTCTTGTCGCCGTCGGACGCCGGCCGGTCGGCCACAACCTCGATGGCGACGCGCGACTGCGCCCACTTGCAGGCATTGTCGACCAGATTGCCGACCATCTCTTCGAGGTCCTGCTGTTCGCCGCGAAAGCTCGCATGTGCCGGCACATCGACGTCGATGGCGATGTCGCGGGCGCGGTGCAGCTTCTCCATGCTGCGGGCGAGCGCGGTGACCACCGGCGGTACGTCGATCAGCGTGCCGATGACCGTGGAACGCGCGGCAAGCCGCGCGCGCTCGAGCTGACGCGCCACCTGATCGCGCATGATATCGGTCTGCTCCAGCACCTTGTGCGCCAGCGGATCGTTGCCGCGGGTCGTCGCCTCGTTGACGATGACCGAGAGCGGCGTTTTGAGCGCATGCGCCAGATTGCCGACATGGGTGCGCGCGCGCTCGACGATCTCGCGATTGGCGTCGATCAGCGCATTGGTCTCGCGCGCCAGCGGAGCGATCTCGACCGGGAAATCGCCTTCCAGCCGTTCGGCGCGGCCGGAGCGGATGGCGGCGAGGCTCGCCGAAATGCGCTTGAGCGGCGCCAGGCCGAAGCGGACCTGCAAGGCGGTGGTTATGAGCAGCGCCGCAGTGAGCGCGGCAAAGGTCATGCCGATGGCGCGGTCAAAACTTCGCGTTTCGTCATCGATCTCGGAGGCGTCGCCGGCGACCGAGATCAGGAAGCGGCCGTCGTCGCCGAGATCGATATTGCGCTCGACGAGGCGAAGCCTCTGCTCCTCCGGACCGTCGGCGTAGCCCTGCCGCGCTTCGGCGGCGGACGCCGAGCGATCGACCGGCAGGCGCGGCAGCCCTGAATCCCATAGCGAGCGCGACGAATGGACCTCGGGCTTTTTGCTGTCGAGCCGCGTCACCTGCCAGTACCAGCCCGACAGCGGCAATTCGAACAACGGCTCGCCGATCGATTGCGGGAACTTGTCGGCGCCTTCCTCGGGCGACGCCACGTCGGCCACCAGCGTGCGCAGATAGACGTCGAGGCGGCGGTCGAAGGCGCGCTCGACGGCGTGGCGGTAGAGCGTCGACAGCGCGATGCCGGTGATGATGAGAATCACCACGGTCCAGGCGGTGGCCCACAGGAACAGGCGGAGCGCGAGCGAGTTAGCGCGCATCGGGCGGCGTGAGCAGATAACCGAGACCGCGCACCGTCTGGATCACGTCGACGCCGAGCTTTTTGCGGATGCGGCCGACGAACACTTCGATGGTGTTGGAATCGCGGTCGAAATCCTGGTCGTAGAGATGCTCGACAAGCTCGGTGCGGGAGACGACGCGGCCGGTGTGATGCATCAGATAGGACAACAGCCGGTATTCGTGCGAGGTGAGTTTTACGGGATTGCCGTCCACCGCGACGCGCCCGGTGCGGGTATCGAGGCGGACCGGGCCGCAGGTGAATTCGCTCTTGGCGTGACCGGCGGAGCGGCGCAGCAACGCCCGCACCCGCGCCAGCACTTCTTCGAGATGAAAAGGTTTTGCGACATAGTCGTCGGCGCCGGCGTCGAAACCTTGCACCTTGTCGCTCCAGCGGTCGCGCGCGGTGAGGATCAGAACCGGCATGGCGCGGCCGGCGCGGCGCCAGGATTCCAGCACCGAAATGCCGTCCATTTTCGGCAGGCCGATGTCGAGAATGACGGCGTCGTAGGGTTCGCTCTCGCCGAGATAATGCCCCTCCTCGCCGTCGAAAGCGCGGTCGACCACATAGCCGGCATCGGTCAGCGCGGTGGCGAGCTGCCGGTTGAGATCGGGATCGTCCTCGACAACGAGAAGGCGCAAACCAAAAAGCTCCGGTTAAGAATTCCGCTCAGAGCCCGCTGACGAGGCTACCCTTCACGGCGTCGACGGTCAGCCGCACCACTTTGCCATCGCGCGCGAGCACTGTCAGCACATAGACGAGCCCATCGTTACCGCGGCAAAGGCGTGCCCGCACCAGGGTGCCGGGCATTTTGCTCCTGACCGCCCGCAAGGCGGTGGCGAGCCGCACCACGCGGCCGCTCTCGACTTCGGCCCGGCGCTCCTTCTGATCGAGGCAGGCGTGCGTAATCTCCGCCGCGCGCGCCGGAGCAAGTGAAAGAATGATCGATGCCGCAATGGCGAATCGGCGGGCAAAGCGCATGGGCTATCCTGAGCGCTGCGCACTGAACCCTGCCTGAACGGTCGATTTAAGGCGGCTAGGCCGCAAATCCCTCGAATGTCGCAAACGAATCGAGCGGTTCCCGGGGCGAGCGCCAGGAATTGATTGGCGCTTGGGTATCGGCATAGCCAAGCGCCATGCCGCAAAACAGCATCAGTTCCGGCGGGAGTTTCAGGAAATCGCGCATGGTGCGCTGCCAGGTGATCCAGGCCTCTTGCGGGCAGGTGTGCAGGCCATAGCCACGGGCGAGCACCATGACGGTCTGGATGAAGCCGCCGAGATCGGCCCATTGCGCCGGCAGCATGGCGCGGTCGATGGCGAAAAACAGACCGACCGGCGCGCCGAAGAACTCGAAATTCTTGGCGTATTGGCGGTAGCGGCCGGGACGATCCTCGCGCGCGACGCCGATTGAGCGGTAAAGCTGCTCACCGACGGCAAAGCGGCGCGTGCGGTAGGGCTCTTTGAGATCGGTCGGAAAGATCTGGTACTCGCCGCCCTCGCCTTTCGGCAATTCGCCCCGGCGCGGCGCAAGCTGAGCCTTGAGCGCTTCGACACGCGCGCCGGCGATCGCGTAGACGCGCCAGGCTTGCAGATTGCCGCCTGACGGCGCGCGTGCCGCGCGCTCGACGATTTCGCGCACGGTTGCTTCGGGCAACGGGTTGGGCAAGAAAGCCCGGCAGGAATATCGGCTGGCAACAGCCTCGCGCACGTCCATCATAAATCCTCCGCGGCACAATGGCCTCCACTGTGAACGTTGCCGGCATAAGATGAAAGCGACGATGATTACCCTTCGCGCCTTCACGTTCGGCTTGATCGCCCTGTTCGCGATCACGCCGACCCGCGCCATGGTCGGCGGTGCGCCGCCGGCGGCAGACGGCGCCGGGCGATCGGTGGTGATGATTTTGGGCTCGGGCGGCACCGCCTGCACCGCAACCGCGATCGCGCGCGATCTGCTCTTGACCGCCGCGCATTGCGTGCAACCGGACTCCGAATACAAGCTCGTCGCCAGTGCGCCCGGCGAACGGCCGGTGCTGAAGGATGTCGCGCGCATCGAGCGCGATCCGCAATTCGATCTCAAGCGGCTGTTTGGTCATCTCGCCACCGCCGACGTGGCGTTGATCAAACTCGCGGAGTTATTGCCGGCGAAAATCCCACCGGTGCCGCTCGGCGCCGAAGAGGAACCGGTCGTCGTCGGCGACGCGTTTGTGGTCGCGGGCTACGGCGTCACCGTACGCGGCGACGGCCGCACCGGCGGCACAGTTCGTGCGGCGACGCTGGTCGCCACCGGCCAACCCGGCAGCCTGCAAATTCGCCTGTTCGATCCGAAGACCAAGGGCGACAGCCCCGGGCTCGGCGCCTGCGCCGGCGATTCCGGTGCGCCGGTGTTTCGCGACAAGGATGGCCGCATCGTCGTCATCGGCGTGGTGAGCTGGTCGACCGGGCCGAAACTCGAAGCCGGCTGCGGCGGGCTGACAGGCGTCACGCCGCTTGCGCGCTACCGCGCCTGGATCGTCAACACCGCGCGCATGCTCGGCTCGCCGCTTGCGCCTTAGCGCAGCCGCGGCGTAGGCTCGCGCGAAAATACCGCCAGGAGGAAAGCCGCATGAGCCGCCGCGCATGGACGATGTCGTTGGCGCTTGTGCTTTGGCCGCTTGCCGCGGCAGCGCAGCCGGCGAGCGGCGGCAATGATCAAACGATGCTCGGCATGCGGCTGTTCAACCAATCGTGCCGCGTCTGTCACACCAAGCCGCAGCTGGTGAGCCCGCAATATGCGCCGGTGCTGTCGGTGAGCACGCTCGGCGGCAAGGCCGATGTCATGCGCGAGGTGATCAGCAACGGCACGCCGCGCATGCCGGGCTTCAAATATCACTTCAAGCCGGCCGAGATCGACGCCATCGTCGCCTATATCAAAACCATTCCCGCGCCGTCCGACGCGCCGCCGCCCGTCAAAGCCGGCTCATCGCGCGACGCCGACTAGAAATACGGAGAACCCCATGCGCCGCGGTTTTATCGTCACGAACCTCACCGCCGTCGCCGCGATCCTGATTTCGGTGCCAGCCTTCGCCGACGCGCTGCTCAGCGGCACCATCAAATCGTCGGACGGCAAGGCCATGGGCGGCATCACGGTGTCGGCCAAGCCCGACGGCGGCACCATCACCACGACCGTGTTCACCGATAGCGAGGGCAATTTCTTCTTTCCGGCGTTGCCCAACGGCGGCTACCGGGTGTGGGCGCAGGCGCTCAGCTATCAAACCGCAAAAGGCGCGGTCGATCTGTCGGCAAACCGCAAGCAGGATTTTACGCTCACGGCGATGAGCGATCCGGAAGCGACGTTCAAGCAGCTTCCCGGCAATTTGATGCTCGATGCCTTACCGCAGCGCACGCCGGCAGAAGGCCGCATGAAGCGCATCGTTCGCACGGTCTGCACCGGCTGCCATACCGCAAGCTTTCCACTGCAGCACCGCTTCGATGAAGCCGGCTGGAGCGCCATCATCGAACTGATGAAGAACGCCAATGTCTACGGCACCTATGTCGGCGGCGACCGAAAACCTTCCGGCATTCTCGACTATCATCAGCAGCAGCTTGCCGCCTATCTCGCGCAAGCGCGCGGCCCCGGCGCAACCGACATGCGCGTAAAACTCCAGCCGCGGCCGTCGGGCGAAGCGGCGCGCGCGATGTTCAAGGAATACGACGTTCCGCTCGATCCCGATTCCAACCTGCCCGCCAACTTCGTGCAGAACGACGGCAGCGACTGGTCGCTGGGCACGCCATCGGTTCTAATTCCCGGCTGGGGCATCCACGATTCCTGGCTCGATCTGACCGGCAATCTCTGGTTCACCTGCAACATCCCCAACAAGCGCACCACCATCGGCCGCATCGACACCGCGACCGGCGAGGTCAAGCTGTTCAAGGTGGCGGGGCCGAACGGGCTCGCCGCGCAAACCCACGGCATGACGCGCGATCCGAACGGCATCATCTGGTTCAACATCAACAACGGCCGCGGCGGCATCGGCCGGCTCGATCCGGCAACGGCGGAGATCAAAGTCTACCTGCCGCCGAACGGCATGACCCAGACCGGCGGCGCCGCCACCGTCGATTACGACGGCAAGGGCAATATCTGGTCGTCGGCGCCGGACGGCGCGCTGCGCTTCGATCCGGTGGCGGAGAAATTCACCGCGTTCAAGTCAATGACCTACAAGACCGCGAACGGCACCGGCGTCACCTACGGCACCGCGGCCGACCGCGACGGCAACGGCTACTGGGCCGAGATGGTGCTCGACACCATCGGCGTCGGCGATGGCGCTTCCGGCGGCGTGGCCGAGATCAAATTGCCGCCGGACAAGGTCCAGGGCGCGCTGCTCACCGCCGACGAGATGAAATTCTACGAGACCTACAATCAGCCGGATTTCAACAATCCGCTGCCATGGGCGCAGGGTCCGCGTCGCATGGGCACCGACAAGTTCGCCGATGTGCTCTGGGTCGGCGATTCCTGGGGCGCCAACCTCGCCCGCATCGATACCCACACCCGTCAAGTAAAGCTCGTGTTCCTGCCCGGCGAGCAGCAGCCCTATCACGTCGCGGTCGACAAGAACCACGACGCCTGGACCAACCTCTGGGGCGCCGACCGGGTCATGCGCTACGACCCCTTTACCCGCGGCTGGACCGCGTTCGACCTGCCGACGCGCGGCGCCGAGCCCCGCTACGTCTCCTTGCTTGAACGACAGGGCCAAGACACTCAGGTCGTGCTGCCCTACTTCCGCGCCCGCAAGGTCGCGGTGATGACGTTGCGCAGTCAGGATGAGATCGACGCGCTCAAGGCGCAGGCGGCGAAGTAACTCAGAACCCGATCATATCGAGCCTGGTCAGCGTCACCTGATTGCTGATGCGCGCCGCATTGGCGAGGTGCCAGGCGGTGTAAGCTTCCGGGAAAAGATCGTCCGCCGACATGGCATCGACCGGCACGATCACCTTGAAGCCGCGCAGCGCTGCCTCGCCGCCGGTGTGCAGCACCGAAGTCTGCGCCTGGGTGCCCATCGCCACCACGGTCTTGATGCCTTTGTCCTTGAGCGTCTTTTCCAGATCGCTGTTGATGAATTTGTCGGGGCCGAGCGGTGGCAGCACCTGTTCGCCGGCGGCGGGCGTCAAATCCTTGAGCACGTCGGTGGCGACCGAATTCGGCACCGCGACGCTGTAGACGATCAGCGCGCCGTGCTCGCGCGCGGCCTCGACGAATTTCTTCACTTTCGGCACGGAGTCGGCGCAGCGCTTGCGCCGCTCCGGCGTGCAGGTCTGCACGGTGAAATCCATCACCAGCAGCGCGGTCTCTTTTGGTACCAGCGTAACCGGTTTGAGCGCTGGCGGCGGGGGCAGTTTCACTTGGCTCCAATCGTCGATGACGGTCTGGGCGCGCGCCGGATTTGCCGCACACAGCGCCGCAGCGATGGCAACAGCGATCGAGATGGATTTGCGATCCATGAATTCCTCCCGTTTCCGTTTATTGCAAGCTTAAGCCGTGGCATCGGACGGCGCTACTCCGCAGGCGTCCGCGGCGGCGTCTCGCGCGTAGCAGGCACGGCCAGCACGGTGGTGCGCAACGGCCGCTCTTCCATGATCATCAGCGCCACGACGCCGATGATCAGGAAAATCACCGCCACCGCGAAAATGTGGCTGAACGCGCGCGAGAGATCGTCGAGTGAGACACTTGCCGCGGTCGCAATGAACGCCGACGACGACGCGCCGCCGCGTTGTGGCGAGGCGCCGAGGTCGGCCAGCATGATCGCGCCCATCACCGCGACGACGAAGGCGCTGGCCAGCGCCCGAAAAAAATTCATCGCGCCCATGGCGACGCCGATCTGCCGATGCGCGACCGCATTCTGGATCGAGACGGTGACGGTGGGATACGAGCTGCCGGTACCGATGCCGACCAGGCCGGTGATCAACGCCACCGCCCAGACCGGCATCAGCGGATGGACTACGAGCAGCGTTACCGCCGCGGCGGCAATGCTGAGCATCATGATCGGCACCCATTTGTAGCGGTCCATGTACAGCATGGCGCGGCCGGACAGATACGAGCCCGGCGTCGTCATCATCACGATGGGGATGAGCGCCAGGCCGGAATCGCTCGCGGAAAGACCATGCACCAGCTCGTAATAAAGCGGCACGAAGATCGTCAGGCCGATGGAAACACCTTGGGTGCAGGCGGTGGTGAGGCAACCGGCGCGCATTACTGGATTATTAAGCACCGCGAGCGGCAAGAACGGCTCCGGCGCCCGCAGCACCCACCAGATGAACGCCGCACTGGTGATGACCGCTGCAATGATCAGGCCGACGATCTGCTGCGACAGCCATGGGTAGCGCGTGCCGCCCCAGGTCAGTGCCAGAAGCAGCGCAATCGCGGCACCCATCATCAGCGCGGCGCCGGCGAGGTCGATCTTGTGGGAGCGTTCGTGGACCGGCACGAGTTTCAGTTGCCGGTTGGACAACATCGCGGCCGCCAAGGCGAGCGGCACGTTGAGCCAAAAGATCACCGACCAGTGCAAATGCTCGGCAATGACGCCGCCGAGCACCGGGCCGGCGGCACCGGCGACGATCCAGACCGAGCCGGTATAGGCCTGGTAATAGCCGCGCTCGCGCGGCGGCACCGCGTCGGCGATGATCGATTGCGTCAGCGGCACGATGCCGCCGCCGCCGATGCCTTGCAGACCGCGGCCGAGGATCAGCATCAGCATGCTCGGCGCGGCGGCGCAGGCGGCCGAGCCCGCCATGAACACGCCGAGCGCCACCAGCATCATGCCGCGCCGGCCGTAAATGTCGCTGAGCTTGCCGTAGAGCGGCGCGACCACGGTCGAGGTCAACAGATAAGCGATCACCACCCAGGACAGGTTCTCGAAATCGTCGAAGGCGCGGCCGATGGTCGGCAGCGCCGTCGCCACGATGGTCTGGTTCAGCGCGCCGAGGAACATCGCCAGCGCCAAGCCGCCGATAATGGCGATGACTTCGCGCCGGCCGAGCTTGCGCTCGGTGGAGCGATGGCCGCCGCTATCCGGCGCGGCGCTCTCGATGTCCCCTCCCCCTTGCGGGGCAGGCTCGCCGGCTTTGTGTTTTTTTCGTTTGGGCGATGCCATGACCGAGATGACGACCTGCAGTCCTTTAATGAATCGAGGTGCACCTTTGCGCCCTGCTGCCGCAAGCGCAAGGCACACGGAGCGGGTCAGCCATGTCTAAGCCGGAGCCGGTTTATTCCGCAACACGATCGGCGACGCGCATGGGTCCATGCAACGGGCGCTCCTCGATCACCAACATGCAGAGCAGCGAAACGGCGAGGCAGATAGCGGCGGCGATGAAGACCCAGTGAAAGGCCGGCGCCAGGTCGCTGTGGCCGGCCGTGATCTTTTCCAGCGTCGTGACGCCGGGCCCGTCGCCGATGCCACCCAGCACGATGGCGCCGAATATCGCCACCACGAGTGCACCGCCGAGCGTGCGGAAAAAATTCAACGTGCCGGTCGCGGTACCGAGCTGGTGCGGCTTGACCACGTTCTGCATGACGATCGTGGAGACCGGATACATCGGACCGAGACCGAAGCCGAGCACGAACAGCAGCGCCACGACGCTGCCGAGCGTGTGCCCCGCCGGGTCGACGGCGAGAGCGGCGAGCGCCGCGATGGCGACGACAAGGCCGAGGATCGGCACACGCATGTAATGCTTGATGCGCACGATGACCCGCGTCGACACCAGCGAGCCGAGCGTGGCGCCGCCCATATAGGCGATCAGCGCCAGGCCGGACAGGCTCGCCGAAACGCCGAGCACGGTCTGGCAATAGAGCGGCATATAGATGGTCACGCCGATGATAGTGCCGATCGAGAAGAACGCGGCGATGGTGATGGTGCTGGTCACTCGTCCGTGCAGGATCGCCAGCGGAATGAACGGTTCGCGCGCGGTGAGAAGCCGCAGCGTGAACAGCACCCACAGCGCGGCGGAGCTCGCGACCAGGGTGACGATCCGCCACGAGCTCCACGGATAACGGACGCCGCCCCACGAGAGCGCCAGCATCAGCGCCAGCGCGGCGCCGACCATCAAAGCTGCGCCGATCATGTCGAGCTCATGCGGCCGGTCGTTGCGCGGCAGGCGGCGCAGCGCGCGCTCGGTCATCACCAGCGCCACCGCGCCGAGCGGCAGGTTGATCCAGAAAATGAACGACCAGTGCAGATGGTCGGTGAGCAAGCCGCCGAGCACCGGGCCGAGAATGCTCGCGCTCATGAACATGATCGAGGTGCGGCCCTGCACCACCGGGCGCTCGCGCGGCGACAGCAGGTCGGCGATGATGGTCTGCGCGATCGGCAACAGGCCGCCGCCGCCGATGCCTTGCAGCGCGCGCGCGAGAATCAGCACCCAGATCGTCGGCGCCAGCGCGCAGGCGACCGAGCCGGCGACGAAGATGACGATCGCGGCCAGAAGCAGCGCGCGGCGGCCGTAAATGTCGGAAAGCTTGCCGAACAGCGGCGTCGCCACGGTGGCGGCGAGCAGATAAGCGGTCACGATCCACGACAGATCGTCGATGCCGCCAAGACTCTTGCCGATCGCCGGCAGAGCCGGCGCGACGATGGTTTGTTCGAGCGCCGACAGAAACATCGCCAGCATGATGCCGGCGACGATGGCGCGGATGGTGGCGTGATCGAGCGGTGCCGCGGGTGCGTGATGTTGCGGTGGCTGGTCCGGCGCCTCGGCTTTGGTCGCCGGCCGCGCGTCGCCCCGCCGTCTGCGCTCGCGCGTCGCCGACGATCTCGGGGGCGATGCTGTGGGCGTCGTCGGGGGCGATTTCGCGGGTCATTGCGGGAAATCCTTGGCGGGCATCCCTTGGCCCGCGCCGCGCCGCAATGCAACCAGCCGCTACGCAGAGCAGACGCGCAGTTCTACGTTTGGGAGCTTAGCCTCGCCGCCTCGCTGCCTTCGGCAACTTCAGCGGCCAGCTGACGATGTAATCTTCGAGCTCGCTGTCGGGCACGTTCACTTCGCTGGCATAGACGCGGCCGCGCACCGAGACGCCGGCGGTATGGACGGTTTCGGGATCGCCGGACACCAGCGGGTGCCACCAGTAGAGATCCTTGCCCTCGGCGAGCAGCACGTAGGCGCAGGACGGCGGCAGCCAGGTGATGGTTTTGAGGCTTTTCGGCGTGAGCCGCACGCAATCGTCGACCTGTTCCAGCCGGTTTGCGTAGTCGCGGCAGCGGCAGGTCTCCCCGTCGAGCAGCCGGCAGCCGACATTGGTGTAATAGGTGCGGTCGGTCACCTCTTCCTCGAGCTTGTTGAGGCAGCATTTGCCGCAGCCGTCGCAGAGGCTTTCCCATTCGGAATTCGTCATTTTATCCAATGGCTTACGCTTCCAGAACGGGATTTCGGCATCGTCTTGGTTTTGGCCATCATCGGATGCCATGCTGCTCTCCAGGCCGCTCGCCCGCGGCGACGTTCCTCGGGCGGCGGGATTATCGTGACGCCATCATGCATAAGCCCAATTTGCCCCCAATTGCCATTCACCCTGTGATCGCCGCGGCATTGGCTGTCGGGCTTGCGTCCGCTAAACCAAGACTTGCTAAACCAAGGCCTGCCGAAACGGCTCGTTTTGCGGGCCAAACCCGTTCCCGGAGCGCTCAAACTTGACGGACATGTTCCCCGATCCGGGCAACGACTGGCTGCCGAAGTTCAAGCGGTTCCTGCTCGACATCGATTCGCGCATCGACTTCGCCGTGTTCCTCTCTGGCAAGTGGATGCGGGAAATCTACGAGCGCTTCACCGCGTTCATGGACCGCTGGCATGTCGCCGGCTGGCGGCGCTGGCTCCTGGTCGAGCCGCTGTCGGAAATGGCGACGCTCGGCACCGGCGGCCTGTTCCTCATGCTGGCGCTCGGCATCCCGTCGATGCGCCAGACCTCGGACGAGGACTGGCTGAAGAAATCCGATCTCGCGGTGACCTTTCTCGACCGCTACGGCAACGAGGTCGGCAACCGCGGCATCAAGCACAACGATTCGGTGCCGCTCGACGAAATGCCCGACAATCTGATCAAGGCGACGCTGGCAACCGAGGACCGCCGCTTCTACGAGCATTTCGGCATCGACTTTTACGGCACATTCCGCGCGCTGATGACCAACGCGCAAGCGGGTGGCGTGGTGCAAGGCGGCTCCACCATCACCCAGCAGCTCGCCAAGAATCTGTTCCTGAGCAACGAGCGCACCATCGAGCGCAAAATCAACGAGGCGTTCCTCGCGCTGTGGCTCGAGGCCCATTTGAGCAAGAACGAAATCCTCAAGCTTTATCTCGACCGCGCCTATCTCGGCGGCGGCGCTTTCGGTGTCGACGCGGCGGCGGAATACTATTTCGGCAAATCGGTGCGCGACGTGACGCTGCCGGAAGCCGCGATGCTTGCCGGATTGTTCAAGGCGCCGACCAAATTCTCTCCCCTCGTCAATCTGCCCGCCGCCCGCGCTCGCGCCAACGTCGTGCTCGACAATCTGGTCGACAACGGCTTCATGACCGAAGGCCAAGTCTACGGCGCCCGGCGCAATCCGGCGACGCCGATCGACCGCCGCGACGCCGGCGCGCCGAACTATTATCTCGACTACGCCTTCGACGAGATGCGCAAGCTCGTCGACACGTTCCCCAAATCCGTTCACCGATCGTTACTTCGTGGTGCGCACCGCGCTCGACAGCAATCTGCAGCACTATGCCGACCGCGAGGTCGAGACCGAATTGCGCCAATACGGCCGCGACTATGGCGCAAGCCAGGCCGCGGTGGTGATCGCCGATCTCGACGGCGGCGTGCGCGCCATGGTCGGCGGCCGCGATTACGGCGCCAGCCAGTTCAACCGCGCCACCGACGCGCTGCGCCAGCCCGGCTCCTCGTTCAAGCCCTATGTCTACGCGACCGCCTTGGCTAACGGCTTCAAGCCGACTTCGGTCATCGTCGATTCACCGGTCTGCATCGGCAATTGGTGCCCGCACAATTATTCCGGCGGCTATTCCGGACCGGTGACGCTGATGGAAGCCATCACGCACTCGATCAACGTCATTCCGGTCAAGCTGTCGATCGAGCTCGGACACGGCAATCCAAAACTCGGCCGCGCCATGATCGTGCAGACCGCGCGCAATTTCGGCATCCAGTCGCCGCTGCCGGACACGCCGTCGCTGCCGATCGGCGCCGACGAGGTCTATGTCTACCAGCACGCCGTCGCCTACGCGACCTTCCCCAATCTCGGCAAAGCCGTGGTGCCGCACGCGGCGCTTGAAGTACGCACCGGCACCGGTGAACTGGTCTGGCGCTTCGACCGCGACGGCAAGAAGCCGCAGCAGGTGATCAGCCCGCAAGTCGCCCTCGACATGATCAAGATGATGAACTCGGTGGTCGAAAACGGCACCGGCAAACGCGCTCAGCTCGACGGCGTGCCGGTCGCGGGCAAGACCGGCACCACCAATTCTTGGCGCGACGCCTGGTTCGTCGGCTACACCGGCAATTTCGCCGGCGCGGTGTGGATGGGCAACGACGACTATACCTCGACCAAGCGCATGACCGGCGGCACGTTGCCGGCCATGACCTGGCACAACATCATGGCCTATGCGCACCAGGGCATCGAATTGCGGCCGCTGCCCGGCCTGCCGCCGCCGACGCACGCGCCGCCGCTGGCCGCCAATGCGACGTTCACAGGCAACGATGCGCCGCAACAGGTGCTGCTGACGCGCAAGGGCACTGATGCCCTGGTACGTCTCGAACGCCTGCTCGATGACGCCAATCATGCGCTCGCCGCGCAGTTGCCCGCTGGAACCCAGGGCGCGCTCGACATGCAAGACGTCGACAATGCGACCGCTCGAGCGCTGTGGCGACGGCGACCGATCGCTGTCGGCACAGGCACCCGCGGCGACTATCCGAAAACGGCAACACGGATTGCGATCGCAACTGGATCGAGCGTGCGCCTTCTTTTCGGATCATGTTTCGCGCTGATACTCGCCGCCGCCATCGGTCTCGGCGCGACTTGGCTGACGATCACCCGCGGCGTCGCCTTCGGCTCGCTGACCATCGGTGCCTGGACGGCGCGGCCGAAGAGCGGATCGGTCGATATCGATCCTTACGCGCGCGCCACCATCGCGCGTACCGGCGAATTGCCGCTCGGGACCGGCGATGGCGTGGCGTTTTACGCCCGCACCGACGACGCCGGAAATAATTTCGACGGCCGCTGCACCTTTACCATCAGCGGCGTGACACCGGCGGCGCGCTATTGGACGCTGACACTGTACGATCCGGAGGGCCGCTTGGTCGCCAACACGATCGATCGGCACGGTTTCACCAGCGCGGAAATCCTGCGCGACATCGAGGGCCGCTTCACCATCGCCGTCGCGCCGCGCGCGCGGCCCGGCAATTGGCTGCCGACCGGCGGCATCGAGCGCTACGTTCTGGTGTGGCGGTTCTACGACACGCCGATCGGCGTTGCCACGCGCACGGCCAAGGAAGCGCCGATGCCGGCGATCGTGCGAAAGGCCTGCTCATGATCCGCGCGCTGCTGTGGATTCTCGGCGCCATCCTGCTCGGCGGCATCGTGCATCTGTCGACCGTGCTGGTGATGCCGCAGGCGGCGACCCAGGATGCCTATGCGCGGCTTCTCCCGATCACGCCGGTCAACGCCATGGTACCGCTTACCGCACCGACGGCGGAGAATTCGATCATGCCGTTCATGGATCCGGCCTTTGCCGCGGCGGTGTGCCGCTACGATCTGTCCGCCGGCGCGATCAAGCTCAACGCGCCGCTGAGCCAAGCCTACACGTCAGTCACGTTTTATACGCGCAACAGCGTCGCCTATTATGCGATCGACGACCGCGCCGCTGGCCGGCGCGCCATCGAGCTCGACCTGATGACGCCGGAGCAGCACGCGCAGGTGCCCGAGGGCGAAGACGTCACCGCCGCCGACCGGCTGATCATCGAATCGCCGACCAAGACCGGGCTGATCGTGTTGCGCGCCTTGGCACCGGAGCCAGGACTGATGCCGATGGCGCGCCGGGCGCTGGCCAACGCGCAGTGCCGCCTCGGCCCGGTGCAGTAGTTTATTTATTTCGCGGCCACGACGGCAGGCGCCGCCAGCGCGGCGAAACGCGGCAACGGCACGATCTGGTTGCCGGCGATCTGCTGTTGCAATTCGGTCAAGATCCGTTCGGCCTCGGCGGCGACCGGCATCGGCTCGGCGACGGTCAGATGCTCGAGCGCAAAGCGATAGCTGGCGCAGCGCTCCGTCAGCGAATGATGCACCCAGGCGATGGTCAGGCTGTTCTCGCCGACCCGCGCCATCGCGCTGATCCGCTCCGGCGGACTCAAGGTGGAAACAAACTGCATGCTCTTCTCGCGGCGCTGATCGATATCGACGATGCGGCGCGCGGTGGAGAAGAACGGATCGATGCGCACGATGTCGTTGCGCATGTCGTCGATCAACTGGTTGTAGCGCGCCGAAGACGAGCGATGGAACGGACCGATCAGATGCGCGTAATAGGCGGCGGGATCGAACGCCCAAAGCGAGCGCCGAAAGTCGCGATTTTGGCCGTATTCGAGGACCACGGCGTCCCAGCGCTGCCGGTCGTAAGGCGGCTCGATCAGGGGAAAGGCGAGATCGCGCAGCGTGCGCTCGTCGTCGGTCAGGTTATTGACCGAAATCGGACCGCCGGCCTGCGCCGCGGCCTCTTGTCCGACCCAGGCATGAATGTCGTCGTTGACCAGCGGCTGCTGCAGCCGGCCAAAATCGCCGATGCTGGTGCAGCCGCCAAGGATCAGAAGAGCGAAAACGGCGAACGGCGCTGTCGCGCGGAGTGGACGGACTCGCGGCGACATCGCTGTGACAACTTTCAGCGGCGCCTCATGCGGCGGCGGCCGCCATTGGCGGCCGGCGGCGGCATCTGCGGCTCCGCGTTCTCGGCGACCGCATCGGCGTAACGCTCGATCCGGATCACCGGCAAGATGATGACGGTTGCGGATTCGCTCTCCGCGTCGGCGCGGCCGAACCGTACGATACGCCCCTCGTCGGGGAATTTGACAACGATGCCCACCAGCCAAACCCTCAGCCTGCCGGCCACGGACCTCCTGCGCGATCCGCGCTATCGGCGTCGTCACGATTAAGCGGCATGCAAGGTTAACGCTCCGCTAACGCGCACGACTTAGGCTGCTGTGTGAAGTCAGCTTAGTGGTCCCTGTTGCGATTAAGTCGCGTGTGATGAAAACGCCCACCCTGTCGAGTCTCAACGGCCTCGCCGATATCGGATTGCGCAGCGGCGTCGATATGCGTCCGACGTTGATCCGCGTCCTCACCGACCTCTACGTCCAGAAGCTGGCCCACACGGCGGACGAGGAACGCCACTACACCGAGCTGGCGCTGCGGCTGCTCGATGGCGTCGACGTGCCGACGCGCGCTACGGTCGCGGCGCGGCTGGCAAAGCACCTCTCACCGCCGATGCGGGTCATTCAATATCTTGTTAACGATTTGCCGGAAATTGCCGCCCCGCTGCGCGGTCATGTTTTGCTTGAGCCACCCGCTCAACCCGCCGAACCCGCGCCGCCTGTGGCGATCGCTCCGGCTGTAGAGGACACCGCGGCTGCCGGATCGCCGCCGGAAGAAGAGCCGATCGAACACGAGCCGGTCACGGATCTGCGCGGCATCATGAACTCGACGATCGCCGGCGAACTCAACGATGTCTTCTTTACCGCCGCCGAACACGAGCGGCGCCTCATCCTGCTCAACCTCCACGTCGCCGCGCCGATGTCGCCGGGACAGGTCGTAGTCTTGCGCGACCCCGGCATCGGCCAGCGCCTGGAAGCAGCGGCGCTGGGCAATCATCGCGAGGATCTCGTCAAGCAGTTCGCGGAAGCCTTGCGCATTCCCCGTGAGCAAGCCCGCCGCATCGTGCGCGACGACCATGGCGAGCCGATCGTGGTGGCGGTCAAGGCGCTCGGCATCTCACGCGACGTCGTCTATCGCCTTCTGATGTTCGTCAATCCGGCGGTCGGCCATTCGGTTGAGCGCGTTCACGCCCTAGCGACGCTCTACGACGAGATGACCGCGCAAGCGGCCGAAGGCATGGTCGCGATCTGGCAGGCGCTGCGCAGCGAGGCGCGCGCGACAGCAAAACACCAGCCGCTGCTTTGGAACGACGAGCGTTCGCGCGCCCGTCCGGCGGCAGCGCCGGCACGGCGCCCGCTGGTCGCGCCGCGAACCAATATCCGCCGCGAAGTGTCTTGAGCTTGCTATCGCCGCCGCGCTGCTTTCAGCCGGCGACGATATCGAGAAAATTCCGCCCCGCGCGATCCTCGACTTCGACAATCCAGACATCGGGATCGAATTTGATCTCGCGCGCGAGATAGGCCTCGACCGCTGCGTCGGGCGCCGGCCGCTCTTTGAGGCTCGGGCTGAAAGCGCGGTCGGCTTCCCGTATCGCGTCGAATTCGCTTTGCGGCGCCGGGCCGAACAGATCAGATGTACCGTCGAGCCTGCAGATCCGGATGAACACGGCGCCCGCCTCCTCGGCGCCGCGCCGGCACACGACGGCGGAAGCGCCCTCGACCTGACAGCGTCGCAGATAGGCGGCAACCCAAAGCGCGGTTTTCAGACGCATCGTCCGGTCCATGGCGGCGAACGAAACGACGTATGCCTCGATCCGGCCGAGGCCGCAAATTATTCCACCGGATGCCCGGTCATAGCGGCAAGCTCGCTGACCAGGCGATCGGACACCCGGCCGCTGACCGGCAGCTTGCGCTCGCGCTCGAACTTTTCGATGGCCTGGCTGGTCGCGTCGTCGAGCATGCCGGTCGGCTTGATCTGGCCGTAGCCGTAATTGGAGAGCACGCGCTGCACAGCCATGATGCGCGGCGACGGCCCGATCAGTTCGGCGATGGGATCATTGCGCCGCGGCGACGGCACCGGCATCGGCACGGTTTGCGGCGGCCGCGGTGCGGTCACCGAATGCGTGGCGCTCATATCGATGACCCGCGGCCCGGTCTGCTCGGCGGGCCTGGGCGCCGCATCGACCGTCTTCTGCAATGTCGGATTGGCGACGAACGGCGCCGGCCGCGCGCCCGATTGCAGGAAAATCGCATTGACGACGATCACGATGGTCGCCGCTGTCGCGCCGAGAATGGCGAACGAATCGACCGGCCGGCCGATCGCCTGCGTCCACAGCCGCGACCCGAACGATGCGGCAAGCGTCCCGACGCGCGCATTGGCGCGGTTTCTATCGTTGCGGCGGTCACGCACTTTTCTTCACCGCGCTGACCGGCTGCACGGCCGCAATACCGGCCGATTGATTCATGGGAATGATGATCGGACTGACCACGCCAAAACTGCGCTTTTTCACCGGCCGCGACCGCTCGCAATCGAGCGGCAGGCTGATCGTGATGCGGGTGCCCTCGCCGACCCGGCTGCGGATCGAAAATTCGCCGCCATGCAGCCGCACCAGGCCTTTGACGATGGAAAGCCCCAAACCCGTGCCGCCATGGCGGCGGTCATAGGAGGCGCCGGCCTGGAAATAAGGCTCGCCGACCCGCGCCAAATCCTCGTCGCTGATGCCGACGCCACTGTCCTCGACCACGAAGGAGATGTTGCCCGCCTCGGCGCGGGCGCTGACCAGAACCTTGCCGCCGCGGTCGGTGAAGCGGATTGCGTTCGACAACAGATTGAACATGATCTGGTTGAGCGCGCGCTTGTCGGCGACGATTTCCGGCAGATCGCCGGGCACCAGCCGTTCGAGCTGAACGCCAGCCTCACGCGCCCGCAACGCGAGAATATCGCAACAGCTGGCGATGACCTGTCCCGGATTGAAAGGCTCCGGCGTGATCTCGAAATTGCCGGTCTCGATCTTCGACATATCGAGAATGCCGTTGACGACCGAAAGCAGATGGTTGCCGGAATCGTTGATCAGACCGGCATATTCATTGCGCCGCTGGGCGTCGAGCATCAGTGCGGATTCTCTCTTTAGCATCTCGGAGAAGCCGATGATGGCGTTGAGCGGCGTGCGCAATTCGTGGCTCATGGTGGCAAGGAAGCGGCTTTTCGCGGCATTGGCGCGCTCGGCCTCGGCGCGGGCGTCTTCGAGCGCCTGCTGCTGCTGCTTGCGCCCGGTGACGTCGCGCAACACCGCGACCACTTCACGGCGGCCCTCCTCGCCGGCAGCGGCGCCGGCCTGTTCGAGCGGCCGGCAGCGCATCTCGATCCAGACGAATTCCATCGCCGGATGCCCATTGGCATCGACGCCGTCGCGCCGCACGCGGAACTCGGCCGACCGGCTTTCCGCCAAGGCGGCGGTGTCACCGAGCGCCGTCAGGTAGGCGGGCCGATCGGCGACATGGACGCGGTCGAACAGGCCATGGCCATGCAAATCGGCAGTGCGCGAGCCGAACAGCGCCTCGCCCGCCGGCGACATGAATAGCACGCCGCCGTCGCGGCCGTGCCGGGTGATCACGTCGGTCATATTGCGTGCCAAGAGCCGGTAGCGGTCCTCTTCGGCATAGAGCAGCCAGAAGCTGGTGCGCGCCAGCGCCTCGGCGCCGAGCGCAAGCCCCGCCGCATAGAGCGCTGCCGAAACGATACCCAGCGCGGCGAGCGCCGCATGCGCGCTCGGGCTCGGAATCGGCAAAAGCTGCTCGGCGTCGAGCAGCACCAGGAGGCCGGCGGCGCCCAGCGCCAGGGTCGACGCGGTGGCGACGACGCGACGGGATGCGGATAAAGCCGCTTCGAGCGGCACGACGACGAGCCAGATCGCGGCGAAGGAGGCGATGCCGCCGGTCGACGCGGCGACCGCCGTCACCAGCCCAGTCAGCGCCAGCGACGAAAGCACATGGGCGCTCTCGTAGCGGCCGGTGCGCGACAGGAAGTAAGCAGTAAGGATCGGCACCACGAGCCAGGCAAAGACCATCAGCTCGATCGGGGCCGGGGTGCCGCGCGCGAAGAGGTAAACCGGGAACGACGCCAGCGCGACGATGCTGCCAAGCAGCCGCGGCGCGATAAAGGCGCGATGCCGCGACGCCGTCAGCGCATCCTGTTGCGCCGAAGGGTGAACGAGCGTTTCGACATAATCCCGTACTGGCGCGAAGAGGCCCACGATCCCGTCGCACGCCCGCTTTGCAGACGCGCTCCCCTTGTTCTGTTGTGCGATCGTGTCAGACGCCGCTTAAACGAACGCTAAAACGCCCCACCTGGCACCGGTTGGGCGGCGCGTTGCCGCACGACGGATTCGGCCATCATGGTGAATCGCTCGTTGCCGCGAACGGTTGCCATTTGCTTGACGTTTGCAGGCGTTGAGGAAGTGCCTGCAAATCGCGGGTCTTTCGCCTTCGCCAAAACGTTGCAAAAGCCGGCCTCGCGCGCGTTCGCTCAAATTTTAGGTAAATTATATTTTGTCCAATTGGACGAAAATTTGCGGCGTATTCTCCTCGATTATGGACAAAAACGTCCCTGTCGAGCGAACGCGGCTTTCAATGCTGCCTGCTAGGTTGCGCGGGCGTGCGGCGACCCATGCCGCCGGGGATACGGGTCTGATGTTCTTTCTTTTGCGAATGGCGTTCTGGCTTGGCGTCGTGCTGATCCTCTTGCCCAGCGGATCGGCGCAGCACGTTGCGCAGTCGAGCGATGTCGGCACGTCCGGAGCGATCTCGGCGGCGTCCGCCACAGTCCAGGATCTGCGCGGCTTCTGCACGCGGCAGCCCGATGCCTGTACGGTCGGCTCGCAGGTTGCGGTATCGCTCGGCTACAGGGCGCAAGCCGGCGCCAAGATACTTTACGATTTCTTGACCGAGGCGCTGGCGCCCAAGGAAACCGGCGCGCTGCCTCACGGTGCCGCCCCGCGCGGCAGCGTCGCCAAAGTCGAGCCGGTCAAGTCCTCGCCATCTTCGCAGAATACGCTGACCCCTGCCGATCTCGCACCCGTCTGGCGCGGGCCGCAGCCGCCCAAAGACGCCAAGCACGCGGCTTAGGGCGTGTCAGCGGGCAAAAGTTGAATTTCTTATAGTCAGTCCTTCTTCGCAAGGCACCGCCTTGCTCGCCATTCTTGTCCTGCGGTCATTCCGGCGGCTCGAGCTAGTGTCCTGGCCTGCACCAGCCCTACCTGAGCCACATAAGAGCGGACCGTCCCGCAGTCGACATGTGAAGCTTCATCCCACTGTGTCTGATCTGAATCGTGATAAGTCCGGTACGGATTTGCCGTCACGGGACTGGCGCTCGTGACGAGGATCATCATGAACAGTGCAATTTTCATTCAAGCTCCTCTCTGTGTCGACGAAACCCGGATGAAATCCCCGGGCTTCGAACGACACGAAAATTGACGGCAACTTCAGGCCGCGTGGTTGAATGCCTTGGTGATGCCGGTCTTCAGCGGCTCCGCGGTTGCGAGCGCGACCTGCTGAGCGAGCGCCGTCAGTTCCTTGGTCTGCTCGGTCAGAATCTCGAATTGCTTTCTTGCGTGTTCGGTCGACAACTCCATGAATTCTGAAGGTGACTTGACGGCGATCAACTTTTGGACAAAGTCGAATCCGACCTTGGAGTTGGTTTGAGCAAATTCGAGAAGCTTATTATTGTAGACTTGGCCGTTCTCAATGGCCTTCGAGTAGCTGTTTCTCATGAGATCGGTCGCCTCTGCAGTAGAGGCGCTTGCGGTATGGGTGGTCGCCATGATGTTTCACTCCTCTTTTGGGCTTAGGGCCTGCTTATTGAGAAACCTCCAGACGAGACGCCCTAAGCGCTTGTCGGATGCCTTTAGATCATCACCGACGGAACCACCTTTGGTCGCCGGCGCAATTCCCTGAATTGCGTACATAGTTACTAAATACCGCAGCGAAACAGCCGACATCCAAGTGGTCACAAAACGTGATCAGTACGCAGTCGGGAACTCAATTCCTGCCGAGCGTGCAGTCATCGGGTCGAACGAATTGGCGATACGCTAAGGTTATCCGCGCCCGGCAAGCTGAACCGCCGGTCAAGGCCCTTCGACGGAGTTCCATGAATTGTTCAAATGTGAGCAAAACCCCAGAACAATCCCAGCGTGACAATCATAACTATGGCGATCGCACCGAAATATCTGAACTTTTGTCGAACGGACGGATGCTGCTGCATTTCCATACAAGCTAATTGCAAGACTGCTCCGCGTCTGAGCAAAACCGCTCACTTCGGTTTTTCATACGAAGGGCCGACAAGCCGGTCGACGATGCAAGCCAGTCGATGATGAATGACCGGATGTGGGCGTAACGTTCGACGCTTTCAGGGTCCTGAGTTGGCAAGCATCGCGAAGCTGGTAACTGCCACAGCTCCAAAAAGTGCAAGTACCAGAAATAGCCGTACTGATGGCTCTGGAATACGACGGAGAAACGCCCGGGCAAGTCTCATGGAGATCAACGTCTCTAAGAGCCGGGCGTTCCTTTCTAGTTTGAGGCCGATTGCGACGGCCGCCATTCTTCCGCTTAGCGCGCGCAATCCGGGTTGAAACCACAGGCGGCGAGAGCCCGCTCGCACAAACGATCCGGATCGCGCTCGCCGCCTTTTGAAAGTGTGATAATTCGGGTGGCAATGATCGCTTCGACGGTCTTATTAGGGCGCCCGAAGCTGTAAATGTCTTCTGTGGCTCTGTTGTAAGCATCAGACATCACCTGAATGTCCGCCTGTTCAAATACCGCATTGCTGATAAATGGAACTATCGAGGCCATTGCTTCCCCCCATTCGTTGCCATTGGCATTGAGGATTTCCCCCATTCCGATGCGAGTCTATGCAAAATTGACCACATTTAGGGCCGGCCAATATTCGCTTACGATGTCAAAAGCGGGCGGCGGCGTATTCCGTCACGGAACGTGGACGCACGCCGGACGCATCGACCTGTCCGGCCCCGCGCTTTATATAGAGGGTGACGAAGGACGAAGGCTTGATGGCTGATATCGCCGAAATCATCGACAATTTCTCGCTCCTCGACGATTGGGACGATCGCTACCGCTATCTGATCGAGCTGGGGCGGGAGCTGCCGCCGCTTGCCGCGGAAGCCCACAACGACGCCAACAAGGTGCGGGGCTGCGCCAGCCAGGTCTGGCTCGATACCCGCGTGCGCCCCGATGGCGCGGGCGGCCCGGAGCTCACGTTCGTCGGCGACAGCGATGCGCATATCGTGCGCGGGCTGATCGCCATCCTGTTCGCGATGTATTCGGGCAAGAGTGCCAAGCACATTCTCGCGACCGACGCCGTTGCGCTGTTCGAAAAGATGGGGCTGCGCGAACATCTCACCCCGCAGCGTTCCAACGGTTTTCGCTCCATGGTCGAGCGTATCCACTCCGATGCGCGCGCCGCGCTTGCGACCGTAGCCTGAGCCACACGCCCCCCTGTCCCAGCGTTCTAGCCGCGCGCCAGCCCGTGTTGTAAGTCTCGTCCGGGGCGTGAAATGATCGGCCGTACTGGCAGCACGTTGGAAAGCCCAAGCACCACTTGCGCATGCGCACCGGACTGACGGACGTATTCGCCGGCACGATCTGCAGCGTGCTGACGATCACCTATTCGCTGTCCTACGCGGTGCTCATTTTCAGCGGACCGCTCGCGCATTTTTTGTCTTATGGCATTGCCGTCACGTTCATGTCCGCCGCTGTGGGCGGCGCCATCGTGGCGTTGCGCAGCTCGCTGCCGTTTGCCGTCGCCGGGCCGGACAGCTCGACCTCGGTCGTCATTGCCGCGCTCGTCGCCACGGTGCTGCAGCGGGTCGTTGCCGACGGCGATACCGATCTGCTCGGGCCGGCCATCATCGCCATGGCGCTGGCGACAGCGCTGACCGGGCTCCTGATGTGCGTGCTGGGCTTCACCCATGCCGGGCGCGCCATCCGCTTTCTGCCCTATCCGGTGGTCGGCGGCTTCCTCGGCGCCACCGGCTGGTTGATGGTCACCGGCGCCATCCAGGTCGTCACCGACCAGCATGCGGCGCTCACCAATCTGCGCGCCTTTGCCGGCACCATGACCGGCGCCAAGCTTGCGGCCGGAGCGGCCGTCGCCATTATCCTGCACGTGCTGTTGCGCCGCACGAAAAGTCCGTTCGCACTCCCCGGCGTGCTGCTGGCGTCGTTCGCGGCCATGCACCTCGTCCTGCTGACGAGCGGCACGTCGATCGGCGCGGCCCAAGCGAGCGGCTGGATGTTCCATCCGCAACCCGCAGCCTCGCTCGCCTTGCCGTGGAAAACGGCCGCCCTACACGCCTTTCCCTGGGGTGCATTGCCGTCCTTTGCCGGCGACGTGCTCGCGGTGATGTTCGTCACCATCAGCACGTTGCTGCTCAACACCACCGGAATTGAGATCGCGACGCGGACCGAGGCTAATATCGAGCGCGACCTCAAGGTGCTCGGCATCGCCAATCTCTTGACCGGCGGGCTGGGCGGCATGGTGGTCTGCACCTCGCTGAGCCGCTCGATCCTGGTCCGCACCGCGGGCGCCACCAGCCGGCTGTCGGGATTGACGGTCGCGGCGATCTCCGCAGGCGTGCTGGTCGCCGATCCGTCGTTCCTCGGCTACGTGCCGAAATATGTTCTCGGCGGGCTTTTGCTCTATCTCGGTTCCGATCTGGTCTATCAATGGCTCATTCATTCGTCGCGGCGATTGTTGCCGCTCGAATATCTGTCGCTGATCGCCATTGCCGCCCTCATCATCTATTCCGGCTTCATCGCCGGTGTTCTGATCGGCATCGTCATCGGCTGCGCCACCTTTGCGCTCAGCGCCAGCCGCGTCAACGCGATCAAGTTCAACTTCGATAGCTCGAACTACCGCTCGACACTGGACCGCGGGCCGAGCGAACTCGCGCTGCTGTCCGAACACGGCCGCCAGATCCAGGGCATGACCCTGCAAAGCTATCTGTTCTTCGGCTCGGCCAATCGGCTCTATCAATACGTCAAGACGTTGCTGGCGCGTCTGCCGGACTGCCGGTTTCTGATTTTCGATTTCCGGCTCGTCACCGGGATCGATTCGTCGGCCACCCATAGTTTCGCGCAGATCAAGCAGGTCACCGCCGCGCATGGCGTGCGCATCGTGCTGGTCCATCTCAGCCCGGAACTGGAGCGCGCCTTTCGCACCGCGCGCTTTATCTCCGACGACGTGACGATCGTCGCCGACCTCGACCGTGCGCTGGAATCGTGCGAGCAGAAAGTCATCGAGACCCATCGTGCCGAGACCGGCGAGAAACCATCGTTGCGCGCCTGGTTGTCTGAGGCCTTGGGCGACCCCGAGCATGCGGACCGCTTGGCCGCATATTGCCGCCGGCTCGAAGTCGAAGCGGGCGACATTATCGCGCGGCAGGGCGAGCCGGCCGCCTCGATGCATTTCATTCTCGAAGGCCGCGTCGGCATCATCGTCGATATGGGTGACGGCCGGACCATGCGCGTGCGCAGCCTCGGCCGGCACACCACCATCGGCGAAATGGGTTTGATCACCCAGCGGCCGCGCAGCGCCACCATCCAGGCCGAAACCGCAAGCGTGCTCTACGAGCTCGCCGCGGACGATTACGAGACGATCAAGCGCGAACAGCCGGCGCTCAGCCAGGCGTTGCTGGCCTATGTGGTCGCCGTGATGGCCGAGCGGCTTAGCTTCGCCAACCGCGTGGTCGGCGTGTTGCAGCGCTGATCCGCGGATGCGGTGCGCGCCTTCAGCCGCGATCCTTGCGGCGGCGGCGCTGCTGGCCAAGCCCCATCTGCTTGGCAAGCTGCGAGCGGGCCTCGGCGTATTTCGGCGCCACCATCGGATAATCGGTCGGCAGGCCCCACTTCTCGCGATATTGCTCCGGCGTCATGTTGTAGCGCGTGCGCAGGTGCCGCTTGAGCGACTTGAATTTGTGTCCGTCTTCCAGGCAGACGATGTGTTCGGGCGTGACCGAGCGCTTGATCGGCACTGCCGGCTTGAGCGGCTCGGCCGGCGCCGCCGCCTGGCCGCCCGATACGCGCTTCAATGCCGCGTGCACCTGGCTGATCAGGTTCGGGACATCCGCGCTGGGGACCGTATTATTGCTGACATAGGCCGACACGATGTTCGCCGTCAGCTCGATATAGCTGCTGCTGTCGCCTGAATTCTCGGCCATGATTTGCGATCTCTGATTGCTGGCGCGGACGTCCGTAGTCCAAAGACGAGCACTTTGTCCGAAGATGAGTACTTTCGAATTTAAGCATTCGATGGCGGCATATTGTACCGCTACGAATCTGAAACCTGCAACCAAGATTAGTTATATTTTGCCGGGGAAGTAAAGACAATAAAGCGAGGTGCCAGCTTAAGTCTTGGTCGGCTCTAATCTGGAACGCGGGCTGGTGCGGTAGAAGGTGAATTCCGGATACGCTTGGCAAATTCCGCTTTGCGCTTCGCGGAGGCTGAAAGCAGAGACTTCGTGCGTTTGATGGAAGGACAAGACACGATGACAACCGATCCCATCAAGTCCGAGAGCAACTCCGAGGTTTTCCGCTTCGGCGGTTTCGGCACTGTTCTTCTGATCTCGCTTTTGGCGTTTATCGGATTGTACCCGCTGCTGTTGGGCGAAGTTGCCGGTCGGCTTATCGGCGGCCTCATTCTGGCGGTGATCCTGGTGTCCAGCGCGGTGACGGCCGGCCGCTCGCGCACGCATCGCATGGTCGGTGTTGTTCTAGCGATCGTATTGCTTGGCCTGCAAATTGGATGGCTGGAAAGCCACAACAAAATCGTCGAGGCCATTGCTGCGGCCGTATTGGCGATATTCTTTCTTTACACGTCGCTGCTGATCTTCCGCCACGTCCTTTCTTTCGGGCCGGTCTTTGCCCATAGGGTCCACGCGGCGTTGAGCGTCTACATTCTCTTGGCGCTGGCCTGGGCCTGCATCTACGCCTTGATCCAAATCATCTCGCCGGGGGCCTTCTTGCTCGGTGCCGCGTCCACCGATACGGCAGCGCACCCGCAAGGAGCTTACCTGCTCGCCGACATGATTCACTTCAGCGTCGCGACACTGACATCGACCGGCTACGGCGACATCACCCCGGTCTCGCCGTTTGCGCGCTCGATGAGTCAATTGGAGCAGTTACTGGGAGTCTTCTACATCGCAGTGCTGATATCGCGCCTGATTGGCCTCTACCCGTCGAACGATAGAGTCTGACTTCAGCGGGCCGGGAACGGCACGCTACGGCGAAATGACATGCCGCTTGGGTAAAGACCCTCGGACGCGTTACGCGCTTTGCTCGATGTGATTGCGCAGCTCGGTGATCGAGCCGAAGCGCAAGGTTCCCTGCGGCAGCTGCGCCTCGATCGAGCCGTCCGAGTAAAGCGTGTAGGCCATGCCGTCGACGACGCCGGACTTGAGGATCGAGACCGTTGTCGGTGCTTCGCGCGCCGGCACCGCGGGATGCGGCTCGGGCACAGGCTCTCTGAATTGGAATTGCACCGGTTCGGGCGTCAATACCGGCTCGACCGGGAGGGCCGGCGGTTGTTGGGCGGCAGGTTGTTTTGCGGCAGGCGCCGGCGCTTCTTGTCCCGGCCGCTGCTTTTTCGGCCAAAAGGCTTCAAAGTTTTTCGCCCGCTCCGGCCGGTTCGCCGGACGCGCCTGAACCTCAAGTCGCGGCTCGATCCTTGCCGGCGCGGCGCCGTTGGTCTGTTGGGCGACTGCGTTATTGGCTTCCGCAACGGCCTCATCGGCGCGGACCGACGGCTTGGGCGACAGCGACACCTCGGCGTCCTCGACGACCGGCGCGTTTTCGAGCCGCACCAGGGTCGGGAATTTTTCGCGAAGCCGCTCCAACGCGGCGTCCTCGGGCAGCACCCGGGGAGCGGCAACAGCCGGTGCCGGCGGCGGAGCGGGCTCCGTGACTGGCTTGGGCGGAAATGGGATACGGGCCGGAGCGGCGGCCGCGGTCTCTTCGGTGGCCGGAGCGGCGGCTTCCTCCTGGGGAACCGGATGAGGCAATGGCCGCGCGGCGAGCGCTTTTTCGATGCGTCCCAGCGCGCGAACCGCAAGCGCAAGGCCGACGAGGATGAGGCCGCCGACGATCGCGACGGCGCCGGGCGTGACGATAGACGCGTCGTAATCCCGTCCGCCGAATGGCAGGCCCGGACCTATAAGCACGACACCGGCCGCGGCGATAACCGCACCCAAAATCAACAAAAACGCATACATACGCCCGTCCCCCCGAAGGACGCCCGGAGGCCCTAAAGTGGCATCATTTTGACCGCACTGTGACAGCGGCGCAAGGTTAATATATCCACGCGATTGGTTACCGGCGGCGGCCTATCGATGACCGCGGCCGAGAGTTGTAGCCAAGGCGGTTGCCGAGAGCGCTACCGAGAGCCGTTGCCCAACCCCCCGCCTTCGGCCTATCTAGAGGAACTTTTCGCTTCGCTCGGCGGTTTCACCGAGACGCCCGCATCCTTCCACGCCGCATTGAGGAGTAGACCTAATGGCATTCACCCTGCCCGACCTTCCCTATCCCTACGACGCGCTCGCCCCGAACATGTCGCGCGAGACGCTGGAATTCCATCACGACAAGCACCACGCCGCCTACGTGACCAACGGCAATAACCTCGCCAAAGGCACCGAGTGGGAAAACAAGCCGGTCGAGGAGGTCGTCAAAGGCACCTTCGGCAAGAACGCCGGCCTGTTCAACAATGCCGCTCAGCACTACAACCACATTCATTTCTGGAAGTGGATGAAGAAAGGCGGCGGCGGCGACAAGATTCCCGGCAAGCTCGAAAAGCAGATCACATCCGACATCGGCCCGATCGCTAAGTTCAAGGAAGATTTCATCCAGGCGGGCGTCACCCAGTTCGGCTCCGGCTGGTGCTGGCTCGCGGTCAAGGACGGCAAGCTCGCCATCTCGAAGACGCCGAACGGCGAGAATCCGCTGGTGCACGGCGCCTCGCCCATTCTCGGCTGCGACGTGTGGGAGCACTCCTACTACATCGACTATCGCAACCGGCGCCCCGATTACCTCAAGGCGTTCTTCGAGAATCTCATCAACTGGGACCATGTCGCCGAGATGTACGAAGCGGCGACGAAATAGGCACCGTCACGACCACGCACACTTGGAAGCGGGGCCTCGCGCCCCGCTTTTTGCAACGTGACGCCATCCCGGCGCCCGCGCTGGCGCCCTGCCCTTTTGCCGCATTGTGCCGATCGCCAATGGGCCGCATCTGTTGCGGTTCGCGGCGCTACGCGCATCTGAGACCGGGCCAGTCGTGCACCAACCCGCGGCGAAGTCGATACCCTTATCGTCGGGCGCGATCACGGTCGCACGCCGACCGGATCTCTGCGCCATCGGCGTGTTGGTGCTCACCGGCGTGGTCGCCGCGGCAACGTTTCGCGACTATGGCCTCGGCTGGGACGACTACACCCATTCGGAATATGGCGACCTTCTGGTGTCGCTCTATTCGTCCGGCTTCGCCGACAAGCGCGCGCTATCGTTCGTCAATCTTTACATGTATGGTGGCGGCTTCGACCTGCTCGCCGCGCTCACCGCCAAGGTTCTGCCGTACGGCCTGTTCGAGACGCGCCGTTTGGTGGGCGCAGCGATCGGCATCGTCGGCCTGTTCGTCACCTGGCGGCTCGGCCGGCGACTTGGCGGCCCGCTCGCCGGTCTGATCGGCGTCATCCTTCTTGCCACCTGTCCGCTCTACTACGGACACATGTTCATCAACGCCAAGGACGGACCGTTCGCGGTCACCAGCGCCATCGCGCTGCTCGGTATTGTGCGCGCCTTCGAGGAATATCCGCGGGCGACGCCGGCGACCGTTGCGCTGTGCGGCATCGGCGTCGGCCTCGCCATCGGCTCGCGCGTGATGGGCGGCTTTGCGGTGCTCGACGCATTGCTGCCGCTGTTTTTCATTGTTGCCGTTCGATCGCGCGCGAGCGCGCCAAAGCTAGCGCTCGCGGAGTGCGGCTCATTCCTCATCGCTTTCCTTCCAGGCATAATACTGGCCTATCTGGTCATGGGCCTGGTATGGCCATGGAGCGTCGTCGCGCCGCTCAATCCGCTTCATGCCGTCGAATATTTTTCCAATTTTTTTGAAAAGCCGTGGCGTGAGCTGTTCAACGGCCAATTGATCCCGGTTCCCGATATGCCGCGCAGCTACGTGCCAACGCTTGTCGCGCTGCAACTGCCCGAAATCCTGCTGACGCTCGGGCTCAGCGGTATCGCCGGCGCGGTCGTCGCGGTGGCTGGGCACAACCGCGGCGGCTCAGCCGGACATCGCGCGGCGCTTCTTGCCGTCGTGCTTGCCGCCACGCTGCCCATACTCATCACCGTCGCGTTGCGGCCGGCGATGTATAACGGCATCCGTCACTTCGTCTTCGTCGTGCCGCCGTTTGCCGTGCTCGGCGGGCTTGCCGGCGCTTGGATCGCGCGCCGGCTTGAACCGCTCGGCTACGCTGCGCTGGCCGCGGGCGCGTCGCTGTTGTTCGTGGGCGCTGCCTCCCCGGTCATCGCGATGGCGCGGCTGCACCCCTACGAATACACCCATTTCAACCGCATCGCCGGCAGCGCAACCGGAGCACGGCCGCGCTTCATGCTCGACTATTGGGGACTGTCGCTGACCCAAGCCTCGCGGCAATTGCGCGCGCTCATTGCGGAGCGCGGCGAACAGCCGTCCCGCGGAACCTGGACGGTGGCGGTCTGCGGCCCGCATCCGCCGGTTACCGTCGCGCTCGGGCCGCAATTCACCACCACCTGGAATCCCAAGGGAGCGGATTTCGCCATGATGCTCGGCGAATTCTACTGCGCCAAGCTCGACGCGCCGATGCTGTTCGAGGTCGTGCGCGACGGTGTCGTCTATGCACGCGTCTATGACATCCGCGGCCGTTCGATCGCGACGCTGCTGACGGTGCCGGGGATCGATCAACAATAGGCGTGATTGTCGCGCTGTCGGCGCTGCCGTTGCTCGGGCTCTGACGTCAGGCGTTCACCGCGACGGCTTCGGACTCAACCGGCGGCAGCAGTTGTGGGGCGACGAATGTCCCCTGCTCCAGCGCTTCGATCTGCTTATCGAGCTGCGCGATGGCGTAGCGCGTGTAAGGTCCGATATGGAGATAAAAACCCATCAGCGTGACCACCGCGCGCAGCGCGCCGGGATTGGTATTCATGCAGTTGGTGAAAGTGCGCCAGAACCGGTCGCGATGCTCCGGCATGCGCCGCAGGATCTCCTGCACCGCGTTGACGGTGCCGATCTTGGCGCGAATATCGCCCTTGGGCATTTCGCGGCGGCGGTCGGAACAATCGAGCAGCGAGACCAGCCGGTCGATGCGCCCGCAATAGGCCTCAGGCGTATAGACCGTGGCCAGCACGCGGCGAAGATCGCAGAGCACGTCTAATCGAGGACGTTTGGTTTCGAAATTCAACCCGCTGGCAATCTGGTCATTTCCGCCCTTCGGCAGGAATTCGGCGTCGACCTGCAGACGCCCTTCACGGGCCAGCCGGCGCGACAACTGGGTGTTCGGCAGCGCCCACAGCTGCCCGATGGCCGCCATCGGGATGGCGCAATCCTCGATCAATTCGATCATCGGATCGGCGACGGAACCTTTCTCGCTGTCGAAGCCGACGATGAAGCCCGCGGTGACGAAAATACCGGCCCGGTAGATCTTGTGGACGCTGTCTGGAATGCTGCGGCGCGTGTTCTGCTTCTTGCGCATCGCAATCAGCGTGTCGGTATCCGGGCTTTCGATGCCCATGAAGATGAGAAAGAAGTTCGCCTTCTTCAAAAGCGCGATCAGCTCGGCATCATCGGCGAGATTGAGCGATGCTTCGGTGGAGAACTCGAACGGATGATCGCGCTCCTCAAGCCATGCGATCAGATGCGGCAGGAATAATTTGAGTGCTTTCTTGTTGCCGATCAGGTTGTCGTCGACGAAATCGACATGGCCGCGATAGCCAAGTTGATAGAGCGCCTCTAATTCTTCCAGCATCTGCTCGGCGGTCTTGGTGCGCGGCACCCGGCCATAGAGCTCGATGATATCGCAGAATTCGCACGTGAATGGGCAGCCGCGCGAATACTGCACGCCGAGATGCATGTATTGATCGAACTTGAGCAAATCGAAGCGCGGTTTCGGTGTCTTGGTGACGTCGATCGTGAATTTCGGCGCCTCGAACAGCCCCTCGTTGCTGCCGTTGTCGACCGCATCGATGAACTTGTCGATGACGCCCTCGGCCTCGCCGACCACCCGGAAATTCGCGCGATCGTAGACGTGCGGGCTCGACGACACATCCGGACCGCCGACGGCGATCGGTTTACCCTGGCTGCGGCACAATTCGATGATGTCGAATGTGCTGGCCTGCTGGAACATCATGCCGCCACTCATCACCAGGTCGGCCCATTCCAGGTCGGTGTCGGCCAGCTCTTCGGTGTTGAGGTTGACCAGGCGGACATTCCATTCGCGCGGCAACATGGCCGCGACCGTGATCAGGCCGAGCGGAATGGTCGGATATTTGGCGCCGAAGACGGCGCATGCCTCGCGGTAATTCCAGAACGACTCGTTGGTGAAGCGCGGATAGATCATCAGCACGTTGCGGGCCCTCGGCCGCGACAGTCGCGCACTTCCATTGATCTGCTGGTCCAAGGAACCCCGTCCCGTCACAATCGCCGCAGGATGGCGGCCTGATCCGCTATGACAAGGACAAAGCCAAACTCCCGCGATCCTGTCCAGCGTAGAAAAATACCGCCGGATCATGGTCTTATCACGGCCCGGCGATCGCGGCTGGACTGGCGCTTGGCTGCGATTCCGCTACCCTTGGGTTCCGATCCGCGTTTGGTCACGAGAAGGAAGCGAAAATGCGCGTCGCCTATTATGAGCAGAACGGTCTGGCCAACGCAGTGCTCAAGCTCGGCGAGATCGAAACGCCGCGGCCCGGGCCAGGTGAAGTGCGCGTCAAACTGGCCACGTCCGGCGTCAACCCTTCCGACGTGAAAGCGCGCTCGGGCGCGACGCGCAAGATCGCCTATCCGCGCGTCATTCCGCACAGCGACGGCGCCGGCGAAATCGACCTGGTGGGTGATGGCGTAGCCGCTGCGCGTGTCGGCGAGCGGGTCTGGGTGTGGAACGGGCAGTGGCTGCGCCCGTTCGGCACCTGCGCGGAATATATCGTGCTTCCCGCCGCGCAAGCGGTTCGCTTGCCGGCCAAAACCAGTTTCGAAGTCGGCGCCTGTCTCGGCATTCCGGCGATGACCGCCTACCACGGCATTGCGGTTGCGGGCGCCGCGCCCGGCGTCACGCTTCTGATTGCCGGCGGCGCCGGCGCCGTCGGGCATTACGCCGTGCAATTCGCCAAGGCCGCGGGCGCGACAGTGATTGCCACTGTCAGCTCGCCGGAGAAGGCCGATGCCGCTCGCGCAGCCGGCGCCGATCATACCATCGACTACCGGCGCGAAAATGTCGGCGAGCGGGTGATGGCGATCACCGGCGAAGAAAGGCGTCGACGCCATCGTCGAAGTGGATTTTGCCGCCAACGCAATGCTCGCGCCACACGTGCTGCGCGAGCGCGGCACCATCGTGATTTACGGAACAGGAGCGCCGCAGTCAGAAATCCCCGGCATGTTCTTTCTGCGCAACGCCATCACGTTGAAATTCATCTATGTGTATGAGCTCAACGCCGCCGAACGTAGCGCGGCGCTCGATGCCATCACGCGCTCGCTCGAGGCAGGCTCTCTCACCACTCTGATCGGCAAAACATTTTCGCTCGCGGATATCGTCGCCGCCCACGAAGCCGTCGAAGGCGGCAAAATCCTCGGCAATGTCGTGGTCAATATCGGCTGACCGCCAGACACTAGGCCGCGTGGTCTTGGCCTTCGATGCTTTCGGGATTCTTCAGCGCGGTCACGATCTGCTGCTTGGTCAGCCGCGTGCCGTCATCGCCTTCGATCAAGAGCGCAACGCGGCCGCGTTTGTTGATATGCCGCGCCCAGCTCATCGCTTCATCGAGCACGCTGAATTCCTTGTAGAGGTGGCGATCCTTCTCCGCCGGCGAGATGCTCTCGGAGCCGCGCGGGCCGGAATAGACGCGATAGGTCATTGGTCGGATCCTCCTTCATGAACGCGGTGAACTCACTTCAAGCCATATGGACGGAAAATGTGCCGGCGGTGTGTCACGAGGGAACCTGGCGCGGCGCGTTGACGCGGGCGAAAATGCGTCGTTACCATTGCGGCAAACGCATATGGGAGGATCGTTGTGCGCCTATTTTTTCAGCCGGTGATCGGCAGTTCATTCATTGTCACGGCAGCGCTCGTGCCATCGGCTCATGCCCAGAACAATGCCGTGTATCTCGCCACCTATGTCGAAGTCATGCCTAACGCGGTCGCTCCCGGCATCGCGCTGCTCAAGCAATATCGCGACGCGAGCTCCAAGGAAGACGGCAATTTGCGCGCCGAGGCGCTTGCCGAGATCGAGCGGCCGAACCGCTTCGTCGTCGTGGAAGCCTGGCGCGACAAGGCGGCGCTCGATGCGCACGGCCAAAACGCGGCCACTTTAAAGTTCCGCGACAAGCTCAAGCCGATCGCGGATGCGCCCTACGACGAGCGCATCAACAATGCGCTCTATGTCACGCAAGGCAAGACCGAGAGCCGAGCCGGCGCGATTTACGTTCTCACCCATGTCGACGTAATTCCGGCCGGCAAGGACGATTGCATGGCGGCGCTCAAGGCGATGAGCGTCGATACCGCGAGCGACGCCGGCAATATCAGCTACGAAGTGCTGCAGCAGGCCAATCGCGGCAACCACTTCACCGTCATCGAAGCGTGGACCAACCGCAAGGCGCTCGACGCCCATGCCATGGCGGCGCATACGCGGGCCTTTCGCGAAAAGCTCAGTCCGATCGCGGGCGCGCTCTACGACGAGCGTATTTACAAGGCGCTGAACTGACGCTTGCGCTACTTCTGCGGCGCGAAATTTTGATTGCTGTAGGGCAACGACGTCGGCCGCTGGATGGCGATAAAGCCGTGGTCGAGGGTGTGGTGGCAGCTATTGCAGCCGGCGGTGAGATGATCGAAGGCGGCAGGAAACGCGGCGCGATTCTTGTCATCGATTATCTTCTGTAGCGCCTGCATCGGGGCGCCGACCGCCTTGTCCACGGTATCGCCACCCAAAAGCTTGTTCACATCCTCAAAACCTTCGTTCAACTCGCCCATTTCGTAATCGGCGAGCGGCCAATTGCCGGCAACGCCGGCGAACCAAAGTTTGATGTGGCGAAGCTGTTGCAAGGTCATGATCTCGCCGAGGCCGGGGGCTGCCGGTGAATCTTCCGCGTTCGCGGTCGGCGCTGCCAACAGCGCCATGCCGATCAAGACTGCAAAGGCCGGCCTCATGAATACCTCCTTCGGAACCGCCTAGCTCGCTGGCGGAAGGTGCTCGCTGCATGCCTTGGGATGGGCCGCCTGGCACGCTTCATAAAGTGCGGGACAGGCAAGCGCTGCGGCAAGCGCGGCATCGACGGTTTTCAGCCGGTCGCCCGCGGCGCGCGACTGCGGATCGTAAGTCAGCACCGCGTCGACCCGCTCGACGCCGCGATCGGTCATCAGGAAGCGCTCGGCGCCGTTGAAATACATCGTCCCGGTCTTGATCGCGTCGGTCAGCATCTTGGTGTACTCGGTGGCCGTCTTGGGATCGGGCTTGACCGCGGGCGTGGGTCGCAATATCGGTGTAGAAAACGTTGAGCTTGAAATAGGCGCCGCCGCATTGGGCGAGCGCGAGCCAATACGGCTTGCCGTTGAAAGCGCCGGGCGCCGCCACCACGCTGTCGCGCTTGTCGAGCGGCGCCGCGGGCACCGGCGGCGGCGCGGCCTCGCGCGTCTCGCGCTTGCGGGGTTCACGATAGCGCCGCGTCTGCGCATCAGCGCCGGTGGCGGCGATAAGCGCAATGGTCAGCAGCGCGGCTTTCGCGAAAATTCCGGGCATGATGCGATTATAAGTCGGGTCGCCGCGCCGGGTTCAAAACTTCTCGAGCCAGGGCCGCAACTCGATCTCCCAGGCCCAGGCGCTGCGATGCTGCCGCAGCAAATCGAGATAGCTTTGCGCGATGGCGTCGGGATCGAGCATGGCGTCGGGCTTGTCCGGCGGATTGGGCCGGCGCGGGCTCAAGATGCCGCCGTCGACGACGATATGGGCGACGTGGATGCCTTGCGGCTGCAAGCTCCCGCGCCATGCTCTGCGCCAGCCCGCGCAGCGCGAACTTGCCCATGGCGAACGGCGCCGACTGCGGATAGCCCTTCACGCCGGCCGAAGCCCCGGTGAGCATGATCGCGCCGTGACCTTTCGGCACCATGCGCTTGGCGGCCTGCTGGGCGACCAGGAAGCCGCCGTAAGCGGTCACCGCGAGCGCGCGCTCGACCTCGACCGGATCGAGGTCGATGAACGGTCCGCGGGTGCGATAGCTGGCATTGTAGACCACCACATCGGGCGCGCCGCCCGCCGCCTCGACGTCGGCGAACAGCTTTGCGACTTGCGCCGCGATCGGTCGCGTCGCAAGTGAAAGCCTTGCCGCCGACCTCTTGTGCCAACGCCGCCATATTTTCGAGCCGACGCGCCGCCACGGCGACCTTCATGCCCGATTTGGCAAACAGACGCGCCAGCGAGGCGCTTAAGCCGGAGCCGACGCCGACGATGAGAGCGTTTTTGTAATTCAATTCCGACATGGACGTACCTTTCAATCGATGACGGCGATGGCGTTGATCTCGACCAGGCAGCGCGGATCGGTGGCGAGCCGCACCACTTGTACCGTGGTCGTGGTCGGTTTGGCATCGCCGAAATACTCGCCCCAAACCTTGTTGAGCGCATCCTGGTCGGTCAGATCGGTGACGAAGCGGTCGGCGGTGACCACGTCGGCAAAGCTGGCGCCCACCGCGTCGAGGCCGCGCTTGAGATTTTCCAGCGCCGCCCGCGCCTGGCCCGCCATGTCGCGCGGCATGGCGTCGAACTCTTCCGGCCGATGCGGGTGATGATGATAGACCGGCGCGGCGGTGACGCCGGCGAGATAGACCGTGGTGCCGCCGCGGACCTTGATCGCCGGCGCATAGGGCATCCACAGGTCCGGCGCGTCCGGCCAATGGATGTGCTCGATGGTTTTGGGCATGAGCGAAAGCTCCTGGTGGGCGCGGCGGGCAGCATGGCAATATAGACCCATGCGCAAAATTCCGCAGGGTGCCGGTCTATACCTTGCCGTCTTGGAGCTCGTCTTCGCGCTCGGCTGGACCGTCTATGCCATCTATCTGCCGCGGCTGGCGGCGTCCGCCGGCATCGCCGCCGGCACAGTCATCTACATCCTGATGCTCGACCAGGCGATCTTCACGGTCACCGACTTCGCCATGGGGGTGGCCTCCGACAAGGTGTCGCGGCTGGTCGGCCGGCTCGGCCATTGGGTGGCGGCGATCACGGCGTTGAGCTGCGCGGCGTTCGTCGCCCTGCCCTTCATTGCCGGCCGCGCAGCTTGGCCCGACCGCCCTGCTCGTGCTCATCGTCATCTGGGCGGTGACCTCCTCGGCGCTGCGGGCGCCGCCGCTGATGCTGCTCGGCAAATATGCGGCGCGGCCGGCGATCCCCTATCTCATGAGCCTCGCCATGCTCGGGCTGGGCATCGCCGGCGCGGTGTCGCCCTATCTCGCCATCACGCTCGCCAAGCAGGACCCGCGGCTGCCCTTCGTCATCGCCAGCGTCGCGCTGGTGCTGACCAGTCTTGCGCTCGCCAAGGTCGAACGTTCGCTGGCGAAGGACGCGCCGGCCAAACCCGAGCCGCCGAAAACCGTCGATCGCGCCATCCCCGTCATTGTTTTCGCGCTCGCGACCGTGATTTTCGCGTTCGGCTTCCAGCTGCACTTCTTCTTCAACAGCGCGCCGCGCTTCAAGCAATTCACCAGCGACATCTCCACGCTGATGCCGGTGTTCTGGGTCGGCTTCAGCGTCGCCATGTTTCCGGCAAGCCTGATCACCAAGCGCTGGGGCGGCCTGCCGGTGATGGGGCTATTCGGGTTGATCGGCGCCATCGCCATCGTGGTGATGGAATTTTCCAGCACGCTCGAAGTCGTCGTCGCGGCGCAACTGATCGCCGGCGCCGCCTGGGGCTGCATCCTGATGAGCGCGTTCTCCGCCGCCGCCGCGCTCGGCTACACCGGCGCCGAAGGCAAAATCACCGGCGTGCTATTCTCCGCGCTGGCGCTCGCCACCTTCGCGCGCATGGCGACGACCGCGAGCGGAACGTTGAGCGACCCGTCGCTGACGCCGCTGCTGCGTTGGGCGCCGATTGTGTGTTGGGCGATTGGAGGCATAGTACTGCTAGTGCTATCGACCGCAGAGATGCGGCGTAGCCGAAATCCGTACAAACGCGCCGGCCGATAATCCAGTAGAAGCTACATCCTAAACACCCCGAACCTCGTCTCCGGGATCGGCGCATTCAGCGCCGCGGAGAAGCACAGCGCCAGCACGCGGCGCGTCTCCGCCGGCGTGATGATGCCGTCGTCCCATAGCCGCGCGGTGGCGTAATAGGGATTGCCCTCGGCTTCGTATTGGTCGCGGATCGGTTGCTTGAATTCTTCTTCCTCGATCTCGGACCATTTCTTGCCGGCGGCCTCGATATTGTCGCGCCGCACCGTCGCCAGCACGCTCGCCGCCTGCTCGCCGCCCATCACCGAGATGCGGGCGTTCGGCCAGGTGAACAGGAAGCGCGGGCCATAGGCGCGGCCGCACATGCCGTAATTGCCGGCGCCGTAGGAGCCGCCGATGACGATCGTGATCTTCGGCACCTGCGCGCAGGCCACCGCGGTGACCATCTTGGCGCCGTCCTTGGCGATGCCGCCGGCTTCGTAGTCGCGGCCGACGATGAAGCCGACGATATTTTGCAGGAACAACAGCGGCACGCGGCGCTGGCAGCACAGTTCGACGAAATGCGCGGCCTTGAGCGCGCTTTCCGAGAACAGGATGCCGTTGTTGCCGAGAATGCCGACCGGAATGCCGTGAATGTGGGCGAAGCCGGTGACCAGCGTGGTGCCGTAGAGCGCCTTGAACTCGTCGAACTCGGAACCGTCGACCAGCCGCGCGATCACCTCGCGCACGTCGTATTGCTTTTTCAGATCGACCGGCACGATGCCGTCGAGCTCGCCGGCGTCGTATTTCGGTTCGGCGGCCTTGGCGAGTGGAATGTCGATCGCCTTCTTCGTGTTCAGCCCGGCGACGATCTGGCGGCACAGCGCCAGCGCGTGACGGTCATTCTCGGCCATGTAATCGGCAACGCCGGATTTTTTGGTGTGCACTTCGGCGCCGCCGAGTTCTTCGGCGCTGACGACTTCGCCGGTCGCCGCCTTCACCAGCGGCGGGCCGCCGAGGAAGATGGTGCCCTGATTGCGCACGATGATGGTCTCGTCCGACATCGCCGGCACATAGGCGCCGCCCGCGGTGCACGAGCCCATCACCACCGCGATCTGGGCAATGCCGGCGGCCGACAGCGTCGCCTGATTGTAGAAGATGCGGCCGAAATGCTCGCGGTCGGGAAACACTTCGGTCTGGTGCGGCAGGTTGGCGCCGCCGGAATCGACCAGATAGAGGCACGGCAGCCGGTTCTCGCGCGCGATCTCCTGGGCGCGCAAATGCTTCTTCACCGTCATCGGGTAATAGGTGCCGCCCTTGATGGTGGAATCGTTGCAGACGATGACGCATTCGCGCCCGGCGACCCGGCCGACGCCGGTGATGATGCCGGCGCCGTGGATGGCGTCGTCGTACATGCCGTTGGCGGCGAGCGGCGACAGTTCGAGGAACGGCGTGCCTGGATCGATCAGCGTCATCACCCGCTCGCGCGGCAGAAGCTTTCCGCGCGCCAAGTGACGTTCACGGGCTTGGGGCGGGCCGCCTTCGGCCGCCTTGGCGCGCTGCACCTCGAGCTCCGCGACCAGCGCGCGCATGGCGGCCTGGTTGGCGCGGAATTCCTTCGAAGCGACGTCGGCGGTTGTTTTGATGACGGCCACGAATCCCTCCCACAGGGAGGGATTCCACTACGCTATGCCCGGCAACGCAACCGCTAGGCGCGGACTTCCTGGCGCTGAAACACCACATAGCCGATGACGAACAGCACCATCACGGTGGCGATCATGCCGACGATCTGCGGCCAGGCAATCAACACGCTCGAGGCGAGCGGCAGCGGCGCGCCGAGCACGGCGCCCTGCAGCTGGCTGAGATAGATCGGCCCGAGCGCCCGCGTGGTCGGATCGAGCAGCGCCACCACGACCTCGGCGAACAGGGTCGAGGGCGAGAACCGCGCCAGGATCTGCTCCAGCTGCGCGGTGCCGGGCGTCTGCAAGCCCAAGCGCCGCGTAACGCGGATCCGGCGGCACGATGATTTGTGCGATCGCGCCGGCCAGCACCGGCCAAATAAATGTGATCAGCAGCCAGATGCCGAGCGTGACCAGCGCCGCGGTGGCGGCCGAGCGGAACAGGATCGAGAACAGCAGCGCGAGCGCCAGCCACACGCCGGCATAAACGATGGTCACCAGCAGGAAGACAAAGCTGCGGGCGATCTCCTCGGCGCCGGGCGGGATGCCGATCAAGAGCAAGCCGAGCCCGATCACCAGGAGCCACAGCGTGACCAGGCTGATCGACAGCGTCACCAGGCCGGCGAGGAATTTGCCGAACAGCAGGGCGTCGCGATAGATCGGCTGCGCCAAGATGCGCGACAGCGTGCGCCGGTTGTGCTCGCCGTTGACCGAGTCGAAGCCGAGGCCGATCGCCATCAGCGGCACCAGAAACGACAGGAACGACACGAACGACGGCAGCGGATCGCGCGAGGTCGTGAACAGCCGCAGGAACAGGAACGGATCCTCCGCGGTGGTGTCCTTGATCTGCTGGATCGCGCCGTAGAGCGCCGCCAGCGCGACCAGCACGATAAGCCATTCCAGCACGCGCATGCGCACGCTGGTCAGATGGTCCGACAGCTCCTTGAGCATGACCACGCCGAGGCCTTGAAAAGCCGAACCTTCACGCTGCATGAAGCGTTCCCTCCCTCATCTCGCCGGGCTTGGCCTCGAAATAGCGGGTATAGATCGCCTCGAGGCTCGGCTCCTGCACGCCGAGGAATTTCAGGCGACCCTGCATGGCGACGACTTCATTCGCCGCCTCCGGCCGCACGTCGCGGTCGGCATGCAGCCGCAATTTGCTGATGCCGGTTTTCTCGACGCCGCTGACGCCGGGAATGAGCGCAAGCCGCTCGGCAAGGCCGACGCCGTCGGCCTCGATATCGACCACATAGCCGCCGCCGAGAACCTGGCGGCCGAGCTCGGGCACCGTGCCCATCAACGCGATCTTGCCGCCGCTGAACAGGGCGACGCGGTCGCACACGCTCTGCACCCGCTCAAGCAGATGCGAGGACAGCAGCACCGACACGCCCTCGGCCTTGAAGTTTCGGATGATGCCGAGGAGCTCTGCCGTCGCGTGCGGATCGAGGCCCGACGTCGGCTCGTCGAGGATGGCGATCTGCGCGCCTTTCATCAATATTTCGGCAAGGCCGAGACGCTGCCGCATGCCGCGCGAGAAGGTGGCGACGCGCTTGTCGGCAAATTCGGCAAGCCCGACCCGCTCAATCGCGTCGGCGATGCGCTTCTCGCGTTCGGCGAAGCGAAAGCCGATCAGGCGCGCGGTATAACGCAAGTTATCTGCGGCGGTGAGGTTGTCATAAAAACCGACCGTGTCCGGCAGATAGCCGACACGGCGTTTGACCGAAAGCGGCTCGCGCGCCGGATTGAAGCCGAGCACGCGCACTTCGCCGCCGGAGATTTCCGTCAAGCCGAGCAGCATCAGGATGGTCGTGGTCTTGCCCGCGCCATTGGGGCCGAGGAGACCGAAAATCTCCCCGCGCCCGACCGTGAACGAGATGTGGTCGACGGCGACCGCCGTGCCGTAGTTTTTGGTGAGGCCTGTGGCCTCGATGACGGTATCCTCGTTCATCGCCGGCCGAACCTGGCGACCGCCCCGACCATGACGAGAAGCGCCACGCCAATGATGCCGACACCGGCGATGCCCCACATCGTCGAGGTCGTCACCGTGACCCGGAACGTGCTGGACGCCGATTCGCCGCGCGCCGAGGCGCGGATCGTCGTCACATAATCGCCGGCGATCGCCTTCTCGGTCGGCGTGATCAGCGCCTGCACTTCCTTGTTGTCGTTCGGCGCGATGCGGTCGATGGTCTTCGGATCGAAGGTGACCTTCCATCCGCTCGGCGCCGAGCCACTGAGCTGGATGTCCTCGGCCGGCGCCGTGCCGGTATTGGTGATGACCACCGGCACGGTGGTTTCCTTGCCCGCCGAGGCGCGCGTCGAAACCAGACCCTCGCGGCCGCTGATGTCGATCCGCGGCTGGCCGGTGATGTTGAGGCCGAGATCGGCCGTCGCCGAAGCGTCTTCGGCCGAGACGCGCACCGAGACCTTATAGGGGCCGGCCGCGGCCGTATTCGGCGGCGTGACTTTGAGCTTCACGTCCTTGCTCTGGCCGGGATCGACCGGCACGGCGCTGAGCTCCTGGCTGCCATACTGCTCGGTGAAGGTGGCGTCGAAATTTTGCGGCGCCTGGGCCGACAACGCGACGGTCAGCTTCTTGCCGCTGTCGTTCTTGATGCTGAGCTGATACTCGAAGCTCGATTTCACGTTGCCGCGCAGTTCCGGCAGTTGCGGCGTCACCGTGAGCTTGGCCGGCAAATCCTTGGCCAGCGTCACCGCGATCGGCAATTGCAATGTGGTCGCGCTTCCCGCCGCGGCGATGGTCAGCGTCTGCGTGCCCATGGCCGCGTCCTTCGGCACGTCGAGCCGCAGCGAGAGCGAAACGCTGGAATTGGTCGCGGGCATCGCCGCGGCGACCGGCTGTCCGCCGCCCAGCAAGGTCGCCGTCCAACCGGTCGGCACTCCGGACACCGATAGCGCCAAACGCTCGGGCGCCATGTCATAATTTTGTATGCGCAGACTGACGGTCGAGGTCTCACCCGGCCGCAGCGTCACCGCCGGATAGTCGCTCATCAGGAAAAGGCCCTTGACGTCTTTCGGCGCGTCGTCGGCCTTGACGGCCGGCGCCAGGCAAACCGCGAAAGCGGCAAGGGCGGCGATAAATCCATATCGCATTAGCATTGGCTCCCGTGCAGGAAATGGTTCGGCGTGCCCCCTCCCCGACGCGCTCGAAACGAGCTCGGGCGAGGCAGGGGGCATTGTGGGCGTAATCGTGACAAAATCATGCAGACACTAGCCTGTTTGGCAAGGGTTGGACGAAAAGTCCTGCGGTAGAGAGCCGCAGCCAACTGGAGCTGCGCCGATGCGCCGCAGAGAGATCAGCGCCGGCATTTTGGCGTTCCGGCGCAAGCCCGCCCTGGAAGTCCTGCTAGCACATCCGGGCGGACCGTTCTGGGCAAAAAAGGACGATGGCGTCTGGACTATCCCTAAGGGCCTCGTCGAGCCGGGTGACGATCTCGTCGCCACGGCACGGCGCGAATTCACCGAGGAGACCAACTTGACGGCCGACGGCGCGTTGATCGCGCTCGCGCCGGTTAACCAAAAGAGCGGAAAGCTCGTGCACGCCTTCGCGATCGAAGCGGATTTCGAGCTTGGCGCATTTGCCAGCAACACGTTCGAGATCGAGTGGCCGCCGAAATCCGGCAGGCGGCAAAGCTTTCCGGAAATCGACCGTATCGCCTATTTCGCGCTGCCGGCCGCCAAAACAAAGATTATCGCCTATCAGCGGCCGCTATTGCTCGAGCTCGAAGCGCGCGTCGCCTGAGGTCACTCCCGCAACACCTTCGGCCAATCGACCTCATCGTGCGGCAGCACCCAAGGCTCGCGCCGCGCCGCATCCCGCCATTCGCTCCACGCCTGCAGCGCCATCATGGCGCGCATATAGGCGCGCGCGGTGTCGCTCACCTCGACGGCGTAAGTGTGGAAACGCCAGACCACCGGCGCATACATGGCGTCGGCCGCGCCGAATGCGCCGAACAGAAACGGCCCGGCCGCGCCGTATCGCGCGCGGCAGTCGCGCCAGATCGTATCGATGCGCGCCGCATCGGTTTTCGACCCGTCGTCGAGCGCACGCGGCTTCACCGGCCGCCAGACGTTCATCGGCAGGAGCCGCCGCAGCGACACAAAGCCGGCGTGCATTTCGGCGGCAACCGCACGCGCTTGCGCGCGGGCGCCTTCGTCTTTCGGCCATAGCGCGGCCGCGGGAAATTTTTCGGCGAGATATTCGAGGATCGCAAGCGATTCCCAAACCCGGATCTCGCCGTCGATCAGCACCGGCACTTTGCCGGCACCGCTCACCGCCATCACCCGCGCCTTGAAATCCTGCGCTTCCAGCGAAATGACCGTTTCCTCGAACGCGATCCCGGCGACCTTCATGGCAAGCCACGGCCGAAACGACCACGACGAATAGTTCTTGTTGCCGATCACCAGATGCAAGCCCATGGCGCCAGTGTAGCGCGGATTTCGCTGATGCAAAATTCGGGCTACGAAAGCATCGTGGAAACGACAGCGGGCATTCTGGTGGTGATGCAGCAGCGGCTATTCGCGTCGCAATCGCGTGCGGCGGTGCGCGATACCCGACTTAAGCCTGCGATCAAACGATGCCGGTCACGACCGCGATAAAGGAAACGAACAGAACCGCCGACGCCGTGCACAATGCCGTCAGTGCGGTTTCGACCCAGCGGCCGGTCGGCGACTGAGCCTCGACGTCAACTGCATCGAACTCGGTTTCGAACGCGGCATGAATATCCATAGACATGTTTGTCCAACCCCCCGAGGACATCTCGCCGAGACGTGACGCAACACTTTTCGCCCGACTCAAATCCGATCCTCAGCCGCGCCAGCATCGGGGCGCGGGATGAAGGATTGGTAAAAAGTCCCAAAATGAGACGGGAGTTTTCAAGAACGGTTAGCGCACGCCTATCAAGGCGCCGGGAATAATTCCGCGGTCCTGCCGGTGATCCGGTAGGCCAAAAGGCCGACCCACTCGCGAACGGCGGTATCGGTGCGGCGCAAGCCGTCGCCGAGCGAGCTAAACGGCGCCAGCGCATCGATCGGCCCGCGGGTGCGCCAATCGACCGGATAGGCTTCGACGGCAAAGCCCGCGGCACGGAACGCCGCCATCGCGCGCGGCATGTGATAGGCCGAGGTCACCAGTATCCAGCGCTCGCCCGGCTGCGGATTGGCGAGCAGATGCGAGAACACGGCGTTCTCGATGGTGTTGCGTGATTGCTCCTCGGCTGTGATGCGTTCGTGGGCGATGCCAAGGGCCTCGAACTCCTTCACGGCGATAGCCGCCTCGACCGCTTCGCTGGCGATCAGGAAATTGTTGCCGCCGGAAAAGATGATGCGCGCATTCGGATAGCGGCGTGCGAGTTCGGCGGCGACGGTGATCCGCTCGGCGGCTTCATTGAGCGCGACCGCACCGCGCGCCGCAGATACGTCCAGCGTGATCGCGCCGCCGAGCACGACGATCCCGTCCGGCGCGCCGCGCGAGGCGTCCCAGGGCGGAAAGCGCTGCTCCAACGGCAGGATCAAAGCATTGCCGAGCGGCGACAAACCGGCGATGGCGATCAGCGCGACGCTGGTCACCACGAGCCAGCTGGCGAGGCGGGTAAAGCGCGTGCACAGGAGAACAAGACCGGCAATGCCGATCGATATGAGAATATTGGACGGCAGCGCGAAGAAGCCGAGCATTTTGGAAAGGATGAAGAACACGCGCAGTCCTCCTCCCCTACCCGTTGCTACGCGAGCCTACAGTCAGGTCGCCCAATACCTAGTCACGCGTCTTGCGCCACGCCGCGTAACGCGCCTTGGCGTCGTCGTTCGGCGGATAAAGACCGGGCAGCTTCACGCCCTTCTCGACTTCGCTGAACACCCAGCTTTCGTAAAGCTCGTGCTCGGCGCCTTCGTGGGCGACGAAATCCACCATGGTCTGCGGAATGACGACGGCGCCGTCGTCGTCGGCCACGATGATGTCGCCTGGGAAGATGGCGCAGCCGCCGCAGCCGATCGGCTGCTGCCAGCCGACGAAGGTCAGGCCGTTGACCGAGGCCGGCGCAGCGACGCCGGCGCACCACACCGGCAGCGCGCTGGTCAAGACGCCGGCGCGGTCGCGCATGACGCCGTCGGTGACCAGCGCCGCAACGTTCCGCTTTTTCATGCGCGCGCACAGAATGTCGCCGAAGATGCCGGCGCTCGGCACGCCCATGGCGTCGGCGACCGCGATCACGCCCTCCGGCATCTCTTCGATGGCGGCGCGGGTCGAGATCGGACTGGCCCAGCTTTCCGGCGTCGCCAAATCTTCCCGCACCGGCACGAAGCGCAAGGTGAAGGCCGGCCCGATGATGCGCTCGCCGCTCGAAACCAGCGGTTTTGGGCCGTTCATCCAGCAGCGCCGGATGCCTTTCTTCAGAAGAATGGTGGTGATCGTCGCCGTGGTCACCTTGCGCAGAACGTCGAACAGCGCGTCGCTCATCGACTTGCCTCGCTTGAAAAAAATCACGCCGGCGCCATGCCGAGCCGTTCGTCGCGGCGGCGCAGCCAGGCCACGAACGGAATCGACAGCAGCACCATCCAGCCCTTGCCGACCACCTGCCCGAGCAAAAAATCGAGCGAACCGAAGGCGAGCCAAAGAACACGATCGAGTCGACGACCAGCCCGACGACGCTCGATGCCACGACGGCGAGAACGAGCCGGCGGCGGGCGAGCGGCGTATAGACCGCGAGATCGGCAAATTCCGACAGCAGGAAGGCGACACCAGACGCAAGAACCAGCGACGGCGGCGCCAGCAGCGCCGAGAGGGCCGTGCCGCACAGGATCGCCAGTGCCGACATCACGGCGCCCAAGCGCCGTTGCACCAGATCGCGCAGCACCAGCGCGACGCCGACCATCATGACGCCCGACGGCGCCATCAAGCCGGGCGCGACCGGCACGACACAGGGGCCGTTCGCGCGATGCACGTGGTGCCGACATGGCCGATCAGCCAATTGGCCGCCGGGATCGTCAGCGCGAACAGGACCAGGAAAATCACGCCTTCGCGCCGGCGCTGTTGTTCTCTGTCGGATGTCATGCCGCTGCCTTCCATTTCGCAAAACCTTCCGCGCGCAACCGGCAGGCCGGGCATTCGCCGCAGCCGAAACCCCAGGCGTGCCGGTGCTCGCGGTCGCCGAGATAGCAGGTGTGGGTCTCGGCGAGAAGCAGATCGATCAGCGGCGCGCCGCCGATCTCCTGCGCCAGCGCAAAGGTCGCCGCCTTGTCGATCCACATCAGCGGAGTGTGGATGACGAAGCGGCGGTCCATGCCGAGCGTGAGCGCAAGCTGCATCGCCTTGATGGTGTCGTCGCGGCAATCGGGATAGCCGGAAAAATCGGTTTCGCACATGCCGGCGACGAGATGCTTTATGCCGCGCCGATAGGCGAGCGCGCCGGCGAAGGAGAAAAACACCAGATTGCGGCCAGGCACGAATGTGGTCGGCAGGCCGGATTCGGAAATTTCAATGGCGACGTCGCGGGTCAGCGCGGTTTCCGAAATCGCGGCGAGCGCATCGATCCGTACCACATGGTCATCGCCGAGCCGCTCACGCCACGCTGCGGAGAACTGCGACAGCCGCTCGCGAATGCGCGGGCGCACGTCGAGCTCGACGGCGTGGCGCTGCCCATAATCGAAGCCGATGGTCTCGACCCGGGCAAAGCGCTCCAGCGCCCAGGCGAGGCAGACCGTCGAATCCTGGCCGCCCGAGAACAGAACCAGCGCGTCGCCGAGCAAGCTCACCGCGGCCCATCCTTCAGCCAGGCGCCGATCCGCTCGACCGCTTCATGCATCTCCTCGCGCGAACCGGCATAGCACAGGCGCAGGAAATTCTGTCCGCGCAGCGGATCGAAATCGACGCCGGGGGTCGCCGCGACCCCCGCCTCCTCCAGCATGCGCGTGGCGAAGGCGAAACTGTCGGTCGAGAAGCGCGAAACGTCGGCGTAGAGATAGAACGCGCCGTCGACCGGCAGGAATGAATCGAGCCCGGCGCGCGGCAACCCCTCGACGAGGATACGGCGGTTCTCCTCGTAGCCGTGTTTGACTTCGTCGAGCTGCGTGCGCGCGTCGAATGCCGCTTCGGCGGCGATCTGAGACAGCGTCGGCACCGAAATCGCAAGGTTCTGTTGCAGCCGCTCGACCGCCCGCACCAGCGACGGCGGCACCACCATCCAACCGATCCGCCATCCGGTCATACAAAAATATTTGGAAAACGAATTGATGATGATGGCGTCGTCCGACAGGCCCGCGGCGCTCTCGGCCGCGAAGGCATAATCGAGACCGTGATAGATCTCGTCCGATATGAAAGCGATGCCGGCATCTTCGGCGCAACGGATCAGCTCGCTGAGCGCTTGCGCGGTCATCATGGTGCCGGTCGGATTGGCCGGCGAGCCGACGATCACTCCCTTGAGCGGCTGCGCGCGGTGCAAAGCCAACAGCGACTCGCTGGTGATCGACCATCGCGTCTGCGCATCGGTCTCGATCCAGACCGGCTCGCAGCCGAGCGCGGTGAGGATATGGCGATAGGGCGGATAGCCCGGCAGCGCCATGGCCACGCGATCTCCCGCATCGAAAGCAGCGAGAAACGCCAGAATGAATCCGGCCGACGACCCGGTGGTGACGACGATGCGTGACGGGTCGATGTCGAGACCATGCCGTTCAGCATAAGACCTAGCGATGCGCCGGCGCAGTGACGCAATGCCCAGGGCTTCAGTGTAGCCGAGCGGCCCTGCCGACAGCGCCGCCCGCGCCGCGGCGATCGCGGTCGCCGGTGCGCCCACGGCCGGCTGGCCGACCTCCATATGGATGATACGGCGGCCTTGCGCCTCGAGCCGCGCCGCAGCGGCCATGACGTCCATCACCATGAACGGCGGCACGGCGCTGCGGGCCGATGGCTGCAAGAGGCGTTGCGCCTTGTCGAGCATAAATTCGCCTTTACATCCCGGATATTGGCCCTCGCGGGACCGCCCCGCTGCTGCCGTATTCCGCGGGTTTCGTGACCCTTGGCTGCTCGGAAGCGAACGCGGCGGCCTTATGTTGACCGCAACCGGTTCCGTCCATAGCTTGGGTCCCGAGCGAGGGACCAATACTGTCCCAAATGAATCCTGCAAAACCTCCTAGCAAGGTGCGCCCGGTGAAGCCAGCTTCCCGCGCCATTGCGCTTGTCACGGCTGCGGCGGTTGCGCTGGCCGGCGTCCCGGCGCGCGCCCAGAACGGCTCCAACGCCGGCATACCGATGATTCGCGATGCCGAGATCGAGCAATTGCTGCGCGAATACGTATCGCCGATCCTCAAGGTCGCGGGCTTGAGCAATCAAGGCATCCAGGTCGTCATCATCAACGACAAGTCGTTCAACGCCTTCGTCATGGATGCGCACCACATCTTCGTCAATGCCGGCGCGCTGATGGAGGCGACGACCCCCAATCAATTGATCGGCGTGTTTTCGCACGAGACCGGCCACATCGTCGGCGGGCACTTGTCGAAGATGCGCCAGGAACTCGCCAACGCGCAGACTGCCGCGATCATCGCAATGCTGCTCGGTATCGGCGCGGTAGCGGCGGGTGCGCGCTCGAACAATGCCGACATGGCCAATATCGGCGGCGCGATCATTTCCGGTCCACAGGCCTATTTGCAGAACACCTTGCTTGCCTATCAGCGCGGCCAGGAAGAATCGGCCGACCGCGCCGGCGTGCGCTTTTTGACCATGACCGGCCAATCGGCCAAGGGCATGTACGACACGTTCAAGCGCTTCGCCGACGAGTCGTTGTTCTCGGCGCATTCCATAGATCCCTATGCGCAGAACCATCCGATGCCAGTCGAGCGCATGGCTGCGCTCGCCGAGCTGGTGAAGACGCCGTACTGGGACAAGAAGGATCCTCCCGAGCTGCAATTCCGCCACGATATGATGCGGGCGAAATTGTATGGCTTCACCGAGAGGCCCGACGCGGTGCTGCGGCGCTATCCAACGACCGACAACAGCATGCCCGCCCGCTACGCGCGCGCCATCTCGGCTTATAGGTACGGCGATATGCACGACGCGGCCGCGCAGATCGATGCCCTGATCGCATCGGCGCCGAACAATCCCTATTTCCATGAGCTCAAAGGCCAGGCGCTGCTCGAAGGCGGGCATCCGGCGGCAGCAATCGCGCCGTTGCGCCACGCCGTGCAGCTTGCGCCCGATCCCGCGCTGATCCAGATCACGCTGGCGCAGGCGCTGATCGCCACCAACGACGCCAAACAGGTCGAGCAAGCCATCCCGCTCTTGCGCTCAGCGCTGGCCAAGGAGCCCGAGGCGGCCGACGCCTATCTGCAGCTGGCGATGGCTTATGGCCACAAGGGCGATCTGGCGGACGCCGATCTCGCTTCGGCGCAGGCCGCCTTCGCCCGCGGCGACAACAAGACGGCGCGGCAGCTTGCCGCCCGGGCCAAGGAGCGTTTTCCCATCGGATCGCCCGGCTGGGTGCGCGCCGACGACATAGTTGCTTTCAACAAGAACCTCAGTCAAAACCCGCTTAGAAAATGATCATCGGAAGGACGACCCCATGAACAATGTTTTTGCAACGAGCGCGCGCCCGGCCCTGTTCGCGTCGTTGCTCGCGGCGACGATGCTGCTGGCGCCTGCCGCCTCGGCGCAATCGTTCTCCGACGACCAGAAGCAAGCCATCGAGGGCATCATCAAAGATTACCTGCTCAAACACCCCGAGGTGGTGCAGGACGCCATGAACGCATTGGAAAAGAAGCAGCAGGACGCCGACGCCGAAAAGGCGCGCACGACGATCAAGAACAATAACGCCACTCTGTTCAACTCGCCGCATCAGGTGGTGCTCGGCAACCCGCAGGGCAGCGTCACCGTGGTCGAGTTCTTCGATTACAATTGCGGCTATTGCAAACGGGCGTTACCCGACATGCTGACGCTCTTGAAGACCGACTCGAACATCAGGTTCGTGCTCAAGGAATTTCCGGTCCTGGGCGAAGGTTCGGTCGAAGCCGCCCACGTCGCGGTCGCGGCCCGGATGCAGGACCCGACCGGCAAGAAGTACATCGAATTCCACCAGAAGCTCCTGGGCGGCCGCGGCCCGGCCGACAAGGCGCACGCGCTTGCGGCCGCCAAAGACACCGGCTTCGACATGGCGCGGATCGAGAAGGATATGAACAGCGACGAGGTCAAGACCACGATCGACGAGAATATGAAGCTCGCCGACGCGCTCGGCGTCAGCGGCACGCCGAGCTATGTCGTCGGCTCCGAGCTGGTTGTCGGCGCCGTGGGACTCGATGCCCTGAAAGAAAAGCTCGCAGCGGCACAGAAGTAGTCGCCACTCTGTCTATTTTCGGAACAATCGCCCTCCCCCATTCGTGGGGGAGGGTTTTTTATGCCGTCGCTTGGCCGGATCATTTGGCCAGATAGTTGCGGTGCACCCAGCTGCCGTCGGCACGGCGCGTCTCGGCATAGAGCGAAGCGTCGCCATCGAGAGTAGCGAGCCGAACGCTGGCATTGATTGCGCGTTCGGACTTAACGCCAGTCGATGCCGTGGCAAGGAAGGCTTCGATGTCCTTGACCGACGGCGGCGCCGCACCGGCGGCCTCTTTCACGCTGATCGCCTCGGTGACATTGGCGGCAAGCAGCTTGCTCCACATTTTGCGAAACAGCGCGTTCGAGGCGTAGACGTCGCCGCTGTTGATCTTGCCGTTGATGGCAAAAACGTAGCCGACGATATCGTCGCCGGTTTCGCCGGCGCCTTGCAGCGCCGCGATATAGGCCGTCTGGGCCTGCTTGAGCTTCTCGTTTTCGAGCGACAATTGCAGGCTCGACGGCGAGGCCGGCGCCGCCACAAGAGCGCCGACGGAGCGGGACAAGCTGTCTTGCGTCTTGCGCACCGTCGACCAGATTTCCTGCTGGCTCTCCCCCACGCCGGCGCCGCCCGCATAAGCCATGGTCGACGCGGAGGCGTCGGCCGCAGGCGCAGCCGCGGTCACCGCATAGGCCCGCATGGCGACTTTCGCCTCGTGCGACGGCATGGCCGAGGCGGCGCTCGAGAACTGCCTGACGTCCTCGTTGCCGCGCGCCGTCCACCGGCCGTGCTCGACGCAGAACGCCGCGATCGACACTTCGCCGGAACGCGGCGGCAACAGCAGATCGACCGACAGCACGCGGTCCTGCTGCCCGCCCTTCACGATGTCGCCGGCCTGAACGTAGACCTCGTCCTTGCCGCTATTCTCCACCGTCAGCGCGTTGACGCTGCCGGTCTCGTGGACTTTGACGGCGCCCTTGGCCAGCGCCTCCTGCAAGGTCAGCGGCACGGCGCCACCGGCTGCGGTGCCGTGCACAAGATAGATCGCAAGGTTGTCGTGAACGATCGGATCCAGAGACTTGAAGACCGGCGTCGGCGAAGGCCGACGCAGCGAATGGCAGCGACGCAAGGACAGACGCGACAAGATGCAAAAATGCTCTGTGGCGCATGGAATCACCCTCCCGATGATGGTCGCGCCGAGAATGTCGATGCGCTCTGTGGTGCGGTCGCGGGGCGGCGGTGGCGGATTTTGGGTTTCATCGTGGCGGCAGCGACGCCGTCACCCCGGCTTTCCCTTTGCGGGGGGCTTCCCTATAACTTGAGCGGCATGGCGGGCGCTGGCCCGCCGCGACCACAGCCGGGTCCTTGAAGATGCCGAAGACCGTCTACGTCCTGAACGGACCCAATCTCAATCTGCTCGGCACGCGCGAGCCCGATCTCTACGGCCGCTCCACGCTCGCCGACGTCGAGAAGCTTTGCCGCGAGACTGCGAAACGTCACGGGCTCGCGGTGGAGTTTCGTCAATCCAACCACGAAGGCGAAATCGTCGATTGGATTCAAGAGGCGCGCGCCAAGAAAGCCGTCGGCCTCCTCATCAATCCGGCGGGATACACGACAACGTCGATCGCCATCCTCGATGCCTTGTTCATGCTCGAGGTGCCGATCATCGAGGTGCACATCACCAATATCCACAAACGGGAAGAATTCCGCCACCACTCCTATATTTCGAAAGCAGCGCGCGCGGTGATCGCCGGCTGCGGCGTGCAAGGCTATGCGCTCGCCATCACCGGCCTCGCTACCATGATCGGCGCCAAGGATTGATCGTGGCGCGCAAGCCCGGGAACCCGTCCATGCCGAAGACGCCAGCGATCGACCACGATGTCATCCGCGATCTGGCGAAGCTGCTCGACGAAACCGGGCTCACCGAGATCGAGTTCGAGCGTGACGGCGTGTCGGTCCGCGTCGCTCGCCATTTGAGTGCGCCAAGTCCGCGGTTGCGATCGGCAGAGGCGCCAGGGAGCGTCCCGGCCGCTCCGGCCCCGGCAGCCATCGACCCGACACAGCATCCCGGCGCCGTCATCTCGCCGATGGTCGGCACCGTCTATCTCGGCCCGGCACCGGGCGCGCGTCCCTTCGTCGAGATCGGCGGCCAGGTGAAGACCGGCGAACCGCTGCTCATCATCGAAGCGATGAAGACGATGAATCAAATCCCGGCGCCGCGCTCCGGCACGGTGATTTAGGTTCTCGTCGAAGACGGCCAACCGGTCGAATATGGCCAGCCGCTGATGATCATCGAGTAACGGCTCCTCGATGTTCGAAAAAATCCTTATCGCCAATCGTGGGGAAATCGCGCTGCGGGTGCTGCGCGCCTGCAAGGAGCTTGGCATTCCGACCGTCGCCGTCCATTCGACGGCGGACGAAGACGCAATGCATGTGCGCCTCGCCGACGAAAGCGTCTGCATCGGGCCGCCGCCGGCCAAGGACAGCTACCTCAATGTCCCGGCGCTGCTCTCAGCCTGCGAGATCACCGGCGCCGACGCCGTGCATCCCGGCTACGGCTTTCTCTCGGAGAACGCGCGCTTTGCCGAAATTCTCGGCGAGCACAATGTGCACTTCATCGGGCCGCGGCCCGAGCATATCCGCCTGATGGGCGACAAGATCGCGGCCAAGCGCACCGCTCACCAGCTTGGCATTCCGATCGTTCCCGGCTCCGACGGCGGCGTCGGCTCGGACGCCGAGGCGTTTCGCCTGGCGCGCGACGTTGGATTCCCACTGATGCTGAAAGCTGCCGCGGGCGGCGGCGGCCGCGGCATGAAGCTGATCCGTGCCGAGGACGAGTTGGCGGCCGGCCTCGCCGTGGCGCGCGCCGAGGCGCAGGCCGCGTTCGGCGACGACACGATTTATCTCGAAAAATATCTGGAGCGGCCGCGCCACATCGAAATCCAGGTGCTCGGCGACGGCAAAGGCCGCGCCATCCATCTCGGCGAACGCGACTGCTCGCTGCAACGGCGCCACCAGAAGGTCTGGGAGGAAGGCCCCTCACCGGCGCTCAACACCGCCGTGCGCGACACGATCGGCGAAACCGTGGCCAAGGCGATGCGCGAGATGAAATATCTCGGCGTCGGCACCGTCGAATTCCTCTACGAGGACGGCAAGTTCAACTTCATCGAAATGAACACCCGCATCCAGGTCGAGCATCCGGTGACCGAGATGATCACCGACATCGACCTCGTCGTCGAGCAGATCCGCGTCGCCGCCGGCAACGATCTCACCTTGACGCAAGACAACGTGAAATTTCACGGCCATGCCATCGAATGCCGGATCAATGCCGAAAATCCGGTGTCGTTCCGGCCGTCGCCGGGCAAGATCGTCCACTACCATCCGCCCGGCGGCTTGGGCGTGCGGGTCGATTCCGCCGTCTACCACGGCTACACGATCCCGCCGTTCTACGATTCGCTGGTCGGCAAGCTCATCGTCCACGGTAAGACGCGCAGCGAATGCCTGATGCGGCTCAAACGCGCGCTCGACGAATTCGTCATCGACGGCATCGAGACCACCATTCCCCTGTTCCGCGCCTTGGCGCAGGAAAAGGACATCATCGACGGCGAATACCACATCCACTGGCTGGAAGAGTTCCTCGCCCGCGGCTAGTCGGCGTAATATTCAGGCCGGCACGCCGGTCGCGGCCTGACGCAGCGCGGCCATCAGCAAGCGGCCGACGAGCTCCGGCTCATAGGGTTTCGGCACGATGATGGCGCCCGGCACACGCGCATCCGGCGCCAGCATGGTCGCGCGCGCCGAGGCATAGATCACGGGAAGATTGGGCAACAGCTCGCGGGCGCGGCGCGCCAGCGCGGCGCCGTCCATCTTGCCCGGCAGATTGATGTCGGTGAACAGCACATCCACCGTATCCGAAGCGAGATGTCCAAGCGCGTCAGCCGCGTTGGTGACCGACTGCACGTCGAAGCCTTGTTCCGACAGCGACTGCGTTACCCACTCGTTGACGAGAATCTCGTCTTCGACGAGCAGGACATGGATCGGTTCGGACGCTTTATGGTTCGGTTCCACGGCAGTGGCTCACACGCTTGCACTTGTTGTCCTGACAACGCTTGGCACCCCAAAGCGTTCAAGCTGATTAAAATCTTAGCGTGCTGTGGTTCTTAGACTGTTAATATCGGCCGAGTGCCGGGGAGTTAAGGCGCCTCTTGAACCAGGAACCGAGAGCCGGTTAAACGAATCCCATGGCCAGCCGCGAATCCGCACTCATCGACATCACGCCGGAGGTGCTGCTCAAGGCCTATTCCTGCGGCATCTTTCCCATGGCGGAAAGCGCCGACGATCCGGCGCTCTATTGGATAGAACCGGAGCGGCGCGGAATCATTCCCTTGGATCGCTTCCACGTGCCGGACCGCCTGGCGCGCACCGTGCGCTCCGACCGCTTCACCGTCGCGGTCGACCGGGATTTCGACGCCGTCATCGACGGCTGTGCGCAGCCGGTGCCGGGACGCAGCCGGACCTGGATCAACACCCGCATTCATAACCTGTATCGAAAACTCTACGAGCGCGGCGACTGTCATACGGTCGAGGTGTACGACGGCGAGGACCTGGTCGGCGGCCTTTACGGCGTCAGTCTCGGACGCGCCTTTTTCGGCGAAAGCATGTTTCACCGCGCCCGCGACGCGTCCAAGGTTGCGCTGGTGCATTTGGTGGCGCGGCTGAAGGCCGGCCATTACCGGCTGCTCGACACACAATTCGTCACCGAGCACTTGCGCACATTCGGCGCCATCGAAGTCACCCGGCCGGCCTATCACAAACTGCTCGACGCAGCGCTTGTCGGCGAGGGAAATTTCGGCGCGCTCGCGCTCGATCGGCCGGTGCCCGGCGGGACCGCGCTGGCGCGTCTCGCGGCAGGGTGACGGGCGTCAGCGCGGCGGCGCAGGCGCAGGAGAGACTGGACGCGGTGCTGGAGGCTGACGCGGGCGCGGCGGCGCTGGCGCCGGGAGCCGGAGACGGCGGCGTCGATTGCGCCACCGGCGCCGGCGGCTGGATGGGTTGGGAGCAATCGGTCAGCCAGACGTCGTAGATCGGATGCTCGACGGCATGCAGGCCCGGGCTCGAGGCGAACATCCAGCCGGTGAAGATGCGCTTGATCTCGCCCTTGAGCGTCACCTCGTCGACGTCGACGAAGGCATCGGTGTTCGTCGCCTCGGTCGGCGGCCGCGTGTAGCACGCCCGCGCGGTGACCTGCAGCGCGCCGAATTGCACCGTTTCGCCGATCGCCGCGTCGAACGAAATGATGCGGCCGGTGATCTTGTCGAGGCCGGAAAAGACCGCTCGGTTGTTCGGGATCTTCTGCGTCGGCGTCTCGGTGACGACGGTATCGTCCGACTGCGGAGCGGTATCGGCGGGTTGCGGGGGCGGCGGATTGGCCGACGGCTGCGATTGGCTGGCTGCGGATTGGCCGGTGGCGGGCTCACCCGGGCGCGCTGGGCCGGCGGTGCGGCCGTGGCGCCTGGGGGCGGCGGTAGCGGCTGTGCCTGGATACTGGATGGCGGCGGCCCTGCGGATGGCGGCGCTGCGGAGCGGCGGCGGTGAGTATTGCGGTTGGCCGCGATATTGATCCGTGGCGGCGGCTGCGCCGGGAACCCACCATTGGGAATGTCCCCGGGCGGCCGAGGCGGCGGCTGATTGCCGAACTGCGCCGCGGCCGGCCCTGCGGCAAGGCTTGCACCGATCACGAGCACAATAGCGGCGATGCGGAGCATGAAACCTTGCGATTTTGGGCGCGCCTGGGTCAGGCGCGGTGGCCGGTCCGCCCGGTTAACATTTTGAATGAGGCAAAACCAGGGATCAGTGTTCAGGGATTTAGACCCGATACCTGATTACTGATTGCCTGGACTCCACGCCTTGTAGTCGCCGGTCGCCTTGGGGCGGCGGCCTTGCGCCAAGGTCGATCCGGTCGGGCGATGGGCATTTGGCGTGCCGGTCAGGTTCGGCCGATGCGGCTTCTCCCAAGGGTGCGGCGCCGTCTTGTCCTGGGTCGGGAGCACATCGACGGTGTGATGCAACCAGCCATGCCAGCTCGGCGGCACGCGGGACGCCTCGGCGACGCCGTTATAGATCACCCAACGCCGCTCGAAGCCGAGCGTCGGATCGATCTTGCCGCCCTTGGTGCGGTAGTAGCGATTGCCGAATTCGTCTTCGCCGACGAATTCGCCATAGAGCTTCGTCCACACTTGCGTGCCGAAGGTCTGGCCGTTCCACCAGGTAAAAAACCGCAGCAGGAAGTTTTTCATCGCCGCTCGCGCGTCTCAATCTTGCATGCTTGACGGGCGCTTGATGCCACCTTGCGGCTACCCTGTCCAGCTTGGACATGGATGAAACCAGCCGTTGTCTCAAGCGTTTCAGCCATGAGTTCAGCGCCGCTCGGATTTCAAAAGCGCGGCAACAATCGCGGCCCATTCCGACGCAAGATCACCCGTTGCCGGCTCGCGGCGCGCCTGGCGATACCAGTAGCGGGCGTTGTCGCGGTCACCCTCCACCCGGTGCAGATAAGCGTGGACCCAGGCGCAGTCCGCACCCTCCCCGCTCATGACGATGTCATGCGCCTTGTCCCAGGCGTCGTTGCCGGCCCACCACAATGCGGTGAGTGCAGGCGACAGCCCGCTCGGCGGTTTCTTGCTCGACAGACTGCGTTTGAATTCCGAGGGCGTCATGATCCGGCTCCGGATCGCGTTATAGATACTAGCGCCACCACGGGTTGGTTTGAAAATTTCCGGCCGCCTGCTCGATCACGGCACCGAGCGCGAACAGCGTCTCCTCCTCGAACGGCCGGCCGATCAGTTGCAGACCGAGCGGCAGACCCTGCGCGTCGAGGCCGCTCGGCACTGACATGCCCGGCAGGCCGGCCATGTTCACCGTCACCGTGAACACGTCGTTGAGATACATCTCGATCGGATCGGCGCGGCCCTTTTCGCCGATGCCGAAGGCGGCGGACGGTGTCGTCGGCGTCAGGATGGCGTCGATGCCGTCGGCAAAACAGCGCTCGAAATCGCGCTTGATCAGCGTGCGAACCTTTTGCGCGCGCAGGTAATAGGCATCGTAGTAGCCGGCGGAGAGCACATAGGTGCCGATCATGATGCGGCGGCGCACTTCCTTGCCGAAGCCGGCTCGCGCGCGTGTGCTCGTACATGTCGATGACGTCGCGGCCGGGGGCGCGCAGCCCGTAGCGCACGCCGTCGTAGCGCGCGAGGTTGGACGAGGCTTCCGCCGGCGCCACGATGTAATAGGCCGGCAGCGCGTATTTGGTCATCGGCAGCGAGATGTCGACGGTTTCGGCGCCGGCATCCTTGAGCCATTGCACGCCCTGCTGCCACAGCGCCTCGATTTCCGCCGCCATGCCGGGCACGCGGTATTCCTTCGGAATGCCGATGCGCATGCCCTTCACCGAAGCGCCGACGGCTTTCTCGTAATCCGGTACCGGCCGATCGACGCAAGTCGTATCTTTCGGGTCCGGCCCCGCCATCGAGCGCAGCAAGATCGCGCAATCGCGCACGGTGCGCGCGAACGGCCCGGCCTGGTCGAGCGACGACGCGAACGCGACGATGCCCCAACGCGAGCAGCGGCCGTAGGTGGGCTTCAATCCGACGATGCCGCAGAACGCCGCCGGCTGGCGGATCGAGCCGCCGGTATCGGTGCCGGTGGCGCCGACGCACAGATGCGCCGCCACCGCCGCCGCCGACCCGCCCGAGGAGCCGCCGGGCACGAGCTTTGTGTCGGCGTCGCGCCGCCGCCATGGCGACACCACCGGACCGAAATGCGAGGTCTCGTTCGACGAGCCCATGGCGAATTCGTCGCAATTGAGCTTGCCGAGCATGACGGCGCCGTCGCGCCACAGATTCGCGGTGACGGTCGATTCGTAGGTCGGAACGAAATTTTCCAGAATGTGCGAGCACGCCGTCGTGCGCACGCCGTCGGTGCAGAACAAATCCTTGATGCCGAGCGGCAGGCCTTCGAGCGGTCCGCCCTGCCCTTTCGCCAGCCGCGCATCCGATGCGCGCGCCATATCGCGGGCGCGCTCCGGCGTCTCCAGCACGAAGGCATTGAGCGCGCGCGCGCGCTCCATGGCGGCGAGATGCGCGTCGGTGAGTTCGGTTGCGGAAAATTGCTTGGCGCGCAGGCCGTCGCGCGCCTGCGCCAGCGTCAGCGCGGTGAGGTCGCTCATCCGTTGGTCGGATCGTCACACGAAAACGGGTTTTTGGCCGCAGGCTTTGCCGCCGTATCGGGCGCTTCCGGCGTCGGCGCGTCCCAATCGGCCTGCATCGGCAATGGCTGCACCGGGAAATCGGCAAACAGCTTTTCCACCGCCGCGGGATCGTCGGGATTCAGCAATCCCTTGCTCTCGAGATAAGCGAGCCAGATGGCGTCTTGTTCACAGGCGAGGCACATGGCTATTCCACCACCTTGGGCACGACGAAGAAGTGATCCTCATGGGCCGGCGCATTCTGGATGATGGCGTCCGGGATGCCGCCGTCGGTCACTTTATCCTCGCGCATTTTCATCGCCATCGGCGTCACCGATGTCATCGGCTCGATGCCCTCGACGTCGACCTCGCCGAGCTGCTCGACGAAAGCCAGGATCGCGTTGAGCTCGCCCTGAAGGCCGGCCACCTCGTCCTCGGCAACGGCAATCCGCGCCAGATGCGCAACGCGGCGGACCGTATCTGCGTCGACAGCCATGCAAGCCTCATCGCCGATTCAAATTATGCACCGGCTGGCGGGGGCTATACCAGAGCCGGAATGACGAGCCAACCGCGCCGCAAAACCTTATTTCGGAATGCACTTGCGCCACCGCAAGGCGCCATTCATCGCGGTGCAATCTGGCTTGTCCGTAAGAGCGCGGCATTCTCGGCGGTAATGCGAATAGCCAGTATCCCCGCATTGAGAATCGAGAACACCAGCGCGTAGATCGGCAAGCCCAGCGCCAACGGCACCACGGCAATCTCGCCGGTCACGACCGCATAATTGGGATGGCGCAAAAGCCGGTACGGACCCTGCGCGACAAGTCGTTCGCCGGGAACGACGATAATGCGGATGGTCCAGCGGCGGCCCAGCGTCGCCAGCACCCAAAATCGCGCCATCTGCAGGACGACGAACAGAGCGAGAAAGAACGGCTCGACCGGACGGTCATAGGCCAACAGCCATAGCCCCGCCAGCCACGCGGCATGGAACAGGATCATCAGCGGCAGGTGCGAATGGCCGTATTCGATGCCGCCGGATGCCATGAGCCGCGCCTCGTTCTGTTTCGCCCACCACAGCTCGATCAATCGCTGCACGGTGAGGTAAGCGAGAAGGATTGCGCCGGAGCCGAAAACCATCACAGATCGGCCGCGACAAAATAAGCGGAAAAGCCCGGCCCGAACGCCGCGAGCAGATGCGGGCCGCGGGCGCCGGCTTTCAGCGCGCGATCGAGCACGAACAAAGCGGTCGCCGACGACATGTTGCCGTAAGCGCGCAACACCTCCCAGGAATGTTCCAATTGCTCGCGCTCGAGGCCGAGCACCTCCTGCATGGTCTCGATCAGCTTGCGGCCGCCCGGATGGAACAGGAAGCCGTTGAAATCCGACAGACGAAAGCCGTTGCGATCGAGAAAATCGTGCAACGCCGGCGCCAGGCCTTGCGCATCAGCGACGGCAATTCCGGACTGAGCACGACGCCGAAGCCGTCGTCCTTGATGTCCCAGCCCATGATGTGCTCGGTGTCGCGGCCAGCACCATTCGCCGACGGCGAGAATGCGTGGGCCGCCGCTCGACGCCGTCCGCCGTGTTGCGCAACAGCACGCCGGCCGCGCCGTCGCCGAACAGAGCGGTGGACACGAACATCGCCGGGCTCGGATCGTTGACGCGCAGGCACAGGCTGCACAGGTCGACGGTGAGGAACAGCACATGCGCGCCCTCGGTCGCCTGCGCCAGCCGCGTCGCCCGCGCCAGGCCGGCGACGCCGCCGCCGCAGCCGAGACCGAAGATCGGCAGCCGTTCCACCGTCGGCTTGAGCTTGAGGCGATTGAACAGTTTGGCGTCGAGGCTCGGTATGGCGAGCCCGGTGATCGTATTGGTCACGAGAATGTCGATCTCGCCGAGTTCGACGCCGGCTGACGCCGTCGCCTTGAGTGTCACATCCGCCAGGAGATCAAGCGCATGCTTCTGAAATATGGCGGTGCGTTCTTCCCAGGAGTGCGGCTTGAGATACCACTCGACCGGCTGGCAATTGTAGCGAAGCTCGATGCCGGTATTGTCGTAGAGCGACCACAAAGGTTTGAGATGCGGGAAAATCTCTTTGGCGCGCCGGGTGGCTTCGGCCTGGCTGAGTTGGAAGGACGGATTGGCGGTCGCGACCGACAAAATCTCGACGTCGAAGCCGCCTGTGGCCGCGGCTGCGCTCGTCTTGGGCCTGACCGCTTCCAGCATTTGGAACTTCCTTGCCTGCCCGCCCGGTGTATTAACACCGCCCGCGTGTTAGATCGTCCGCCTGTCACAAAATTCCCGCGCGGATTGTTCGCAGTGCCCGTGAAGCCTATTTTGGGAGCTTGATGCGTAGCTTACCACCCATTCACGTGATTGGCGGCGGCCTTGCCGGTTCCGAGGCCGCCTGGCAGATCGCGCGTCGCGGCGTGCCCGTGGTGCTGCATGAGATGCGCCCGGTGCGCTCGACTGCCGTGCATAAAACGGGGCAATTCGCCGAGCTCGTCTGCTCGAACTCGTTCCGCTCCGATGACGCGGACGGCAGCGCCATCGGCCTCCTCCACGCCGAAATGCGCCGGCTCGGCTCGCTGGTGCTGCACACCGCCGACGCCAACAAGCTGCCGGCGGGCGGCGCGCTTGCGGTCGATCGTGACGGCTTTGCCGCCGCCATCACCGCGGCGCTCGAAAGCGAGCCGCTCATCGACATCCGCCGCGAGGAAATTCTCGAACCGCCGCCCGAGTGGGACAACGTCATCATCGCCACCGGCCCGCTGACGTCGCCGTCGCTCGCCGACGCGTTGCGCACGCTGACCGGCGAAGCTGCGCTCGCCTTCTTCGACGCCATCGCGCCGATCGTGCACCGCGAACTCGATCGATTTTGACGTCGTTTGGTTTCAGTCGCGCTACGACAAGGTTGGGCCAGGCGGCACCGGCGCCGATTACATCAATTGCCCGCTGACGCGCGCGCAATACGACGCCTTCGTCGATGCGCTGCTTGCAGGAGAGAAAACCGCATTTCACGATTTCGAGGCGGCGACGCCCTATTTCGACGGCTGCCTGCCGATCGAAGTCATGGCCGAGCGCGGCCGCGAAACCTTGCGCCACGGACCGATGAAGCCGTTCGGCCTCACCGATCCGCATCGGCCGCAGCAAAAACCCTATGCCGTCGTGCAACTGCGGCAGGACAACAAGCTTGGCACCTTGTTCAACATGGTCGGCTTTCAGACCAAGCTGAAACACGGCGAGCAGGCGCGGATTTTTCGCACCATTCCCGGCCTCGGCAATGCCGAGTTCGCTCGCCTCGGCGGCCTGCACCGCAACACGTTCCTCAATTCGCCAAAACTGCTCGACGCGACGCTGCGGCTCAAGACGGCGCCGCGGCTGCGCTTTGCCGGCCAGATCACCGGCTGCGAGGGCTATGTCGAGTTGGCGGCGATCGGGCTTCTGGCCGGGCGCTTTGCCGCGGCGGAACGGCTCGGCGAGACCCCGGCGCTCCCGCCGCCGACCACCGCGCATGGCGCGCTGATCGGCCACATCACCGGCGGCCATATCGAGACCATCGACAAAGGGCCGCGCTCGTTTCAGCCGATGAACATCAATTTCGGTCTGTTGCCGCCGCTCGGCTACGATCCGCCGCGGGCTGCACGGGCAGTCACCGACGGCGGACTGGGGCCAAGGAATTTCTCCAAGAAACGCGCTTTATGCGCACGCGCGCTGGCGGATCTGGAGGCCTGGATTGTCGGGGCCCTGCCGCACGCTGCCGAGTAAACCCTTATCTTGTGCTAGACGGATGAGCATGATCCGAAGTGACGAACCGGCCGAACTTGGCGGGCGTTGGCGCAGCGGCGTCGTGCTCAAGCGCGACGTGTTTTCGACCGTCGAGCGCGGCCGCTTTCAGACAGACGGCGGCGAGGTCGATGCGGTGCTGCGCCGGCTCGATCAGGTGCCGTGGTGGAGCCGCGGTCTGGCGGTCCTGCTGTTCCGGCGCGAGCGCCGCGCGCTCGCCACTGCGGGACAGCTCGGCATCGCGCCGCCGCTGTTGTTTGCCGGACGCCGTGCGCTGGTGCGCGGCTGGATCGATGGCGTGCCGCTCCATATCGCCAAGCCCCATGGCGACGTCGGCTATTTTCGTTCCGCCAAGGCGGCGCTGCGCACGTTGCATCGTGCCGGAATAAGCCACAACGATCTCGCCAAAGAGCAAAACTGGCTCTACGGCGGCGGCCGCGCATATCTGACCGATTTCCAGCTCGCCTCCTGCTTCCGCCGCGACAGCGTGCTGTTTCGCATCGCGCGCTACGAGGATTTGCGGCATCTCCTGAAGCACAAACGCCGCTACGCGCCCGACGCGCTCACCGCCGCCGAGCGCCGCGTGCTCGCGCGCAAGAGTTTCATCACCCGGGCGTGGATGGCAACCGGCAAGAAGGTCTATTACGCCATCACGCGCGGGCTCAACGTCACCGACCGTGAAGGTCGCGGCCTGCGCTTCGTCCGCGAGGCGCCGGAGATCGCCGCTCGCCTGCGCACGCACCCGCAGGTCAACGACGTGGCGATCGTGCCCTATCCGGACCGCCGCGCCGGCACCGGCCTCTATGCCTTCGTCGAGGGCAGTGCCACCGACCGCGAACTGCTCGACTTTCTCGGCGACAAGGGGCCCGAGCATCTGCAAGTCGTCGATGCCTTGCCGCGCGATCCGCACGGCGAAGTACGCAGCGAAATCCTCGAGCTCGTCGCCATGAACCAGCTCGATCTCATCGCGCCATTGATCAAGACCGATGCCGAGCGCGCCATCGTCGGGCGGATCGTGTCGGAGCGGCGCAATCTGCGCGATCGATTCGCGTTCTGATTTTTTCAGCCGGCGATGCGCGCCGGATTGCGCGCGGCGCGCCAGATCAGCCATTGCCGCCGCCACGGCGACAGCTCGGCAGGCGCAAATGGATCGCAGCGCGCCAGGCGGTCGAGCGATGGCCGCACCAGCGCGACGGGGAGAAAAGCCGGCAATGCGACGTCAGGCAGCACTGCCATCTGTTGGTGGGCCGCAAGAAGGTGGCGGCGGGCGACCTCCTGCAACTCCGCCAATGCGGCGCGAAGATTTTTCGAAGATCGGCCGGCGAATATATCCTGCGGCTCGACTCCATGACGCTCGAGCAGCTTCGAGCGGCACGTAGAGCTGCCGGCGCGCGGCGTGCAGCGGGAATGCGCGAATGAGGCCGGCGATCGCGTAGGCAATTCCGGCGGGATTTGCGACCGTCTCCGTCACCTCCCCTTCGCCAGCCGGAAAGGATGTGTGCCGCGAGCGCGATCAGCGCCGAGGAGGTTTTACTTGCATAGGCTTCGAGATCGGTGAGCCGCGCCATCGGATCGTCGTAAAGGTCAAAGCAGCGCGCATCGATCAGAGCCGTCAGCTTGGTTGACTGCAAGCCGATAGCGCTCGATCACGGTCAGGAGCGCCGACGCTACCGGATTGGCGCTCGCCTCCTCCGCCCGTTCGCCGCGCAAAACTTCGCTCCACCATTGCAGGCGGATTTCGCCGGGCAGCGGCTCGCGCGCCACCTCGCGCACCCGCGCCACCTCGACGTTGAAGGCATAGAGCGCGTGCAGCGCGCCGCGATGCTGCGCCGGCGCGAACAATGAGCTCGAGAAACGGTCGCGATCGGCGGTCCGGACCAGCTCGGCGCAATAGGCGAAGGCATCCTGCATGACGGCGAGCTTATCATCACTCGATCGCGATCAGGCCGGAGCCGACGCGGCGGTTCTCCATCAGCATGACGTTATAGGTGCGCACCGCCGGCCCGGTTGCCATGGCATCGGCCGAAATGTGCGCGTCGCGAAACCGCGCGCGCAATGGCTGCGGCATGATCCAGGGCGCAGCACCGGTGCCCAGGACGAAAAAATCGAGATTTTCGGCGCGGGCAAAGACCTGCGACAGCGATTCTTCCGTCAATTCGGCGGGCGCCGCCACCGGCCACGCCCAGATGCCGTCCGGCAGACACAGCAACGAGCCGCGGTGCGACATGCCGGCGAAGCGGAAGCCGCCGCCGCCATGGGCATCGATCAGCGCCTGGCGCGGCAGATGCGGCGCCTCCACTAGCGGCGCGTCCTCGCGCGCTGTGGCGGCGTAGCCGCCGCCCGCGACGCCGGCGGCTCGGGCTCTTCGGCGCCGCCTTCCATGCGGTTGGAGCCGACGCCGAGATAGATCAGAATCGGCGAAGCGATGAACACCGAGGTGTAGGTGCCGACCAGCACGACGCCGAACATCATGGTCGCGGTAAAACTGTGGATCGCCTGGCCGCCGAACAGCAGCAAGGCCAAGAGCGATATCGCCACGGTGAGATGGGTCACGATCGAGCGCGACAGCGTGGCGTTGATCGAGACGTTGAGCAGGTCGGGCATCGACATGCGCTTATAGCGGCGCAGCATTTCGCGGATGCGGTCGTAGATCACCACCGTATCGTTGAGCGAATAGCCTAGAATCGTGAGCAGCGCGGCGATGCTGGTGAGGTCGAAATCGATGTGGGTGAGCGACATGAAGCCGACGGTGAGCACGAGATCGTGCACGTTGGCGATCATGGCGCCGAGCGCGAACTGCCACTCAAAGCGGAACCACAGATAGATCAGGATCGCGCCGATCGCGAGCACCAGCCCGATGGTGCCGTAGGCAAGCAGCTCGGTGGAGACGCTCGGTCCGACCACCTCGACGCGGCGATAGTCGACCTCGTCGCCCAACGCATCGCGCACTTTCTGCACCGCCGCCTGCTGCGCCTCGTCGCCGCCCGGCTGCTCGGAGATGCGGATCAGCACGTCATTCGGCGCGCCGAACTCCTGCAGCTGGAAATCGCCGAGTTTTAGCCCGCCGATGGTGGCGCGCATCTTGGCGAGATCGGCCGGTCCGGCCTTGGTCTGCACCTCCATCAAGGTGCCGCCGACGAAGTCGATGCCGAAATTCAGCCCATGGAAGAAAAACAGCGCGATCGCCGCGATCGACAGCAGCGCCGATATCGGAAAGCTGATGCGCCGGAAGCGCATGAAGTCGAATTTGGTGTCATCGGGAACGATGCGGAGAAGGCGCACGTGATCTCTTTCAAAAAATTAGATGGGAACCGTGCGCGGCCGCCACATGCGCACCCAATAGGCCACGATCAGACGGGTCAGCGTGAAGGCGGTGAACAGGCTGGTGAGAATGCCGATGCCGAGCGTCACGGCAAAGCCGCGCACCGGCCCGGTGCCGATATAGAACAGCACCGCCGCGGCGATGAAGGTGGTGATGTTGGAGTCGAGGATGGTCGCCAGTGCGCGGCTGAACCCGGCGTCGATGGCATTGATGGCGCTGCGGCCACCGCGTACTTCCTCGCGGATGCGTTCATAGATCAGCACGTTGGAATCCACCGCGATGCCGACCGTGAGCACGATGCCGGCGATGCCGGGCAGCGTCAGCGTGGCGCTCAATAGCGACAGCACGCCGAAGATCATGGCGATGTTCACCGCGACCGCGATATTGGCGAACAGCCCGAACAACCCGTAGGTCGCGAACATGAAGACGATGACCAGCGCCGCGCCTGCATAAGCCGCGTGCTCGCCGGCCGTGATCGAATCCTGACCGAGACCGGGGCCGACCGTGCGCTCCTCGATGATGGTGAGCGGCGCCGGCAGCGCGCCGGCGCGCAGCAGGATGGCGAGATCGTTGGCCGACTGAACGGTGAAATTGCCGGAAATCTGCCCGGAGCCGCCGAGGATCGGCTCGCGGATCACGGGCGCCGAGATCACTTTGTTGTCGAGCACGATGGCGAACGGCTTGCCGACATTGGCCTGGGTCGCCTCGGCAAATTTACGTGCGCCCGACGAATTGAAGCGGAAGCTGACGATCGGCTCGCTGGTGCGCTGGTCGAAGCCCGGCTGGGCGTCGGTCAGGTCGGCGCCGGAGACCAGCACGCGCTTCTCGATCAAATATTTCACGCCGCCCTCGCCGTCGAGAACCTCCGAGTCCGCCGGCGGACGCGTTTCCGCGGCCTGCTCGGCCGGCATCGACTGATCGACCATGCGGAAATCGAGCTTCGCGGTCTTGCCCAAAATTTCCTTCAGCCGCGACGGATCCTGCAGGCCCGGCACCTGCACCAGGATGCGGTCGATGCCTTCGCGCTGGATGGTCGGCTCGACCAGGCCGAGCTCGTTGACGCGCCGCTCGATGATCTGGATCGATTGATCGACCGCCTGGCGAATACGCTCGGTGAGCGCGGCGTCGCTCGGCGTGAGCGTGATGAGGCCGCCATTGGCCGTCACATCGACGCTGCGCTGTCCCGACGCGCCGAGGATGCCCGACAACGGCGTCGACAGCTCGCGCAGCTTGGCAAGCGCGTTGTCGACATCGGTATCGCGCGTGATGTGCACCTGCACGCCGCTGCCGACGATGGCGCGGCCGGTGAATTGAATGCGCGCCTGGCGCAGCACGCGCAACACGTCGTCGTTGAGCGACTGCAAACGCTCCTTGCGCACGGCGCCGGCATCGACCTGGAGCAACAGATGCGAGCCGCCTTGCAGATCGAGGCCGAGCACGATGTGACGCTGCGCCCACGACGGCCAACGCTTCACGGTGCTCTCGGGGAAGAAATTCGGCACGGCGCACAGGCACACGAAAAACGCCGTGAGCAGAATTGCCGCCGCCTTCCACCGCGTGAAAAACAACATGGACTTCGCTATTCCTCGTTACGCCGCAGCGGCGATCAGCTTGCGCTGTCGTCCTTCACCGGCTCGCCCTTGGCGCGCACCTCGCTGATCATCGAGCGCATCTGCCGCACCCGCACGCCGTCGGCAATCTCGACCTCGACCTGGTCGTCGTCCACCACCTTGGTGACCTTGCCGACGAGACCGCCGTTGGTGACCACGGTATCGCCGCGGCGCAGCGCCTTGACCATCTCCGCGTGCCGCTTCACCCGCTGCTGCTGCGGCCGCAGGATCAGGAAATACATAATCACGATGATCAATATCAGCGGCATGAACTGCATGATCATGCTGCTTGAGTCGCCGCTGAGCCCGAACGGGCCGCCTTGCGCGAATGCGGGCGTAATCAACATTGCTCCTCCGGGGGGCCATTTTGCGGCGCGCCAGCCTTTTCGAAGAATGGCCGATTTAGCGCGCGAAATCGCGCGGACTATAGCCGCCGTTGGCCCAATTGCAACGCCGCGAGACGATCCGGCAACGCTTGCCGGAGTTCCCCTGCCCCGCTAAGGGAAGGCGCAAATCGGTGAAAATATGGCCCGTTCTCCCTCGCATTCCAGAAAGAAAGCAACAAAGCAGCCCGTTCGCGGCAATCCCGGGCAGCGATTGTCCGGCGACGGCGGCAGCGAAATCCTCGGCCGCATCGCAGCCGCCCTGGAACGTTTGGCGCCCGCTGCACCGGCGACGCCGGATTTTGCCGCAGCCGAAGCGTTCGTCTGGTACCCGGAAGGGCGCAGGCTCGCCGCCGTGCGCCGCGTCAACCGTGTCGAGATGTCGCTGCTCAAAGGCATCGACCGGGTGCGCGATCTATTGGTCGAGAACACCGAACGCTTTGCCCGCGGCCTGCCGGCGAACAATGCGCTGCTGTGGGGCGCGCGCGGCATGGGCAAATCCTCGCTGGTCAAGGCGGCGCATGCGGCGATCGGCGCCGCCCATCCCGCCGCCGGATTGAAGCTCATCGAAATCCATCGCGAGGACATCGAGTCGCTGCCGGAGCTGATGGGAATTCTGCGCGGCGCGCCGCAGCGCTTCATCGTGTTCTGCGACGATCTGTCGTTCGACGCCGAGGACACTTCCTACAAATCGCTCAAGACCATGCTCGAAGGCGGCATCGAAGGCCGGCCCGAGAACGTCATCTTCTACGCCACCTCGAACCGCCGCCACCTGATGGCGCGCGACATGATGGAGAACGAACGCGCGACAGCGATCAATCCCGGCGAGGCGGTCGAGGAGAAGGTGTCGCTGTCGGACCGCTTCGGGCTGTGGCTCGGTTTTCACCGCTGCAGCCAGGACGAATATCTCGCCATGGTCGACGCCTATGTCGCCCGCTACCGCGTGCCGGTCGACGCCGCGGAGCTGCGCCGCGAAGCGCTCGAATGGGCGACGACGCGCGGCGCGCGCTCAGGCCGCGTGGCGTGGCAATACGTGCAGGATCTGGCGGGCCGGCTCGGCGTGAAGACGGAAAGCTAGTTGCCCTACGCGCCGTTGAGATATTGCGACGGATCGACCGGCGTCGAGCCTTTGCGGATTTCGAAGTGAAGCTGCGGCGATGTCACATTGCCGGTCTGGCCGGAATGCGCGATCACCTGGCCGCGTTTCACCGTTTCGCCGCGCTTGACCAGAATGTCGCTGGCGTGGGCGTAGGCGGTGACGAAGCCGTTGGAGTGACGCACCAGCACCAGGTTGCCGTAGCCCTTGAGCTCGTTGCCGGCATAAGCGACGACGCCGTCCTCGGCCGCCTTGACCGGCGTGCCTTCGGGCACCGCGAGATTGATGCCGTCGTTCTGCAAGCCGTTCGGCGTCGGCCCGAAGCTGGCGATGACGCGGCCGCGCACCGGCCAGCGGAAGCTCGGTAGCCCGCCGGCGGGCTCCGCGGTCTTGATCGTGCTCTCCTGCGCGGGCGCCTCAGGCGTCGCGACACGGGCGCTGTGGGGCGATTCCGCGGTCGCGAGGCTGGGGCTCGGCGGCGCGACCTGAGCTTGGCGCGGCGCAACCAGCACGCCTGGCTGCACGCCCGGAATGATGATGCGCTCGCCGACTTTTACCATCGTGTCGGGTCGAATATTGTTGGCTGTGGCCAGCACCATCACCGACTTGCCGTAGAGCCGCGCGATGCTGTGCAGCGTCTCACCCGGCGCCACGACGTGCATGCCCGAGGTCGGCGCCAGCGCGGTCCGCGGCGCGCCGACCGGCATGCCCGGTGCGGTCGTGGCGATCCGCGTTGTCGGCGGCGCGTAAGCCGCGGTCGAAGGCATTCGGCGCGGGATCACCAGATGTTCGCCCGGATGCACCATGGCCGGGCTGGTGATGTTGTTGGCCTGCATGATGGCCGAGACCGGCACGCCATGCTGGCGCGAAATCATCTCCAGCGTCTCGCCGGGCGCCACCGTGATCGGCGTGCCGCCTTCCCAAGTCCAGGCGGGCGGCGGCGGCGCGGCCGGCACCGAACCGGTAATTTCAGTGCTGCGGGCTCATACGACGCCATGCCCTGGCCGCCGCCGGAAGACCCTTGCGGCTCGGCACCGGCCAAATGCGGCAACGGCCGGCTTTCGACGTGGCCGGTCGGCGTGCTTTGCGGGATCGATCCGGTGGTGTCGTTGCGCGAAGAGCTATTGGAGCCGAGAATATTCGAAAGACGGCCCGAATCGCCGCTGCAATTCGCGACGCCCAAGCCGATTAACGAAACGGCAACTATACGCGGCCACAAGGCCGACCGACGCGACGCGCACATCATTACTCGCCCGCACGCAACAATTACTAGCGGGCGAATAAACTACGTTGCGGTAAACAGGCCTTTAAGCGTTTGCGCGGGAACTTAAGATAATTGGAACTGTGGCTCTGGCGCTACAATTCCCGCGCCTGTCCGGGCAGCAGCGGCACGAATCTCACGGCGATGAGATCTTCGCGCGTCAGAGTGCCGTCCGCCGCCTTGGTTAATTTGACGATGTACTGCGTGCCGTTGCGCGGCCCGAGCGGCAGCACCATCTTGCCGCCCTCGCCGAGCTGTTCGACCAGCGCCTTGGGGATTTCTTCCGCGGCGGCGGTGACGATGATGCGGTCGAACGGCGCGCGCTCCGGCGCGCCCAAAAATCCGTCGCCGGCGAGAATGGTGACGTTGCTGTAGCCGAGCGTCTTGAGGCGCTCGCGGGCGACATCGGCCAATGTCCGGTAGCGCTCGATGCTCACCACTTCGCGGGCGATCCGCGACAGCACCGCCGCCTGATAGCCCGAGCCGGTGCCGATTTCGAGCACGCGATGCGCCGGCGCGACCTCCAATTGCTCGGTCATGTAGCCGACCACGTAAGGCTGGCTGATGGTCTGGCCGCAGGCGATCGGCAGCGCCTGGTCGGCATAGGCGCTGTCGGTGAATTCGGGGGTGACGAAATATTCGCGCGGCACCTCGTCCATGGCGCGCAGCACCGCCTGGTCGGTGATGCCGCGCCGGCGCAGCGCGAGCTGAAACCCCATGCGTTCGACGTCGGCGGCTTGGCCTGCGGCCACGGTGACCTCGCCTTATGACCGTGCGGTGAAGCCTTCTACCACCATACCGGCGGCTCTTATACTGTTCCTCGGCCACAGCCCTTCGTGCAGGCGCCGATGGAATGCAAAAATTCGCCTCGTTTAAGGGAACAGATCGCAATCCAAGGCGTTACGGGCACGCGGGACAGCCAGCCCGGATTGGGCGGCACGGGGAAGAGATGGTGTCAGAGGCAAAATCAGGCCGGCGGGTCCTTGTCGTCGAGGACGAATTGATGATTCGCATGCTGCTCGACGGCATGCTCTCGGACATCGGCTACACCATGACGGCGGAAGCCGGCGCGCTCGACGAGGCCATGGCGCTGGCGAAGCAAGAAGAGTTCGACGTCGCGATCCTCGACGTCAACCTGCACAGTGAGCCGATTACGCCGGTGGCCGAGATTTTGACCCAGCGCGGACTGCCGTTCGTATTCGCCACCGGCGCCGACCTGCGCGGCGTACCGGAAGCCTACCGCGCCCATCCGATCTTGCAGAAGCCGTTCCGGGTCGAGGAGCTGGAGCGGGCATTGCAAGCTGCCGTACCGAAGCCGGCCAGCGCCTGACTTCAATTACTCAAACAACTTAGCGAACTTCGTCACCGTAGACTCGTCGGTGAGATCGAGCTTGAGCGGCGTCACCGCGATGCAGCGCTCGTCGAGCGCGGCAAGGTCGGAGCCGTCCGGCGCCTTGGCGAAATTCTGGCGCACATAGGCGATCCAGTAATAGGGATTGCCGCGGCCGTCGGTGCGCTTGTCGATATGCAGCCGTTCCTGGCGGCGGCGCCCCTGGCTGGTGACGGCGATGCCTTTGACCTCACCCGGCGCGCAATCGGGAAAATTCACATTGATCAGCACGTCGCTCGGCATGCCTTGGGCCAGCACGCGGCGGATGATGTCGGGCGCAAACTGCAGGCTGGTTTCCCAATGCGGCGGCTGGCCGCTGCGCGATTTATAGGATTGCGACAGCGCGACCGACGGAATGCCGAGCACGGTGCCCTCCATCGCGCCGGCGATGGTGCCGGAATAGATCACGTCCTCGCCGGCATTGCGGCCGCGATTGACGCCGGACAGCACCAGATCGGGATCGTGGCCGTTGAGCAGATGGCGCGCGCCCATGATGACGCAATCGGTCGGCGTGCCGCGCACCGCAAAGTGCCGCTCCCCGATCTGGCGCAGGCGCAGCGGATCGTTAAGCGAAAGCGAGTGCGCGACGCCGGACTGGTCGTATTCCGGCGCGATCACCCAGACGTCGTCGGACAGCAAGCGCGCGATCTTCTCGCACACGTCGAGCCCTTCCGCGTGAATGCCGTCGTCGTTGGTGACAAGGATGCGCACTGATCACTTCTCGATCTTTTTCATGCCGCCCATATAGCCTTGCAGCGCCTCGGGCACCGCAATCGAGCCGTCGGCCTGCTGATAGGTCTCCATCACCGCGATCAGCGCGCGGCCGACGGCGACGCCGGAGCCGTTGAGCGTGTGCACATGGCGCACGGCGCGGCCCTCCTTGGTGCGATAGCGCGCATTCATGCGCCGCGCCTGGAACTCGCCGCAGATCGAGCACGACGAAATCTCGCGGTACATGTTTTGCCCGGGCAGCCAGACTTCGATGTCGTAGGTCTTTTGCGACGCAAAGCCCATATCGCCGGCGCACAGCGTCATCACGCGATAGTGCAGATCGAGCTTTTTCAAAACTTCCTCGGCGCAGGCGAGCATGCGCTCGTGCTCGTCTTTGCTTTGCTCCGGCGTGGTGATGGAGACCAGCTCGACCTTGGTGAACTGATGCTGCCGGATCATGCCGCGCGTGTCCTTGCCCGCGGCGCCCGCCTCGGCGCGGAAGCACGGCGTGCAGGCGGTGAACCGCATCGGCAGTTGCGCTTCGTCGACGATGGATTCGCGGACGAGATTGGTTAGCGGGACTTCGGCGGTGGGGATGAGCCAGAGCCGATCGTCGCAGATTCTGGTCGATATCACGAATCTCATCGATCTTCAAGCTTCGCCTATGCGCGCAGCTTCAGCACGTTCTTTCTTGAGTCATCAGTTCGAAGAATCAATCGCCCGTTCTTACTCGAAGTTCATCGTATGCAATGCCTTCGACTAGATCTTCACTCGATGTCCGACGTCGAAAATTGATCCTCGCTAAATTTCGGCAATTGCGCCGTGCCGAACATCACATCGTCGCGCACCAACAGCGGCGGCGCGACTTCGGTGTAGTTGTGCGGCTCGCTCGTGTGCACATCGAGCATGAATTGACCGAGCGCGCGCTCGAGCCGCGCCAAGCCTTTTTTCAAAACGACAAAGCGCGCGCCGGAGAGTTTTGCCGCGGTCTCGAAATCCATCTGGCCGAGCGCTTCGCCGAGATCGAAATGCTGCTTGGGCGCGAACGCGTAATCGCGCTTCGCGCCGAAGCGATGATGCTCGACGTTGTCTTTTTCGTCCTTGCCGTCGGGCACTTCGTCGAGCGGCAGGTTGGGAATTTCCGCCAGCGCGTCGTCGAGCGCTTTGGAGGCCTTCTTTCTCCTCCGCCTCCATCGCCGGAATCGATTCCTTCAGCGCGGCGACCTCGCTCAGCAATCGCCTTGGCTTTTTCCTCGTCCTTGTTCTTCTTCGCCTCGCCGATTTCCTTCGACGCCGCGTTGCGGCGCGCCTGCGCGGTTTCGAGCGCGAGGATTTTCGCGCGACGCTGCTCGTCGAGCGCGATCAGCCGCTGCGCCTGCGGCGGAAGCCCGCGCCGCGCCAGCGCGTGGTCGAAAGCGTCGGGATTGTCGCGGATGAAGCGGATGTCGTGCATGCAATCGTTACTCGAGGGAATCGGGACGGCCTTGTAGCATCCCAAGCTCGCCATGCGCGGGCTTGACCCGCGCATCCATGCTGCCTCGCCGCCCCATGGATTGCCGGATCAAGTCCGGCAATGACGAAGGATAGCCTTCATTCCGCCGGCTTGGCCGCCGCCGCAGCCGCGGCGCGCTCGGCGGCAGCGCGCTTTTCGACTATCTTCACCGACCAGACCGAGCCCTCGTAGAGGGCGAGCAGCGGCAGTGCAAGCGACATTTGGCTCAGGATGTCGGGCGGCGTCAAAACCGCGGCGATGACGAAGGCGATGACGATGAAGTAGCGGCGCTTGGCCTTGAGCTGGTCCGAGGTGATGATGCCGACGCGGCCGAGCAGCGTCAGGATCACCGGCAGCTGGAAGGCGATGCCGAAGGCCAGCATCAGCTTCATCATCAGCGAGAGATAGTCTTCGACCTTGGGCAACAGCTCGATGGTCGCCTGCCCCGGCCCGCCCATCTGCTGCATGCTGAGCGAAAACCGCGCCAGCATCGGCCAGACCACGAAATAGACCACCATCGATCCCATCAGGAAGAACACCGGCGTGGCGATCAAGTACGGCAGGAACGCCTGCTTCTCGTTGCGATAAAGGCCGGGCGCGACGAACATGTAGATCTGCGTGGCGATAACCGGGAACGCAATGAAGGTGCCACCGAAGGCCGCGATCTTGAGCTGCACGACGAAATATTCGAGCAAGCCCGTATAGATGAATTTCGAATTCCGGGCCGGCGACCCAGACGTAGGGCCAAGTGAGGATGTTGTAGATCTCCCTGGCGAAGAAGAAGCAGCAGATCATCGCGATGATGAATGCAGCCGCCGCCTTGATCAGCCGCGAGCGCAGCTCGATCAGGTGATCCATCAACGGCGCCTTGGTCGCCTCGATCTCCTTCTCTTCGTCTTCGTGGCTCATGCCGGACGTTCCGTGCTGTCCGGTTGTGCGGTCTCCGCGGCGGGCTCGGTCTTCGCCGTTTCCGCGCCGGCAGGCTCGAGGTCGCTGCGTTCCACGGCGGCGACGGGCGCGGCTATTTCGGCGGCGGGCGCGGCATCGCTCACGGCAAGGCCGCCATCGGCGGGCGGCTCGGGTTTCGGCTCAGGCGTGGCTTCGAGCGAGCGTTCGAGATCCTTGCCCGTGGCTTCGAGATCGCTGCGCACGTCCTTGAGCGGATCGAAATTCTTGACGTCTTGCGCCAGATCGTCGACCTGCTTCTTCAGGTCGGTCATCTCGGCTTCGCGCATCGCTTCCTGGAACTGGTTCTGGAAGTCGGCCGCCATGCTGCGGACCTTGCGCGTGTACTGGCCGAGCGTGCGCAACACGCCGGGCAGCTCCTTCGGCCCGATCACGATCAGCGCCACGACGCCGATCAGCAGGAACTCGCTCCAACTGATGTCGAACATGAAAACTCCCCGGCCGCCTCGACCGCCCGCTGCCGCAGCTTGCCTGGCGGGCCGCGGCGATCGGCGCGAGGGCGCGGCGAGCGCTTAGACCTTGCTCTCGGACTCGGCGCGCCGCTTCATGTCGGCGGCCGCCTGATGATCGATGGTCTTGACCGGCGCTTCGGATTTGGGCGCGGCTTCCGCCGTGTCGTCCTCGGACATGCCCTTCTTGAAGGCTTTGATGCCCTTGGCGACGTCGCCCATCATGTCCGAAATCTTGCCGCGGCCGCCGAAGACCAGAAGCAGCACGGCGCCGACGACCAACCAATGCCAGATGCTCAATGAGCCCATGAAACCCTCCGTCCGCAACGGCACCTAGTACGCGACCTTGGGCCCGCGGCAACATGTCGATTTCGCCAGAACCTAGGCGTCAAGGGCGGCAAAAACAAGCGCGCCCGGAATGCCCAACGGCCGCAGGGCTAATGCGGCTGCCGTTAACCCTGGGACGGCCGTTTCCCGATCACCTGATCGGCGAGCGGGCGGTTCTATTCCTCGCTGCGGCCGGCGGGCGGCACCAGGCCGAGGTCGAGATCGCCGGGTTCGAGCGGATCTTCGTCGTCCCGCAAGGCCGGATCGTCCGACGGCACCGGAACGCTGAAGCCTGCGGGCAGCGACGGCTCGATCAGGCCTGCGCCCTTGAGCTCGTCGAGGCCGGGCAAGTCGTTGAGCGCCTCCAGCCCGAAATGTGACAGGAACGCCTCGTTGGTGCCGTAGGTCACCGGCCGGCCCGGCGCCTTGCGGCGGCCGCGCAGCCTGATCCAGCCGGTCTCGAGCAGCACGTCGAGGGTTCCCTTCGACGTGGTCACGCCGCGGATGTCCTCGATCTCGGCGCGCGTCACCGGCTGGTGATAGGCGACGATGGCCAACGTCTCGATGGCGGCGCGCGACAGTTTCCGCGTCACCGTCGCTTCATGGGTCAACAGCCAGGCCAGATCGCTCGCGGTGCGCAGCGTCCATTTGCCGGCAACGCGGACCAGGTTCACGCCGCGCGGCTCGTACTCTTTCTGCAATTGCGTGAGCAGCGCGCGCACGTCGACGCCGGCCGGCAGGCGCTTGGCCAAAACTTTTTCGTCGAGCGGGCCCTCGGCGGCAAACAGCAAGGCTTCGAGAATGCGCAGCTCCTCCGCGCGCTCGGTTTCCCTGTCCTTGTCTCCGACGATCACACGCATCTCCGCCACATTCCCCATTGCGTCGGCTCCCTCTTACCCATTCCCCGTTTCGGCGGCCACGCCGCCGTCTTCCGTCTTCTGCCGCTTGCGCACGTAGAGCGGTGCAAAAGCCGCGTGCTGGTTCAGCTCGAGATGGCCTTCGCGCACCAATTCGAGCGTCGCGGCAAAGCTCGATGCCATCACCGTCGCTTTCATCGACGGCTCCACCAGATATTCGGCGAGATATTGATCGAGCGGACTCCACTCCATGGAGAGGCCGATCAGCCGTTCCAATGCCTCGCGCGCTTCGGCGAGCGACCACACCGTGCGCTTGGGCATGCGCACGAAGGAGCGCGCCTGGGTCTGCCGCCGCCCGGCATAGGCGGTGAGCAGGTCGTAGAGCGTCGCCGACCATTCCGGATGTTTGATCTCGGCGATCGGCTCGGGCGCGCCGCGCTGGAACACCTCGCGGCCGAGCTGCGGCCGGTTGAGCAATTGCTCGGCGACATTGCGGATCGTTTCGAGCCGGCGCAGCCGCTGCGCCAGCGCATTCGCCATGTCCTCGGCGCTGAGCCCATCGGGCGCATGCTGCTCCGGCAGCAGCAGGCGCGATTTCAGATAGGCGAGCCACGCCGCCATCACCAGGTAATCGGCGGCAAGCTCCAGCCGCAGCTTCCGCGCCGCTTCGATGAAGGCGAGATACTGGTCGGCGAGCGCCAGGATCGAGATCTTGGCCAGATCGACTTTTTGCTGGCGCGCCAGCGTGAGCAACAGATCGAGCGGACCTTCAAAGCCCTCGACGTCGACGACCAGCGCCGGCTCATCGGTGGCGCGCTCCGGCAGCTCGCCCTCGAACTGAAAATCTTCGGCGTTCATGCGACCACCTCGGCAGGCGGCCAAGTGCCCTTCATGAGGCGGGAGAACTCGGCCCGGCCCGCGGCAACGTCGAAAGGCGCCGCCGGGCGCTTCGTCGCGAGCGCAGCCGCCGCCCGGCGCGCAGCCTCGCCGGCGAGCGCGGGCACCGCCGCGGCAACCGCGCGCATCTCGCCAATCTCGCCGTTGCAATGCAGGACCATGTCGCAGCCGGCGGCGATCGCCGCGGCGGTGCGCTCCGACAGCGAGCCCGACAAGGCGCCCATGGAGATGTCGTCGCTCATTAAAAGGCCCCGAAAGCCTATCGAATCACGAATCACGCCGCCCACTATAGCCGCCGATAAGGTGGCCGGCGCCACGGGGTCGATGGCGCTGAACACAACATGTGCGGTCATGCCGAGCGGCAGGCCGGCCAGCGGCCGGAAAGCGGCAAAATCCGTCGCTTCCAGCGTCGCCCGGTCGGCCGTGACCACCGGCAGCCGTTTATGGCTGTCCGCCGTGGCGCGACCGTGGCCGGGCATATGCTTGAGCACCGGCAGCACGCCGCCATCCGCCAGACCCCCGGCAATCGCGCCGGCAATGGCGGCCACCTTGACCGGGTCCGTGCCGTAAGCGCGGTCGCCAATCACCGCATCGGAGCCCGGAACCGGCACATCGGCGAGCGGCAGGCAATCGACGTCGATGCCGAGGTCGGCAAGATCGCTCGCGATCAGCCGCGCGCCGAGCCGTGCCGCGGCAAGGCCGGTTTCACGATCCCGGTCGTAGAGCGCGCCGTAGGCGGCGCCCGGCGGGTATTTCGGCCAATGCGGCGGGCCGAGGCGCTGCACCCGGCCGCCCTCCTGGTCGATCAGGACCGGGGCGTCGCGGCCGACGACACTGCGGAACTCGCCGATCAGCCGACGCAACGGGTCGGGACCGGCGATATTCCGCGTGAAAACAATGAGACCCCAGGGCTGCGCGTCGCGGAGGAACTGCCGTTCCTCATTCGTCAGCGCCGGCCCTGCAACGCCGGTGATGAAGGCGCGCATCGGCGCCGATTAGCCCGCGCCGAACGCGAGGGTCAAGCGCGTGCGCGCTAATTCTTCTGGACGATGCAGCTGCCGCCAGCGGCCTTCAAATTGCTGCACATGGCCGCGGCCGCCTCCGAGGAGGCGAAGGGGCCGACCAGGGCGCGATAGAAGGTGCCTTTTTCCCCGAGATCGGCGCGATGGATGATCGGCTGCCGATGGCCGAGCTGGCCGGGGAATTTGGCCTGGAGCGCTTTGAACTCGGTCTGGGCATCGGCCTCGGAGCGCTGCGAGGTGACCTGCACCGCATAGCCGCCTGCCGCCGGGCGCTGCTGTGCGACTGGCGCGGTCGGCGCTTCGGTCCGTGCCACGCGGGAGCGCGGCGGCTCCGCGGCCGGTGCTGCACCTTGCGCGACCGGCACGATGGCGAGCGGCGCGTTGCCACCGGCCCTGGGTGCCGCTGCCCTGGCGGGCGCTTCAGTTGCTTTGGGTCGCGCTGCAGGCGCTGCGGCAGCGGGCGCCGGCGCCGCTGCACTCGGGTTGCCGACCTGGTCCGAGCGAATGGTGACGGTGTGGATTTTCTTCGGTTCCCCGGATCCGGCCAGTGGTGCCGCTGGCGGTTGCGCCGGCCCAGCGACCTTTGACGGGGCTGACGGCAGCGCCGGGGCGGCGGGCGGCGCAGGCGCGACGGAGGCGGGCGGGCCGGCCGGTGCGGCGCCGGGCGCCGGCAGTACCGGAATTGTCGAAACGACGCGCGGCGGTGCGTTGGCGGGCTGGATCGCGACCGGCTGTTCCTCGCGCGATACCAGCTTGTCCGGCGCTCCTGACGTCGCGGTGCCAGCGGGATTCGACGCCGCGGCCTGGGCATCGGTGCGGTTGGGCACGATCTTGTTCGGAGTATCGTTCGCCTTGATCACCGGCGGCAGCGACGGCGCCAGGATCGCGCCGCCGAACATCGCGCGATAGGCAAAAGCGCCGCCGGCGCCGATCATGACCAAGCCCAGCATGGCCAAAACCACAACGAGGCCGCTGCGCCGAGGCCGGGCCGTGGCTTCATCGTCATAGTCTTCAACGTCGTCAGACTGGCGATCCGCCTGGCCGTCCCATTGGTCTTCGGCTTCGTATTCGTCGTCATAAGATTGCGGCGCCAATGCCGGCTGCCGGGCGGCGGATCGCGGCGGGTCCTCGTCGCGATAGCGCGCGTCGTACGCCCGCTCCTCATCATGGGGGTCGTCGTAGGGCTCGGCCGGCTCGGAATATTGGCTGGCGATCGGCGGTGCACGCTCGTCGTCGCGATCATGCCGGTCATAGGCGCGATCGGCCGGATAAGGGTCGGGGAGCCGCGGCTGAACGTAGTTTTCTTCCGCGTATTGATCTGGATATTGCTCCGGCGCGTCCGACTCGGCGTAGCCGTCATCGGCCGCCCAATCGTGATCTGCCGCAGGCAGCGGCTCGTCCAGCGTCTGAGCCGCATTGTGCCTGGGATCGCGATCGAAGTTGATTGACCCGGTTGCTCTGGCCGATGATGCGCGCCAACTCGGCGAGCGGATCGCGCGTGGCGTCGCTCGTCGGATCGACGTCCTCGCGCGCGAGCGAGTCGCGGCTGCGGAAAGGACGAAAATTGCTGTCGGCCATCGAATTCGCCTCGGTCCAGGCGGTTTACGCGATACTGGGCTGATTCCCCGTCGTCCGCACCCTTACGTCCCAAGCGGCGCGAATTACCGCATCTCGTTTGGCGCCTCGACCCCGAGCAGCGCCAGCCCCGACGAGAGAACGGTCACGACGCCTTGTACGAGCACGAGACGCGCCACAGTCATTTGTCGTTCATTTTGGATAATGAAACGTAAATGTGGCTTTGTGTTGCCGAGCGTATAGAGCGCATGAAATTCGCTGGCCAAGTCAAACAGATAAAAGGCAATTCGGTGCGGTTCGTGGGCCGCGGCAGCGGCTTCCACCACCCTCGGATAAAGCGCAATTTGCCGCATCAAAGCGAGTTCCGCAGGGTCTGAAAGCCGCTCCAGCCCGGCGACTTCGATCAAACTCTGCAACATCATCCGGCAGATCGGGAAATGCCACTCGCGCATTGCGGAATATCGACTGGCCGCGGGCGTGGCCGTATTGGACGTAGAACACCGGGTTGTCGCGTGACTGCTCGATCACCTTGGCGAGGTCGAAGTCGAGCACGGCATCGTTTTTGCGAAACAGCATCATGAAGCGGACCGCATCACGCCCGACTTCATCCACCACTTCACGCAACGTCACGAACTCCCCTGCCCGCTTCGACATCGTGACCGGCTCGCCGGCGCGCAACAGCTTGACGAGCTGGATGACCTTGACGTCGAGCTCGGCCTTGCGATCGCTGAGCGCCGCCACCGCCGCCTGCATGCGCTTGATGTAGCCGGCGTGGTCGGCGCCCCAGACATCGATCAGCGAGCGGAAGCCGCGCTCGATCTTGGAACGGTGATAGGCGATGTCGGAGGCGAAATAGGTGTAGGAGCCGTCGGACTTCTTCAGCGGCCGATCGACGTCGTCGCCGAATTCGGTGGAGCGGAACAGCGTCTGCTCGCGATCTTCCCAGTCCTCGACCGGCGCGCCCTTGGGCGGCGGCAAGCGGCCGTCATAGACATAGCCACGTTCGCGCAGCCATTCGATCGTCACGGCCACAAGGTCGGTGCCGCCGGCGACCATCGAGCGTTCCGAATAGAACACGTCGTGGCCGATATTGAGCGCGGCAAGATCGGCACGAACCGTCGCCATCATCATCTCGATCGCCTTGGCGCGAACGACGGGCAACCATTCGGCCTCGGGCTGCTTTGTCAGCGCGTCTTTATATTGCGCGGCGAGCGCGGTGCCGACCGGCTTGAGATAATCGCCGGGATAAAGACCCTCGGGAATCGTGCCGATGTCCTCGCCGAGCGCCTCGCGGTAGCGCAGATAAGCCGAGCGCGCGAGCACATCGACCTGGGCGCCGGCGTCGTTGACGTAATATTCGCGCGTCACCTTGAAACCGGCGAAGGCGAGCAGGTTCGCCAAGGCATCGCCGAACACGGCACCGCGGCCATGGCCGACATGCATCGGCCCGGTCGGATTCGCCGAAACATATTCGACGTTGACCGGAACGCCGCCGCCGATGTCGCTCACGCCGTATTGCGCGCCCAATTGCACTGCGCCGCGCAACGCCGCGATCCAGGCGGTGGGCTTGAGCGTGAGATTGATGAAGCCCGGGCCGGCGACATCGGCCTTGCCGACGACAGCATCGGCGCGAAGTTTTTCGGCGATTGCCTCGGCAAGCTCGCGCGGTTTGCGGCCGGCGTCCTTGGCCAAAACCATCGCGGCGTTGGTGGCGATGTCGCCGTGCGACGGATCGCGCGGCGGCTCGACGGTCACCCTCGACTGATCGATGCCGGGTGCAACGTCCGCGCTGGCATGGCGAACGGACCCGAGAATGTCGGCGAAAATATTCTTTGTGCTCATGAGCGCCGCGCGCCTAACGCAATTCCGGGGTCGAGTCAAAGAGCCGGGCGTGCTCGGCGAGCGCAAAGCGGTCGGTCATGCCGGCGATGAAATCGGCGATGCGGCGCGCGCGTACTGCCTCTTCAAGGCCGTCGAGCCCTTCGCTCCATTCCGCCGGCAGGTCGCCGGGATGGGCGCTGTAGCGCGCAAACAGGTCGCGCACCACGGCCGCCGCCTGATCCATGACATGCATGACGCGGTCGTGGCGGTACATCCGGACTTTCAGGAAGCTTTTGATGGCGCGGTCGGCTTCCGCCGTCACCGCCGAGAAGCCTGCGACCGACGTTTTGGCCTGCCGCACGTCGTCGGCCGAGCTCGGCGCCAGCGCGGCAAGCTTGCGGCCGGTTTCGGCGATGACGTCCTCGATCAACAAACCGATCAGCCGGCGGATCAGTTCGTGCACCTGGCGCCCGGCATCGAGTCCCGGATGGGTGGCCCGGATCTCGCCGATGATGCGGCCCGGAAGCGCCACGGTGGCGATGTCATCGAGATCGAACAATTCGGCGCGCAACCCGTCGTCGATGTCGTGGGCGTCGTAGGCGATGTCGTCGGCAAAGGCGGCGAGCTGCGCCTCGACGCTTGGATAACTCCACAATTGCAAATCCTGCTGCCGCGAATAGTCCAGGATGGTCTCGGGGATGCCGTGCTGGCGGTAGTGACCGAGTGGCGTTCCATCGCGCGCGGTGAGCGGGCCGTTGTGCTTGACCAGGCCTTCGAGCGTTTCCCAGGTCAGATTGAGGCCGTCGAAGGCCGGGTAGCGGCGCTCCAGCGCGGTGACGACGCGCAAGGTCTGCGCATTGTGGTCGAAGCCGCCGAAGGCCGCGAGGCAGGCATCGAGCGCGCGCTCGCCGGCATGGCCGAACGGCGGATGGCCGAGATCGTGGGCCAGCGCCAGCGCCTCGGCGAGGTCTTCGTCGACGCCGAGCGCGCGCGCCAGCGCCCGCGACAACTTGCGTGACTTCGAGCGTATGGGTGAGCCGGGTGCGGTAGTGATCGCCCTCGTCGAACACGAACACCTGGGTCTTGTGCTTGAGGCGGCGGAAGGCGGTCGAATGGATGATACGGTCGCAGTCGCGGCGGAAGGCGCTGCGGCTCTTGCTGACCGGCTCGAGGTGCAGCCGGCCGCGGCTTTGCCCCGGATCGCACGCGAAACGCGCGCGGAATGTGCCATCCATCGCCATCGATCGGCCCGGCTGCCGGCAATTGACCTTAAGTACCGGCGCACTTAACTATCGGAGTAGCGCCGTGGCAATCCGTGCAGTCCCCGGCCGGAGATCATGACTATGGAAGCCAATATTGCGGAAGCCAATGTCATCGTGACCGAACGGGCGGCGCGGCGGATCGGCGAAATCCTGCAAAAGGAGCCGGCCGGCACCATGCTGCGCGTCAGCGTCGAGGGCGGCGGCTGCTCGGGCTTTCAGTACAAATTCGATACCGAGCGTGATCGCGCCGACGACGACATCGTCATCGAGAAGAGCGGCGCCACGGTGCTGATCGATCCGGTCTCGCTCAATTACATGGCCGGCAGCGAGATCGATTTCGTCGACGATTTGATCGGCTCGTCGTTCAAGGTCAACAATCCGCAGGCGACCGCGTCCTGCGGCTGCGGCACCAGCTTCGCCCTCTAGCACCAAACAAGCTGCTCCCGTGCGCATTGCCACCTGGAACGTCAATTCGATCAAGCAGCGCACCGATTCCGCGCGCACTTGGCTCGCCGAGCGCAAGCCCGACATCGTCTGCCTGCAGGAGACCAAATGCGTCGATGACGCGTTTCCGCGCATGGAGTTCGAGAGTCTCGGCTACAACGTCGCCGTCCACGGCCAGAAGACCTTCAACGGCGTCGCGATCCTGTCGAAATTCCCGTTCGACGAAGTGAGCAACGGCCTGCCCGGCGACGCCAACGACGATCACGCCCGCTTCATCGAAGCGGTGGTGTCGACGGCGAACGGCGCGCTGCGCATCGCCAGCATTTATCTGCCCAACGGCAATCCGCCCGACACCGAGAAATACACTTACAAAATCGGCTGGATGAAACGGCTATCCGCTTACGCCCGCGAGCGGCTGGCGCTCGAAGAGCCGCTGGTCATGGCCGGCGACTACAACGTCATTCCGACCTCAGCCGACGCGCGCAACCCGCAGGCCTGGACCGGCGACGCGTTGTTCCTGCCGAAGACGCGCGACGAATTCCGCGCGCTGGTCAATCTCGGACTGACCGATGCGCTGCGCGCGACCAGCGACGATCCCGGCCTCTATACATTCTGGGATTATCAGGCCGGCGCCTGGCAGAAGAACAACGGCATCCGCATCGACCACCTGCTGCTGTCGCCGCTCGCCGCCGACAAACTCTGCGACGCCGGCATCGACCGCCATGTGCGGACCTGGGAGAAGCCGTCCGATCACGTGCCGGTGTGGATCGATCTGGATATCGCGGCGAAATAGCGCTTAATCGCGCCGGCCCCTGAGCCAACCTTCCAGATAAACCAGCGCCATCTGCCGCTCGTCGTCGCTGGCGCGGCGGAAGGCGTTGTCGTAGAGCGGCTTGACCCAGCTTTCGTCGGGACCGACGCAATCCTTGCTGAGCGTGAGCCACATCAGGCCGCGCGCGGCCTGCCGCGGCACATATTGGCCCTGGAACAAGATATCGCCGAGCGCTGCCTCGGCGCGGCACTGGCCTTTGTTGGCGGCAAGCTGGAACCAGCGCGCCGCCTCGTGCGGATCGTTCGGCGTCGACGTCGAGATAGAGCCGGCCGAGCTCGTATTGCGCATCGGCATCGCCGAAATAGGTGGCCGCGTAGGTGTAGAGCTCGCGAGCGCGGGCCGTGTTGGCCTTGATCTTGGAATTGGGAATTCCGTTCAGATAATAGTGCCCGAGCGACACGAAGGCGTTGGCGACGAAGCGCGCCTGCGCCGTGCCCGGACTCTCGTCGGGATGGGTATTGGCGATCTCGCTGAAATAATTGAAGGCGCGCATCTGGTCTTGCGGCACGCCGTCGCCGTCGGCGTACATGCGGCCGAGCTTCCATTGCGCCGCCGGCTGGCCCTGCTCCGCCGCATATTGCAGCGCGGTCAGCGCTTTGGCCTTTTCGTCGAGCAGCGGATGACTGGTGTTGCGCAAGCCGTCGTTCGGCGTCAGCGCCGCCGTATTCGGTGTCGTCGTACCGTCGAACGCGAAGGCCGGCTCGATCGAAAACCCGAGCACCGGGCCGCGCGCGGTGCCGAAGCCGAGACCCGCGGCGATGCAAAGCGCGCTCGCCAGCACGACACCTCTGCCGCTCGTGATGCGGCGGACGGCTGCGCTAGATATCCGCATAACACGCCTTCTCGGCACTGCCGCCCGGATGGGTCACGGCGCCATTGCGCGCCGATCCGACCTGCTGGGTGTATTTCCACAAATAGCCGGACGCGTATTCCTCGGCGCGCGGCTTCCAGGTTCTTGGCGCGCGCCGCGAGCTCGGCGTCGCTCAGCTTGACGTCGAGCGTGCCCTTCTCGGCATCGAGCTCGATGATATCGCCGTCGCGAATGAGCCCGATCGGGCCGCCGACGGCGGCCTCGGGCCCGACATGGCCGACGCAGAAGCCGCGCGTCGCGCCGGAGAACCGGCCGTCGGTGATCAGCGCGACCTTGCCGCCCATGCCCTGACCGTAGAGCGCAGCGGTGGTCGACAGCATTTCACGCATGCCGGGACCGCCTTTCGGACCCTCGTAACGGATGACCAGCACGTCGCCTTCCCTGTACGTCCTGTTTTTGACCGCTTCGAAGCAAGCTTCCTCGCCGTCGAAGCAGCGCGCCGGCCCGGTGAAACGCAAGCCCGCCATGCCGGCAACCTTAACGATGGCGCCTTCGGGCGCGAGATTACCTTTGAGACCAACGACGCCGCCGGTCGGCGATAACGGTTTGTCGGCCGGGTAAACCACGTCCTGGTCCGGATTCCACTTCACCGCCTTCATATTCTCCGCAATCGTGCGGCCGGTGACGGTGAGGCAGTCGCCATGGAGGAAGCCGTTGTCGAGCAACGTCTTCATCAAAAGCGGAACACCACCAGCCTCAAACATATCTTTGGCGACATAACGGCCGGATGGTTTCAAATCCGCGATATACGGGGTTTTTTTGAGAATTTCGGCGACGTCGAAAAGGTCGAATTTTATGCCGCATTCGTGGGCGATGGCCGGCAGGTGCAGCGCCGCATTGGTCGAGCCGCCGGTCGCCGCCACCACCGCTGCGGCATTTTCCAACGCTTCGCGGGTGACGATGTCGCGCGGGCGGATGTTCTTGACGATCAAATCCATGATCATCTCGCCGGCCAGCATGCAGAATTTGTCGCGAATCTCGTATGGCGCCGGAGCTCCAGCGGAGTACGGCAGAGCAAGGCCAATGGCCTCCGACACCGTCGCCATGGTGTTGGCGGTGAATTGCGCGCCGCAGGCGCCGGCCGACGGGCAGGCGTTCTCTTCGAGCGTCTGCAGATCGGGATCGGACATTTCGCCGATCGAGTGCTTGCCGACCGCCTCGTAGACGTCCTGGATGGTGACCGGCTTGCCCTTGAAGGTGCCGGGCAGGATCGAGCCGCCGTAGATGTAGATCGACGGCACATTGAGCCGGCACATGGCCATCATCATGCCGGGCTGCGACTTGTCGCAGCCCGCCACCCCGATCAGGGCGTCGTAGGCGTGGCCGCGCATCGTCAATTCCACCGAATTGGCGATGACTTCGCGCGACGGCAAGGATGCCTTCATGCCGGCATGGCCCATGGCGATGCCGTCGGTCACGGTGATGGTGCAGAACTCGCGCGCCGTGGCGCCGACCGAGGCGACCCCGCGCTTCACCGCCTGGGCCTGGCGCATCAGCGCGATGTTGCAGGGCGCGGCTTCGTTCCAGCAGGTGGCGACACCGACGAAGGGCTGGTGGATCTGCTCCTGCGTCAGCCCCATGGCGTAATAGAACGCGCGATGCGGCGCGCGCTCGGCGCCTTCGGTGGCGTGCCGGCTGGGCAGTCGTGATTTTAGATCGGTCTTGGCGTCCATTTTACTCATCAAGGCCAAACAAGGCCCCTCGCCCCATCCCCACCGATCCGGCGCACGGCGCCTTCAAATCGGAAGTGCCGCTAGCGGCTTCTACTCACCGCCCGGCGCTCGCGGCCGAGGGTGTCGAAAAATCCTATGGCTAAAAAGCGGCGCGGTGGATGGCTTTCCGCCGAAACTTATAAATGTTCACAGCGTGTTGCGCCGGGGCCACAGATTTAGCGGCGTTTGTTAGCTAGGCATTAACGCGCGATTTACCAAGTGCTGCCCGACTTGAGCCACAAGACCTGCCACCATGGCCCGATGGCCAAAAGACTGACCCGAGCCTTTTTCAGACGCAGCGTACACGAGGTGGCGCCCGACCTGATCGGGGCGACGCTGCTGTTTGACGGCGTCGGCGGCCGCATCGTCGAGGTCGAGGCCTATCACCATACCGATCCCGCAGCGCACAGTTTTCGCGGGCCGACATCCCGCAATGCGGTGATGTTCGGGCCGCCGGGCTATGCTTATGTCTACCGCTCCTACGGCATTCACTGGTGCGTGAACTTCGTTTGCGAGCCCAAGGGCTCGGCGAGCGCCGTGCTGATCCGGGCGATCGAGCCGACGGCAGGGCTAGCGGTCATGCGCCGTCGGCGCGGCGTCACTGACGTCCGGCTGCTCTGCTCCGGCCCCGGCCGGGTCTGCGAGGCGCTGCGGATAACCCACGCCCAAAACGGCTTGGCCCTCGACGAGCCGCCGTTCGCGCTCTTTGCGCGCACGGACGAGGTCGAGGTTATCGCCGGACCGCGCATCGGCCTCACCAAGGCGGTCGAAAAGCCCTGGCGCTATGGCCTGAAAGGCTCGCGCTTTCTCAGTAAGCCGTTCAAAGCCTGAAGGCGGGATCGAAGCCCAATTCGTTGCGGGCCTTTTCGATGGAGACCGTCCCGTCGTCATCGGCAATGTTGTAGATGCCGTTGCCGCGGGTCAGCGAGAGCAGCGCCGCCTGCGCGGCGGCATCGACATGGAGCGGCGGCTTGCGGCTTGGGCCTTCGGTCCAGGTGCCGGGGCCGTAAAGCAGGCCGTAGCGCAGCACGATGGCTTCCATGCCGGATTTGAGCACCTGCTCTTCCATGTCGGCCGCGGCGCGGACCGTCACCAGCCGCGGACCATCGACCAGGTTGAGCGGATCGGTCTCGACATAAGGCTCTTTGCCCGGCGCATAAGCGAACGCCACGCTCTGGACGATGAAGCGCCGCGCCGAGGCCGCAAGCGCCGCGGCGACCAGATTGCGCGTGCCTTCGGTGCGGATGCGGGCATTGCGCGGGTAAGCGGCGGCGAGCTGCGCCTCGTCGTCCAGAACGCGCGGCAAGTCGGTGAGCTGGTGCATGACGACGTCGGGCCGCGCCGCCACGACGGCGCGCTTGAGCGCTTCCGCATCGAACACGTCGACGACCGCCGGCCGGATGCCGGCAGCTTCAAGCTCGCGCGCGACGCTCGGCCGAGCGCGTCATGCCGGTGACGTCGTGGCCGGCTTTCAGCAGCAACGGCGTCAGCCGCCGCCCGATCGCGCCGCTCGCTCCGGCGAGAAAAATCCGCATGCTCATGTCCTTCAGTCATGAAAGACTGAGCTGTGTTTAATTGCGAACGCGTCTCGGGTGAGAACCCGCGCAGCCGCCTGGTCAGACCGTCGCGTCGCGCAACTGTGCGGTGTCGTAATACTCGTAGAACTCGATTGCCTTGCCGTCGGCAAAGCGCCAGGAGTCCGCCTTCGGCGTCGCCACCACCTTGCCGGTGCGCCGGTTGCGCCAGGAGCAATGTCCGAGCATGACCACGCGATCGCCTTGGGCGACGTAATTCTCCGCCACGTATTCGATCATTTCCCAGTCTCGCTTGAGACCGGCAAAATACTGCGCCAGCTGGTCGCGGCTTTGATACTCCGTCAGATAGGCCGCGCCATAGCTGCCCTGGGCGAGCGAGCCGAACTTGATCTTGTCGGCGAAGATCGCCGTCCAATGATCGGCGCTGTCGCCCTTGCTTTCAGCCCAGCGGTCATAGGCGTCTTTGAGGACGATGACGTTCTGCGCTTCGTCGGTCATGATGAGCCTTGCAAAAGCGTCGACACTCCTCCCTGAGTTGTAGCCGGAGCGCGCGGCGGCGCGCAACTGCGGTCAGCCGCAGCATTTCACTTATTTCGTGCGGGATTTAAGCCGAATCCTTGAGCCGCTGCAGCGCCTCGGCGATCTTGGCTTTGCGCGCCAGCGCCTCTTCGCGCTTTTCTTTTTCTTCTTCGACCACTTCTTCCGGCGCGCGCGCGACGAAATTGGGATTGTTGAGCTTGGCGTCGACGCGGGCGATGTCGGCGTCGCACTTCGCCATTTCCTTGGCGAGCCGGGCGCGCTCGGCGTCGAGATCGATCACGCCCTTGAGCGGCAGCGCCGCGACGTCGCCGCGCACGACGAGCTGCACCGCGCCTTGCGGCGGTGCGTCGGCGAAGGAAATGTCGGCAATGCGCGCCAGGCGCTGGATGAATTCCGACCAGTGCCGCGCCCGGATGGCGGTTTGCGGGGAAGCGTTCGCGAGCACCAGCGGCAGCATGGTCGCGGCCGGAATATTCATCTCGACACGCACCGAGCGGATCGCGGTGATCAGATCGATGACCCAGCCGATCTCGGCTTCGGCCACCTCGTCGTCGAGGCCGTCGTGCGCCGGCCAGGCATCGAGCGCCAGCATATGGTGACGCGCCGGCCCCTGCTCGGCGGTGACGCTCCACAGCTCTTCGCTGATGAACGGCATGAACGGATGCAAGAGCCTGAGGATTTCGTCGAGCGCCCACGCGGCGGCCCCGCGCGTCTCGGTCTTGGCGGCGCCATCGGGGCCGGTGAGCACCGGCTTGATCAGTTCGAGATACCAGTCGCAATAGACATTCCAGACAAAGCGGTAGAGCGCGCTCGCCGCCTCGTTGAACTTGTAAGCCTCGATCGCCGCCGTGACCTCCCTGCCCGTCTTCGCGGTCTCGTGCGCGATCCAGCGGTTGAGCGTCTCCTTGGCGTGATGCGGATCGAAATCCGGATCGTGGGCGCAGCCGTTGATCTCGGCAAAGCGCGCCGCGTTCCAGAGTTTGGTCGCGAAATTGCGATAGCCCTCGACGCGCTGCGCCGAGAGCTTGATATCGCGGCCCTGCGCCGCCATCGCCGCGAGCGTGAAGCGCAGGGCGTCGGCGCCGTATTCGTCGATCACTTCCAGCGGATCGATGACATTGCCCTTCGACTTCGACATCTTGGCGCCGGAGGCGTCGCGCACCAGCGCGTGGATGTAGACGTCGTGGAACGGCACTTCTTTCTTGAAATGCAATCCCATCATCATCATGCGCGCGACCCAGAAGAAGATGATGTCGAAGCCGGTGACCAGCGTTGAGGTCGGATAGAAGCGCTTGAGCTCCGGCGTCTCGTCCGGCCAGCCCAAGGTCGAGAACGGCCACAGCGCCGAGGAGAACCAGGTGTCGAGCACGTCGTCGTCGCGATGCAGATAGTCGGAGGCAAAGCGCGCGCGCCGCTCCGGATCGGCGGCGATATCGTGGCCCTCCTCGGCGGTGATCTCCTCGATCTCGGTGTAGTGCGCCAGCGCGTCGGCCACCGCATCGTCCGCGCTCTCGGCGACGAAGATCTTTCCGTCCGGTCCGTACCACGCCGGAATCTGATGGCCCCACCAGATTTGCCGGGAAATGCACCACGGCTGGATATTGTCCATCCAGTTGAAGAAGGTCGCTTCCCATTGCGCCGGCACGAACACGGTCTTGCGTTCGCGCACCGCCTTGATCGCCGGCTGCGCCAGCGTCTTGGCGTCGACGTACCATTGATCGGTGAGAAACGGCTCGAGCACCGCGCCGGAGCGGTCGCCGTGCGGCACGACGTGCGCTGGTCGGCTCGATCTTGTCGATGAGACCACGCGACTCAAGCTGCTCGACGATAAGCTTTCGCGCGGCTTCGCGACTCTTGCCTTCCAGCGCATCCAACAAAGTGAGTTCGGGATGAGCGTCCTTCAGAAATGATTCGTTTTGCTTGAGCGTCAGATGCGCTTCGTCGTCGAACACATTAATAAGAGGCAGGTTGTGCCGCTTGCCGACCTCGAAATCGTTGAAGTCGTGCGCCGGCGTGATCTTGACCGCGCCGGTGCCTTTTTCCGGATCGGCGTAGTCGTCACCGATGATCGGAATGCGCCGGCCGACCAGCGGCAGGATCGCGGTCTTGCCGATCAGATGCTTCAGCCGCTCGTTGTCCGGATGCACCGCGACCGCGACGTCGCCGAGCATGGTCTCGGGCCGCGTCGTCGCCACGATGATGAATTCGTCGCTGCCTTCGATCGGATATTTGATGTGCCAGAGATTGCCCTTGGTCTCGACCTGCTGCACTTCGAGATCGGAGATCGCGGTTTTCAGCTTCGGGTCCCAATTGACCAGCCGCTTGTCCTTGTAGATCAGGCCCTCGCGGTAGAGCGCGACGAAGACCTTCAGCACCGCGCGCGACAAGCCCTCGTCCATGGTGAAGCGCTCGCGCGACCAGTCGCAGGAGGCGCCGAGCCGCTTGAGCTGGCCGATGATGGTGCCGCCGGATTCCGCCTTCCATTCCCAGACCCGCTTGATGAAGGCCTCGCGGCCCATGGCGCGGCTCGATTCCTGGCGCTCCATCAATTGCCGCTCGACCACCGCCTGGGTGGCGATGCCGGCGTGATCGGTGCCCGGCTGCCACAGCACGTCACGCCCGCGCATGCGCTCGAAGCGGCAGAGGATGTCTTGCAGCGTGTTGTTGAGCGCGTGGCCCATATGCAGCGAGCCGGTGACGTTGGGCGGCGGGATGACGATGCAATAGGGTTCCGCCTTGGCGCGCTCGGGCCGGCCGGCCCGGAAGGCGCCGGCCTTCTCCCAGGCCTCGTAAATGCGGCTTTCGACCGCGCCGGGCTGATATGTCTTCTCGATCATTTCGATTTTCCGGGCCGCGCGCTAGAAAGCCCGCGCGGCGTTGACTGTCAACGCCGGCACCCGCCCTTCCCAACCCCCGATTCCGAGCAAAGCCCCAACGTGACAGCCGCCGCGCAAGCTTCCTCGCCTTTGGCCCACCGAACGCCGACGCGCTCGATCATGCTGCTCGCGGTCGCGGGCTTCGCCGCGCAAGCGCAGGTGCGCGTCACCGATTCGCTGCTTGCCGCAGATCGCCGCCGACTTCCACACCACCGTGGGCGCGGCGGCCATGGTGGTGACGGCCTATGCCCTCGCCCACGGCTCGATCCAGCTGGTCATCGGCCCGGTCGGCGACCGCTTCGGCAAATACCGCACCGTCGCCTTGATGTGCGCGATCGGCGCCGTGCTGGTGGCGTGCTGCGGCCTGGCCGGCTCGCTGTCGCAGCTGATGCTGGCGCGGCTCGCCACCGGCGCCGCGGCCGGCTGGGTGATCCCAATCTCCATGGCCTATGTGGGCGACGTCACGCCCTATGAGCACCGGCAGACCGTGCTCGGCCGCTATCTGTCCGGCCAGATTCTCGGCCAGCTTTCCGGCCAGGCCGCCGGCGGCGTGCTCGGCGATCTGTTGGGCTGGCGCAACGTGTTCTTCGTGCTCGCCGGCGTCTTCGCGCTGGCCGCGGCGGGCCTGGTGTTCGAGCTCATCACCAATCCGCTGACGCGCAAGCCGGGGCATCCGAACGAGACCACGCGCGGTTTTGTCGCCGACTACGCCGTCGTGCTGAGCAATCCATTCGCGCGCATCGTCATTCTCACCGCCTTCATCGAGGGCGCGATCGTGTGGGGCGCGTTCGCCTATATCGGCGCCGACCTGCGCTTGCGCTTCGGATTAAGTTTCACGCTGGTCGGCCTCACCGTCGCCTGCTTCGGCATCGGCGGGCTGATCTACGCCGTGTTGGTCAAGATTTTTGTGTACCGGCTCGGCCAGGTCCGTCTCGCCATCAGCGGCGGGTTCATGATCGCGGCCGCCTACATCGAGCTCGCCATCGGACCGGCTTGGTGGCTCGCGCCCGTCGCGACAATGGCCATCGGACTGGGCTTCTACATGCTGCACAACACGCTGCAGACCAACGCCACGCAGATGACGCCGCAAGCCCGCGGCACCGCGGTCGCGATCTTTTCTTCGGCGATCTTTGTCGGCCAGACCGTGGGCGTCGGCACCGGCGCGCTGGTGATCGACCGCTTGGGCGCGGTGCCGCTGTTCGTCGGCGCGGCGATCACGATACCGGTGCTGGCGATCTGGTTCGCCCGCCAATTGCGAAATCGCCCGGTCATGTGACCGGGCGATGTAGCGAACTTTAGACTTTCACCAGCGGCACCCGCGGCGTCGGCCCGCGGCGCGGCGGTGTGTCGTCGCCGGGGCCCGGCGGCGGCTTGCGCCGCGGCGAGGAGCGCCGCTTCGCCTTGGCGCGGCGCGGCTCGGGCAGTTTCTCCGCGCGCGGCGTCACCGGCCCGTCCGGATACTCGAAGCTGAGCTTGCTGTTGCCGGACTCGTCGGTGACGACGACGACCCGGACGTGGCCGCCCGACTTCAGGCGTCCGAACAGCACCTCGTCGGCCAGCGGCTTCTTGATGTGCTCCTGGATCACCCGCGCCATCGGCCGGGCGCCCATCAGTTCGTCATAGCCGTTGGCGATCAGCCACGTGGCCGCTTCGGCGCTCAGCTCGATGGTGACGTCGCGGTCGGCGAGCTGCGCCTCGAGCTGCAGCACGAATTTCTCGACCACCATGGCGATGACGTCTTGCGACAGATGCGCGAAGGTGATGATCGCGTCGAGCCGGTTGCGGAATTCCGGCGCGAACATCCGGTTGATCGCCTCCATGTCGTCGCCCTCGCGCTTGGTGCGCGTGAAGCCGAACGCGGCGCGCGCCATGTCGGCGGCGCCGGCATTGGTGGTCATGATCAGGATGACGTTGCGGAAGTCGACCTGCTTGCCGTTGTGGTCGGTCAGCTTGCCGTGATCCATGATCTGCAGGAGCACGTTGAACAGATCCGGATGCGCCTTCTCGATCTCGTCGAGCAGCAGCACGCAATGCGGATGCTGGTCGACGCCGTCGGTCAGCAAGCCGCCCTGGTCGAAGCCGACATAGCCGGGCGGCGCGCCGATCAGCCGCGACACGGTGTGGCGCTCCATATATTCCGACATGTCGAAGCGGATGATCTCGACGCCGAGCGTCGCCGCGAGCTGCCGCGCCACTTCGGTCTTGCCGACGCCGGTCGGGCCGGAGAACAGATAGCAGCCGATCGGCTTTTCCGGCTCGCGCAGGCCGGCGCGGGCGAGCTTGATCGAGGCCGAGAGCGCCTCGATCGCCTTGTCCTGGCCGTAGACCACGCGCTTGAGCGTCGCCTGCAAATGCTGCAGCACCTCGGCGTCGTCCTTCGACACCGCCTTTGGCGGAATCCGCGCCATCGTGGCGATCGTGGTCTCGATCTCCTTGAGCCCGATGGTGCGCTTGCGCCGGCTCTCCGGCAGCAGCATCTGCGCCGCGCCGGACTCGTCGATCACGTCGATCGCCTTGTCGGGCAGCTTGCGGTCGTGGATGTAGCGCGCCGACAATTCCACCGCCGCCTTGATGGCTTCGTTGGTGTAGCGGAGCTTGTGATACTCCTCGAAATAGGGCTTTAGGCCCTTGAGGATTTCGATGGCGTCCGGGATCGTCGGCTCGTTGACGTCGATCTTCTGGAACCGGCGCACCAGCGCGCGGTCCTTCTCGAAATACTGCCGGTATTCCTTGTAGGTGGTCGAGCCGATGCAGCGCACCGTGCCCGACGCCAAGGCCGGCTTGAGCAGGTTCGACGCGTCCATGGCGCCGCCGGAGGTGGCGCCGGCGCCGATCACGGTGTGGATCTCGTCGATGAACAGGATCGCGCCCGGATAGGCCTCGAGCTCCTTGATGACCTGCTTGAGCCGCTCCTCGAAATCGCCGCGATAGCGCGTGCCCGCCAAGAGCGTGCCCATGTCGAGCGCGAACACGGTGGCGTTGCGCAGCACATCCGGCACCTCGCCATGGACGATGCGCCGCGCCAGACCTTCGGCGATCGCGGTCTTGCCGACGCCGGCCTCGCCGACGAACAGCGGATTGTTCTTCTGCCGCCGGCACAGCACCTGGATGGTGCGGTTGATCTCGGACTCGCGGCCGATCAGCGGATCGATCTTGCCCTCGCGGGCCTTCTTGTTGAGGTTGACGCAATAGGCATCGAGCGCGTCGCCCTTCTTCTTCTGCTCGTCGCCGGATTTGGCGTCGTTCTCCTCGTCGGCGCCGCGCACCGGGCGCGCTTCCGACATGCCCGGCCGCTTGGCGATGCCGTGGCTGATGTAGTTGACCGCGTCGTAGCGGGTCATGTCCTGCTCTTGCAGGAAATAGGCGGCGTGGCTCTCGCGCTCGGCGAAGATCGCGACCAGCACGTTGGCGCCGGTCACTTCCTCGCGACCGGAGGATTGCACGTGGATGACCGCGCGCTGGATGACGCGCTGGAAGCCGGCGGTGGGCTTTGAATCCTCCGCGCCGTCGGTGACCAGATTGTCGAGCTCGGATTCGAGGTAGGCGACGAGGCTGCGGCGCAGCTTCTCCAAATCGACGTTGCAGGCCCGCATCACCGCGGCGGCATCCTGATCTTCGATCAGCGCCAGCAGGAGGTGCTCCAGCGTCGCGTATTCATGATGCCGCTCGTTGGCGAGCGCCAGAGCGCGATGGAGCGACTGTTCGAGACTGCGCGAGAACGTGGGCATTTCAGTTTCTCTTCACTTGTATTGACCGTTTCCCCCCGGAATCACTTCTTCTCCATGATGCACTGCAAAGGATGCTGATGTTTTCGGGCAAAGTCCATAACCTGCGTCACTTTGGTTTCGGCCACCTCGTAGGTGAAAACACCGCATTCGCCGATGCCGTGCTGGTGCACATGCATCATGATCAGGTGCGCAGCCTCGTGGTCCTTGTTGAAGAAGCGCTCGAGCACGTGGACCACGAACTCCATCGGCGTGTAGTCGTCGTTGAGCAGCAGCACGCGATAAAGGTTCGGCCGCTTGGTCTGCGGCTTCGTCTTGGTGATGACCGCGGTGCCGGGACCGTTCTGGTCGCCTTTGCGCTTGCGGTCGTCGTCCGCCATGCGCGGCGGCGGCATAATGGGATTGGCGTCGGGCGGCGGCATTGCTGCGTCTGTCTTCCAAGCTCCTACGTAGTGAGAGGCAGAACTTTCCGGAAGGCTTCCGCCCGCCGTCTCCCCCGCACCACGAACTCTATAATAGGGTTGGAGCCGGCCGCATTCCAGTTCGATGAAACGGCACCGATCCCGGCTGCACGCCAGGATTGGTGCGGTTCGACGACTCGGTTATTGATCGCGCATAGCGATGGGAGGCGGCCATGACTGACCCGGCACGCCGGGCGAAGCTCCTGCGTGAGCTCGAGCAGGAATTTGTCCCTGATTACGACGCCTTGAACATGCCGTCGGCAGACAAGCGCGCCGCTTACGCGCTTGAGCACATCGCCTTTAGGGTCGGAAAAATCGAAGAAAGCTTGGCCAAGATCGCTGGCGCGATCGAGGCCCTTTTAGCCAAGGGCTGAAGACCTGACGCGGAAGCTGCGTCGGCCTTACTTCATTTTCGCGTAGGCGCTTTCGAACGGCTTATAGGCTTCCTTGGCAAAATCGACGTAAAGCTCGCCCAGCTTGGTCGCCTCGGCAACGAATCCTTCGTAGGACGACTTCAGGTATTCGGTTTGCACTTCCATGGCCTTTTCCAGGCTTTTCACGCCCAAGAGCTTTTCCCAATGGGCAGCGGAGCCCTCGACGGACTTTTTCGAGTAATCCACCATTTCGGTCACAATGGCCTGGCCGCTCTTCGACCATGCTCCGAACGAGTTCATGGCCGTTTCCATGCTGTCTTTGCCGAGCTTATTCATTTCATCAGGGGTCATGACGGTCCTCCGGCGACGCGCGCTGTCTGTTGCTATGGTTAAAATCTTCCGCCCTTTGCCTTGAAAAGGCCTTTTCGGGCGACGATGATATTATAGTGCACTGCACAAAAAATGCAATGGCTTAGGTGCAGAGCACAAAAATGTGCCTTTTCGTTGTGGGTATAGGCACTTGGGGCGGCGCATCGGGGACTTAACGCTTTCGCAACAGCGTTCGCCTAGCGTGCTTGACCGTGTCGTTTGTGTAACGACCGGTCCTTAGTCGGGGACAGTGCCTCTTAAGTGGATAGGTAGTCGGATCGAGCCGGCGCCGTACCGCGGGGGAAGCATCGTCCTTGAGAGGAGCGAACAGGGGTTGGGCCTCGACCGAGGCCCTACGCGCGTCAGGGACGGGGTGCGTAATGGCAATGATGCGTATCGAAGCCCGCAACGGGCTTCGCTTTGGCGTTGTGGGTCTTGCCGCAATCGTTGCGGTTCTCACCATCACCAGCGATGCCGCCGATGCGCGGCACCATCGGCGTTTGCGTGTGCACTACGTGTCCGCACATCATGCGGTACGCGTGCGCCATTCCGCCCGCGCCGAGGGTTATTCGCCGCCATCGGCTTCGATCGTGGTCGACGGCAATACCGGGCAGGTGCTGCAGGCATCGAACCCCGACGCGCCGCGCCATCCGGCCTCGCTGACCAAGATCATGACGCTCTATCTGCTGTTCGAGCGCCTCGATGCCGGCAAGATCAAGCTCGACACGCCGCTCAAGATTTCCGAACACGCCTCCGACCAGGATCCGACCAAGCTCGATCTCAAGCCCGGCCAGACCATTCCGGTCGAAGATGCGATCAAGGGCGTGGTCACGCGGTCGGCCAACGACGCCGCCGTGGTCATCGCCGAAAGCATCGGTGGCAGCGAAGACGAATTCGCCAAGCTGATGACGCAAAAGGCCCACGCGCTCGGCATGAGCCGCACCACCTATGTCAACGCCTCCGGCCTGCCCAACGACGATCAGATCACCACCGCGCGCGACCAGGCGCTGCTCGGCCGCGCCATCCAGGAGCGTTTCCCGCGCTATTACAAATATTTCTCGCTGCCGGCTTTCGTCTATCACGGCGTGGCGATCCGCAATCACGATCATCTGCTCGGATCGGTCGAAGGCGTCGACGGCATCAAGACCGGATTTACCCGCGCGTCGGGCTTCAATCTGGTCACCTCGGTGCATCGCGACGGACGCTATGTCGTCGCCGTCGTGCTCGGCGGCCGCTCCTCGTTCCAGCGCGACGCCCATATGCGCGAATTGATCGGCGCACACATCAAGGAAGCTGCCGTGCAGCGCACCGCGCCCGCGATCGCCGAGCAGGCTGCGCCTCGTGACGAGGTGCAGCCGGTCGCCTTCACCAAGGCGGCGATGGTGTCCCGTGCCGACCCGGCGCCGACCGCAACAGTGAGCGCGCGCGCTGCCGCCGGTTCAAACGATCCGATCCAGCCGCTTCTGGTGAAAACCGTGTCCTACCGGATCGCACCGGTGCAGCCGGCCGGGCTTGCGCCGATGCCGATCCTGGTGGCGGCGCCCGCGCCGCAGCCTGAGGCGCCACGCGTTGTCGTCGCCTCGGCCGACACCGTGTCGCCGGTCACGATCCCAGCGGTCAAGTCCGATCCCATCAAGTCGGAGCCTGCTAAAGCGAACATTGCCAAGCCGGAGGTCGCAACAGCTGCGCCGGCCAGCATCGAACCCGTCAAACCCGAGCCGGCCAAAGCCGAGCCGGCAAAGTCCGAACCGCCGGCGCAGGTCCGCGCCCGCGGCGGCTGGCTGATCCAGATCGGCGCCTATCCCGGCGAAGACGAGGCCAAGCAGCATTTGAGCGCGGCGCGGAGCAAAGTGCGCGACAAGCTGGCCGCCGCCGATCCGTTCACCGAGCGCGTGCTCAAGGGTGACAGGGCGCTCTATCGCGCCCGCTTTGCCGGCTTCGACAAAGCGACCGCCGACGCCACCTGCAAGCAACTCAAACGCAACGATTTCGATTGCATAACGGTCAAGAACTGAAGATCCCGGCAAACGGGGCGGAAGACGAGTGAGCGTTGTTCAGAGTGCGGAAGCCACGCGAGAGCATCCTTTTGGGAAAGCCTCAGCGATGGCGACGAAGCAGAACGTCCTTGGCCTCATTGACGCGGGCCGCGAGATACGTCGACCCCCCTTGGTCGGGATGCAGTTTCTTCATCAAGGAACGGTGGGCGCGACTGATATCCTCCGCGGTCGCGCCGGGCTTAACGCCAAGGATCTGATAAGCTTCCTCTTCAGTCATTTTGCCGCTGGGCGCCGACCGCGTCCGGTTCCCCGCTGCCGCATCACCTTGCGCGTGCTCACGCCAGCCGGGCTTCCGGCGGTCAAGATACGCTGCAAGTAGATCGCGGCTGTCGCCGTCGATCTCACCGAGCAAACCGATCAGCGTCGGCGGGTCGATCGCGTCGAGGGCCGCACCTTCATGCGGTCCGACGAGAATACGGCCGCGCATCGCCCCAGAATCGTGATCGAGCTCCATTTCGAGAAATGCGGTGCGGACGCGGGACGTCTGGCCGGTGCTCTTTTGCGTCCGCCCGGCGAAACTCGCCGGCCACAGTGACACCCAGCCGAGCAAGCCGAGGCCGAAGACGCCGACCGGAATGGCGACGCCGATCTCGCCGCGAAGCATGAGAAATACGGCAAAGATCAGTGCAGCGGCACCGCCCATGGCGCGCAACAGCCGCGCGGCCTGCTTCGGGTCGGCCTTGGAGAAGGCGTTCACGGCCCACAGCAGCAGGATAAGAACGGCAACGCCGAGAAAAAGGGGCATGGCTATTTGAGCTGTTCGAGCAGCCTGACCGCGCCGGCACTGTTGCGCTGCTTCAGATCGGCCAACGCCTTCATCCCGCCGGCCGCGTAGGCCGCGGCTGCCCGCAACAATTCGGCCAATTCGTGAGCGGCGCCGGGAGCGAACCGGCAATAGGCGCCGCGCGTCAGGCGAGCGATCTCGCGAAAAGCCTGCTCGCACACCGGATCGTAGCCTTCCTGGAACATGAAAGCCGGGATGTTGCGCAGGCCAAGCTCGCCGGCACCGGCGCACAGATCGTCGAGCGTTTCTTCCATGGCGTCGCCGACGAACACCAAGGTGCCGACCTTTGCTCTGTCGTTCTCGCGGCGGGCGTGGGCGAGCACCTTGCCGATCTGAGTATGGCCGCCGCGGCAATCAATCCCCGACATCAGCGCGCCAAGCCGCGTCGCTTCGGCGATCCACGGCGACGCGCGGCATTCGGCAAGGCCGCGGTAATAGACGAGCTGGATATCGAGGCCGCCGGCGGCCGTGGCTTCGCGGAACATGTCGGCCTGCAGCCGGCATGCGGTATCCCAGGTCGGCTGCCGGCTCATGGTGGCGTCGAGCGCGAAAATGAGGCGGCCGCGCTTGCCGGGTTCAGCCCCAGGGCCGAGCGTGTTGACGTGGCTCAAGAAGGCATCGATTTCGGCGCGGGAGGTCGCAGCCGGAGCCGGCGTGTGATCGGAGCGGTCTTTGCTCATCGAGGGACCTTGGCGCCTTTTTGGCACGCCATAAAGTGGCGCTGACCGGCATTGCGCGCAATGGCCCGGATAAAGCGCCCTAATCTGCGAGCAGGTCGTGGGTTTCCAGCGGCTTTGCGGAGGCCGCGAGCCATTCGGCACGGGCGGCGACGCGCCGCTTGCCGCGCTCGTCGATCGGCAGCTTGAGCGCATCGATCAAGGCTTTGACCTCGTCGCGCGCTGTCACGTGGGAGACGGTGGGGCGCTGGCCGAGCGTGTCTTCGTTGATGTCGTCGAGCGCCGTCAGCCCACGTGGGAAGAACTCGCGATAGACCACCCGTTCGGCAAATCCGTCGGTGGAGCGGAAGCCAAGTTGCCGGGCGAGCTGATTCACGCCCTCGCCGACCAGCCGCTTGTTGCGCGATCCGAGCGTCGAGAGCCGGTTGCGGACGATGACCCAGTCGGTCAGCCCGCCGTCGACCAGGCGGCGCTGGCGGCGCGCCTCGCGGACCATTTCGGCATAGTGGCTGACCCCGACCACTTCGAACGTGGTCGGATCGACCGAGCCGAGCACGTCGAAATCGACGAAACTGTCGTTGAGCGGGGTGATCAACGTATCGGCCATCGAATGGGCGAGCCGCATCAAATAGGAATTGCTGCCCGGCGTATCGATGACGATGAAATCCTGACTGTTCTCGACCGCGCTCACCGCTTCGGCGAAGGCGGCGAATTCCTGCGCCTCGATTTCGTCGAGCCGCAGCCCAAAACCGCGGGCGACACAATAATGAACGGGCATTTCGAGCTTGATGCGGGCGCGTTCGGCCCAGCCGCGGCGGTTCTCGACGTAATGGGTGAAGCTTTTCTGCCGCGAGTCGAGGTCGATCGTGGCAACGCGCTGGCCGGCCTGCAGCAGCGCGACGGCGACGTGCATCGCCGTGGTCGATTTTCCCGAGCCGCCTTTTTCGTTACCAAGAACGATGACATGCGCCGAAAGTGGCTTTCCGACGTCGGCCTGCATCAACATGATAACGCGACCCCAAGCGAAACTACTCTTTAGTCAGGCTTGCAACGCTCATGGTCAAGATACAGCATCGGTCTCGACAAGTTAATCATTAACCACGCGACTTACACATGAACATGCAAAGTGTGTTCGCCCAGCAACTCTGACGGCGATGTAATGGCTAAAACGCCGACGCGGCCGAAACGTCATCCGCGCATCGTTCGCGCCTTGCCGGCGCTCAAGCGCGCGATTGCGGATTTCCGCGCACGGCGTTGCAAGATTGCGCTGGTGCCGACCATGGGTGCCCTGCATGCCGGACACCTCGCGCTGGTGCGGGCGGCGCAGCGCCGCGCCGATCGCGTCATCGTATCGATCTTCGTTAATCCGACCCAGTTCGCGCCGCACGAGGATCTGAAAACCTACCCGCAGACATTTGCCGCCGATATCGCCGCCCTTGCCGCGCTCAAGGCCGATCTGGTCTGGGCGCCGGCCGTGGCGACCATGTATCCGGCGGGCTTTGCCACGCGCATCGTGCCGGAGGGCCCGGCGACCGCCGGCCTGGAAGATGCCGTCCGGCCGCACTTCTTCGCCGGCGTGGCAACAGTCGTCGCTAAGCTCTTGATTCAATGCGAACCGGACGTCGCGATGTTCGGCGAGAAGGATTATCAGCAGCTCAAGGTGGTGACGCAGCTGGCGCGCGATCTCGATCTCAAAACCCGCATCGTCGGCGTCCCGGTCGTGCGCGAAGCCGACGGCCTCGCGCTATCGTCGCGCAATCGCTACCTGTCGCCGGAGCAACGGACGATGGCCCCGACGCTGCATCGCGTGCTCAAGCGAATGCGCCGCCGGCATCGCCGCCGGCAAGCCGATCGCCGCCGTTCTCGATGCAGGGTCGCGCGGCCATCACCGGCGCAGGCTTTGCGCTCGACTATCTCGAAGCCCGCCACGCCCGGACGCTCGCGCCCATCGCCTCGCCGAAGGCCGGGCCGATCCGCCTCCTCGTCGCGGCGCGGCTCGGCACCACCCGGCTAATCGACAATGTGGCGGTGTAGATTTCGGTTTGCTTACTTCGCCGCGACCTTCATCGGGTCCTTCACGTTCGGAAACGTCTCGAACTCCGTGTTCCAGAGCTGGCCGTCGATCTTTTCCACTTTGCGGATATAGACGTTGCTGACGATGTCGCGGGTGCCGGCATCGATCGAGATCGGGCCGCGCGGGCTCTCCCAGGCCATGCCCTTCATCGCGGCGAGCAAGGCGTCGCCGTCGGCATTGCCGCCGGTTTTCTTCAGCGACTTCATAGATCAGGTGCAGGCCGTCATAGCCGCCGAGCGAAACGAAGTCCGGACGGAAGCTGTTGGCCTTCTCGATCGCTGCCGCATAGGTCTTGTTGAGCGCGGAATTGTGCGCGGCGGAATAGACCCCGGCGGTGATCATGCCGAGCATCTGATCGCCCATGTCGTTGAGACTGTCGTCGGTGGTGAGGTCGCCCGGGCCGACGATCTTGATGCCGGACTTGGCGAGCCCCCGCTCGGCGAACTGCTTGGCGAAGATCGGCGCTTGCGTGCCCGGGAAATAGATGAACGCCGTGTCCGGCTTGAGGTCGGCGATGCGCTGCAGGAACGGCGCGAAGTCCGGATTGGCGAGCGGCAGCCGGATCGACTCGACGATTTCGCCGCCGACCTGGGTGAACCGGGTCTTGAACGCGGTCTCGGCTTCGATGCCGGGCGCCCAGTCGTTGACCAGGGTGACGACCTTCTTGCTGCCGTTCTTGAACGCCCATTCGCCCATGATCCAGGACTGCGGGCTTAAGATGAAGCCGGCGCGCACGAAGTAAGGCGATTTCGTCGTCGTGATCGAGGCGCCCGAGCTCATCACCAGGGTCGCCTTCTTGGCTTCGGTGACCAGCGGCGCGATCGCCAGCGCCGTCGGCGTGATGCCGATGCCGACGATATCGACCTTATCGTTGACGATCATCTCCTGGATGATGCGGCGCGCATTGTCGGCGACGCCGCCATCGTCGCGCATGGTCAATTCGATCTTGCGCCCGGCCACCGTGTCGCCGTGCTGCTGCATGTAGAGCTGGATCGCGGCCTTGAGCTGGCGGCCGACCGCGGCGAAGCCGGCGCCGGTCATCGGCATGCTCATGCCGATTTTCAGAACCGTGTCGGCGGCCACCGCGGGACGCGCGATAAAGCCGCCGGCGGCAGTGGCGGCGATGCCCTTGAGCACTGTTCTACGCAACATGACGTTTCCTCCCTATTTGTTTTTCCCCCATCACAGGGCGGGGATGAATTTCACACCCGTTCGAGATGCGGAATTTGCGGCCGCTCGCCTTGCGCCTTGCCGGTGATCGGCGGCCGCGGCAGGCGCGCCTCGCCGTTTTCCATGACGAAGGTGTGTTCGAGCGAATACCACGGCGCCTTGACGTCGGGCGTGCCGGCGACGCGGCTCGTCGTGGCGCACATAGTTGCCGATGAGATGGCGGGTGACGCCGAACTGCGCATCGGTTTCGAGGTTCTTGTCCTCGGGATCGTAGAGCTGCGAGATCAGCGTCTTGAAGCCCGGTTTGTAAACCAGAAAGTGAAGATGCGCCGGCCGCATATTGTGCCGGCCTTGCGCGCGTAACAATTCGCCGACCGGGCCGTCGACCGGGATCGGATAGCCGGCCGGCTTGACGCTGCGGAAGCCGATATGGCCGTCGGCATCGGTGGTGAACTGGCCGCGCAGGTTCATGTCGGCCTGGATCGGATCCTGGTTCTCGTAAAAGCCTTCGGGGGAAGACTGCCAGATGTCGACCAGGGCGCCCTGGATCGGCTTGCCGTTGACGTCATGGAACGTGGCATCGACGAACAGCACCGGCCCCGGCGTCGGCGAGCGCACGATGGAATCGCCGTTCTTGGTCTTCGGCGAATTCATGCGCCAGAACGGCCCGAGCAGATTGGCGTCGGTTTCGGTCTGGCCGCGGCTGCCGTTGTTGAGGAGGCAAATCAGGCTCGAGAAGCCGAGCGAGCCGGACATCAACACGGCTTCGTTATGGGTCTCGTTGGTGTGCTTGCCCAGCGCCACGATGTAGCCGACGGCAGCCTGAAACTCCTGCTCGGTCAGCTTCACCTCGCGGGCGAACTCGTGCAGGTGGCGCACGAAGGCCGACATGATCTCGCGAAAGCGCGGATTTTTTGCGCGCGCAAGCTCGCTCAAGACCGCCGGGGTGACGTCTTTTTCGCTTTCAATGATCATGCCCTGCTCCGCAAGCCTTATTCGGCCGCGGACTTTACGTGATCGCTCTCGGCAGCGCCATGCGACAGGGGTGCGGGACAGCGCCCACTCGGCTCACATCAAGCCGAGCTCGCGCAACTCGCGGCGCAGCTTCTCCGGCATCGCCGCCGCGCCTGGCGCTGCTTTGTCGAGGTCGCGCGGGGCGTCCTTCACGTCGAGGTAGCGCCAGCCCTGAAAGGCACGGAACGGACGCGGCGCCACCAGCACGACTTTGGGATCGAGCACGACGCCGCAGCGCCCGATGCCATCCTTGTCGCGAAACGGCCTGATGGCGCGGATGCGCTGTCGGCACATGATCTCGCCGCGGATCACCCAATAGAGCGAGCCGCCGTCGGTCAATTCGTCGGCGCGCTTGGGCACCATGCGGGTGCGGTGGATGTGCTCGGGCTTTTCGCCGCGCTTGCGCTTGTCTTTGAGCTTTTCCTTGATCCAATCCTCTAGATCTTGGACCGAGTCGGCGCCGACGCAGAGCTTGATGAGATTGAGTGCCATTGTCCTAGTTTATCGCTGCTCTGACGGTTCGATCACCATGATCTGCGCGCCCTCCACAACTTGCTGACCCGCTCCGACTGGAACTTCGGTCACGGTACCCGCAAACGGCGCGCGCAGCGTGTGCTCCATCTTCATCGCCTCAATCACGGCAAGACGTTGGCCGGCGGCCACGCGATCGCCGACCGCGACGTCGACCTCCAGCACCCTGCCATGCATCGGCGCCTTGATGACGCCGTCGCCGGCGCCGGCCTCCGCAGTCGCGGTGGCAAAATCCTTGATGCGCACGCGGGTCTGGCGGCCGTGGCGCAAGACATAAGCCTCGTCGTCGGCCTCGAACACCCGCGCGTCGGTTGCCGGCGCGGCTCCCTCGACGGCAACGCGCGTTCCGTTTGCGCCATAGCTGACCGTCGCGACCGCGCTCTCGCCATCGATCACGACCGGCACGGCGTGCGAGCGCGTTCCGCCGAGTTGAAAGCCGTCGCTCGCTGCCCACGGCGAGCCTGCTTCGGCTGCCTCGTCAGCCGATACGTCGCCATCCGGCAAATTCGCTCTCCGGCATTATCGCTCGAGCAAATGCGACGACGCCGAGCGCCGCGGCGGCGAAGTCGGCCTTGCGCGGTACCGCGCCAAGCGCCGCGAGGTTGCGGTCGATGAACCCGGTATCGACCTTGCCCTGCCGGAACTCGCTCGTTCGTGTGAGAGCGGCGAGAAAGGCTACGTTGCATCGGGGTCCGGCGATCACTGTGCGATCGAGCGCAGCCGCGAGCCGGTCCAGCGCCGCCTCGCGCGTGGGGGCATGCGCGATGAGTTTGGCGATCATCGCATCGTAATACGGCGTGACTTCCCCGCCCGCCTCGACACCGGAGTCGACCCGGATATCGGCCGGCAACTCCATCGCCACGATCCGGCCGGTCGACGGCAAGAAGCCGCTTTCGGGATCCTCGGCATAGACGCGCGCCTCGATGGCGTGGCCGTCGATGCGGACTTGCGACTGCTCGAGCGGCAGTTTTTCGCCGCAGGCAACGCGGAATTGCCATTCCACCAGATCGAGCGCCGTGACCGCCTCGGTCACCGGATGCTCGACCTGAAGCCGCGTGTTCATCTCGATGAACCAGAACGCGTCGGCGCGCAGCCCTTTGGTGCCGTCGGCAATAAACTCGACCGTGCCGGCGCCGACATAACCGACGGCGCGCGCCGCCTCGACGGCGGCGGCGCCCATTTGTGCGCGCAGCTCCGGCGTCATACCGGGCGCCGGCGCTTCCTCGATCACCTTCTGGTGGCGCCGCTGCAGCGAGCAGTCGCGCTCGCCGAGATGAATGACATGGCCGTGGCCGTCGGCGAACACCTGGATTTCGATGTGGCGCGGGGCGGCAACGTATTTCTCGAGCAAGACCCGGCTCGAGCCGAACGCCGATTCCGCTTCGCGAATGGCGCCTTCGAGCGCCGCCTCGAATTCGGCGTGCTTATCGACGCGGCGCAGCCCGCGGCCGCCACCGCCGGCCGCCGGCTTGATCAGCACCGGATAGCCGATCTCGTAGGCCTTCTCCTTGAGGAATTTCCCGTCCTGTCGCTCGCCGTGATAGCCCGGCACCACGGGAATGCCGGCCTTCTCCATCAGGGTCTTGGCGCGGTCCTTGACCCCCATGGCGCGCATGGCCGCGGCGGGCGGCCCGACAAAAGCAATTCTGGCTTGGTTGCAGGCGTCGACGAAGTCGGCGTTCTCGGAGAGAAATCCGTAGCCCGGATGTACGCATGCGGCGCCCGCTTTCTTCGCAACCTCGATGATCCGTTCGATCGCCAGATAGCTGTCGCGCGCTGGCGCCGGACCGATGCAATGCGCCTCGTCGCATGACCGCACGTGAAGCGCGTGGGCATCAGCCTCCGAATAGACCGCGATCGTGCGCAGCCCGAGACGTTTGGCGGTGCGCGCGATGCGGCAGGCGATCTCGCCGCGATTGGCGATCAAGACGGAGCGGAACATGGCGGCTGGACTTTAGCGGCCGCGAGCCGCTGCGTCAGCGGCAGCGTGCCGCCGCGTCAGCGGCCGCTTGTCGAACTTAATGCGGCGACCCGAACGGGGTGAGCGGCCCGGCTCCGCCGGAGACGAAGTTCGCTGCCGGTGCCGGAGCCGTCGCCTCCGCCTGCGCAGGCGGCGCTGGAGGGGCCGGCGTCCACACCGGGTCCGGTTGCTCGACCACCGCCGCGGGCGCTGGCGAGACGGTCGGTGCGGGAGCTTGCGGCGGCGGTTTGGCGGCCTGCTTGCGCGATTTCTTCGACGGCGGCGCAGATGCCGTCGGCGCTTGCGGATTCGGATTTGCGCTAGCCGCCGAGGCCGCTGCCGGCGCGGGTTTGGTGCCGGGCTCGGGATTCATGATGCTCACCGCCGGGATCGATGCCGCGGTGGGGAAGTCGATGTTGACCATCTTGTGCTGACCCGGCGCGCCCGGCTGGTACGTCGGCGTCGGCTGGCCCTGCGTCGCGGCGTCGGCGACCGGCCCTGGGCCATCGGGCTGCAGCGCCCAGGCGGTCAAATAGCGATCGAGATAGCGATCGAGCGTTTGTCCGCTCAAATTGGCGCGCACACGGCTGGCATCGGCAAGCACATCGAGCGCCTTGCAATTCTGGCTGGTGCAGCCGTCGCGCACCGCAAGCGCGTGCGCCAGGAAACCATAAGAGTCGGTCTCAAGCGAATGCCGCAGCGGCAGCAACGCGCCGTCGATATCCCGGCCGCCATGTTTGACATAGGCGGCCATGTCCGAAAGCAGATCAAACCGCGCCGCCGCATAGGACGTGGCGGCGGCTACCGTTGCCGCTGATGTGAACAGCGCCTTTTCGCAGGCCGCGTCGACGTTCTCGCCGGCGACTGCGTCGAGACATGCAAGCGCCGAACCCGGCGCCAGCGTGCGTGCGGTGAGTTCCTGGGCGCGCAGTTCGAGCGCCCGGCGGTCGGCACCATGATCTTGTGCGACTGGGCTGCCGAGCAGCGCCCACATCATCGCGACGCCGACGAGCGCGCCGAGCGCGACGACGCCGGCCCGTGCCGCGTTCGTCCGTAGCCCATTGAAAGCCACGGCACAGATGGCGACGAGCACCGCCGCGGATCCAGCCGCGATCCACAAGCGCAGCACCGAGCTTCCCATCTCGGAATCGACGCCGACCATCAACCCACCCTACGGACACGGACGCCACGCTGCGCGCAGCAAAGAAAGTATGACGCAGTGGTGCCTGAGACTCCAGTCCTCGATGAATTCCGCTTAAGGCGAAACCGCGGCATCACCAAGGCGCAATAGTCCCGATGCGCCGCAACCGACGTTTGAATGGATAGTCGCAACCGCGATCAGTGCTCGACTTCGAGCTGACTTTCCTTGGCGACGCGCTCGAACGCCTCGCCGGGATTCTTGATGCGATATTGATAGTCATCGCCATCGGACGGCAGCAGCCGGACGACCTGGTAGCTTCCGCTCGCACCGGGGCGGCTGATCGGGCTCGACGTGTAGAACACGGTCTGGCCGACGCGATATTTATGCGACCGCAAGGCCGAAGTCGTTCGCGCCACCACTTCGGCGACGGTCACCGTCGTCATGTTGACGATGTTGGAAGCTTCCGGCTTGCGCACCGGCTGTCGCGCCGAAGACTTCCGAACCGGGGCCTTACGTACTGCCGAACGCGCACTCGCCTTTGCAGGTCGAGCTTTTTTGACTGAACGCTTATTCATGGAACAACTATAGCATCTGAAATAACGCCCGAGCAAAAGATATCGTGCTCAGCAATGCACTTTGCGAGGGGCACTCAAGCGTTATGATTAAGATCGAAAAAGTCGATAATATTCAATTCGATAAGCCTGAAATCTTGGAGCAAGCTGCGAGACCAACAAGGCTATGCCTGACGCTGCCAGCGGCCGTTGTCGTCGGCCTGCCAATAGGTGACCTCGAAGCCTGCGGTTTTGGCCTCGCTCCAGCGCGCGCGGGCGGTCTCTACGGCCTCCGGATCTTCGCCGTCGAACAGCAAAACCAGGCGCTGATAGGCGGCGGCATTGCCGGGCATACCGGCTCCCTCGACCAGGAAGCGCACGCCGGCGCCGTTCGGATTGTCCTCATTGACGGTGAGCAGGATCGGCTGTTCGGCCGCCTCGGCCTCGCGCCACGTGCCATGGGGCAGAAAGGCATCGTCGCGCCACGTCCACAAATGCGCATCGAGCCCGTCGATGCGCTCGTCCGAAGAGCCCTGCACCACGACGCGCCAGCCGCGCTCCAGCGATTTTTGCAGGAGCGACGGCAGCACCTGTTCCAGGGTCTGGCCCTTGAGGTGGTAGAAGAAAACTTCGGTCATCGGCCGGGCTGTAATTTCAGCGTTCGTAATAATCTTCGACGAGCCGATCGAGCAGCCGGACGCCCCAGCCCGAGGCCCAGCTCTTGTTGATCTCGGTCTGCGGCGAGCCCATCCCGGTGCCGGCGATGTCGAGGTGAACCCACGGCGTCTTGTCGACGAAGCGCTGCAGCAATTGCGCCGCCGTGATCGCGCCGCCCCAGCGCCCGCCGGTATTCTTCATGTCGGCGAATTTGGAATCGATCATCTTGTCGTATTCGGGCCCGAGCGGCATGCGCCAGACCCGCTCGCCGGTGGCCTCGCCGGCCTTGTTCAAGCGCTCGACCAGCTTGTCGTCGTTGGAGAACATGCCGGCATATTCCTGGCCGAGCGCGACGATGATGGCGCCGGTCAGCGTCGCCAGATTGATCATGAATCGCGGTTTGAAGCGCTTGTTGACGTAGTGCAGCACGTCGGCGAGCACCAAACGGCCCTCGGCGTCGGTATTGATCACCTCGATGGTTTGCCCCGACATGGTCTTGACGATGTCGCCGGGCCGCTGCGCCTTGCCGTCGGGCATGTTCTCGACCACGCCGATGGCGCCGACCGCGTTGACCTTGGCCTTGCGCGCGGCCAGTGCATGCATGAGGCCGACCACGCAGGCGGCGCCGGCCATGTCGCCCTTCATATCCTCCATACCCGACGCCGGCTTGATCGATATGCCGCCGGTATCGAAACACACACCCTTGCCGATGAAGGCCACCGGAGCGGCGCCGCGCTTGCCGCCATTCCAGCGCATGACGACAACTTTCGATTCATGCACCGAGCCCTGCCCCACGCCGAGCAGCGCGCCCATGCCGAGCTTCCTCATGGCCGTGACGTCGAGCACCTCGACGCCGACGCCGAGCTTGGTCAAGCTCGAGGCGCGACGGGCAAATTCGGCGGGATAGAGCACGTTCGCGGGTTCATTGACGAGATCGCGCGCGATGACGACGCCGTCAGCGATGCCCGTCGCGTTGGCCCAGGCCTTCTCCGCCGCCGCCGGATTGCCGCAGGCGAAATTCACCTCGACCTTTTTGGGCCGATTGTCGTCGTCTTTGCGCTTGGTCTTGTAGCGGTCGAACGTATAGGCGCGCAGCCGGGCACCCAGCACCAGGTCGGCAACTTGGTCGCCCTTGAGCGCGCCCGAGGCGAACTCGGCAAAAATCGTGGCCTCCGCGGCCACCGCCGGCACCTTGCCCATGGCAATGCCGCCGAGCTTGACCACATCCTTGCGCTTGAGCTCGCTATCCTTGCCGGTCCCGACCACGACGAGCCGCGGCAGCTTGAGTTCCGTAGGCGCCACAATGTCGAGCGTCGTACCGTTTTTACCAGTGAAACGGTCCGCCGCCGCCGCCCGGCGCACCAGATCGCCAACCGGCGCCAGCGCGCGCTGGGTTGCGGCGCCGAATTTGAGGTTTTCCCCACAGAACACAACGAGAACGCCATGCAAGCGGGCGAAGGGGGCAAAGCCGAGCTTGGGGGCGTCGGTCATGGTTCGGTCCTTTCCGACCGGTCGGGAGTGATTTCGATATCACCATATGAACCGGACGCCCCCTCGATGCAAAGTGCGTTTAGGCGGTTCCGGAGGCCTTTCCCGGGATCGCGGCCGCCGGCGTTAACCGGCTGTTGTGCATGACCAATAGGTCTGCCTTGGCCAAGCCATTTTGTGAAAGCATGAAAGGACTTGCGTTGGGGAGATCGGCTCACGCCGCGGGGCGGCGCTGGGGGGCCGGTGCGGCCTATTGGTGGGCCGTCAGTGGGGAAGTCGGGTTCGATGGGGTCGATCGGCTGGTACGTTTTTCGCACCACCATGGTCGCGTTCCTGATCACGCTTGTCAGTTTGACAGTGGTGATCTGGTTCACGCAGGCGATGCGCGATTTCGACCTGATCACGAGTCAGCGGCAAACGCTGTTCGTCTTCGTCGGCATCACCGGGCTCATCATCCCACTCCTGGTCATGATTCTGGCGCCGATCGCGCTGGTCATGGCCGCAGCCCATACCCTCAATAAGCTCAGCACGGATTCCGAGATCATCGTGATGAATGCAGCCGGCATGTCGCCGTGGCGGCTGTTGTTGCCGTTCCTCGCCGCGGCCGTCGTCGTTTCGATCCTGGTCGGCGGCGTCGCCGCCTATATCTCGCCGCTGAGCCTGCGCGCGCTGCGCGACTGGGGCGCGCAGGTGCGCGCCGATATTCTGACCAATATCGTGCAGCCCGGCCGCTTCACCACGGTGAGCGGCAATCTCACCTTCCACATCGCCGATCGGCGGCCGGACGGCCTCCTGGTCGGCATATTCGTCGACGACGGGCGCGATCCGAAGGAGCATTCCACCTACCTCGCCGAGCGAGGCGAGATCGTGAAGAACGAAAACGGCTCGTTCCTCGGCATGGAAGGCGGCAGCATCCAGCGCGTCACCGCCGGCGAACGCGATCCGCGCATCATCGTGTTCGACCGCTATGCCTTCGACTTGTCGAAATTCACCACCGGACCGCAAAACACCAACTACACGGTGCGGGAGAAGTACATCTGGGAGCTGTTGTGGCCGCGGCCGGACGACGTGCTCTACCTGTCGCAGCCCGACCAGTACCGCTCGGAGCTGTCCGATCGCCTGGCGACGCCGCTCTATCCGTTGGCCTTCATCATCGTGGCCTTCACCTTTTTGGGGCCCCCGCAGACCACGCGGCAAAGCCGCACGCTGGCGTTGCTCGCCATGATCGGCGTTGTTTCGCTGCTGCGGCTCGTCGGCTTCGTCAGCGTCATCGTCGGCGTTCGCGTGCCGGGCATTTTGTCCGTTCAATTCATCGCGCTGATCGGCACGATTGTCGCCGGCATCTGGCAAATCTCGCGCGGCCAGGCGATCGAGCCTGCCCTCGTGGTGTCGAAGATCGCCACTGCGATCGGCGATCGCGTCGCCCGTGCGACGAGTTGAGGAGCGGTTGATGGTCGTCGCCGGCACTCTCTCGCGCTACTTCGGAATGCGGTTCCTCACCTCCGTGATCGGCTCGTTCATCGGCGTCGTCGTGCTCGCCGCGATGATCGACTATGTCGAGTTGATGCGCCGCGGCGCCGATTGGCCCAACGCGACGCCGTGGCTGCTTGCCAAGATCTCCATGTACCGCGTGCCGCAGCTCACCGAGCGCATCATGCCGTTCTCGGTGCTGGTCGGCACGATGTCGTGTTACCTGAACCTGTCGCGCCGCCTCGAACTGGTGATCGCGCGCGCCGCCGGCGTGTCGGCCTGGCAATTCGTGGCGCCGGCGATCTTCGGCGCTCTTCTGTTCGGTGCCGTCGCCACCGCCGTCTACAATCCGATCTCGGCAACGCTGCAGGAGCGCTCCAAGCGCCTCGAATCCGAGGTGGTGGGCGAAGTGCCATCGGCCCTGCAGGAGCGCACCAGCGGCTTCTGGGTGCGCCAGAAGAGCGCCGACGGCGCCGCCATCATCAACGCCAAAACCAGCCGCGAGCAGGGCGCGACGCTCGGCAATGTCAGCGTCTACACCTTCGATGCCGACGGCCACTTCCACCAGCGCATCGAGGCCAGAAGCGCGACGCTGGAAGACGGCTTTTGGCGCCTTGAAGACGCGCGTGTCTACGAGGCCGGCAAGCCGCTTGTGATCCAGGATGGCTACCGGCTCAACACCAACCTGACGATGGAGCAAGTGCGCGAAAGCTTCGCGACGCCCGAGACGGTGCCGTTCTGGCAACTGCCGACCTACATCAGGATGGCGGAACGCGCCGGCCTTGGCGCGGCGGGTTATCGGCTGCAATTTTATGAGTTGCTCGCGCGTCCATTCCTGCTCGCCGCCATGGTGTTGCTTGCCGCCTCGGTCAGCTTGCGCTTCTTCCGCTTCGGCGGCGTACAGAAGATGGTGTTAAGCGGCGTCTCCGCCGGATTTCTCCTGTTCGTGCTGTCGAAGATCACCGACGACATGAGCAAATCGGAGCTGATATCGCCGCTCGTGGCGGCGTGGACTCCGGTGCTGGTCGGCAGCCTGACCGGATTCGTCGTGTTGTTGTTCCAGGAGGACGGATAGTGGCGCGTTCGGCCGGCCCTATTTGTCCTGGCATTCGCGTTGGCGCCCGACTGGGCGCGACGTTCGTTGCTGCGTTGCTCGCATTCGCCGCAGGCTCACTTGCGCCTGAGCGCGCGGCGGCGCAAGGCGTGAACAACCCGCTTCGCTTCCAACTGCGGCCGCCCCAGCCGAAGCCGCCGCCGGCCCCGGCCAACGGCCCGATGCTGGTTCAGGCCACCGAGATCAAATACGACTACACCAACAACACCGTGGCGGCGGTCGGCAATGTGCAAATCTATTACAACGGCGCGACCATCGAAGCCGACGAGGTCACCTACGACCAGAAGACCAAGCGGTTGCGCGCGCAGGGCAATGTCCGGCTGACCGAGGCCGACGGCAAGATCACCTACGGCCAGCTCATCGATCTCACCGACGACTACCGTGACGGCTTCGTCGACTCGCTCCGCCTCGAGACCACCGACGACACGCGGTTTGCCGCGCAGCGCGCCGATCGCACCCAGGGCAACTACACGGTCCTGCAAAACGGCGTCTATACCGCCTGCGAGCCCTGCAAGAACGACCCGAAGAAACCGCCGCTGTGGCAGGTCCAGGCGGCGCGGATCATTCACGATCAAACCGAGAAGATGCTCTACTTCGAAGACGCTCGCGTCGAGTTCTTCGGCGTGCCGCTCGCTTGGGTACCTTTCATGTCGGCGCCCGATCCGACCGTCAAGCGCAAGAGCGGTTTTCTGTTTCCGACGGTGTCGGACACGACGCAATACGGCTTCGGCGTCGAGGTTCCCTATTATTGGGCGCTGGCGCCAAACTATGACGTCACCGTCAGCACGATGGCGACGACGCGGCAGGGCGAATTGTTCCAGGGCGAATGGCGCCATCGCCTGATGGATGGGGCCTATTCGATCAAGGCGGCCGGCATTTTTCAGCAGGACCCCGGCTATTTCGCCTCCCGCGACGGTGTGAACAGCCCGACCGCGGCTTCATTCCGCGGCGCCGTTCAGACTTCCGGTCAGTTCGCGCTCGGCAACAGCTGGGTCTGGGGCTGGACCGGCATCCTGGTCACCGATTCCCAGTTCTTGAACGACTACCGGCGCAGCCAATTCACGCAATCCTTCGACCCATTCCTTACCGGCATCGCCTCCGAAGGCGTTTCCCAGCTCTACCTGACCGGCACCGGCGACCGCAGCTATTTCGATATACGTTCAATCTACTACTACGGCTTTTCGCAACTGGACGTGCAAAGCCAGCTTCCGGTCATCCATCCGGTGCTCGATTATTCTAACGTGCTGGCGCAGCAAGTGGCGGGCGGCGAGTTCAGCTACAGGATCAATCTCACCAGCCTCAACAGACAAGAAGCAAGCTTTGACGCGATCAGCCAGAGCGCCGTCAACACCGGCGCCTGCGTGAGCAACACCGCCGATACCGCGGTCCTCATCCGCTCCAACTGCCTGTTGCGCGGCATACCGGGCGATTACAGCCGCTTCTCCGCCGAGACCGACTGGCGCCGCACGCTGGTCACCTATAACGGCCAGGAGATCACCCCGTTCTTCCGCTTGCGCGGCGATTTCGCCGCGCTCAATATCGACAATCAGCCCGGCGTCGCAAACTACATCGCCACCGGCCAAAGCGACCTCGCCCGCGTCATGCCGACCGCCGGTGTCGAGTATCGTTATCCGCTGGTCGATGTCGAACCGTGGGGCACGCAGACCATCGAGCCGATCGCGCAGTTGATCGTGCGGCCAAACGAGACGCAGATCGGAAAATTTCCCAACGAAGATGCCCAAAGCCTGGTGTTCGACGACAGCAATCTGTTCAAGGTCGACAAGTTCTCCGGCTGGGACCGCGTCGAGGGCGGCGGCCGCGCCAATGTGGGCTTTCAGTACACGGCCCAGATCAACCGAGCCGGCTCCGTCAACGTGATGTTCGGCGAGTCGTATCAACTGTTCGGCACGAATTCGTTCATCGCCGGCGTCAACGATATCACCAATACCGGACTGAATAGCGGTCTGGACAAGACCGCGTCGGACTATGTCGCACGCGTCACCTATCAGCCGAACTCGGTCTACTCGTTTACCGCGCGCGGGCGCTTCGACGAGCAAACCTTCGCGGTCGAGCGTTTCGAGGCGGAAAGCCGCGCCAATTTCGACCGCTGGACGCTGCAGGTGCTATACGGCAATTACGCACCGCAGCCGGAACTTGGCTTCCTGTTCCGGCGTCAGGGCGTCCTCGGCGGCGCTTCGTTCAAGGTCACGGAGAACTGGATCCTGCTCGGCTCGGCGCGCTACGATCTTTACGCCAAAGAAATCGATCAATCGCGGCTCGGCATCGGCTATACCGACGATTGCTTCCTTTTCTCGGTGAACTGGCTCACCGGCTACACCTATACTGCGATATCGGCCCCGGTGAAGAACAACACGTTCATGCTGCAAATGAGCTTGCGCACGCTCGGCCCCGATGCCTTGAGTCCGGTGGGAGCTGCATTCTAAATTTTGCCGCGAGTTGGTACGATTTATTGTTGCAGGGTCTGGGAAAGGTGGAAGGTGCGAGCCGGCGCGAGGCCGGCCGTTGATGGAGAGCAAGAGGTGATGTCACAGACTACGATCCGCGCGTTGTGCCAGGCCTTCGCCGCCGCCGCATTGGCCGCGGCAAGCTTGCTGGCCGTCCCCGCGGTGGGCCGTGCGCAGGAGGTCGTGGCGCTGGTCGACGGCGAGCCGATCACGGCGCTCGATATCGAACAGCGCGCCAAGTTCACCCAGATGAGCACCCAGAAGGTGCCGACCCGCAAGGAGGTGCTGGACAGCCTCATCGACGAGATCCTGGAAATCCGCGAGGCCAAGAGATTCGGCATCAACGTGCCCGACTCGGAAGTCGACAATGCCTTCGCCAATGTCGGCAGCCGGATGGGCGCCGACCCGGCGAAGCTGACCCAGATGCTGGCCAAGGGTGGCGCAAGCGCCGAAACGCTCAAGCACCGGCTGAAGGCCGAACTGGCCTGGAACGCGCTGGTCAAGGGCCGTTTCAAATCGAGCCTGGAAATCGCCGACAGCGACGTCGAAGCCCAGCTCGACTTGCACAAGCCGGAAGACAAGAACGAGGTCGGCTACGAATATGTGCTGCGTCCGGTGCTCTTCGTCGTGCCGCGCGGTTCGCCCGATGCCGCTTTCGAGGCGCGCAAGAAGGACGCCGATGCGCTACGCTTGCGGTTCGTCAGCTGCGCCGAGGGAATTCCGTTCGCGCGCGCATTGCACGAGGTCGCGGTGCGCGATCAGGTCACCAAGTTCTCCGCCGACCTGCCGCAGGCGTTGCGCGACATCCTCGACAAGACCGAAGTCGGTCATTTGACGCCGCCGGAGCAGACCGCCGAAGGCGTGCAGGTGTTTGCGCTATGCTCCAAAAAGGAAAACAAGACGGACACACCGGGGCGCAAAGAAGTGCGCGACGAAATATTCCAGCAAAAGTTCGGCGCGCAGGCCAAGCGCTACCTCGCGCAAATTCGGCGTGAAGCCATGATCGAATACAAGACGCCGGTCGAACAGAAGTGACACCGTGCAACCTTTGGCACTGACGCTCGGCGAGCCGGCCGGGATCGGCCCCGACCTCGCGCTTTCGGTTTGGCGTCGGCGTTCCGAACTTGACGTTCCGCCGTTCTATCTGGTCGCCGATCCGGATTTTCTAAAACGTCGGGCCGAGCACCTCAGGTTAGATGTGCCGATCGCCACCGTGACGCCACGGACCGCGGCGGCAGCGTTTAGCTCGGCGCTTCCGGTTGTCGCCATCGATGTTCCAGTCACCGCCGCGCCCGGCCGGCCGGATCGATCCAGTGCGCCGGCAGCCGTAGCCTCGATCCGCCGCGCCGTCGCCGACGTCATGGCCGGATCGGCCGCCGCCATCGTCACCAATCCGGTGGCCAAGAACGTGCTCTACAATTGGGGTTTCGCCGAGCCCGGCCACACCGAGTTCCTGGCCACCTTGGTCCACGAAGCGACCGGCAAGTCGCTGCGGCCGGTGATGATGCTGTGGTCGCCGGAGCTCGCCGTCGTGCCGGTGACGATCCATCTGCCGCTCAGGGAGATCTTCAAGCAGCTCTCCGTCGAGCTCGTGGTCGATACCGGACGTATCGTCGCGCGCGACCTGGCCAAGCGGTTCGGCCTCCCCCACCCGCGCCTGGCCATTGCCGGGCTCAACCCGCATGCCGGCGAAGAAGGCACGCTGGGCGAGGAGGACGGCGCCATCGTCGCGCCGGCGGTCGCTCGCCTCATCGCCGACGGCATCGATGCACGCGGCCCGCTGCCTGCGGATTCGCTGTTCCACGCGCAGGCCCGCGCCACCTACGACGTCGCCTTGTGCATGTATCATGACCAGGCGCTGATCCCGATCAAGACGCTCGCCTTCGACCACGCCGTCAACGTCACGCTCGGCCTGCCCTTCGTGCGCACCTCGCCCGACCACGGCACCGCCTTCGACATAGCCGGAACCGGCCGCGCCGACCCGACGAGCCTTGTCGCCGCGCTGCGGCTTGCGGCACGGCTGGCGATGGCCGAAAGCCCCGCTTCGCTTGCCGCGTCGTGACCGGCGCCAAGGACGGCTTGCCGCCGCTGCGCGACGTCATTCGCCGCCACGGTCTCGCTGCCAAAAAATCGCTCGGCCAGAACTTCCTGTTCGACCTCAATCTCACCGAACGCATTGCACGCGCCGCAGCGCCGCTGGCCGATGCCACGGTGTACGAGGTCGGACCCGGGCCCGGCGGCCTCACCCGCGCGCTGTTGGCGCTCGGCGCCGCCCGCGTCATTGCGGTCGAGCGCGACGATCGCGCCATCGCCGCCCTGCAGGAGATCGCCGCGCACTATCCCGGCCGCCTCGATATCGTGGCGGCGGACGCGCTGACCTTCGATCCGCGCCCGCGCTTCGATCGCGGGTCCGTGCGCATCGTCGCCAATCTACCGTACAACATCGCCACGGCGCTTTTGGTCACATGGCTCACCGTCGAGCCGTGGCCGCCGTGGTACGACAGCGCCGTGCTGATGTTTCAGCGCGAGGTGGCCGCAGCGCATCGTCGCCGCGCCGGGATCGAAAACCTACGGCCGATTGTCCGTGCTCACGCAATGGCGCTGCGAGGCGCGCATTCTCTTCGACGTCAACCCGTCGGCCTTCGTGCCGCCGCCGAAAGTCACATCTTCCGTGGTGCGTCTGGTGCCGCGGCCGGCGCCGGCGGCCTGCGACCGCAAGCTGCTCGAGAGCGTAACCCAGGCCGCATTCGGCCAGAGACGCAAAATGCTCCGGCAAAGCCTGCGCTCGCTCGGCGCCGATGTGCCGGCGCTGCTCGCGGCAGCCGGTCTTGACCCGACCGCGCGCGCCGAAGACATTTCGGTTGAAGGATTTGTCGCGCTGGCGCGGGCGCTGGCCGCCCTGCGCGCGCATGAGGCATGATGGCGCCGGTGAGGAGACGAAACGCCGATGACGAAAATGCACCGCCAGTCGCTGGTCGCTTACGGCGAGCCGCTCTGCGAGACCATCGTCGATTGCCCGACGCCGCGCGGCAGCGAAGTGCTGGTGCGCGTCGAGCGTTGCGGCGTGTGCCATTCGGACCTGCATTTGCAGGACGGCTACTTTGCGCTCGGCAACGACAAGCGGCTCGACATCACCAAGGATCGTCCCTTGCCATTCACGCTCGGCCACGAGATCGCCGGCGTAATCGAAAGCGCCGGACCTGACGCCGAAGGCGCGGTCGTCGGGCGCCGCGTCGCGATCTATCCCTGGATCGGCTGCGGCACCTGCGCGGCCTGCCGTGCCGGCGAGGAGAATCTGTGCTCCGCCCATCATCACCTCGGCATCAGCGCGGACGGCGGCTTTGCCAGCCACGTGCTCGTCCCGCACCCGCGCTATCTCCTTGATTACGCCCCGCTTTCCGCCTCGCTTGCGGGCCCGCTGATGTGCTCAGGCCTGACCGCATACGGCGCGCTGAAGCATCTCGGTGATCGGGCCGACCGCAGCCCGGTGCTGCTCGTTGGCCTCGGCGGGGTCGGCATGATGGGCCTCGCCATCGCGCGTGCCTTGTTTCGCCAGCCGCCGATCGTCGCCGACATCGACGCGCAGAAACGCGACGCGGCGCTCGCGGCCGGCGCGGCTGCCGCCTACGACCCATCCGACCCGCAAGCGCGGCGGGCGATCATGGCCGCGACCGGCGGCGTATTGGCGGCTTGCGACTTCGTCGGCTCCGATCGCTCGCTGCAATTCTGCACCGGCGTGCTCGCGCGCGGCGGCAAGATCGTGGTGACAGGACTGCTCGGCGGCACGTTTTCAATGGCTGCCGCCATGTTCGCGATCAAGGCCATGACCATCGAAGGCACGCTGACCGGCACTTTGGCACAAGCTCGTGAACTGATCGAACTGGCGCGCGCCGGAAAGATCGCGCCGATCCCGACCCACGAGCGGCCGTTCAGCCAAGCGCAAGCCGCGCTCGACGATCTGCGCGCCGGCAAAGTTGTCGGCCGTACGGTGCTGTCAGTTTAAAGCTTCGCCTGCAGCCGGCGCACATAAGCCGATATCCACGGCTGCCGTGTGCGCTTCATTCGCTCGGCCGCCAATATCGTTTTCACTTCGGCGAAGGCGCGATCGAGCGCGTCGTTGATGATCACGTAGTCGTATTCGGCCCAGTGACTGAGCTCGCCGGACGCCTTGGCCATCCGGCGCCGGATCACGTCCTTGTCGTCGAGCCCTCGTGTATGGAGACGACGTTCCAGCTCGGGAATGGACGGCGGCAGCACGAAGATGCTGGCAATGTCGCCGCGCGCTTTTTCGCTCAATTGTTGCGTGCCCTGCCAATCGATATCGAACAAGACGTCGCGGCCGGCGCGTAGCGCCCGTTCGACAGGGCGGCGTGGCGTACCATAGATGTGGCCGAACACTTCGGCCCACTCCATGAGCTCACCCTTCGCCACCATGGCGTCGAAGCGGGCGCGGTCGATGAAGTGATAATCCCGGCCGTTTTTTTCGCCGCGTCGCTGCGGACGAGTCGTTACCGAGACCGAAAGCTCGATGTTGGGATCGGCTTTCAGCAGCATCCGCGACAATGTCGTCTTGCCGGCGCCCGACGGCGACGACAGCACCAGCATCAGACCGCGGCGGCCGACTGCTTTTTGTTTGCGAGCCTTGCGCGCCATGGCCTATTCCACGTTCTGCACCTGCTCGCGGAATTGCTCGACCGTCGCCTTGAGCTCCAAACCGATATTGGTGAGATCGAGATCGTTCGCCTTCGAGCACAGCGTGTTGGCTTCGCGGTTGAGCTCCTGGGCGAGGAAGTCGAGCCGCCGGCCGATCGCACCGCCCTGCTCGATGAGGCTCCTCGCCTGCGCGACGTGGGCCGCCAGGCGATCGAGCTCCTCGCGTACGTCGGCTTTGGTTGCAATCAGGATCGCTTCCTGGTGCAGCCGGTCGGGATCGAAGCGCTCCGACTGTGCCAGCAATGTCGCGATCTGTTCGGCGAGCCGCGCGCGGATCGCCTCGGGCTGACGTCCCGGCGACTGATCGGCACGCGTGGCGAGGACGGCGATCTCGCTGAGCCGCGTCTTCAGCACGTGGCCGAGCGCTGAGCCTTCGTGCCGGCGCATATCGGCGAGTGCGCCGATCGCTTCGGCAAAACCTTTGGTTACGGCTGCCTCGGCGCTGCGTCGTTCCTCCTCGTTCTCCTCGATGTCGCTGACCTCCATCACGCCCTTGAGCGCCAAGAGGCCGTCGATCGTCGGTGGTGACGATTCGATTTGCCGCGCGAGCTGCCGTGCGGTCGCCAGCACCGCGTCGAGCACGGCCGCATTGACGCGAACCACCGGCGCCGCGCCTGATCGCTCGACGGTCAGGCCGGCTTGAATGGAGCCGCGGGCGAGAGTCCCGGCGGCGCCGGAACGTATTGCGGCCTCGATCGCATCCCAGCCGGGCGGCAGGCGCAGGCGCAGATCGAGACCCTTGCCGTTGACCGATTTGATTTCCCAGGCCCACGCATAGGAGCCGCAGACGCCATGGCTGCGAGCAAATCCGGTCATGCTCGACAGCGCCATGGAATGCGATCTCCGGCAGAAACGAGTGAAAAAATCGCGCCGAACTTAGCGGCGGCCCCTCACGCTCACAAGGGCGTCGGTCGGCAACAATACCAATAGCGGTGTGGCTGGTGCCGGTGCGACCGGAGCGCCCATTTAGTGCGCAGGCGGCGCAGGCGGAGCGGACTGCGTGGTCTGATTACGGCGGGTGGTCGTGTGGTGGGGAGCCGGCGACGGCGCAGCAGGAGCGGGAGCGGGAGCGGCAGCAGCCGGAGCGGCCTGCGGCGCGGGCGTCCCGGCATCGGCAGGGGCGCGATCCTTCTGATCGGTTTCGAGCGAGCGCAGCCGCGCCACGTTTTTCTGATGCTGGTCGTAGTTTTCCGCAAAAACGTGACCGCCGGCGCCGTCGGCGACGAAATAGAGCTCGCGCGTGCGCGCCGGATTGGCGGCCGCTTCGAGCGAGGCGCGGCCGGGATTGCAGATCGGCCCCGGCGGCAAGCCGTCGATCTGATAGGTATTGTATGGCGTCGGCTGGTCGATCTCGCTTTTCATGATCGGCCGCCCGAGCGTGCCTTTGCCGCCGACCAAGCCGTAAATGATCGTCGGATCGGACTGCAGCCGCATTCTCTGTTTCAGCCGGTTGACGAAGACAGCGGCGACGCGCGTGCGTTCGTCGGGCTTGGCGGTCTCCTTCTCGACCAAAGACGCCAGGACGACGAGCTGCTCCGGCGTCTTGAGCGGAAGATCGGGCGAGTGCCGATCCCAGACTTCCTTGAGCAGACGTTGCTGTGCCGCCTGCATGCGCTGAATGATCTGCTCGCGGCTGATGCCGCGGGTGAAATTATAGGTGTCGGGCAACAGGCTGCCCTCGCGCGGGATTTCCTTGATGTTGCCGGTAAGGATGTCGTCCTGCAACAATCGCGCGACGATCTGCTCGGAGGTGAGCCCTTCGGGAAGGCTGATCTGATGCGGGATGACTTTGCCATCGACGATGGTCGCGACCACGTCGCGCAGGCTGGCATGGGCAGCGAACTGATATTCGCCCGCTTTGAGATCCTCGCGCGCCTTCAACGCCAGCACGCCGCCGATGAACACCCAGGGCTGGTCGATGACGCCTTCGCGTTGCAGGACATCGGCAATGTCGCGGATGCCGGAGCCGTGCGGAATATTGACGATCTTATCCTGCGCCAGCGGGCCCGGCATCTCGAAGCGTTGTTTGCCGAGGAACAGCGCCGCGATGCCGACAACCGCGAGCAGCACGAACAGGCTGAAGATGGCGTTACCGATGACGACAAGCGGGTGGCGAGCGCTGCGTGAGCGGCGCGCCGGCGCGTCGACGGTTTCGGGCTCGAGCGCCGAGCGCGGGCTGCGCGGCATGATGCGCTTTAACTCGTTGGCCTTCGCATCCATGGATGCCGCGCCCGTTCCATTCGCCTGCGCCTGCCGCTGCGAAAGAGGTTCGCCCGCGCCGGCTCTGCCGGAAGCCCGGGAGTATGACACGGGCGCGGGTATTGGGGAGGGCTTCACCGTCGCGACCGGTGGCGGCTTGAGCGGTTGGGCGGCAGCCGGCGCGGCGCGCAGCAGGTTCGGCCCGCAAAGGCGCTGTGCCTCGTTCGCCGCCCTTGGGCGGTGGGTTGGACGCCGTCACCGCCGATTATCCGCTCTGATGCAGTGCATGATTAGCGACGAAGCCCCGTTCGCCCGCAACGGATGCTCGCAGATTCTCCAATGTATGCCCATGGTTAAATGCGCCGCAGTGGATCGCAGGCGAGTACGGAGCAAATATGGCGAAACCGGCGCACTATTCGGCCAAGCGGCGGAAGACCAGACTGGCATTGGTGCCGCCGAAGCCGAATGAATTCGACAGCGCGATGTTGATCGGCTTTTCGCGGGGCTTGTGCGGCACCAGATCGATGGCGGTGGCGACCGAAGGATTATCGAGATTGATCGTCGGAGGTACGATGTTATCGCGCATCGCCAACAGGCAGAAGATCGATTCAACCGCGCCGGCCGCGCCGAGCAGATGACCGATCGAAGATTTTGTCGATGACATGGAAATGCCACCCGCCGCATTGCCGACGAGGCGCTCGACGGCCTTGAGCTCGATCTCGTCGCCGAGCGGCGTCGAGGTGCCATGGGCGTTGATGTAATCGATATCGCCGGGCCCAACGCCGGCGCGGCGCAGCGCCGCCGTCATGCAACGGAACGCGCCGTCGCCGTCCTCGGCCGGCGCCGTGATGTGGTAGGCGTCGCCGGACAGGCCGTAGCCGATCAGCTCGGCATAGATGCGCGCGCCGCGCCGCTTGGCGTGATCGTATTCTTCCAGCACCACGGCGCCGGCGCCCTCGCCCATCACAAAACCATCGCGGTCGCGGTCATAGGGCCGCGACGCGCGTTCGGGCGTATCGTTGAATCCGGTCGAGAGCGCCCGGCAAGCGGCAAAGCCCGCGAGCGAGATGCGGTTGACTGGCGACTCCGTGCCGCCTGCCACCATCACATCGGCATCGCCCAGCGCAATCAGCCGGCCGGCGTCGCCGATGGCGTGCGCCCCGGTCGAGCAGGCGGTGACCACGGCGTGGTTGGGACCTTTCGAGACCATGAGTGATCGACACATAGCCCGAGGCGAGATTGATCAGCCGCCCGGGAATGAAGAATGGCGACACCCGGCGCGGGCCGCGGTCGCGTAGCAGCAAGGAGGTTTCGGCGATGCCTTCGACACCGCCGATGCCGGAGCCGATCATGACTCCGCTGACGATTTGATCTTCGTATCGGCTCGGGTGCCAATTGGCATCGTCGAGCGCCTGCGTTGCCGCGCCCATGGCGAAGATGATGAAATCGTCGACTTTGCGCTGCTCCTTAGGCTCCATCCAACGATCGGCGTTGAAGGTGCCGTCGGAGCCGTCACCGCGCGGGACTTGGCCGGCGATCTTGCAGGGGATGTCGGAAACTTCGAATTTTTCGATGCGCCTTATGCCGCTTTGTCCGGCAAGAATCCGCTGCCATGTCGGCTCGATGCCGCTGGCAAGCGGTGTCACCATGCCGAGACCCGTGACGACGACACGTCTCATCATCGGCGCTCCCGCAATCCGCCCCGATCGAGGCGGCCCGCCCAGACCCTGCCAGCAAATAAGCGTCCCGCACCCGATATGGTGCGGATCTCACAGGCGCGCGTAAATGTCATGCAATGACGGTCAACGCCCGCGGGCGGTCAGCTTTTGGCGTTCTTTTCGAGGAACTTGACTGCGTCGCCGACGGTCAAAATGGTTTCGGCCGCGTCATCGGGAATCTCGCAACCAAATTCCTCTTCGAAGGCCATGACGAGTTCGACCGTGTCGAGGCTATCGGCGCCGAGATCATCGATGAAGCTGGCGTTATCCACGACCTTGTCGGGCTCGACGCCCAAATGCTCCACGACGATCTTTTTTACCCGCTCGCCAATATCACTCATTGCTCCAACCTCTTCGTTCAACGCGAACCAATCAATGCTGTCTTGGTCCTGTCGTGGGCAACGGCCGTGGGTCGTTGCGATTCAGAGGCGGATATGCGCCCCGCTCTCCGGCGTTCCGGTTCCCCAGCCCCCGTTGCGGTTCGGTTACCACACTTCATTTCGGTTGACCAGCGTTGAGGATCGAGACCGGGAATAGACCTATCCCCTTCAAATCATCACCATTCCGCCGTTCACATGCAACGTCTGTCCGGTGACATAGGCGGCCTCGTTCGAGGCAAGAAAGACGACCGCCGCGGCGACTTCCTCCGGCGTGCCGGCCCGGTTTGCCGGAACCTTTGCCAGGATGACGTCGCGTTGCTTGTCGTTGAGCTTGTCGGTCATCGGCGTGACGATGAAACCGGGAGCGACGCAGTTCGCGGTGACGCCGCGCTTGGCATATTCCTGCGCGGTGGCCTTGATCATGCCGGCAATACCGGCTTTGGCGGCGACGTAATTGGCCTGCCCCGGATTGCCGGTGGTCCCGACCACCGAGGTGATCGCGATGACGCGGCCGAAGCGGCGGCGCATCATGCCGCGCACCGCGGCCCGCGTCAGGCGGAAGGTGGCTGTGAGGTTGATGGCGATCACCTCTTCCCAATCCTCGTCGCGCAACTGCACCAATAAATTATCCCGCGTCACGCCGGCATTGGCGACCAGCACGTCGAGCTGCCCCATCGCTTCCTCGGCGCTCGCGACCAGCGCATCGACGGCAGCGGCATCGGCGAGATTGCACGGCAGAACATGGACGCGGCCGCCGAGCTCGCCGGCGAGCTGATTAAGCGCGTCGACGCGCGTACCGGAAATCGCCACTGTCGCTCCTTGGCCATGAAGGGCACGCGCGATGCTGCCGCCGATGGTGCCGGTCGCTCCCGTGACCAAGGCGGTTTTTCCGGTGAGATCGAACATCGCGTCCTCTTCAAACGCTCAGAGTGGCCTTGAACTTGGTGACGTCGTCCGGCGTACCAATCGCGGAGGCATTCGCGCCCAGCGCGATGCGCTTGATCAAGCCGGTGAGCACTTTGCCGGCGCCGACCTCATAGAACGTCGTCACGCCGGCTTGAGCCATGAACAGAACCGACTCGCGCCAGCGCACCGTGCCGGTCACTTGCTCGATCAGGCTTCGCACGATAATGGCAGGATCGCTGATCGGCTGTGCCAGAACGTTCGCGACCAGTGGTACGCACGGTTGTTTGACTGAGACTTTGGCGAGAGCCTCGGCCATCGCGTCCGCGGCCGGTTGCATCAAGGCGCAATGGAAGGGTGCGGAGACCGGTAGCAGCATGGCACGCTTTGCACCGCGCGTCTTGGCGATCTCCACGGCGCGCTCGACGGCCGCCTTGGCTCCCGACAGCACGACTTGCTCGCCGCCATTGTCGTTTGCAGCCGCGCACACGTCCGCACCAGCCGCTTCGGCGGCGATCACTTTGGCATCGCCGTAGTCAAGTCCGATCAGCGCCGCCATGGCGCCGGCGCCGACCGGCACCGCCTTCTGCATGGCGAGGCCGCGCACCCGAAGCAGCCGCGCCGCGTCTGCGATCGAGAACGCTTGCGCGGCAGCGAGCGCGGAATATTCACCGAGCGAGTGGCCGGCGACGAAGGCGGCATCGCGCTTAAGGTCCACGCCGGCCTCAGCCTCAAGGACCCGCATGGCGGCGAGCGAGACCGCCATCAATGCCGGCTGCGCGTTTTGCGTGAGCGTGAGCGTCTCCGCCGGCCCGTTCCAGATCATCTCGCTGAGCCGTTCGCCGAGCGCCGCGTCGACTTCCTCGAACACCTGACGTGCCGGCGCAAAGGCCTCAGCCAGCCCCTTGCCCATACCGACGGTCTGGCTGCCCTGACCCGGAAAAACGAACGCGACCGCCATAGGCCCTGCCCAGGTGAAAGGGGCGAAAGATACTCCGATCCGGGCCGTGTCAAGGGAGCCGAACCGGCGGCGGGCCAACGGCGGGCAAGGTAACAAAGCGACAACCGCATATTGATAATCTGGCCCTGCCAAATGACGCAGCGCCACAGCGCATTGTTCACGAGCCGGATTCCATGGGCACTTATGCGCCGGTCACCGAAGACGAACTCGCCCGGGCGCGAACCGACCCGGCATTCCGGCAGAAGCTTCTGAGCCAGAACATGGAGGCGCTACTCGCCGGCATAAAGAAGCTGCGCAAAACCCCCGCTGCCACCGGACCCGGCGACAAGCAGATCCGCGAAGGCGTCGAACTGGCGGTGCGGCTCGCCGAGCTGATCCAGGGGCCCACTAAGCCCTCCCGCTGACCCTCAATAGCCTTGCCTTGCCTTTCCTCACCTGCCGCGCGTATAAGGCCGCTTCCGCTCTACCCCGGCCGGGGGCTGAACGGACGGCCAGTGCGGCGCGTTTAAAGCGCCCGACAAGGTAGGACCCTCGGGTCCGGCGTCCGGTGTCCCCGCCTTCAGAGCATTCGAGCCTTTCCCGAAGGGCTCGAGGGGCTTGGCGCCGAGGTGAGCGAGGGCAAAAGGAAAGGGCATTCATGCCGCTCTACGAGCACGTCTACCTTGCGCGCCAGGACGCCAGCACGCAGCAGGTCGAGGAATTGACCGCACAGTTGAAGGGCGTCATCGAAGGTCTCGGCGGCTCGATCGCCAAAAACGAATATTGGGGCGTGAAGTCCCTGTCCTACCGGTTGCGCAAGAACCGCAAGGCGCATTTCACGCTCATGAACGTCAATGCGCCGCCGGCCGCGATCAACGAGATCGAGCGGCTGGAGCGTCTCAATGAAGACGTGCTGCGCTATCTCACCATCAGGGTCGAGGAGCACGAAGAGGGCCCGTCCGCCATGATGCGCCGGGCGGAGCGTGATCGCGACCGCGACGACCGCAGGGGCGACCGGGGCGATCGCTTCGGAGACCGCGACCGTGGTGACCGCTTCGGAGACCGCGGCGACCGTGGTGACCGTCCGCGCGACCGCGACCGGCGTCCGCGCGAAGGCTCCGACGAAGCTGAAACGCCGACGGCGACGGAGGAATAACCATGGCAATGTCACCGCAAGGCGGAGGTGGCGGCGGACGCCGGCCGTTCTTTCGCCGCCGCAAGAGCTGCCCGTTCTCCGGCGCCAACGCGCCGAAGATCGATTACAAGGACGTCAAGCTGTTGCAGCGCTTCGTGTCGGAGCGCGGCAAGATCGTTCCGAGCCGCATCACGGCGGTCTCGGCGAAGAAGCAGCGTGAACTCGCCCAAGCGATCAAGCGTGCGCGCTTTCTTGGGCTGCTGCCTTACGTAATCCGGTGATGACAATCCAACGTCCCTGCCCCGATGCAACGGAGGCGGCCGCAAAGGAGACGTCGAGATGGAAGTGATTTTACTCGAGCGTGTCGCCAAGCTCGGCCAGATGGGCGACGTGGTGCGCGTCAAAGACGGTTTCGCGCGCAATTTCCTGTTGCCGCGCGGCAAGGCGCTGCGCGCCACGGAGGAAAACCGTGGCCGCTTCGAGGGCATGAAAACCGAGCTCGTGGCCCGCTCGCAGACGCTCAAGACCGAAGCGTCCGGCATCGCCGACAAGCTCAACGGCAAGAGCTTCACTGTTCTTCGCCAAGCTTCGGAAACCGGCCAATTGTTCGGCTCGGTGTCGCCACGCGACCTCGTCGGCCTCATCAGCAGCTCAGGCTTCGCCGTCAATCGCAATCAGATTGCATTGAATACGCCGATCAAGACGATCGGGCAGCACAATGTGCCGATTTCGCTGCATCCCGAGATCGAAACCATGATCACCGTGATCGTGGCGCGCAATAACGACGAGGCGGCGCGCATTGCGCGCGGCGAGGACATCACCCGGTTGCGCGAAGAGCCGACCGAGGCGGAAGCCGCCGTGATCGCGGCGGAAGCGTTCTTCGAGCCGGAGGCCGCGGAATCGGCGCTTGCGCGCGAAGGCGACGAGCCGGCCGAAAGCGCTGCTCCAGCCGACAAGGCCTGAGCGGATCAGGCAAGCCTTTCTTCAGTCGGAAGTCTTTATCTTCAGTCGGGAATATTGTCGCGCGGGACCGGCGCGCTTTCGCCGGCATCGGGGCTTGTCGGCGCGGCCGCGCTCGGCCCTGGAACCGGAGCCGGACTGGTGTCCGGTGCGGCCGGCCCGGACGGGGCCGGCTCGGCTACGACGGCAGCCGGCTGTTGCGCGGGCGGAGTGGGCGCCGGCTCGATGCGGCGGTTCCGGCTGGCGGTCGCCGGTTGCGGTCCTGGCCGCCCGGCGGCAGGCGGCGCCTGATCGGGCTTTCCGGGCGTCCGCGTTGGCTGGGCACCAGGTTCAGCGGAGGCTCTGTTGCGATCGGGGGCGGAAGCCGGCTTAGGCCCACGCGCCGCCGGCGCCGCCTCACCGCCACCCGCCCCCATGACATAGGCGGCGAGCGCGGCGGCCTGATCTTTGCTCGCCGTATAGTGTTCGGCGAGGAAGCTGGCGAGGCCGGAGCTGCCCCGCCCGTTGGCCAGCCCCCGCGCCGACTTGTGGCAGGTCGCGCAATCGGTGGCGAAGATCTCCGCCGGCGACTTGCCCTGGTCGATATTGGTCTGGGCCTGCGCCATGACTGGAACGAGGCCGATAAACAACGCGATCGCGGGCGCGACACCCCGAAACACCCCGATCTCCTTCGGTTTTGTCGGCTGACCCATCATTCTTAATCCAAAACCGGCCGCATGGGAGGGGGCGAGGCGTTTCCCCGCAGGGAGACATGATTAGCGCATTGCTGGTCAAGGAGGATTTTGTTTTAATCACGGCAAGCAGCAAGGCGCCTCCGGCGCAATGATCGATTGGGCGGCCCGCGGGAGCGGCCGCAAGCCTGATTGAGGTATCGATCGTCGCCTGTTGCGCCGGGGCGAGCGCATTCGTGCGTGGAGGCGGCCGTGGATCGGTTGCTGCCAATGTTCCTGGGACGGCTTATCCGCCGTGGATCGTTTACGATCACGACAGCGGGAGGCAAGACGTACACCTTCGGCGACGGCCGTGGCCCGCCGGTTGCCGTGCGCTTTACCTCCGCAAGGGCGCAACGTTCCGTCCTGCTCGATCCCGAGCTGAAGCTCGGCGAAGTCTATATGGACGGCACTTTCGTCGTCGAACGCGGCTCCATTGCCGACGTGCTGGCGATCCTATTCGGGCAAGAGCGGGTTATTTCACCAGCTTGGGCCTTGCTGCCGCGGCTGTTGCGCTATCTGTTCCGGCGCCTGCAGCAATTCAATCCGCGATCGCGTGCGCGCAACAACGTCGCGCATCACTACGATCTCGACGGCAGGCTTTACCGGCTCTTCCTCGACGGCGACGAGCAATATAGCTGCGCCTATTTCGAGTCGCGGGACGAGTCGCTCGACGACGCGCAATTGGCCAAGAAGCGCCATCTCGCGGCGAAACTCTGCATCAAGCCCGGCGGCAAGGTGCTCGACATCGGCTGCGGCTGGGGCGGGCTGGCGCTCTATCTTGCGGAAATTGCCGGCGCACGGGTGACCGGCATCACGCTGTCGCAAGAGCAATACAAGCGCGCCCAGAACCGGGCGCTCGAGCGCGGCTTGGCGGGAAATACCGCCTTCCGGCTGGTGGACTATCGCGACGTCGATGGCCGCTTCGATCGCATCGTGTCGGTGGGCATGTTCGAGCATGTCGGCGTCGGCTTCTACGACGTCTTCTTCCGCAGATTCGAAGAGCTTCTGGCCGACGACGGCATCGCGCTCCTGCACACCATCGGCCGCAGCGGCCCGCCCAGCATCACCAATCCCTGGATCGCCAAATACATCTTCCCGGGCGGCTACATCCCGGCACTGTCCGAAGTGCTACCGGCCGTCCAACGCGCGGGCCTTCTGGTCAGCGACGTCGAAATTCTCCAATTGCACTACGCCGAGACGCTCAAAGCCTGGCGCGAGCGTTTCCTTGCCCACCGCGACGAGGTCATGCGGCTTTACGATCAGCGCTTCGTGCGGATGTGGGAGTTCTACCTCGCCTGCTCCGAGGTGGCGTTCCGCGAGAGCGACATGGTCGTGTTTCAAATCCAGCTGGCCAAGCACAAGGGCGTCACTCCGGCGACGCGCGACTATATCGCGCGCGAAGAAGCACGGCTGCGCGCGCGCGAGCGCGGTTCCGCCGCGCCGTTGCGCCTTGCCGGCGAATAGTCCGGCGAGCGCCGCCGCCGCGAGGCGGCCGTCAAGAGCGGAACGCGAACTATCAACGATCGACTGCGGCGCGGTGAGTAACGGGGAAAGCCGCAAACAGGGTTTCCCAAGCCGGTGCCGGTCGATTATCGACGAGGCGTGCGTGGTTGCATGCGGCGTTTGCGGGCAAGTGCCGCTGTCGTTGAGTGATCCGCGATGTTGAGTGACCGAAGACTGACTGAACCCACAGCGGCCGACCGCAAATCGGCCACACGCGAATCTCTTGATCGGAACCATGGCACCATTCGATTCGGCCGCACGCAAGCAAGCTCCTCGCCGCGGAACCGGCGTTCCGCGCGCCGCCGCATAATATCGAGGCCGAACAGGCGCTGCTGGGCGCTATCCTGGTCAATAACGAGGCGTTCTACCGCGTTTCCGACTTTCTCGAACCGAAACATTTCTTCGAACCGGTCCATCGGCGCATTTATGAACTGGCCGGCGGCTTGGTCCGCGCCAACAAGCTCGCCACGCCGGTGACGTTGAAGACGTTCCTGCCGGCGGACTTCGACATCGCCGGCCTGTCGCTCAATCAATATCTGGCGCGGCTCGCCGCCGAAGCGACGACCATCATCAATGCCGAGGATTACGGCCGCACCGTCTACGACCTCTCGGTTCGACGCGACCTGATCGCGATCGGCGAGGAAATGGTCAACACCGCATACGACGCCCCGGTCGACGCCACGCCGGCGAGCCACATCGAGGACGCCGAGCGCAAGCTTTACGAGATCGCCGAAACCGGGCGCTATGATTCCGGCTTTCAGCGCTTCGCCCAGGCGCTCACCACCGCGGTCGACATGGCGGCACGCGCCTATCAGCGCGACGGCAGCCTGTCGGGGCTAGCCACCGGATTGACCGACCTCGACAACCGCATGGGCGGGTTGCAGCATTCCGATCTCATCATCCTTGCCGGCCGCCCCGGCATGGGCAAAACCGCGCTTGCGACCAACATCGCCTACAATGTCGCCAAGGCATTTACGCAAGGCGATGTCCGTGCAGATGGTCAAAGGGAAACCGTCAACGGCGGGGTAGTCGGCTTCTTCTCGTTGGAAATGTCGGCCGAACAGCTCGCCACCCGCATCATTTCCGAGCAGACCGGCATTCCGTCGAACAAAATCCGCCGCGGCGCCATCGACGAGGGCGACTTCGAGAAAATCAAGGACATCTCGATCGAACTGCAGAACCTGCCGTTCTACGTCGACGAGACCGGCGGTCTCTCGATCGGCCAATTGGCGGCGCGGGCGCGCCGGCTCAAGCGCCAGCGTGGTCTCGATCTGCTGGTGATCGACTACGTTCAGCTCCTGCAAGGCAACAGCCGCCGCGCCGCCGAAAATCGCGTGCAGGAAATCACCGAGATCACCACCCGGCTCAAGGCGCTCGCCAAGGAGCTCAACATCCCGATTCTGGCCTTGTCCCAATTGTCGCGGCAAGTCGAAAGCCGCGACGACAAACGGCCGCAGCTTTCCGATCTGCGCGAGTCGGGCTCGATCGAGCAGGACGCCGACGTGGTGCTGTTCGTGTTCCGCGAGGAATATTATCACCAGATGCGCAAGCCGATGGAATCGAACCGCGAAAAATTCGACGAATGGCTGGCCGAAGGCAACCGCGTCGAGGGCAAGGCGGAACTGATCATCGGCAAACAGCGCCATGGCCCAACCGGCACCGTGGAACTGCAATTCGACGCCGCCGTCACGCGCTTTGCCAATCTCGATACCACGCACCAAGCCAGTTATTAGGCCGCCCGCGGACGCACATCACGTTGGATCGTTCCGCCGCTTTCCATCCGCGCCCTTGTCAGAAACCTCCTTTACCGCCGCCGCCGCCGCGGTCATAAACCGGCCATGGCACTCGCGGAACCGCTTCCTGAACCGACCGGCACGCTGGCGGAGCCCGAAACCGGCGGCACGCTGATCATCGATCTTGCCGCCATCGCGGCGAACTGGCGCGCGCTGGCGCATCAGGCCCTCACCGTCGAATGCGCGGCCGTGGTCAAGGCCAATGCGTACGGCCTGGGGCTGGAACCGGTCACGGCCACGCTCGCCAAGGCCGGCTGCAAGACGTTCTTCGTCGCCGATCTTGCGGAAGCGCGGCGCGTGCGGGCCCGCGCGCGCGACGCCACGATCTACGTGCTCAACGGCTGCACGCCGGAAGGATCGCCGGCCTTCGTCGAGCTCAATGCGCGGCCGGTCATCAACAGCATGACCGAGCTTGCCGAGTGGGACGCCTTCGTCACCGCCCATAATTGGCAGGGCGGCGCCGCGCTGCAGGTGGACACCGGCATGAACCGGCTCGGCATTTCGCCGGAAGAAGCCGCCGCGCTGGCGCCGCGCACGCAGACCGAGAATCACGGCATCACGCTGTTGATGAGCCATCTGGCCTGCGCCGAGATCGCCGACCATCCGCTCACCGTGAGCCAGATAAAACTGTTTCGCGATCTCCGCGGCCTCTACCGCGGCATTCCGGCCTCGCTGGCCAATTCCTCCGGCATTTTCCTCGGCGACTCGGCGCTGTGCGATCTCGCGAGGCCGGGGGCCGCGCTCTATGGCGTCAATCCGACGCCCGGCCGGCCCAATCCGATGCAAGGTGTCGTCGAGCTTAGCGGGCGTATCCTGCAAATCCACGGCGTCGCGGCGGGTCAAACCGTCGGCTATGGCGCGACCTGGACCGCCAAACGCGCCTCGCGCATCGTCGTCGTTGCGGTGGGCTATGCCGACGGGCTCATGCGCGCCGCGAGCGCCAGCGACAGCGCGCCGGGCGGCATGGCGATCGTCGCCGGCAAGCCCTGCCCTTTCGCCGGCCGCATCTCAATGGACTTGGTCTGCATCGACGTCACCGATCTGCCCGATGGCGCGGCCCACCGCGGCGACGCCGCGACCTTCATCGGCGCCGCAATCCCGATCGACGATTTCGCCGCGGCCGCCGGGACAATCGGCTATGAGGTCCTTACGCGACTCGGCATGCGTTGCCATCTTGCCTATCGCGGGCTTGATCCAAATCCGTGATTTTTAAGGTGCTAACCCAATGGCGGCGCGCACACAAAACTATGTCTGCCAGAACTGCGGCGCCGCTTACGTGCGCTGGTCCGGCCGCTGCGAAGCCTGCGGCGAATGGAACACGCTGGTTGAGGAAGGCTCCGCCGCGCCAGCGGCGCGGTCGTCGCGCAAAGGCCGGCTGTTCGTGGTCGAGCCGCTCAAGGGCGAGCCGAATGAGGCGCCGCGGGTGCCTTCGGGCATGGCCGAATTCGATCGGGTGACCGGCGGCGGCCTGGTGCGCGGCTCGGTGCTGCTCCTTGGCGGCGATCCCGGCATCGGCAAATCGACGCTGCTGTTGGAGGTCGCGGCCGCCTTCGCCCGCGCCGGTCAGCGCGCCGTCTATATTTCCGGCGAGGAAGCCGTGGCCCAGGTGCGGCTGCGCGCCGAACGGCTTGGTCTCTCCGACGCCGCCGTCGAGATCGCCGCGGAAACCGCGGTCGAGGATATCATCGCGACGCTGTCGCAAGGATCGACACCGCGGCTTTTAGTCATCGACTCGATCCAGACCATGTGGACGCAGCGCGTGGAAGCGGCGCCCGGCACGGTGACGCAGGTGCGCGGCTCGGCGGGCGAACTGATCCGCTTCGCCAAGAAAAGCGGCGCGGCGGTGATCCTGGTCGGCCACGTCACCAAGGACGGCCAGATCGCCGGCCCCCGCGTCGTCGAGCACATGGTCGATGCGGTGATGTCGTTCGAGGGCGACGGCTCGCATCAATTCCGCATTTTGCGTGCGATGAAAAACCGCTTCGGGCCGACCGACGAAATCGGCGTGTTCGAGATGACCGGTGCAGGCTTGCGCGAAGTCGCAAACCCTTCCGAGCTGTTCCTGTCCGAACGCGATCTCGGCAGCCCCGGCACCGCCGTGTTCGCCGGCATCGAGGGCACGCGTCCGCTGCTGGTCGAGATCCAGGCGCTGGTCGCGCCGACCACGCTCGGCACGCCGCGCCGCGCCGTGGTCGGCTGGGATCCGGCCCGGCTGTCCATGGTGCTGGCCGTGCTCGAGGCGCACTGCGGCGTTCGCCTCTCGGGCCATGACGTCTATCTCAACGTCGCTGGCGGCTTGCGCATCCAGGAGCCGGCCGCCGACGTTGCCGCCGCCGCGGCTCTGGTGTCCTCGCTCGCGCGCGCGCCGTTGCCGGCCGATGCGGTCTATTTCGGCGAAGTGTCGCTGTCGGGGGCGGTGCGGCCGGTGGCGCAAACCGCGACGCGGCTCAAGGAGGCGCAAAAACTCGGCTTTACGCGCGCAATCGTTCCGGAGGCGGCGCGCACCGAAGCGCCCGACGGTTTTTCCCTGACGACGATCGGCGCGCTGGCGAACCTGGTCGCCGATATCGCTCACGACGGCACGCCGGCGCTCCGCCGCGTCGGCCGCCAGGACAGTTGAAGTCGTTTGTGTGAAACGTAGTTAATACCCATGCCCGGGCTGCAATTATCATCATTGCCGGGTGTGCCCGGCTTGCCCCTGAAATAGTCCATGAGAAGACGGGTGACGGCGTGCCCGCGCCCGGCTATACACCCGGCGGGTCTTCGCCTTCGCCGCGCCAACGCCACCGCCTCGGGTTCGCTGGAACCATGCCGATCACGCTGCTCGACATCGTGCTTCTCGTCGTGATGCTGGTTTCGGGGCTCCTCGCCATGGTGCGCGGCTTCATGCGCGAGGTGCTGTCGATTACCGCCTGGCTGCTGGCGGCCGCCGCGACCCTTTATTCGTATGCCAAGCTGCTGCCGCTCGCCAAACAGTACTTCAACAACGACATCGTCGCCGCAGTTGCCGTGGTCGGCGGCGTATTCCTGGTCACCCTCCTCGTCGTTTCGGTGCTGACCATACGGATTTCCGACATGGTGCTCGACAGCCGCGTCGGCGCGCTCGACCGTACCCTTGGTTTCCTGTTCGGGCTGGGCCGCGGCCTCATCATCGTGGTCGTGGCCTTCCAGTTTTTCACCTGGCTGGTCCCGGACCGCAGCCAGCCCGAATGGGTCAGAAGCGCCAAATCGCGGGTGGTCCTGGTCGGAACCGGGCAATGGCTGATGTCGATGTTGCCGGACGACCCCGAAAGCACCATTTTAAAGAAGCTGAAAAAGCCGCGGCCGGAAGATACCGACAATCCGGATGCGCCGCCGCCTGCGGATCAGCATGGAGAACTCGGCAATCCCGCCGACAAGCTCGTGGACGCGGGTTATGATCGCGGCGGCCGAATCGGGATGCCGCAGTTGGTCGAGGCCTTAAAGGTGGCGCAGTGATGCGCTTGGAGAGCCGATGACGGAACCTGAGTCCGCCCTCCTCGATCTTGATGCCGATCGGCTGCGTGAAGAGTGCGGCGTGTTCGGCATTTTCGGCCATCCGGACGCGGCCGCGATCACCGCGCTCGGCCTGCACGCGCTGCAGCACCGTGGCCAGGAAGCGGCCGGCATCGTCTCCTTCGACGGCAAGCGTTTCCACTCCGAACGTCGTCTCGGCCTGGTCGGCGACGCCTTTTCGCGGCGCGAAGTCATCGACCGCCTGCCCGGCAATACCGCGGTCGGCCATGTGCGCTATTCGACCACCGGCGAGACCATCCTGCGCAACGTGCAGCCGCTGTTCGCCGAGCTCAATGCCGGCGGCTTTGCCATCGGCCACAACGGCAATCTCACCAACGGCATCTCGCTGCGCAAACAGCTCATTCGCGACGGCGCCATGATGCAGTCGACGACCGACACCGAGGTGATCCTGCACCTGGTGGCGCGTTCGCACCGCAACCGCTTCGTCGACCGCTTCATCGAGGGCTTGCGCATGCTCGAAGGCTCCTTCGCCTTCGTCGGCCTGACCAACAAGAAACTGGTCGGCGCGCGTGACCCGCTGGGCATCCGGCCGCTGGTGCTGGGCAAGCTCGATGGCTGCCCGATCCTGGCGTCGGAAACCTGCGCCCTCGACATCATCGGCGCCCAATATGTGCGCGACGTCGATAACGGCGAGGTTTTGATCTTCGACGAGGACGGCGCCCATTCGCACAAGCCGTTCGTGCCGATGCCGCCGCGGCCCTGCATCTTCGAATACATCTATTTCGCGCGGCCGGATTCGATCATCGGCGGCCGCAGCGTCTACGACGTGCGCAAGGCGTCCGGCGCGGAACTGGCGCGCGAGGCGCCCGCGAGCGCCGACGTGGTCGTCCCGGTCCCCGATTCCGGCGTGCCCGCGGCGATCGGCTATGCGCAGGAATCCGGCATCCCCTACGAGCTCGGCATTATCCGCAATCACTATGTCGGGCGCACCTTCATCGAGCCGACCCAGCACATCCGCCAGCTCGGCGTCCGCCTCAAGCACAGCGCCAACCGCGCGGTGGTCGCCGGCAAGCGTATCGTGCTGATCGACGACTCGATCGTGCGCGGCACGACCTCGGTGAAGATCGTGCAGATGATGCGCGAGGCCGGCGCCCGCGAAGTGCATTTCCGCATCGCTTCGCCGCCGATCACGCACCCTGACTATTACGGCATCGACACGCCCGAGCGGGACAAGCTGCTGGCCGCGACCCACGATCTCGAAGGCATGCGCAAATTCATCGGCGCCGATTCGCTCGCCTTCCTCTCGGTCGAGGGCATCTATCGCGCCATGGGCGAGAAGGGCCGCGATCCGGTGCGGCCGCAATTCACCGATCATTGCTTCACCGGCGAATACCCGACCCCGCTCACCGACCGCATGGCGCAGGAAGCCTCGCCGCGCCAGCTCTCGCTGCTCGCCGAAGCCAGCTAAGCCTAGCTAAGCAATGTCACCTCTTACGGATCGTATCGCGCTCGTCACCGGCGCCTCGCGCGGCATCGGTTATGCGACTGCGCTGGCGCTGGCCCATGCCGGCGCCCATGTGGTTGCGGTGGCGCGCACGGTCGGCGGGCTCGAGGAACTCGACGACGCGGTGCGCAAGGCCGGCAGCTCGGCGACGCTGGTGCCGCTCGACATGCGCGACTACGACGGCTTCTACCGGCTCGCCTCGGCTTTGAACGAGCGCTACCAGCGGCTCGACGTGCTGGTCGGCAATGCCGCAGTGGGCGGGCAACGCTCGCCCCTCGACCATGTCGTGCCTGCGGCATGGGACGAGGCCATGGCCGTCAACGTCACGGCCAATTGGCACCTGATCCGCGCCATGGACGGTTTGCTGCGGCGCTCGGCCGCCGGCCGTGCCGTATTCCTGACCTCGGGCGCCGCCACCAATGCTCGCGCCTATGCCGGCCCCTATACGGTGTCGAAGGCAGCCCTCAATGCGCTGGCAAGAACTTATGCGGCGGAAACGAGCTCGACGCCGGTGCGCGTCAATCTGTTCAATCCCGGCCCGACCCGCACCCGCATGCGCGCCGCATGTGATGCCGGGCGAAGACCCGATGACGCTGCCGACGCCCGAACAGGTGGCGGAGAAAATCCTCGATCTGTGCCTGCCGAGCTGCACCGAAACCGGCAAGCTCTATGATTTCTATGCCAAAAAATTCCTGGAATTTGCTCCGCCCGGGTGACCGCTCGCGGCTTGATTGAGCAATTCAGCGGCGGCGCTTTTTGCCGGCGTAAGGATTTTGTTTGGCCCGCAGCGTAAGCCTGATCGGCGTGCCGGGCAGCGCGAAACTTTCGCGCAAGCCGTTGACCAGATAGCGCCGGTAGGTCTCCGGCAGCGCATGCGCCCGCGACGAGAACAACACGAAAGTCGGCGGCCGCGCCTTCGGCTGGGTGATGTAATCGAGCCGCAGCGCGCGGCCTTTGACGGCGGGCGGCGGATGCGCCGACACGACGTGGGCGAGGAAACGGTTGAGCGCCGACGTCGAAGCGCGGCGATTCCAAGTAGCGTAGCTTTCGAGCACTGCCGCCATCAGCCGGTCGAGACCGTCGCCGGAGCGCGCCGACAGCGTAACAACCGGCACGCCCTTGATCTGCGGCAATAGCCGATCGACTTCGGCGCGCAGGCGCGTCAAGGCGCCGGGCTCGCGCTCGACCAAATCCCATTTGTTGACCGCGATGACGGCGGCGCGCCCCTCGCGCTCGACCAGATCGGCGATCCGGATATCCTGCTCCTGGAACGGCGTCTGCGAATCGATCAGCACGATGACGACTTCGGCGAAGCGGATGGCGTTGAGCGCGTCCGCCACCGACAGCTTTTCCAGCTTCTCCTCGATCCGCGAGCGGCGCCGCAAGCCCGCGGTATCGTGAATGCGAAAATGCCGGCCGCGCCACTCGAGATCGACGGCGATCGCATCGCGGGTGATGCCGGCTTCGGGGCCGGTCAGCAGCCGATCCTCGCCGAGCAGGCGGTTGATCAGCGTCGATTTGCCGGTGTTGGGACGACCGACCACCGCGATCCGGATCGGCTTGTCTTCGTCGGCCGGGATTGCGGTGTCCTCGCTCTCACTCTCGGGCTCGCCGGTGGCGTCGGGCAATGCCGCGCGTAGCGCGTCGTACAGTTCTGCGAGACCCTCGCCGTGCTCCGCGCTGATGGAAACCGGCTCGCCGAGGCCGAGCGCATAGGATTCCAGCGCACCCGCCGCGCCGGCGCGACCCTCGCTTTTGTTGGCGACCAGGATCGTCGGCTTACTGGAGCGGCGCACCAAGTCGGCGAAAGCGCGATCGGCCGGCATTGCGCCATCGCGCGCATCGACCAGAAAGAGCACAACGTCGGCCTGCGCCAAGGCCTCAGCCGTCTGCGCCTGCATCCGCCCCGAAAGGGTTTTGCGTTCGGCGTCTTCGAGGCCTGCGGTATCGATCACCTTGAACGAAAGATCGCCGAGCCTGCCCTCGCCTTCGCGGCGATCGCGCGTCACGCCGGGCTGATCGTCGACCAGCGCCAACCGCCGCCCGACCAGGCGGTTGAACAGGGTCGATTTGCCGACATTCGGACGGCCGACAATGGCGACGGTGAAAGTCATGACGGCGCTTCGCTGATTGGAGCATGATCCCGAAAAGTGGATACCGGTTTTCGGATAAGATCATGCTCAAACAAAGATTCTAGACCATGATCCGATTCAATTGAATTGGATCATGGTCTTGGCGGCGGCAATCAAAATCTTCCGCCCGCGCATGAGTGCGCGGCTTACATCGTTAGCGGCGCGCTGAATAGCCCAGTCTGGATGTGGCGATGCCGCCCGATAGCTGCGCCTCGTTTACTGCGAGGACGTGCCGGGCTTGGGGGGATCAGGCCATCGCGATTCTACGGTCGGAGCCGCCTGCTGCGCGGGAGCAGTCGGCGGCGGCGCCGGCCAAACCGATTGTTGCGACTGCTGTGGCGCCGGCGCCGCTCCTTGCGGCGCGGCCGGTGCGGCCGGCGCGGCTTGATTTGGGGTCGGACCGACAATGATACGCCGTGGCGGCGTTGCAGGCGGCTGCGCCGGCGCGCGCGCCACTTTCGGCTTGGGTTTCGGCTTCGGTTTGTTTTTTGCTGCTTCTTCCGCAGCCGCGTCGGGCGCGTTGGCGTCGGCGGCCTGATCGGGCGGCGGCTGATAGCCCTTGACCAGATCCTGCGGCACGCCGGAGCTCGTGCCCGGCACGCCATTGGGGAATACCGGCTGCCGGTCGCCTTTCAGCTTGGTCTTGGTGTCGAACATGTCGTTGGCTAACAGCGTCGTCGGATCGAACTGCCCGCCCGGCGTACAGCCGGCGAGCGCAAGCACAAGGGCTGCCGCCGAACCGGCCCGAACCAGCAACGGTGAGCGTCGCGTTGCGGTCATGATCAGCCCTTGCCGCTCGCCGCGATCAGCTCGCCCAAAACTTCGGCGCGGCTTCGCGTTGCCTCGGGCGATTGCGGATCGGTGATGATCATGTCGGCCCACTGCCGCGCCGCGGTCATGTCGCCCGACTTCCAGGCGGACAGTGCGAGAAGCTCGCGCGCGCTGTGGCGGAACGTCTTGTCGGCGCCGGTCAGCGGCTCGAGCCGAGTGCGGATTTCGGCATACGGCGCGGTGTCGACCAACAAGAAGGCCGCGCGCAATGTCGCCAGGTCGTCGATGACTTGGCCGGCGCTCTTGTCGGCTGCAATGTCGTCGTAGGCCTTGACCGCCGCGGCTTTGTCGGTGCGCGCCAGCTCGGCGGCTTCGCGCAGTCGCGCCAGCGTGCGATAGCTGGCGGTGCCGTCGGTGGCGAGCTTGGCAAAGGCGGCCTCGGCCTCCTGATGCTTGCCGGTTTCGGCGAGCGACACGGCAGCTTCGAAGGCGGCGCCGGATTCGGCCGCCTTCTTGGCCTGCCACCAGTCGTAGCCGCGCCAACCGCCGACCGCGACGACGATAAGAATGCAGCCGGCAATGGCGAAGTGGCCATAGCGCTCCCACAGCTTTTGCAGCTGATCGCGCCGGACTTCTTCATCGACTTCTTGGAATATGTCGGCCACGGACCCGTCCCCAACACCCGCCAAAAACCTGCCCCAAAAGGCTTGCCCAAAGTTCCGGAAAAAGCCTGTCCCCGAATGCGCCCCGTGGCAGGAGCCGGCTTACCGTATGGAACGCGGGCAAATTTACGAAATCCGGGCCGGAAGTACCCGGAAAACGCCGCGGCAATTAGCCTAACGATGTGGCGCGAGCAAGGCAAAGACCAAATGCCGCAATGCTTTATGGGGAAATGCCGACCTCAATCCGTGGCCGCTACAGGCGGCTCCGGCCGCCACCGGCTCGCTACTTCTTGCGCATCCCGTAGACGTTGTCGGGACCGGGAAAGGTGCGGGCGCGGACTTCCTCGGCGTAGCCCTTGACCGCCCGTTCGATCGAGGGCCCGAGCTCACCGAACCGCTTGACGAATTTCGGCACCCGCGGCGACAGCCCGAGCATGTCCTCGAGCACGAGAATTTGGCCGTCGCAGGCCACGCTGGCGCCGATGCCGATGGTGGGGATCGCGACCTCTTCGGTGATGCGGCGCCCGAGTGGCTCGGCAATCGCTTCGAGCACCACGGAGAACGCCCCGGCATCGGCGACCGCGCGCGCGTCGGCCTCGATCGGCGCCCAGTCGGCCTCGTCGCGGCCCTGGGCGCGGAACGAGCCGATGGTGTTGATCGCCTGCGGCGTCAGGCCGACGTGCCCCATCACCGGCACGCCGCGCTCGACCAAAAACGCGATGGTTTCCGCCATGCGGCGGCCGCCCTCGACCTTGATGGCGCCGCAACCGGTCTCCTTCAAGATCCGCGCGGCGGACATGAAGGCCTGCTCCCGCGACGCCTCATAGGAGCCGAACGGCATATCGACGACGACAAGCGCACGGCGCGAGCCGCGCATCACCGCATGCCCCTGCAGGATCATCATGTCGAGGGTGACCGGCACCGTGGTCTCAAGCCCGTGCATCACCATGCCGAGCGAGTCGCCGACCAGGATCACGTCGCAATAGGCGTCGAGGATGCGCGCGGTGTGCGCGTGATACGACGTCAGGCACACGATCGGCTCGCCCGCCTTGCGGGCGCGGATGTCGGGCGCGGTCAGCCGCCGGATCTCGTTTTGCACCGACATCGCTAGTGTCCGAACGCCGGCGTTCCGAACGCAGGCAGGCCGATCACGATCGGATGAAACACCAGGCCGAGCGCGAGATAGACGATGGTGCCGACCACGATGGCGATGATGTCGTTCTTTTTGCCGCCGACTGGGATTGGAGGCGCGCCGGGATCGTCTCGGTGCTTGAGGGTGATGCGGTCATAGACCGCCCAGGCCAATACCGCGCCGAACAGGATGATGCCGCCGAGATCGCCGTTGGCGCACAAATGCGCGAAGGCCCAGGTTTTGACGCTGACCAGCACCGGGTGCTTGAGCACGCGCTTGATGTTGCCGGGGATATAGGCGGCGACGAACATGATGCTCGCCGGCCACATCAGCGTCACCACGATATGGCGCGTCCAGGCCGGCGGGTTCCACACGACGATCGGACCGGCGGCGCGATAGCTGGCAAATCCATAGGCGATCAGCGCGATGCCGACGATGGCGACCAGCGAGAACAAGCCGCGATACGGCCATTCGCCGATCTTGGCGATCAGCGCCGCGCGACGGTCGCGCATGGTGACGAAGCTATGCGCACCGAGGAAGATGACGAGGCCGAGGATTTCGACGGCGAGACCCATGGGACTGCTCAACGCTACAAGCAATCGGGAGTGTAAGGGGTGGCTGCCGCTTGCGCCAGCAGGTGGGACCGGCGGCTAAGACGCATAGCGGTTGCTGCGGTCGAGATAACCCGCGGTATCGACCAGGGCCTCACGTTCCTTGAACGAAACCATGTCGCCGCGCATCGAGGCGGCGCTGCCGTCGCGGCCGATCGCCGCGAGCACGCGCTGCATGGCTTTGATCGCAGCGCGCTGCGTGTCGCTCGGGATGATGACGAGGTGATAGCCGAGCGCTTCGAGCCGCGCCACCGGCAGGAGCGGCGTCTTGCCGCCCTCGAACATATTGATCAGCTTCCAGCCCGAGACCGATTTGGCGATCTCGGCGATCTCGGCTTCCGAAGTCGGCGCCTCGACGAACAGCATGTCGGCACCGGCCTCGCGATAAGCCGAGGCGCGATCGATCGCGGCGGCAAAGCCTTCGACCGCAATGGCGTCGGTGCGCGCGATCACCACGAAATCGGGATCGTGCAAGGCGTCGCGCACCGCCTTTAGCTTCGCCACCATCTCGCCGACCGGCACGAGGCTCTTGTCGTCGTAATGCCCGCATTTTTTTGGAAAACTCTGATCCTCGAGATGGAAGGCGGCGACGCCGGCGCGCTCGAAGGCGCGCGCCGCGGCCTGCGCATTGAGCGCGTTGCCATAGCCGGTATCGGCGTCGGCAATGACCGGAATGTCCACGACATCCACCATCGAGGCGAGCCGCTCGACGATGGCGTCCACGGACATCAAGCCGAGATCGGGGACGCCGGTCGAACGCGCGATCGCGCCGCCGCTGGCATAGACCGCGGGAAATCCGGCCTGCGCGACCAGCCGTGCCGAGAGCCCGTCATAGGCGCCGGGCGCGACGGCGATGTGGCCCGAGGCGAAAAGGCTTCTCAATTTTGTCGCAGCGCCCACGATTGCTCTCCCCTTTCGCCTGCCTTCCTCAGCATGATACGTCTTGCCGAGGCTGCGGGGGAAGCGGAGGAAACGCGATGCGACGAGGCGTGTTGGCGGCACTCGCAATTCTGTTCGGCACGCTCCCGGCTTTTGCGCAGGATTGGCCGACAAAAAGCGTGCGCATCATCGTGCCGTTCGGTGCCGGCGCCACGCCCGATCTTGTCGCCCGCCTCATCGCCGATTACCTGCACGACAAGCTCGGCCAGGCTTTCGTCGTCGAGAACAAGCCCGGCGCCAGCGGCAATACCGGCACCGACGCCGTCGCCAAGGCCGACCCCGACGGCTCCACCATCGGCGTGAGCATCGGCGGGCCGCTCGCCATCAACACGCTGCTGTTCAGCAAACTGCCCTACGATCCGAAAAAGGACCTCGCGCTGATCACCATGCTGGTGACGCAGCCGAGCGCGCTCGCGGTCAATTCAAGCCTCGGCGTCAAGAACACCGCGGAGCTGATCGACCTGATCAAGCGCAATCCCGGCAAATACACCTACGGCTCGATCGGCACCGGCTCGCTGTCGCAGCTCGCCATGGAGGCGATCGCGCTCAAGGCCGGCACCAAGCTCGTGCACGTCCCCTACCCGTCCTCGCCGCAGGCGATCCAGGCGCTGATGCGCAACGATGTGCAGATGGTCTGCCTGCCGGCGATCTCCATCACGCCGCAACTCGCCGGCGGCGCCATCAAGATGCTCGCCGTCTCGACTGCCGAGCGCTCGGCGCTGTTGCCCGACGTGCCGACGCTCAAGGAAGCCGGCATCGACGTCCAAGCCGACGCCTGGTCGGGCCTGGTCGCGCCGGCCGGCGTGCCGGCGGCGATGATCGAGCGCATCAATCACGAAGTGACCGAAGCCATCACCTCGCGCGCCATCCGTGAAAAGCTCACCGCGCAATTGATGGAGCCGATCCCCGACACGCCGGCGCAATTCCGCGCGCGCATCGATGCCGATCTCGCGCGCTGGGCGCCGGTGATCGAGGCGGCGAATATCAAGATCAATTAGGCGGTGGCGAGCCGGGCAATCAGCCGGTCGCGACTTTCTCGCTGTAAAGCTCCGGCTTGAAGCCGACCACGAGCTTGCCGCCGCCGAGATCGAGCACCGGCCGCTTGATCATCGACGGCTGCGCCAGCATCAGCGCGATGGCCTTCTTCTCGTTGATCCCGGCCTTGTCCTTGTCCGGCAGCTTGCGAAACGTCATGCCGGCGCGGTTGAGCAAGGTCTCCCAGCCGACCTTCTTGCTCCACCGCTCCAGCCGCTCGCGATCGATGCCCGCGGTCTTGTAGTCGTGAAACGCATAATCGACGCCGTGCTTGTCGAGCCAGGCGCGCGCCTTGTTCATGGTCTCGCAGTTCTTGATGCCGTAGATGGTGATGGGCAAGTCTCGTCTCAGTCGGTTCGGTTTGGCCACTGTTCCGCGGACGCACAATACAGTGCGCTGCATAATAAGCCAAACAACTATTCACACTTCATTTTGACAGATGTTGGGTCTAAGATTGCGGCTACCATTCAAGAGAGCACCAGAACAATAATGTCAGAGCTCGAATACGGACCGGTATTTGTATTTGGAGGTCAGCACAAAGGGCACGTTCTCTATTATGATGACGACGACACGTGAAAGACAGCCATATGTTATGTCGGACACCCTCTCACCTTTTGCGGTTATTACCTCGTGCCGATTCGTTCTTTGCGCGAGCCCACAATCGACGACTTGCTAAAACGGCGGGAAGAAATCGGCCGCCAATTAGCTGACCTCGCAATCGAGGCGCATGGGACCTTGACCCATCTGAGTTGCATGCAGTATGGGCCGAGAAGTCACTTGTGGACGACGCCTTGTACGAGCGGCGAATGTTTGGCGAATTTGGACAGATTGAGGGTATGTCAGTTTTCCTTTGTCACTGCTCAATTGATAAAGGAAAAGTTAGGATGGTACACGACGACCTAAAACACCTAGGAGTCAATTGTTGGTTAGATGAGAACAAAATAAAGGTAGGCAATTCAATCGTCTCCTCGATATCTGCGGGCCTTTATTCCTCCCAAACAATGATAGTCTTTCTTTCCGCGAAATCATTAGAATCCATGTAGACCCGCAAAGAATGGCAATCATTTTTGATGCGCCAGATCTCGGGAAGCACTCTAAAAATCTTGCCGGCATTGTTGGAAGATTGTCAAATCCCTTCAATCTTATCCGACGTTAAATATGCAGATTTCAGGGAGAGTTATCACGACGGGTTCAAACAAATCTCGACCATAAAATAGTATCACTCCCACTCAATCGTCCCCGGCGGCTTGCTCGTCACGTCATAAACCACCCGATTGACGCCCTTCACCTCGTTGATAATCCGCGTCGCCACCGCGCCGATGAATTTCATATCGAACGGATAAAAATCCGCGGTCATGCCGTCGGTCGAGGTCACCGCGCGCAAGCCCGACGACAAAATCGTAGGTGCGGAAATCGCCCATCACGCCCACGGTGCGCACCGGCAGCAGCACGGCGAAGGCTTGCCAGATGTCGTCGTAGAGGCCGGCACGGCGGATTTCCTCGATGAAGACGTCGTCGGCGAGGCGCAGGATGTCGAGCTTTTCGCGGGTGATGGCGCCCGGGCAGCGGATGGCGAGGCCGGGGCCGGGGAAGGGATGGCGGCCGACGAAGGCGTCGGGCAGGCCGAGCTCGCGGCCGAGCGCGCGGACCTCGTCCTTGAACAATTCGCGCAGCGGCTCGACGAGCTTCATGTTCATGCGCGCGGGCAAGCCGCCGACATTGTGGTGCGACTTGATGGTCACCGACGGGCCGCCGGTGAACGACACGCTCTCGATCACGTCGGGATAGAGCGTGCCCTGCGCCAGAAACTCGGCGCCGCCGATTTTTTTTGCTTCCGTCTCGAACACGTCGATGAACAATTTGCCGATGGTCTTGCGTTTGATTTCGGGGTCCTCGACGCCGGCAAGCGCGTCGAGAAAAGTATCGGCCGCGTCCACATGGACCAGCGGAATGTTGTAGGCGCCGCGGAACAGCGCCAAGACCTTCTCGGCTTCGCCAAGCCGCAACAGCCCGTGGTCGACGAACACGCAGGTGAGCTGATCGCCGATGGCTTCGTGGATCAGGACCGCGGCGACGGCGGAATCGACGCCGCCGGACAGCCCGCAGATCACTCTGGCCTTGCCGACCTGGCGGCGGATTTTCTCGATCGCCTCGTCCTTGAAGGCGCGCATGGTCCAGTCGCCGGCGCAGCCGGCGATGTTGCGCACGAAATTGCGCAGGATGGCGGCGCCGTGCGGCGTGTGCACGACTTCGAGATGGAATTGCGTGGCGTAGAACTTGCGCTTGTCGTCGGCGATCATGGCGATCGGCGCATTGGCCGAAGTGCCGATGGCGACAAACCCTTGCGGCGGCTTGGTGACCCGGTCGCCGTGGCTCATCCAGACCGGATAGCGCTGTCCGACCTCCCACACGCCGTCGGTGAGCGGCGACGGTGTCGTCAACTCGACCTCGGCGCGGCCGAACTCGCGGTGATGGCCGGCCTCGACCTTGCCGCCGAGCTGATGCGCCATGGCCTGCTCGCCGTAGCAGATGCCGAGAACCGGCAAGCCGGCCTGGTAGATCGCCATCGGGGCCAGCGGCGCGTCTTTGTCGAGCACCGAGGCCGGTCCGCCGGAGAGGATGACCGCCTTCGGCTTCATCTCGCGCAGCGCGCTTTCAGCCTTCTGAAACGGCGCGATCTCGCAATAGACCCCCTCCTCGCGGACCCGCCGGGCGATGAGCTGGGTCACCTGCGAGCCGAAGTCGACGATGAGAATCTTGTCGTGGGATGACGTGTTGCCGGAAGGTGCCATGGGCGAATTCTAGGGGAGTCGCCTCGATCTGTCGAGCTTTTGCGGAAGCATTCATCCAGTGCGCCGTAGCAGGCTGACGAAAAACCCGTCGGTTTCGGTCCGGCGCGGCGTCATCAGCAAACCCTCGTCGGAGATAAGCGCCGCGCGGGTAAAAAGATAGGCGCGCTCGCCCAGCACCGACGCCACTTCGGCGGGTTTTTCCACGGAAAAATCCGGGTTTCGCCCGACAAAATCCCGCACCTGGTCGCCGTTCTCCTCGGCGAGCACCGAGCAGGTGATGTAGGCGATCCGGCCCTTCGGCTTGGTCAGCGCCACGGCGCGGTCGAGCAGCGCGGCCTGCTGCTTCACCCGTTCGGCAAGCGCGCCTGGGCGGATGCGCCACTTGGCGTCGGGATTGCGCCGCCAGGTGCCGGTGCCGGTGCAGGGCGCGTCGATCAGCACCAGATCGGCGCGGCCCACGAGATCGGTCAGCACGTCGCTTTCGCCGCGCGGGGTGCGGACCTGGATGTTGCGCGCGCCGGCCCGCGCGAGGCGTTCATGGATCGGCACCAGCTGGCGCTTGTCGATGTCGGTGGCGTAGATCTGGCCGCGATTTTCCATCGCCGCCGCGAGCGCCAGCGTCTTGCCGCCGGCGCCGGCGGCAAGATCGATCACCTGCTCGCCCGGTTTTGCGCCGGCAAAAATCGCCGCAAGCTGCGAGCCTTCGTCCTGGATTTCGATCATGCCCTTGCGAAACGCCGGCTCGGCGTGGATCGCCGGGCTTCGGGCATCGGCGGACATCCGGATGCGCAAGCCCGAGCGGCGACCACCGCGTCGGCTCGACGTTGAGATGCGCGAGCTTCGGCAGCACCTCCTCGCGCTCGGCAATCAGCGTGTTGACGCGCATATCGAGCGGCGCGCGGCTCGCCAACGCCTCGCCCTCGGCGCCGCGCTCGTCGCCAAAGACCCGCGCGAAATAGGGATCGAGCCAATCCGGGTATTCGCCTTGCACGGCTTGACGGCGCAGCGCTGAGCGAGCGGGCATCGAACGCCGCCCGCTCCGCTTCGGTCAACGGCGCGGGCGCAAAGCGCTCGCCGCTGCACAGCGCCGCGATCGCGCCGACATCGAGCCCGCGCTCGCGATGCAGCATGCCGAGCAGCACCGCGCGCGGGCTCGCCTCGCCCATGAGCCAGCCGGAAGACGCCTTGCGGCGCAGCGCGTCATAGACCAGCCCGGCAATCGCGGCGCGGTCGGACGAGCCGGCGAAACGGTGCGACAGGCCCCAGTCCTTGAGCACGTCAACAGCCGGCCGCCGCCGTGCTTCGATGTCGGCGAGGATTTCAATGGCGCCGGATAAGCGAGCCGACGGCGTCATTTCGCGATTTTCGGCGAACGTTGCAGCACCGGCGGCGGCAAACGATTACTTCTTCTTTTTCGCGGTTTTCTTTGTGTTTTTCGCTGCCTTGATGGCAGCGCTGCGATGCGCTCCCGGCGTATCGTGCCAGCGCACGCGCCGGCGCAGTTCCCGTATCGCTTCCGCCAAATCGTGGACATGAATGCCTTTCGGCGCCTTTCCGGCGTGCACGCTGTTCAACATGCGGCGCAGCAAATCGTCGTCGTGCTCGTCGCGATAGGGTTTGAGATCGAGATCCTTCGGCACCTTGGTGAGCCGCTCGTCGCCGATATGTTTGACATATTTCTGCATGAACTGATCGTATTTGCGCCAGGTGATCCCGGCTGCGCGCACCGCCGCCTCCTCGGCGCGCGTCGCGATCTGATGGGCGTGGAGGTAATGCAGGCCAAGCTGATCGATCAGCGTCTTCTCGACCTCCTCATGCAGGATGAGAAAGCGATCGGTGTCGATCTTGCGGCCGCGCAGATTAAAGAATTTCGGCATATGACGATCGATATAGATCGTCTTGCCGTTAACGCTGTAGCCGGCGAGATAGGGAATATCGTGGCTGCGGTCGAGCTTCTTGACGCGCCGGCAAATCGCATCGAGCGCGCGATCCATCATCAGGCTCGAGACGTACCATTCCGGCAGCCGGAGCTTTTTGTGCGGGGCGGTGGGATGGCAATAATCAAGCGGCATGGCGGTGAGTCCTCAGGTGCCGGTGAGAATTTCGACGATGAAGACGATCCACATGATCGCGAGCGCCAAGGCTGAGATGCCGAAGAATATGCCGCGCAGCCGAACTTTATTGTTCGTCACATGCACATAAGCCTGGAACAGGCGAAAGATCACGAACACCCAGGCCAACACCACGAACAACGTGCCGGCGTGGTGCGTGATATAGGCAAGGATCGTCAGGACATAGAACAGGACAGGCAGTTCGAACTGATTGCTGAAGGAATACTGGACCTGCAGTGCGGGCTTCGACCAGTTCGGCTGGCGCAGCGCAATATCATCTTCCCGCACCAGACCCGAGCGAAAATCGCGCGCGCGTAACGGACCAAGCCAGAACAACAGCACGAAAGTGAGGATCACTTCGACGAACAGCGGCAGCAAGATCATTTCAACAGACATTGGTGCAAATTCTCCGGCCGGTTTTCCGTCCTACCATGGCGCGCCGTGCACCGCCAATGTCGAAGCATCACAGCTTGACGCTGATCGCGGTCTCGCCGTCGTCATCGAGCAGCGCACTGCGCCAGGTTTTGCCGTCGAACAACGCCTTGCGCACGGCGTCGGCCGTGCCGCCGTGATTGAGATTGGCGGTGATCAGCGTGCCACCGGTGCGCAACAGCCCGCGCAGCGTCTTGTGCAGCGCCGGTGACGGCGTGTGGCCGTCGAAAAAGGCGACATCGTAGCCCGGATCGAGCGTCGGCAGCACGGCGGCGAAATCGCCTTCGTGAATGGTGATGCGATGATCCAAACGGGCGGCCGCAATATTGTCGCGCGCCAACTGCACGTGCTCGGGATCGCGCTCGATCGTGTCGACGGTCGAGTCCGGCGCGCCGGACGCGAACGACAGCGCCGTATAGCCGAGCGCCGTTCCCAGTTCCAGGATGCGGCGCGCGTTCGCGGCGGCAGCCAGCGCCGCCAGCAGCGGGCCGTTGTCATAAGGATAAGCGCCGCAGCCATGACGCGCGCGGTGCGCGTCGGTAGCCGCTTTCACTTTCGCGAACGGGTCGGCCGCACCGGCCATGATAGGGCCCTAGCTTCGGCTCGGATAATTCGGGCTCTCGCGCGTGATGGTGACGTCGTGGACGTGGCTCTCGCGCAAGCCGGCGCCGGAGATGCGCACGAACTCCGCCTTGTCGTGAAACTCGGTCAGATCTTTCGCGCCGACATAGCCCATGGCGGCGCGCAAGCCGCCGATCAGCTGGTGCAACACGTTGGCCACCGGCCCCTTATAGGGCACCTGGCCCTCGATACCTTCCGGCACCAGCTTGAGCGTGTCCTTGATCTCCTGCTGGAAATAACGATCGGCCGAGCCGCGCGCCATGGCGCCGACGGAGCCCATGCCGCGGTAGGTTTTGTAGGAACGGCCCTGAAACAGGAAAACCTCGCCCGGCGTCTCGTCGGTGCCGGCAAGCAGCGAGCCGACCATGGCGCAATCGGCGCCGGACGCCACCGCCTTGGCGAGATCGCCGGAATATTTGATGCCGCCGTCGGCGATCACCGGCGTATTGCTCTTTTTCGCCACCTCGACCGCATCCATGATCGCCGTGAGCTGCGGCACGCCGACACCGGCAACGATGCGCGTGGTGCAGATCGAGCCCGGCCCGATGCCGACCTTGATGGCGTCGGCGCCGGCATCGATCAGCGCCTTGGCGCCCTCGGCGGTGGCGATATTGCCGGCCACCACCTGCACCGCATTCGACATCCGTTTGATGCGGGTGACGGTTTCGAGCACGCGCCGGGAATGGCCGTGCGCAGTGTCGACGACGACGAGGTCGACGCCGGCCTCGATCAGTCGTTCGCTGCGCGCATAACCGGCTTCGCCGACCGACGTGGCGGCGGCAACCCGCAACCGGCCCTGCTCGTCCTTGCAGGCATTGGGGTTGGCCACCGCCTTCTCGATGTCCTTGACCGTGATCAGGCCGACGCAGCGATAGTCGTTGTCGACGACAAGGAGTTTCTCGATGCGGTGCTGATGCAGGAGCCGCTTGGCCTCGTCCTGGCCGACGCTCTCGCTCACCGTGACCAGCCGCTCCTTGGTCATCAGCTCGGAAACTTTTTGCCGCCGGTCGGTGGCAAAGCGCACGTCGCGGTTGGTGAGAATGCCGACGAGCTTGCCGGCGCGGCCGTTGCCGCCGCCCTCGACCACCGGAATGCCGGAAATGTGATGCTCCTGCATCAGCGTCAGCGCGTCGGCGAGCGTGGCGTCCGGCTGGATGGTGACGGGGTTCACCACCATGCCGGATTCGAATTTCTTCACCTGGCGCACCTGCGCCGCCTGAATATCGGGCTCGAGATTGCGGTGAATGACGCCGATGCCGCCGGCCTGCGCCATGGCGATCGCCATGTTGGCTTCGGTCACGGTGTCCATGGCGGACGCGATAATCGGGATATTGAGCGAAACGTTGCGCGTGATGTGCGACCGGATGTCCACGTCCGACGGCAGGACGTCGGACAGGCCCGGCTTCAACAGCACGTCGTCGAAGGTGTATGCTTCGCGCGGTATGTCCCTTGAAGTCACTGCCATTGCCAACTCCGCGTAGCCTAAATTGCGGGCCGGCCCTCGGGGTGACGCCTTGCGAACGAGCGGACTAAAATCCCCTCGCCCAACTGGATCGCCCGCTTCTGGGGCCCGCTTTTGGGTTGGCGGCGGTCGATAGCACGCCTTGACGACAAATAATAGCCATAGCGGCTGAAAACAGGTGGAAACGTCATGAAGAACCGGTTCAATCGTCGCGAATTCAGCCTTGGCGCCTTGGCCGCGAGCACCGCGCTTGCGCGTGCGGGCCGCCCGGCCCGCGCGCAGGCCGCGCCGGTGAAGATTCGCGTCGGCTGGGTGGTGGTGCCGGCATCCTTGGCGCCGCTCATCCTGGAGAAGAAGGACATTCTCAAGCATTTCGGCCAGTCCTACGTCGCCGAGGCGACCCGCTTCGAGGGCACGCCGCCGGTCATCACCGCGCTGGCGTCCGGCGAGCTCGACATCGGGCCGCTGGCGTTCTCCACCTTCGGCCTTGCCATCCAGAACGCCCACATGGACGACCTGCGCGTCATCAGCGACGAAATCCAGGATGGCGTCACGGGCCATGGCTCGAACGAGTTCATGGTGCTCAAGGACGGGCCGGTCAAAACCGTGGCCGACCTCAAGGGCAAGGTGCTCGCCACCAACGCCATGGGCAGCGCCGTCGACATCGCCATGCGGGCGATGCTGAGGAAGAACGGCCTCGAAGCCAACAAGGACTACACCATCGTCGAGGCGCCCTTCCCGGCCATGCGCGCGGTGCTGTCGGAGAAAAAGGCCGACCTGATCAGCGCGGTGCCGCCGTTCTCGCTCGATCCGCGAATTGCGCGGCATGGCGAACACGCTGTTCACGCAGAAGGATGCGTTCGGCATCACCCAGCTCACCATGTGGACGGCGCGCACCGGCTTCATCCAGCAGAACCGCGCCGCGCTGGTCGATTTTCTCGAAGACGTGGTGCGCGCGGTGCGCTGGTTCACCGATCCGCAGAACCACGAGGAAGCTGTCGCCATCGTGGCGCGGCTGAACAAGGCGCCGCCGGCGCGCATGGCATGGGCGTTCGGCGAGCGCGATCAATATCGCGATCCGAACGGCATGCCGAACCTCGCCGCGCTGCAGAATAACCTGCAACTGCAAAAACAGGTCGGCTTCCTCAAGGACGATATCGACGTGAAGAAATATTCCGACCTGAGCATGGTCACGGAAGCGGCGAAACGCTTGGGGTGATTTTACGGGGCGGGAAGTACGATGTCGCAGGCCGCAAGCGCCTGCGCTGGTCCACTACGGGGGCGCAGAGTAGATTGCCTGGATGCGAGAATCACCGCCGCTGCGGCGTGATCGGGGCCGGCTGCCGATTGCCGCGATCCTTTTGCTCGCCGCGCTGCCGGCGCGCGCGCAGGATCTCCTCCGCCCAAAATCTTTCCGCCGATGAGCGGCGCTGCACCGGACTATGGCGCGCGACGGTCGAGGAACGCGTCGCATCCTGCACGACGCTGATCGATTCCGGCCGCTACCAGCCGGTCAATCTCGCCATCCTGCACGACAACCGCGGCATGGCATTCCGCGCCAAGGGCGACCTGACCAACGCGCGCTCGGATTTCGACCAGGCGATCGGCCTTAATCCAAACTACACGCGCGCTTATGCCAATCGCGGCAACCTGCGCGCTGGCGCAGCGCGATTTCGACGGCGCCATCGCCGATCTCGACCAGGCGATCAAGCTCGACGCGACCGATGCGAGCCTGTTCATGGCGCGCGGCAATGCCTTCGACGGCAAGGGCGACGTCGATCGCGCCATCGTCGATTACAACGAGGCGATCCGGCTGTCGCCCAATTATGCCGCGGCCTACTTCAATCGCGGGCTGGCGTTGCGCCACAAGGGCGATCTCGACCGTGCGATTGCCGATTACGACCAGGCGATAAAACTCGATCCGAGAAATACGTCCGCCATCAACAACCGCGGCATCGCCTGGTTCCAAAAAGGCGATCTCGACCGCGCCATCGCCGATTACAATCAGGCGATCCGGCTCGATCCCAATCTGGCGGCGGCCTACAACAATCGCGGCGATGCGTTGCGCGCCAAGGGCGACTTCAGCCACGCCACCGCCGATTTCGACCGCGCCATCAAGATCTCGCCGCAGTTCGTTCTCGCCTACGACAACCGCGGCCTCGTTGCGTACCAGCAAAAGGACTACGACCGCGCCATCGCCGATTTCAATACGGCGATCGAGCTCGATCCCAAGAACGTCCAGGCCTACGCCAATCGCGGCAATGCCTATGCCGACAAGGGCGACCGCGACGCCGCGATGGCCGATTACGAGGCGGCCGTTCGCCTCGATCCGAACAATGCCGATGTCCGCTACGACCGCGGCCTCGCATTGCGCCGAAGCGGCGATCTCGACCGCGCCATCGCCGACCTGAGCGAGGCGGTGCGTCTCAATCCGCGGCTGGCCGGAGCGTTCAACGAGCGCGGCTATGCCTATTATCAGAAGCGCGATTTCGACCGCGCCATCGCCGACTACGATGCGGCGATCGGGCTCAATCCGCAATTCGCCGTCGCCTACAATAATCGCGGCAACGCCTATGACGACAAGGGCGATCCCGGCCGCGCCATCGCCGACTACAATGCGGCGCTGCGCATCGACGCTACCTATGCCGCCGCGTATTACAATCGCGGCATTGCCTGGCGCCACAAAGGCGATCCCGATCGCGCCATTGCCGACTACGACCAGGCGATCAAGCTTTATCCGACGGCTGCGGCCTACAACAATCGCGGCAGCGCCTGGGCCGCCAAAGGCGAGATCGACCGCGCGCTGGCCGATCTCGATCAGGCGATCAAGCTCGATCCGCGTTTGCCGGACGCCTACATCAACCGCGGCAACGCCAAACGCGAACGGCTCGACCTCGCCGCGGCGATCGCCGACTACACGCTCGCCATCTCGCTGTCGCCGAACGCGGCGCTGGCCTATTACAACCGCGCCTGGGCGCATTATCTTGCCGGCGAGAGCGCGGAAGCGCTCGCCGACGCCGATCGCGCCATCGCGCTCGACGCCGGCTCGGCGAGCGCGTTCTCCACGCGCGGCCTGATCCGCGAAAAGATGGGCGACACCGACGGCGCGATCGCCGACTTCCGCCAGGCGCTCAAGCTCGATCCGAAATTCCAGCAGCCGGCCGATGGTCTGCAACGGCTGCAAAAGCCGGCCCACCGAAAAGCCAATAGAACCGCGCATGCAGTCGAAGCTGAACGACCGCGCCGTGCCGCTGATCGTCGCCGTGGCGCTGTTCATGGAAAACATGGACTCCACGGTCATCGCGACCTCGCTGCCGGCCATTGCGCGCGCCATCGGCACCAACCCGCTGGCGCTGAAGCTCGCGGTCACCTCTTATCTCCTCTCGCTCGCCATCTGCATTCCGGCGAGCGGCTGGACCGCCGACCGCTTCGGCGCCCGCAACGTGTTTCGCATCGCCATCGGCGTGTTCGTCCTCGGCTCGATCGGCTGCGCGGCGTCGCATTCGCTTTCGGAATTCGTCATCGCCCGCATCGTGCAAGGCATGGGCGGCGCGATGATGACGCCGGTCGGCCGGCTGATCATGGTGCGCAGCATCGACAAGCACCTCCTGCTCAACGCCATGTCGCTCGTCACCGTACCGGCGCTGATCGGCCCGATCTGCGGCCCGCCGCTCGGCGGCTTCATCACCACCTACGCGTCATGGCATTGGATTTTTCTGATCAACGTGCCGATCGGGCTCGTCGGTATCGTCGCGGCATCGCGCTTTATTCCCAATGTGCACGCTCGAGCATCGCCACCCGTTCGATTTCCTAGGCTTCGTTCTGTCCGGCCTCGGCATCGGCGGGCTCGCCTTCGGGCTTTCGGTGATGGGGCTCGACTTCCTGCCGGTTTGGCGTCGTCGCCGCGCTGCTCGGCGTCGGCGCTATTTCGACGATTGCCTATGTGTTCCACGCCCGGCGCACGCCGGCGCCGATCCTCGATCTCAACCTGCTCAAGCTGCCGACGTTTCGCGCCAGCATCGTCGGCGGCTTTTTGTTCCGGCTCGGCGTCGGCGCCCTGCCCTTTCTGCTGCCGCTATTGCTGCAGATCGGGTTCAACCTCTCGCCGTTTCAATCCGGGCTGATCACGTTTACCAGCGCGCTCGGCTCGATGTTCATGAAGGCCGCCGTCGCCAGCGTGCTCAAGCGGCTGGGCTATCGCAACGTGCTGCTCTACAACAGCCTGATCAGCAGCGTCTTTCTCATGGCCTGCGCGACGTTCGTGCCCGGCATGCCGTTCTGGGCGATGATCGCGATCCTGCTCTCCGGCGGCTTCTTCCGCTCGCTGCAATTCACCAGCATCAACACCATCGCCTATGCCGAGATCGATCCGCCAGCGCTTGAGCCGCGCCACCGCGCTCACCGCCGCCGCGCAGCAATTGTCGCTATCGACCGGCGTCGCCGTCGGCGCGCTGGTGGTCGAGATCACGCTGCGGCTGCGGCATGAAACGGCGATGAGCGCCGTGGATTTTCCGCCGGCGTTCCTCGTCATCGGCGCGCTGGCGGCCACCGCGGCGCTGATCTTCTATCGTCTCGCACCCGATGCCGGCGAGGAACTCTCTGGCAGAAAAGTGGCGCAGGCGGAATTGGTGGATCAGCGCCCCTGAGCACCGCGAAAGCCGCGCGCCAACAAATATAGCTCCGCCGAATCGCTGCGGCTTGCCGGCGGCTTGACGTGTTTGACGGTCGCGAAATCGCGCTTGAGTTCGGCAAGCAGTGTGGCTTCGGTGCCGCCCTGCAGCACTTTGCAGACGAACGCGCCGCCTTCGGCCAGCACCTCGCGCGCGAACGCCGCCGCGGCTTCGGCCAGCGCCATGATGCGCAAGTGATCGGTCTTGCGGTGGCCGGTCGCATTCGCCGCCATGTCGGAAAGCACCACGTCGACTTTGCCGCCGAGCATGGCCTTCAGTTGCTCCGGCGCCGCTTCGTCGAGAAAGTCGAGTTTTAGGAATTCGACGCCGACGATCGGCTTCATGTCGAGAATATCGAGCGCAATGACCCGGCCGTTCGCGCCGACGCGCCGCGCGGCGATCTCGCTCCAGCCGCCGGGCGCGGCGCCGAGATCGACGACGCGCGCGCCGGGCTTGAGCACGCGATATTTGTCGTCGATTTCGGCGAGCTTATAGGCGGCGCGGGAGCGAAAGCCTTCGCGCTTGGCGCGCATCACGTAAGGATCGCTGAAGCTGGCGCTCGAGCCAGGTCCGCGATGACAATGTGCGGTGCTTCTCGTCCTTGAGCCACGCCATCTCTAATCAGCCATCTCTAATCAACCATGGCGGTCAAGCCTCGCCCCATACGCCGTCCTCGCGCATCATCTCGACCAGCATGCCCTCGCGCAGGCCGCGGTCGGCGACGCGCAGCCGCGGGCAAGGAAAGGAGCGGCGGATGGCGTCGAGGATGGCGCAGCCGGCAAGCACGAGGTCGGCGCGCTCGGCGCCGATGCACGGATTGGCCGCGCGCTCGTCGAAACTCATCGCCATGAGCTCGGCGACCACGCGAGAAATCTCCTCGTCGGACAGCCAGCAGCCGTCGACCCGGCGGCGGTCGTAGCGCTTGAGCCGCAAGAACACGCCGGCGATCGTCGTCACCGTGCCCGAGGTGCCGAGCATGTGAAAACCGTCGCGGTCGCAAGGATGAGCCGCGGCGAATTTCTCGACGAAGCGCGCGACCTCTTCGCACCATGGCCTCGTAGGTCTCCGGCGAAACCACGGTGCCGCCGTAGCGTTCGGCCAGCGTGACGACGCCGAGCGGCAGCGACGCCCAGCCGACGATGTCCGGCTTCGGCGGCCCGCGCCGGCCGGCGCCCGGGCGGCCGAGCCGCACCAGCTCCGACGAGCCGCCGCCGATATCGAACAGGATGACGCCCGACGCCGCCGGATCGAACAGCTCGGTGCAGCCGGTCGCCGCCAGCCGCGCCTCGGTCGCCGAATCGATGATCTCGAGCTCGAGGCCGGCCTGCTCGGCGACGCGGGCTGCGGAATGCCTCGCCGTTCTCGGCGGCGCGGCAGGCCTCGGTGGCGATGAGCCGCGCGCGCACAACGCCGCGCGCGCTGCATCTTGTCGCGGCAGACCTGCAGCGCCTCGACCGCGCGCGCAATCGCCGCCTCGCTGATGCGGCGCGAGGCGGCGACGCCCTCGCCGAGCCGGATGATGCGGGAGAAGGCGTCGACGACGCGGAAGCCGTCGCGCGGTCGGCCGGGCGATCAGCAGGCGGCAATTGTTGGTGCCGAGATCGAGCGCCGCATAGGTCGCGTCGGCTCGCCCATCGGCCGGCGCATGCCAGCCGTCGCGACGGGAATCGCGGCGGATGCCATAGGGCGTTCGACGACCCCAGCGGGAGCCGCGCGCGGCCCCCTCTGGCGTCGAGGCCGCCGTTCGGCGGGGCCTCGTCGTCCATCCAAAACCTTCCCGCCACGGCCGGAGCACGGCGGCTCGACGGCGCGGCTGTTCAAGTCCAAATCGGGCAAACTGTAGCAGCGCAAGGCCCAAGGGCAATACTGTGCTTTACACTGCTTCTTGGGCATGAGCCATGCCGGCGCGCCTTCTTGTCGCGGTCGGCCAACTCCATTATGTCAGCGCCACAAGGCTTTACGGGCAAGGCACTACAGGATTAACAGCCATGAATTTGCAGCAGTCCGCCAAGGACCGCGCGGAGCAATTGACCGCGGACAGATTGTCGGTCGAGAAATTTGCCGTCGGCCAGTCGGTGCCGCGCAAGGAAGACCCGATGCTGCTGCGCGGCCAGGGGCACTATACCGACGACGTCAGCCTGCCCGGCCAGGCCTATGCGGTGATGGTGCGCAGCCAGAACGCCCACGGCGTCATCCGCTCCATCGACACCGAGGCGGCGCGAAAGATGCCGGGCGTGCTCGGCGTCTATACCGCCGCCGATCTGAAGGGCTACGGCCCGCTCAAATGCGTCGTGCCGTTCAACAATCGCGACGGCTCGCCGATGAAGAAGCCGCTGCGCGAGGCGCTGGCGATCGGCAAGGTGCGCTATGTCGGCGATCCGGTCGCCTTCGTCGTCGCCGAGACCGTGCATGCGGCCAAGGACGCCGCCGAAGCGGTCGTCGTCGATATCGAATCGCTGCCCGCCGTCACCGCGGCGGAAGACGCCGCCCAACCCGGCGCGCCGCAGCTCTACGACGACGTGCCGGGCAATGTGGCGCTCGACTATCACTATGGCGACGCCGAAGCGGTCAAGGCCGCCTTCGCCAAGGCCGCCCATGTCACCAAGCTGCAACTCGTCAACAGCCGCCTCGTGGTCGCCGCCATGGAGCCGCGCGCCGCGCTCGCCGCCTATGACGGCCAGCGCTTCACGCTCTATGTCGGCTCGCAGGGCGTGTTCGGCATGCGCGCCAATATCGCCGAAGCGCTCGGCGTCGACGCCGAAGGACGTGCGCGTGCTGACCGGCCAGGTCGGCGGCTCGTTCGGCATGAAGGCCGCGGTGTTTCCCGAATACATCTGCATGCTGCACGCCGCGCGCGCGCTCGGCCGCCCGGTGAAGTGGACCGACGAGCGCTCCGGCAGCTTTGTCTCCGACAGCCACGGCCGCAATCACGACGTCACCGGCGAACTCGCGCTCGATGCCGACGGCAAATTCCTCGCCGTGCGCCTGACGAGCTTCGCCAATGTCGGCGCGTTCCTCTCGCCGGTGGCGCCGATGCCGGGCACGCTCAATGCGGTGAAGAACGTGCAGGGCATGTACCGCACGCCGCTGATCGAAGTCTCGACCAAGGTGCATGTTCACCAACACCTCGCACGTCTCCGCCTATCGCGGCGCCGGCCGGCCCGAGGGCAACTATTACATGGAGCGCCTGGTCGATGCCGCCGCGGCCGAGATGGGCATCGATCGCGTGGCGCTGCGCAAGCGCAACCAGATCTCGCCGCGCGAATTGCCGTGCAAGATCGCGTCGGGCGGCACCTACGACAGCGGCGATTTCGCGGCGCTGACCAAGCAGGCGTTCGAGTTCGCCGACGGCAAAGGCTTTGCCAAGCGCAAGCGCGAAAGCGCGCGAGCGCGGCAAGCTGCGCGGGCTCGGCATCGGCAATTTCCTCGAAGTCACCGCGCCGCCGTCGAAGGAACTCGCCGACATCAACTTCAATCGCCGACGGCACCGTGACGCTGGCGACCGGCACGCTCGATTTCGGCATGGGCCATGCCACGCCGTTCGCGCAGGTCTTGAGCGACCGGCTCGGCATTCCGTTCGAGAAAATCTCGCTGCTGCAGGGCGACAGCGACAAGCTCGCCATGGGCGGCGGCTCCGGCGGCTCGAAATCGATCATGCATACCGGCACCGCGATCGTCGAAGCCGCGGTGAAAGTCATCGAGAAGGGCAAGGAGCTGGCGGCGCACGCGCTCGAAGCCGCGCCGTCCGACATCGCCTTCGAGCACGGCAACTTCACCATCGTCGGCACCGACCGCGCGATCTCGATCATGGATCTGGCGAAGAAGCTGCACGACGGCACGAAGCCGCCGGCCGACGCGCCGCAATCGCTCGACGTCACCCATGTCAGCGACGGCCCCAGCGCCTCGACCTATCCCAACGGCTGCCATATCGCCGAAGTCGAGGTCGATCCGGAAACCGGCGTCGTCGAGATCGTCGAAATATTCCTGCGTCAACGATTTCGGCACCGTCATCAATCCGCTGATCGTCGAAGGCCAGCTGCACGGCGGCGTCGTGCAAGGCATCGGCCAGGCGCTGATGGAGAAGACGGTCTACGACGGCGACGGCCAGCTGCTCACCGGCTCGTTCATGGATTACGCCATGCCGCGCGCCGCCGACGTGCCGTCGTTCACGCTCGCCGATCATCCGGCGCCGGCCACGACCAATCCGCTCGGCGTCAAAGGCTGCGGCGAAGCCGGCTGCGCCGGCGCGCTCACCTCGGTGATGAATGCGGTGATCGACGCGCTCGGCGATCGCGGCATCCGCCATATCGACATGCCGCTGACGCCGGCGCACGTCTGGCAGGCGCTGCAGGCCGCGAAGGCCAGCAGCCCGCAATGACGCAGGTCGTTTCCGTCCAGTCGATCCGCCCGGCGGAGTCGCGGTTGATCGCGGCCGTCTGCGCGGCGCACATGATGAGCCATTATTACATGCTGCATGCTGGCGCCGCTGTTCGTCTTCATCCGCGCCGATTTCAACGTCAGCTATACCGAGCTGGCGCTGGCGCTGACCGTGTTCAACGTGGTCTCCGGTCTGTTGCAGACGCCGGTCGGCTTTCTGGTCGACCGCATCGGCGCCCGCTCGTGCTGATCGTCGGGCTTGGCGCTGTCCAGCATCGCCTATGCGGTCGCCGGCATTGTCGATTCCTACTGGGTCTTCATCGCGATGTACGGCGTCGCCGGCCTCGGCAACACCGTGTTTCACCCGTCCGACTATTCGCTGCTGTCGCATCACGCGCCGCCGGAACGGCTCAGCCAGGTGTTTTCATTTCATACCTTCGCCGGCATGGTCGGCTCGGCCATCGCGCCGGTGACGCTGCTTTACATGCAAAGCATGTTCGGCTGGCGCGGCGCTTATATCGGCGCGTCGATTTTCGGCTTGCTGGTTCTCCTGGTGCTGATTGCGCAACCCGAGCCCGCCGCCGAAATCAAGCACGTCCGCAAAAAGCACCGCGAAAACGCGCCCCGCCGTTACCGATGTCGGCTGGCGCTTGCTGCTGTCGGCGCCGATCCTGCTCAATCTCGCCTATTTCACGTTGACGTCGATCATGAGCGGCGGGCTCAACACCTACCTCGTGGTGGCGCTCGGCGCGCTGCACGGAACCGCGCCGGCCGTCGCCAATATGGCGCTGACCGCGCTGCTCGCCATGAACGCGGTCGGCGTGCTCGCCGGCGGCGTGCTTGCCGGACGCACCAACCATCACGCCGTGGTCGCCGCGAGCGGGCTCGCGGTCGGCGGCACCGTCACGGCGATCATCGGCTGGTTCGACTTTGCCCGCCGTCGGACTCATTCTGCTCATGGGCTTCAGCGGACTTGTGCGTCGGCATGACCTATCCGTCGCGCGACATGCTGGTGCGTGCCGTGACCCCGCCGAACGCCTACGGCCGCGTCTTCGGCTTCGTCAGCATGGGCTTCAATATCGGCGCCAGCATCGCGCCGATCATCTACGGCGCAATGATGGACCATGGCGAGCCGCTCGCGGTGTTCATGACTGTCGGCCGCCGTCTGCATCATCTGCATCTCGACCGTGACGTTCGGATTCTCGCGCCGCGAGGTTCACTGAGACGTCGTTCCGATAGAAGGACCGGAGGAATGAACGGTCGCAACGCTCCAGCGTTGAAAAGCCTCGGCTTGGCGATCGCGATCACGCTCGCCGCCGGTTTGCCGGCGCGCGCGCAAGAGCACAGTTGGCTCCTGCCCGATCTGGCGAACGCCGCGAAGGCCGAAGGCGCGCTGACCGTCTACGGCTCGATGAACGAGCAGGAAGCGCTGCCGCTGTGGAAACTGTTCGAGGACGCAACCGGCGTAAAAGTGAACTACGTGCGCTCCTCGGACACCCAGATCATGGCCAAGGTGGCGATCGAGAACCGCGCCGGCCAGCGCACCTGGGACATCGCCTTCACCACCACGGTGCCGCAATTGCCGCCCGCCTATCTCGCGCCGTTCGATCCGCCGGAAGCCAAGGGCCTGATGGCCGAGGCGCGCGATCCCAATCGCCGCTGGTACGGCGGCTACGCCAATTACAATGCGCCGGCCTACAACACCAATTTCGTCCACAAGGCCGACCTGCCGAAAACTTACGAAGACTTCGCCGCGCACAAGGAATGGGCCGGCAAGATCGCCATCGACGACACCGACGACGAATGGCTCGCCGCGATCTGCGCCTTCTACGGCGACGCGCGCGGCCAGGCGCTGGTCAAGAGCATCGTCGCAGCGCTCGATCCGGTCATCACCGACGGCCATCTCGCGCTTGCGCGTTCGGTCGGGTCCGGCGAATATTGGCTGGCGCTCAACAACTTTCTACCGCTGACGCTCAACGTGAAAATGTCCGGCGCGCCGACCGATTTTTGGCTGCTCGAGCCGGTGCCGCTGATCTTCGGTTCCGTCGGCGTCAACACGCTGGCGCCGCACCCCAATGCGGCAAAACTTGCCGGCAACTTCGTGCTAAGCCAGGAAGGCGAGACGTTCATGACCCGCAAGGGCCGCCTGCCGACACGGCCGGATGTGCGCGACCAATCCGCCCGAAATCGGCGAGATGCTCAAAGAGAGAAAGATCATGCCGGTGGTGTTCAGCGGCGACGATCAGAGGAAATGGCAAAAGACCTATAACGAGCTGTTCGGGCGCCATTGATCCGAGCGGACGCATCAAGGAGACATTCATGAAAATCTGCCGCTACGATGACGATCGCATGGGCGTGGTGCGCGGCGATCTCGTGCACGACGTGACCGAGGCGCAAACCGAAATCCGCAAATCCATGCCCTATGCGATGAAGGGCGATGCCGTGGTCGCGGCGCTGCCGCAATGGCGCGAGCGCATCGAGCGCATGGCCGACAAGGCGCCCGGCAAGCCGATCGCGCAGGTCAAACTGCTGCCGCCGGTGGCGCGGCCGACCAAGCTCACCTGCGCGCCGACCAATTACCAGGCGCATATCGCCGAGATGGACAAGGCGTCGCAGCAGCCGGGCTCGCAGATTGTCCGTCACCAGTCGCCGAACATCCTCGAAGCCGGCATGTTCCTGAAAGCCAATTCCGCGCTGGTCGGCCCGTCGGAAGGCATTCCGATGCGTTTCCCCGACCGGCGCAACGACCACGAGGTCGAGCTGGTCATGGTGATCGGCAAGACCGGCAGCGACATTCCGCAGTCGAAGGCGCTCGACTATGTCGCCTGCTACTGCGCTCGGCCTCGACATGACCGTGCGCGGCCGCGAGGATCGCAGCTTCCGCAAATCGGTCGACGGCTACGCGGTGCTCGGCCCGTGGATGGTGACCGCCGACGAGATGCCGGATCCGGACAACGTGCCGATCAGCCTCACCGTCAACGGCGAGACGAAGCAGAACAGCAATACCAGCCAGCTGATCTACAATTGCCGCCGGCTGATCGAATTCGCCTCCGAGTTCTACACGCTCTATCCGGGCGATCTCGTCTATACCGGAACGCCCGACGGCGTCGGCCCGGTAAAACCCGGCGACGTCATCGTCTGCCGCTCGGCGCCCGCGCTCGGCGAACTGAAGATCGCCGTGCGGGCCCATGAAGCCGGCCGCGTGCCGAGCGAACAGCGCGTTCCCGCCTGAGCGGCGCGCATAGGGAGAATGCCATGTTGCAGATCAAACGGGCCGGCCATTCGACGCTGACGACGCCCGACATCGAGCGGACGATCGACTACTTCACCCGCATCGTCGGCTTAAGCCTCGCCGCGCGGGAGAAGAACCGCGCCATCCTCGCCACCAAATCCGGCTTGGAGGCGATCGTGCTGGAGCGCGGCGGCGCCGTCGACGCGCCGCGGCTGTCGTTCCAGGTGGCGCCGGGCAGCGATCTCGGCGAGGTGGCGTCGCGGCTGAAGAAAGCCGGCATGAAGAGCGAGCGGCGCACCGACATCACGCCCGGCATCGGCGAAGCGGTCGACGTTCACCGATCCCAAAGGCACCACGATCGAAATCTTTTCCGATTTCAAGTTCGCGCCGGAGGACAACACCTTCACCGGCGTCATGCCGATAAAATTCGGCCACATCGCCTATCAGTGCCCGGACGTGAAGGGCATGGTGAAATTCTATTGCGACGTGCTCGGCTTCCAGGTGTCGGATTGGCGCTCGGATTTCTTCGCCTTCCTGCGCTGCAGCCGCGACCATCACACGGTGAATTTTTTGCGCAACGACAAGACCGCGATCCATCACATCGCGTTCGAGGTGCGCGACTGGTCGGACATCAAGCGCGCCTGCGACATGCTCGCGCAAGAACGACATCAAGCTGACCTGGGGACCGATCCGCCACATCATCGGCCATAACATCGCGATCTATCACAAGAACCCGGACGGCGTGGTCATCGAGTTCTTCACCGATCTCGACCAGATGCACGACGAAGAGCTCGGCTTCTTCGAGCCGCGGCCCTGGCACCAGGACCGGCCGCAGAAGCCGAAAGTGTGGGGCGACGACACGCCGTCGAACTGGTGGGGCCCGATGTCCCACGGCTCGCCGCAGCACGCGCAAGCCCTGGCGCAGCCGGCCGCCGCGCCGGTCCACCACGGCCTGCAGACCGCGCCGCGCAAGCCGGCGCTCGCCGAGGCCCGCGCCAAGCAGACACAAAAAAAGAGCCGCGGCAAAACCAAGCCGCGGCGCTAGCAACGATACTTGGAAAACCGGCCGAGATGGCCTAAATGATGCCGTCGCTTGGCGGCAGCTTGAGCGAGTGCTCCGGTCCACATCGCCGCTGCCAAGCAGACTTCACGATCTCGGCTAATATGCTGATTGCGTGAAGGTTTTGGGGAATAGTTCAACGGTAGAACTGCGGACTCTGACTCCGTCAATCTAGGTTCGAATCCTAGTTCCCCAGCCAATTGATTTCGCGGGACTTTTGCCTCTGAACAGAGAATACCGGTTCGCTTTGGACATTATAATATACGCAATAATATACGCACATCCCGAACGCGGCCTTGGGCGACCTTAAACTTGATCGACTACCCCGATCGCCAATGACCGTGCCACGGGCTCTATTAGGTATGGCTTTCAAGTGCCGTCAAACCTGCCTGCCGCAAACGCATAGGGTCGCATTCGCCGCGACCGGCCGCCTCAATGATGCGAGCTGCGATGGTGGCGTAAACGACGGCGGGCCGCCCCGTGCTGCGGAGCAGCTTGATCGCAGCGTTGAAGGCTTCGCCCATGTTGCAAGTTATCTCGTCATTGAACGAGCCATCTTCGGGCTTAATGAAAGGTAGAATTGACGCCACGCCACTGTCTCCTATTGCACCGGAAAACTGTACCGGAAAGCCTGGAAATGCACTAGCGCTCTTTGACGGCCTATTTTGGTGCTCCAGCAATCGTATTGAGGATGCTTGGCCGCTAGGTTTCGAAGCTGAGGCTGCGTCATCCAATGCAAATTAAGGTTCCCTCAACGTGTGTGGCGTATCATGCCGACTGAACTATTGCGTGGGCTTGTCGCGTTTCCGGGTGGCTGGGGGCCAAGAGGTCGGCCGCAGTGATTACATCGCGCCGGTCATATTTTCCCGAAACAATTGCGTGACCATACCCCGCGTTCTGAATAGCTAGGCCTTTGGGGGACGGGAAATGACTATCCATCAATTCAGCAGTATTTTGATAGTGGATGACAGCGGCGCAGTCAGAAGCGTCGTTCGAAAACTTTTGACGCAATTAGGATTCCAAAATCTCGATGAAGCATCAGATGGTGAAGCTGCGCTGGCAAAAATATCGGAAAAGCATTTCGGCTTGGTGATTTCAGATTGGAACATGGAGCCGATGAGCGGACAGGTCCTACTCGAGAATGTGCGTGCAAACAAACAATACGCACATTTGCCCTTCATCATGATGACTGCCGATCCTTCGATAGCGAAGGTTGTTCAGGCCAGGCATGCTGGCGTTACCTGCTTTATCAAAAAACCGTTTCGTGCTGATGAGCTCCAAACCAAGATTTTGCAGGCTCACTCGAACAATCAGCCCGCCGCTATCGCGTAGTGGTTTAGAGCAATACCTTCTTGCCGAGGCGCGTATTTTCGCAGCCCCCGCATAGCAAAACTATAGCCCCCGCATTATGCGGCAAGGATCGACCGACTCAGAGCCTTGCTACTCTGCGGATGGTCCGCCGGCCGGCATTACATGATCAACATCCGCAAGCCGAAGTGTTGAAACGCGACTGGGCTAGGCGCGGGTGCTTAGAGCGCTTGGCCCCCAGTCGCTGTCGTCCCGGCGACGGGTCCCGGTATGCTAGCGGCACCGGTCAAAACGTGATTGGATTCGATGTCGTATTTTTTTCCTGTAACGGCGTTACCGCCGAGCGACCACGTTATTTGGCTCAGATGCGTCCAGCCAGGAAATTGTCCAAATACGACACTGTTAGAATAGCTGATGTTTTTTGACACGGTGGCTGTGATGGCGCCGCCCGTGTAGATTACCCCTCCTGTGTTTTTGATAAAGTAGTCGCCGCCACCGGAGATCGTGAAATCATTGAAAAATTCGACTTGCCCGTAGAGGCCGGCATTTATCTGAGAGCCCGTGCAAGTACCGAACGTTATGAGATCGTCCAATAGAACATAGGCCTGCTGCTGTACGTTTAGGCAAGTGCCGGAAGCATTTGAGAATGTGACATTGCGAATTTGCACTATGGCGTTGAACAGGAAGTCGCTTTGTCCGGTTATGAAACCCCCGTTGCCATCGATTGTTAAGACAGCTCCACCTTGCGATCCGGGATTGGAAGCATGGGGGGCATAATGTATTCCAATCGAGTCCGTGCTCCCTTGTGCCATCAAAATCCTGATCCGTGTCTGTGGCGTCCCAGCAAAATCGAAATCGGTCAAGACGTGTTGAATAGCAAATTGCACCGACTTGAAAGCTTCAGCCCCCGTACCGAGCCCGTCAGAGTCGCCTCGTAGGTCTGATCCTTTGGTCGAGTCCGTATTAATAATAAGCGGATTATCACCGCAATTCTGCCGCCAGCGTCCGGGGTCTATTGTTTTGATCCACACACTTTCGATGCTCGTAAGCTCGACCGACTGACCAGGCCAAAGCACAAAATGGTCCGGAAATCCCGCAACCCGAATAGATTTACCCTTGCAGGCCGCAATGTCGACGTTGGTGATAGTGATCGTACAGCCTTGCGAAAACTCTGACGCTCCTGGAACCGTAGCAGCATAGAACGCGCCACCGCCAAGCGCGTAGTTCCAGCCGCAATGCGCATTATCAATGCTGACGGGCCCTGACTTAAAGGGCGCGTCGTTTACTACCGGAAGAATTGCACGACCCAACGCGAAACTTTGCAGCAACGCCGAATTCGTGCTCGTACAAAATACTAAGATTGCGCACAGGAAAGTCGCTAATGGCCCTGGCCAAGTACGCTGAATCATCGTCTCGTCATTGCCGCGCGCTATTCTGATCTCAAGAAACTTTAAGACAGCATACTACTTTCCCAACGACTTCCAGCTCACTCAGCGGAACCTCTTCGCTGCCTTGCTTGGGATTGTCGGAAATGATCTTCACGTGTGCTTGCTTCGCTGGGCGCATCACTTGCAATCGTTTGATAACGATGCCGGCAAACGCGTCGCGAATGGCGTAGAGACCATCGGGCGTAGGTGTCTTGTGCCCCGTGTCGACGATAACGCGGTCTCCCGATACGACGGTGGGCGCCATGCTGTCGCCGTTGGCCTCGATCACCAACAGCCGCTCGGGAGCTGAGTGCAATTGCTCGCGCACGAAGCTCGCCGGGAATACCCAAGCCTCGGGCTTCATTGGGTCGGCGTGGCGACCATCCTTACGAACCTCGCGCTTTGCTACGCCGCCGCCGGGATCGGCACGAGCATAGAGTTCTGGCACCCGCAGGAGCGGCTCGTCGCGCGCATTACTCGATTCACCCTCGCCAGTCCCAGGATAGCGGCCCCAGAGCAAAATCTGCTCCGGCGTATAGCCCAGATGCTTCGCAAAGGGCTTTAAGTGGTCGAGCCGCATCCTGATCTGCCCGCCCTCAAGCCGCGACAATTGCTGCTTGGAAACTCCTGACAGCCGGACGAGCTCCGACCGGCTCATGTGTCGTGCTTCCCGGGCATGGTAGAGCCCGGTGAGTTGTCGGCCGGTGCAAATCTTTCTTGCCATGCGGCTATTGTCACGGATTCGGTTCAAAGATTCCAGCCTTAAAATTGGTGATAGAGGCACCCTTTCACACCGACGTTCCAGCAGCGGCTTATCCGTATCATGTGGTGCGCGCCCATGTGGCTCTCCTCCACTTAGGTTCGTTCTGCCAAACCCAATTCAGTCCATCTCGGCCTTGGCTTCGTTCTGCCAAACTCAGTTCAGTCCACCTCGGCCTTGGCTTCGTTCCGCCAAACTCAGTTCAGCCCACCTCGGCCTTGGCTTCGTTCTGCCAAACTCAGTTCAGCCCACCTCGGCCTTGGCTTCGTTCTGCCAAACTCAGTGCAGCCCACCGCGGCCTTGGCTTCGTTCTGCCAAACTCAGTTCAGCCCACCTCGGCCTTGGCTTCGTTCTGCCAAACTCAATTCAGCCCACCTCGGCCTTGGCTTCGTTCTGCCAAACTCAGTTCCGACCTCCTTAATTTGGGTTCGTTCTGCCGAATTACAACTTATACTCGACTCGTTTCTCTTTTTATACACTTGCATTTGTACCCCCGAAATCACTGCCAATGGCCGGTCAGAAGCGCTCGTGGGGCTTGCTGCAATACCGGGCGCTGCGAGCCTAAAATCGGAGAAACACTCGCCCTGAAACGCATCCGGCATGTTGCGATGCGGTATCGGTTTTCACATCGTACGCAAAACGACATGACGACAGCGAAACAAACCAGGACGTTGATCGTCTCTTCTACCGCAGCTGGGTTGAAATAGAGCTACCAATTCCTTTCCGAAGTAATTGCAATGTTTGAAAACGTCGTTAGCAGCGGTTTAGCTAAAGGCGCACGGGGACCGAAGCATCTCTGCGCCATGAGAGGATTGCATCGATATATTTACTGAGGCCACGCGAAGGGAGCCCCTCTCGTTATCGAAACGATTGCGGATGGTGTAGTCATCGTAAACATTATTGGCGCGACGTCACGAGCCGACTGAATACGAACAACTGCGGAGTAATAATTTTAAGTCATACAAGGCATCACGAATGCTGTTAGCTCAGCCATTCAAGTGCCTTAATAATGAAGAAATGGATACACGAATTCGCTCAGACCACGACGTATCTTGGCGTCGCGGTGATCTTGATCATTTGGGGTGGAATTTTCTTACTCGCCAGCCAGGAGCATGAGCGAGACTACGGGGACGCAGTACGTCAGGGTAGCAACCTTACACGTGTGCTCGAGGAATACATCAAACGTGTCGTAAAAGAGACTGACAGCACGTTGCTGGCACTCCGACAATCCTATCAGGAGGATCCGCAGCATTTTGACATTACACGATGGTTAGTTCGCTCCCGATCGAACACGGAAATGACTTTACAATATGGCATTACGAGTCCTGACGGCTTCGTCTTGCAGTCTAGCCTTGCTCCACTTCACGCACCGACTTACGTCGGGGATCGCGCGCATTTCAAAGTCCACGCTGAAAGCGCATTAGACCAACTCTATATTGGTGCGCCGATTATTGGAAAAATAAGCGGTAAGCTAACGATTGAACTTACCCGTCGACTGAGCAACGCCGAAGGCTCCTTTGCAGGTACTGTCGCCGCCTCACTAGACGTCCAACAACTGAATACTTTTTTTGGCTCACTCGACATAGGCCAAAATGGCATCGTGTCGCTGGTCGGCTTCGACGGCATAGTGCGGGCTAGGGGCGGATCGGACCCAAATGCACCGAATTATGCCGGCGTATCCATCACTGATTCACCGTTGTTTCGCGCCCTCCGTCAAAGCCCAAACGGGAGCTACTGGAATACTGCCGCAAGCAGTGCAAAGTTCGATGGTGTTAGCCGACTCATCTCTTATCGGACGGTCACCGGACTTCCGCTCATCGCGGTCGTCGGACTCGCCGAACAAAGCATCTTCCAGGGAGCAAATACTACACTTCAAAAATATGTCACGCTTGGTATCACGCTGACGGCCATCGTACTCATTGTAATGGTATTTGGCGCCAGCCAAAAGTCCTTCATATCTTCTACCACCAATGAATTGCGCAATTCAAAACAATCACTCGAACATTCAAATCTATTACTGCATACCGCGCTTAAGAATATGGCGCATGGACTGTGCATGTTCGATCGCAATCAGCATCTTGTCGTCTGCAATGATCGTTATGGACAGATGTACGGTCTCACTCCGGACCAAACAAAACCCGGGGCGACACTGTGCTCAATACTGCAAGCGCGCGTCCGTGCCGGCGTATCACCCGGAGATGCCGAGCAATATATTCGAACCCGGCTGGAAGAAGTCGTCAAGGGGAATGCCTATTATGCCGAAAACGCAGCTAACCGATGGCCGCGTCTATGCGGTCAGTCATCAGCCGATGCCGAATGGCGGCTGGGTGGCGATCCATCAAGACATTACGGAATACAAGAAAATAGAGCGAGCATTGCTCGAAAGTACCGCCGCCCTGACATCCTCCAATGCTCGATTTGCTGCCGCCTTGCAAAACATGTCGCACGGCCTGTGCATGATCAATTCTTCACAAAAACTCCTGGTTGCCAACGACCGCTACCGTCAAATCTACAATCTAACCAAGGAATTGGTCCAGCCCGGCACGACGCTTTGTGAAATTCTGGAGTTCCGCGCCGCAAGCGGCAATTATATAGGTCCCGCCCCTGCCGAATACATCGCGGCCCAGCTGAATAATCCGACCCATATTGAGAAGTTGGGTAATGGCCGCGTCATCCAAATATTGCGCCATGCAATGGCCGACGGTTGCTGGCTCACGATGCACGAGGACATTACCGAGCGGTGGCGCAATGAGACCCGGGTTTCGTTTTTGGCCCACCACGATGCCCTCACCGGCCTGGCCAATCGCCCGGCCTTGGTGGAGAAAATCGAAGATGCGTGCGCCCGTTTTCGTCGATGGAAGGAGGAATTCAATGTCCTTATGATCGACCTCGATCGATTCAAGCAAGTCAACGACACATTCGGTCATCCCGCCGGAGACGAACTGCTAAGGCAGGTGGCTGAACGACTTAGAGGAACATTGCGGGAAACCGACGTCCTCGCGCGGCTTGGGGGCGATGAATTCGCCGTCGTCCAAGTCAACGATCTCACCCATGGTGACGCTGCAGAAACGCTTGCTGCTCGCATTATCGGGCTTGTTTCGGAACCATATTCCGTTGACGGCAAAGTCGTCAACATTGGCGCCAGCATTGGCATAGCGCTCGCACCACAACACGGCATCAATGCCAGCGATCTATTGAAGATGGCGGATCTTGCGCTCTATCACGCCAAATATTTGGGGCGAAATCGCTACACGATTTTTGAACCCGCACTGGCCCAAGCCGCCGCCGAAAAACACCTCCTTGAAAACGAGTTGCGTCAGGCACTCACTCAGAACGAGTTCGAAGTGTATTTCCAGCCCATAGTCGCTACCAAAACTTTAGAAATGTGCAGCGCAGAGGCTCTCATCCGCTGGCGCCATCCGACCAAGGGCTTGATATTACCGGATCAATTTATCCCCTTCGCCGAGGAAACCGGCGCGATCGTCAATATCGGCGAATGGGTGATCGAAGCCGCTTGCAAAGAGGCGGTCAAGTGGCCGTCGTCGGTTAAAGTGGCGGTCAATCTTTCGGCCGTGCAACTGCGCAGCCCGACCATACTGGACTACGTCATGTGCGTGCTCGTCGAAACCGGGCTACCGCCGGAGCGACTGGAGCTTGAAGTCACCGAAACCGCCCTGATTGAACACGAAGCTGAAAGTCTGGTGCTCCTTAGAGCGTTCAAAAACCTCGGCATCACGGTTGTCCTGGACGATTTCGGAACCGGATATTCGTCACTCAGTCAATTGACGATGTTCCCCTTCGACAAAATCAAGATCGACAAGTCATTCACCAAAAATATGACCCATCGAGCCGATTGTGCCGCGATTATTTCCGCCGTCCTCGCTCTCGCCCACAGCCTGGATATTCAAACAACGGCAGAAGGCGTCGAAAAGGAAGAGCAACTGCGAATTTTACGCCTTGCCGGCGTGTCAAGCATTCAAGGCTTTCTTATCCAACGACCGTGTCCAGCGTCGGAGCTCACTTTCGATGCGTTCCTAGTTCCAGGAGTAGCTGACAATGCCGCATAGTTTTGCCACGTCGCCGAGCCCGGCCGATAAAAAACAGTCGGACGGATGGCGCGAAGACATCAACGCCACGCTTTCGCAAACACTGATCGACGAACTCGAAGATGCCATCACAAAGCGGAACCTGCGCCAACGGGCAATGGTCATGCGGCGTGTCACAGACTTGTTCATCGTCAATAGCACCGGCTTTTCCGAAGAACACATTGCCATGTTCGACGATGTCATGAGCAGGCTGGTTGTCGCAATTGACAACTCCGCACGCGCGGAATTCGCCGGTTTGCTTGCGCAACACGCCAACACGCCACAGCTGACAACGCGTGTTCTGGCTCTGGATGATGAGATCGCAGTCGCCGGGCCAATTCTATCGCATTCTCAATGCCTCGATGAAGCGACCCTGGTTGAGGGCGCAAAAACCAAGAGCCAGGAGCATCTGTTGGCGATCTCGCAGCGCGGCTCCATCAGTGAAGCCGTGACCGACGTCCTCGTCGAACGCGGAAATGCCGACGTCGTCGTAAACACCGCGGCAAATGCCGGCGCAAAATTCTCGGAATTCGGGTGCTCAACGCTTGTCGCACGATCCGGCGAGGATAAAGCGCTCGCGCTTCAGGTATGGCTGAGGCCGGACATTCCCCGGCAACATCTGTTGAGCCTATTCACGTCGGCATCGGAAGAGGTTCAAAGAGAGCTAGAAGTCGCCGATCGTCAGAAGGTGCAGTTGTACCGATATATGGTGGCCCAGGCTAAGAATTCAGATTCAGACGCAAATCCGCGAGGGCTCTGCAAATTATGCGACGGCGCGACCCTATATCGAGTCGTTGAATCGCTCTGGCGGACTTACCGATGAGCGTCTGAAGACATTCGCGCGCCAAAACCAATTTGACGAAGTGGCCATTGCTTTGTCTTTGATGGCCGACTTGTCGGTTGGGCACATCGAACGCGCATTCGTGCATCAACAGGCGGATCATCTTCTCGTCATCGCCAAGGCCATCGGCCTGTCGTGGGAAACCACAAAAGCGATATTGGTCATGCGAGCGCCGAACGAAAATAAAGCCGACCCGGAAATTGGCAGGCATTACGCCAGCTTTATGAAGCTGCAGCAATCGACGGCCATCTCGGCGTTGCAATTCTATCGGTTGCGCGCGCGAGCAGAGGCCCAGCTCGAAACGTCGGCGTAAGCTGCAAGGCCCTACGACACCTGGCGCCACTGCCCTGCCCTGCAACGCCGGCCCCGTTCGGCAAATTACACGAGGGACAGTTTTCGCCGGTCGATGGCTGTTTTAGTCGGAGTGCGAATTCATCTCCAAGGCAGTCCCGGGACCGACAGCTTAGGCCGTATCAATTCGAGGACGCTGCCCTCTGAGCTCGGCGGCTATGTGTGCGATCAGGTGCCACTGGATCGCCAAATCCTCCCATTCCTTTTTGATAGTCGGATCGGACGCCTCGCGGGCACGCTGCTCGCTTGCGAGTGCTCTCAACCGGTAGGTGGCGGATTGTTCGACCATGCACGACACCATGCACATAGTATATGTAAAGCATATTAGTTGTGTCGTGATATAAATCAATCTCTCATAGCAAAAATCTTCTTCCATAGGTTTGCGGAGGTGCCGCTGAAGCCACGCTTCGTTCCGCCAAATCCCAGTGCGGCCATTTTCCGTTTGGCCTCGTTTTGCCGAAGCCCTATCCGGCGAGAACTTGCGTCTCGCACACGGCACCATCCTCCGCAGCGGAGATCCGCTGGGCGCTCCTGGCCTTGATCATCATGAACTCTGCGATGGCCCGCTTTTGCCGCGACCAGGCCCGGTGTTCGTAGCGATCCAGACGGACGAGATCGGGAGCGGCCGCTTTGAGGGCTTCGTGCTCATCGCGCCGGCAAGCCTCGATCTCTCTACGCGCCCAATCGAGGACTTCGTTATCGATTGGCCTGGGCTCGTCGGACATCGCATCGAAGATAATCCATACCGCATCCTCCTCAGGAAAGTTGTGTCGCGCGAACCATGTCATGATCTCCACGTAGCTCGTGGCCGACGCGGGGAGGTGATGGCCCAATGCCTCCTCTATTTTATCCCTATATTTTGCCACGAGCTCCGGGAGGCGAACCGCGATCGTCGCTTCGGCTTGTCGCGATTCCAAAATACGAGCCTCTAACTCCTTTTGGGTTGGATCCTTGTTCGCAAATGACGCTGCGTGGCGATCCCGCAGTCGTTCGATGACGGCGACCTTTTGGGCGCGAACGGCGCAGAGTTCCATCTTGCTTTCCGCCACCTTGACGGCTTGCGCGAGAAGGATGGGATCCTGATTATCGCCGCACAGTGCGCGGGCGAATTCCTCGACCTCGGCCGACGGTGCCGGCTGGCGGTGCGTAAGCGCCGCCAGCCCGTGCCGCAGGGCGTTGCGGCTAGCGGTCGCCTTGCCAGCCGCCGTGCGCGGGCCGCAGCTCTTGCGGCTATTGCGCCGATTCGATTCGATTTTGCGGTTCGACGTCATGGGAGTTCTCGTTCTCCGTGGGGGGACGATCGAGGGCGAGGCGGTGATCGCCGGCGGCGGAGCTTTTGTCTCAGTCTTCGGCGGGTCCTCGGTCTGCGCCTGAACTTCCTTGAATTCGGCGTCGACCACTTCGTCGCCGCCGCGTAGTCCGATCCAAGTCGGCACTGTGCCGATCCAGGAGCACACAGTTGCTGAAGCGCCGGCGGTTAGCGCCGTTTCTCAGCTGGTCGAAGTCATGCAGGACGTCTGCATTGACCTGAAGACCTTTATTGCAGTCGATCTCCGTCGGCACGCGGGCAATGATGGCGTCGATATCCTTGGCCGTGTTGTCGATTTTCCCTTGGAGTTCTGCCGCCTGGGCGGCATCCGCCGGATACGTGGAAAGCCCTGCGGCCTTTTTGCGGAACGCCGTCCTCGTAGATCGCTTTCTGAGTTTTCGCTGTGATCAACTGGGTTTCGTGCACTTTGCGCCACCAGCGATTAACGACAATCGTCTCATGGCGCGCGTAACGAGCGCTACTCCAGGTGTCCACCGCAATCTCCCAAGCTAGATACAACGACAGATGATCGGCGTTCTTGAGGGACTGCGCGATATTGAGAAAGAGCTCCTCATAAGCCTTCAGGATCTTCAGTGCTCAACACGGGCGGCGGGCCCATCGAGTGCAAGAAGCGACGCAACTCCTCCTCTGACAGAGCGAACAGATTTCCTTAGACGACATCGTTGATAATCCTCCTATTTATGGCTCGCCGACGTTTCGGCCGAGCAGGTGGTCATTGGATGCGCTGTCGCCGGTATAGTAATTTTCGACGGTGAACCCCTATGCCGACGATTAGTATTCATGAGATAGGTGTCGACATTTTCTCTATCGCCGGAATTCCATTGCTGGCGATCGGCGAGGCTCCTTTTCAGCCCTCAGTGATGCACCTGGTTTGCGCGCATCATTGACCTACTCCTGGTTTGTGAGTGCGTCGGCAAATAGGAAGAGCGGATTTTAGGTACGCTGGTTTCGCGTCGCTAAAGGCCTGCCTACTGCTTTATCTGAATTGGAACCTAGGACCTCAAATCCATGGACCGCAATGGTTCCCGATCTAAAGACACCGCTCCTCACTGCTTGATCAAGCGAAGATTATTATTCCCCGGAATTTTTAACCGCCGCTATAGGACGTTTTTTGAAGCAAAATTTGAATCAACCCGCAAAGCCGTTCTTATGTGGTCGTAACTCACAAACCACTTGTACTTTTCCGATTTCAGCGATGCCTCACACCATGGTTTTACATCGTGCCGTTTCCCACGATGAAATCCCATTGCCCATGTAATCGTCAGCTCGGCGAACTGGTGAAATCTTGACCGGTATGTTGATGGATCTAGATGGAGATAGTCGTGTGTTACGGAGGGCTTCAGTCCTACTTTGCGCCAGATCCGCGCGATTTCTGCCACGTATTGTGTGATGTCATCGCCAATCTGAGCAGTTGGTCTTGCAGCCTTGCCACGGTCCAAAGCGGCGGCTAGCCCACCGAACAGATCGGCGGAGCTGCGTTGGACTGCTGCCGCTTTGAACTCGGCAACTGCTCGTTCGGCTTTCGATTGCCATGTTGCAGAGATTGTGGAGAAATGCGTCCCCTTTAGAGAATCTAAACCGGTTTCCGCCGATTCTACGTCGGTAAATTCTGCAAAAATTGAGCGCGTCACAATAAGTATCGATTCCAATACTTCCAACCCCGTCAAATCCGTGTCGATAACGGAAAGAATTTCCCTATCAAGACGCCGACGAAGCGCGGCAGGACCCCTCTTTAGGCACTTCGTTACGCGCAAACAAGCAGATTGAATCTTTCCTCGCATCCGTAATTGCTCATTCCTCGAATAGCCGTTGGTTCTGTGCGCAAGAGGCAACGACGAGCTGCTAAAATTGATTCGAAAATTGCGGAACGCGCGTCGGCATCATCTAGGCCCAATTCTGCCGTTAATAATTTATAGCAATGGCAGAGCTCCGCAGGCCATTGTTTAATAAACGACTGAATTGACCTCTTTAAGGCGGACGGTGAAATCCGCGCTCGAAAGTTAACAAGCCCTTTCCTGCCCATCGGTATTGCCCTGATGGTTTCTGCCAGGGTTGTTATTTCTCTCATCACGTTTAGTCGACAATGCCTTTTTAGCGCAAGCCTAGAGACCCTCCGACATTGATATGGAATATTCCAGCGAGTTACCTAATTGACTTAGAGGGCTTCCCATTCGCCTCGCTGATAGTCGAAATACCGCAGCACTTTCTTGCCGTCCCATTCGTAATTCAAATGGCGTTCTTGAACTGGGATGCCGACCACGTCGGGCCAGAATGCCGCGACGCACTGGCCACCGTCATGGCGGACGCTGGGATAAACGAGACCATCACTGCCGCGGTTGCGCCGATCGGCGCCGAATGGGCGGCTCTGCGCGTAGAAGTCCTTATCCAAAATCGCGGCCTTGGTCGTTTCATCCAATGCGTCCACGTCGTCGAAAGGATGCTCGATCGAGCCGACCAGCACGCGCATTGTTTCCCGTCGCGGTGGGTCGTTGGCGTGAGATGCAAAGCGGGCAAAGTGGTACGCGGTTTCTCTGATCGCGGTTTCAAGCTGGCGTGCCGCGTAATAGATGCCGTAGCTGCCGTCGGAAAATCGCGATCCCAAAACGTTGACGTGGGTAAACGGAGCCATCACCCAAGACGCATTGGGACCGGATACGCGCCGTTCTGGCGGCACGAGGTGAATTGTCCCGACCTCGTCGCGCACGCGCGGGTTTGTCAGTTGCTCGAGTTCGATGAGGACTTCCCAAACACGAGGGTCTGTTGAGACGCGCTCGAACAGATTGATGGGCGGGAAGCGCGATGCGATGACGCGCCAGGCTTGCGGCCACACGACCCGCCGCGTTGCGATGACGGTTTCAGGACCAGGGTCCGCGGGCGGCATCGATGTATGCCCTGACGGCGGCAAGATCGGTCACATCTCCGGCCGCCATTCTCTGCAGCGGGGTTTGGCCGCCGAAGAAGCTGTTGGGGCGATTGACCCAGCCATCGGCTTGGTCAGCGTTTGAATAGACGATCTGGAGAGCCTTCCAGATGCCCGCGACGTAGCCGATTCGGCGCAAGGTATCGTCTGAGAGCCGGAGGCCCTCGGCCTTTTTCCATGCGTAGAATGTGCGTTCGGGCGGCGCTCCTAGAATTCGGCGAGCGGTGTCGTTATCGGCTCCCCAATGGCGAATAATTGAGAAAAACCCTTCCAGGGCAAGCGCTTGCCGATTTGCCGGGCGCCGTTTAGGCGCGGTATGCGAAACTGCTGACATAGGCATCTCTACTGCAGTTCTGCATAAATAGGCCGAATTTGGTGTTTTCGCAAGGCCGAACCCGTCGCGCGCCCTCTAGCTTTTCTTCTGATGGACGCCCCGCAGCCGGACTCCCGGGCCCTCCACCATTGGCATCGATGAATTCCACGCCTGCGGCCTCGAGCACGCGGCGGATGGCCTGATCATTGACCCGGGTGAGCTTGGTCTCGCTGGCGGTGAGCTCGGCACGGCGGATCGTTGTGACTCCCATCGTGGTCTCTTTGGCGAGCTGTTCGGCGCTCCAGCGGATGAGCGCTCGGGCGGCCCTGATTTGGGCGCTGGTCAAAGGCTTCGGGGACATCTTGACATCACCTCACGGCATGCACATTTGATATCATGTGAGTTGTTTCATACCGTTATTAGTCTATCAGCAAACGTGGAGGGAAAGCATGAAAAATACCATATGGAAAAAGGGGCAGCAGGACCGCCGCTCCTTCATCGGCGGTTCCGACGCCCGGATCGTCATGGGCAATGATGAGGTCGCCCTGGTGCGGCTGTGGCGGGAGAAACGCGGCGAGGTCGAGCCGGAGGACCTCTCCGGGAACCTCATCGTCCAGCTTGGGTCCGTCACCGAGGACCTGAACCGGCGCTGGTACGAGCTCAATTCGGGGCAGGTCATCATCGACGTCCAGCGCCGGGTCCGGCATCCGGCGGTGCGCTGGATGGCGGCGACCCTGGACGGACGGGTCGAGGCCAGCGGCGCGGTATTCGAAGCCAAGTTCATGCTGCCGTGGTCATTCTCGGAGGAAGCGGCCGCCGAGAAGTACATGCCGCAGCTGCAGCACAATATGTGGGTGGTGGCGGCCAAGTCGGCGGTGCTCTCGGTGATCACCGGGGGCGGCAAGTGGGTGGAGATCACCGCCTTCGCCGATCCGCTCTACCAGCACCTCATCGTCACCGCGGAGCGGAAGTTCTGGCGCTGCGTCGAGAGCGGCGAGCCGCCTCGGCTGTTCGGGATCGAGCCGCCGAAGCCACGCATCGAGGCGATCCGCATTGTCGACATGAGCACGTCCAATGCCTGGGCGGAGTTCGCCGCGGTCTTCTCGCGGACCCGTTCGGCGCACCTCGAACATGAACAGGCCAAGACGGAACTGAAGGGTCTGATGCCGGAGGATGCCAAGGAGGCGATCGGCCATGGCATCCGGGCCAAGCGCTCGAAGTCGGGGGCGGTGAGCTTTGATCTCCTCAGCGTGGAGGGCGGCCATGCATAGGTCCAGTCCATCCATCGCCAGCCTGGCCGCGGCCTTGGCCAAGGCGCAGGCCGAACTGGTCAATCCGGAAAAATCCCTGACAGCGACCATTCGCTCGGACGAACGGGGCAGGACGGACCAGACGTTCCGCTATGCCTCGTTATCGAGCGGCCTCGACATTGTGCGCAAGACCTTGGGCCAGCATGAGATCGCAACCGTGCAGACGACCGCGATCGATCAGACAGCCGGCGTCGTCAACTTAACGACCGTGCTGGCCCATGCGTCGGGAGAGTGGATCGCCTCGGATTGGCCGGTCTGCGCCATCGCCGATACCGCCACCCCGCGTCGGATGGGGGCGGCACTGACCTATGCCCGGCGCTATGCCTTGTTCACGCTGGTCGGCATTGCCGGCGAAGATGATCTCGATGCTCCCGACCTCGCGTCGCCGCAGCAGCAGTCACCAGAACCTGAGAGGCCCAAAGGAAACGGTTCGCTCAATGGCGGCAAGCTCCATGCGCCCTACCCCGCGGCTGGTCGCTCGGCCGCAAAGGTCCGTTTGGTTCCCGGTCGAGCCGGCGCTTGGCCCTGAAGCATCAGCAGAGCTTCGCGATCGGCTTCTGGGCGAACTCAATGAGCTTGCATCCGGCGATGACGCCGCGCTGTGGGCGCACCGATCGCTGCCTGAAAAGAACAAACTGACCGCAGCCGATGCCCAACGTGTCGAGCAAGCATTCCAGGCAAAGATGGCGACCTTCGTTTCGCCGCCAGAGCCATACACGTCAGGACAAACCGAGCAGCCGTCGAAACTGCATAGGTCCAAACCAGCTCAATCGACGAAAAGGCGATCGCAACCAAAAGGCATCGACAAGAGCACGCTGCTCCTGGCTGAGCCGCGCCGCGTCCGCGATCGCGAGCATGTCCGCCATGTCGCCAAGCAGCCGTGCCTTATCTGCGGTCGCAGCCCGTCTGACCCGCATCATTTGCGCTTCGCGCAATCCCGGGCTCTCGGTCGCAAGGTCAGCGATGAGTTCACCGTGCCGTTGTGTCGAGGACATCATCGCGAGGTGCATCGCTGTGGCGATGAAGCCGCGTGGTGGCGGAAGGTGGGAGTTGATCCGACCGTTGCGGCACGCGCGCTGTGGCTCGAAACGCGTCCGCTCTCGACCGCTCCGCATCATTTGACCACCTGAGCCACTCGGCGGCGTTGTCATTGGGCCGGCCTGCGCTTGCCCGGCGCTGGTTCGACCAAATTCGCGGCGACCTTGAAATGAATGCACTGGATTTTCGGAACGAACTAGAATCTCGTTTCGGCGAGGCTGTGCCGATCGCTGTTCTCCCCTCGATTGGGAGGCCATATGAGATTCCTAGGCGCCGCCCTGGTTTGTGTTGCCGTCCTCTACGGAGTAGACGCGTTCTTCTTTGATGGCCAGTACGGACAGGGCTTAGATCGTACAATATCTGACATTTATCGGCATTGGTAAGTGTTTCACGGATATGTGGGCGGATCCAAACCACAAACGACGCTTCTCCCTCATGACGGGGCTTTGCTGATAGTGCAACCTACATTCTCGCCATAAAACTAGAGCGCGTAAAGAATGGTGAGAATAGTTTAAAGCGTGCACTCACGACAATCGCGCAATTCTGCGTCGCTGGGTCACATGAATTCGTCGCGCGAATACGATTACTTCGTTCCGCCCTTTCAGCTAAACCTAGCACCGTACCAGGCACTATTCGATCACCGCGTCGGTGCGCCCCGCAAGCGAACCCTTCCTGAAATGCACCCCTAGCCTCTTGTCGTCGCGCCATGTCACCTTGCAGGTCCGGGACGCTTGATTTGTCATCGTCAACACAAATAGCGCTGGAATCCCATGAGTGGCTTGCACGATAAGGCAAGCACCCAACTTCGAGAGCTTGCTGATCGTGCATGGGACTTCTGTATTTTCAAAAAGGATCTTGGCGGATTTGACTAGGCGCATAGGGGGTCATCGCACTCATCAATCGGAAACGCTGGCCGCGGGAACCGCACAGAATTCAAACTCATGCGTTCGGCGTTTCTGAAGTGGTGAGAGCCTGCTCTGCGGTAATTTCTCTCGAGCACTGACTACAATTGAACGTCCGTAAAACCGATAGATGCATGGGAATACCGCAACTCGGACACGTCACCAATTGATCGACGCACACACCGGTCACACGAGCGACTTTGAGCCTGCGGCGCCGTCGCCCCCGCGCGCTGTATCAATATTGAAGGCCACCGGCACCCGCATACCGGCAAGTTAAATGCACCTCTCCGCCGAATGTGACGGCCAACACAAATGCCAACTTTCCACACGCTTTTGCAGCCGCGTGTGCCAGCTCCTATCACATCATCCAAAATGGTTTTGCCGCTTCAAATTCCGCCTCGCAGCGGGATATCCCGATATCCTGCAAGCACTTGTCACTGAGACCTTCGAGCTCGCTGCGCGAGCAAGAGTATTGCCACCAGATTGTGAGCCGACGCTTCACATCGCTCCAGCGCAGGCCTTGACGGGAATGAACTGTAAAGTCCAAACTTAGCGTGGTCATGACACCCTCCCTCCATTCGGCGGATATCGCTTTCCATGCTGTAAATATAACCGATGCAACCGGCGTAGGACGTGATCGGCAGCACAAATTGGCGCTTTTGCCTGGCCTTGAGAGTTTGGCCGACCGATCCCGATAGTACACCCAACGAAAGGGGGGAATTCTGCGGCCGCCGCCAAAACGGACTGGACGAAGCGTCTCGTCCTCGATCGAGGCGGCCGCTATCATCTGGAACAAGGAAAGCCTGGCGTGTCTAGAATCGTCAGCGAGCCTCGATCCGAACAAAGATGCGCAGACCGAGCTTGAGGCCTACGCCTAGTTGGCAGCCCTGCAGTTGGTGGCCGCCACTCATCTGACTTAACTCAATAAGACCTCAGCGACTTTGATTCGCATTTTGCAATGATTCAAGCTCGTCCAGTTTTGTTTTTGCGGCTTTGACACCCTGATCGGCAGCTTTCCGAAACCACGCGATGGCTTGAGCATTGTCCTGCGGAACGCCTCGACCATTCTCGTATGCAAGACCGAGGCTGTACCGAGCGTCCGCGGAGTCCCTGTTCAGCGGCTTTGCGATACCAAGCTACGGCTTGCTGATCGTCTTGGGCAACGCCCTCACCATTGGCGTACATGCCGCCGAGTCTGTATTGCGCGAACGCATAACCCTGGTCAGCAGCTTTGCGGTACCATGCCACGGCGAGCTGATCGTCATGGGGGACGCCATCACCGTTCTGATACATGAAACCGAGCCTATCTTGCGATGACGCGATTCCCTGGTCGGCAGCCTTGCGGAACCATGCCACCGCTTGCGCCGCGTCTATGGGAACGCCAATGCCATTAAGGTATATGAAGCCGAGCCTGTCTTGCGCGGGCGCATATCCCTGATCAGCAGCCTTGTGGAACCATGCGATGGCTTGCAGATCATCTTTGGGGACACCATCGCCGCTCTGGTACATAAAACCTAGCTTGTGCTGCGCGATTGCATAACCCTGATCGGCAGCCTTGCGGAACCATGCCGCGGCCTCCCGGTAATCCATGGGAACGCCTCGACCGTCCAAGTAAGCGTAACCGAGGGCGTCTTGTGCGGCTGCGTATCCTTGATCTGCCGCTTTGCGTGCCCAAAAGATGTATTGCTGATCGTCTCTGGGAACGCCTGCCCCGCGAGCGTACAGTAAGCCTAACGCCAGCTGCGCCGCCGCATAGTTTTGATCAGCAGCCCTACGATATTGATTGGCTGCATTTGTGAGTTTGTTGGCTTTTTCATATGTCCGACCGAGCTGATAGGCTAGACGCATGCTGCTCGGATATTTTCGCACCGCATCCTCGCACGCGGGGAAAGCCAGAGCGACACTCAGCTTTTCAAAGTCTACGCCCGCGGCATTGCGCTGAGTATCCAGCGCATCCGCGGCATATTTATCGCAATCCGTGACGACGTCTTGCGCAAATGCACCCATACCGAAAAGGAACTGCAGAATGCCAAAAAATGCGAGCCATAGCGGCATCGCCTTCTCCAAAGGTTTCGTTATCTTCGCTTGTGAAGTATCGAAACAGTGATGTGGAGTTCAGTCAAGGCGTCGTCGCGTCGAACCAATACAGAGCGTTCTTTGCAAGCCCTTCAGATTTGAGCTGCGGATTAACCGAGCTCTGAATAGCGACATCGATCCCCGATACCCGATTGTGACTGGGCTTATAAAGTAGAATCGAGTTGGATCAGAGCGCGGAGGGTGACGTGGTGCCTTCGCGCGCGGCGTCGATGCGCGGTGCGCATCCGGCGTCGGCGTGAGCGCGAATTGCTTGACGCCAGTTTGATCGAGCACAAACAGTGGTACCGTACGGCGCATCTCGCTGTCCTCGACCAGCGTCAGCCAGCGATTGTCGAGAATGATCCAATCTCCGTTGAGACGAGCGGCAGCGACGGCGTGATCCTCGCCGACCGCGAGATCGCGTACAACGACAAGCCTTACATCCTCTGCGGCGACACCAGCTTGCATGAGCGCAACATATTTGGCGATGGCGTAATCCTCGCAGTCACCGAGACCTGTGGTGAAGGTTTCCAGCGGACTGCTCCACCGGTCGATCACACCCCACTGGGCGAGATCGCTCATGGGTCGGATCGCCAGATTGATCGCGCGGTTGATGATCCCGATGCGAGCGCGACCGGTCTGCGCCTTGCCTTGGGCAATGATCGCCAGGAAGTTTCGCGCCGCCGCTGGGCACAGCTCTGCGCTAGCCCTGCATCGCGAAAGAATGTCATTGTCAGCTTGGATATCGGCCTCCGACGCCGTTCCATTTCGATAAAATCCCTCCGCTCGCCACCGGTACCGTGTCGAAACCGAACGGCCCAGCCAGGATCGGTGCGTTGATGGCACGTCCCGCCGCAGCGGGCGATTTGATAGACGGTTCCGCGGGATCGAGCGCCGCGACTTTTATCTGCGTCTGGGAACCTTGAGTCTCATCTGAAGTCTGATCCGAACTCTGGCTTGGGGTCTGACGTTGTCCCTGATCGTGCGTCGTTTCGATTGCGACAGACGCCGCCGGCGCATTCACATCGGCGAATGCATCGGTCTCGCCGCTGGAGAACGCCGGCGATACTAGTAACGAATGCAGCAACGCTGCATGCGGCAACGCGACAAAACATTTTGACGTCCCTGAACGTCCGGATGCGGCGCTTGAGTGCGCTCTGCCGGTTTTTTGTTCAGGGACGTCATAATCTTGTGGGCGCTACTGGCCGGTTAAGGCGGGAGCTTTCCGGATGAATGATCGAGACAGCGTGCAGAAAGCAGCGGGCCATTGCGAACAATTTTATTGATTGTGTTTTCAAAGCGCATGCAAATTTTGCGGTGGCTTATCGAAAACATTAGTTATTTCAATAAGTTATACTACTGCTTTTGGTGAATGGAATTCGATGGGCGGGTTCATCGGCGCGAAATGAACCTTGCGGATCGCCCGCCCCCGCATTGGAATGCCATCCGTTTGGTCTTTTCAGTGACTACAACCCCCGCCTCGCCAGAAAATTCGCGCGGTGTCATCTCGTTCATATGCGCGCAGTTGCAAATCGAAGATGATGACGACAGTCACGCCGGATAGGAAATTCACCGCAGATCCGAAATTGGCCCAACGGCAGTCGCAAATAACTCCGATATCATACGGTCTTCGCCGGCGCGGTCTTTACCACTCCGGCCTGCGTCAGTGCGGCTGCGATCTGCTGCATCCGATTGATGAGACTTCCACTGCCGCTGCCGGCGAAAGCACGAGCCGGCAAGCTGGGTAGCGGCGGGCGGTGCGCGGTGCATTGGCCTTGACCTCGTCGAACCGCGTAACCCCAAATTCCATGCGCAGCATCTGCCCATCAAAGACGAGGCCGTTCACGAGTCGGCGAAAGTCTCCGGCATATCGGCACGATCAACGTACCGAATCATTGTTGACTGTCGCCCACGCTGACCAGCCTCGACCGATGAAGCTGACGAGGCGACGGTCGTCAAATTGCCTTTCGAAGCTGTCGGTTCGGCACTCATTCGCTTTCTCTCCTTCGGCCGGTACTTAGTGCGCAATGTATCGGGTTTCCGCATAGCCGCATCTCATCCTGCCATTCATGGCTGCCGCCGCCAAAATTCGGCGAATCACCCAATATTATATCTGATGTCGCCATTACAAATCTTCGGCCGGCGGTACATCGACGACGTCAGTGGCGAATAGGTTTTGGAGCAGTTGCGTCTGTTGCCGGGGCAGGCTGAGACTTGGCTGGCGTAGCCAACCAGCCGGCCTTGGCAACCTCTGCCTGCAGCATCTGCAAGATGCGCTGAAACTCGGCCCGCGTGGGCGCTCCTGCCGCACCTCCTCCACTTTGTCCGTGCAACTCGAGCCGGAATTCTATCTCCCTTATTTGAAATTGTCAGTCGCTCTGCGAGTTCAGCTCCGGTCGCGCTCGATTTGAGCACGTCGGCGGGAGTGTTTGACATCCCGCCTACGGTCTTTGCAATCGCGGCGTCACGCTCGAACGCGACGAATTCGCCGCGCAAGTCTGCTGGGGCTCGCTGAGCCAATGCGGAAGTGTTCGAGAGGTATTCCGCCGCGCGCTCGAGCAATGCCAATGCCAAGCGTCTGGTCAGCCAGCAGGACCATGCCTCAGGATGGCCGGCATTGACGGCGGTAAGAATTCGATCTTCTCGTGTATCATAGACAAACGTAACGGAGGTCAGCACACGCACCTTGGTCACCCTAGTAAACCTTCCGGTCACTATGGCCGCTAATCCGCAGCCTAGTTCACGACAGATATTATCGAACCCGACGGCGCGCATACGGTGCCGCTCGACGATCCACAATGCCCGTTCGGCGCCCCCTGCAAGAACTTCGCGGCGGTGCTGCAAGAGGTCGAGCGGTTCGGCACTCCGCGCGTACTGTAGTGCGATCAGTGCAAAAGCGTGCTGTTCGCCGCCATCTGGTGGAATTGGTCCACAGTCGCGGTAAGATGGCTTTCGTCCTGGTGGATGACATCGAGGGCGAATTCCGCGTGGAATTCGGGGGCAGTCGAACCGAGCGCCGGTCCCCCGACTTGAACGCTGCTGTGGGCGAGTTCGTTCGTGGGGACGCCCGTGTTCTGCGCCGTATCGCTGCCGAGATTGGAATGAAAGGCGAAACTGTCATTGCCCAAGGTACCGAACGCCGCCGAAGCAAGCGTCGGCGACGGGGCAAGCGCCGGCGCCATGACATGCTCGTTAGCGGGTGCCGTTGGTAGCGTCGAAAGCGTGACCTCGCTATTGGCCGCGCCCGAACCGATGGCGGGCGCGGTGCCGTGATCACCGCCGGATGCGGACGTAGCGATAGACGCGAAAGTGTCATCGCCGGCCAACACATTGAGCAGCGACGACAGCAGGGTCTGGGTTGAGCCACCGTGCAATCCACCTGCTAGCGCGCTGGCGTCGACCTCACTGACCGGCGAAACATCGGCCTGGTCTCCACCGAATGCCGCGTCGCTCGTCGCGCCGGCAAGCAGGCTGCTGCCAAGCGCATGGGCACCGGGCGCCGGCGCCAAGTTGTTGGTGACCGGTGCAGCGTCGCCGCCGTTGTTCATGTCCAAGGTCGCCAACTGATCGCCGCCGAATGCCGCCTCGTTAACCAGGCTGGCGGCGTGGTCGCTCCCGTTCTGGTTGGCTAGCGCCGTGGCGCGGTCGCTGTCGAACGCGGGCGTATCGGCAGTCGAAACGTTGGACTGCACGCCCGCGGTTCCCGAAAGATCGATGGCTTTATCGTTCGCCAGCGCAGACGTCGTCAAAAGCCCGTTTTGATCGCTGTCGAGGCTCAACCCTTGATCGCTATTAGTAGCTGCAGTAGCAAGGAAGCTCATTGCACTGCTGGCCGCATCCGTCACCGGCAGGACGATCGCGTGCTCGACGCCTAGCATGGACATGTTGTTCAACGAATTAACGGCGTAGTCGCTACCAAGCGCAGACGTCTTCGTCAAAAGCCCGTTCTGATCGCTGCCGAGACTGAGCCCCTGGTCGCTGTTGGTGCTTCCACAGACAGGGAAGCCGTTGCACTGCCGGCCGCGCCCGTTTCCGGCGGGACGATCACGTGCTCGACGCCTAGCACGGACATGTTGTTCGACGGATCGATAGCGTGGTCGTTCCCAAGCGCAGACGTCTTCGTCAAAAGCCCATTCTGGTCGCTGTCGAGGCTCGAGCCCTTGGTCGATGTTGGTACTTGCACCAGACAGGAAGCTCGTTTGCACTGCCGGCCGCGCCGTTTCCGGCGGGACGATCGCACGTCCTCGACGCCTAGCACGGACATGTTGTTCGACAAATTGACGGCGTGGTCGTTCCCAAGCGCAGACGTCTTCGTCAAAAGCCCATTCTGGTCGCTGTCGGGGCTGAGTGCCTGGTCGCTGGTGCTTGCACCAGACAGGAAGCTCGTCGCACTGCTGGCCGCATCCGTCACCGGCGGGAGGGTCGTGTGGTCGGCGCCAAGCACGGACATATTGATCGGCGAAGCCACGGCATGATCGCCAAGCCCGGACATATTGTCCGTCGGAGCGATAATCTGATACCAGGCCAAGCACGGACATATTGACCGGCGGGATGATGGCGTGGTCGTCCAGCGCAGACGTCTTCGTCGAAAGCCCGTCTGGTCACTGTCGAGGCTGAGCCCCTGGTCGATGTTGGTGCTTGCGCCAGACAGGAAGCTCGTTGCACTGCCGGCCGCGCCCGTTTCCGGCGGGACGATCGCACGTCCTCGACGCCTAGCACGGACATGTTGTTCGACGAATTGACGGCGTGGTCGATCCCAAGCGCAGACGTCTTCGTCAAAAGCCCGTTCTGGTCGCTGTCGGGGCTGAGTGCCTGGTCGCTGGTGCTTGCACCAGACAGGGAAGCTCGTTGCACTGCTGGCCGCATCCGTCACCGGCGGGAGGGTCGTGTGGTCGGCGCCAAGCACGGACATATTGATCGGCGAAGCTCACGGCATGATCGCCAAGCCCGGACGGCATATTGTTCCGTCGGAGCGATAATCTGAATTCCCGCCAAGCACGGACGTACTCGACCGGCGGGATGATGGCGTGGTCGTCCAGCGCAGACGTCTTCGTCAAAAGCCCATTCTGGTCAGCTGTCGAGGCTGAGCCCCTGGTCGCTGTTGGTGCTTGCGCGGACAGGAAGCTCGTCGCACTGCTGGCCGCATCCGTCACTGGCGGGAGGGTCGTGTGGTCGGCGCCAAGCACGGACATATTGATCGGCGAAGCCACGGCGTGATCGCCAAGCCCGGACATATTGTTCGTCGGAGCGATAATCTAATTCCCGCCAAGCACGGACATATTGACCGGCGGGATGATGGCGTGGTCGTCCAGCACAGACGTCTTCGTCAAAAGCCCATTCTGGTCGCTGTCGAGGCTGAGCCCCTGGTCACTGTTGGTGCTTGCGCCAGACAGGAAGCTCGTTGCACTGCCGGCCGCGCCCGTTTCCGGCGGGACGATCGCGTAGCTCGACGCCCTAGAGCACGGACATGTTGTTCGACGGATCGATAGCGTGGTCGTTCCCAAGCGCAGACGTCTTCGTCAAAAGCCCATTCTGGTCGCTGTCGAGGCTGAGCCCTTGGTCGATGTTGGTGCTTGCGCCAGACAGGAAGCTCCTTGCACTGCCGGCCGCGCCCGTTTCCGGCGGGACGAGCGCGTGCTCGACGCCTAGCACGGACATGTTGTTCGACGAATTGACGGCGTGGTCGTTCCCAAGCGCAGACGTCTTCGTCAAAAGCCCGTTCTGGTCGCTGTCGGGGCTGAGTGCCTGGTCGCTGGTGCTTGCACAGACGGGAAGCTCGTTGCACTGCTGGCCGCATCCGTCACCGGCGGGAGGGTCGTGTGGTCGGCGCCAAGCACGGACATATTGATCGGCGAAGCCACGGCATGATCGCCGAGCCCGAACATGTTGTTCCGTCGGAGGCGATAATCTGATACCCCCGCCAAGCACGGACATATTGACCGGCGGGATGATGGCGTGGTCGTCCAGCGCAGACGTCTTCGTCAAAAGCCCATTCTGGTCACTGTCGAGGCTGAGCCCCTGGTCACTGTTGGTGCTTGCGCGAGACAGGAAGCTCGTCGCACTGCTGGCCGCATCCGTCACTGGCGGGAGGGTCGTGTGGTCGACGCCAAGCACGGACATGTTGTTCGACGAACTGACGGCGTGATCGTCCAGCCCGGACGTAGTAACAGGCTGACCACCACACTGCCCACGAATGCGTCAGGCGAAAGCCACCCGGCAACGGTTCGCCGCAATCGCCGAGGACGCGATGTGTGCTTGGTTTAATGAGGCGCCAGACGAGCCGTTCGCAGGCGGATCGTAAATGAGCGTATCGCCGTGCCCGTCGGAATTGACGACAAAGGTTCCGGTGAACCCAGCAAACGTGAGTTTGACGACATCGCCGTTTGCTTCGCATAGCGTCAGGATCTGACCGCTACCACAGGTTTGCGCCGACCAAGACGAATTCGCAAAATTAAGCAGTTCGACTACATCCGAATGCGCCGCGTCGGGTGCGGTTCCGGTAAAGCCGGTTATTTGCCCACTAAAGCCATCCGGCTGGTCGAGTACCAGTGTGCCAATCCCTCCGGCGAACGTCACCGTTTCGTTAGATGGCGCTTTGATGTCGAGCGTTCCGCCCAGCGACACCAATGCCGCCTGGTATTCAGCGCTCTGTTGCAAAGGAAGTGCGATCGCGTGATCAGACGCTGCATTGGTGAGCAAAAGCGCAATCTGATTGTTTCCGGAGTTCAAGCCATAGTCAGCCGACGTGCTTGCCGAAGTGGTATTGCTCGATGAACCGTCCGTCGTCGCACTGCCCACGAACGCATCGGGCGAAGATCCGGCCGACAACATACTCGCCGTAACCACCGACGGCGCGATGTGTGCTTCGGTCGTGAAAATGCTCGTCGCTGTATTTTGCGGGAGCGAGACCGGCGATGACCCGTCCGTCGTCGCACTTGTCACGAACGCATCGTGCGAAGATCTGGCCGACGGCCCGACAGCCTGGTCGCCGCCGAGCACCGCGGGACTGACCTGCGCAACATGAACCGGAGCGCCATCCAGCAAGGATGGAACGATGGTTTGGCCGTCTTTTACCGCTGCCAGGATCCATGATGGTACGTCGATTTGAATTGGGCTGGCTCCGCCCTCGTTGAAGAAGTCGGCAGAACCCGCTATCGCCACCGCGACGACGGCGTGGTCGCTGCCGACGGCGCCTTCCTTTGTCACCGGCGAGAGCGGGTACGGAGTATCATCCGCGGTTGTCGGGGCGCTGGTGTCCGCTACCGCGCCCGCTGGCGGATCGTAGATGAACGTCTTGCCACCCGACGCCGATACGACCAGTGTACCGCTGAAATTATCGAAAGTATACGTTTCGACATTGCCGTGCGTATCGTGAAGCGTCAAAATCTCATTGCCGTTATGGTGTTGCACCGAATAGGTAGATTCCACGAAGCCGTCTAATTCGACCACATCCGAATGTGCGGCATCCGCCTGAGTGCCCGAAAATCCGTGAATTTAGCTGAATTCTCAAGTCGCCGTCGGAATCTCCAATGATAAGCGTTCCGTAGCCGTGGGTATTGTCGAACGTGACGCTCACATTCGACGGCTCTTCGAACTGAAGTATGCCGCCTTGGATGGTGGCATTGCCGCCGCTGACCCCGCTTTCCACGATCAGTTTTCCGCCAGAGGTCACTTCGAGCAGGCCGGATGTATTGGCGATCGAGCCAACGATATCCAACGTCCCACCGGAGCTGGCCTCGAGGACACCGTTGTTTATGATGGTGCCGCTAAGGTTGATTGTGGTGGTGCCGCTGGTCACGTCGAGCGTGCTGCCGGCGTTGATCGTCATCGTGCCGCCGCCGCCGATCGTCGTACCGTCGAGAAGCGTCAGGACGGCACCGCTCACTCCGCTGTCGCCAACGTCGAGCGCACCGTTGTCAGTGACGTTGATTCCGTCCAGTGTCGCCCCATGGTTGCCGAAGCCGCCGCCCTTCTCAACATCGAGCGTGCTGTGCGCGTTGATCGTCACCGTGCCGCTGTTGCCGTCACTGATCGTCGTACCGTCGAGAAGCGTCAGGACGGCACCGCTCACTCCGCTGTCGCCGACGTCGAGCGCGCCGTGATCGGCAACGTTGATCCCGTCCAGCGTCGCCCCATGGTTGCCGGAGCCGCCGCCCTTCTCAACATCGAGCGTGCTGTGCGCGTTGATCGTCACCGTGCCGCTGTTGCCGTCACTGATCTTCGTGCCGTCGAGAAGCGTCAGGACGGCACCACTCACTCCGCTGTCGCCGACGTCGAGCGCGCCGTGATCGGTAACGTTGCCTCCGTCCAGCGTCGCCCCATGACTGCCGGAGCCGCCGCCCTTCTCAACATCGAGCGTGCTGTGCGCGTTGATCGTCACCGTGCCGCTGTTGCCGTCACTGATCTTCGTGCCGTCGAGAAGCGTCAGGACGGCACCGCTCACTCCGCTGTCGCCGACGTCGAGTGCGCCGTGATCGGTAACGTTGATCCCGTCCAGCGTCGCCCCATGGCTGCCGGAGCCGCCGCCCTTCTCAACATCGAGCGTGCTGCCGGCCTTGATCGTCACCGTGCCGCTGTTGCCGTCGCTGATCTTCGTGCCGTCGAGAAGCGTCAGGACGGCACCGCTCACTCCGCTGTCGCCGACGTCGAGTGCGCCGTGATCGGTAACGTTGATCCCGTCTAGCGTCGCCCCATGGTTCACGGAGCCGCCGCCCTTCTCAACATCGAGCGTATGGCCGGCGGTGATCGTCATCGCGCCCCACCGATCGTAGTACCAGGCCGTCGAGAAGCGTCAGCGTACTGGTTTGGACATTGATGGTTCCGCTGTTGCTGAATGTCAGCGTACCTGTTGTCGTGAAGCTGGTAGGGCCTTCGATGTTGATGGTGCCGGCATTGGTGATCGTGCTCGTTCCATCGAACGCATTGGTGCCGGACACATTCCAGATCGCGCCGGCTTCGTTGATAAACGTAGCATCAATCGACATGGTGCCATCGATAGTGCCGTAATTGTAGATGGTGACGCTGCCACCGCCGGTCAATTCTATGGCGCGATCCGAAGGCGAGAGCGAACTGTTGGCGATGAGTGCGCCGACTTCGTTGGTGATCGTCGTGGCGCCCGATGCGCTCTGGTTGATCAGGATCGCCGCGTTGGTTGCGCTGCCGTTGCTATAAATCGTGCCGCTGTTGTCGATCGTGATGGTATCGCTTGCGACCGAATATGCGGAAAGGCCGATCTGGCCGGTGACTGTCGCTCCCGCGTAATTGTCGACGGTGATGCTGCCGGTGCCATAGTTCAGCACTTCGATGCCGTCGCCGGCCGCAGAAGTAATTGTTGCATAATTGTAGACGTTGACAGCGCCAAGAACACTCACCTGTGCGGTTGGTGTACTGGTGGTACCCGAACCCAGATAGCCGGCCAGGATACCCGCGGCCGGCAGCGAGGCGAATTTGGCGTCATTGGCTATGCTACCGGTCTCGATCGTGCCGTAGGCGGTCACCGTGATTGTGCTGCTGGCTCCCGAGGTGGTGGTGGCCAGATTGAGCGCGCGGATACCGCTGCCGCCGGCGCTGCCGGTATTGATGTCATCGCCAGTCGAGGTGATTATCGTGATATTGCCGGATTCGTAGTTGTCCGCGGCAATGCCGTATTCGAGGCTCGACCCGGACTTTGCGTGGATCGTGGTGGAGGCTTCGTCGGTAATCGTAATGTTGCCGACGCCATAATCAGCGGCGCGGATGCCGTCGCCGCCGGTCGACGGTGATAGTGGCGAAGTTATCGACACTAATGTTGCCGTAGACATTTGTGTTTGGGGTATCGGCTGAACCGCCGCCGTAAGCGGCGAGGATTCCAGCCGGCTGGCTGCCGTTATTGTTGAGAATGGTGCCTGACTCGATCGTGCCATAAGCGGTCACGCTGATTTGGCTGTTTGCCGCCGCGCCGATCGACCTGGACTGGTTCTTGGCCAAAATCCCGTCACTGCCGGCGTTGATGTCGTCTCCTGCCGACGTGATGACCGTGATGCTGCCGGTGCCGTTGCTGGTGGCCTTGATGCCGACCGGATTGCTCGCGCCGGTGGTCACCCCGGTCGCGGCGTTGAGCGCTGTGATTGTGGTATTGGCTTCGTCGGTTACCTTCACGTCTCCGGCGCCGGTGCCGTTCATGAAAGCAAAGATGCCAAACCCAGCGGCTGCGGTGATATTGGCGAAGTTGTCGACAGTCACATTGCCGATTGCACTGCTGTTCAAGTAGCCGGCGTCGATACCCGCCGGTGCACTGCCGTTGCCATTGGCATTGGCGCCGGAGTTGATGGTGCCAGTGGCAGTCACGCTGATCGTGCTGTTTGAGCCGGTAAAGTTCGCGGTCGCGGGAGCCTGATTGACCGCAAGAATGCCTGCGGCGCCGGATGTGATTACAGTTCCGGAACCCGACGTCGTGACCGAAATGCTTCCCGTGCCGCCGGTAGAGGCATTGATTCCATAGCGGCCGCTGCCAGTGATGTGGGCGTTGGTGCCGGTGGTGACGGTTACATTGCCGCTTCCCCCGCGGCCTGGAGGACACCACCGATTATATTAGCGTCGATGGCATCGATGCCGTCCTAAGCCGCCGCTGATGTTACCCAATTCGCTGACGGTGATGGTGCCATTGTCGTTCTTGTTCCAGGTGATCTGCGCAATGATGCCGTTGCTGGTGGCACCAGTACCGATCACATCGCCGCTGCCGTCGATCAGGATGTTGCCAAAACCGTTGGCGGTGCCGATCGTGGCCGAAATACCGGCGCCGTTATTACCGGTCACAGTGCCGCTCGGATCGATGGTGATATTACCGGCACCGTTCTGCGTTACGGCGATGCCGCGCAAGTGTCCGGCGATCGAACCGCCGGTGTCGATATTGATGATGGCAGGATTAAGGCTTGTGCCACCCGATGCCGTGAAATCAATACCGTCGCCACTCGTTGTGTTGACGATGCCGCTGCCCTGAATGGTGAACGTACCATTCGTCGTCGATACAGGCATGGACGGTGTTGACGGCGCCGCTCGTATCATCGAGCACCAGGATATCGGTGCCAGTGAGGAACGTAATCTGTTCCGGGGTCGAGCCGGTCGAGCTGCAGCGTGGCGCCGCCGGCGATCTGGAGTGTGCCGGTGCCGCTGATATCGGGAACGATCTCGAGCGTGCCGCTCGAAGCCTTGATTGTGCCGTCATTGATCAGCGCCAGGCCGGAACCGCCGATCGTGCCATAGCCAGAAATCGTATTATTGACATTGTGCAGCGTCTCGGCGCTGCCGTTACCCTCGATGGTGCCGTTTGTCAGCGTTACGGCGCCGCCGCCGTTAAGCGTGAGCGTGCCGCCGGTGGGATCCACCTTGAAGGTGCCGTCGACCTCGATGCCGTCCGTGGTGTTGGAGTTGGCGATCGAGCCGCCCTTAAAATCGACGATGCTGCTGGTCGCCGCAATCAGCTGCCCGGCATTGGTCAGCGCGTCGTCGATTTCCAGCGTCCCGCCGGCCGTCGCCTCCAACGTGCCGCCGCTCTCGTTGCTGATGGTGTTGCCGGTGTTGAGCGTCAGCGTCTTGGTGCTGACATTGGCGTCGATGATGCCGCCGTTCTGCAGCACCAGCGCTTCAATCGTGCCGTAGCCGGTGATGTTGTTGCCGTCGTTGTCGAGGATCTCGGTCCCGAGAACCCCGGTGACGGTCCCGCCAACCAGCCGCAGCTCGCCAGACCCGGTCAGCTCCAGCGTGCCGCCGGTGGGATCCACCTTGAAGGTGCCGTCGACCTCGATGCCGTCCGTGGTGTTGGAGTTGGCGATCGAGCCGCCCTTAAAATCGACGATGCTGCTGGTCGCCGCAATCAGCTGCCCGGCATTGGTCAGCGCGTCGTCGATTTCCAGCGTCCCGCCGGCCGTCGCCTCCAACGTGCCGCCGCTCTCGTTGCTGATGGTGTTGCCGGTGTTGAGCGTCAGCGTCTTGGTGCTGACATTGGCGTCGATGATGCCGCCGTTCTGCAGCACCAGCGCTTCAATCGTGCCGTAGCCGGTGATGTTGTTGCCGTCGTTGTCGAGGATCTCGGTCCCGAGAACCCCGGTGACGGTCCCGCCAACCAGCCGCAGCTCGCCAGACCCGGTCAGCTCCAGCGTGCCGCCGGTGGGATCCACCTTGAAGGTGCCGTCGACCTCGATGCCGTCCGTGGTGTTGGAGTTGGCGATCGAGCCGCCCTTAAAATCGACGATGCTGCTGGTCGCCGCAATCAGCTGCCCGGCATTGGTCAGCGCGTCGTCGATTTCCAGCGTCCCGCCGGCCGTCGCCTCCAACGTGCCGCCGCTCTCGTTGCTGATGGTGTTGCCGGTGTTGAGCGTCAGCGTCTTGGTGCTGACATTGGCGTCGATGATGCCGCCGTTCTGCAGCACCAGCGCTTCAATCGTGCCGTAGCCGGTGATGTTGTTGCCGTCGTTGTCGAGGATCTCGGTCCCGAGAACCCCGGTGACGGTCCCGCCAACCAGCCGCAGCTCGCCAGACCCGGTCAGCTCCAGCGTGCCGCCGGTGGGATCCACCTTGAAGGTGCCGTCGACCTCGATGCCGTCCGTGGTGTTGGAGTTGGCGATCGAGCCGCCCTTAAAATCGACGATGCTGCTGGTCGCCGCAATCAGCTGCCCGGCATTGGTCAGCGCGTCGTCGATTTCCAGCGTCCCGCCGGCCGTCGCCTCCAACGTGCCGCCGCTCTCGTTGCTGATGGTGTTGCCGGTGTTGAGCGTCAGCGTCTTGGTGCTGACATTGGCGTCGATGATGCCGCCGTTCTGCAGCACCAGCGCTTCAATCGTGCCGTAGCCGGTGATGTTGTTGCCGTCGTTGTCGAGGATCTCGGTCCCGAGAACCCCGGTGACGGTCCCGCCAACCAGCCGCAGCTCGCCAGACCCGGTCAGCTCCAGCGTGCCGGCTACTTCTAGCGTACCGCTATCGGTGACGATGACGCCGTCGAGCACGGCGCCGGTGCCGGTTATTTTGAGCTCGCCAGTGCTGGAAATCGTCAGCGTGCCGCTGCCGTCGCCTTGGATCTGGGTGCCGCCGTCAAGCGTCAGGATCCCGCTCGCCACGTAAATCCCGGCGCTGCTGCCCGAGCCAGTGGCGTCATCGTCAACCGTAACGTCGTTCAGCGTCGCGCCAGTCGGCCCCGTGATCACCAGCTGGCCGTCGCTCTCAATCGTCAGCAGGCCGCTGCCACCGCCGTTGATCTGCGTATTGTCATCCAGCGTCAGCACCCCGCCAGACACTTCAATCAGATTGCTGTCCGTGACCGTCACAGCATCCAGCGTCGCGCCCCGCCCCGGATTCTCAACGAGACCAGCGGGATCGGAAGAATCATCAGGGACACCTTCGGTACCGCCCCCACTGCCCGCCGTTATGAAAAGCTCGCCAGCGTTTTCGACCGTCAGCGTGCCGCCAGATACGATCGTGCCGTCGTTGAGCGTGAGCGTCGCCACCACATCAATGCCGTCGCTGGCGTTGCTGTCCGTCACAATGACGCCGTCAAGCGTGGCGCCGGTGCTGGTGATAGACAGCTGGCCGCCGCTCTCGATGGTCAGCGTACCGATGCCGCCACCATAGATCTGTGCGTTGTTCTCGAGAGTCAGAGTACCGCCAAAGTCGACATCGATTCCGGAAGACCCGGGAGGACCGACTGTGGCGTTGTCATCGTCGACGCTGACGCCATCGAAAGTGGTCGTGCCCGTGCCGACAACCAATGTACCCAGGTCGTCGATGGTGCCGGTGACGGTTTCATCAATGAGCGTCAGAGAGGCGCCGGCATCAACAACGTTGTTCCCCGACAAGGTGCTGTTGATCGTTTCGATCGAGCTATTGGTGGGGATGATTAAAGTGCTGCCCGGCTGTGTATCGAGAATTGCATCTTTGATATGAGTATTATCGAGAACGAGTTCCGCACCAGAGTCGACAGTAATTTCAATTTCGCCGCCACTGAAAGAATCGCCCTCAAGCGTCAGCACCCCGCCCGACACGATGAGTTGGCTCGTGTTGCCAACATCCGTGACGATCACGTTACTGATTTCGTTGTTGCCGCTGTCTATCTCCAGCGTCCCGGCGATGGTCATGGTGCCGCCGGAGATCGTCGTACCGTTGTCCAGTGTCAGGAACGCGCCAGACGCCACGTCAATGCCCTCGGTAGCATTGCTGTCGGTCACCTGAACGTCGTTGAGCGTGGCACCGCCTTTGGTGGCGCCGTCGGCGCCGCACCGGCAGTTATTTGAAGCTCGCTACCAGCAGTGCTCTCAACCGTCAGCGTGCCGCCAGAGATCACCGTGCCGTCGTTGAGCGTCAGCGTCGCGCCAGATACATCAATGCCCGGGGTCGCGTTGAGGTCGCTCACATGGACCCCGTCAAGGTCGCGCCAGTGCCAGTTATTGCAGCTCGCCAGTGGTTGCGATCGTCAGCGTGCCGGTGCCGCCGCCTTGGATCTGCGTGCCGCCGTCCAGCGTCAGCACCCCAGACAACATAAATGCCGGCGTTGGCCCCGGTGCCGGTGTTGTCATCGTCAACGACCACGCCGTCCAGCGTCGCGCCGGTCCCGACCGCGTTCGTTATTTGCAGCTGGCTGCCAGGCGCGCTCTCAATCGTCAGCGTGCCGGTGCCGCCGCCGTTGATCGCCGTCCCGCCATCCAGCGTCAGCGCCCCGACGGACACATCAATGCCAGCACTGCTGTCAGTGCCAATGGCGCTATCGGTGACGATGACACCATCAAGCGTCGCGCCGCCGCCGGTGATCGACAGCTGGCCAGCGCTCTCAACCGTCAGCGTCCCGCTGCCGTTCCCGTTGATCGTGGTGCCCCCGTTCAGAATGAGCGTGTCGCTGCTGTCGACCGTGATGATGCCGCCCGTATTGGTCACCAGATCGCTGGTCAGCATCAGCGTCCCGGCTACTTCCAGCGTCCCGGTATTCGTGAAGCTGTTGGTGCCGCCGCCCACAATGGCGGTGCCGCCGCTCTCGTTCTCGATCAGGTTGCTGCCGCCGGTGACCTTGATCAGGCCGCCATTATTGTTCAGCTGACCGTTGTTGATCGTGTCGCCGCCGGTCAGGTTGAGCGTGTCGCTGCTGTCGACCGTGATGATGCCGCCCGTATTGGTCACCAGATCGCTGGTCAGCATCAGCGTCCCGGCTACTTCCAGCGTCCCGGTATTCGTGAAGCTGTTGGTGCCGCCGCCCACAATGGCGGTGCCGCCGCTCTCGTTCTCGATCAGGTTGCTGCCGCCGGTGACCTTGATCAGGCCGCCATTATTGTTCAGCTGACCGTTGTTGATCGTGTCGCCGACGGTCAGGTTGAGCGTGTCGCTGCTGTCGACCGTGATGATGCCGCCCGTATTGGTCACCAGATCGCTGGTCAGCGTCAGCGTCCCGGCTACTTCCAGCGTCCCGGTATTCGTGAAGCTGTTGGTGCCGCCGCCCACAATGGCGGTGCCGCCGCTCTCGTTCTCGATCAGGTTGCTGCCGCCGGTGACCTTGATCAGGCCGCCATTATTGTTCAGCTGACCGTTGTTGATCGTGTCGCCGACGGTCAGGTTGAGCGTGTCGCTGCTGTCGACCGTGATGATGCCGCCCGTATTGGTCACCAGATCGCTGGTCAGCGTCAGCGTCCCGGCTACTTCCAGCGTCCCGGTATTCGTCACAACGACGCCGTCCAGCGTCGCGCCGCGCCCAGTCGCCGAGTCCTGACCAGATCCAGCCGCGATCAAGAGCTCGCCAATGCTTTCAACCGTCAGCGTGCCGGTGCCGCTGCCGTTGATCTGGGTGCCGTCGTTCAGCGTCAGCGTGGTCACCACATCAATGCCGGTGATGGTGTTGAGGTCGCTCACAATGACGCCGTCCAGCGTCGCGCCCGTCGCGGTCGTCACCGACAGCTGGCCACCGCTCTCGATCGTCATCGAGCCGGTGCCGCCGCCTTGGATCTGGGTGCCGCCTTCAAGCCTCAGGATACCGCTCGCCACATAGATCCCGGCGCTGCTGCCGGTGCCAGTGGCGTCATCGTCGACCGTAACATTGTTCAGCGTCGCGCCAGTCAGCCCAGTGATCTTGAGCTGGCTGCCGCTCTCCACATTCAGATAACCGTCAATAATCGTAGTGCCGCCCTCAAGCAGAAGCACAGTGTTGCTGGACGCGCCTACTTCGATGATGCCGTTACCGGGCGAGACAACATTCGTCGCCTGCACGTCATTGAAGTCGACGAACGTCTCAACGTCGATTGTGCCCTGATTGGTGACGGTGCCGGTGACCGTCTCATTAACAAGCGTCAGGGTGACGCCGGGATTTACCGTAATCCCGGACAACACGCTATTGATGGCCTCGATCTTGCTGTCCGCCGACACAATGATGGTGCCCCCCAGATTGTTCAGGATGGCATCTTCAATGGTAGTGCTCTGGAGAATGAGCGTGGCCCCGGGGTCGACGGTGATCTCAATCACACCGTCGCTGGCGTCGCCGACCGGGAAGTTGAAATTATCGTCAAGGAGCGTGAGCGTGCCGCTCTCGACTATGAGATTCGCCGGGTTGCCAACGGTGCCAAAATCCGTGGCGATGATGTTGCTAATTGTGTTCGTGCCGCCGTCTACCGCCAATGTCCCGGCGAGGCTCATAGTGCCGTCAGAAATCAGCGTGCCGTTTTCCAGCGTCAGGGTCGCGCCAGACGCCACGTTGATGGCATCATTATTGGTCAGGGCGACGGCATCGAGGGTAAGCGTGCCGTTAGCCGCCTCGACGATCTTGTCGTTGGTAAGCTTCAGATTGCTGATTAGACCGTACCCAGAGATGGTGTTGTCGGAGTTCACCAGCGTAAAGTCAGAATTGCTGGTGATGATGCCGCCGGTCAGCTCTACAACGCCACCGCCATCGAGCGTGAGCGTGCCAACGTCGACCAACAACGTACCACCGGTCGTCAGCAGAATGCCGCTGGGATCGACGGCTGCGAGCGGGGAATTGCCCGCGTTGTAGATCCCGCTGTCCTTGACGTCGAGCTCGCCGCTGGTGCTCGCCTCCAGTAGCCCATGGTCGTTGGCGGTGATGGTGTTGCCGGCGTTGAGGACCACGATGCCGAAGTTTTCGGCAATGATCAGGCCGCCGATCTCGTTCGTAACGGTCGTTCCTGGTGCGAACAACACTTCGCCGCCATTGGCTTCAATGGTGCCGAAATTATCGACACTGGTCTGATTAAAGGTGACAGTGCCGTTAGCCTCAGCCTCGATCGTGCCTTTGCTTTGGACGCTGCCCTGATCGAAAGTGACAGTGCCGGAATTGTTCGCAATGATCAGCCCAGTGAGTTCATTCGTCGTCGTAGCCTGCTCACACGAAACTGCAGCACCGGAATTGATCGCGGCAATGGTGCCGGAATTATCGAC
>CAWCSD010000026.1:0-276713 GCA_963798095.1 uncultured Alphaproteobacteria bacterium | reverse complement strand
GGAGGCCACGCCCGGAATTGAACCGGGGTACACGGTTTTGCAGACCGTTGCGTAACCACTCCGCCACGTGGCCGTCTGGGGCGCCGGCGTGGTTGCAACCGGTCCCCCGTAATAATGCTCCGCTCTATAGAGGAACGCCCCTCTGCCGGCAACGCTACAGGGGAAAGTTGCGCTTAAGCCTTAACGCCGCCGCGCCGCCATTGTCGCACCGAAAGCTTGCGTTTTGCAGGAGCTTGCGTTTTCGCAGGCGCTGCCGCACAACGGCGCCCGGCGGATCAAGGGAACCGAATTCATGTTCGACACGGCAACGGCGCGCCGGATGATGGTCGACGGGCAGGTCCGCACCGCCGACGTCACCGACCTCGACCTGATCGCCGCCATGGCGGCGCTGCCGCGCGAGCGCTTCGTGCCGGCGGCGCTGGCCGAGCAGGCCTATCGCGACGGGGATATTGCGATCAGCGACGGCCGCGTGCTGCTCAAGCCGATGGTGCTCGCCAAGCTGATCCAGGCGGCGCGGGTGCGCGGCGACGATCATGTGCTCGATGTCGGTTGCGGCACCGGCTATTCGTCGGCGGTCCTGGCGCGGCTCGCCGGTTCGGTGGTGGCGCTTGAAGAAGACGAGGCGCTGGCGCGGCAGGCGAAAGCAACGCTCGCTGCGACCGATGGTAGTCATGTGACGGTCGCGAGCGCACCGTTGACGGCCGGCTGGCCCGCGGCGGCGCCCTACGATGTCATTTTCATCAACGGCGCGACCGAGATCGTCCCTGAGACACTTGGCCGCCAGTTGAAGCCGGACGGTCGGCTCGCCTGCATTTTCGGCCGCGGGCCGACGGGCAAAGCCATGATCTACCGCCAGATCGAAGGCCAATTGCTCGGCCGCCCGGTGTTCGATGCGGCGGCGCCCGTGCTGCCGGGCTTTGTCGCGCCGCCGGCATTCGTCTTTTAAGAAGCTCGCGAGACAAGGACCGTTCGGGGACGGGATCGGCCTATTTAAGACCGTCCGAATTGCCAGCATTCCACAGTTCGGGTCACCACCTGTGGCGCTTATGTGCCAATGTTCAGAATTCTGTAAGTTGTCCCCCTTGCAGGGGTTTTACCTTGCAATCCGCCCGCTTAGTGTTCCGTGTTCGGCTCTGTCTGCCATGTTGGCGGCGGGGATGTCGGCCTTTGTCCAGGCGGAGAATCTGCCGGGCTGAGCCGACAGGGTGGGACGGGGAGCGTTGTGCGGGTCATAAGTGGCAGAGGACTGCGGGCGCAGTTTCTTCGCCCCATGGCATGCCTCGCTCTGGCAGGTGCGGTGCTCGGCTGCGCCGGCGCGGCCGCCGACACGCTCGAATGGGCCTTGGTGCAGGCCTATCAGAACAATCCGTCGCTCAACGCGCAGCGCGCGTCATTGCGCGCCACCGACGAGAACGTTCCGCAGGCGCTGTCCGGCTATCGCCCGAAGCTCTCCGTGACCGCCAACGGCGGCTACAATTATTCCAGCACGCTGGCGCACACGGTCGTTCAGTCGGTGTTTCCGAACACTGTCCAGTACACCAATTTCGCCGAGCCGTATCAGCAGCGCGGCGTTGCCGCGACCGCGTCGCAGACGCTGTACAACGGCAATCAGACCGCCAACAAAGTCCGCCAGGCCGAGAGCCAGGTCATGGGCGCGCGCGAGACCTTGCGTGTCACCGAGCAGCAGGTGCTGCTCGACTCCGCGACCGCGTATATGAATTTGCTGCGCGACCAGGCGATCCTGGAGCTGAACCGGCGCAACGTCGAAGTGCTCACCGAGCAGCTGAAACAGACCCGCGACCGCTTCAATGTCGGCGAGGTGACGCGCACCGACGTCGCGCAGGCCGAATCGCGGCTTGCCGCCGGCCGCGGCCAGTTGCTCAACGCGCAATCGAATGAAGTGACCTCGACAGCGAACTATCGGCGCGTCATCGGCGTCGATCCGGGCAAGCTGGCGCCGGGCAGCCCGGTCGACCGGTTCTCGCCGAACACGCTGCCGAAGGCGATCACCGACGGCGAGCAGCTCAGCCCCACGGTGTTGGCGGCGATGTACGGCGTCGACGTCGCCGAACTTGCCGTCAAGGTCAGCGAAGGCGCGCTCTATCCCAATCTCTCGGTGGCGGCGACGGCGTCGAAAAACTACGATCCGACCGCCGCGATCAACAAGCAGACATTGGCGTCGATCATCGGCACGCTGACGGTTCCGCTCTATCAGGGCGGCGGCGAGTTCTCCACCATCCGGCAATCGAAGGAGACGCTCGGACAGCAGCGCCTCAATCTCGACGTCAACCGCGACCAGGCCCGCTCCACGGTGGTGCAGAGCTGGGGCCAGCTCGATGCCGCCAAGGCGGAGATCGAGTCGACCACGGCACAGGTGAACGCCGCCGAAATCGCGCTCAACGGCGTGCGCGAGGAGGCGCGCGTCGGCCAGCGCACCACGCTCGACGTGCTCAATGCGCAGCAGGAACTGGTCAACGCCCGCGTCGCGCTGGTCACCGCCCAGCACGATCGCGTGGTGGCGTCGTACACATTGCTGGCGGCGGTCGGCGGGCTGTCGATGCCACGGCTCGGGCTCAACGTGACGATCTACGATCCGCAGGTGCACTATCAGCAAGTGCGCGATGCCTGGATCGGCGTCCGTATCCCCGACGGCCGCTAACGATCGCAGCGTTTGGCGCGGTCGCCGCGCGATCCGCGAAGCCGTTGCGCACAGCCCACAAATCGTTGTTTGCCTTCGATTCTTGGCATGACATAATCGCTGGTGGCGTTTCATACTTATCGCCGATGATTTGCCGCCGCCGCGCCGGCCGAAGCGAAGGGCTTTGCGGCGGTCGGTGTCTGGGGGGCGACAGCGAACGGGCGAGGATGCGTGCATGACGCAACCGGCGAAATCGCAGGAACCGTCGATGGAGGAAATTCTCGCCTCCATTCGCCGTATTATCGCCGACGACGATGCCAGCAAATCCGCGCCGCGCCCGGCAGAGCCGCCGCAGGCCGCAGCGCCGGCCCCCGCCGCCCGGCCCGCACCGCCGCCGCAAGCGCCGCCCCAGTCGCCACCGCATGTGGCGCCGCCCGAGCCGAGCCTCGACGAAGCTGAAGCTGCTGATCCCGAGCCCGATTCCGAGCCAATGGCGGCAGTGGAGGATCAAGCCTCCGATATCCTCGATCTCACCGAACAGATGGCGGCACCGATGCCTCAGCCCGCGCCGGCGCCAAAACCCGCGCCGCAGTTCCGCACCATCGACGGCAATTTCGACGTCGGCTACGACGAAGAAAAACCCGCTCCGCAAATGCCTGCTGCTCAAATGCCGGAGGCGCGCGCTGCGTTCCCGAGCGAGGACAATGCGTATCGCGGTGACGCGCGCAGCAACCAGCTCTTGTCAAGCGTGACCAGCGCGGCGGTCGATTCCGCCTTCAATACGCTCGCTCAAACCGTGCTGGTGCAGAATGCCCGCACGCTCGAGGATCTGGTGCGCGAAATGCTCCGCCCGATGCTCAAAGCCTGGCTCGACGACAATCTCCCCGGCATGGTGGAGCGCCTGGTCCGCGCCGAGATCGAACGCGTCTCCCGCGGCCGCATGGGCTGAACGCCCAAAGACGGCCCAAAGTCCTGGCAATGACGATCACGCGCCTTTGAGCGCAGCGGCGAGTTTTTTCGCCTGATCCGCCAACACGTGTTGCTCTTCCTTGAAACTGCCGTGCGGCCGCAGCGGCACGCCGTTTTTGCGCGGAATGACGTGAATGTGCAGGTGGAATACGGTCTGGCCGCTGGCCGGCTCGTTGAACTGGATGACGGTAAGGCCGTCGGCGGCAAAAACCGGCATCGCCGCCTTGGCGATCTTCTGCGCCACCTTGATGGCATGGGCGAGATCGTCCGGCGCAATGTCGAGAATGGTGCGGGCAGGGGACTTGGGCACGACGAGCGTGTGGCCTGTCGCCTGCGGCATGATGTCGAGGAAGGCTATTGCCTTGTCGTCCTCGTAGACTTTGTGGGCGGGCAGATCGCCGCGCAAGATTTTGGCAAAGATGTTGTTCGGGTCGTAGCTCGGCATGGTGCCCTCCGCGGCTCGCGCACTCGATAACAAGCGTCATCGATCATTCCGGATCGAGAACCAAATCCTTGCGATACGGCGCCATCGCCGCCATCTCGGCGCCGGCCGCGGCCACATAGGCGCGCTCGCGCACCAGATAGTCGGCGATGGCGCGGCGTAACGCGGGGTCGGCGATGTAATGCGCCGAATGGGTGGTCTTGGGCATGTAGCCGCGGGCGATCTTGTGCTCGCCCTGGGCGCCGGCCTCGACGGTCGCGAGCTTGTGCGCGATCGCAAAATCGATCGCCTGATAGTAGCACAGCTCGAAATGCAGGAACGGATGATGCTCGATGGCACCCCAGTGCCGGCCGAACAAGGTGTGCGAGCCGATGAAATTGATGGCGCCGGCGATCCAGCGCCCGGCGCGCTTGGCCATCATCAGCACGATGCGGTCGCGCATCTTTTCGCCGACGAGCGAATAGAAGTCGCGCGTCAGATAGGGCCGGCCCCATTTGCGCGAGCCGGTTTCCATGTAGAAATCGAAAAACGCATCCCACACCGTCTTCGGTCAGGTCGCTGCCGGTCAGCCAGTGCACAGTCACGTCATTGGCCAAGGCATCGCGCCGTTCGCGGCGGATGGTCTTGCGCTTGCGCGCCGAAAGCGCGGCGAGGAAATCGTCGAAGGTGGCGTAGCCGGAATTTTCCCAGTGAAACTGCTGGTCGGTGCGCTGCAGAAAGCCGCGCTCGCCGAGGAATTTGAACTCCGGTTCGGTGGCGAAGGTCACATGAACGCCGGAAGCCTCATCGAGCCGGCACAGCTCGAGCAAGCCTGAGGCGAGCGCCTGGCGGGCGACGTCGGCATGCGGGCCCGGCTTGACCAGGAGCCGGCGTCCGGTCGCCGGCGTGAACGGCACCGCGACCTGGAGCTTTGGATAATAGCTGCCGCCGGCGCGCTCGTAGGCCTCGGCCCAGCCGCGGTCGAACACGTATTCCCCGCGCGAGTGGCTTTTGACGTAGCAGGGCGCGGTGGCGAGCGGCGTGCCGTCGGTGGTTTTGACGATGAGGTGCTGCGCCTGCCAGCCGGATCGGCCGCCGACCGAGCCGGACTCCTCCAATGCCGACAGGAAATCATGCGATATGAAAGGGTTATAGACGTTTTCCTGATCTATTCTTTGAGCTTCTGCGGCGTTTGCGGCATACGGCGCAGGGTTGGCGCAGGCATCCCACTCCGCTGCCGGCACCTGGCCGATGCTGCCCACCGCGTGGACGCGCAGCTCCGCGCCTGCTCGCTCGTCGCCGGGCTGCAGGCTGGCCGTTGCTCATTGCACGTTGCTCATGGCACGTTGCTCATGGCCGAAAACCTTCGAAAATCATCTGGTCGGCCCAGCGTGCCGCGCGTTGCCGCTCGGCCGGCGTCCGCACCGCCCAGGTGAGCAGCGGCATGCTTAAAACGTGCCGCGCGAACAATGGTGCCAGCGCCGGCAGATCGGCGATCCCATAAGCCACGAATTGCGGCTGCGCCGTCAAGGCCGTGACCAGGTAGCCCATGCCGTGGCGCATCCACACCGGCATCAGGTCCCAATAAGGGTGCGGCCGGTATTTTGCCGCGATGATGCCGCGCGTCAGCCGCGGCGCCGTTTGCTGCAAAACTGCGAGCTGCCGCGGATCGAACGACATCGGCGCCACGGCACCGCGATAGCCGGCCAAAATGTCGGCGACGCGCACGGGCAGGCGGGTATCGCCGTCGAACCGGCTTTTCAGCTCGACCAGCATGGTGACCCGGCCGCCGACCAGATCGCACAATTCGCCGAGCGTCATCATGCGCTCGCTGCTGCCGCGAAACGGGACGCGCTTGAGCTCGGCGGCAGTCAGGCTGTCGAGCCGGCCGTCGCCTTCGGTGAGGCGGCCGAGCACGTCGTCGTGATGCACCATGGCCTCGCCGTCGGCGCTGATTTGTACATCGACCTCGATGCCGTAATCGCACGCGATCGCCGCGCGCACCGCGCCGGCGGTGTTTTCGATGATGCCAAGCGCCGCGTCATGCAGCCCGCGATGGGCGAACGGCCGGGCGATCAGCCAATCGAGCGAGGTCCACACCGTTTTTCAGGAGACTTCGAACGTGCCTTCGACTTCAACGGCGGCGTCGGCCGGTAGCGCCGAGACGCCGACGGTCGAGCGCGCGTGGCGGCCCTTGTCGCCAAAAACCTCGACCATCAGGTCGGAGGCGCCGTTCATCACTTTCGGGCCGTCGGTGAAGCCGGGCGCCGAATTGATGAAGCCGCCGAGCCGCACCACCTGCTTGACCTTGTCGAGATCGCCGAGCGCGGCCTTGACCTGGGTGATCAGGCTGATCGCGCAGGCCCGCGCCGCCTTCTGGCCGTCCTCGATCGAGACGCCGGCGCCGAGTTGCCCGGTGGCGACGAGCTTGCCGTCGCCGCCAAAACAAAGCTGGCCGGAGACCGTGAGCAGGTTGCCGGTGCGCACATAGGGCACGTAATTGGCGATCGGCTTGGCCGGCTCCTTGAGCGTGATGCCGAGCGCGTTGAGCTTGCTTTCGACGGCACCGGCCATGGCGTCCTCCAAATGGTTGGTTTCGGCAGGCTAATTCAGGCGGCTTCTTGGCTGATCGAGACCAGCCGCGCAAGCGGCCAAGGCGAAATCGCTTCAGATTGAAGCGATTTGCGCTCTAGCATTTTGATGGAGCATGATCTTTTCGGAAAACCGGTGTCCACTTTTCCGGATCATGCTCTAGCGGATCACGGTTGCGGCGGGCAGGCGAGGTCCCTATCTTCGCCGCAATCCGGGATCGAAAAGAGACGCAAGAGGAATCGGCTAAGGGGTGGGCCGGTACCGCTTGAAGGCTGTGCGGAAGGGTTCATCGCTGTGGATCATGCGTTTACGCCCCGGGGCGCCGCCGTTGCTCTGATCCTGTTCGCAACCGCATCGGGCGCTTGCGCGCAAGACGCCCCGATCGGGCTCGTGCCGCACCGGGCGGTCTACGATCTGTCGCTGCAAAAGACCCGCGGCAATTCGCAGGTCGCGGCCGTCCGCGGCCGCATCCTCTACGATTTCGCCGGCAATGCGTGCGAAGGCTACTCGCTGGAATTCCGCCAGGTCTCCGAGGTGGGATCCGGAGAAGACAAGGAGTCCACCAGCGACCTGCGCTCGACCACCTGGGAAGGTGCTGACGCCAAGAGCTTCAAATTCACCTCGCAGAATTTCGTCAACGAGAATCTGGTCGATACCGTCGACGGCCACGCCGAGCGCAGGCCTGACGAAACCGCGGTGGATCTCTCAAAGCCCGAGCGCAAGACCCTCGATCTCGACGCCAAGGTGGTGTTCCCGACCGAGCACATGGTGCGGGTGATCGAGGCGGCGCGGGCCGGCAAGAGCATCCTCGAATTTCCGGTCTATGACGGCTCCGACACCGGCCAGAAAGTGTTCGATACGCTGACCGTGATCGGCCGCAAGATCGGGCCCAACGAGCGCCAGCACGACGATGCCGCCGCCAACGACCAAAAGCTCGCCAGCATCGCGCGCTGGCCGGTCACGATCAGCTATTTCGACAAGAGCAAGAAAACGGAAAACAACGAGCAGACACCGGCTTACGCCATTGGCTTCGAGCTTTACGAGAACGGCATTTCGCGCGCGCTGGTGCTCGACTACAACGATTTCGTGGTGAGCGGAAAGCTCTCATCGTTGGAGCTCAAAGAACCGAAGCCTTGTCCGTGAGCGGCGCCGTGATTCGCGACTGCCGCGAGCGCTCTTCGCCGCTCTCGGTCATGCCGTCGCCACCTGCTGCGCAACGCGAACCGGGACCGTAAAGGCAAACGTCGAGCCCTGGCCGACCTGCGACTCCACCCAGATTTTGCCGCCGTGCATCTCGATGATGCGTTTGGATATGGCGAGCCCCAGGCCGGTGCCGCCCTTCTTGCGTGTGATCGCATTGTCGGCCTGCTGAAATTCCTGAAACAGCTTGGCCTGATCGGCGGCGGAGATGCCGGGCCCGGTGTCACGCACCGACAGATGGAATGAGCCATCGGTCTCCCCGGCCGTTATGACCACTTCGCCAGCATCGGTGAACTTGATGGCGTTGCCGACGAGGTTGATCACGACCTGCGTCAAGCGCCGTCCGTCGCCATGACCTGCTGGCAGTTTGGGAGCCACTTCAATCTTGAACGCGAGCTTCTTATCGGCTGCCAAGGGCTCAAGCGTGCTGCGGACGGTCTGGGCAATATCCTCAAGGGAGTAATCGGTAAGTTCGAGCACCAATTGGCCAGCCTCGATCTTCGACAGATCAAGCACGTCATTGATCAAGCCGAGCAGGTGTCTGCCGTTGCTCTCAAGCCTTTTGAGTACGCCCAACGTCTTTTCTGGCAGTTCACCGTAGATGCCGTCCGCCATCAATTCGGTGTAGCCCAAGATGGCGTTGAGCGGCGTGCGCAGCTCGTGGCTCATGTTGGCTAGGAACTGCGACTTGTGCTGGCTCGCGACTTCAAGCTGGCGGCTCTTGTCCTGGATTTCGTCGAATAGGCGCACGTTCTCGATGGCGATCACCGCTTGGTCGGCGAAAGTGGTAACCAGATTGATCTGCCTGTTCGGTGAACGGACACGACGCTTCGCGTCAGCACCAGTACACCAATCGGAACTCCCCTCGCGCAGAAGCGGCACGCCGAGGTTGGTTCGCATGTTCGCAAAGCTGCGAACCGGCCGTGAGCTGTAAGTCTGGATCGGCCAGAACTCAAGAATGTGGATCGGCCTTGCCCACAAGGACGACGCGCCCGGCAAGCGATCCGCGTCCGCGCGCGAGCGGATGCTGTTGCATGAACTCCTTATGCTCGGGCGTAAAGCCGTAGCTCGCAGCATGATGATAGAGGCCATTTTTGAGGAGACGTGATCGCAGCCCTATCGGCGTCGCAAAGTCTCGCTGCCGATTGCACCAGCGTATCGAGCACGACTTGGAGATCGAAGGTCGAGCGGCTGATGACCTTGAGCACATCCGCGGTCGCCGTCTGCTGCTCCAGCGATTGCCGCAATTCGTTCAGCAGCCGCGTGTTCTCGATGGCGATGACAGCCTGGGCGGCGAAATTGGTCAGCAGATCGACTTGCTTGTCGGTGAATGGTCGCACTTCCTGGCGGTAGATGATAATTGCGCCAACCAGTTCACCTTCCTTGAGCATCGGGACGATGACTTGGGTTCGTGCGTCCGCCAGTCTTGCCGCGATGCCGGGTATTACGGACGCGGCGTCATCGGCTTTGTGACTCACGCCTTTTGTGTGCATGACGCGTTCGAGTTGGCCGCCCGGTATCGGTTGAAAAGGTCCGCGGCTGTCGATTGAATTCCGCGTAGTCGGGCGGCGCGCCAACCTCCGCTGCGAAATGGAAGGCTTCACCATCAAAACGGTACAGCACGCCAAATTCGGCTTCGCAAATACGCGTGGCGTTCTCCAGCAGGGCCTGAAAGACCGGCTCCAAATCGCCCGGTGAACTGCTGATGACCCTGAGTACGTCGGCGGTGGCCGTCTGCTGCTCCAGGGATTCACGCAATTCGTTGAGCAGCCGCGTGTTCTCGATGGCGATCACTGCCTGATTGGCAAAATTCTGTACCAGCGCCACTTGTTTGTCGGTGAATGGGCGGACTACTTCGCGATAGATCGCGACTGCGCCAATCACCTCATTCTCCTTGAGCATCGGGACATCCAAGATGGTCCGCACTCCGCCAAGTTCCACCGCCGATACACGCATGGGGTCGCGCTCGGAATAGCCCTGGTCTGCGCTGGCGTCTTTAATTTGGACAGCTTGCTTTGTTTGCAGAACACGGCCAATGCCCGTAGCCGGGCCTGGATGAACGAGCTTGTGCAGCCGCGATTCGACATAAGCTGGCGGTGCGCCGTGCATGGCAACGGCTCGGAATCCATCGCCCTCGCGGAAGTACATGGTGCCGAATTTAGCCTCGCAGATGCGCGTAGCATTCTCCAGCATGGCCTGAAAGATCGGCTCCAATTCACCGGGCGACGAACTGATGACGCTTAAAACTTTTGCAGTTGCCGTCTGTTGCTCCAGAGATTGCCGTAGCTCGTTCAGCAGTCGCGTATTCTCGATGGCGATGACGGCCTGGGCGGCAAAATTCTGAACAAACTCGATCTGCTTGTCGGCGAATGGCCGAACTTCCTGGCGATAGATGCCAATCATTCCGACTACCGCGTTATCCTTGAGCATCGGTACCATCAGAAGCGTGCGAGCGCCGCCGAGTTCAGCGACGCCGACCATCCCTGGATACCGTTCGATGTAAGCCTGATCCGCCAAGACATCCACGACATGGACCGGCTGTTTCGTCTTTGCAGCCCTGCCCATGGGGATCATTGGGTCGGTCCGGATTGGATTTTTCTCTAGCTACTCATTCCACGGGAGCGGCAAGTTCCACTTTCCAACGGCGCGAAACTCATTTTCTTCATATAGAAATAACATTGCAAATTTCGCCTCGCAGAGGCGCACGGCGTTTTCCAGCATAGACTGGAACACCGGCTGTAAATCGCCCGGCGAGCTACTGATAACCTTCAGAACGTCGGCGGTGGCGGTTTGCTGCTGCAGGGATTCGCGCAGCTCGTTGAGCAGCCGCGTATTCTCGATGGCAATGACGGCCTGGGCAGCGAAGTTCTTAACCAGTTCGATCTGCTTGTCGGTGAAGGGGCGGACTTCCTGCCGGTGAAGATTGATGGCACCAATCAATTTATTGTTCAACATCATAGGCACGGCAAGTTGCGTTCGCACTTCGGCCAGCTTGGCGATTCGGGACGGTGTCGGCGAAGTCGACATGTCGAGCGTGTGAACTACCTGCTTCGACTTCCATAAACTATCAAGGTCTGAACCTGGCGTTGGCCTGACGCGGCCTCGTTGCTGAAAGAATTCATCGACAGCCAGCGGCAAATTTAGCGTCGCCACGACGTAAGACACATCGTCGTCGAAACGGAACATAACTCCAAACTTCGCCTCGCAGATTCGTGCGGCATTCTCCAGCATTGTACGAAAGACAGGCCCCAGTTCGCCCGGTGAGCTTGAGATAACGCTTAACACCTCGGAAGTTGCCGTCTGCTGCTCCAACAACTCCGTCAGGTCGGTCGTGCGCTGCCGTAATTCATTGAGCAGCCGGGTATTCTCGATGGCGATGACGGCCTGGGCCGCGAAGTTCTTGACTAGCGCGATCTGCTTCTCGGTGAACGACCGTACCTGCTGGCGATAGATCGACAAGTAGCCGATCAGTTCACCATCATTGAGCATGGGCACCAGGAGAACGGTCCGAGTGCCTGCGAGTTCGACAAAGGCAACCACACCCGGATCGCGCTCAAGATATGATGGGTCATCCGCAATGTCGGGGACATGAACGACCTCCCGCGTGCGCAGCATACGGTCTGGCGGTGAATTTGGACCGGGACGGTAGGATTGGCCCCGGCGGTTTTCGACAAAGGCTGGCGGCGTATTGTGCGCCGCGGCTAGTCGGAAGAACTCCTCGTTGCGGAGGTAGAGATTGCCGAAACTAGCGGCACACAGCCGGACCGCGTTAGCGAGAATCGCCTGAAACACCGGGTCCAGCTCGCCGGGCGAGCTTGAGAGGACACTCAAAACCTCCGATGTCGCGGTCTGCTGCTCCAGCGATTCAGTGAGATCGTCAGTGCGTTGACGCAATTCATTGAGCAGCCGCGCGTTCTCGATGGCGATCTCGGCCTGCTTGGCGTAGGTCTTCAAGGCCGCAAGTTGCTTCTCCTCCAGCGGTCCCGTTGGGATGCGCACGACGCTGAGCGCGCCAATTGCCATCTCGCCTCGCATCAGTGGCATGAAGGTGGCCGCCCGATATCCGCTTCCCAGGAAGTTTTTCGAGCCCACCTTCATTTCTGCTGGCACATTCTCGACATCGGGAACGTCGAGCATCTTGCGGTCCAGGATGGCAACGCTGTGCATGTACTCGCGTGTGAGCGGAAAGGGAAAACGCTTTCGCCATAATTCGGCGCGGGCGGGATCGCGTTCGGCGACTGCAGCCGCTTTGACCATGCCGTTCTCTACGAGCGCGATGCTAACGGCTGCTCCCGAAAAGAGCCTCATTCCGCTCTGCACGATGGCGTCGAATACCGGCTGAGCATCGTTTAGGGACTTGCTGATTACGCCGAGAATTTCCGCCGTCGCCGTCTGCTGCTCCAACGATTCGGTAAGATCGGTTGTGCGCTGGCGCAATTCGTTAAGCAGCCGCGTATTCTCGATGGCGATGACGGCCTGGGCGGCGAAGTTCTCCACCAGTGCGATCTGCTTTTCGGTGAAGGGCCGCACCTCTTGGCGGTAGATATTGAACGCACCGACCAGTTCATTGTCCTTGAGCATCGGCACCGTGACGACGCTGCGCGCGCCAGCCAGCTTGACGAAAAGCTGCGTGTTCCGTGGGTTCTTTTGGTAGGCTGGGTCTTTGGCAATATCGGCAACTTGAATCGTCCGTTTTGTCCTCGCCACCTGTGCAAGCACTGTGGTGCCGGACATGCTCACCAGTGGTTCGCGCTGTCGAACCTCGGCAAATGCGGGCGGTGCGTTGTGCATCGCTACTGCGCGATAAGCGTCACCCTCGCACAGCCACAGTAAGCCGAAGTTGGCTTGGCAAAGACGTGTTGCGTTTTCCAGGATGACTGCAAAAACCGGCTTTAAATCCCCAGGTGACGAACTGATGACGCGCAGCACCTCCGCCGTGGCTTTCTGCTGCTCCAGCGCCTCGTCCCGCTCGCGTTCGAGCAGCGCAATCTTCGTGTTGGCGCCGGTGCTGGAAGGTTTGCGACGCCCCCTGACCTTTGGCGCAGTGGGGCCGCCTAGCGCCGTCGCCTTTCGGCGTCGCGTTTTAATCGGCTTGCCGCCCGCTCTAGTCCGCCGTCGCATTGCCTCCCCCATGGCTCAGCACAAGGCGTCTTAGGTGCTCAAATTAGCACAATGGCAGTGGCCACGTGTGACTTCCAGCACAAATGGCTGAGCGACCTCGGCGGCAAACCGCGCCAGCGCCTTGACTGGCCACATGCCGTGGAATCGTCCGGAACCGCAGCATTGCTGGCTGCGTTGTCGATGCAAAGGGGCTGGGAGTCCCCGCGGCGCTGACTGAGGCGCTCCTCCCCAACGCGGAGAAAAGCATGGTGGACAATCTGGAACTGGGACTCTTTGTTGCCGTCCTGATGGCGTTTGTGGTCTGCGGCTGTCTGGTGACGCGGGCTCCGAAAAAGACGCCTATCGCTGGCCCGGTAAAGCACTGAACTCCGCGGGGCGAAGGCCCGACGGCTGAAGCGGCCGGTGTGATTCTGGCGGTGGCCACTTTTGCCAGAACCAGGTGCCTGGGTGAGCAATTTTGACCAGACTGCCCCTGCCCGGGAGGGCAACCTGATATTGGGATGTGTCGGGGCACACGGAAGGTGTGCCATGTCGAAAACAGATCAGCTCTGGCCAAAATACACAGCCGAACAAATTAGCGAGATCATAGATCGCATTACGACTTTGCGGATGGGTTGGATTCGTCGGGTAAAGACTCAACTCGCATCACAGCAAAGTCGCCCCGTTCTCGACGACTATCAGCTTAGCGGCGAGCCCGCCGAGTAAGCTCATCGAAGTGCTGCAAGCGCACCGCCGCGGAAGTCGTAGCGATGGCGCAAGTGGTCCTGACTGTCCGCGCCTAAGTTTCCTCCGGCCCCTCGAACGCCAGCCCCCTGATCACCGCGTCGTCGCCGAAGCGGGCGCGCACGCGATCGACGGCGTGCTCGGCGATGGCGGCGCGGCCGTCGACCAGGTCGGCGGGATCGGCCTGATCCGACGTGACCAATGCGCTTAAGCCGACGCCGATCAGCCGGAAGCGCGTGCCGTCGGCCTCGCGCTTGAGCAGATCGCGCGCGGCGGCGAAAATGCGGCCGGCGAGTTGGGTGGGCGAGTCGAGCGAGCGCGCCCGCGTGCGAATTTTGAAATCTGCGGTTTTGAGTTTTAGCGACACCGTCGCGCCAGCGAGCTCCTTGGCCTTCAGGCGCGCCGAGACCTCTTCGGTCAGGCCCCACAGGATTTTTTCGAGCGAACGAAAGTCGGAGAGGTCGCGTTCGAACGTCGTTTCCGACGACACGCTCTTGGTTTCGCGATCGGCGCTCACCGTGCGGTCGTCAAGACCGCGGGCAAGCCGCGCCAGGCGGCGGCCTTCCTCGCCGTAGCGGCGGAACAGCTCGATCTCGCTGACCCTCTGCAGATCGGCGATGCGGTGAAACCCGTCGCGGGCGAGCCGTGCCATGCTGGCCTTGCCGACGCCGTAGATGAAGTTTGCAGGTTTTGGCGCCAGGAAGGCCGCAGCCTCGCTGGCGCCGAGCACGGCAAAGCCGCGCGGCTTGTCGAGATCGGAGGCGATCTTGGCGAGGAATTTGTTGCAAGCCAGCCCGATCGACACCGTGATGCGCAGCGTCTTCTCGACCTCGCCGGCAAAACGCGCCAGCGCCTTGGCCGGCCACATGCCGTGCAGCCGCTCGGTGCCGGAGAGATCGAGGAACGCCTCGTCGATCGACAGCGGCTCGACCAGCGGCGTCAAAGCCAGCATCATCGCCCGCACTTCGCGGCCGGCTTTGGAATATTTCTCCATATTGGGCCGCACCACTTTGGCATGCGGACAAAGCCGCAGCGCCTCATACATCGGCATCGCCGATCTGATGCCATAGGTGCGCGCGATATAGCAGGCCGCGGCGACGACGCCGCGCCGGCCGCCGCCGACGATCACCGGCTCGGCGGCGAGCGTCGGGTCGTCGCGCTTTTCGATGGTGGCGTAGAAGGCGTCGCAATCGACGTGCGCGATCGAAAGCGTTGCCAGCTCGTCATGGCGAATGAGGCGCGGCGAGCCGCAGGCCGGACAGCGCGCGGCTAGTGGCGACGCATCGGCAAGGCAGTCGCGGCAGAAGCTCAAAGCCACCGCACGTCCTTTCAGGGTATGTCGCGTTCCCAATTGCCGCCGAGCGCGCTGCGCGCCCGGGCAATCTCGGCCGGATCGATCGCGGCGCTATCGGCGAAGGCGAGCAAGAGACTCTCGTCGGCGAGCATATGCTCCAGCACGCCGCCGAGAAAGTCGGGCGCGTCGGCCAACTCGCGCAGCCGATCCACCGTCAATCCGGTGGCGGCGAGGAAGCCTTCGAGCCGCTCCGGTTCCGCGGCGATGAAGGCAAGCGCCTGAATCGCCAGTGTTTCCGCGGCTTCCCGCGTTCGGGACGAGGGCGCTTTCATCGGGTTCCATTTGCCTTTCCGTAAGAAATCAAGACTAGCTTGGCGGTGACGGCGGCGGCGCAAATGCGCGCGCCGCTTTGGGAATTTACGGCTGGGGGCAGCCAAAGGACCGGGGGATGGCCAAAACTGTCCTGATTGTGGAGGACAACGAGCTCAATATGAAGCTCTTCCACGATCTATTGGAGGCCCATGGCTATGCCACCGTCGGCACGCGCAACGGCATCGAGGCGCTCGACCTGGCGCGAAAGCACCGGCCCGACCTGATCCTGATGGACATCCAGCTGCCGGAAGTGTCCGGCCTTGAAGTCACCAAGTGGCTTAAGGACGATTCTGAGCTGCGCGGCATTCCGGTGGTCGCCGTCACCGCCTTTGCCATGAAGGGCGACGAAGAGCGCATCCGCGAGGGCGGCTGCGAGGCCTACCTGTCGAAGCCGATCTCGGTCGGCAAATTCATCGAAACCGTGCGTCACTTCCTGGGCAATCCGGAAGCAAAACCATGACCGCGCGCGTTCTTGTCGTCGATGACGTGCCCGCCAATGTCAGGCTGCTCGAAGCGCGGCTGTCGGCGGAGTATTTCGACGTCATCACCGCCATGAGCGGCCAGGAAGCGCTGGCGATCTGCGAGCGCGCCCAATGCGACCTCGTGCTGCTCGACGTCATGATGCCCGACATGGACGGCTTCGAAGTGTGCCGGCGGCTCAAGAGCAATTCCGCCACCCATCACATTCCGGTGGTGATGGTGACGGCGCTCGACCAGCCGTCCGACAAGGTGCGTGGCCTCGAAGCCGGCGCCGACGATTTTTTGACCAAGCCGATCGCCGAACTGGCGCTGACCGCGCGGGTGCGCTCGCTGGCGCGGCTCAAAATGGTGGTCGACGAGTTGCGCATGCGCGCGCTCACCTCGCGCGACATCGGCATCGAATTTCCCGAGCGCGAGGCGCTGGCCGATACCGGCCGCGGCGGCCGGGTGCTGATCGTCGACGACCGCCCGGCGTCCTACGAACGGGTCGCGACGATGCTGACCAAGGAGCAGGAGGTCGAGGTCGAGACCGATCCGAACCACGCGCTGTTCCGCGCCGCCGACGGCAATTTCGACCTGCTGATCGTCTCGCTCAACCTGGAGAATTTCGACGCGCTGCGGCTGTGCAGCCAGCTGCGCTCGCTCGAGCGCACGCGGAATATTCCGATCCTGGTGATCACCGAGCCCGACAACAATGCGCGCATGGTGCGCGGGCTCGAAATCGGCGTGAACGATTTTCTGCTGCGGCCGATCGACAAGAACGAGCTCTTGGCGCGGGTGCGCAGCCAGGTGCGCAAGCGCCGCTACACCGAGCGGCTGCGCGACAACGTGCAGATGTCGATCGAGATGGCGATCACCGACGCGCTCACCGGCCTGTTCAACCGGCGCTACATGGAGAGCCACCTCGCCACGCTGGTCGAGCAGGCGGCGTCGCGCGGCAAGCCGCTCACCGTCATGGTCGTCGACATCGACTATTTCAAAGCGATCAACGACAGCCACGGCCACGACGCCGGCGACGACGTGCTGCGCGATTTCGCGCTGCGCATCAAACGCTCGATCCGCGGCATCGATCTCGCCTGCCGCTACGGCGGCGAGGAATTCGTCCTGGTGATGCCGGAAACCGACATGGCGGTGGCGGCCATGGTGGCCGAGCGGCTGCGCCGGCGCATTGCCGCCGAGCCGTTCGCGATCCAGCAGGGCTCGCGCGTCGTTCCGGTGACGATCTCGATCGGGATTGCCGCCTTGCGCGGCAAGGACGACACCGCGGCCAGCGTGCTCAAGCGCGCCGACCAGGCGCTCTATCGCGCCAAACGCGACGGCCGCAACCGCGTGGTGCCCGACGCCGCCTAGACTGCCGCGCCCGCGCGGGAGGCTTGGGGCACGTCGCGTCACAGAAATTGCATCGCAAAATCCGTCTTGCCAAGCGTAGCACGATGCCTAAAGGTCCCGGTCGCGGACCAGGCAGACTGTGAGACGCCGCCGCGAATTAGAGACCGATGCGGTCCGGAATTCGGAGAGCGGCATGATAAAGGCCAAACGCTTCAGCCACGTCACGTTCGAGACGCCCGACCTCGAACGTCAGATCGCCTATTTCACGGAAGTTGCCGGTCTGGCGTTGGCAGAGCGAGAAAACGGACGAGCCTACCTCGCGACCAAGCATGGCGACCTGGTGGTTCAGCTCGAAAATGGCGAGCACGCGCGCTGTGCGCGACTGGCATTCCAGGTTGCACCGGAGACCGAGTTCAACGACATCCGCAGCGGCATCGAGGCGGAAGGCGTGCGCTGCAGCTCGCGCAACGATCCGGCTCCCGGCATTTCGCAAATGCTTGCGTTCGAGGATCCCAAGGGCACCGTTTGCGAACTGTTTGCCGTGCAACAACCGATTGGTAAGCCGCAGCCGGTCGCCGGGATAGGACCGATCAAGCTCGGGCATCTGGCGTTCGTCGTTTCGGATCCGAAGCAGCATGCGGACTTCTACAGCCGGGTTCTCGGCTTCCGCGTGTCGGACTGGATCGAGGACTGGTTCGTTTTCATGCGCTGCGGTCCCGATCATCACACCATCAACTTCGTGCGCGGCAAGCGCACGCAGATGCACCACGTCGCTTTTGAGCTGAAGGATTGGCCGCAGGTGCAGTCGGCTTGCGATTTGCTGGGCAGCAAAAAGATTCCGATTATCTGGGGTCCGGGACGGCACGGCCCCGGTCACAACATCTACACCTATCATCGCAATCCCGATGACCAGATCATCGAAATGTTCACCGAGCTCGACAAAATGCTGGATGAAAATCTCGGCTATTTCGAGCCGCGGCCGTGGCATCGCGATCATCCGCAAGTGCCGAAGGTTTGGGGCCCGCTGCCCACCGACATTTGGGGACCGCCGCCTACGGCGGAGTACATACGGCAGCGCGATTGAAAACCGCGCGATTCATCGCGGACGCTGCGGTCGTAAGGGGATGCAGACGATGACACGCATGGTGATTGTCGGGGGCGGGCTCGCGGGATTGGCCGCGGCGCATGCGCTCTCCCGCTTCGGGATCGAGGCGGAAGTCTTTGAAGCGGCGCCCGCCTTGGGCGAAATCGGCGCCGCCGTCAATGTCGCGCCGAACGCAACACAGGCGCTGATCGCCATCGGCTTGGGCGAAAAGATCGCCGCCGTGGGCACGCGTTCCCCGGGCATCTACACGCGCAACATGCAAACCGGCGAGTTTCTCGAATTCAACGACCGGCTGAAAGCCGCGCAGCGTTACGGCGCGCCGTACTATACGTTTCACCGCGCCGACTTGCTGGATGTTTTGGCGAGCGGACTGGATCGCCGCTTGATCCATCTCGACCATCGCCTCGTCGGCGTTGAGGAGAAAAGCGACGGCGTCGTGCTCGCCTTCGCCAACGGCGCCAAGGTCGAAGCCGATTTCGTGATCGGCGCCGACGGCGTGCGCTCGGTCATCCGCCAAGCGCTCTACGGGCAGGATAATCCCACCTATACCGGGCAAATGGTCTGGCGCGCGCTGTTGAACGGCGCCGATGTCCCGCCCGAGGTGCTCGAGCCGACCGGACATATCCAATGGGTCGGCCCCGGCTGTCATCTCCTGGCCTATTACATCCGCGGCGACAAGCAGCTGAACATCGTCACCCAGGAAGACACCGACAAATGGGTCGAGGAGGGCTGGTCGACCCGCGGCGACCCCGACGAGATGCGCTTGAGCTTTCCGAACCCGGAGCCGCGGCTCGAAAAGCTTTTGAGCATCGTGACCGAATGCTCGAAATGGGGCCTGTTCACGCGGCCGCTGACGGAGAATTGGGGCCGCAACCGTATCCAGCTCATCGGCGACGCGGCGCACGCCATGCTGCCGAACGCCGGGCAGGGCGCCTGCCAGGCTTTCGAGGACGCCTATATCCTGGCGCGCTGGCTCGACGCCTGCCGCGATCCGGTCGAGGCGTTCGCGAATTTCCGCCGCATCCGCATTCCGCGCGTGCACGGCGTGCAGCGTCTGTCGCTCGCCAATGCCCGCTTCAAGCACCTGCGCAACGCCGCCGAGCAAAAGGATTTGATCGCTTCCGGCAAAGGCAGCGTTCACGGCACCGCCGAATGGGTCTGGGCCGGCGATCCGGTCAACGGCTGGGACAAAGCGCCGGTCGTTCCGGCCATCTACGCCGACACCGGCGCGCCGTCATAAGCGCGGCGTTCGCGCGAGCTCGCGGATTACTCGACCTTGAGTCCCAGCGCCTTTATCAATTGGCCCCACTTCGCATAATCCGCTTCGATAATGCGGCGCATCTCACTCGGGCTGTTGGGGGCAGGCTCAAGGCCCGCGGCGAGCAAAACCTTTTGCGCGTCCGGCAGCGCCACAATTTTTGCGATCTCGGCATTGAGCCTGGCGATCCTGTCGTCCGGCGTGCCGCGTGGCGCGAACATCGCGAGCCACGACATGGCGCTGAAGTTGGGAACGCCGGCCTCGCGCAGCGTCGGAATATCCGGCATCGCCCGCGAGCGCACCGGCTCGGCCACGCCCAAGGCGACAACCTGGCCGCCAGCGATCATCGGCAGGATTGCGGCCGTGTCCGTGAAAGCCAAGGGGACTTCGCCGGCCGCGACCGCTGCCGCCGCCGGTGCGCCGCCGCGATAGGTCACGGGTTGCATCGTCAGCCCAAGCTCACGCTGGAGCAACTCACCGGCGAGATAGGACGACGAGCCGAGACCTGAAACACCGTAGCTCAGGGGCTTGGCTTTCGCGGCCGCCACAAGATCGGCAATTGAAGCGATCCCGGCGTGGGCATTGGCGGTCAAGATCAGCGGGCTGCTCACCACCTTGCCGATCGGCACCAAGTCGGTGAGCGGATCGTAATTGACCCGCGACAGGTGGACGTTGATGGTGACCGGGCTGTCCGAGAGGATGATGAGGGTGTGGCCGTCCGGCGCGCTTCGCATCAGGTCTTCGATGCCGATCGCCGCATTGGCGCCCGGCTTGTTTTCCACGATGACGCTCTGTCCGACGCTGTCCTGCAGGTTTTTTGCAATAACGCGCGCAGTCAGATCGATGCTGCCGCCGGGCGCATAGGGCACGATAATCCGGATCGTCCTGTTCGGGAATGTTTCCGCGTGCGCGGCTGCGGCGATGCCGACGGCCGTGAGCAAAACGATCAGGCAGCGCTTCACGTGAAGGAGGTCCATCATGAAATATTCAATGATCCCCCTCGAGCTTGACCCCGGCATCCTGCACGATCTGTTTCCAACGTGGAATTTCCTTGCGTAGAAAAGCCGCGAACTCGTCCGGCGTGCTGCCAAGCGGATCGATGCCGATCGTCGAGATTTGCCGGGCGAATTGCGGATCCTTGAGGGCGCGTCCGATTTCGAGATTGAGCTTCTGCACGATGTCGTTCGGCGTGCCTTTGGGGACGACGACCCCGATCCATGCGGTGATGCTGAAGCCCGGCAGGCCAGACTCGTCCAACGTCGGAATGTCGGGAGCGATTTGAGCGCGGCGAAGGCCGGTCTGGCCCAACGCCGTCAAGCGGTTGTCGCGAATCTGCGGCATGGCCGGCACGATATCGCTGAAGACCAGCTGCACTTCGCCGGCGATCGCTGCCTGGAGGCTAGGGAGGCCGCCGCGGTACGGCACATGGGCGATCGAAACTCCGGCCTGCTTATTGAAGGTGGCGAGCGACAAATGCGCCGTCGAGCCGTTTCCGGACGTGCCTGCATTGAGCTTGCCGGGCTCGCTCTTGGCGAGCTCGATCAAATCCTTGACGGTCTTGACCGGCAGTTGCGGATTGGCCGCCAAAACCAGCGAGTTCTCGCCGGCCAGGATGACGGGCTCGAAATCGCGCAGCGGCTCGTAGCCAAGCGACGGATACAGCGCAAGGTTGGTCGTCAGCGGTGAGTTGGTGGATATGAACAACGTGTAGCCGTCAGGGGCGGACTTGGCGACAAACTCGGCGCCAACGCTGCCGCCGGCGCCGGGACGATTGATGATGACGACCGGTTGTCCCCATGCGGCGGTGAGTCTGGGCGCAAGCGCGCGCGCGAGAAGGTCGACCGTGCCACCGGGCGTATAGGGGACAACGATTTGGATCACGTGATCGGGATATTGCGCGCGCGAAGGCGACGATCCTGCGACCAGAAGGGCGGCAAGTGCGATGCTGAAAAGGCGCATGATCCCCATCCTTGATGTCTGCTCTTACCCCAAATCTTACCCCGAAAACGGACATTGCCAGCGCGTTAGCAATTCATCTCTTAAGCGGTAATCACAATTGTTGTGGTTGACGCCAGTTTCCACGTCTTGGCGAAACCTTGGCCGTTGATTTCCGCAGCCTTTCCGCTAGCGTTCAGCGACGGCGATATTGCCAAATTAAACGATGTCCTGAGCGCCGGGTGAACGGCCGGGAAGTTGTACGATCTCTTTCGATAACCCTACGGGGTGCTCAGGTCCGCCGCATCTCCTGGGTCCGTGGGGTTCGGCCGGCCCGGGAGCGGTGCGAGTGGCCTCCTCATATCACCGCTTCCGGCCGGCCACCTAAGACATGTTTTCATAAATCGAGAACGATGGGCGACGGCTAATCAATGTCCGCTTGGCGCCCGCGTTTCTCACGGCAGAAGACTGCGCCACCTGAGGCCACCAAAAGAAAAAGCCCCGAACGCTCGGGGCTTCAACTTGATGTCTTTCGGGCGGCCGCACTTGCAATGCGTAAGGCGGAACCCGTGAAATACGCCTGTCTTCAAAAACGCTCGCCGTTAACTAACGAACGGACGATCGGTTAACACCGGAGCCATTAACACCAATGCCACGGCATCAAGCCATGACGGTGGCATCCGCGATGCCAGCGATCGCCTCGGTAGCTGTTATATAGCGGTCCGTGGTGGTAACCCGCATATCGGCGTCCAACGTGACGTTCCGTTCGCTTGGACTTCACGTCGGTGCTGCGATCGGCGTCGGATGAAACCTTGGCCGCGGTGCCAGCAGGAGCGACTTTATCCGTCGTCTGCTGCTTGTTTTCGGATGTGGGCGCAGTCGGCACGGCTTTCACGGATTTTTCGGCCGCTTTGTCGGGCGCTTTGATTGGGTCGGATTTCGCGGCCGGTGCGATCTTCTCCGGTGGAGCGCTTTGCTGTGCCGCCGGAGCGGCGGGCGTCTCATCGTTTTTCATGCCTTGTGCCGAGACGGCGCCGGCACCCAGCAGCATTATCGCCGCCGTGGTGGATATCAGTCGTAGAGCTCTCATGGATGTCTCCTGTAGACACTCCGCAATTGTTTGATTTGTGGATGTGTGGAGAGACAACGCCGGGCGGTCGCGATCGTTCCAACTCTTCAATGACGGCGGCGGCGGCGGCCTCTATAAACCTGCGGCTACCGATGAACACATCGCCGGCATCTCTTTGCTTTTGCCGCTCCTGGACAAGCAGTTGGAGTATTGTCTGTCGGTCTGAATCGTCACTCACGCTATCGAGAAGACGCCAGTAGCGCTCGACATTTCGCCGTCGGATGAACTGATCCATGTCGGCCTCCGTTCATGAGGCCCCTCTCTTGCAGTTTGTCTGAGTTGGAGAAGGCAGTCTGAGCAATTTTGACCACTCGGACGGTCTTGCTCTTGTCAAAGGAGTCACTATCGAAACCCATTCCGTTCACGAGCAGACCGGTCACGACCAGACATGGCGCTACTGGCGGAGCGGTGGAGTTTGTTTGCTGCCATCCCTAGCTCGGAATCGTATTTGAGCAATGCATTCCATCGGGCGCGGTCGACGCTGCTGAGCATGAGATCGACTTCAAATCCGTGGATTGTTCACGCGTGAGCGAGCCGTCCTCGATGTGGACGATCCTGTCGGCGAATTCGAACAGCCGCGGATCATGCGTCACCACCAGAACGGCGCGGCCTCGCTCTTTGGCGATCGCGGAGAGAATCGTCATGGTGGCGTGCCCATTGACCGAGTCCAATGCGGCGGTCGGCTCGTCGGCGAGAATGGCTGAAGGTTCTGCTACGACGGCTCGCGCGATCGCGACCCGCTGTTGCTCGCCGCCGCTGAGCTGGCGCGGGAAAGACGACATTTTGGATGTTAAGCCGACGCTGGCCAGTATCTCCTTGGCTTTCGCCTCCGCTTTGGGCCCGCGCTCGCCGCGCACGTCGAGGGCTAGAAGAACATTTTCGGCGACCGTCAGGGTGGAGAACAGGTGATAGGATTGGAACACGAAGCCGATATGCTGCCGCCGGATTTTTGCGAGGTCCGCGGGCCGCGCCCCGCTGGTTGAGGTGCCGCAAACCCGGACAATCCCGCTGCTAGGCGCCAGCATGCAGCCGAGAATCGACAAGAGCGTGGTCTTGCCGCTGCCGGACGGACCCATCAACACCGTGAGTTCGCCGCCGCTGGAGCGTCAGATTGACGTCCTTGAGCGCCTCCACCCATGCCGGTCCGCTGCCATAACTGCGGCTGACGTTCGTAGCCTCGATGACGGGCTCGGTCATCGGGTCAGCACAATCGCAGGATCGACGCGAACGACGCGAAAGATCGCGGCAACCGCCGAAACGATGCACATGAGGATGGTGAGAACGAACAGCTCGATTATCAAACTCGGCGAGATCACGACCTGCAATGCGCTTTTCGCGGTGAGATGGACGATGGCGACTCCGATCAACGCCGCAATGGCAAATCCGATGATGGCGTTGAGCAGCGCCTGACAGATGATGACCTGGTAGATATAGCTGTCGGAGGCGCCCATCGCGCGCAACGTGGCGAACTCGTAGAGATGCTCTTTGGTGCTGGAATAGAGCGTCTGTGCGACGATGACGGTGCCGACGATAATCCCGAGCAGCGCGCCGGCAACGAGCGCCGCGCCGGCGCCGGTCCGGAAAAGCCAGAACGACCGACTTTGTTCTCGGAATTGATCCGGCGTGAGTGCCTGAATGCCGGAATTGTTCGAAAGAATTGTCTGACGGGTTCGTTCGATATCGGTGCCCGGCTTGAGCCGAACGAGGAAATGACTGGCAAAGCTCGCCGGCAATCCGGTATAGGACCGGGCGCCGTCAAGATCGGTGAATACATAGGGCGCCGTCGTGAAAGAGCGAATGCCGTCCGTGACCGCACCGACCGTTACGGGTTGCATTCGGATAAGAGCGGTTGCGCCGACGCCGGACACCCCGAGCTGATCGTATTGGGAGCGGTCGATCACCACTGTTCCCGGAACAGTCAAACTCTGCGCCGTCCCTTCAACGACATTCCAAGGCGACACTCCGCCGGCAGCGTAGTCGGTCCCGACGACGATCACCGAACTCATGGCTCCGCCCGGCAGGCTCCAGGCGGAAAATCCGACCACTCCCGGAACGGCTGCGGACACGCCATCGACCGCCAGCAGGCGATCCCTCAATCCGGTGCTGAGAAGCGAGAGATCCTCGAAATATTTTGTTCCGCTGGAAACAATCCAGAGGTCGGTCGAGGTGTGATCGATCATGGTCGTGATCATGCCGCTGAAGCCGAAATAAAGGCCCATCTGCACCATCACCAGCACCACCGAAAAAACGATGCCCATGAGCGAGGCCGTGAAGCGAAGTCGATCTTGGAAGAGATTTCGCGACGCCAACGTAAAAACGAGCGACATATTTCGGAGCCTCAGTTCGTGGCGAAAAGTGGAGCGTCAAGTCGTTGCCGGCCCAGGCCGGACGGTGTAGCGAATGCGCACTCCGCATGAGATCAGTATTCCGTTCGGGGCGGCGTTCATTGATGTGGGTCAATGATCGCCAACCAATGCCTTTTGTCGCAGCCTGCTGAGGTGGGAGCGGCTATTCGACTTTGGCCGTAGGGATATCCGCGCTTGCAACGCAGTGCGCACTGAAATTCCCGATTATGATGAGTTAACTGAACGCCGTTTCGTATCCGACCAGCATTTACCCTAAGTCCCCCGCCGGGTCAGTGGCACCGGTGTGGACAGCGTTCTCCCCGAGCGTTTTTATCGTCGTCGTGAAGGCGTTCCATCGGTCGTCAAATCGAGCGCTTGTAAGCTCATCGCCCTTATTGGTGCGATAGACGCTGTCCGGTGCGGATGACAGATGCGTCGGCACGATGTTCAAACCTGTCAGAATGCTGCCGGTCAGAGTGGGCAAATATGCCAACCACAACACGATAATCGCACTGAATAGCGCATAGGCGACCATCATTGTAATTTTGTGCTGGTGTTGCGCCTGCACCTGGGCGACAGCGCGAGCATGGGCGTACGGCTGGCGCATGAAATGGAGCTGTTGCTGGCGGCTCATCGGTCAACTCCCTGGTAACCATTAATTCTCCAATACGAGGCGGCTAAGCGCTCGAAAATTCAGATATTGTCCCTAAGGGGAAGCCCTTAACCCAACCCGGCGATGACGGCATGGGGCGCAGGTTGCCGCGCGTTTTTGGATTTATGACTTGAGTGGAAATCGCAATTTTTGCGGTTTCCGCCAGTTTCCACACCCTGGCGAAACCTAGGGCATTGATTTCCGCAGCCGTTGCGCTGGCTTCTAATGACGGCGGCGTTGCCAAAATGAACGATGTCCCGAGCGCCGGGCGAACGGCGGGGAAATCGTGCGATCTCTTTCGATAACCCTACGGAGTGCTCAGGTCCGCCGCATCTCCTGGGTCCGTGGAGTTCGGCCGCTCGGGAGCGGTGGGAGTGGCCTCCTCATATCGCCGCTTTCGGCCGGCCACCTTAGACGTGGACTCATCAACCGAGGTCGATGGGCGATGTGGATTAATGTCCGCTTCGCGCTTTACTGCTCGATCGTGTTCTGACTTCGCATGTCGGCATCAACCAGTAGCCGCCTTGAGCGATTGGCGTCCGCCAGTCCCGCCATGCGAGAGACAAAGAATTGCTGTGAATGAAGAATGGGTAAGACATCCAAGTTGCGGTAGATTTTCCACCCGTAGTTTTCGTTCGGCGGCTTTCCGCTATTTTTGATCTCGATGCGGTAGGTCGGTTGTTCCTCATTCATGGTTGATCCCTAAATCGTGCGGCCGCAGGCGGCCGTCGCGGCAAATTCTCTTAGTTCCCGTCCGGGTCCGGGCGCATCGATCTGAAATAATGTTCGGCGTACTGGTAGTAGTTCTCCGCCCCGACCGTATTGCCGAGTTGGACTTCGGCACGGGCGAGCGCCAGATACCGCTCATAGCTTCTTTGCGCGTTTTGTGAGTTGTTCGGGTCGGGGCGGGCGGTATTCGATGTCCACCGCTTTGACCGCGCGGCATACGAACCTGCCGGTCTGGGCGGGCGCGCGCCCGGAATTGTCGTTGGGCCATTTTGCATGGCTCACTCCTTGGTCGTTGTGGATAAAATGTTTCGTGCGGTACACGAAGGACGATAACCGCGGATGGCGGCGTGCATGCTCTCAAGAGCGAATTGGCACTCTGTCGAAGCCCGTGGCCTGCTGTGCGCTACATTCCTCGATCCATGAGGCATATAGCTTTTGCTGGCGGCAGATCTGCCACGAAAGCGAGCTTTTGCACTAGCAGCGGCGATGGCGATAAAGACTCCCGGAGGAAAGAATTACAATTTCTGGAGCTGATTGGTTCAGTCGTCGCGTCGGTGCCTGCCGACTACACGCGAAATAGATGAACCAAACGTGTGCAATAGGACGAGAACTGGAGAAATTGTCAAGTGCGAGAGCGCCGTCGGAGGTAGCTTATGTCACTTCATTTGCGTTTGTGTGAGTTTCAAAGGGTGTCGAATGTCGTCCGCCAGCTTGAGCCATTCGGTCGTCTCGGCCGAGAAACTACGATCAAAAATCAGCGGCAACCAAGTCGTAAGATCCCCGACGGCCGCGTTCATAGACCTTAGCGGCAGTCGCATAAATCAACTTGCGGTTCGAATCGAACGCGCTGAGCAGCCCGGTCTCATCGGACCGCGTATTGGGTTTAATTCTCTGCAACGCGTCGGCATCGACGAAAAACGACGCCTCCATTGCGCTGTCGTGTCCCCAAAACCGCACGGCGCCCCGCGTTGCATCAAAAAAGCGGCTTTGATTTGGAAAACTAAGCGTCATGGTTTAGCCCGGCGCGCCGCGGATCAAGGGATAGTTCGTGCTGTCGTAGAGGCGGCGAATTCCTTGATTGTTGTACCTCTCCTCGTCGACTTCAAGACAAGCACCCAGGAGAGACTTAGGCGAAAGCTCCTCGATCGCGAACCGGATGGCGTCCGCCGCGTGCCCAAATCGTCTATACCCAATGGGTTGCCGCCTGGATTTCTGCCTGCGACTGGGGAACAGCTCCGCCGCGGCGTCATAATCAAATTCGATTATGGCTTGCCCGACCGCGGCGGGTTCGACCGTCACTTGTTCGAGCGCGACTTTTCTGTCCATGACTTTTATTCTCCATTTCAGATTTGATGTTTTGATGTCATGGCGCCTCTAAGAAGTCTTGCTGCGTCGAAGAATTCTAGCGCGCCAAGACAGTTCGGCCTTCATTGCAATTTAGACGCCGTCGTTCCGTTGGTCGGCTGAGCGATTCTCTCGACGCACTCCTGGCGGCTGGCAAAAGGTCCAGAAAAGATGTTGCCGTCACCCTCAATCGCGTACCAGCCAGCCTTGATGCCGCGCATGTCGGATTTGTGCTCGCTGATGTATTGGGGAGCGATCACTATCAGGTGCTCCTGTGCGCAACGAGTCATCGACCAAGCCGGTTTGACGGTGGGCGAATTTATTGCCCAGGCCTCAGTAACCGAGCCTAAATCGTTGTTGCAGGTATTGTGCCTACCGACGGCACGGGTGCTGCCAATTGGAAGAACGGAGACTTCGGCAGGTCTCGATTTTACGGGCAGATTTCAGACAAGCGCCGCTTGCCCTGTTAAACATATGGCTACCCGATTTTTGAGCACAATAGGAGTAGCGTTCAATTTGCCCGTTTATCTTGCAACAATATGTCTGCGGCCCTTTTTCTTTTCGGCGACTGAAGGAACCTAATGCGACGGCCGATGGTTATATCAACGGTCGCGGGATGAGTTTTGGTCTCGAAGATCAGAAGCCCCAGCCCAAGCCCCCCAGCCCCCGCTGGGGCTTTTCTTTCTGGCTGGCTTAGGTTTTGCTGCCGTCATCATTAGGTTCAAAATGGAAACGCCAACGAATCGCGAAAAATATACCGCCAAACGCATTAGCGAGATCACAGATCGCATTACTGCTTTGCGGGTGCGCTGGCTCCGTCATGTAGAGACTCAACTCGCATCGCGGCAAAGTCGCCCCAGCCCCGCCCTCGACCACTATAAGCTTAGCACCCAGGCCGCCGAGTAATCTGTCTGCGTCCTCGGCAGACATGAAAAGGGCGCCCGCAGGCGCCCTGTCCGGTCAGGCTCTAAGCCCGATTCACTTGATCTTGGATTCGCGGAACTCGACGTGCTTCTTGGCGACCGGGTCGTATTTCTTCATCACCAGCTTGTCGGTCATGGTGCGCGAGTTCTTGCGGGTGACGTAGTAGAAACCGGTGTCGGCGCTGGATACCAGCTTGACCTTGATCGTCGTTGCTTTGGCCATGTCTAAAACCTCGTTGCTGGCCGCCAACCTAGTCGGCGGCGGTCGAATGTCAAGAAACCCCGCAAAAAACCCCGAAACTGCCTAAAGCACCTCGCGGACAAACCGCTTATTCAGCATGCGGTAGAGTGGGGCCGGGTGGTCGTAGCTCATGGCCGACGCCATGCGGTCCTGCAGCTCTTCCAGCGCAATCGCGGTAATTCCCGGCATATCCAGGCGCCGCGCCTCGGTGATAGGCAGCCAGACCAGCTCGACCAGCTCCTTGTCGGGCCCGACAAAACCGTCGGCGCGGTGGGCGATCGCGGCGATATCGGCGGCGAAGAAGCGGCTGTCAAAACGCCGCGGCCGCTTCGGCGGCGTAATGGCTCGCGCGATGAAATGGACCGCGCTGAGGTCGGGAACGATGCCGGCTTTGGCGAAAGCCTCCCAAGGTCCCGGCGGCGTCGCGATTGGCGTGGCGCTCGGCACGCCGAGCATCAGACCAGTCTCCTCGTAGGTCTCGCGGATCGCGGCCAGCGCGAAGCCTGCGGCCTTTTCGGCGCTCGCATGTCTGACTTTTGTCATCAGGCGCGCGACGTGGCGGTCATGCAAAGCGGAAAGCGTCGCCATCTGCCGATCCGACGGCTCGATGCGGCCGCCGGGGAAGACGAATTTTCCCGGCATGAAACGGTGCCGCTCGTGACGGCGGCCGAGCAACACTTTTGGCACGCTCTCGGTGCGGTCGATGAGGATCAGCGTCGCGGAATCCCGCGGTTTCAGGTTCGGGAAAGACTGATCGCGGATGGTCTTGGTCAGCCGCTCGACCCGGTCGGCCGCAATGCCGCTCGCGATGGGCGGATCTCCGCTGGTGTCACTCATTATACATCCATCTCGCTTCTAGCGCCCGCGGCGATGTTTTCGGCTTCGGCTTTGGCCTTGGCGGTCGCGGAACTTCGACCCGGCAGGCGGCTGATGTCCAGTCTTTTGCTTGGCCGCGCCCGCATGGCGCACGAGCTTGAAACGCAGGGCGCCGGCGACCGGCGCGGCCTCGACCAGTTCCACGGTCACCGGATCGCCGAGGCGATGGGTGTCGGAATGGCCGATGAAGGCGCGGGCGCCTTCGTCAAAACGAAAATATTCGTCGCCGATGAAGCGTGCCGGGATAAAGCCGTCGGCGCCGGTGTCGTCGAGCTCGACGAACAGGCCGGCGCGGGTGACGCCGGATATATGGCCAGCAAACGTCGCGCCGACCTTGTCGGCCAGAAAATGCGCGATCAGCCGGTCATTGGTCTCGCGCTCGGCTTTCATGGCGCGGCGTTCGGCCGCGGAAATACTGGCGGCGATTTCGGCCAGCGAACGCGCATCGATATCGTCAGGAAGGCCATCCGTGCCGAGTTTGAGCCCGCGGATCAAGGCGCGGTGCACGACGAGATCGGCATAGCGGCGGATCGGCGAGGTGAAGTGGGCGTAGCGGCGCAGGTTGAGGCCGAAATGGCCGAAATTCTCCGGCGAATATTCGGCCTGCGCCTGGCTGCGCAGCACGACCTGGTTGACCAGCCGCTCGACCTCGCGGCCTTTGACCTGGGCAAGAATGCGGTTGAAGCCGTCGGGTTTCAGCACGCCGCCCTTGGGCAGCGCAATGTCGAGCGTCGCCAAAAATTCGCGCAGCGCGTTGAGCTTTTCCTGGGACGGCTCGTCGTGCACGCGATAGATCAGCGGCACGCGCGCGCGCTCGCAAGTTTCGGCGGCGGCGACATTGGCCAAAATCATGAACTCTTCGATCAGCCGGTGCGATTCCAGCCGCGGCGGCACGATCACGCGATCGACCGAACCGTCGCCCTTGAGCAAAATTTTGCGCTCGGGCACGTCGAGATCGAGCGGGCTGCGCTCGTCGCGGGCGCGGCGCACCGTCTCGTAGGCGGCGTAGAGCGGCTTGAGAACGGGATCCACGAGCGGATCGGTAAGTTCGTCGGGGCGGCCCGAGACGGCAAACTGCGCCTCGTCGTAACTCAGTTTTGCCGTCGAGCGCATCATCACGCGATGAAAGGTATGCGAGCGCTTGCGGCCGTCGGCGCCGATCACCATGCGGACCGCGAGCGCTGGGCGGTCCTCGTTCGGCCGCAGCGAGCAAAGGTCGTTGGAAATGCGCTCCGGCAGCATCGGCACGACGCGGTCGGGGAAATAAACCGAATTGCCGCGGCGGACCGCTTCGCGATCCAGCGCCGAGCCGGGCCGCACGTAATGCGCCACGTCGGCAATGGCGACCGAGACCAGATGGCCGCCGGCATTGCGCGGATCGGGATCGGGCACCGCGTGCACCGCGTCGTCGTGATCCTTGGCGTCGGGCGGGTCGATGGTGACGAACGGCACCTGCCGCCAATCCTCGCGTCCGGCAAGCGTCGCCGGCTGCGCCGCGTCCGCTTCATCCAGCAGCGCGCGCGCAAAAACGTGCGGGATATCGTGGGAATGAATCGCGATCAGGCTGATGGCGCGTTCGCTCTTGATCGAGCCCAGTCGTTCAACGACCGAGCCCATTGGCAGACCGAGTTGGCCATTGCGCGCCACCTCGACCGCGACCAGATCGCCATCGACGGCGCCGCCGCGCGATCGGCCGGGATCGCCATCTCGCGGCCGAGCTGTTTCTTGTCGACCGGCACCAGCCGGCCGCCGCCGCCGGGAAGCCCGCGAAAAATACCGAGCACGCGATGCTTGGCGCGGTCCAAAAGTTTTATGACGCGCGCGGTGGTCTCTTCCTCGCTGCTCTTTTCGATGCGCAACAGCGCGCGGTCGCCGACGCCGGCGACTTCGCCTGGGCGCGGGCGCCGCGGCATGACGATGCGGATGACCGGCGGCGCGCCGTGGGCGGCCTCGTCCCATTCGGTCGGCCGCGCCACCAAATCGCCGTCGGCGTCGCGGCCGGTGATGTCGGCGAGTACAACGGGCGGCAAGGTGCCTGGATTGTGCAGGCGTTTGCGCAGACGATCGATCTGGCCAGAGTCGGCAAGCTCGCGCAGCATGCGATTGAGCGCGGCGCGGTCGGCGTTTTTGGCGCCAAACGCGCGCGCGATCTCGCGCGTGCCAACCTTGCCGCTACGCTCACGGATAAAGGCGACAAGCTCCTCGCGGGAGGGCAGGCGGGAGTGTTTCATCAGCAATTCTTTGGGCCGCTCATTGGTCTAGTCCGGCGGCCCATTTCGGCAACAAGTACAAATTATTCAGCCGCTTCCGTGGGCGGCTTGCGGGCGCCCGGCCGTTTGCCGGCGCCGGGCTTTTTCGACGACGCTTTGACAACACGCGCCGTTCCCGGCGACGGCCGCTTGGCCTTGCGCGGGCGCGCGTGCGGGGCGGCGCCGCCGGTGCGCTCGGCCCGGGCATCGATCAAGGCGACGGCCTCGTCGAGCGTCACGGTCTCGGGCGTCTTGTCGGCCGGCAAGGTGGCATTGACGCCGTTGTGGCTGACATAGGGGCCGTAGCGGCCCTTCTTCGCCGTGATCGGCCCGCCCTTGGACGGATGATCGCCGAGCGCGCGGCCCGGATCGGCGCCGAAGCGGCGGCCTTTTGACGGCCGCAAGATTTTCTCCGCGATCAATGTCACCGCGCGGTTGAGCCCGATGGTGAAGACCTCATCAGCGTCTTCGATATTGGCGTAGGTCTTGCCGTGCTGCACATAGGGCCCGTAGCGGCCGATGCCGGCGAGGATCGGCTCGCCGTCCTCGGGATGCAGGCCCACTTTGCGCGGCAACGACAACAGCGCCACCGCGCGATCGAGATCGATCTCGTCGGGCGCGACGCCTTTCGGCAGGCTGGCGCGCTTTGGCTTTTCGCCGTCGACGCCTTCGCCGAGTTGCAGATAGGGGCCGAAGCGGCCTGAGCGCACCGTGACGTCGAGCCCGGTGGTGGGATCTTCGCCGAGTTTCTTGTTGCTGACTTCGCCGCTGCCGTCCGCCGTGAGGGGGCGCGTATAGCGGCATTCGGGATAATTCGAGCAGCCGATGAAGGCGCCGAATTTGCTGAGTTTCAGCCCCAGCCGGCCGTTGCCGCAGGTCGGGCAGACGCGCGGATCGGTGCCGTCCTCGCGCGCCGGGAACAGGTGCGGCGCCAGCATGTCGTCGAGCGTGTCGATCACGCCGGAAATCTTCAAATCCTTGGTGCCGTCGACCGTGCCGATGAAATCGCGCCAGAAATCGCGCAACACCTCGCGCCACGCCACTTCGCTGTTGGAGATGAGATCGAGCTGCTCTTCGAGGCCGGCGGTGAAATCGTATTCGACGTATTTGGCGAAATAGCTTTCCAGGAACGCGACGACGATGCGGCCGCGGTCCTCCGGGTAGAGCCGGCGCTTGTCGAGCCGCACATATTTGCGGTCCTTGAGCACTTGCAGGATCGAGGCGTAGGTCGAGGGCCGGCCGATGCCGAGCTCTTCCATGCGCTTGACCAGCGACGCTTCGGAATAGCGCGGCGGCGGCTCGGTGAAATGCTGGTCGGCCTTGATCTCGCGCTTGGCGAGCCGCTCGCCGGCGCTCATCTGCGGCAGCCGGCGCGACTCTTCGTCTTCCGGATCCTCGTCCTGGCCTTCCTGATAGAGCGCGAGGAAGCCGTCGAAATTCACCACGGTGCCGGTGGCGCGCAGATCGAGCACGCGGCTCGCGACCTTCGCGGTGATCTCGACCGTGGTGCGCTCGAGCTCGGCGGATTCCATCTGGCTTGCGACCGTGCGCAGCCAGATCAGCTCGTAGAGTTTGGCCTGATCCGCATCCAAAACGCTCTTGGTCTGGCTCGGCCGGCGCGTAAGCTCGGTCGGCCGGATCGCCTCGTGGGCTTCCTGGGCGTTCTTCGCCTTGGCTTCGTAACGGCGCGGGGCGGACGGCACGTACTTCGCGCCGTAATCGGCGCCGATGACTTGCCGCACGGAACTGATCGCCTCGGCGGCGATCTGCACGCCGTCGGTGCGCATATAAGTAATGAGGCCGACGGTCTCGCCGTCGATGTCGACGCCCTCATAGAGCCGCTGCGCCACCCGCATGGTGTGGGCCGGCGCAAAGCCGAGCTTGCGGCTGGCCTCCTGCTGTAGCGTCGAGGTGGTGAACGGCGGCTGCGGATGCCGCTTCACCGGCTTGGCATCGACGGAAGCGACGGTGAAGGTCGCGGTTTCGAGCGCCTGCTTGAACGCTTGCGCCTCCGCGCCCGAGCCGATGTCGAGCCGCTGCAGTTTCTTGCCGTCGGCGCCGACGAGGCGCGCCTCGAATGTCTCCTGGCGCGGCGTCGCCAGGTTCGCCACCAGCGACCAGTATTCGCGGCGGACGAATTTTTCGATTTCGAGCTCGCGGTCGCACACCAGCCGCAGCGCCACCGACTGCACCCGGCCGGCCGAGCGCGCGCCCGGCAGCTTGCGCCACAGCACCGGCGACAGCGTGAAGCCGAACAGATAATCGAGTGCGCGGCGCGCCAGATAGGCATCGACCAGCGCCTGATCGATGATGCGCGGATGTTGCATCGCCTCGGTCACCGCCTGCTTGGTGATGGCGTTGAACACCACGCGCTCGATGGTCTGCTTGCCGAGCGCCTTCTTCTCCTTGAGGAATTCCAGCACATGCCAGGAGATCGCCTCGCCCTCGCGGTCGGGGTCGGTGGCGAGAATGAGCTTGTCGGCGCCCTTGACCGCCTTGGCGATGTCGTTGAGCCGCTTCTGCGCCTTGGGATCGACCTCCCAGAGCATTTTGAAATTGTGATCGGGATCGACCGACCCGGACTTGGCGGGCAGGTCGCGGACATGGCCAAACGAGGCCAGGACTTCGTAGCCCTTGCCCAGATACTTATTGATGGTCTTCGCCTTGGCGGGCGATTCTACGAGTACTAAGTTCATGGAAGCCTTTGATAAAAAGCCGTTTTCCGGCGTTCACGGGCCAAACACCGGCCGCCGAGTCGCCGGGAACATGGGTAATGCAACCCCGCCTGTCAAATCGTTACCGGGGCCAGGCGGCGCCTCGATGGCGGTGGAATAGGGCCGGAGAGGGGCGCCAGAGGCGGCTTTGGAAGGCGCTCTCACTGGTTGAAAGCTATTGTTCCGTCACCCTGAGGTGGCCGCGAAGCGGCCCTCGAAGGGCGACGGCCCCAGCGCCTCGGCCGGCATCCTTCGAGGCTCGCTCCGCTCGCACCTCAGGATGACGGGTCAGACGCAGTCGCCCGGTTCACGGCACAAGGAGGCCGAGCCGGTCGAGAAACGCGCGGCTCGGATGGCCGTCGGGGGTCATGCCGTAGCTGAGTTGCAGCTTGCGGATGTCGTCGCGCAAATCGAAATCAAAATGGCCGTCGAAATCGGTGACCTTGTAGCCGAGGCTTGCGAGCTTTTTCTGCAGCGCGATGCGCTCGGAGCGTGACGGCTGGACATCGTTGATCGGCCAGGCGCTGCGGAATCGGCCCGCGCCGCGCAGCCGGTCGGCGAGATGCGCCACCGCGAGCGCATAGGCGTCGGAATTGTTGTAGGTTTTGAGCACGACGAAATTTTGCGTCACCAGAAACGCCGGACCGGGCGCGCCGCTCGGAAAGAACAATATGGCGTCGCCGGTGTCGGGCCAGCGGCCGCCGTCGAGGCGCTCAAAACCGCGCGCCTGCCACTCGCGGAACGTGCCGCGGCTGACGCGATAATCGAATTTCAGCGGCGCCAAAACCTCAAAACCCCACGGCAAGCCCGGCTGCCAGCCGTATTGCCGCAAATAATTGGCGATCGAGGCCAGCACGTCGGGCACGCTGGTCCAGATATCGGCGCGGCCGTCGCCGTCGAAATCGACGGCGTATTTGAGATAGCTCGACGGCATGAACTGGGCCTGGCCCATGGCGCCCGCATAGGAGCCGAGCAATTGCGGCCGCGCGATCGCGTGCGACTGCAGGATTTTCAGCGCGCTGATCAGTTCGTCGCGGAAATAGGGCTGCTGGATTTTTGCCTGCGCCAGCGTCGCGATGCAGCGGAACACGTCCCAGCGATCCGGGCTGTCGCCGAACGAGGACTCGATGCCCCAGATGCTGACCAAAATCGACGCCGGCACGCCGTACTTATTCTCGATCCTGCGCAACATGTCGGCCCAAAGCGCGGATTTGCGCGTGCCGACGGCGATGCGCGACGGCGACACGATGCTCTCGACATAAGCGCCGAACGGCTTGCCGTATTCCGGCGCGTGCTGCATGGCGCCGAGTACGCGCGCATCCGGCGTCACCCCCGCAAAGGCCAGATCGAAGGTGGCGCGCGAAATCCCCTGCGCCGCCGCGTCCTTCCACAGACCGGCGAGGAAAGCGTCGAACGTTTCGCCGGATTGGGCGTTCGCCTGTCCGATCGCGAGCACGAGCGCCACGATCGGCAAGGCGCGCCGCAGCAGTTTTGTGGACGTCGCAAGGATGAACTGCATCGCCGTCTATACCAGCGAAACCAATCCGCCGCCGTGCCGTTCCAAACGCCCGGCAAGCTCGAGTTCCAAGAGCACCAAGCGCACCACGCGCGGCGACGATTTGGCAAGCCGCACCAAGTCGTCGACCTGGACCGGGGTAGGGCTCAACAGCGCAACGATCCGCGCGCGCTCGTCGGCGGCGGGATCGACGTCTTCCAGGCGGTCACCGTCCGTCGGCTCCGGCTCCCGCGCGGTCAGCGCCACCCCCATAATGGGCTCCAGCACGGCGACGATGTCGGCGGTTTCGGTCACCGGCGTCGCGCCCTGCTTGATCAGGCTGTTGGTGCCTTCCGCGCGCGGATCGAGCGGCGAGCCCGGCACGGCAAACACTTCGCGGCCCTGTTCGAGCGCCAGTCGCGCCGTGATCAGCGAGCCCGAGCGCTTCGCCGCCTCGACGATGACGACGCCGAGCGCGAGCCCGGAGATCAAGCGATTGCGCCGCGGAAAATCCCGCGCCCGCGGCTCCCAGCCGAGCGGCATTTCGGTGATCGCGACGCCGGCCTGCAAAATCTCGTCGAGCAGGTCGCCGTGTTCCGGCGGATAAATTCTATCCTGGCCGCCGGCGAGCACCGCGATCGTGCCATTGCCAAGGCTCGCGCGATGCGCCGCCGCATCGATGCCGCGCGCCAGGCCGGACACGACCGCGAAACCGGCCTCGCTCAAGCCCGCGCGCAAAAATCTGCGTCAGCTTCATGCCGGCCGCCGACGCATTGCGCGAGCCGACCACAGCAACCGCAGGCATGGCGAGCGCCGGTAAATGTCCACGCACCGCAAGCAGCGGCGGCGCGTCATCGATCATCTGCAGGCGTTCCGGATAGCCGGCTTCGCCGATGGCGATGAGCGCGACGTCGAGTTCTCGCGCGGCGTCCATCTCACGCTCAGCCGCCTCCCGCGAACAAATCTGCGGCGCAGCCGCGCCGCCGCGCCGCGCCAGCGAGGGCAGGGCCTCAAGCGCGGCGCGGGCACCGCCGAAATGATTGACGAGGGCGCGAAACGTGCGCGGTCCGACGTTCTGGCTGCGGATGAGGCGCAGCCAGTCGAGGCGTTGCTCGTCGGTGAGGTGGATGCTGTGCGCCGGTTTATTCACGTCTGCCCCCCAAGCAAGCGTAGCAAGTGTGCCCGGATGTGCGAAGCGGTATCCGGGTTCTGCCCGCGCGACCATAACCCCGCATGCCGTCACGCTTCATGCGGGCTACTTGTTGGATTGCGTGACGAGAATGCCTCGCTTCACCCTCCCCTGCAGGGGGAGGGTCGCGCACCGTAGGTGCGCGGGGTGGGGTGCACGGCGATGCAGGGATTCGCAGCGCGCTGCGCGCGCTTTCACCCCATCCCGCCGCGCTTCGCGCGCGGACCTTCCCCCTCCAGGGGAAGGTGAAGAGGAGCGCTGCGGGACAGGAATTTCTTGCAAAGCGGCGGCTGAACCCGCAGAGTTGCGGCGATTGCCGCAGGAACAATCGGGTTCCGTCCGGAGGGGTGAATTGCACGGTAATTTGGCCAAGCGCGCCTTCAGGGTCGAGCTGATCAAGCCGTCGCATTACGACCGGGACGGCTATGTCATCCAATGGCTGCGCTCGACCTTGCCGTCGAACTCGCTCGCCAGCGTCTATGGGCTGATGCGGGAATGCGCCGACAACCGCGTGCTCGGCCCCGACGTCGACATCGAGGTCGATGCCTGCGACGAGTGCAACACCATCGTCAATGTGGCGGCGGTGGCCAAGCGCATCCGCGCCGCCGGCGGCGGCATGGTGGGGCTGATCGGCGTGCAGTCCAACCAATTTCCGCGCGCGCTCGATCTCGGCCGGCAATTCCGCGCGCTTGGGCTCAACGTCGTCATGGGCGGCTTTCATGTCTCCGGCTGCATCTCCATGCTGCCGACGTTGCCGGCGGATTTGCAGGAAGCGCTCGATCTCGGCATCCATCTGTTCGCCGGCGAGGCCGAAGGCCGCATGGCCGACGTTTTGCGCGATGTCGCCGAAGGCAAAGCCAAGCCGATCTACAATTATCTGGCCGACATGCCGGAAATGGCGGCCGCCGTTTATCCGATTCTGCCGCGCGAGGTGGTCACGCGGGTCGCCGGACATTATTCCAGCTTCGACGCCGGCCGCGGCTGCCCGTTCCAGTGCAGCTTCTGCACCATCATCAACGTGCAGGGCCGCAAATCGCGCTACCGCACGCCCGACGACGTCGAGGCCATCGTGCGCGCCAACGCCGCGCAGGGCATCACGCGCTTCTTCATCACCGACGACAATTTCGCCCGCAACCGCAACTGGGAGCCGATCCTCGACCGCCTGATCGAATTGCGCGAGCGCGACAAATTCAACATCCGCCTGCTCATTCAGGTCGACACGCTGTGTCACCGCATTCCGAATTTCATCGAGAAATCGGCGCGCGCCGGCTGCACGGCGATCTTCCTCGGGCTTGAGAACATCAACCCCGAATCCCTGATGGGGGCGAAGAAGCGCCAGAACAAGATTTGGGAATATCGCGAGATGCTGCTGGCGTGGCGGGCGCAAAAGGTCATGACCTACGCCGGCTACATTCTCGGCTTCCCGACCGACACGCCGGAATCGATCGCCCGCGACATCGAGATCATCAAGAAGGAACTGCCGGTCGACATTCTCGAATTCTTCTATCTGACGCCGCTGCCGGGCTCGGAAGATCACAAGAATCTCTTCATGCGCGGGGTGGCGATGGACCCCGACATGAACAAATACGATCTCGAGCACGCCTGCACCGCGCATCCGCTGATGTCGAAGGAAACGTGGACGAAGGTCTATGCCGACGCCTGGACGCGCTATTACACCGACGCGCACGTCGAGACGATCATGCGCCGCGCCGTGGTGTCCGGCATCAACCGCACCAAAATTCTCGATTCGCTGACCATCTTCTCCGGCGCGTCGCGCATCGAAGGCGTGCATCCGCTGCAATTCGGCTTCTTGCGCCGCAAGGTGCGCACGCAACGCCGCTACGGCATGCCGGTGCTCAATCCGCTGGTGTTCTATCCGTGGCGCGTCGTCGATTTCCTGAAAACTTCGGCGCAATGGCTGCGGCTGGTGTGGCGCTATCGCCGCATCATGGCGCGCGTCAAAGCCGATCCGGCCTCGCGCACCCATTTCGACGAGGCGCTGCGGCCGCACACGGCTGGCGGCGAGACCGATCATTTTGTCGAAATGTTCGCCGACAAGATCCCGCACACCCACGGCGCGCCGGCGCGCGCGCCTGCCGCGGTCGGCTGAAATTTGCGTTCACGCCGCGGAGCTGCGGCCGATCTTGCTTTCCGTGCCGCCGATCAGCCGCGCGATATTGGCGCGGTGCATGATCCACAGCAGCACCGTCAGCAGCAGAAATAGCTCCGCGAGCCGGCCATCGCCGTTCCACCACAGGATTGCTGGCGCCGCGGCACTCGCCACCAGCGCGGCCAGCGACGAGTAGCGGGTCAGCGCAGCGACCGCGAGCCAAATCGCGCAGAAGCCTACAAGCGCAGAGCCAAACCTTGAAGCCGAGCAAGAGACCGATATAGGTCGCGACGCCTTTGCCGCCTTTGAATTTGAGCCAGACCGGAAACAGGTGGCCGAGAAAGGCGCCGAGCGCGGCGACGATCGCGGCATCGCGGCCGAAGACATGCGCGGTAATCAGAACCGCCGCGGTGCCCTTGAGCATGTCGCCGAGCAAGGTCGCGGCGGCGAGGCCCTTGCGGCCGGTGCGCAAGACATTGGTGGCGCCGATATTGCCGGAGCCGACCGAGCGCAGGTCAGGCGCGCCGGCGAGCCGCGTCAGCAAAATGCCGAACGGAATCGAGCCGCACAGATAGCCGAACACCAGGGCCGCGGCATATTCGGGCATGAGCGACCAGTCGATCGGTTTGACATGGCGAATGTTTAGACCGCGCGGGCCTTTCTTGCCGCCCTCGCGCGGCGCGAAGCCTGCGGCGAGCGCGTCGGAGGCGCTGCGGTAGATGACGAGGTGTTTGAGCTTGTCGCCCGCGGCGCGGGTCAGCGCCGTCAGATCGGGCGCGAAAGTTTTGCGCGTCGTGTCGGCGACGACGAATTCGCCGGCCTTGTCCTCGACGTCCTTCTCGCAATAGACGCAACGCAGCTCGCAGCGCTGCGGGCTGTCTTCTTCGACGACGTAGAACTTGTTGGCGGCGTATTGCCGCTCGGACGGATCGCCGGTGATGCAATTGAGATTGTCGCATTGCAGGCCGGTGCCGATCGGCTGCGCGTAAATCGGATAATCCGGCTCGGCGAAGCCGCCGTTGAATTGATGCAGCGACTTGTTCTTGTGCAGGTGCAGCATCAGCGAGATCAGCGCCATGCGCACCGGAACGCCGTAGGCGGCCTGCTGGAAATAGATGGCGCGGCGGTCGCTGTCGAGCGAAGCGTCGAGCTCGTTGACCCGCGGCAACGGATGCATGACGCTGGCGTCGGAATATTTCGCCTCGTTCAAGAATTTCGCGTCGACCTTCGGATAGTCGCGCTCCTTCTCGCTCCAACGCTCCTTCTGGAAGCGCGTCACATAGACGGCGTCGATCTTCTTCTGCACCAGAAGCCCGTAATCGATTTCCGGATCGGGAATGAGCGACAACTGGTGCGGCTGATCGGCGGTGACATAGAGCGCGTCGATCGAGCCGACTTGTCCGGGATCTTTTGACACCATGCGGCAGTGGAATTCCTCGCGCAGCCGGCGGTCGACGTGGGCCGGCAATTCCATGCCGGGCGCGGGCAGGGGATCGATGGTCGCGCCGAACCGCGCCAGCGCATAGACGAAGGAATGGATGGTGCGGCTGCCCTTGAGATCGCCGGAAATCGCGATCTTCATGTTCTTAAAACTCTTCTTCTTCGAGCGCAGCGTGAACAGGTCGCACAGCGTCTGCGTCGGATGCTCGTGGCTGCCGTCGCCGCCGTTGATCACGGGAATTTGCGAATATTCGGCGGCCAAGCGCGCGGCGCCGTCGCGCGGATGGCGGATGACGACGATGTCGGCATAGTTGGAAATGACCCGAATTGTGTCGGCTAGGCTTTCGCCCTTGGCGGCGGAACTCACCGCCGGATCGGCGCTGGTGATATTGGCGCCGCCCAAGCGCAGCATGGCGCTTTCGAACGACAGGCGGGTTCGCGTCGAAGGCTCGTAGAACAGGCTCGCCAGGATGGATTTGGCCGCCAAATTGGTGCTTCGCCCGATCCGGTAATGGATTTTGGGGTCGGCCAGTTCCTTCAAAAACCCGTTCGCGACCTCGAAGATCGTCTCGATCTCCGCATTGGTGAGGTCATTGATCGAAATGAGATGGCGTGTCAGCGGCTGGGTTTTGCTCATCAAAGCGGTGCTATAGGCCCATTCCGAGCCGTCCGGCAAGCCTCGATTCGGCCCGCGGCGCCGGTGTGCACCGGAATCGAACTGCGCGTGGGCGGACTTTAGTCATGAGCCTGCGCGGCGTGCGCCAGGCGGTCGAGCGCGCCTTGCAGGATGTAGGTGGCGGCATGCTGGTCGATCACCGCCTTGCGCTTGGCGCGGCTGGCATCGGCCGCGATCAGCGCCCGTTCCACCGCCGCGGTCGACAGCCGTTCGTCCCACAGCGCGATCGGCAGCGCGGTGAGTTTTGCAAGATTGCGGGCAAACGCGCGGGTCGATTGGGCGCGCGCGCCTTCCGTGCCGTCCATATTGATCGGCAGGCCGAGCACAAAACCGATGGCGCGCCGTTCGGCGGCGAGATCGAGCAGGCGTTGCGCATCGAGGCTGAAGCGTTTTCTGGCGACGGTCTCGACCGGTGTCGCCAGGCGCCGGTCCGGATCGCTCGATGCAACGCCGATGGTTTTTGTGCCAAGATCGAGACCGATCAGCGCGCCGCGCGCCGGCAGCAGCGCAGCAGCCTCCATGAGTGCAAGAACCGGCATGGCGGCGGGTTAGCACGCTTGGACCAAAGCCGCCAACGCCACCTTTCGCGCGGCGGACAGGGCGACTATGTTGGGAGCAACGTCATGCGGTTATCGTCAAGCATTCTTGCCACAACCCTCACCCTCGCCATCACGGTTGCCATGTCACAGCTCGCTGCAGCGGCCGACTTCAAAGTGATCAGCGGCGGCGCCTTCAAGCAGGTGCTCAATGCGCTCGCTGAGCAATACCAGAAAGAGAGCGGCAACAAGCTCGACCTAACCTATCGGACCGTCGGCCAGCATTTGAAATTGATCAAAAGCGGGGAGGAGCCGTTCGACGTCGCGGTGCTGACGCCCGAGGGGATCGACGGCCTGATCAAGGACGGCAAGGTGGTTGCCGGCAGCCGCGCCGATCTGGCCAAGACCGGCGTCGGCGTCGTGGTCAGGGCCGGCACGCCCTTGCCCGACATCAGTTCGGTCGACGCCTTCAAGCGCACGCTGCTTGCGGCAAAATCGGTGGCCTATATCGATCCGGCAGCCGGCGGCTCAAGCGGCATCTATGTCGGCAAATTGCTCGAGCGGCTCGGCATCGCCAAGGAGGTCAACGCCAAGGCGAAGCTGATCCAGGGCGGCGAGGTCGCCAGTCACGTTGTCGACGGCGAAGCCGAGATCGGCATCCATCAGATCAGCGAAATTTTGGCGGTGAAGGGCGCCGTGCTGGTTGGCCCGCTGCCGGCCGAGATCCAGAATTTCACGATCTATTCGGCCGGCGTCGGCAGCGCGGCCACGGACGGCGCTGGCGCAAGCGCGCTGGTGAAGTTCCTGGCCGGCCCGCACGCGGTGCCGATCATCAAGGCCAAGGGCATGGAGCCCGCCTCGTGAGGTCCCTAAAAAGCCAGCGCCCGCACGAGGCGGGCGCTGGTTTGGGACATTAAGTCCGGTAGTTTTAAGCTTTCGCGTGCTCCCAGGCGAGCCGCGGAATGTCCGAACGGGTGATGCCGATATCGGCCAGTTCGCGGTCGTTGAGGCTCGAAAGTTCCCTCACCGCAGCGCCGTAGCGCTTCCAGGCGTGGAGGAAGTGGATTGCCGACAAAAGCATTTTGGGATCCTTTCCTCATTTGTCGTTGAATCGCAGTTAGATATAGGTGGCGCTTGTTGCGATGCAAAATAGAATTGGTGCAGTGCAGCTAAGTATAATTTGCATGTATCCGGCAATAATTTCTCAAGAATCGGCTCGGCCATGGTCGATTTTGGCCGATTTTCCCGAAGCCGCATGATTCTCGTTATGTCGAAGGCGCAATGCTGCCCAAGACGCGGCTCCGTTCGGCCTTTTCAACCCCGATGGCCGGGGTGACGGGACGCGGCCGGCATCGAGGATGATTGTTCCGGCGGAACTCGCTCTTGGCTCGGCGCAGGTTCCTTGAACGTCAAGTTTTGGCCATCCGACCATCCCGTCCGTGCCGCACTCGCCTCGTCATAATCGGCGCAGTGTTGTGTCAGGAAGGTCGGGAGTCATGGGGACAACAGATCACCGCAAGTGCGCGGAAGAATGCGTGGCGATGGCGCGGTTAGCCGACGCCGAAAGCGACAAGGCGCTGTGGCTGACCTTGGCGCAATCGTGGGTGCGCCTGGCCGAGCATGTCGCGCGCATGGAAGAGCGCGCGACAGCTCCCGAGGCGAACGAAGAGATCGTCGCTTAGCTCGGCTTCGCTGCCGAGCAGGCCGTGCGTCACTGACCGTGACTGGCCAGCACCTGCTGGCAGGAGTTGCTGATCTTGCCGCGATTGGATTGCAGGCAGCCGAGAATGGCGAATACGTCGTCCTGGCCGTCCTCGCGGACCAGCGTTTTGCAAAAGCGCATGACATCCGGATGGCACGCGGCGCGTTCCTGATCGCTGCCTTGCGTGATCGAGTTCTTCACCGGCGGCGGCTGCGGCGGCAATTGCGCAAGCGCTGCCGGCCCGGCGACAAGCAGAACGGCGATCGTCACAACCGATATTCGTAGCATCATACCCCCTGAGGGCATCCGGCCCGTGCTTATGGTCACAAAACTATCTCACATTTTTTCGGCGAGCGTCAGTGCGCGGGTAGTGGCGGGAAATCTTTTTTGGCCACCTGAGGCCGAATTGCTACATGCAGGTGAAGCGTGTGGAATGCGCTTCCGCAGCCCCTTGCTGCCGTGCAGAAACGAAGATGGCTTGCCAACCGTAGCAAGCGGCGGCTCGCCTCGCCCAAAAGGCTTCGCCGGGCAGCCTTCGCGCGCTTCGCTTGCGAAGGCTGGTGGGCGGTGACGGACTCGAACCGCCGACATTCTGCGTGTAAAGCAGACGCTCTACCAACTGAGCTAACCGCCCCCACCATGGCGCGATTTATCGCCTCGCAGCGGCAACGCGCAAGCCTGCCGCTGCGGCGATGCAGCGCGGCGAAGGCCGGCACAAGCTCAAGCTCCGAACGTGACACCGCCCGCCTGCGCGCTGTTGGCATGGCAGCGAGCAGACGGGCGGCGAATGCTGCGGGACCCGTTGCCGGGTCCGCTACCGATGGAACCCGATTGTCAGATCGCTTCCTTGAGTTCCTTGGAGGCGCGGAAGGCGACCTTCTTGCTGGCCTTGATCTGGATGGCTTCGCCGGTGGCCGGATTGCGGCCCATGCGCGCGGCGCGCTTGCGGACCTGCAGGATGCCGAGCCCGCCGATGCGGATGCGCTCGCCCTTCTTGAGGTGCTTGACGATATTGCCGACCAGGCCGCCAAGGATGGCTTCAGCCTGCTTTTTCGACAGCTCGTTATCCTCCGCAAGGCTTGCCGCCAGGTGCTTCAATGTCACGGTAGTTGATGTTGTCTTGGCTGCCATTAGGTCCTCCTCGATGAACGGTAGCGCGCGAAAAGCGCCGCTCACTGCGAAGCAGTTAGACGATTCGGCTGCGGCTGACCACGCTTGTTTTGCAGGTTTCACCGATGTTTTCGCGCTTCCAGGGCTATCTGCGGGCGCTCTGTGACGGCAATAAGACCGGCGGAAAAGGCCGATTTTCGGCCAAAACCTTGACTTGGGCGAAGGCGGGCCTTAACTGCCGACCGCGCCCGCGGGGGCGTAGCTCAGTTGGTTAGAGCGTCGGCCTGTCACGCCGAAGGTCGCGGGTTCGAGTCCCGTCGCTCCCGCCACCCCCTAAAATTTTCCCTTATGTCATCAAGGGCTTGCCAAAGTTTAGCACTTTTCAGTCCTTAAGTTTGGCACTCATGGCGATCACGGCGTTCGCTTTCCGGTCTCAAACCGCGCCAGCGTCCGGGCCATGCCTTCGGTCGCCATCCGCGACTTATTGGCTGCCGCGACATAGACCCTGATCTCGCGCATATCCTTGTGGCCACTGATCGAGGCGATGAAATCTTCAGAGCATCCGGCTTCGGCCATGCGCCGCAGGAACGCCTTGCGCAGCCCATGGGCCGAGCATTGCGTAAGCCCGGCCTCGTTGCACCGCTCGCGGAGCCAATTGCCGAAACCCGCCGGCGTGAACGGGCGTCCTTGATCGGTGAGCGGTCTAACCCTTTTCAGGGCGGACTGAAGACGATGCCGCGCGGTCCATGTCATCAGGGCAGACAAGCCGCTAGGACACTTCTAACCCCGTACCGCTCTCCTGACGAATTGAGCATTTTCATGCTCGTATAATGCACGCTGAAGTCATTTTCGCGGCTGCGAAAAAAGGAGATCAGATCCGAAAAAATCTTTGCATTGTCTTGTGTCAATGTCTGAACCATTTGTTCGGATACTTCCAAATCATTAATTAGATTACTGGTCGCCCCGCTTTGTTTGATAGCCGCTTTGATTTCTTGATTGGCGTCATTATTGTCCACTTTTTCATCACCATGATGGGATCCCTGTTTGTTATTCAATAATTCGGCAAGATTACCATCCTTCGTATAAGGTATCAGGGCACTATCGGCCTTAGTAAATACCAAATGCACAGGGCGCCACTTCGGGCTTCCGATGCCGCGATCACTGATAGCATCCTCGATCACTTGCCACGACGTGCGCATGCGCGCCGTGATGTCAGCCACTTCTTTTCGTACATCAACGGCTGAGTAGATTATTGATAGGTCCACAAGAAAGACAAATTCTCTTGACGAACCAATCCAAGAGAAAAACTCCTTGTTGAAAAGCGTGTACTCGAATTCGATTTCTGAATTAGCTTCAGAGTCAACTTTTGGAGCAGGTTCAGAGTAATCTGCTTCATTGGCCGGAGGGTCATCGACGGAAGGTTCATAATACCGCCTGATGAATCGCGCGATTGTGAATCTCGCGCTCTTAAATCTTCTCCGAATATTCACCGGGAAAGTCAGCAATTTCTACGTCATATAGGCGAGAAAGTACAAGTCTTCTTTTCACATATGAAAACCTGAAAACGAAAATGTCCTTTTCTCTGCTTGGCCCTATCTTCTGCTGGGAGTTCAGCGCCGCGATGTATTTGTTGACCTTGGTGATAGTCTCCATTCCATGCAGGTGAGCCCGCTGCACATGAACACCCCGCTGGATCATCTCAAACATTGCGGTGATTAGGGTCGTTTTTCCCGAGCCCGGCAATCCGATCAGTGCAATTTTGTGGGAAGCGGGAATGGTTCCAGTGAACCTATCAACGAGCTGAATTACACCGTATGAAATAGCAGCGGTCACTAATATAGCGATTAGCAGAATAACGACTGTGGCTACGTTATCCGGAGTAGCCCATGCCTTTAAGAAATCGATCATCAGTCGGCCCTACCTACATAGCTCAGATAGGTGCTATAAATTCTGAAGAGAGTAAATCCCACAAAGACCACGACAACGCAAAATAAAACTAATCCATGCGCTTCGTACAAGTGCTGATCTGGCAGTAACTCATTCATCGCTCGAAATACTGAAATAGCAGCGGCAAGTGCTACCGATACAATTCCAAGTAGCAACCTTTGGCGACTAGCTGCGTATACCTGAGCCATAGTCGGACAACGGCAATTTTGATCGCGAGGTAGGCATTGCGCGTAGCGTGTGGCGATGACTGCATCGCTCGATTAAGTTGCGCTGCTTATAGAGGCGCTTGCTGTAGGTGATGCCGTCGTAGCGATTGGATTTTGGCGGGATGTGAGGGGTGCAGTCGCTGTCCTCGATCAAATCCCTGATCCAATCCGCATCATAGCCCTTGTCCGCAATGACGGCTGCGCCGGCGGGAAGATCGTTGAGCAGGATTTCGGCCATCGGCTGGTCGTTCATCTGCCCCGGCGACAGTTCGATCTGAACAGGCAACCCATTGCCGACAACGCGCAAATGCAGCTTGGTGGTCAATCCTCCGCGACTTCGACCGATACAAGCGTCTCCAGCCTGTTTTTTTGGGCGGCGGCTTGCTGGTGAACGCGCACCACGCTGGAATTGATCATCTGAACCTTGCCATCATGGGCCTCGATGATCGCGTCCATCAGCCGGTCCCAGACCCCGGCTTTGCGCCAGCGGTTGAAGCGGTTGTAGATCGTGGTCGGCGGGCCATAGCGCTCCGGAACGTCAGCCCACGGCGAACCAGAGCGCAAAACCCAGAAAATGCCGTTCAGAACCCGCCGGTCATCAACCCGCGGCACACCGCGTGGCTTGTTGGGCAGCAGCGGGCGGACAACCCTCCACTCAAACTCCGTCAATTCGTAGCGGGCCATGGTCAAACTCCTTCACGGAGTTTGAATTACATTCCCGAATAAAACGGAATCCTTTATGAGTATGCGGCCTAACTCCGGCAAAACATCAGCTTCCTGGTCGGACGGAAGCGAAGGAGTACGAACCGCTACCATCAGACCGATGCAAAAGAATGCGTAGGTGATCAATAGAGTCCACAGGTCAGGCAGTTCATACCAAGGGACTTTATTCCAAAGTAATATCAGTCTCGCGCCGAGATCGATCACAAACGGGATAAGGGGAAGCACAAGTTGCGTCTGAAGCGTGAGGGCGTGGCGGGGGTGCATGAGAGGAACCGGAAAGAAGCGACAAATAATATTCCCGCTATCATATCAGTGACAATTCGAAGTTGAAAGGGCAGCTCGGCCACCGCCGCCATCTGCGTCGTGACGAAGAAATGGTCGCCGGCTACGGTGATGCGCACGCTGCAATGGATTGAAGCGGCAGCTAAGTTCACCACGCGGGCGGCGACAGCAAGAGCAGAACCGCCAGGACCAGGACGAACAAGCAAAGTATTCGAATTCACGGTCAGTCTCCTTTTTGTTGGAGACGAACCTTTTGAGCGGGGGCCGAATTCCGCAACGCATCGCCTATCGCTACCAGGATGGTTGCGATAAAATGCAGCACAGCGCGGGCGAGGGGACCATGCTCGATCTATGGCAGAATGATCAGGATATTTCCGCCCGTGAGATAACGGGCGGTGCCAATCTGCCCACATGGATGGAGCTTCATCACACCGAAATAACCTGGTTTCTGATTTTGGTGCCTTTGGCTGTCCTGGCGCTGGCATTGATCTATTTTAGATCGCGGGTGTTCGACGCATTTATTGCGGCGCTGGTCCTTGTCGTCAGGTCGTATAGGCTCTTGCTGCATTGTGGCGCAGTCATCCGACAACGGGTAAGCGCCGCGCTCGGTGAATAGCGGCTCGGTGATGCACCATAAATCCGTTCCGCTGGACGCGAGAACAACAGTTAGCGGCCGGCGCGGCTTGTCTGGTCGGCGCTTTGGCCGGGGTTATCTTTGCGTGGATGGAATCGCCGTTCCGAACCATGTCGGTCCACTCGCTATCGGGAGAATGGTCTGACTACACGGAGGTGTTTCTGACATGGCTGCGGGTCGGGCATTATTGGCCGTGGCCACTGCTGGGAGCGGCCATCGCAGGATTGACGGTTTACGCCATACAACTCCTTAAAATCTGATCGTCGCGGTGCCGGCCCGCTGGCACCGCCCACGTTGCTTCAAGCCCTGCCGTCCGACCATCCACACCGGCGACGACGGCCGATCACGCCGGCTCTAAGGTAGGAATCGCAGGGTGACGCCGGCAAGTTTGGCACTCCGCCAAATAACCCTTTGCGCTCAATGTGCGCCGTTATGGTTGTTTGGCAATCTAAATCATTGACTTCGCAAGCGGAGTCGACTTCCGTCGCTCCCGCCAGTTTATCCATACATTCAAATGCTTAGCGGGGCCGACGCGCGCCGATTTGAGGCCGCGATGATGGCCGCGGAACGGTCGCCGCGCTCACACCGCTTCGACGATCTTGTCGGTCTTGGCGCGGAAGTGATAGCGCGGGATGGTGTCGAGATCGGTGCCGGTGATGCGGATCACCCAGGACTTTTGCGGGTGCGCGGTGGAGTGGATCAGGCCGGACGAATAGGCCTGCGTCTGGCCCGGGCCGAGCGCGTATTGCCGGGCTTTTTCCAGGACAGCAGCGTCTTCGCTCGCCGGATTGACCCTGCGCCATTCGGTCATCTCGGTGACGCCGCGGGCGGTGCCGTAGATCGCCCATGAGGCGCCATGGCTGTGCGGCTTGCCGACCTTGCCGCCTTCCTGGACGTGGGCGAGCACGTACACATCGGTTTGCGGATCGTGCCACAGTTCGCGGCGGCCGACGGGCGTGTCTTCGGCAAAAGTCTCGCTGACGAAGGCGGGATTTTTCAGGAGCTGCGACAGTTTTTGCGCGATGTCGGGCAGGCCGCTCTCGCCTTTGCTCTTGAGCGTGCTTGAAAGATCGGCGCAGAAATCGGTGAGCGTGTACGGCATGGTCATCTCCTCAAGATCGCTTCAGTTCTTATCCGGTCCCACCAGCGCATTATAGCGCGCAATCACGTCGCGGGGCGTGGCTGCGGCGTGGGCGATGGATTTAAGCACGGTCGCGCCGTCGATGGGACTCATCTCGATGCCGAGTTTTTCGGCGTCGGCCAGCACGGCGGGATCGTTGCACATCGCCATGAAGGCGGTTTGCAACGCCTCGGCGCGGTCGGCCGGTATGCCGGGCGGCGCCGCGAACGGCAGCGAGATGGCAAATTGCAGATTGGCGAAATCGATCAGCGCCAGCGCGTTGGGGTCCTTGGTCAATTCGTTGCCGGTCGGCACGTCGGGAAAGTCGGACAGCCGGGTCGAGCGGCCGAATTGCAGCAGCGGGCGGAACGCGTTGTGGCTCCACAGATCGCGCTGGCCGGTGCGCACGGAGCTGAAGCCGATGATCTGGCCGTCGATCTCGCCGCTCTGCATGGCCAAAAACATCGGCGCCGCGCCGACATAGCCGCGTACCACCTTGACGTTGAGGCCGAGAATCTCCTTGGCGATGGTGGCGAAGATCAGATTGCTGGAAGCCGCGTTATCGCCGCCGAGCGTGATCGATTTGCCGGGCTCCTTCAGTTCGCCGACCGATTTGATCGGGTTCGTCGCCATCACCAGCATCAGGTAGGAGTCCTTGGCGTAGGACGAGAGACTGCCGAGCCAGGTGATTTTCAGCGGATCGAAATTGACGTTCGGGTCGCCCTGGATGGCCAGCATCGGCACCGCGCGCTCGAGCTTGACGATGACGGAGCCGTCGCGCTCGAAGGTGTTGTAGAGCCGGTTGGCCGAGGCGATGCCGCCGGCGCCGGGCTGGTTCTGCACCACGATGGTCGGATTGCCGGGAATATAGCGGCCGAGATGGCGCGCCACGAAGCGTGCGGTGATGTCGTTGATGCCGCCGGGCGCGGTGCCGACGATCATGGTCATCTGCCGGCCCTTGTAGAATTGCTCGACCGATTGGGCGCGTGCTGCATCGGCGCCCGATGAGAAGGCCGCAAGCGATCGCCAGCGCAGCGCAATGCCTGATCATGGAAACGCCGCGAGCAGGTGGCCAAAACCTTGGACCGGCTGGCGCACATGCAGCCGCTTCTGCATTTCCCACACCCGCGCCGGCACCGGATGCACCACCGGCACCTGCAAATCCTGCTCCAGCATGTCGATGATGTTGAGCGTGCGCCAGCCGGAGCCGAGCATGTAGATGGCGTCGGCGCCTTTGGCCTTCAAAAAATTCTTCTTGATGTGGGCGTAGACCTGCTCGCCGGACAGCGTCTGCACCTGATCGAACGGCACGTCGATGCCTTCCATGCCGCGCACCTTGAAGCCTGCATCGCTAAAATATCTGGCAAAGACGTCGTTGAGCTTTTTCGGAAAATAAGTGGCGCCGACGAAGCTTTTGGCCTTGAGCGCGTGGAGCGCATTCACATGGTTCTGCGCCACGCTCATCACCGGGACTTTGTACTTTCTTCTCCCACGCCGCGACAATCTTGGCCTCGCCCTTGCGGCCGAGCACCATGAACGGCGGCGCACCGTGCGGATGGATGAGGTCGCATTTCTCCTCGGCCAGCACCGCCACGAGCTTTTCGTAATGCGGCATCATGGTGTGAAACTCGTCCGCGGTGCCGCGCTTGATGTTGAGGAACAGCGGAATGAGGCCGATACCTTCGGGCAACAGCCGGCAGACCTCCTCGGTCACGCCGGGCCGCATGGTCGGATTGATCATGCCGACGACACCGCGCCAACTGGAGAACGCCATAAGGGGGACCTCTCGATGAGCAATGCGCGTGAAACGACGCGGCAACGAAGGCAATCGGTTAACCGCGATAGATCGGCGCCGGCTGGGCGAAGAAGCTCCACAGGATGTGATAAACGAGCGCGTAGTTCTTCTGCTGGAAGCTGGCGTGCGAAATGCCGGGCATGACGGCGAAATGCTTGTCCGGGTTCGGCAGCTTGGCGAAGAACGCGACCAGATCTTCGAAGCTGGCGATGCCGTCCCATTGGCCGCGCATGATCAGCGTCGGCACCGTGATCTTTTCCGGATCGACCACCGGCAGCCGCGAGCACATGTCGACATAGGTGCCGGTCGGCACCGAATCGTCGAGCGCGGTGACGGCGTCGGCGAAGGCGTCGATGACCTTTTCCTCCGCGGTGCCGGGATGGTCGCGGTCGAAGATCGAATGGATGAACGCCTTGTCGATCGGCCGGCGGTTTTTTGCTGAAAATTCCGGCAGCTTCTTCTTGCGCTCGGCGAGCGTCGGCGAGCCTTCGCCGGTCCACACCATGGCGTCGAGCGCGAGGCGGGCGACCAGATCGGGATGGCGCTGGGCGAACAGCGCGGCGCGCAGCGCGCCCGACGAGATGCCGTAGACGAGCAGGGGGCGCTTGCCGCGCAGCTTGTTGATATAGGTCGCGGCGGCGAAGCAATCGTCGGCGCCCTGCGCGATCGGCGCGTTGTTGTCGCGATCCTTGGTGGAGCGGCCGTAGCCTTCCATGTCGACGCACCAGCAATCGAAATTTTGCCGGGCGAAGAAATCCATCACCGAGGAATCCGGCCGGCCCGGCACCTGCAGATCGAATGTCGGCTGCGCCGCCATGGATGAGCCGTGGACGAACAGGATGGTGCCCGCAGTCTGCTTCGGATCGCCGGCGCATTTCTCGAACATGAAAAGCTTGGCGCCGTCCTTGGTGGTCCAATGCTCCTCGCCTTTGATCGCCGCGGCGGGTTTCGTCATCTCGTTCATGCTGCGCACCTTATTCGTTTGAGCATGATCTTGTCCGAAAACCGGTATCCACTTTTCGGGATCATGCTCTAATTGATCAGAGCGATGTGGTTGGCCTGGATCACCTTAGCCCATTTGGCGATTTCCGACTCCATGAAGGCGGTGAACACGGCCTGCGTCATCACCATGGGCGAGGCGCCCTGTTTCTCCCAGGCGTCCTTGATGTCTTGGCGCTTGAGGATGTCGGTGATGGTGCGGTTGAGCTGATCGATGATCGGCTGCGGCGTCGCCTTCGGCGCCATGAAGCCGACCCACAGTGTGGCCTGAAAACCGGGCACGCCGGCTTCGGTGAAGGTCGGCACGTCGGGCAGGATCGGCGAACGGAGCCTGCCGCTGGTGGCGAGCGCGCGAACCATGCCGGATTGCACGGTCGGCGCCATGGTCGGGATCGAGTTCGAACAGCATTTGGATCTGTCCGCTCAAAATGTCGCTGCGCATGCCGGTCGAGCCCTTGTACGGCACATGCACGATGTCGATGCCGGTGAGGCTTTTCAAAAGCTCAGCCGCCATATGGTAGTTCGAGCCCGGCCCCGATGAGCCGAAATTGAGCGTTCCGGGCTTGGCCCGCGCCAGCGCCAGAAGCTCTTGCAGGTTCTTCGCCGGCACCGAGGGATGCACGACCAGAACCAGGTCGGTGTCCAGCAGCGGCGCCACCGGCGTCAGGTCGCGCATCAGCTGATAGGATTTTTTGGTGTAGAGCGTCTCGTTGACCGTTTGCGTGCCCGACACCATCAGAAGCGTGTAGCCGTCGGGCGCCGCGTGGGCGACGAGATCGGTGCCGAGCGTGGTGCCGGCGCCGGGATGATCTTCGATGAAGAACGTCTGGTGCAGCGATTTCTGCAATTCGTTGGCGATGGCGCGGGTATAGACGTCGGTCGGGCCGCCGGCGCCGAATGGCGCGACGATCTTCACCGGCCGCGACGGATAATCGTCGGCGCGGCTCGATGATGTCCCGGCAACGACGCCGGCTAAGCGCCAGAAGCATTGCGTCACGTCGCGACACTGCGGTCGGCAAATTCATGGCTTTCCTCGAAGTAGGTTAGTTCAACGTCACGCCGGTGATGCGGATCACCTCGCCCCAGCGCTTGTACTGATCGGCGATGAAAGCGGCAAAATCCGCAACCGACTTCGGCTGTGGCTCGCCGCCAAGCCGCTTGAGCTTGTCTTGCAGTTCCGGCGTCGCCAAGCCCTCGTTCACGACCTTGTTGATCTTGGCGACGATGTCCGGCGGCGTGCCGGCCGGCGCCACGATGGCCTGCCAGGAATCCGGCGGCATGCCGGGATAGCCGAGCTCGTCCATGGTCGGCACGTCGGGAATTTCGGGAATGCGCGCCGGGCTGGTGACGGCGAGCGCGCGCACTTCGCCGGACTTGATGTGCGGCACGATCGCGGTGGTGCCTTCGAAGGTCATGTTCATCTGCCCGGCCAAGACGTCGATGGTGGCCTGCGAGGCGGTCTTGTAGGGCACGAACACGATATTGGCGCCGGTGATGTGCTTGAACATCTCGCCGCACATATGCGGCGGCGTGCCGATCACGGCCCCGTAATTGAGCTTGCCGGGATTGGCCTTGGCGTAGGCGACCAGCTCCTTGACGCTGTGCGCCGGGATCGACGGGTTGATCGCGACCACCAGCGGCGCCGAGGAGACCATCGCCACGGCGGCAAAGTCCTTGACCGGGTCGATGCCGGCGTCCTTGTAAAGCTGCGGGCTGATGGCGAGCGAGCCTGCGGTCGCCGCCAACAGCGTGTAGCCGTCGGGCGGCGAGCTGGCCACGGCCCGCGCCGCCAGCGTGCCGCCGGCGCCGACGTGGTTTTCGACCACGACCGGGCCGAGATGGTCCGACAGATACGCGCCGATAATGCGCGCCGCCACGTCCGGCGGCCCGCCGGGGCCGAACGGCACGATCAGCTTGATCGGACGATCGGGAAAATTGTCCGCCACGGCCGCTGCCGGCAGGCCGAGCGCGATTGCGGCGGCGAGCGCGACAGGCACTGCCCTAGACCGGCCAAACCCTCGCGCCATCGAACTCGTCATCGACCTCTCCCGGCCAAAGCCACGCAATCCTAGTATCGCCTAATCGTAGTATCGAGCATGGCGGCGGCGTCAACGCGCCACCTCAACGCACAGGCCGCCTTGCACCTTTTTGTGCACTGCGCTAAGGGTCGCCAAAGTTCCGTCGTCAGTGCGAATCCGCTGAAAATCGGGGCAAATCAGCGCGGTGCCATAGCTTGCGGATATGGGTCGCGGAACGGCGCCGCAATGGACATATTCCTGGTCAGGGAACCATGTCCGAACCGGTCGAGCAAAGGGCTGCCGATGACCCAGACGATGAGTCAATTCCTGCTCGGCTATCTGCCGCTGGTCGTCTTCATCGGCGTCGCCACGGTGATCGGGCTGGTGCTGCTCACGGTGGCGTTCCTGGTCGCCTATAAGCAGCCCGACCCGGAAAAGCTCTCGGCCTACGAATGCGGCTTCAACGCCTTCGACGACGCGCGGATGAAATTCGACATCCGCTTCTACCTGGTCGCCATCCTGTTCATCATTTTCGACCTCGAAGTGAGCTTCCTGTTCCCGTGGGCCGCGGCCTTCGGTCAACTCGGCGTGTACGGCTTCTGGTCGATGATGCTGTTCCTTGCGGTGCTGACCATCGGCTTTATCTATGAGTGGAAGAAGGGAGCGCTCGAATGGGATTGAGCGAACCCAAAGTAGCGAGCCGAGTTTCGCGACGCCAAGCCGGAACATCATCGACCCGCGCACCAATAAGCCGGTGGGCGCGGACGATCCGTTTTTCACCGACCTCAACAGCGAGCTTGCCGACAAGGGTTTCCTGGTCGCCGCGGCCGACGACCTGATCGCCTGGGCGCGCACCGGCTCGCTGATGTGGATGACGTTCGGGCTCGCCTGCTGCGCCGTCGAGATGATGCAGATGTCGATGCCGCGCTACGACGCCGAGCGCTTCGGCTTCGCGCCGCGCGCTTCGCCGCGCCAGTCCGACGTCATGATCGTGGCCGGCACCCTGACCAACAAGATGGCCCCGGCGCTGCGCAAGGTCTACGACCAGATGCCGGAGCCGCGCTACGTGATCTCCATGGGGTCGTGCGCCAATGGCGGCGGCTACTACCATTACTCCTACTCGGTCGTGCGCGGCTGCGATCGCATCGTGCCGGTCGACATCTATGTGCCGGGCTGTCCACCGACCGCAGAGGCGCTGCTCTACGGCGTGCTGCTGTTGCAAAAGAAGATCCGCCGCACTTCGACGATCGAACGCTGAACATGGACGAGACGCTCGAAACGCTCGGCAAGACCATCGCGGGCGCGCTTGCCGCGTCGGTGACGGGTCATGCGGTCGCGTTTGGCGAACTGACCGTGACCGCGCAGGCGCGCGACATCGTCGCGGTGATGAAGTTCCTGCGCGACGACGGCCGCTGCCAGTTCTGGAATTTGATCGACATCACCGCGGTCGACTGGCCGAGCCGCGAGCGGCGCTTCGACGTGGTCTATCACCTGTTGTCGCCGAAGCTGAACACGCGCATCCGCGTCAAGGCCGAGACCGACGAGACGACGCCGGTGCCCTCGATCATCGACGTGTTTGCCGGCGCCGACTGGTTCGAGCGCGAGACCTACGATCTCTACGGCATCGTGTTCACCGGCCATCCCGACATGCGCCGCATCCTGACCGACTACGGTTTCGAGGGTCATCCGCTGCGCAAGGATTTTCCGCTCACCGGCTTTGTCGAGGTGCGCTACGACGACGAGCTCAAGCGCGTGGTCTACGAGCCGGTGCGGCTGGCGCAGGAATTCCGCACGTTCGATTTTCTGTCGCCCTGGGAAGGCACCGACTACGTGCTGCCCGGCGACGAGAAGGCGAAGAAGCCGGAAGGGCAGGGGTCATGAAGCCCACGCTCAAGCCCGGCATGACGCACCGCTTCAGCTACAAGGTGCCGGAGAACAAGACGGTGCCTTACACCTATCCGGAATCGCCGGAGATCGCGGCGATGCCGAAGGTGTTCGCCACCGGTTACATGATCGTGCTGATGGAATGGGTGTGCACGCAGCTGCTGGCGCCGCATCTCGATCCGGGCGAGGGCAGCCTCGGCGTCCATGTCGATGTCAGCCATCTCGCCGCGACGCTGCCGGGCATGACGGTGACGGTCGACGTCGAATGCAGCGAAATTGTCGGTCAACGGGTGAGCTTCAAGGTCAAAGCCCACGACGGCATCGATCTGATCGGCGAAGGCCGTCACGACCGCTTCGTCGTGATGTGGGACAAGTTCAATTCGCGGCTCGCGGCGAAAGCGGCAAAACTGGCTCAGGTGGCATGATGGCCGACGCGGCGCCGGCACAACGCAATTTCACCATCAATTTCGGGCCGCAGCATCCGGCGGCCCACGGCGTGCTGCGCCTGGTGCTCGAGCTCGACGGCGAAGTTGTCGAGCGCGTCGATCCGCATATCGGACTTGCTGCATCGCGGCACCGAAAAGCTGATCGAGCAGAAGACCTATCTGCAGGCGATCCCGTATTTCGACCGGCTCGACTATGTCGCGCCGATGAATCAGGAGCATGCGTTCTGCCTGGCGGCGGAAAAGCTGCTCGGGCTGCAAGTGCCGCGGCGCGCGCAAATCATCCGCGTGCTCTATTGCGAGATCGGCCGGCTGCTGTCGCATCTCCTCAACGTCACCACGCAGGCGATGGATATCGGCGCGCTCACCCCGCCGCTGTGGGGTTTCGAGGAGCGCGAAAAGCTCATGGTGTTCTACGAGCGCGCCTCGGGCTCGCGCATGCATGCGGCCTATTTCCGCGTCGGCGGCGTGCACCAGGATTTGCCGCCAAAACTGATCGACGACATCGCGGGCTTCTGCGATCCCTTCCTGAAAGTCTGCGACGATCTGGAAGAGCTGCTCACCGAGAACCGCATCTTCAAGCAGCGCAATGTCGATATCGGCGTGGTGCGGCTCGAAGATGCCTGGGCGCGCGGCTTTTCCGGCGTCATGGTGCGCGGCTCCGGCGCGGCCTGGGATTTGCGCAAGGCGCAGCCCTACGAATGCTACGCCGAGATGGATTTCGACATTCCGGTGGGCAAGAACGGCGACAATTACGACCGTTATTGCATCCGCATGGAAGAGATGCGCCAATCGATCCGCATCATGAAGCAGTGCATCGAAAAGCTGCACGCGCCCGACGGCCAGGGCCGCGTCACGGTCGACGACCACAAGATCGTGCCGCCCAGGCGCGAAGAGATGAAGCGCTCGATGGAAGGCTTGATCCATCACTTCAAGCTCTACACCGAAGGTTTCAAGGTGCCGGCCGGCGAAGTCTATGCCGCGGTCGAAGCGCCCAAGGGCGAGTTCGGCGTCTATCTGGTCGCCGACGGCAGCAACAAGCCGTACAAATGCAAAATCCGCGCGCCGGGTTTCGCCCATCTGCAAGCCATGGACTTTCTGTGCCGCGGCCACATGCTGGCCGACATTTCGGCGATCCTCGGCTCGATCGATATCGTGTTCGGCGAGGTCGACCGATGAGCGTGCGCCGCCTTGCCGAGAAGCAGCCGCCGAGCTTTGCGTTCACGCCGGAGAATTTGGCCTGGGCGAAAGCGCAGATCGCCAAATATCCGGAAGGCCGCCAGCAATCCGCCGTGATCCCGATCCTGTGGCGGGCGCAGGAGCAGTCCGGCGGCTGGCTGCCGCAGAAGGCGATCGAGGCGACCGCGGAGCTCCTCGGCATGGCGAAAATCCGCGTGCTCGAAGTCGCGACCTTCTACACCATGTTCAACCTGTCGCCGGTCGGCAAATTCAACGTGCAGCTTTGCGGCACGACGCCGTGCATGTTGCGCGGCTCCGAAGAGCTGAAAAAAGTCTGCCGGCGCATGATCGGCGAGCAGGACCACGTCACCGCCGACGGCATGTTCTCCTGGACCGAGGTCGAATGCCTCGGCGCCTGCGTCAACGCGCCGATGGTGCAGATCAATTACGATTACTACGAGGACCTCACGCCGGAATCGTTCACCCGCATCCTCAACGATCTGTCGCTCGGCAAGACGCCGAAGCCGGGGCCGCAGGTCGATCGACTGAACTCCGCGCCAATCGGCGGACAGACCACGCTCCTGGACAAGGCCTGATCGATGCTCGCCGACAAGGACCGCATTTTCAAAAATCTCTACGGCCAGGGCGACTGGGGCCTCGAGGGCGCACGCGCGCGCGGCGCCTGGGACGGCACCAAGGCGATCCTGGACAAGGGCCGCGAGACAATCGTCAACGAGATGAAGGCGTCAGGCCAGCGCGGCCGCGGCGGCGCCGGATTTCCGACCGGGCTGAAATGGTCGTTCATGCCCAAACAGACTGACCGGCCGAGCTATCTGGTCATCAACGCCGACGAATCCGAGCCCGGCACCTGCAAGGACCGCGAGGTGATGCGCAACGATCCGCATCTCCTCGTCGAAGGCTGTTTGATCGCCGGCGCCGGCATGGGCGCGCACCATTGCTACATCTATGTGCGCGGCGAATTCATCCGCGAGCGCGAGCGGCTCGAAGCCGCGGTGCAGCAGGCCTATGACGCAAAGCTCATCGGCAAGAACAATTCAAACGGCTTCGATTTCGACATCGTCGTGCATCACGGCGCCGGCGCCTACATCTGCGGCGAAGAGACGGCGCTGCTCGAAAGCCTCGAAGGCAAGAAGGGCCAGCCGCGGCTCAAACCGCCGTTCCCCGCGAATATGGGTCTCTACGGCTGCCCGACCACGGTGAACAATGTCGAGACCATCGCGCAGGTGCCCGACATCATGCGCCGCGGCGCCGCCTGGTTCGCCGGCATCGGCCGGGCCAACAACACCGGCACAAAGCTTTATTGCATTTCCGGCCATGTCGAGCGGCCGTGCAATGTCGAAGAGGCGATGGGCATTCCGCTGCGCGAACTGATCGAGAAACATGCCGGCGGCGTGCGCGGCGGCTGGAACAATCTCCTGGCCGTGATCCCCGGCGGCTCGTCGATGCCGATGGTGCCGGCCGGTCCCGATCAGGCCGACACGCTGCTGATGGATTTCGACGGCTGCCGCGACAAGAAATCGGCGCTCGGCACCGCCGCCGTGATCGTCATGGACAAGTCGGCCGACATCGTCAAAGCCATGGCGCGCATCTCGTATTTCTACAAACACGAGAGCTGCGGCCAGTGCACGCCGTGCCGCGAAGGCATGGGCTGGATGTGGCGCGTGCTCGAGCGCATGGCCGAAGGCCGCGCGCAAAAGCGCGAGATCGACATGCTGATGGAAGTCACCACCCAGATCGAAGGCCACACCATCTGCGCCTTCGGCGACGGCGCGGCGTGGCCGGTGCAGGGGCTGTTGCGCCACTTCCGGCCGGAGATCGAGCGGCGCATCGACGAATATACCGCGAACCCGCATCCCGAGCCGGTCTCGGTCGCAGCGGAGTAGGACGCATGCAACAGCCGCCAATCATCATCTTGCGCAATTGAATATCGGACGCCTGCGCTATCCGACCGACGATCCGCGCATGGCCGACTTCATGAACAATCTCGATCTGGTGAACGGCTTGGCCGAGCGCAGCAACGGCTTTGTCTGGCGTCTCAAGGACGACAGCGGCAACGCGACAAACTTTCGGCCCTTCCCGGATCCGCAGATGGCCGTCAATTTGTCGGTGTGGGAGAGCGTCGAAGCGCTGGAGCGTTTCGTGTGGCAAACCGTGCACAAGCGTTTCTATGGCCGGCGTCAGGAATGGTTCGACAAGCTCGAGGGCCACATTCCGTGATGTGGTGGATTCCTGCCGGTCATCGGCCGACGGTGATCGAGGCGAAGGAGCGGATTGAATATCTCGCGGCACACGGTCCGTCCGACCATGCGTTCGGTTGGGAAAGCGTGCCGGCTGCGCAATTGTGGAAGACGGCGCGATGCAGCGCGCCGGACGGACAGCGGCATAACAGATGACCAAGCTCATCGTCGACGGCAAAGAGATCGACGTCCCGCCGGAGTACACGCTGCTCCAGGCCTGCGAGGCCGCGGGCGCGGAGATTCCGCGCTTCTGCTTCCACGAGCGGCTGTCGATCGCCGGCAATTGCCGCATGTGCCTGATCGAGGTGGTCGGCATCCCGAAGCCGCAAGCGTCCTGCGCCATGGGCGTCAAGGATTTGATGCCGAACAAGGACGGCTCGCCCAAAGTTTTGAGCACGCGCTCGCCGATGGTGCGCAAGGCGCGCGAAGGCGTGATGGAATTCCTGCTGATCAATCATCCGCTCGATTGCCCGATCTGCGACCAGGGCGGCGAATGCGATCTGCAGGACCAGTCGATGGCCTACGGCATCGATTCCAGCCGCTTCCACGAGAACAAGCGCGCGGTCGAGGACAAATATCTCGGCGCGCTGGTCAAGACCTCGATGAACCGCTGCATCCAGTGCACGCGCTGTGTGCGCTTTGCCACCGAAGTGGCGGGCGTGTCCGAGCTCGGCGCCATCGGCCGCGGCGAGGACATGGAGATCACCACCTATCTCGAACAGGCGATGACGTCGGAACTGCAGGCCAACGTGGTCGATATCTGTCCGGTCGGCGCGCTGACGTCAAAACCTTATGCGTTTGCGGCGCGGCCCTGGGAGCTCAACAAGACGGAATCGATCGACGTCATGGACGCGCTCGGCTGCGCCATCCGCATCGACACCCGCGGCCGCGAGGTGATGCGGATTTTGCCGCGCACCAACGAGGACATCAACGAGGAGTGGATTTCCGACAAGACCCGCCACGTGGTCGACGGCTTGCGCACGCAGCGGCTCGATCAGCCTTATGTGCGCGAGAACGGCAAGCTGCGACCGGCATCTTGGAACGAGGCGTTCAAGGCGATCGCCGCCAAAGTCGCGCGCGGCAATCCCAAGCGCATGGGCGCGCTGGTCGGCGACCTCGCCGCGGTCGAAGAGATTTTTGCGCTCAAGGATTTGATGACGCGGCTCGGCGTCGCCAATCTCGATTGCCGGCAGGACGGCTCGGCGCTCGATCCGAAATGGGGCAGGGCGAGCTATCTGTTCAATCCGACCATCGCCGGCATCGAGACGGCCGACGCGCTGCTCATCGTCGGCTCGAACCCGCGCAAGGAAGCCGCCATCCTCAATGCGCGCATCCGCAAGCGCTGGCGCGCCGGCAATTTCCCGATCGGCGTGATCGGGCCGAAGGCGGACCTGACTTACGCTTACGACTATCTCGGCGCCGGCCCGGAAACGCTCGCCGATATTTCGCGCCACAGCTTTGCCGACGCGCTGCGCAAGGCCGAGCGCCCGCTGGTGCTGGTCGGCGCGGCGGCGTTCGCGCGCGCCGACGGCGCGGCGATGGCGTCGCTCGCGGCCAAGGCTGCGGTCGATCTCGGCGCCGTGAAAGACGGCTGGAACGGTTTTGGCGTGCTGCACAGCGCGGCGTCGCGGGTCGGCGCGCTCGATCTCGGTTTTGTGCCGGGCGAGGGCGGCCTGACCACGCGGCAGATGGCGGCGTCGGGCACGCTCGATGTTCTGTTTCTGCTCGGCGTCGATGAGATCGATATCGCGGCCGGCGCTTTCGTCGTCTACATCGGCACCCACGGCGACCGCGGCGCCACCCGCGCCGACGTGGTGCTGCCCGGCGCGGCGTATCCGGAAAAATCGGGAACTTACGTCAACACCGAAGGCCGGGTGCAGATGGCGACGCGCGCCGCGTTCCCGCCCGGCGATGCGCGTGAGGACTGGGCGATTCTTCGCGCGCTGTCCGACGTGCTGGGCAAGAAGCTGCCCTATGACTCGCTGTCGCAACTGCGCCAGGCGCTGTTCGCCGCTTATCCGCACATGCAGCGCATCGGCCAGATCGCGCCGGGCAATGCCGCCGACCTGCAAAAGCTTGCCGGCCTGGGCGGCATTGCCGACAAGACGCCGTTGCGCTCGAGCGTCGACGATTTTTACTTCACCAATCCGATCGCGCGCTGTTCGGCGGTCATGGCGGAATGTTCGGCGCTGGCGCACGGCAAATCCACCATGACGGCGGCGGAGTAGGGGCGATGGCCGCGTTCTGGTCCGACTATATCTGGCCGTTGGTCGTCATGGTGGCGGAGAGCGTGATGCTGCTCGTCATCCTGCTGATCGCCGTGGCCTATGTGCTGCTCGCCGACCGCAAGATCTGGGCGGCGGTGCAGATCCGCCGCGGCCCCAACGTGGTCGGCCCGTGGGGCCTGCTGCAATCCTTCGCCGATCTCCTCAAATTCGTGCTCAAGGAGCCGGTGATCCCGGCCGGCGCCAACAAGGGCGTGTTCCTGTTGGCGCCGCTGGTCACCTGCGTGCTGGCGCTCGCCGCCTGGGCGGTGATTCCGGTCGATGCCGGCTGGGTGATCGCCAACATCAATGTCGGCATCCTTTATATCTTCGCCATCTCCTCGCTCGGCGTGTACGGCGTGATCATGGCCGGCTGGGCGTCGAACTCCAAATATCCGTTCCTCGCCGCGCTGCGCTCGGCGGCGCAGATGGTGTCCTACGAAGTCTCGATCGGCTTCGTCATCATCACCGTGCTGCTGTGCGTCGGCTCGCTCAATCTCACCGCCATCGTCGAGGCGCAGAACAGCAAATGGGGCTTGCTCGGCTGGTACTGGCTGCCGCTGTTCCCGATGATGGTGATCTTTTTCATCTCGGCGCTCGCCGAGACCAACCGGCCGCCGTTCGATCTGGTCGAGGCGGAATCGGAACTCGTCGCCGGATTCATGGTCGAATACGGCTCCACGCCCTACATGATGTTCATGCTCGGCGAATACGTGGCGGTCTGCACCATGTGCGCCATGTTGACGATCCTGTTCCTCGGCGGCTGGCTGCCGCCGTTCCCGGTGCCGCCGTTCACCTGGATTCCCGGCGTGATCTGGTTCGTGCTCAAGGCGAGCTTCGTGTTCTTCATGTTCGCCATGGTGAAGGCGTTCGTGCCGCGCTATCGCTACGACCAGTTGATGCGGCTCGGCTGGAAAGTCTTTCTGCCGATCTCGCTGGCCATGGTGGCGATCGTGGCCGGCGTGCTGCAAATCACCGGATGGGCGCCGAAGTGAGCGAGGTGGGCAATGGAATATTCGCTGCCGGCCTGGCTCGGCGCGCTTGCCGGAACGGTGGTTGCGGTCCTCATCTACGTGCCGGCGATCCGCGCTTATCGAGCGCAGTTTTCGCGCGCAAGCCGGTCCGCAGACGCTGGAGCAGCGCGCCGCGTTCGAGGAGAAGTTGTCCATCGCGCGCCGGCTGATCCTCGCGGTCGACATCGCCATCCTGGCCACCGTCGGCTATTGGATCGGCAATGCCATCGGCGGTTCGAGATTTTGAGCGGCAACAGAGGTTTTTGACATGAAACTCGATCAAGCCGCCCGTTCGCTGTTCCTCAAGGAATTCGCCCAGGCCTTCGTGCTGTCGATGCGCTATTTCTTCAAGCCGAAAGCGACGATCAATTATCCGTTCGAGAAAAATCCGCTGTCGCCGCGCTTCCGCGGCGAGCACGCGCTGCGGCGCTATCCGAACGGCGAAGAGCGCTGCATCGCCTGCAAGCTGTGCGAGGCGATCTGTCCGGCGCAGGCCATCACCATCGAGGCCGGCCCGCGCCGCAACGACGGCACGCGGCGCACCACGCGCTACGACATCGACATGGTCAAATGCATCTATTGCGGGCTGTGCCAGGAAGCCTGCCCGGTCGACGCCATCGTCGAGGGGCCGAATTTCGAATTCGCCACCGAAACCCGCGAGGAGCTCTACTACGACAAGGAGCGTCTGCTCGCGAACGGCGACCGCTGGGAGCGCGAGATCGCGCAAAACCTCGCGCTCGACGCGCCCTATCGGTGAGATGCGCCGTCCATGATCATCAACGCCCTCTTCTTTTATCTGTTCGCCGGCGTGTGCATTGCCTCGGCCGTGATGGTCATTGTCTCGCGCAATCCCGTGCATTCGGTGCTGTTTCTCATCCTCGCCTTCGTCAATGCCGCCGGCCTGTTCATGCTGATGGGCGCCGAATTTCTGGCGATGATTCTGATCGTCGTCTATGTCGGCGCCGTCGCCGTGCTGTTCCTGTTCGTGGTGATGATGCTCGACGTCGATTTCGCCGAGCTGCGCCAGGGCGTGCTGAATTATCTGCCGGTCGGCGCGCTGATCGGCGCCGTCCTGCTCGCCGAGCTTTTGACCGTGGTGTTCGCCTGGGTCATCGGGCCTGACGTCGCCAAGGCCATCACCGCGCCGATCCCGCCGGCGAGCGACATCAGCAACACCCAGGCGCTCGGGCTCGTGCTCTATACGCGCTACGTCTACTACTTCCAGGCCGCCGGCATCATCCTTCTGGTCGCCATGGTCGGCGCCATCGTGCTGACCCTGCAGCACAAGCCGAATGTGCGGCGGCAGAATATTGCCGACCAGGTGGCGCGGCGGCGCGCGACCGCGATCGATGTCGTCAAGGTCAAGTCGGGGCAGGGGCTGCAATGATCATCGGGCTCGGCCATTACCTGTCGGTTGCCGCGATCCTGTTCACGCTCGGGATTTTGGGCATCTTCCTCAACCGCAAGAACGTCATCGTCATCCTGATGTCGATCGAGCTCATCCTGCTCGCCGTCAACGTCAACCTGGTGGCGTTCTCGACCTTCCTCGGCGACATCGTCGGCCAGGTCTATGCGCTGATCGTGCTCACGGTGGCGGCGGCGGAGGCCGCGATCGGGCTTGCCATCCTGGTCGCCTATTTCCGCAACCGCGGCTCGATTGCGGTTGAAGACATCAATCTGATGAAGGGCTAGCGGCGGCATGTACGAGGCCATCGTCTTCCTGCCGCTGCTCGGCGCCGTCATTGCCGGCGCCATTGCGCTGATCGGCGCGCGCAACCGCCTTCCGGGCGCGGATCCGCCGCCGCCCGACGACGATCACGCAGCCCCGCATGTCGACGAGAGTCACGGCCACGCGGCGCCGTCACTGCATGGCGCGCATGCGGTCGCCCACGAGTCCCATCACGAGGAAGAGTCCACCGAGCCGGCCGCCGCGGGCTCGCGCGCCGCCGAGCTGATCACCTCGACGCTGCTGGTGATCGCCTGCGTGTTGTCCTGGTACGCCTTCTTCGACGTCGGCTTCGGCGGCCACGACGCCCGCGTGCCGATGTTCTCGTTCATCACCTTCGGCGATCTCAAAGCCGATTGGGCGCTGCGCATCGATTCGCTGACCGCCGTGATGCTGGTCGTGGTCACGACCATCTCGTCGCTCGTGCACATCTACTCCATCGGCTACATGGAGGAGGATCCGTACCGGCCGCGGTTCTTCTCCTATCTGTCGTTCTTCACCTTCGCCATGCTGATGCTGGTGACGGCCGACAATCTGGTGCAGATGTTCTTCGGCTGGGAAGGCGTCGGGCTCGCGAGCTATCTCCTGATCGGCTTCTGGTTCCACAAGCCGGAAGCCAATGCCGCCGCCATCAAAGCCTTCATCGTCAACAGGGTCGGCGATTTCGGTTTTTCGCTCGGCATTTTCGCGGTGTTCTACCTGACCGGCGCCGTCGATTTCGACACCATCTTCGCGCAGGCGCCGAGCCTCGTCGGCAAGAGCTTGCATTTCCTGAGCTGGGATTTCGACGCGCTCACCGTCGTCTGCCTGCTTGTTGTTCATGGGCGCCATGGGCAAGTCGGCGCAATTCGGCCTGCACACCTGGCTGCCCGACGCCATGGAAGGTCCGACGCCGGTCTCGGCGCTGATCCACGCCGCCACCATGGTGACCGCCGGCGTGTTCATGGTGGCGCGGCTGTCGCCGCTGTTCGAGCTGGCGCCGACAGCGGCCGCCTTCGTCACCTTCATCGGCGCCACCACGGCGATCTTCGCCGCCACCGTCGGCCTCGTGCAGAACGACATCAAGCGCATCGTCGCCTATTCGACCTGCTCGCAGCTCGGCTACATGTTCGTCGCCATGGGCGTCGGCGCCTATTCGGTCGGCATGTTCCACCTGTTCACCCACGCCTTCTTCAAGGCGCTGCTGTTCCTCGGCTCCGGCTCGGTGATTCTGGCGATGCATCACGAGCAGGACATCCGCAAGATGGGCGGCCTGTGGCGAAAAATTCCGTTCACCTACGGCGTCATGGTGGTCGGCACCCTGGCGCTGACCGGCTTTCCGTTTACCGCCGGCTATTTCTCCAAGGACAAGATCATCGAAGCCGCCGCCGCCGGCACCAATCCGATGGCGAGCTACGCCTTCATCATGACGGTCGCCGCCGCGGCGCTGACCTCGTTCTATTCGTGGCGGCTGATCTTCAAGACCTTCCATGGCGCGCCGCACGACCAGCATCACTACGAGGGCGCCCACGAAAGCCCGAAGGTGATGCTGGTGCCGCTGGCGCTGCTCGCCATCGGCTCGATCGCGGCCGGCTGGCCGTTCCTGTCCATCTTCACCGGCCACGATGTCGAAGGCTTCTTCCGCGAGTCGCTTAAATTCGGGCCGGACAACAAAATTCTCGAGGCCATGGAGCAGCTGCCGCTCTACATCTCGCTGACGCCGACCGTGATGATGATCATCGGCTTCCTGGTCGCCTATCAGTTCTACATCCGCCGGCCCGATCTGCCCGAGGCGCTCGCGCGCGATCAGGCCGTGCTGTACCGCTTCCTGCTCAACAAGTGGTATTTCGACGAGATCTACGATTTCCTCTTCGTGCGTCCCGCCATGTGGCTCGGCCGGCTTGTTCTGGAAGGGCGGCGACGGTTTTGTCATCGACGGCTTTGGCCCTGACGGCGTGTCCTCGCGCGTGCTCGATGTGACGCGCAACGTCGTCCGCCTGCAGACCGGCTACCTCTACCACTACGCCTTCGCCATGCTGATCGGCGTCGCCGCCTTCATCACCTGGTTCATGTTCTCCGGAGCGCACGGATGACGAGCTGGCCGATCCTCTCCGTCGTCACCTTCCTGCCGCTCGCGGGCGCGCTGTTCATCGCGTTCCTCAACGAGGACGAAGCGGGCGTGCACAACGCGCGCTGGGTCGCGCTGTGGACCACGCTGGCCACCTTTGCGATCTCGCTGATCTTGCTGTGGCGCTTCGATCCGAGCTCGGCCGAATTCCAGTTCCTGGAAAAGCGGCCGTGGCTCGGCGGCACCATCACTTATTCCATGGGCGTCGACGGCATCTCGCTGCCGTTCGTGGTCCTGACCACGGCGCTGTTGCCGATCTGCATCGTCGCCAGCTGGACCGCGATCCAGCGCCGGGTGCGCGAATACATGATCGCGTTCCTTGTCCTCGAGACGCTGATGATCGGCACGTTCTGCGCGCTCGACCTGGTGCTGTTCTATCTGTTCTTCGAGGGCGGCCTGATCCCGATGTTCCTGATCATCGGCGTGTGGGGCGGGCCGCGCCGGGTCTATGCCAGCTTCAAGTTCTTCCTCTACACGCTGCTTGGCTCGGTGCTGATGCTGCTCGCCATCATGGCGATGTACTGGCAGGCCGGCACCACCGACATCCCGATCTTGCTGCATCACGCCTTCCCGCGAAACCTGCAGACCTGGGCGTGGTTCGCCTTCCTCGCCTCGTTCGCCGTCAAGATGCCGATGTGGCCGTTCCACACCTGGCTGCCCGACGCCCACGTCGAGGCGCCGACCGCCGGCTCGGTGATCCTGGCCGCGATCCTGTTGAAGCTCGGCGGCTACGGCTTCCTGCGCTTCTCGCTGCCGATGTTCCCGGACGCCTCGCAAGCGCTGGCGCCGCTGATCTACGCGATGTCGATCATCGCCATCATCTACACCTCGCTGGTCGCCCTGATGCAGGAGGACATGAAGAAGCTCATCGCCTATTCCTCCGTGGCGCATATGGGCTTCGTCACCATGGGCATCTTCGCGATGACGGCGCAGGGCGTCGCCGGCGGCATTTTTCAGATGATCTCCCACGGCATCGTCTCGGCGGCTTTGTTCCTCTGCGTCGGCGTCGTCTACGACCGCATGCACACCCGCGAGATCGCGGCCTATGGCGGGCTGGTCAACCGCATGCCGATCTACGCCTTCGCCTTCATGGTGTTCACGCTCGCCAATGTGGGGCTACCGGGCACCTCGGGTTTCGTCGGCGAGTTCTTGACGCTGATCGGCACGTTCCGGGTCAACACCTGGGTGGCGACCTTGGCGACGCTCGGCACCATCCTGTCGGCGGCTTACGCGCTGTGGCTCTATCGCAAGGTGATTTTCGGCAAGCTGGAGAAGCCGAGCCTGTTCAATATTCGCGACATCGGCTGGCGCGAAATGGTGGTGCTGGCGCCGCTGGTCATCCTGACCATCGTGTTCGGCATCTATCCAAAACCGGTGCTCGACCTCTCGGCCGCCTCGGTGGCGCAGCTAATGGACAATTATCAGCACGCGCTGGCGCCGATCAAAGCGGCGATGGCAAGGTGAGGCGATGAACGCGGCCGTGCACATGTCGACGCTCTATCCGCTGTTGCCGGAAATCGTGCTCGGGCTCGGCGCCATGGCGCTGTTGATGCTCGGCGCCTATGGCGACGCGCGCACGGCGCGCGTCATCGACGGCCTGGCGATCGCGCTTCTGATCGCGGCCGGCGTGATCCTCTACCTGCTTCCCGCCGGCAAGCTTGTGAGCTTCAACGGCAGCTTCGTCGTCGACAATTTTGCCCGCTTCCTCAAAATTCTGGCCTTGGCCGGCTCGGCCGCCGCCATCGCCATGTCGCTCGATTACGCCAAGCATGAGCGGCAGCAGCGCTTCGAATATGCAGTGCTGATCGTGCTCTCCACGCTCGGCATGATGATGCTGATCTCGGCCGCCGACCTGATTGCGCTCTATCTCGGCCTCGAATTGATGAGCCTGCCGCTCTACGTGGTCGCCGCCAGCCACCGCGATTCGCTGCGCTCGACCGAAGCCGGGCTAAAATATTTCGTGCTCGGCGCGCTGTCGTCGGGAATGCTGCTCTACGGCGCGTCGCTGGTCTACGGTTTTACCGGCACCGTGAGCTTTGCCGGCATCGCGCAGGCCGCCGCCCATGGCGGCATCGGGCTGATCTTCGGCCTGGTTTTTCTGTTCGCCGGCTTCTGCTTCAAGGTTTCCGCCGTGCCGTTCCACATGTGGACGCCGGACGTCTATGAAGGCGCGCCGACGCCGGTCACCGCGTTCTTTGCCGCGGCGCCCAAGGTCGCCGGCATCGCCATGTTCGTGCGCGCCACCGTCGTGGCGTTTCCCGGCATCACCGCGCAGTGGCAGCAGATCGTCGTCTTCGTCGCCATCGCCTCGATGCTGCTCGGCTCGTTCGCGGCAATCGGCCAGCGCAACATCAAGCGGCTGATGGCCTATTCGTCGATCGGCCATATGGGCTTTGCCTTGATCGGGCTTGCGGCGGGCACCACCGAAGGCGTGCAGGGCGTGCTGGTCTATATGGCGATCTACCTCACCATGACGCTCGGCGTCTTCGCCGTGATCCTGTCGATGCGGCGCTCGACCGGCATGGTGGAAACGATCGACCAATTGTCCGGTCTCGCCCGCACCAACCCGACCACGGCGTTCTTCATGGCGATGCTGCTGTTCTCCATGGCCGGCATACCGCCGCTCGCCGGGTTTTTCGCGAAATTCTATGTCTTCCTCGCCGCCATCAAGGCCGGGCTCTATATACTCGCGGTGATCGGCGTGCTCGCCAGCGTGGTCGGCGCCTATTATTATCTGGCGATCATCAAGATCATGTATTTCGACGACGCGGTCGAAGGCTTTTACCCGACGCCCGTCGAACTGAAAGTGGTGCTCGCGGTTTGCGGCCTGTTCAACGTTTTGTTCTTCCTCTATCCGGGGCCGCTGGTTGGCGCGGCGAGCGCGGCCGCGCGTTCCCTGTTCTGATGCAGCTTGATCCCGCGGCCGCGGCGGCCGGTTTTCGCCTTTTAGCCCACGACACGCTGCCGTCGACCAACACCGAAGCTTTGGCGCTGGCGCGGCGCGGCGAAACGGGGCCGCTCTGGGTCACGGCGCGGCAACAGACTGCGGGCCGCGGCCGGCGCGGCAATGCATGGATTTCGACGCCCGGCAATCTCTACGCCACGTTGCTCGTTTGCGATCCGGCCGCGCCCGAGTACGCACCGCAATTGTCGTTCGTCGCGGCGCTTGCCGTTTTTGACGCGATCGTCGACCGCGCCGCCGCGTTGCGCGAAAAACTTGCGCTGAAATGGCCGAATGACATTCTCTGCGGAGGGCAAAAGCTCGCCGGCATCTTGATCGAAAGCGAGAATGTCGAAGCCCGACTTGCCGTGGCCATTGGCATCGGCGTGAACTGCATGCATCACCCGGTGGAAACCGCTTATCCGGCCACCGATCTCGCGACGGCCGGCGCTGCGGTTTCCGCGGAAGATCTGTTCGGCGCGCTGTCCGGCGCGATGGCGCGGCGGCTGGCGCAGTGGCGTCGCGGCGCGGGATTTCCAGTCCATTCGCGCCGATTGGCTCGAGCGTGCCGCGGGAATAGGCGGCGAGATGCGGGTGCGGCTACCAAAGAATCGCGAATTTGTCGGCCGCGCTGAGGCGCTGGACGAACGCGGCCGCTTGCTGTTGCGCCTCGACGACGGCACGTTACAGACGATCACGGCCGGCGACGTCTTCCCGATCGCAGCGAGCGAGCGAACCTGATGGCGCAGAACGAACTGGTCTTCGCGCCGCTCGGCGGCATCGGCGAGATCGGGATGAATCTCTCGATCTACGGTTTTGGCGACGAACGCCGCCGGCAATGGCTCATCGTCGATTGCGGCGTGTCGTTTGCGTCCGAGGAGTTATTGCCCGGCATCGACTTGATCCTGCCGGACATCAGCTTTCTCATCGAGGAGCGAAAGAACATCGTCGGGCTGGTGATCACGCACGGCCACGAGGATCATATCGGCGCGCTGATCGATCTGTGGCCGCGGCTCAAAGTGCCGCTCTATGCCACGCCGTTCACCGCGGCCTTGTTCGAGGCCAAACGGCTCTCGGAGCCCGGCGCGCCGCAAATTCCGGTCAAGGTGGTGCCGCTCGGCGGGCGTTTGAGCCTCGGTCCGTTCACGGTCGATTTCATCAACGTCGCGCACTCGATTCCGGAATCCAATGCGCTGGCGATCCGCACGCCGGCCGGCGTCGTGCTGCATACCGGCGACTGGAAGATCGATCCGACGCCGCTTCTCGGCTCGCCGACCGACCAGGCCAGATTGACCGCGCTCGGCGACGAGGGCGTGCTGGCGCTCATTGGCGATTCCACCAATGCGGTGCGCGAAGGCCGCTCGCCGTCGGAATCCGACGTGGCGCGGACGCTCGCCGAGCTGATCCGCACCGCGCCGGCGCGCGTCGCGGTCACCACCTTTGCCTCCCATGTCGGCCGCATCCGTGCGGTAGCCGACGCCGCGCGCGCCGTGGACCGCGAAGTGGTTTTGGTCGGCCGCGCCATGGAGCGTGTCTCCCAGGTGGCGCGCGAGACCGGCTATCTCGACGGCGTGCAGGATTTCCGCAGCATGGACAGCTACGGCTATCTGCCGCCCGACAAGGTGCTGGCGCTGTGCACCGGCAGCCAGGGCGAGCCGCGCGCGGCGCTGTCGCGCATCGCCGAGGATGAGCATCCCGAGGTCACGCTGGCCAAGGGCGACCGCGTCATCTTTTCCTCCCGCGCCATCCCCGGCAACGAGAAGGCCGTGGCCCGGGTGATCAACGGCCTGGTCAGCCAAGGCGTCGAGGTCATCACCGACCGCACCCACCTGGTTCACGTCTCGGGCCATCCGCGCCGCGCCGAGCTCCTCGACATGATCGCCTGGGTGCGGCCGAAGATCCTGATCCCGGCTCATGGCGAGGCGCTGCACCTGGCCGAACACGCCGAGCTCGGCCGCCGCGCCGGCGTGCCGCACGTCCTGGTCTGCCGTAACGGCGATCTGGTTCGGCTGGCGCAGGACGGCGCCCAAATCATCGACGAAGTGCCCTCAGGCCGCCTCTACAAGGACGGCTCGCTGTTGATCAGCGCCGAGGCCAAAACCGTGGCGGCGCGGCGCCGCCTGAGCTTTTCCGGCATCGTCACGATCGCGCTGGCACTGAGCGAGAAGGGCGCCCTGGTCGCCGATCCCGAAATCGAGCTGATCGGCATTCCCGAAACCGCCGCCGGCGGCGCATCGATGGCCGAGATCGCCCGCGACGCGGTCGAGGAGGCCTTCGAGTCGATGCCAAAACCGCGCCGGCGCGATCCCGACGCGGTGGCCGAGGCGGTGCGGCGGGCGGTGCGCGGCGCCATCGCGCAACGCTGGAACAAGAAGCCGATCTGCCACGTGCATGTGCTCACGGTGTAAGATGCTTCTGCCGGGATGCAGGAGAGTTCAAAAATGATCGGCAGGCTCAATCACGTGGCGATCGCGGTGCGCGATCTCGGCAAGGCGACGGCGGTCTATCGCGACGTTCTCGGTGCCGAGGTTTCGGCCGCGGTGCCGCAGCCCGACCATGGCGTGACCACGGTGTTCATCACGCTGCCCAATACCAAGATCGAGCTGTTGGAACCGCTCGGCGACAAGCTCGCCGATCGCCAAATTCCTGGAGCGCAACCAGGACGGCGGCATGCACCACCTGTGCTACGAGGTGGACGATATCCGCGCCGCGCGCGATGCGCTCAAGGCCGCCGGCGCCCGCGTGCTCGGCGACGGCGAACCGAAGACCGGCGCCCACGGCAAGCCGGTGCTGTTCCTGCACCCGAAGGATTTCTCCGGCACCTTGGTCGAGCTGGAGCAGGCCTGAAAAAATGCCCGTCACCACCGCAGTGGCGATCTTTTTCCTGATCTGGTGGATCGTGCTGTTTGCGGTACTGCCGTGGGGCGTGCGCAGCCAGCAAGAGGACGAGGAGGTCGCGCCCGGCACCGATCCGGGCGCGCCCGCGATCCCCAATCTGCGCCGGAAGCTGGTCTGGACGACGATCGTTTCCGTAGTGGTTTTTGCGGCTTGTTACGTCATCTACGTCGAGCGTCTGGTTACGCTGGAAGGCCTCTTGGCACCCTTCGGGTTGCACATGACCCCATAGACGGCAGTGCCAAACGACGATAAAAGAGATAATTGAAACAGTATCTTATGAGATTATTTTGACATCTCAGGCACAGTTCCTGGGCGGTTCAAGGCGCCTGCGATGACCCTCTCCCCAAAAGAAAAAGCAGGGCAAAAGCCCTGCTCGAGAATCCTCATCTAAACCCTTAAGTTCCGCGTACTGTTGTAATTTTACGCGTCTACACCGTGGCAGTGAAGCCGCATTACGCGTCCGGGTATTATCCTCCCAAGACTTGGACCGCTTTCCCGAAATCTCGTGAACGAGATGGCGGTTTCGGGATTGCGCAAAAACATTGGTAATCGATCTGTGGGCTTTTGTCACGAGGCTGCCCACCTCAAACGGCAAAAAAATACCTCCCCAAATTCCTGCCCAAATTCCTGCCCTTGTATTTCCGCGCCGGTTCCGGTTTCACTGCCGCGGCCACTTTTGCGAGATTCCATGCGCCTTTCCCGGTTCTTTCTGCCCAATCTGCGCGAGACCCCGAAGGAGGCGGAGATCGCCTCCCACCGGCTGATGCTGCGCGCCGGCATGATCCGCCAGGAGGCGGCCGGGATTTATGCCTTCCTGCCGCTCGGCCTGCGGGTGCTGCAGAAGGTCTGCCAGATCGTGCGCGAGGAGCAGGACCGCTCCGGCGCCATCGAGCTTTTGATGCCGACCATCCAGTCCGCCGAGCTGTGGCGCGAAAGCGGCCGCTACGAGGCCTATGGCAAGGAGATGCTGCGCATCAAGGACCGCCACGAGCGCGACATGCTCTACGGCCCGACCAACGAGGAAATGATCACGGCGATCTTCCGCACCTACGTGCGCTCGTACAAGGATCTGCCGCTCAACCTCTACCACATCCAATGGAAGTTCCGCGACGAGGTGCGGCCGCGCTTCGGCCTGATGCGCGGCCGCGAGTTCCTGATGAAGGACGCCTACTCGTTCGACCTCGACTTCGCCGGCGCCAAGCACGCCTATAACCGCATGTTCGTCGCGTACTTGCGCACCTTTGCGCGGATGGGCCTGCGCTCGATCCCGATGGTGGCGGAGAGCGGCCCGATCGGCGGCAACCTGTCCCACGAATTCATCATCCTGGCCGACACCGGCGAGAGCGAAGTGTTCTGCCACAAGGACTATCTGAACTTCGAGGTCCCGGGCCCCGACGTCGATTTCACCCATGTCGGCCGCTTGCAGGCGATCGTCGACAAATGGACCTCGCTCTACGCCGCGACCTCGGAGAAACACGACGTGGCGGCCTACGAGGCGCTGCCGGCCGACAAGCGGGTGTCGGCGCGCGGCATCGAAGTCGGGCATATCTTTTATTTCGGCACGAAGTATTCCGAGCCGATGAAGGCGGTGGTGACCGGCCCCGACGGCACGGACCACCCGGTGCATATGGGCTCTTACGGCATCGGCCCGAGCCGGCTCGTTGCCGCCATCATCGAGGCCTCCCACGACGAGACCGGGATCATCTGGCCGGAGCCGGTGGCGCCGTTCAAAGCCATGATCCTCAATCTCAAGCAGGGCGCGAGCGACACCGACGCCGCCTGCGAAAAGCTTTACGCGGAACTTTCCGCAAAAGGCATCGACACGCTCTACCACGACCGCGACGAGCGGCCTGGCTCGAAATTCGCCATGGCCGACCTGATCGGCGTGCCCTGGCAAATCCTGGTCGGGCCGCGTAGCCTCGCCGAAGGCAAAGTCGAGGTGAAGCGGCGCGCCGACGGCACGCGGGAGCTCATGACGCCGGCCGACGCGGTGGAGCGGCTGAGTTCATGAAGCTGCTCGCGGCGGCGCGGCCGTCGATCGATACATTGCGCGACTTGACCGAACTATCTGGCCGTCATTGACTTAGTTTAAACCCAGTCCAAACCTTAGGAGACTCCCATGCGCGGCTTCCTTCGTCCCCTCTCCGGCGTCCTCGGTATTGCCTGCCTCGCCACCGGGTTGACCATCTTGGCTACGGGCGGCGCGATGGCGCAGACCAAACAGCCGCCGCCGAACCAGATGGCTCCGGCCCAGCCCGCTCCACCCCCCTTGAAGCAGATGGCGCTGACCGACAAGCAGATCGATGGCGTGCTTGCTGCGCAAAAGGACATCGATGCGATCACCCAGAAGCTGCCGCCCAATGCCGCGCCGAGTCCGAAGGCTGTCGCGCAGCTCGATGCCGTGGCCAAGAAGAATGGCTTTGCCAGCTACAATGAATACAATGATGTCGTCGACAACATCACGCTGGTGCTTTCGGGCTTCGATCCGGTAGCCAAAAAATATGTCGGCTTTGAAGCGGCGACGAAGGCGCAGATCGCTCAGATCCAGGCCGATAAGAAAATGTCGGCCAAGGACAAGAAGGATGCGCTCGCCAGCCTCAACGACGGGCTGAAGTCCCCGCCGCCACCGATCGAGAATAAGGGCAATATCGATCTCGTCGCCAAAAATTACGATAAGCTCGCCGATGTGCTGGGGGGCGGCCAGTAGTAGGCAGCTCCCGACGCGGTGGTGCGGCTCAGTTGATGAGCGGCACGCCTGCGGAATCCACAATCGATGCCGCCGACCGCGTTATGATGGAGCGCTGCCTCGCGCTCGCTATGCGTTCGGTGGATCTTGGCGAATATCCTTACGCGGCGGTGATTTGCCGCAATGGGGAAGTCGTTTGCGAATCTATCAATTCGGTGCGGCACGATCGCGATGTCACGCGTCACGCTGAGATGGTCGCCATGTCGGAGGCGCAACATCGCCTCAACCGCGTGAGTCTCGAAGACTGCACCATCTATGCGAACGCAGAGCCTTGCGCGTTATGCTGCTATGCGATGCGCGAGACCCGCATCGGCCGCGTCGTGTTCGGCGTGCCGGCGCCGCTCACCGGCGGAGTCACGCGCTGGAACATTCTTGCCGACACTAAGCTGTCGAATGTGCTGCCTGAGGTGTTCGCGCCGCCGCCCGAGATCGTGCCGGGCTTCATGCGCGAAGAGATCGAGTCAGTGATCGCGCGCCGCGTTCCGCTGGCTTGGGAGTTCATTCGCGCACGCAACATTTTTGGCGGGCCGGTGCCGGCGCAGATCCTCACGCGCGAAACGGTACAAGGCCGCCGCGGCATTCGGCAGCATGTGATGTCGTTCCTGCGCCGTTGGCTGTTCGATTATTTCGGTCGGTGACGCGGCGGCCTTCCGCGCGCCGTCGGTGTAATACGGGAAGGCCGCTTTGACCTGTGTGCGGCGGCAACCTGCAGGCGGACAAGTCGGCTATTTCGGTTCGACGTTGACTTGGTGCTCGACGATGACGGGCAGCGTGAAGGCAAACGTCGAGCCTTGGCCGAGCTGTGACTCGACCCAGATTTTGCCGCCGTGCATTTCGATGATGCGCTTCGATATGGCGAGCCCCAGGCCGGTGCCGCCCTTCTTGCGGGTGATCGCATTGTCGGCCTGCTGGAACTCCTGAAACAGCTTGGCCTGATCGGCCGCGGAGATGCCGGGTCCGGTGTCGCACACCGAGAGATGGAATGAGCCATTGGTCGCGGTGGCTTTGATGACCACTTCGCCCGTATCGGTGAATTTGATGGCGTTGCCGACGAGGTTGATCACGACCTGCGTCAAGCGCCGCCCGTCGCCGTGGCCGGCTGGCAGTTTCGGAGCCACCTCGATCTTGAACGCGAGCTTCTTGTCGGCCGCCAGCGGCTCGAGCGTGCTGCGCACGGTCTGGGCGATATCCTCAAGGGAGTAATCGGACAGTTCGAGCACGAGTTGGCCGGCCTCGATCTTCGACAGATCGAGCACGTCATTGATCAAGCCGAGCAGGTGCTTGCCGTTGCTCTCAAGCCTTTTGAGTACGGCGAGCATCTTCTCCGATGGCTCGCCGTAGATGCCGTCCGCCATCAGTTCGGTGTAGCCGAGAATGGCGTTGAGCGGCGTGCGCAGCTCGTGGCTCATATTGGCGAGGAACTGCGACTTGTGCTGGCTCGCGACTTCGAGCTGCCGGCTCTTGTCCTGGATTTCGTCGAACAGCCGCACATTCTCGATGGCGATCACCGCCTGGTCGGCGAAGGTCGTGAGCCAGCTCGATCTGCCTGTCGGTGAACGGCTTCACCGTCGGTCCGCGTCAGCGCACAGCACGCCGATGGGCATGCCCTTCGCGCAGCAGCGGCACGCCGAGCATGGTGCGATAGCCGCGCCGCCTTCTGCGCTTCAGACCAGGTGTATTCCGGATCGGCCAGAACATCAGCAATGTGAATCGACCTTGCCTTCGAGTGCGACGCGTCCGGCCGACGACGCGAGCCTCGCTCCGGCGCGATGCGGCCATTGCTTGACAGTATTCCTTGAATTCAGCGCGAGAAGCCGATAGGTGGACTCGACCGGTAAAGCTCTCGCCGTCGCGCCGATAGATGAATGCGTTGTCCGCTTCGCACAGCCGCGCTGCCGATTCTACCAGCGTATCGAGCACGGTCTGCAGATCGAAAGTCGAGCGGCTGATGACCTTGAGCACGTCGGCGGTGGCGGTCTGCTGCTGCAGCGATTGCCGCAGTTCGTTGAGCAGCCGCGTGTTCTCGATGGCGATGACGGCCTGGGCGGCGAAGTTCTGAACCAGCTCGATCTGCTTGTCGGTGAAGGGCCGAACCTCCTGGCGGTAGATGTTGATTGTGCCGATCAACTCGTCCTCCTTGAGCATTGGGACGACGAGCCGTGGTCCGAGCGCCGCCGAGCTCTGCGACGGCTGACGCCGGGATACTGGCTCAGCCGTCTGCGTCGGCGACGTGGATCGACTTGCTTTGTCTGCTATGACGCGTCCGAGCGAGGCTGCCCGGTGCCGGGCTGAATACTGGACCGCGCTGCAGTTGCAATTCGGCAATGCGCGGCGGCGTACCGATGCATGCGCGACGCGGCAACAATTCGCCGTCGAAACGGAACAGGTGCCGAACTTGGCGTCGCAGATGCGCGTGCATTTTCCAGCATGGCCTGGAACACCGGCTCCAAGCTCGCCGGGTGACGAACTGATGACGCGCAGCACTCCGAGGTCGCCGTCTGCTGCTCCAGCGATTGCCGCAATTCATTGAGCAGCCGCGTGTTCTCGATGGCGATGACGGCCTGGGCGGCGAAGTTCTGTACCAGCTCGATCTGCTTGTCGGTGAAGGGCTGGACCTCCTGGCGGTAGATGCTGATGGCGCCGATCAGCCCATCCTCTTTGAGCATCGGCACGGCGATAAGCGACCGCGCGCCAGCCGAGCCGTGCGGAAGTGCCTCGGAGCAGGCTCTGCCAATTCGTCGGCGATATCGGACCACGTCTTTTGTCCGCAACAAGCGATCAAGGGTGCTTCCGGCAGGCGGCTGAAACGGACCGCGCTCCCGGATAAACTCGGCAAGTGCCGGTGGCACGCCGAACAGCGCGACCGGATCGAAAGTTTCATCCGTCGTATCGGTACAGAGATGCCGAATTTTGCGTCGCAAATCCGCACCGCGTTCTCCAGCATGGCCTGGAAGACCGGCTCCAGTTCGCCCGGCGACGAGCTGATGACGCTCAGCACTTCCGACGTCGCCGTCTGCTGCTCCAGCGATTGCCGCAATTCGTTGAGCAGCCGCGTGTTCTCGATGGCGATGACGGCCTGGGCGGCGAAGTTCTGGACCAGCTCGATCTGCTTGTCGGTAAATGGCCGGACCTCCTGGCGATAAATGGTGATAGCACCGATCAGCCCATCGTCCTTGAGCATCGGGACAATGAGAAGTGTGCGGGCACCGGCCAGGTCGGCAAGACCGACGACAGCTTTGTCGCCTTCGAGGTACGGCTGATCGGCGTTCGAAGGTCCTCGATGTGGGCGATCCGCTTGGTCGGGCGACGTAGCCAAGACCGCTTTCTGGATGGGGGTGGATGACTTCGCCGAGCCTTAGCGCGAATTGGGGGGGCGGATTATGTAGTGCGGCGTTGCGGAAGGCAGTTCCGTCATAGGAATTCAGCGCACCAAATTGCGCTTGGCAAATTCGTGCTGCATTCTCCAGCATGGCCTTGAAAACCGGCTCCAAGCTCGCCAGGCGAACTGAAATGACGCGCAACACCTCCGAGGTCGCGGTTTGCTGCTCCAGCAGACTCTGCCGCAATTCATTGAGCAGCCGCGTATTCTCGATGGCGATGACGGCCTGGGCGGCGAAGTTCGTAAGCAGCTCGATCTGCTTGTCGGTGAAGGGGGAGACCTCCTGCCGATAGATATTGATTGTGCCGACCAATTCGTCATCCTTGAGCATCGGCACGCTGAGGAATGAGCGAGCCCCGCCAAGTTTGGATGCGCGCGGGGACGCGAAGGTCTGCTCGTTTGCGATGTCAGAAATGTTGATGGGCTTTTTGGTTCGAGCAAGCTCCGTGAGCGGCGAGCCGGCCGGCGCCCGAAACGTTCCGCGCTCGGTCAGGTATTCCGCGACTTCCTGCGACACACCGCACATTGCCGCAGGCTGAAACTCTCCATTGTTGTGACGGTACATGATGCCGTATTTGGCTCCGCAAATCCGCGTCGCGTTCTCCAACATGGCCTGGAACACGGGCTCCAGTTTGCCCGGAGAACTTGAGATGACGCTCAACACTTCGGAGGTCGCGGTCTGTTGCTCCAACGCCTCAGTGAGGTCGGTCGTGCGCTGGCGCAGTTCGTTGAGCAGCCGCGTGTTCTCGATGGCGATGACGGCCTGGGCGGCGAAGTTTTTGCACCAACTCGATCTGCTTGTCGGTGAACGGTCGGACTTCCTGGCGGTAGATGCTGATGGCACCGATTAGCATGTCCTCTTTTAGCATTGGGACCACGACCCGGGTCCGCGCGCCACCAAGCCTCACCGCAGCGGCAGGAACGGCATCAGCCATTGCGTCAGCCGTGTGAGCTTCGCGTTTCGTGCGTATCACGCGATCCAGGAGGCCGCCCGGTGTCGGTTTATACGGTCCGCGCTGCCGATTGTGTTCGGTATATTCGGGCGGCGTACCGACTTGTGCTGCGACGTGGCAATATTCACCGTCGAAGCGGAACAACGTGCCGAACTTTGCATCGCAGATACGCGTTGCGTTCTCCAGCATGGCGTGGAATACCGGTTCCAAATCGCCCGGCGACGAACTGATGACGCTCAACACCTCTGCTGTCGCCGTCTGCTGCTCCAGCGATTGCCGCAATTCGTTGAGCAGCCGCGTGTTCTCGATGGCGATGACGGCCTGGGCGGCGAAGTTCGTCAGTAGCGCAATCTGTTTGTCAGTAAACGGCCGGACTTCCTGCCGGAAGATCATGATGACGCCGACCAACTCGTCGTCTTTGAGCATTGGCACGTAAACAGTGGATCGCGCTCCACCGAGCTTGACGGATTTACCTGGGACAGGTTCAGCGGCGGCGTCAGTGGTGTGACTCACCTGCCTGGTGCGCATAACACGTTCGAGGATGCCGCCCGGCGTCGGTATGACCGGTTCCCGCCGCTTATTGAATTCGGCAAGTTCCGGCGGCGTATCGACTTCCGCTGCAAAGCGGAATACGTCGCCTTCGCGAAGGAACAGCGTGCCGAATTTGGCCTCGCAAAGGCGCGTTGCGTTCTCCAGCATGGCCTGGAACACAGGCTCAAGCTCGCCGGGCGAACTGCTTATGACCTTGAGCACGTCGGCGGTGGCGGTCTGCTGCTGCAGTCGATTCGCGCAATTCATTGAGCAGCCGCGTATTCTCGATGGCGATGACGGCCTGAGCGGCAAAACCGCTGACAAGATCGACCTGTTTATCGGTGAAGGGGCGCACCTCCTTTCGGTAGATGGTGATGGCTCCGACCAGTTCGTCCTCCTTGAACATCGGCACTGAAAGCAGCGTGCGGATGCCTGCGATCTCGACGGCGGCCACCGGCAATGGGTCGCCGTCGAGATAAGCGCGACTTTCGCGCATGTCGGGGATCTGCACCGGCTTGCGGGTTTCTGCAACGCGCATCATCGGCGTATCCGGGCCGGCATGAACAAGAGTTCCGCTCCGCCATTGCTGGATGTAGGCCGGTGGCAATGGGCCGTGGAGCGCGGCGCTGCGGAAGCCGTCGCCTTCGCGCAGCCACATGACGCCATATCTTGCCTCGCACAGCCGCGTCGCGTTCTCTCAGCATGGCCTGGAACACCGGCTCCAACTTGCCCGGTGAGGAACTGATGACTTGCAGCACCTCCGAGGTGGCCGTCTGCTGCTCGAGAGCCTCGCTGCAAATCATCCGTGCGCTGCCGCAGTTCGTTGAGCAACCGCGTATTCTCGATGGCGATGACGGCCTGGGCGGCGAAATTCTTCACCAGCTCGATCTGCTTGTCGGTGAACCGCCGGACTTCCTGGCGATAAATGGCGAGCACGCCGATCACTTCGCCGTCTTTCAGCATCGGCACGATCAGCAAGGTGCGGGCTCCGGCAAGCTCGATCGTTGCAATTCGCATTTTGTCGCCGAAAGTCGGCGCGGCCCTGACGTCGGCAACCTGATACACTTGTTTGGTCTTGACGATTTGGCCGAGACCGATATTTGGGCTCGGGCGGACCAGCGGCTCGAGCCGGACATAGTCCTGGTATTCGCGCGGCGCGCCATGGATTGCGGCGTTGCGAAAGCAGTCGCCTTCGCGAAGCCACAGGTTGCCGAAGCCAGCGCCGCATATTCGCACCGCCTTTTCCAACATTGCGTCGAAAACAGAGTTGAGATCGCCCGCGGCGCTGCCGACTATTTTGAGAACCTCGGACGTGGCCGTCTGCTGCTCCAGCAGTTCGTCCCGTTCCCGTGTTAGCTGTGCAATCTTTTTGTTCGGACCATCAGCGGCAGGCTGGCGATGGCGAGCGACCTTCGGCGCATTGCGGCGCTTCGGCGCGGCCATCTTGCGGCGTCGCTTTTTCATGGTTTTGCCGCCTGCCACGCGAGTGCCGCGAGCGGGCAAGCAGTCACGCCATGCAAAAGATCGAGATGGCCTTGTCGCCTCATGCCCGCCCCAGGCTCTGGACCAGACATCGTACGCGCTCAACCGGATTTCTGGAAGGGCCTGGGAGCAATTCCTATGGGTCCGCCGGGGTCCGCAGCCGATACCCGCTGCGGCCGATAGACCGGTATCGGGGTAACGCCGCCAGACGCTAGTCTTGGCCGCCTTTTTCGAGCAATCCGAGCGCGCGTCGCAGCACATCCGCCGCCGCCTTGCGCTCGGTGTCGGACATGCGCTCGGCGTCGACCTCGAGCCGCAGATGCGCCGTCGCGGCCTGTTCCGGGTCTTGCTTCAGCCCGAGCACCGCGTAGGTCGCGACCGGCTGCGCGATGCCTTTGACCTGCACGTCGCCGCGCTCCTCGCAGCGCACCTCGTCCTTCACCAGCGCATAGGTCTCGAATGAGATCAGCACGCCGCCGGGCGGCGCCTCATGCTCCAGCCGCGAAGCAAGGTTCACGGTGCCGCCGACCATGGTGTAGTCCATGCGGTCCTCGCTGCCGAAATTGCCGACCGTGCAATAGCCGGTGTGAATGCCGATCCGGCAGCGCAGCGGCGTCTGGATGCCGCTGTCGCGCCATTCATGCGCCAGTTCGCCGACGCGCTTTTGCATGGCGATCGCCATTTGCACGCAGGCCAGCGCATCTTCCTTCACGCCCAGCGTCGCCGGATCGCCGAAGAACATGACGATGGCGTCGCCGACATATTTGTCGATGGTGGCGCCGTATTGCAGGGCGATCTTCGACATTTCGGTGAGATAGTGGTTGAGGAGCTGGGTGAGATCTTCCGACTCCATCTTGTCGGTGATCTCGGTGAAGCCGACGAGGTCGGAAAAGCATACCGTGAGCTTCTTGCGCTTGCTGACGATCTTGACGTCCTGCTGGCCGGTGAAGATCGAATCGTAGACCTGCGGCGCCAGGTATTTGGCGAGCTTGGACGACAGCGAAGCCAGCGCGTTGGACTTTTCGGTGAGATCCTGCTCGCGCTGCTTGAGCTCGGTGATGTCGGAATAGACCGCGACGGTGCCGCCGTCCTCGGTGCGGCGCTCGCTGACCATCACCCAGCGGCCGTTGTCGCGCCGCTGCACCTGCGGCTCGCCGGGATTGCGATGCTGCGGCAGCCGTTCCGCGATCCATTCCTCGACGCGGCCTTCCGCATCCTTGACGTAGCCGCGCTCGGCGGCGCGGCGGATGATGCTCTCGAACGTCGTGCCGGGGCTCAGATCGATGTCGAGGCCCGGGTAAAGCAGGTTGCGATAGCACGAGTTGCAGATGACCAGCCGGTCCTCGCCGTCGTAACAGACAAAGCCTTCGGAAATGCTCTCGATCGCCTCGGCGAGCCGCCGCTCGCTGCGCAGTCTGGCCTGCTCGGCGCGGCGCAGCGGCGTGATGTCGTAGAGCCAATAAAGCCGCTTGCCGCCGCCGATGGCGACGTGGCCGCCGTGGTAGGCGACCTGGACGTAAGAGATCAAGAGATTGAGCAGTTCGCCTTGCTTGGTCTTCCAGACGACTTCCTCGTTCAGCAACTGTCCGCCGCGCGTCCGCAACAGCTCGACGACGCGCGCGCGATGATCGAGGTCGTGCCAGAACCGCCTGGTGTCGAACAGTTCCAGTTCCTCTTTCTCATAGCCGGTCAATTCGCGCAGGCGCCGATTGTGGAACAGGAGCCGCCCATCCTCGTCGACGACATTCACCGCGGCGGGGCTATAGTCGAGAATTTCGCGAAGCTGGCGCTCTTGCTCGGCGACTTGCGCCTCGTGCTGGGTCAGCGCGGTGATGTCGTAAACCCACAGCACGCGCTTGCCGCCGACAAAACTGATATGCCCGCCGTGATAACCGACCTGCACATAGGACAGAAGCAGATGAACCAGCGTGCCTTTCTTGGTCCGCCAAATCACCTTTTCATTGAGAATCTGGCCGCCCTGATCGCGCAATTGGTTGATGATCCGCGTGCGCTGATCGAGGTCATGCCAATGCATGCGGGTGTCGCAAAGGTCGAGCTCTGCTTTGCTGTAGCCCAGAATTTCGCGCAGCCGCGCGTTGTGGAACAGCAGCCGCCCGTCCTCGTCGACCACCAACAGCGCCGCGGGACAGAACTCCAGCAGCTCGAGGAATTGGCGCTCATGCTCGGCCGCCTCGGCTCCAAGAGCCGTGCCGCCGCCGGCCGACGCCGATTGGTCTATCGTGGTGTCAGATGACATGCGGCCCCCGCCGGACTGACATGGCGAACGCTAGCACCGAAGTCAGGGAAATTCGAGATGCCTAACAGGTCCAATGTGGAGGGATGATAGTACCTTCGGATAATCAGCGGACGTGATACAGTAAAAGTCACTCTGATACGATAGAGATGAGCGACTGATCCGGGGGAAATCATGCGCCTGAAGCATTGTCATAATTTCCATGATTTTCGCGAATTGGCGCGGCGGCGTCTGCCGGGGCCGATCTTCAACTATATCGACGGCGCCGCCGACGACGAAACGACGTATCGGAGAAACACCCGCGCCTTCGAGGACTGCGACCTGGTGCCGAACGTTCTCGCCGGCGTCGAGCAAGTCGACCTGTCGGTGACCGTGCTGGGTCAAAAGTTGAAAATGCCGTTTTATTGCTCGCCGACCGCTTTGCACCGGCTGTTCCATCATCAGGGCGAGCTCGCCGTGGCACGCGCCGTGGAAAAATTCGGCACCATGTTCGGCGTTTCTTCGCTGGGCACGGTGAGCCTGGAAGACATCGCAGCGAATTTTTCGTTTCCGCAGGTCTATCAATTCTACTTCCACAAGGATCGCGGGCTGAACAAAGCCATGATGGAGCGGGCCAAGGGCGCCGGCGTCCGCATCATGATGCTGACCGTGGATTCGATCACCGGCGGCAATCGCGAGCGCGATCTGCGCACCGGCTTCACCATTCCGTTCCGGCTGAACTTGCGGGGCATGGTTGCAATTCGCGACCAAGCCGAAATGGGCGTTCGACTACCTGACCCACGAAAAATTCAGCTTGCCGCAATTGGACACCCATGTCGACATGAAGGGCGGCACGACCTCCATCGGCGACTACTTCACCAACATGCTCGACCAGTCGATGAACTGGCGCGACGTCGCCGACATGGTCAAAGTGTGGGGCGCCAAATTCTGTCTCAAAGGCGTGATGAGCGCCGACGATGCCAGGAAGGCCGTCGATATCGGTTGCGCGGGTATCGTCGTTTCCAATCATGGCGGGCGGCAACTGGACGGTTCGCGCAGCTCCTTCGATCAGCTCGCGGAAATCGTCGACGCCGTCGGCGACAAGATCGACGTCCTGTTCGATGGCGGCGTGCAACGCGGCACCCATGTGCTCAAGGCGCTGTCATTGGGCGCCAAGGCGGTGGGCGTAGGCCGGCTCTATCTTTTCCCCCTCGCTGCCGCCGGCCAGCCCGGCGTCGAGCGCGCGCTCGGGCTGATGCGCACCGAGATCGAGCGCGACATGAAGCTGATGGGCTGCACGTCGATCCAGCAGCTGTCGCGGTCGAACTTCAGATTCCGCAATTAGATTGCTTGACCGTCCTTGCGGACATGGCCCGGCCGCATGTTGCGACTGACGCGATGGTCGACGCGAATCCGGGCGAATTCGGTTCCGGCCTGGGAAGACCCGATCAATCGGAAGATTTTCTCGCCACTCACACGCGGAGAAAAATCTTGCGGCGATACATGAACCCGGCCAGCGCGATAGCAAACATCATTACCAGCACGTTCGTAACAAAGAGCCCGGTGCCATCGGCCACGACCCGATCGAGCATGCTGGCAAAATCGCCGCCGACCAAGCGAGCCGCGGCGGCCTGGAAGTTGAGAATGTCGTTGAGAAAGTAAAGCGTGATCGCGTTTGCTCCGATCCATACGAAAATCGTGGCCCAGCGCTGCCATCCCCAGACGTCTATGATTTGATGCATGACGGCGAGCAGGATTGCGCTGTATCCGGCGGTGACGAGAACGAACGATGACGTCCAGATTGCCTTGATGATAGGAAATTGCAGCGCCCAGAGGTATCCGGCGGCGAGGAGTATGCACCCGGCAGCGAGTAGACACAGCGTCTTTTGCTGTGCGGAAGCACGGGTATCGCGCAACAGCAGCCCGGCGAGGACACCGAACAGACACGTGGCGATCGCCGGCAGCGTGCTCAGCATGCCTTCCGGATCGCGGGTGACATCCCACAGCCGACCGGGCAAATAATGATGGTCGATCCAGTTCGCGAGGTTGGCGTCCGGGGCGAACGAGCCCGCGCCGATTCCGGGAACCGGAATAAATGTCATCAACGCCCAATAGCCGACCAAAAGGCCGACAACAGCAGCGATCAGTCCGCGCAGGTTGAAATTCAGGAACATCACGGACGTGAACAAATAGCAAAGCGCGATCCGCTGCAGAACGCCGAGAAGCCGGACATCGGCCCAGTGCTGGCTGATGCCGCCGTAGGCGACCACTCCCATGACGTATAACAGCAACGCCCGGCGCAGCACCCGCAGATGCGCTTTGGCTTTGCCCTCGCGCTCGACGAGGCGCGGCAAGGAAAGCACGATCGAGACGCCGGTGACAAAAATGAACAGCGGAAAAATGAAATCGTAGAAGCGAAGGCCTTCCCAGTAGGCGTGGGTGAATTGGTCGCCAAGAAAACTGCCGGCTGCGTCGACAACGGCGCCTTTGCCATGGGACATTTCGGCTATGCCCCACATCGCGCCATCGAGGCCCATGATGCAGAACATGTTCAAACCACGCAACGCATCGATCGATACGACGCGGCGGGTTTGCAGAACCGAAGGTAGGTCGACGTAGCGCATCGAGCGGCAATCTATCGATGCAGCGCAACGGCTGCCGGACCAATAGATTGCGCGAAAAAGCCGGGCCGGCTTTGAGCTATGTCAAACCGGAGCTACAGCAACGCCGCCTCGGTCCGGCGGGTGGACCGAGTGCTCACACTGCCTCTAGTGCTTCGCTGCAGCGAATTTGGCCGCGGGCGCGGCGCAGTTGCCATTGGGCTCCTCGACGCGAAAGTAATTGCGGCCGACGTAGGACTGGTCGTAGTGATGCCATGCGGTGCCGTGACCGAACTCCATGACACCGGCGATTGTCACCGCAAACACCGCGCTTTCCATGTCGCGTTCAGGCGCATTTAGATTCTCCGGCAGCTTGGAACTGGCGTAATCGACATAGTAGACCCGGCGCACGCAATCGACGTCTTTCGCAGCGTCAAGCGCGGCCTTCGCCGTCATCAGATGGTCGGAATGGTCGGCCGGATTGATGCGCGAATTGGTCTCGGCGACATTGATCTGAACAAGGGACGTGGCGCCGCGTTCATAGCCCAGGATGTCCCGCACAGTCGCGACGAGGTCGCCCCAGCCGCGGTAGGTGGTCGAGCCGTCAATGGCCGAAAGCGTGGCTATGTCGCCGGCGGCGAGACGCTTGAGAGACTGGAAGCCGGTCCCGGCAAAGCCCGCACCCGAGGCGTCGCCATCCGGTAGCCGCAAGAAATAGCCGACGGCGTTGCGGTAACTCCGACGGAACACCGGGTGGCCGTTGAAGGTCATCGGGCCGGCCTTGTCGTCGATTGGAATCTTGTCGGCGTCCGCCATGAAGCGGATCGCGCTTAAAGCGCCGTTTTCTCGGGCCAGATAATAAGGCTTGTTGCGGCCGCCGGAGCCTATTCCGAGCCCATCGTCGCCGGCGGTGACATGGACAAAGACGGTTTTGGCGGCACCGCCGGTCACATCCTCGAACGCCGACGGATTCATGAAAAGTTGCCAGTCATCTTCATGAGCGGCAAAGTAAAATGAAACCTTGTCGGGCCGCCCGCCGTCGGCGGCAAATGCGGTCACCGGCAGCAGCACGGCGAGAACCAGAGAGGCAATGCTGAGCGATCGCGATAGCGGCATGGCGGTTCCTCCGACCGGATGGCTTCGACTTGAGTGAACGAGATTTGGGGTTCCGTCTTGTCTTCGGCAATGAAATTTTAGCGACCCGCTCCTGTCCATGCTAGCGGTCCTGATGCTGAAAGCGTGGCAGCGCAAACCGATGTTTCGCGCTGTCATGATGGTCGATCGAATGGGTGCCTTATACCCGCCCAGCCTGATCCAATTCGGGTTCTCAGGCTTCGCACCAATCCCGCAGAATTGGGTTCCGCGGCGCGCGTGAAAGCACAGGCACGATAAATTCAAAGTACAGGCACGAATCTTGGAGAATCATGCCATCCTTTCAAATCAATGGTTTGCGACGGGGTGCAGCCTTTTGCCACTGGCAACTCCCCGAAATGATCGGTTGAGGAAACCATTGATTTATAAGGGACTCCGCGATTCCGCCAGAATCGTGTGAAACTCCGGGTGTTCGCGGGGACCAGACCTGCGAGGGGACCTGACCTGAATGTCCGAACCGACCGGCACGCACCCTTTCGCTCCGTTCGAGTGGATGCTGTCGCTGCGCTATCTGCGGGCGCGGCGTAAAGAGGGCTTCATCTCGGTGATCGCCGGGTTCTCGTTCCTCGGCATCATGCTGGGCGTGGCGACGCTGATCATCGTCATGGCGGTGATGAACGGCTTTCGCCAGGAGCTCTTGACCAAGATCCTCGGGCTGAACGGCCATCTGCTGATCCAGCCGCTGGAATCGCCGCTGACCGACTGGGAGGCCGTCGCCGACCGCGTCTCCAAGATCGACGGCATCAAGCTCGCCGCGCCGATCGTCGAGGGCCAGGCGCTGGCATCGTCGCCGTTCAACGCCTCGGGCGTGCTGGTGCGCGGCATCCGCTCAGCCGACCTGACCAAGCTCACCTCGATCGCCAAGAACATCAAGCAGGGCACGCTGGACGGTTTTGACCAGGGCCAAGGGCTTGCCATCGGCTCGCGGCTCGCCGAGCAGCTTTCGGTGCGGGCAGGGGACAATCTCACCCTGGTGGCGCCGCGCGGCGCGGTGACGCCGATGGGCACCACGCCGCGCATCAAGGCCTACAAGATCGCCGCCGTGTTCGAGATCGGCATGTCGGAATACGACGCCGCCTTCGTCTTCATGCCGCTGACCGAGGCGCAGGCCTATTTCAACCGCACCGGCGACGTCACCGCCATCGAGGTCTATACCGACGACCCCGACCACATCGACGGCTTCCGCAAGGCCGTCACCGAAGCCGCGGCGCGGCCGATCTACATGGTCGATTGGCGGCAGCGTAACGCCACCTTCTTCAACGCGCTCCAAGTCGAGCGCAACGTGATGTTTCTGATCCTGACCCTGATCGTCTTGGTGGCGGCGCTCAACATCGTTTCCGGGCTGATCATGCTGGTGAAGGACAAAGGCAGCGATATCGCCATCCTGCGCACCATGGGCGCCACCCAAGGCGCGATCATGCGGGTGTTTTTGATCACCGGCGCCTCGATCGGCGTCGTCGGCACGGGGGTCGGCTTCCTGCTCGGCACGCTGATCTGCCTGAACATCGAGTTGATCCGGCGCTTCCTGTCGTGGCTGACCAATACCGAGCTGTTCTCGCCGGAGCTCTATTTCCTGTCGAAACTGCCCGCCGACATGAACGTCAGGGAAACCACCGCCGTCGTCGTGATGGCGCTCGGGCTGTCGCTGTTGGCGACGCTCTATCCGTCGTGGCGGGCGGCGCGGCTCGATCCGGTCGAAGCGCTGCGTTACGAGTGATTGATCGGGCCGCGATGGACGACACCACCACGATAAGCGAGGCTGCAACGTCCACCGCCGACAAAGAGGAATATCCGCTCGTCTTCCTGCACGGCATCTGCCGGCAATTCCATCAGGGAGACGCGACGCTCGATATTCTCAAGAGCGCCGAGCTTGCGGTGTGGGCCGGGCAGTCGGTGGCGCTGGTGGCGCCGTCGGGCGCCGGCAAATCGACGCTTCTGCACATCGCCGGCCTGCTCGAGCATCCCGACTTCAGGCGAGGTCTATATCGACGGCGCGCCGACCACGAATTTGAGCGACATTCAGCGCACGCGGATCCGGCGCAACGACATCGGCTTCGTCTATCAGTTCCATCACCTGTTGCCGGAATTCTCGGCGCTGGAGAACGTGATGATGCCGCAGATGGTGCGCGGCCTGGGGCGCAAGGCCGCAAGCGAGCGCGCCGTCGAGCTGTTGAGCTATCTCGGGCTGAAGGACCGCCTGAACCATCGGCCCGCGGAACTGTCGGGCGGCGAGCAGCAGCGCGTCGCCATCGCGCGCGCGGTCGCCAACGCGCCGCGCATCCTGCTCGCCGACGAGCCGACCGGCAATCTCGATGTGCGCACTGCCGGTCACGTGTTCGGCGCGCTCGGTCAATTGGTGCGCGCCTCGGGCCTCGCCGCCGTCATCGCCACGCATAATCTCGACATTGCCGCGCAGATGGATCGCCGCGTCACCATCCGCGACGGTCTCGTCGTCGAGCTCGAGTGCACAGAGCATGATCCCGAAAAGTGGATACCGGTTTTCGGATAAGATCATGCTCAAACAAAATTCTAGACTATGATCCGATTCAATTGAATTGGATCGTAGTCTAGTGCAAACCCTCGCGCGGATTGTATTGGGTGTTCGCCCTGCAATCGGCGCCGGCGCCCCTGGCGGTTTCCATGCACTGTGCGTAGCTGATGAAGCCGCAGTTCCTGGAGCCGCCGGTGCCGTTCCAATAGACGCACCAGGGATAATTTTGCGCCTGCGCGGGCGTACCGATCGCCACGGTGGCGCAGGCCATCGCGAGCACGAAGAGTGCCGTTTTCATCATCGTCTCCTTAACTTTGCACCGGCTCTGGCGCGGGGCGAGCCGGGCGCCGCCGGTTCTCAATAGACTTAGTCGCTGTCACCGACCCGCGGCAATGGCGAACAGCGTCGCCGGTTGCTGCCAAGGTTCACGAACTCTTGCGTGACTTGTGCCGCGGATGAGCGCCGGGCGCGGCCGTGGCTCGGGAATGTTCGCCCGGCGGCGGCTCGTATTGCGTGTTCAGCCGGCAATCGCTGCCGTTGCCCCGGGCGCTCTCCATGCACTGCTCGAAGCTGATGAAGCCGCAATTGCGGCCGCCGCCGCCACCCATGCCGCCGCCCAGATACTCGCACCACGGATAGTTCTGCGCATGAGCGCGCGTATCCATGCACGCCGCCGCGACGAGAATTCCTAGAATAGCAAGCAGATACCTCATGGCCGGCCTCCTGGGTCTGCACTGGCTCTTAAGCTACTAACGCCGCAAGGTCCCCATTATTCACCGGCCGGCCGGGGAATTGCACCGGTCGACCAAAAGCAACGAGGCCGCGCAAAGGCGGCCTCGCATTCGATCGGAATTGTGACAGATGGCCGCTTAGCAGGGGCGGCACCAGCAGCGGCCGTAAGGGCCGCACGTCCAAACGAATCCCGGCCCGCAACGCGGGCCGAACCCGCGACACGCCGCCTGCTTCACGATCGGCGTGGCGTTCTGGAGCTGGGCGTGGCCGGCGCCGAGCTGCTGGGCGTTTGCCGACAACGCCGTCGCGCCGAGCACGAGCGCCGCCGCTGACAGAGTCAAAGCGAGTTTTTTCATAAACCCTCCTCCTGTTTGCCGAATGCCGATGCGAGCGGATCATGACGACGCGGCGACAACGCGTCGCGATATGACCCGTCCCGGCGTTCGGGGACCGATTCGCCCCACCGGCAGATTAGTACGTTCCAGGCGGCCGTTCGGTTCAGATTTGCCGGCGGCGGGAGAGCGAGCCATGCGACTTTGCAAAAACTTCAAGGGGTTGCGGCCGATGCCTCGCCTGGTGGGCCGTCTTTGTCGAGGTGATCGGCGAGCCTTGCCCAAGCTTGCGCCATGTCGAGGAGGGCGACTTTACGGGCAGAATCCGAGACCGTTTGCGCGATCTCGGCGCAATACACCGCGTAGAGCCGGTAGCTGGCAGCTGCGTCCCCGGGTGACATTCCCCAACGCCCCGCATGTGTACTTTGACATATTCACAATGCGGAAAGGCGGATTTTGTTCCCGGCGATCCTCGGGGCATCGACGGTTTTTCGCGCAGTCTGGGTCGCAAGGTCAGGCCGAATAAGGCAGGCCGGATTTGGACTTGCGGCCTCGGCCGAAGCGGGCATATTCGGCCGCATGGCGGATGCCGAAAAAGAACAGCCTGTGATGCTGCCCTTTGCCGACAAGGAGGGCGCCGGCTGGCACGTTGTCGTCAGGTATCACGAAGGCCACGAGCGCCGCATCGACGGCTTCGCCACCGAACAAGAGGCCGTGGATTGGATTATTGCCAATTCCGGGGAGGTCGATAAGTAGCCTTACGGCCCGATAGTGAGTCAATTTGAATAGGGCAACCCCGATTAGGGCTTGCGGCCTAGGCCGGGCGGCGCATATTCCCTCGTATGGGCAAACCCCGAGTCACCTTCAAAATGCAGCGGATAGCAGAGGATGATTGGCAAATCCTCGCTGAATATCCGGGAGCCGACCCTCGATATATCAAGGGTCTCAAGAGCAAAGCCGAGGTTGACGAGTGGATGCAGGGAACCCGCCGCATCGACTGGCTGAGATCGCAGGGCTACGCGAAGTGACTTCGCCCCTAAACGCCGTAGAAGCTCAATGTTGACAAAAGAACAAAAAGTGAACTAAGTTCCCTGTTCGTTCAAAACAGAGGGGCTAAGTCATGGTCCGCAACGTCGCCGAAGAGGCTCTCGCATTAGCGTCACTCACCCTGTTCCTGGCCATGGTCGCCGTTTGGGCCCAGGTGCTGGGCGTTCTGTGAGGCGGCTCCCACCGCTATTCACAGCGCCGGACGATGGAGCACGATTGTTCGTCTTCGCACCTTGAGGAATTGTCTATCAATTCGGCCATCGTTACGTACAAAGCGATGAGGTCGCCGTTCCGATGGCTGCGAAGAATGTTGGCGCGAACGAAACACCCGGCTTCGTGCATCTGCACGTCCATTCGTCCTATTCGCTGCTCGAGGGCGCGCTGACCATCGCTCGCCTGGCGGAACTCGCCAAAAAAGACCGTCAGCCGGCGCTGGCGCTGACCGACACCGACAACATGTTCGGTGCGCTGGAATTCTCCGAGAAGATGGCGAGCGCCGGCATCCAGCCGATCGTCGGCTGCGCGCTCGGCGTCGATTTCGGCGATCAGGAAAGCCGCGGGCCGGCCGGCGGCGAAACCTGGCCGCATCTCGTGTTCCTGGCCGCGCGCGAAAACGGCTATCGCAGCCTGATGCGGCTGTCGTCGCGCGCTTTTCTCGAAACCGCGCCGCACGAGCGCCCGCACATAAAACTAGCCTGGCTCGACGACGCGACCGACGGACTGATCGCGCTCACTGGCGGGCCCAATGGCCCGCTCGACGTTGCCATTGCCGCCGGCCAGAACGCGCTGGCGTTGGCGCGTTGCGAAGAATTGCAGCGCCGGTTCGGCGACCGGCTCTATATCGAATTGCAGCGCCACGGCATGGCGAGCGAGCGCACGGTCGAGCCGGCCTTGATCGAGCTCGGCTATGGCCGCGGCATTCCGCTGGTCGCCACCAACGAGCCGTTCTTTCCTGCGCGCGAGGATTATGAAGCCCACGACGCACTGCTGTGCATCGCCGAGGGCAAGCTGATCTCCGACGGTGACCGCCGCCAGCTCACGGTGGAGCACCGCTTCAAGAGCCGCGCCGAGATGGCGCAATTGTTCGCCGATCTGCCGGAGGCGCTGGCCGCGACTGTCGAGATCGCCGAGCGCTGCGCCTTCCGCCCGCGCACGCTGGCGCCGATCCTGCCGCGGTTTTCCGCCGAACGCGGCGAGGGCGAGGTGGACGAGGCGCAAACATTGCGCCGCGACGCCGAAGCCGGCCTCGAACAGCGCTTGAAGCGGCACGGCCTCGCTCACAGCCTCACCACCGAAGATTATCGCGAGCGGCTCGCCTTCGAGCTCGGCGTGATCGAAAGGATGAAGTATTCCGGCTACTTTTTGATCGTTGCCGACTTCATCCAATGGGCGAAAGGGCAGGGCATTCCGGTCGGACCGGGCCGCGGCTCCGGCGCCGGCTCGCTGGTGGCCTATGCGCTCACCATCACCGATCTCGATCCGCTCCGCTTTGGCCTCCTGTTCGAGCGCTTTCTCAATCCCGAGCGCGTCTCGATGCCGGACTTTGATATCGACTTCTGCCAGGACCGGCGCGACGAGGTCATCCAGTACGTGCAGGGCAAGTATGGCCGCGACCGGGTAGCGCAGATCATCACCTTCGGCACCTTGCAGGCGCGCGGCGTGCTGCGCGACGTCGGCCGCGTGCTGCAGATGCCCTACGGACAGGTCGACAAGCTGTGCAAGCTCGTGCCGCAAAATCCGGCGAACCCGGTCACGCTCTCGCGCGCCATCGAGGACGAACCGCGCTTGCAGGCCGAGCGCGATCGCGATCCCGTCACCCGGCGCGCCTTCGACATCGCGCAGAAGCTCGAAGGCCTGCATCGCCATGCCTCGACCCACGCCGCCGGCATCGTCATCGGCGAGCGGTCATTGACCGAGCTGGTGCCGCTCTATCGCGATCCGAAATCGCTGATGCCGGTGACGCAGTTCAACATGAAATGGGTCGAGCCGGCGGGCCTGGTGAAGTTCGATTTTCTCGGCTTGAAGACGCTCACGGTGCTCGACCTTGCCGTCAAACTGGTGCGGCGGCGCGGCATCGATCTTGATCTTTCGAGCCTGCCGCTCGACGACGCCAAGACTTACGAGGCGCTGGCACGCGGCGAAACGGTCGGCGTGTTCCAGGTGGAAAGTCAGGGCATGCGGCGGGCGCTGGTCGACATGCGTCCCGACCGTTTTGAAGACCTGATCGTGCTGGTCGCGCTCTATCGTCCCGGGCCGATGGCGAATATTCCGACTTATTGCGCGCGAAAACTCGGCCACGAGCGCACCGATTACCTGCATCCGAAGCTCGAGCCGATCCTGCAGGCGACTTACGGCATCATCACCTATCAGGAGCAGGTTCAGCAGATCGCGCGCGATCTTGCCGGCTACAGCCTCGGCAAGGCCGATATTTTGCGCCGCGCGATGGGCAAGAAAGACCGCAAGGAGATGGCGTCGCAACGCGACAGTTTCATCTCCGGAGCCGTCGAGCGCGGCATCGGCCGCGGCGACGCCGAAGCGATCTTCGATACCTGCGCCAAGTTCGCCGAGTACGGCTTCAACAAATCGCACTCGGCGCCTTATGCGCTGCTGACCTATCAGACCGCCTATATGAAGGCGAATTATCCGGTCGAGTTCTTGGCAGCCTCGATGACGCTCGACATGGGCAATACCGACAAGCTCGCCGAATTCCGCGCCGAGGCCGTGCGGCTCGGCATCAAGGTCGAGCCGCCGTCGATCAATCGCTCCGGCGTCGAGTTCGATGTCGAGGGCAACACCATCTATTACGCGCTCGCGGCGCTGCGCGGCGTCGGCCGCCAGGCCGTGCAAAGCATCTTGGACGCGCGCGGCGAGGATCCGTTCGCCGACATGGCCGATTTTGCCCGCCGCATCAATCCGCGCGCCGTCAACAAGCGCGTGCTCGAAAGCCTCGCCGCCTCGGGCGCGTTCGACGCGCTGGAGCCGAACCGCGCCCGCAGCTTCGCCGCGGTCGATATCGTGCTGGCGGCGGCGCAGCGCGCCCATGACAACGCGGCGCTTGGCCAGGACGAATTGTTCGGCGGCGCGACGACCAAGGAGCCGCTGGCGCTGCCGGTGCTCGAACCGTGGCTGCCGGCGGAGCGGCTGCAAAAGGAATTCGACGCCATCGGCTTTTTCCTCACCGGGCACCCGCTCGACGATTATGCCGTGGCGCTCAAGCGCCTTCGCGTGCAGTCCTGGGTCGAATTCGCCCGCGCGGTGAAAGCCGGCACCGGCGGCGGCCGCGTCGCCGGCACCGTGGTGTCGCGCACCGAGCGCCGCACCAGGAACGGCACCAAGATGGGCATCATCGGGCTGTCCGATCCGAGCGGCCATTACGAGGCGGTGCTGTTCGCCGAGGGGCTCGCGCAATATCGCGATCTGTTGGAGCCTGGCACCGCGGTGCTGCTCTTCCTCACCGGCGAGGTGCAGGCGGACGAAGTGCGCGCCCGCATCCAATCGGTCGAGCCGCTCGATGAGGCGGCGGCGAAAATGCAAAAAGGCTTGCGCGTGTTTTTGCGCAACGAAGCGCCGATCGACGGCCTGGTGCGCCGCTTGGAGCGCGACCGGCTCGTCGCGCAACGGCGCGGACCAGTCCGACGGCGAAGTCAGCATGGTGCTGATGCTGCAAAACGGCAGCGAGGTCGAAGTGAAACTGCCCGGCCGCTTCAAAGTCTCGCCGCAGATCGCCGGCGCCATCAAGGCGGTGGCCGGCGTAGTGACCGTGGAAGCGCTTTGATTCAGAATTTGTGGGGGCTCACGCGCAGTCCGACTTCAATCGCGCGGCGAACCATAGTTTGTTTGGGCGCGGCCTCGGCTTTGTTTCGCCGGCAACTGTTTGCTAGCGCTACTGCCCACTGCAACGATGTCTTCCGGCGATTTATTTCCCGGGAACAAAATTTTGACCATTCCAAACGAGGGTCTTAGGACACGGAGCTGCGCCTACTTTCCCGCAAGCCGTGCCATGAAGATCGAGGATTATAGCCGGCCGTCCTTTGATTGTTCCAAACTTCATACTGCGAACGTTCTCGTCGAGCGCTTTGACGTATTTTCCTCCGGGTAAGGATGCAAAGACCTGTACGAAGCATCCTGCTGACCCGCAAAAGAACGCCGAATTGCCACCGCATTCGAACTTGCTGTAGTCCAGAATATAGTCCTTCACCCCATCACCGTTGATATCCCGCTCGGCAACAAAACCCGGCATTAGCACTGAATGCTCAGGCGCGCAGCTGGACTGAGAGGATTTGATCTCAGCTTGCACTATTGACGGAAGTGCAGCGTCCACTTGTGCCAGGGCGGTCGCGCGCAAGCCACATAGGATCGTGATGATAAGGCATAAAAGCTTGATCTTCGCCATCGTGGTTCTACTCTCGGGTTGCTACTACAGCACCGCTACTCATTACTCCACGCCATGCCCGGTGCAATGCAATAGCCAGTTGAGAACGTTAATGACCCAACCTGCAAAACGACCGCTCCGTGTCGTCATCATCGGCGCCGGCATCGGCGGGCTCGCCGCGGCCTGCGCGCTGCGCCAGCGCGGCATCGAGGTTGCGCTCTATGAGCGTTCGCAAAAACTCGAAGAAGTCGGCGCCGGGCTGCAGATCGGTCCGAACGGCGTCAAGGTGTTGCGTGCGCTCGGGCTCGAGGACGAGCTCATGCGCAACGCATTTGAGCCGTTCAGCATCATGTCGATCACCTGGGACGAAGGGCGGCTGCGTTTCCGCCAGCCGTTGAAGGCGATCGCGCGGGAAAAATACGGCGCGCCTTACATGACCGCGCACCGCGCCGATCTGCATAACCTGTTGCGCCGCGCGATCGGCGACACGCCGCTCACGCTCGGCGCCAGCTGCGTCGGCGCCGATACGGTGAACGGCACCGCGGTAGCGCGTTTTGCCGACGGCAGCGACGGCCGAAGCCGATATCGTCGTCGGCGCCGACGGCATACGGTCCGCCGTGCGCGCGCAACATTTCGGCTCAGGCGAGCCGCGCTATACCGGGATGATGGCCTGGCGTTGCATCGTGCCGATGGATTGCGTGCCGACCCGCGTCGGGCCTGGCGGCAGCGTAGCGGTCGAACACGGCGAATATTTTGGCTGGATCGGGCAGGACGGCCACGTCATCTGCTATCCGATCGGCGTCAACGGCGACAAGCTCAACATGTTCTGCGGTCACGTCACCGAACAATGGGTCGAGGAATCCTGGTCGGTGCCGTCGAGCCGCGAGGAACTCATTGCCGCCAAGGCGGGCTGGAACGAAGCGCTGCTGGAAATGTTCCGCCATGTCGAGCACGTCTACAAATGGGGCATCCACGACCGCGATCCGCTGCCGCAATGGAGCCGCGGCCGCGTCACGCTGCTCGGCGACGCCGCGCATCCGACCATGCCGACCTTGGCGCAAGGCGCCAACATGGCGATCGAGGACGGTTTTGTGCTGGCGCGGCTCTTGTCGCGCCACGGCGAGGATGTCGAAACCGCGCTGCAAGCCTATCCCGCCGCGCGCAAGCCCCGCACCGACTGGGTCACGCTGAAATCGCGCGAGCAGTTCGCCAACAACCGCAAAGCCTCGCCGCCGCCGTTCGTCGATCGGACCTGGCTGTTCGTCAACGACGTCACCCGCGAGGAGGGGGCGCTGCAGCCGGCCTAGACGCCGGTCGCCAGACGCAGGGCATTGCGCCGGGCAAGTTTCACGGCGTGCGCTTTTGCAGAAACGCCGGCGCCTGGATTTGAAAAAATCACGCCGGCGGCTTCATTTCCGCGAACTTCACGACCTTGGCCCACTTGTCGACCTGCTCGGTGATGAATTTGCCGAACTCGGCGGGACTCATCGGCATCGGCTCGGCGCCCAGATTGGCGAGCTTGGCCTTCACCGCGGCATCGGCGAGCGCGTCGTTGGTCGCCTTGTTGAGCTTGTCGACGATGGCGGCCGGCGTGTTCTTGGGCGCCGCGATGCCGTGCCAAATGTTGGCCTCGTAGCCCGGCACGAATTGGGCGACCGTGGGGATGCCCGGCAGCGCATCCGACGGCGTCGCGCTGGTGACCGCGAGCGCGCGCAGCTTGTCGCCCCTGATGTAGCCGATCGACAGCGGTATCGGCGTGAACGCGCATTGCACCTGCCCGGCGAGCAGATCGGGCACGAAGCTCGTCTTGTACGGCACGTGAACGAGATTGACGCCGGTCATCATCTTGAACAGCTCGGCCGCCATGTTGGGCGCGCTGCCGTAGCCGGCCGACGCATAATTGACCTTGCCCGGATTGGCCTTGGCGTAGGCGATGAACTCGGGGACGGTCTTGGCCGCAACCGACGGATTGACGACCAGAACGTTGGCCGAGCGGATGGTGCCGGCGACCGGCGTAATGTCGCGGACGAAATCGAAATCGAGGTTGGTGTAGAGCGTCTCGTTGACCGTGTTGGTCACGGTCATTGCCAACAGCATATAGCCGTCGGGCGGCGCATGGACGACCACCTGGGCCCCGATATTGCTGCCGGCGCCCGGCCGGTTGTCGACGACGACCTCCTGTCCCAGCCGCTCCGACAGCGCTTGCGCCATCAGGCGCGCCACGATGTCGGTGGCAAAGCCGGGCGGAAAACCGACGACGATGCGCACCGGCTTTGACGGATAATCCTCGGCGCCCGCCACCCGGGGCAAAGCGGGCAGCGCAGCCGTGGCCGCGGCGATATGCAGGAATTTGCGCCGATGGACCTTCATCTTGGACCCCTCCCAAATGGCCGTTCCTTGTTGCGGTCAGGCTATACCAAGGGTCGCCGGTAGGCGAAGGGGCAGCGGCGATATGTCATCGGTGAAGTGTCTTGGCGGGGTAGAAGTGTCTTGGGTGAGGTAAAGGTTGCCTCGACCCGGCACATGCCTATATAAGCGCCGCAATCTCACACGCGGACCTTGGCCTAAACAGCCGTCCGGTGTCTGCCCCATCCGGGGTGGGCTCTCGGTCCGCGGCGGATCAACCGGAGAACTGATATGTCGCTGCCAGACTTCAGCATGCGCCAGCTTTTGGAAGCGGGCGTGCATTTCGGCCATCAGGCCCATCGTTGGAATCCGAAGATGCAGGAATACATCTTCGGCACCCGCAACAACATCCACATCGTCGATCTGACGCAATCGGTGCCGATGATGCACCGTGCGCTGCAGGCCGTTAGCGACACCGTCGCGCAAGGCGGCCGCATCCTGTTCGTCGGCACCAAGCGGCAGGCGCAGGACGCCATCGCCGAGGCGGCCAAGAAGTCGGCGCAATACTACGTCAATTCGCGCTGGCTCGGCGGCACGCATGACCAATTGGAAAACCGTTTCCAATTCGATCAAGCGGCTGCGCAAGCTCGAGGAAATGCTCTCGTCCAACGAGGCGCAGGGCTATACCAAGAAAGAGCGCCTGACCTTGCAGCGCGAACGCGACAAGCTCGACCGTTCGCTCGGCGGCATCAAGGACATGGGCGGACTGCCCGACCTGTTGTTCGTCATCGACACCAACAAGGAAGACATCGCCATCAAGGAAGCGCGCCGGCTTGGCGTGCCGGTCGCAGCCGTTGTCGACACCAATTGCGACCCCGACGGCATCACCTATGTGGTGCCCGGCAACGACGACGCCAGCCGCGCCATCACGCTCTATTGCGATCTTGTCGCCAGAGCCGCCATCGACGGCATTTCGCGGGCTCAAGGGGCGCACGGCGGCGATGTCGGCGCACACGCGCAGCCGGTCATCGCCGAGGAGTTGCCGCCGGAGACCAACAAGCTCGGTTTCGAGGCGCTGTCGGGGCCGCGCGGCGTCGCCGACGATCTGAAAAAGCTGACCGGCGTGTCGCCGGTGATCGAGAAGCAGCTCAACGATCTCGGCATCTTCCACTACGCGCAGATCGCCGAACTGTCGCCGACCGCAGCCCATAATGTCGGCGAGGAGGTCGGCCTTCCCGGCCGCGTCGAAGGCTGGATCGCCAAGGCGAAGCAACTGACGGCGGAAGCCGAATAACCCGCGTCATTCCGGGGCGCGCCGAAGGCGCGAACCCGGAATCCATAACCACGGACAGTTGGTTTCCAGGTTCGTAGCCGATATTCGCGACTTGCGATTATGGATTCCGGGTTCCTCGCTCCGCTCGGCCCCGGAATGACGCGAGATAAGGATCAACACCGATGGCAAACATCAGCGCAGGCATGGTGAAAGAGCTCCGCGATCAGACCGGAGCCGGCATGATGGACTGCAAGGCAGCGCTCACCGAGAACGACGGCAATCTCGAGGCCGCGGTCGACTGGCTGCGCAAGAAGGGGCTGTCCAAGGCGGCGAAGAAGGCCGGGCGCGTCGCCGCCGAAGGCCTCATCGGCATTGCGATCACGCGCGACCAAGGGCGTCGTCGTCGAGGTGAATTCCGAGACCGACTTCGTCGCGCGCAATGATCTGTTCCAGGGCCTGGTGAAGATGATCGCCAATGTCGCGCTCGATACCGGCCCAGACGTCGACAAGATCCTCGCCGCGAAAGCCGGCAGCATCACCATCGCCGACGCCATCGCCGACACCATCGCCAAGATCGGCGAGAACATGACGCTGCGCCGCGCCGCCGAGCTTTCGGTCGGCAAGGGCGTCGTCGCGAAGCTACGTGCACAATTCCGTGGTCGACGGGCTCGGCCGTATCGGCGTGATCGTCGGGCTCGAATTCGACCGGCAACGCCGACGAGCTCAAGGCCTTCGGCCGCATGGTGGCGATGCATGTGGCGTCGGCCAATCCGCAGGCGATCGATCCGTCCGGGCTCGATCCGGCGATCGTCGAGCGCGAGAAGAACGTGCTTGCGGACAAAGTTCAAGGCGCAAGGCAAGCCGGCCAATGTGATCGAGAAGATCGTCGAGTCGGGGCTGAAGACCTTCTACAAGGAGGTCTGCCTGCTCGAGCAGGGTTTCATCTTCGACGACAAGAAATCCGTGGCGCAGGCCGTCAAGGAAGCCGAAGGCAAAGTCGGCGCGCCGATCAAGGTCACCGGCTTCGTGCGCTTTGCGCTCGGCGAGGGCATCGACAAGCCGACCGGCGATTTCGGCGGCGAAGTCGCGGCGTTGGCCGGTACCCATTAAGCCGGCAGCGTTCGCTGTGGGGTTCGGCGCCCAAATGCGCTAAACCTCTTGCGTTTGCGCGGGAATCGGCGGCGAGTGGCGAAAATCGCAAGCGGACCCTTCGATGGCTAAGCCGAACTACCGACGGGTGATCGTAAAACTCTCCGGCGAAGCTTTGAGCGGCCCGGAGAAATTCGGCATCCATCAGCCGACCATCGACCGCTTTGCCGCCGATCTGATCGCCGCCCACAAGCTCGGCATCGCGCTTGGCGTCGTGGTCGGCGGTGGCAACGTGTTGCGCGGCGCCCAGATTTCCGAGAATGGCCTGTCGCGGCCGACCGCCGATTCCATGGGCATGCTGGCGACCGTGATGAACGCGCTGGTCCTGGAAGCGGCCATCGAGCGGGCCGGCGTCAGCGCCCGCACCATGTCGGCGCTGGCCATGCCGCAGGTCTGCGAGACCTATGAGCGCCAGCGCGCGCTACGCCATCTCGATGAGGAGCGCATCATCGTGTTCGCCGGCGGCACCGGAAATCCCTATTTCACCACCGATACCACGGCCATCCTGCGCTCAGCCGAGATGGGCTGCGAGGCTGTCCTCAAGGCCACCGACGTCGACGGCGTCTATACCGCCGATCCGAAGAAGGACCCGAAAGCCAAGCGCTATGATCGCCTGAGCCATCAGGAGGCCCTGGACAAGCGCCTGAAGATCCTGGACGCCACGGCCTTCGCGCTTGCCCAGGAAAACCGTATGCCTATCATCGTATTCTCGATCCGGGAGCAGGGCGCGATCGAGCAGGTGCTGCGCGGAAAAGGGCGCTTTACCATTGTCGGCTAACAATCGCGTGCCGACCTGAAGTCCGGATCGCGGAAGGCGCCAAGGAGGCTGCCATGAACACGACGACATTCGACATGAACGACCTCAAGCGCCGCATGCAGGGCGCGATAGCCGCACTGAAGCAGGAGCTTTCCGGCTTGCGCACCGGACGCGCCTCGACGGCGTTGCTCGAGCACGTCCAAGTCGAGGCCTATGGCAACCACATGCCGCTCAATCAGCTCGCCAGCATCAGCGTCCCGGAGCCGCGCCTGCTTAGTGTCCAGGTCTGGGATCGCTCGATGGTGCATGCGGTCGAGAAGGCGATCTCGGCGGCAAATCTCGGCTTGACGCCTTCGACCGAAGGCCAGGTGCTCAAGCTGCGCATCCCGGAGCTCAATGAGGAACGGCGCAAGGAAATCGCCAAGGTCGCGCACAAATATGCCGAAGCGGCGCGCGTCGCCGTGCGCCACGTCCGCCGCGACGGCCTCGATCTTTTGAAAAAACTGGAGAAGGACCACAAGATCAGCGAAGACGACGAAAAACGGCAGGCCGGCGAGGTGCAAAAAGCCACCGACGCGACCATCGCCGAAGTCGAGAAGATGCTGGCCGGCAAGGAAAAGGAGATCATGACGGTTTGAGCGCGACAGGCGAAGTTTTGACCAAGGCAGGGAGCGGCGACGGCTTCGAAAGTCCGCGCCATGTCGCCATCATCATGGATGGCAATGGACGCTGGGCCGCCGCCCGCGGCCTGCCGCGCGTGGAAGGCCATCGCCGCGGCGTCGAGGCCTTGCGCAAGACGGTGCGCGCGGCGAACGAGCTGGGCATTTCCATTCTGACGATTTTCTCCTTCAGTTCGGAGAACTGGTCGCGTCCGCCGTCGGAAATCCGCGATCTATTGGGGCTGTTGCGCCGCTTCATCCGCAACGATCTGGTCGATCTGCACAAGAACAATATCCGCGTCCGCGTCATCGGCGAACGCGACGATCTCGATCCCGATATTCGCCGCCTCTTACAGGAGGCGGAAGATCTGACCCGCGGCAATGACGGTTTCACGCTGGTCGTCGCCTTCAATTACGGCGCGCGGCAGGAGATCGCGCGCGCGGCGCGGCGGCTCGCAACCGAAGTGGCTGAGGGACGGCTCAAGGCGAGCGACATCACGCCGGAGCTGTTGTCGCGCCATCTCGACGCGCCGGACATCCCCGATCCCGACGTCATCATCCGCACCAGCGGCGAGCAGCGGCTGTCCAATTTCCTGTTGTGGCAATCGGCCTACAGCGAACTGGTGTTCGTTCCGATCAATTGGCCGGATTTCGACCGTGCCGCGCTCGAAGGCGCCATTGCCGAGTATCGCCGGCGCGAACGCCGCTTTGGCGGACTGATCGCCCAGACCGGATCGTGAGCAATCATCGCGACAACGGCGAAACCGGAAAATTCGCGTCAAAATTCGGCAGCGCGAACAACCTTGTGCTTCGCGTCGCTTCTGCCGCCGTGCTCGGACCGCTGGTGCTGGTCTTTGCCTATTTCGGCGGGTGGCCGTTTTTTCTGCTTTGCGCCGCCGCGGGTGCAGGCATCCTTTGGGAATGGACCAAGCTGGTTGCCGACAGCGCTGACGCCAGGATTTTGCTTCCCGGCCTTGCGGCGCTGCTGTTTGCGCTGGTGTTGACCGGAGTCGACGAGCCCGGCGCCGCAGCCGCTATGATCTTCATCGGTTCAGCGCTCGCGGCCGGCGTGATGGCCGCAGGGCCGCGCCGCTTTCCCGCACGTAATCCGCTGGTTTGGGGGTCGTGCGGCATCGTCTATGCCGGCATCGCCTTTCTCGGACCGGCGCTGCTTCGCCGCGACCCCGCATGGGGTTTTGTCGCGGTGCTGTTTGTGGCCCTGACGGTTTGGGCAACCGACATTTTCGCCTATGCCGTGGGTCGGGCGATCGGCGGGCCATTGCTGTGGCCGCGTGTGAGCCCGAACAAGACCTGGGCGGGCGCTGTCGGTGGTGTCGTAGGGGGGGTTGCCGCAGGCACCTCGGTCGCCTATGCGAGCGGGGTCGATAAGCTTGTAGCCGTAGGGGTTGTCGCTTTATTGCTTTCAGTCCTTACCCAGGCTGGCGACCTGTTCGAATCCGCGGTCAAGCGGCGTTTCGGCGCCAAGGATGCGGGCAGCCTGATCCCCGGTCACGGAGGACTGATGGACCGTCTCGACGGCTTTCTGGTTGCGGCGCTCGTCGCGCTCCTGATCGGCATCCTCCGGCAAGGGCCCGATGCTCCGGCCCAGGGCTTGCTGATATGGTAGGCCAAGCGAAGAAGGCGCAGCAGAAACCGGCCAAACCGGATTTGGCACGGGTGCCGAAATCGGTGACGCTGCTCGGCGCCACCGGCTCGATCGGTTCGAGCACCATCGATCTGTTGCAACGCGAGCCCGGGCGCTATCGCGTCGAGGCGGTGACCGCAAACCGCAACGCAGCCGCATTGGCGAAACTGGCGCGCGAGCTCGGCGCGCGCTTTGCCGCGGTCGGCGAGCCGGCGGCTTACAAGGAATTGAAGTCCGAGCTGTCCGGCTCCGGCATCGAAACTGCCGCCGGCGCCGACGCTTTGGTCGAGGCGGCGCAGCGGCCCGCCGACTGGGTCATGGCGGCGATCACCGGCGCGGCTAGTCTCAAGCCGACGCTCGCTGCGGCCGAACGCGGCGCCACGGTCGCGCTCGCCAATAAGGAATGTTTGGTTTGTGCCGGCGCTTTGTTCATGCGCCGCGCGGCCGCCGCAGCAGCGACAATCCTGCCGGTCGATTCCGAGCACAACGCGGTGTTCCAGGCGCTGATGTCGGGCCGGCGCGACGAAGTGCGCCGCGTCATCCTCACCGCCTCCGGCGGGCCGTTCCGCACCTGGTCGCTGAAGCAATTGCGCACCGTGACGGTGGAGCAGGCGCTCAAGCATCCGACCTGGATCATGGGACCGAAGGTCACGATCGATTCCGCGACATTGATGAACAAAGGCCTCGAACTGATCGAGGCGCATCACTTGTTCGGATTGTCGCCCGACGAGCTCGACGTCGTCGTCCATCCGCAGTCGGTGATCCATGGCATGGTGGAATTCCGCGATGGCTCGGTGATCGCGCAACTCGGCTCGCCGGACATGCGCATTCCGATCTCCCATTGCCTGGGCTGGCCGACCCGCATGTCGACGCCGGCGCCGCGGCTCGATCTCGCCCGCGTAGCGGCTTTGACCTTCGAGGCGCCCGACCCGGTACGCTTTCCGGCGCTGGCGATCGCGCGCAAGGCGCTGGCCGCGGGTGGGGCGGCGCCCACCATCCTCAATGCGGCGAACGAGATCGCGGTGCGCGAATTCGTCGGCCGGCGGCTGGGATTCCCCGGCATTCCCGCCCTTGTCGAGGCGACAATCGATGCGGCGGAACGGCGCGGCGAGATGGCCGAACCCCAATCGGTCGAGGAAGCCCTGGAAATTGACCATAATGCGAGAAGGTTAGCGGTCGACCTCTTGCCCGAAATTGCCGCAATGGCATCCTAGGTTCGGAATCGGGCGGGACAGCGGGGCGGCAGGACAGCGTCATGGGGTCGTATTTTTTGTCGCATTTACATGCGCTTGGGGGCGGCGTGGTCGGTTACCTCGTGCCCTTTCTGTTTGTCCTCAGCCTGGTCGTGTTCTTCCACGAATTGGGGCATTTCCTGATCGCGCGCTGGTGCGGCGTGCGGATCCTGGTGTTTTCCATTGGTTTTGGGCCCGAAATCGTCGGCTTTAACGACCGCTACGGCACGCGCTGGAAAATCGCCGCCGTTCCGCTCGGCGGCTACGTAAAATTCTTCGGCGACGAGAATGCCGCGAGCGTGCCGGACACCGAGCGCCTGGCCAGCATGGATGAAGGCGAGAAGTCGCAAAGTTTTGTGTTTCAGCCGGTGGCCAAACGCGCGGCCATTGTGGTGGCTGGGCCGATGGCCAATTTCCTTTTGGCCATAATAATTTTCGCCGGTATCTTCATGCTTTACGGCAAGCAATCAATGACCGCCCGCGTGGATACGGTTCAGGCGGATAGTGCGGCTGCCGCGGCCGGCTTTCAACCCGGCGACCTGGTGGTGGCGATCAATGGCGGCGCCATCGGCGACTTCGCCGACATGCAGCGCGTGGTCAGCGAGAGCGCCGGCGAGTCGCTGACGATCACCGTTGACCGCAAGGGTGCCCAAGTCGTGCTGAAGGCGACGCCGGCGCTCAAGGAGATCAAGGACAATTTCGGCAACGTGCATCGCATCGGCATTTTGGGCATTACCCGCTCGACCGCGGCCGAGGATCTGAAATTCCAGCCGGTGCCGCCGCCGCAGGCGGTGTGGATGGGCGTGCAGGAGACCTGGTTCGTCATCGACCGCACGCTGAGCTATATCGGCGGCGTCGTCGTCGGCCGCGAGGCGGCCGATCAGCTCGGCGGCCCGATCCGGATTGCCCAGATGTCGGGCCAGGTGGCGACCGCGGGCTTCGTCGCCCTCATTCATCTGGCGGCCGTGCTTTCGGTGTCGATCGGGCTTTTGAACCTGTTCCCGATCCCGCTCCTCGATGGCGGTCACCTTTTGTTCTATTCGATCGAGGCGCTGCGCGGCCGGCCGCTGTCGGAACGGGCCCAGGAGGTCGGGTTTCGTATCGGCCTCGCAATAGTCTTGATGTTGATGATATTTGCAACTTTCAACGACATAGTTCACTTGGCGACCTCCTGAGGTGGCCAGTGTGGGACGTACTCGCGGGGGCGAGATCGAGCGTGGGGACTGTTGTGCAAAGGGTGGGGACGTGGCAAAAATACGCGCAGAATTAATATCTTAAGCCGAAAGAACGTAAGGGAGATCGAGGCAAGTAACCCGCCACTGGGGGCGGCCACTAGGGGTAAAGGCGCTTAGCGCATGGACATGTGTGTGCGGGTGAGACGGGGGCTCGTTCTGGCCGGCTTGCTCCTCGGAGTAGGTTTTGTTGGCCTGCCGGCCGGAGCTGCGTATGCGGCGCCGCCGGCTGAGGCTGGTGCGTCCGCGAGTAACATCGTGGTTCAGGGCAACCGCCGCGTCGATGCGGATACGGTGCGTGCCTATTTCAAGGCCGGGCCTGGCGAGCGCCTCGACGCCGCCAAGATCGACGCCGCCCTCAAAGCGCTCTACGCCTCCGGCCTTTTTGAAGACGTCCACATCACCCAATCGGGCGGCCACATCGTCGTCACGGTGGTGGAATCGCCGGTGATCAACCGGCTTGCCTTCGAAGGCAACCATCGGATGAAGGACGAGCAGCTCCAGCAAGAAATCCAGTCGAAGGCGCGCGACTCGCTGTCACGCCCCAGAGTGCAGGCCGATACCCAGCGCATCATCGACGTCTATCACCGCAACGGCCGCTTCGACGTCACCGTGGCGCCGCAGATCATCGAGCGGCCGAACAACCGCGTCGATCTGATTTTCGTGGTCAACGAGGGCGAGAAGACCGGCGTGAAGTCGATCAACTTCGTCGGCAACAAGTCCTATTCGTCATGGCGCCTGAAAGAGGTGATCAAGACCGCCCAATCCAACTTCTTAAGCTTCCTGCAGACCACCGACGTCTACGACCCCGACCGCATGGAAGCGGACCGCGATCTGATCCGCCGCTTCTACCTGAAGCACGGCTTTGCCGACGTGCAAGTCGTCTCGGCGGTTGCCGAATACGATCCCGCCAAGAAGGGATTCATCATCACGTTTACGATCGAAGAAGGGCCGCTGTACCACTTCGGCGTCGTCGACGTTCAATCCAACGTCCGTGCCATCGACTCGCAATCGCTGCGGTCGGTCCTGCACATGCGCCAGGGCGACATCTATAACGGCGAGGCGATCGAAAAGACGGTCGAGCAAGTCACCATCGAGGTGTCGCGGCGCGGCTATCCGTTCGCCACCGTACGCCCGCGCGGCGACCGCAATCCGCAAACGCGCACCATCAACGTCGCCTTCGTCGTCGACGAGGGCACGCGCGCCTATATCGAGCGCATCAATATCCACGGCAATATCCGCACCCGCGATTACGTGATCCGGCGCGAGTTCGACATCGCCGAAGGCGATCCGTACAACCGCGCTCTGATCGACCGCGCCGAACGGCGGCTGAAGAATCTGAACTTCTTCAAGTCGGTCAAGATCACCAACGAGCCCGGATCGGCTCCCGACCGGGTGGTGATCAACGTCGAGCTTGAGGAGCAATCGACCGGCGATTTCTCGATCATGGGCGGCTATTCGACGGCGGAAGGCTGGCTCGCCCAGATGTCGGTTTCCGAGCGCAACCTGCTCGGCACCGGCCGCTACGGCAAAGTCGCCTTGACCTACGGCGAATTCGTTCGCGGCGCGGAATTCAGTTTTATCGAGCCCTATTTCCTCGACCAGCGGCTCGCGGCGGGCCTCGATCTATTCGCCAAGCAGACGCTGGCCAACAACTACCTGTCGTATGGCACGGAATCGTACGGCGGCAGCCTGAAACTCGGCATCGCGCTGCGCGAAGACCTGGCGTTGCAACTGCGCTATTCGCTCTATACGCAAAAGATCACGCTGCCGGCCTATCTCGATAGCTGCAACAACCTCAATCCGGATTTTGTCAACACCTTCGCGACGCCGACTGCCATAAACACCGCACCCATTTTCCCCTATGCGAACACCACGAGCTGCCTTCTCTACGGCCAGGCCTCGCTGCCGGTGCGCGCCGAGCTCGCCAACGGCGCGACGCTGACGTCGCTTGTGGGATACGGACTGACCTACAACACGCTCGACAACAACAAGAGCCCCACCAACGGCCTGTTGCTCACTTTCGGTCAAGATTTCGCCGGTGTCGGCGGCGACGTGGCCTATATGCGCACGGCCGCCGACTTCCACAGCTACTATGAAGTGATTCCCGACCTGATCAGCATCCTGCATCTGCAAGCGGGCAACATGATCGGGCTCGATGGATCGGGAGTCCGCCTGCTCGACGACTTCAAGATGGGCCCGAACCTGGTGCGTGGCTTTGCGCCGGCCGGCCTTGGTCCGCGCGACACCACGCCGGGAACGTCGGGCGACGCCATCGGCGGCACCAACTATTGGGGCGCGAGCCTGGAGTTCCAATATCCGTTCTACTTCCTGCCCAAGGACTCAGGCTTCCGCGGCGCCGTGTTTTTCGATGCCGGCTCGGTGTGGGGCTACAAGGGCGAGACGCAGTTAGCGTCGACCGGAGAAGTCAACGGCTTCGTCAACGCCGCCCAGGGCGGCTTCTACTGTCAATGCGGCATGCAATTTGCCGACAGTGCGTTCGTGCGCATGTCGGCCGGCGCCAGCCTCATCTGGGATTCCCCGTTCGGTCCGCTGCGTTTCGATTTTGCCTATCCGATTACGAAGACGGGTTACGACAAAACCCAATTCTTCGCCTTCGGCGGCGGGACGCATTTCTAAGCGTGGCTTAAGCTCTCGTCATGGACGGGCGCATGCCGGACACTTTACGAGCCCAACGGGCGCTCACGATCGAGGAGATCGCGGCGCTCACGCGCGCCAAGCCGCGAGCGGGCGATCCGCTCGACCGCCGCATCAGCAATATCGCGCCGCTCGACACCGCGGTCTCAGCCGACATCAGCTTTCTCGACAAGCCCAAATTTCTCGACGCGTTGGCGATCACGCGCGCGGGAGCTTGTTTCGTCAGCCCGCGCTTTGAGGCGAAGGCGCCGCAAGGCTTGGCCGTCCTGGTGACGCCTGAGCCGTATCGAGCCTTCGTCGCGGTCACGCGAGCGCTGTTTCCCGATGCCTTGCGCCCATCATCGTTGTTCGGCGTGAAAGGCTGCAGCAAGGACGCGCTCGTGCATCCGGCGGCCCGCCTTGAAGCGAATGTGACGGTCGATCCGCTCGCCGTCATCGGCGCCGCATGCCGAGATCGGCGCCGGCACGGTGATCGCGGCCGGCGCGGTCATCGGGCCGGGCGTCTGCATCGGCCGCGACTGCGCGATCGGTGCCGGCGCGACGATCCAGCATGCGTTGATCGGCGATCGCGTCATCATCCATCCGGGTGTCCGTATCGGCCAGGACGGCTTCGGCTATCTGCCGGGCCCGAAGGGACATCAGAAAATCCCGCAAACCCGCCGCGTCATCATCCAGGACGACGTGGAGATCGGCGCCAATTCGACCATCGACCGCGGCGCGACCAGAGATACCGTCATCGGCGAGGGCACCAAGATCGACAACCTGGTGCAAATCGGACACAACACCTCCATCGGACGACACTGCGTGCTCGTCTCGCAAACCGGCGTATCCGGCAGCTGCAATGTGGGGGATTACGTCATGATGGGCGGGCAGGTCGGCCTCTGCCGACCATTTGACCATCGGCGATGGGGTGATGCTCGGCGCGCGCGCCGGAGTCGTTACCGATGTTCCCGCCGGCGCCCGCTACAACGGCTGGCCGGCTCAGCCGTCGCGCGAGTGGCTGCGTGGCATCAGTTGGGTGCGCCGTATGGCGCGCAACGCCGGCAAATCCGAAGGCGGCGACGAATGAGCGACACGCTTGGCGCCATCGATATTCGTGAAATCCTTCGGCTGTTGCCGCATCGCTACCCTTTTATCCTGATCGATCGGTTGATCGACATGCGTGCCGACGAGCACGCCATCGGCATCAAAAACGTCACCATCAACGAGCCGCAGTTCATGGGCCACTTTCCGGACAATCCGGTGATGCCCGGCGTACTGGTGATCGAGGGCATGGCGCAGACTGCGGGCACACTCGTGCTCTGGCATCTCGGCACCGAGGCGCGCGGGCGAAAAGTATATTTCCTCACCATCGACAAGGCAAAATTCCGCAAGCCCGCGATCCCTGGCGATACCATCGAATATCACGTCGACAAGATCGCGCATCGCCGCAACATGTGGTGGTATCGCGCCAAGGCTTTGGTGAACGGCGCGCTGATCGCCGAGGCCGAGGTCGGCGCCATGATTGCCGAGGACTAGATGGCGATCGATCCGACCGCGCGCGTCGCCGATGGCGCACGCATTGGCGAGGGCGTGGAGATCGGGCCGTATTGCCTGGTCGGGCCGCAGGTCGAGCTTTTAAGCGGCGTGCGCCTGATCGCCCACGTCAACGTCACCGGCGTCACCACGATCGGCGAAGACACCGTGGTCTATCCGTTCTCGTCGCTCGGCACGCCGCCGCAATCGGTGCATTATCGCGGCGGGCCGACCAGGCTGATCATCGGCGCGCGCTGCGACTTGCGCGAGAGCGTCACCATGAATACCGGCACCGAAGACGGCGGCGGCGTGACGCGGGTCGGCGACCGCTGCTTCATCATGGTCGGCGCGCATGTCGGCCACGATTGCCAGGTCGGCGACGATGTGAACCTTGCCAACAACGTGGTGCTCGGCGGCCACGTGTCGGTCGGCGAACACACCTTCCTCGGCGGCCATGTCGCGATCCATCAATATGTGCGGATCGGCGATGGCGTGATGATGGCCGGCATGTCGGCGGCGCGCGACGACATTATTCCGTTCGGCTTTGCGCTCGGCCAGACCGGCGCGCTGGTCGGATTGAACATGGTCGGCCTGCGCCGTCGCGGCGCCACGCGCGCCGAGATGCACAAGGTGCGTAACGCCTATCGCGCGCTGTTTTTTGTCGAAGGCCGCATTGCCGACCGCATCGACGCGGTCGAGCGTGAATTCGGCAATGATCCGCTGGTCGGCAAGATGATCGCCTTCATCCGCGCCGGCGGCAAACGGCCGTTGATGCGGCCGCGCACGCGGCGCTGGAACGACGGCCCGGACGAATGACGCCGCCTGACGAGGGCTTCCATGGCTGACGGCCGAGCGCGGTCCCATCGCCATCATCTGCGGCGGCGGCAGCTTTCCGGGCGCAGTCGCCGAGGCCATCGTACGCGGCGGCCGGCAGCCGGTGATGTTTGCGCTGAAAGGCTGGGCCGATCGCAAACGTCATCGAACGCTATCCCCACCATTGGATCGCCATCGGACAGGTCGGGCCGCTTCTTTCGCCTGGCGCGGGCGGAGCACTGCAGGGAAGTTCTGTTCATCGGCACGCTACTGCGGCCGCCGCTGACGCAAGTGCGGCTCGATTGGCAAACCATCCGATTGCTGCCGCGCCTTGCCGGCTTCTTTCGCGGCGGCGATGACCGGCTGCTGTCGGGCGACCGCGAGCATGGCCGAGAGCGGCGGCTTGCGCGTCATCGGCGTGCGCGACGTGGCGCCGGAAATTTTTGTCCCCGAAGGCGTGCTCGGCCGCTATCAGCCGTCGGAGCGCGATCGCAGCGACATCGCGCGCGGCAATGAAACTGATCGCCGCGCTCGGGCCGTTCGACGTCGGCCAGGCCGCGATCGTCGCCAACAACCACGTCCTCGCCGTCGAGGCGGCGGAAGGCACCGACAATATGCTGGCGCGGATCGCCGATCTGCGCCGCCAAGGCCGGGTCACCACGCCGCCCGGCGTCGGCGTTCTGGTCAAGGCGCCAAAGCCGGGCCAGGACCGCCGCTTCGATCTGCCTTCGATCGGGCCGCGGACCATCGAGGGTGCGGCGCGCGCCGGGCTTGCCGGCGTCGCCGTCGCTGCCGGCTCAACCATCATCGCCGAGGCGGCCGAGGTCATCGCAGCTGCCGATCGGGAAAAGATCTTCGTCGCCGGCGTGAGCGAGGACGCGGCGCGATGAGGCCGAGCCGCAACCGCGCGCCGCTTTCGCTTTATATCGTCGCCGCGGAAGAATCCGGCGATGCGCTCGGCGCGGCATTGGTTCGTGCGCTCAAAGCGCGGCACGGCGGCGCAATGACGTTCAACGGAGTCGGCGGGCGCGCCATGGCGGCTGCCGGCGTCGTCAGTCCATTCGCCATCGACGAGCTTTCGATCATGGGTATTGCGGCGATCCCGCGCCGGCTGCCGATGATCTTCCGCCGGATTCGCGAAACCGCCGCCGCCGTGGTTGCCGCGCGCCCGGATGCGCTGGTGATTATCGACAGTCCCGATTTCACCCACCGCGTCGCCCGCCGCGTGCGCCGGCTCGCGCCCTCAATCCCGATCCTCGATTACGTCTCGCCCTCGATCTGGGCGTGGCGGCCCGGCCGCGCCCGCGCCATGCGCGCTTATGTCGATCAGGTCCTCGCCATCCTGCCGTTCGAGCCGGCGATGTACGTCAAGCTCGGCGGCCCGCCGTGTCGCTATGTCGGCCATCCGCTGATCGAGCGCATTGCCGAATTGCGGCCCAATGCCGAGGAGGCGCAGCGCCGCCGCGCCGATCCGCCCGTCGTGCTGGTCCTGCCGGGCAGCCGAGCCAGCGAAATCCGGCACCTGCTCGGCACATTCGGCTCAGCGATCGAGCAAGTCGCCGCGCGCGCTGGCCCGATGGAGCTCGTGCTGCCGACCGTGCCGCATCTCGCGGCGCAAGTGCGCGAGGCGGTTGCCGGCTGGGAAATTCCGCCGCGGGTCGTGATCGATCCGGCGGAGAAATGGGCCGCGTTTCGCCGCGCGCGCGCGGCGCTGGCGGCATCCGGCACGGTCACGCTCGAGCTCGCGCTCGCCGGCATACCGACTGTCGCCGCTTATCGGATGTCGCCGGTCGAGGCCTTTATCGTGGTCAAGCTGGTGCGGCTCTTGGCACGGCTGCCGAGCGTCATCCTGGCCAATCTGGTGCTTGGCGAGAACGTCATTCCGGAATTCTTGCAGTCCGACTGCACACCGGAACGGCTTGCCGGCGCGCTGCTGCCGCTCCTCTCCGACACAGCGCAGCGGCAACGCCAGATCGAGGCCTTCGGCCGGCTCGATGCCGTCATGGCCATCGGCAGCGCGGCGCCGAGCGCCAAGGCGGCGGCCATTGTCCTCGACGTAGCCCAGTCAGAGCCGTGTTAACCGCCGATCGGACGCCGCTCTACCATTGCGGCGGGCATCCTGCTAAGGCCGCAAGGGCCCTTCCGAGCAAAACGGCAAAGAACCTCGCGTGAGCAAATTGAAAAAAACCGTCCGGAAACCCGCGGTCCGCGCGGCGATCACCGGGGTATTCGGCTACGTGCCGCCCGACCTTCTCACCAACGCCGAACTGGCCAAGATGGTCGATACCAGCGACGAGTGGATCGTCGAGCGCACCGGCATCCGCGAACGCCACATCCTCAAGGGCAAAGGGCTCGGCACCTCGCATATGGGCGCCGAGGCGGTGCGCGGACTGTTGAGCAAGACCGGCACCGCGCCCGGCGACGTTGACCTGCTGATTTGCGCCACGACGACGCCGGATCTGGTCTTTCCCTCGACCGCCAATCTGATCTGCGACATGGTCGGCATCCGCAACATCGGCAGCTTCGACGTGCAGGCGGCGTGCTCAGGCTTCGTCTATGCGCTCACCATCGCCGTCGCAATTCATCGAGACCGGGAAATTCCGCAAGATCGTGGTGGTCGGCGCCGACAAGATGTCGGCGATCATCGACTATACCGACCGCGCCACCTGCGTGCTGTTCGGCGACGGCGCCGGCGCCGTCCTGATCGAGCCGAGCAAAAAGTACGGCATCATCGACACGCTGATCCGCTCCGACGGCGCCGGCATGCCGCATCTGCACCAGAAAGCCGGCGGCAGTCGCATGCCGCCGACGGCGGAGACCGTGGCCAAGCGGCTGCATTACGTCCATCAGGAAGGCGCCGCGGTCTACAAATTCGCCATCGCCCGCATGGCGGACGTCGCCACCGAGCTGATGCAGCGCAATCACCTGACCAGCGACCAGATCGACTGGCTGGTGCCGCACCAGGCCAACAGGCGCATCATCGAGGCGACGGCCGAGCGCATGAAGCTCGACCCGAAGCAGGTGATGGTCACCATCCACAAATACGGCAACACCACCGCGGCCACGATCCCGCTGTGCCTGTGGGATTACGAGAATAAGCTGAAGGCCGGCGACACGGATGATCTTGGTCGCCTTCGGCGGCGGCTTTACCTGGGGCGGGGCCTATCTAACCTGGGCCTACGATACGCCGTAGGGTGGGCGTTGCGGGCAGGATGATTATTTCCGCTTCGAGATCGGCTGATATTCCCGTTTCGGCGAGCCGGTATAGAGCTGGCGCGGCCGGCCGAGTTTCTGGTGCGGATCCTCGATCATTTCTTTCCACTGCGCGATCCAGCCGACGGTGCGGGCGAGCGCGAACAGCACCGTGAACATGGTGGTCGGGAAGCCCATGGCGCGCAGCGTGATGCCGGAATAGAAGTCGACGTTCGGATAAAGCTTCTTCTCGATGAAATACTCGTCGTGCAGCGCGATGCGCTCGAGCTCGATGGCGACGTCGAGCAGCGGGATCGTTGACGCCGAGCTCGTTCAAAACCTCGTGGCAGGTCTTCTGCATGAGCTTGGCGCGCGGATCGTAGTTCTTGTAGACGCGATGGCCAAATCCCATCAGGCGGAATGAATCCTTCGGATCCTTCGCCTTCTTGACGTATTCGGGGATGCGATCGACGGAACCGATCTCGCCGAGCATCTTTAAGCGCCGCCTCGTTGGCGCCGCCGTGCGCCGGGCCCCACAGGCAGGCGATGCCGGCGGCGATGCAGGCGAACGGATTGGCGCCGGTCGAGCCGGCCAGCCGCACGGTCGAGGTCGAGGCGTTCTGCTCGTGATCGGCGTGCAGCGTGAAGATGCGGTCCATGGCGCGCGCGATGACCGGATTGGCCTTGTATTCCTCGCACGGCACCGCAAAGCACATGCGCAAGAAGTTCGAGGCGTAGTCGAGCTTGTTGTTCGGATACATGAACGGCTGGCCGATGGAATATTTGTACGCCATGGCGGCCAGCGTCGGCATTTTCGCGATCATGCGGATCGAGGCGATCATGCGCTGCTGCGGATCGGTGATGTCGGTGGAGTCGTGATAGAACGCCGACAGCGCGCCGACCGAACCGACCATCACCGCCATCGGATGGGCGTCGCGGCGGAAACCCTGGAAGAAGCGGCTCATCTGCTCGTGCACCATCGTGTGATGGATCACGCGGTCGACGAAATCGGCTTTCTGAGTGGCGGTCGGCAAATCGCCGTAGAGCAGCAGGTAACAGGTCTCGAGGAAATCGCCGTGCTCGGCCAGGTCGTCGATCGGATAACCGCGATAGAGCAAGATGCCCTCGTCGCCGTCGATATAGGTGATCTTGGATTCGCAAGAGCCGGTCGAGGTGAATCCCGGGTCGTAGGTGAAAATGCCGGCCTCGGCGTAAAGCTTCGAAATGTCGATTACTTCGGGACCGATGGTCCCCTCGTACATCGGAAAATTATAGCTCTTGTCGCCGAGTTTCAGCGTGCCGGTCTTGATGTTGGCGCCGGTCTTCGCGTCCATGATCGTATCCTCAAGTGAGTGGCAACCGAAACGGCAAGTTGCGGGCGATGGTCAAAGAAGCGGCAGCCCGATCCGGCCGTTATGGGGGTAGCTTAGCAAAGTGTGCACTGCAAGATAATAGGCATGTGACAGAGCGCACGCGACGTAAACCTTCGGCTATTTAGGCGCTTTGCGCGCCGGTCAGATCTGCGATGCGAGCGAGGCTCTCGGCCTTGCCGAGCACGGCCAGCACCTCGAAGATTCCGGGCGAGGTGGTGCGGCCGGTCAGCGCCGCCCGCAGCGGCTGGGCGATAGCGCCGAGTTTTAATCCCTTGCGCTCGGCGAAAGTGCGTACCGCCTGTTCGGTCGTCTCGGCTGTCCAGGGCTCGACGGCGGCAAGCCCGGCGCCGATATCGCCCAACAGAGTTTTGGCATCCGGCGTTAGCAGGGCGGCCGCCTTGTCGTCCAAGGGGATCGGCCGATCTGCCAGGAGAAACTTAGCGCCATCAATAAGATCGAGGAGCGTCTTGGCGCGTTCCTTCAAGCTTGGCATGGCCGCAAGCCACTGCCGGCGCAGCTCCGGCGTCAGCTTGGCGGCGAGTTTTGCGCCGTCGGCGATATGGGGCAGCAGCTGGTCGATGGCCGCAAGCAGGTCGGCGTCGGCGCTTTGCCGGATGTAATGGCCGTTGAGGCTTTCCAGCTTGGCGAAGTCGAAGCGCGCCGGCGAGCGGCCGATCTGCGGCAGGTCGAAGGCCGCGATCATCTCCTCGGTGGAGAAGATTTCCTGGTCGCCATGGGCCCAGCCGAGCCGCACCAGATAATTGCGCAACGCCACCGGCAGGTAGCCCATGGCGCGATAGGCATCGACGCCGAGCGCGCCGTGGCGCTTCGACAGCTTTGAGCCGTCGGGGCCGTGGATCAGCGGAATATGCGCCATGACCGGCACCGGCCAGCCGAGCGCGTCGTAGATTTGTTTCTGCCGCGCGGCGTTGGTCAAATGGTCGTCGCCGCGGATGATGTGGGTGACGTCCATGTCGTGATCGTCGACCACCACGGCGAGCATGTAGGTCGGCGTGCCGTCGGAGCGCAGGAGCACGAGATCGTCGAGGTTTTCGTTCTGCCAGACGACGCGGCCCTGGACCTGATCCTCGATCACGGTCTCGCCGCTGAGCGGCGCCTTGAGCCGGATCGCCGGTTTTACGCCCGGCGGGGCATCGCTCGCATCACGGTCGCGCCACCGGCCGTCATAGAGTTTCGAACGACCTTCGCGGCGCGCCGCCTCGCGCATGTCCTTGAGTTCTTCGGGGCTCGCATAACAGCGATAGGCGTTTCCGGTCGCCAAAAGTTGCTCGACCACCTCGCGGTGCCGCGCCGCGCGGGCGAACTGGTAGACCACCTCGCCGTCCCAGCCGATGCCGAGCCAGGCGAGCCCGTCGAGGATGGCGTCGATGGCGGCTTGCGTGGAGCGCTCGCGGTCGGTGTCCTCGATCCGCAGCAGCATTTTCCCGCTACGTCCGCGGGCATAAAGCCAATTGAACAACGCGGTGCGGGCGCCGCCGATATGGAGGAAACCGGTCGGCGAGGGGGCAAAACGGGTGACGACGGCCATTGCTATCCTGATCCGCGGGCGCGGGCTCGTTTAGCACGCCTAGGGGTTAAGGACAGTAAGCCAGAGCAAGCTTTTTCGGCGCCGGGCTTGACCCCGCGGGCCTTCTTGTCCAATCCGGGGCGCAATCGCATCTTAGGCTTAAGGAATCGGCGCGTTACCCGGCTCTTTCGGCAGCGCCAAACGGATTGATCCATGACGGTCGTTGAGACACCGGCAAAAGAGTCTGCACGCGAAGCGGGCCAGGATTTCATTCGCGACATCGTGCGCGCCGATCTGGCGTCGGGGCGGTACAAGGCGATCGTCACGCGCTTTCCGCCGGAGCCGAACGGCTACCTGCATATCGGCCACGCCAAGTCGATTTGTCTCAATTTCGGCATTGCCGACGAGTTCGGCGGCCACTGCAATCTGCGCTACGACGACACCAACCCGACCAAGGAATCCCAGGAATATATCGACGCCATCGAGCGCGATGTGCGCTGGCTCGGCTTCGATTGGGGCACGCACCTCTATCACGCCTCAGATTATTTCGAGCGGCTCTATGGCTGGGCGGAGGACTTGATCCGCGCCGGCAAGGCCTATGTCGACGATCAAAGCCAGGACGAGATGCGCGCGGCGCGCGGCACCTTGACCGAACCGGGCAAGAACAGCCCGTTCCGCGAGCGCGGCGTGGAGGAAAACCTCGATCTCTTCCGCCGCATGCGTGCCGGCGAATTTCCAAACGGCGCCCGCGTGCTGCGCGCCAAGATCGACATGGGTTCCGGCAACATTAACCTGCGCGATCCGGTGCTGTATCGCATCCTGCACGCCGAGCACCCGCGCACCGGAAAAACCTGGAGCATTTATCCGAGCTACGATTTCGCCCACGGCCAGTCCGACGCCATCGAGGGCATCACCCATTCGCTGTGCACGCTGGAATTCGAGGATCACCGGCCGCTCTACGACTGGTTTTTGCAAAACCTGCCGGTGCCGTCGCAGCCGCATCAATACGAATTCGCCCGCCTCAACCTGACCTACACGATCCTGTCGAAGCGCGTGCTCACCGAACTCGTGCGCGGCGGCCATGTCCACGGCTGGGACGATCCGCGCATGCCGACGCTTGCCGGCTTGCGGAGGCGCGGCGTGCCGCCTGAGGCGATCCGCGATTTCGTCAAGCGCATTGGCGTTGCCAAAGCCAACAGCACCGTCGACATGGCGATGCTGGAATTCTCCATCCGCGAGCATTTGAACAAGACCGCGCAGCGGCGCATGGCGGTGCTGCGCCCGCTCAAAGTGGTGCTCGAGAATTACCCGGACGGCCAAGGCGAGGAAGTCGAGGCGGTCAATCACCCCGAGGATGCCGCCGCCGGCACACGCCGCATTCGCTTCGGCCGCGAGCTCTTCATCGAGCGCGACGATTTCATGGAGAACCCGCCGAAGAAGTTCTTCCGACTGTCGCCCGGCACCGAGGTCCGACTGCGCTACGCCTATTTCATCACCTGCCGCGAAGTGGTGAAGAACGCGGCCGGCGAGGTGATCGAGCTGAAATGCACCTACGATCCCGCCACCAAAGGCGGCAACGCCCCCGACGGCCGCAAGGTCAAGGCGACCATGCATTGGGTGTCGGCGGCAGACTCCGTGCCCGCCGAAGTGCGCCTGTACAATCCGCTGTTCACAAAACCTGACCCGAGCGCGACGGATTTTGCCGCCGACATCAATCCGAATTCGCTGGAAGTGATCGCGGATGCCCGCGTCGAGCCGGCGTTGGCCGGGCGCAATGCCAATGACGCGGTGCAGTTCGAGCGGCTGGGCTATTTCTGCCCGGACAAGGACTTCGACGCCCGAACGGCTGGTGTTCAACCGCACCGTCGGGCTGCGCGACACCTGGGCCAAGGTGTCCGGCGGCGGCTAAAAATCCGTCACGACGGTTGTGCACACACGCCCTCGCCACCCGGCGCGCGTCTCGCTAGCATAAGGCCGTTGGTGAGTTAGCGCGTAGGGGTCGCGCAAGTGGCGCAAGACGGTAGCGTAGAGAGTCGCGCCCATGCTGGCGCGCGGGCTGGTACGTGGTCGGGTCCTTGGCCCTGGCCGGTCGGCATTCGCCCGGCGTGGCATGTCATACGGCCGCGACCCAATTTCGCTCTCACCACGCAATTACGGCAATGGGCCGCCCAAGAAATTGCCGCCGATCGCCTGCTGCCCTGGCTCGCGGTCGCCTACGGTATCGGCGTCGTCATCTACTTCACCGCGGAACGTGAGCCGGCGTGGTGGGCGGCGACGACACTGGCCGCTGTCTGCGGCGTCGGCGCCGTATTGCTGCGCCGGCATCTGGCCGCTTTCGTCGTCGGTCTTTTTGTTTTCGCCGTCGCCGCGGGCTTTGCCGCCGCCACGGTGAAAACCGCCATGATCGCACACCCGGTGCTGCGCTATCCGGCATCGGGCGTGACGATTGCGGGCTTTGTCGAGCTGCGCGAGGAGAGCCAGCACACCGACCGCTTCGTGCTGCGCGTCGACCGCATCGACGGCAATCGCATCGACGACAAGCCGCAACGGGTGCGGCTCTCGGTCAAGCGCGGTCTGGCGCCGCCCGCGGGCTCGTTCGTCGAAGTCAAAGCCATGCTCGATCCGCCGCTGCAGCCGCTGGCGCCGGGCTCATACGATTTCGCCCGCGATCTTTATTTCCAACAGATCGGCGCGTCCGGATTTGTGCGCGGCGCGGTCAATGTGATTACGCCGCCGGCCACGGCCGGCTTGGCGTCCCGCGTAAACGCCGTCGTGCAACGAATGCGCGACGCGATCGATGCCCACGTGCGCGCCGTGCTGCCGGGCGATACCGGCGCGATCGCGGCGATGCTGCTCGACGGCAAGCGCGACGTGATCTCGGAGAACCTTTACAACGCCTTGTTCATTTCCGGCGTCGGTCACGTGTTGTCGATCTCCGGCTATCACATGGCGGTCGTCGCCGGCGTGGTGTTCTTCATCATCCGTGCCTTGCTGGCGCTGATCCCGGGCCTCCCCGACAGAAGGCCGATAAAAAAATGGGCGGCGTTCGGCGCGCTGCTCGCGACGACGTTTTATCTGGTGCTCTCGGGCGCCGAAGTCGCCACGCAACGCTCCTATTTCATGATCGCCATCGTGCTGGTCGGCGTCATGCTCGACCGGCCGGCGCTGACCATCCGCACGCTGACCGCGGCTGCGCTCTTGGTGCTCGTCTTGGCGCCGCAATCGGTAGTGCATCCGAGCTTCCAGATGTCGTTTGCGGCAACGCTGGCGCTGGTCGCGGCTTACGATCGCGGCGTGCCGCGGATGAAGGCCGGCACCGACAGCTCGCTTGGGTCGCGCGCCGCGTTGTGGGGTGTCAACGAGATCACCAGCCTGGTTATCGCGTCGCTGGTCGCGGGCCTCGCTACCACGCCCTATGCGGCCTACCACTTTCACCGGATGGCGCCTTACGGCGTCATCGCCAACCTGCTCGCCATGCCGGTCGTCTCCGCATGGGTGATGCCGATGGGGCTGCTCGGCCTTTTGGCCATCCCGTTCGGCTTCGACGCCGAGTTCTGGCGGCAAATGGGCTACGGCATCGAGTGGATGAATATGGTGTCGCTGTGGGTGGCAAGCCTGCCCGGAGCGGTCGGCCACGTCACCACGTTCGGCACCGGGCCGTTGCTCTTGGCAACCGCGGGCCTGCTGGTGATCGGGCTCTTCAAGACGCCGCTGCGCTGGAGCGGCGTCGCGCTCGCGGCACTCGGCATCGCGTGGGCGGCGAGCGCGCCGCGGCCTGACGTACTCTTGGCGGCCGATGGCCGGACCTTCGCCGTGCGCGGTGCCGACGGCCTGCTCGCCTTTCATCATTCCGGCGGCGATACGTTCGCCATCAAGGAATGGCTCGCGGCCGACGCCGACGCGCGCGACTATCACGATCACAAGCTGGGGCAGGGCATCGCCTGCGACGTCGCGGGCTGCATCGGCAAGCTCGCCGATGGCGCTCTCGTCGCCTACGACCTCAAGCCCGATGCGTTCGAGGAAGATTGCCGCCGCGCCGTTCTCATCATGACGACCCGCGACCCGCCGCCCGATTGTCGGGCTCAGGTGATCGGCCGGACGCTGTGGCGCCAACGCGGCGCATTGGCGCTACGCCGCACCGGTTCGGGTTTTGCGATCGATGCCGCGCGGCCGCCGAATTTCGATCGGCCATGGGCGCCGCAGCGCGTGCGTGCGTCACTGATACGGCCAATGCGACTTCCGCTCAGCCCGCAGCGTCACGCGCACCGCCGCGCGACGCGACGCCGCGCCAGGACGATATCGAAGCGGATCAGTGAAGCATCGTCATTCTGGGGCGCCGCGAAGCGGCGAGCCCGAATCCATAATCACAGGTTACGCAGAACAAGTGCTGAGATTGTCTTGCAAAACTGGGGTTATGATTCCGGGCTCCGCGCTTACGCGCGGCCCCGGAATGACGGGGCTAATACCGCCGGAACAATCCGACCAATTTGCCCTGAATGCGCACGCGATTGGGCGGCAGGATGCGCACCTCGTAAGAGGTGTTCGCCGGCTCCAGCGCGATCGATGCGCCGCGGCGGCGGAAGCGCTTCAGGGTCGCCTCTTCGTCGTCGATCAGGGCGACGACGATGTCGCCGGTATCGGCGGCGTCCATGCGCTTGAGCAGCGCAATGTCGCCGTCGAGGATGCCGGCCTCGATCATCGAATCGCCGCGCACTTCGAGCGCGAAATGCTCGCCGGCGGTGAGCAACTCGGGCGGCATATTGATGGTGTGGCTCCGCGTCTGGATCGCCTCGATCGGCGTGCCGGCGGCGATGCGGCCCATGACCGGCACGGCGACCGGGCGGCCGCCGTCGTCTTCCGAAGCGGTGCGCACCCGGCCGAGATTGCCTTCGATGACGCTCGGCGTGAAACCGCGCGAGCGGCCGGCGACGATGCCGTGGGCGACCGATTCGGGCAGCTTGATCACTTCGATGGCGCGCGCCCGATTCGGCAGGCGGCGGATGAAGCCGCGCTCCTCGAGCGCCGTGATCAGCCGATGAATGCCGGATTTGGAGCGCAGGTCGAGCGCGTCCTTCATCTCGTCGAAGGAGGGCGGCACGCCGGCTTCCTTGAGGCGTTCATGGATAAAACGCAACAGCTCGGCTTGCTTGCGCGTTAACATAGGCGCTTCCCCTTGGCTTCCGGTTTGCGACGGCCGGTCGGGCGACCTTTGCCGAAACAAAGCATGAACGGACACTATCCGTTCCATATGTGTTCCGCAACCATTTAATTTGAAGTGAAGAAAACGATGAACGTGACAAACGAGCGATTAACGCTCGAATTTAACGTTCAAGGCTTGTTTGACGTTAGAGTTAAGCTGCTGAAATCACGTCCGATTAATAGCGGCGGCCAAAAATTCGCGGCGACCGTGAGCGATCACCGTCTGCTCCGCAACAGACCAATTTGGCTTCGCGCCGCCGACGACAGCTCGCTCCGGCGGACGACGCGATAGATGTTTCGATATAGCGCCAATTCGATCGCACAAAATGCAGATATCCGTCGCGCCGCGAACACCGCGATACCGCCCAAGCGCGCGCTGAATCTCGCGCACTGATGCCGATGTGTCACAGCCTTTCGCCGACTCGTGGGTTATCGTGGGCGCAAGCCTCGATGATGTTCCGATCACTTGGACGGGGGACGATATGAAAATACCTACTCGCCGTTTCACTCGCTGGTTTGGCGTTGATGTCAGGTTCTGCAGCTCGCGGCGGATTTGCCGGCTGCTGCGCCGGTCTACAAGGCGCCGGCCGTAGTCGCGCCGGTCTATAACTGGACTGGCTGCTACATCAACGGCGGTTTCGGCTACGATCTGTGGAATCAGGACCACGACACGGAGACCTTTCCGGGGCTCGTGCCGATCGACGGCCGCGACACCAATGGCGGTCGCGGCTGGCTGGGCCAGCGTCGGTGCCGGTTGCGACATTCAAGTCCCGATGGGCGGAATGTTCGGCAACGTGGTGTTCGGCGTGTTCGGCGACTACAGCTTCATGGATATCCACGGCTCGATCGAGGATTCGTCACCGTCCTGCAAGGCGAGCAGAAGCAGTCGTAATGCCTGGGCGGTCGGCGGCCGCGTCGGTGTCGTGGTGACGCCGACCTGCTCGCCTACTCGAACGGCGGTTTCACCCAGTCGCACTTCAATCGGGGTGAATTTGCAAGTGGCAGGTCATCGGTCCCGTCCTCGCTTTCACTCCGTCCCACACCTATCAACGGCTGGTTCCTCGGTGGCGGCACGGAATACGCGATGAATTTCAGCTGGCTGCCGATCTCGGGCCTGTTCTGGCGCAACGAATATCGGTTCTCGAGCTTCAGTAAGGCCGATCTTCCAGTCTACTACCGCGGCGGGAGCACCGACGTGGCTTGGCGTTCCACCAGCAATAGCTACGAGCAGTCGGTGCTGAGCTCGCTGGTGTGGCGCTTCAACTGGCATTGATCGGCGGGGAAACTCGGGGGAAGTTGGGGGACAATGGCCCGGGACGAAAGTCCCGGGCTTTTTTCTTTGCACAGGTATCAAACACCGCTCAACGATCGAGGCGCATTATCACGCAAGCGCTGCCGGCTTTCGCCGCCGGCGCGTGCGGTTCGCGGATCACGAGGCAGCCGGATTTCGCCAGCGGCGCCATCATCGAACTGTCCTGGGTGGGGAAGGGTGTCGCGACCGGGCCATCGGGACCGTCCGTCAGCAGCGCGCGCAGATAATCGGCGCGCTCGTCGTTTTCCGGCAGATCGCAGCCGAGCACCGCCGGTTCGCTCGGGATCGACGAGATCGGTTCGCGCCCGGGAGCTTGCGGATCAGCGGCACCAGGAACAGGAACGCGCAGACATAGGACGACACCGGATTGCCGGGCAGGCCTAGCACCTGCATGGCGCCGAGCCGGCCGTGCATCAGCGGCCGCCCGGGCCGCATCGCCACCTTCCAGAACGACAGCGCCATGCCTTCGGCGGCGAACGCCTTGCCGCACCAGATCGTGGTCGCCGACCGAGGCGCCGCCGGTCGTCACCAGAATATCGGCGTCGAGATCGCGGGCGCGCCGCACCGCGTCGATCGTCTCATCGAGATTATCGGGCACGACGCCGAGATCGGTCACGGCTGCACCTTCCGCGCGCGCCAGCGCCGCGAGCGCAAAGCCGTTCGAATAGACGATCTGGCCCGGACCCGGCTCCTTGCCCGGCGCCACCAGTTCGTCGCCGGTAGCAAACAGCGCGAGTTTTGGCTGCCGGTGCACCGGCAGCAGCGGATGGTTCATGGCGGCGACCAGCGCGAGATCGCGCGTGGTGAGCCGATGGCCTTTGGCGAACAGCGTTTCGCCGGTGCGGAAATCGAGCCCTTGCGGGCGCACGTTGCGGCCTTTGGTCGTGGCCTTTTGCACCTCGACCCAGGCGCCGTCGCGTTTGGTCAGTTCCTGGATCACCACCGTATCGGCGCCGGCCGGCACGAAACCGCCGGTGAAAATGCGCGCCGCCTCGCCCGGACCGACCGCGGCATTGAACGGCCGGCCGGCGGCGACCTCGCCGATGACTTTCAGGCGGGCAGGGGCTGCCGCGACATCGGCGGCGCGCACGGCATAGCCGTCCATGGCCGAGACGTCGGCGGGCGGCTGGGTGCGGCGCGCTTTGAGATCGTAGGCGAGGACGCGGCCACAGGCCTCGTCGATCGGCACTTCGTCTGGCGGCAGCGGGGCGGCATGCGCCAGCACCTGATCGAGCGCCTCGGCAACGGAAATCAACGCCACTTGGTTCACTCCCGCGCGCGAAAATGGCCGCTGCGGCCGCCGCTTTTCTCGACCAGCCGGATGCCCTCGATGCGCATGCCGCGGTCGACCGCCTTCACCATGTCATAGATGGTGAGGCAGGCGACCGATACGGCGGTGAGCGCTTCCATCTCGACGCCGGTTTGGCCGGAAACTTTTACGCGCGCGGTGACGCGAATGCCGGGCAGCTTGGCATCGGGCGTGACGTCGACTTCGACCTGCGACAACAGCAGGGGATGGCACAGCGGGATCAATTCATGGGTGCGCTTGGCCGCCATGATGCCGGCGATGCGGGCGGTGCCGAGCACGTCGCCTTTTTTGGCGTCGCCCTTGCGCACGATGTCGAGCGTCTTCGCCGTCATCAGCACGCGGCCTTCGGCCACCGCCACGCGCTCGGTGGCAGGCTTGGCCGAGACATCGACCATGTGGGCTTCGCCGCGCGTGCCGAGATGGCTCAGTTTTTTCGCGCCGCGCGCCACGGCGTTCACCGTACCGCAGCGAGCGCGGGCTTGCGCGCGAGCAGCGCGCGCGTTGCCGCCGCGACGTCGTCCTGGCGCATCAGACTTTCGCCGACCAGGAAGGTCGAGATGCCGGCGGCGCCGAGCCGCGCCAAATCGTCGGGCGTGAAAATGCCGCTCTCGCCGACGATGATCCGGCCGGCCGGCACGCGCCGCGCCAGCCGCTCGCAGGTCGTAAGCGTCGTCTCGAATGTTTTCAGGTTGCGATTGTTGATGCCGATCAGCCGCGATTGCAGCCGCAGCGCGCGATCAAGCTCCTCCTCGTCGTGTACTTCGATGAGCGCGTCCATGCCGAGCGCGGCTGCGGCCGCTTCCAGCTCGGCCGCGCAAGCATCGTCGACCGCGGCCATGATGATCAGGATGCAATCGGCGCCGCAGGCACGCGCTTCGGTCACCTGATAAGGGTCGTACATGAAATCCTTGCGCAGCACCGGCAGCGCCACGGCGGCGCGCGCCGCGCGCAAGTGATCGAGATGGCCCTGGAACGACGGCGCGTCGGTCAACACCGAGAGACAGGCGGCGCCGCCGGCTTCGTAGGCCTTGGCCAATGCCGGCGGATCGAAATCGTCGCGAATGAGACCCTTCGACGGGCTCGCCTTCTTGATCTCGGCGATCAGCGCATAGTCGCCGGCCTTGAGCCGCCGTTCGATGGCGCGCAGAAAACCGCGCGGCGGGCTTGCGGCCTTGGCGTCGCGTTCGAGCGCGTCGAGCGGGCGCGCAAGTTTTGCCGCGACGATCTCCGCGCGCTTGTAGGCGCCGATCTTTTCCAAAATATCAGCCATCGTTCGACACCACGATCAGCCGATCGAGGCGGCCTTCGGCTTCGCCGGAATCGACCGATTGCGCGGCAAGGTCGAGGCCGGCCTTGAGTTCCTTGGCCTTGCCGGCGACGACGAGCGCGGCGGCGGCATTGAACAGCGCCACGTCGCGCAGCGGCGTTTTCTTGCCTTCGAGCACCTCCTGCACCGCCCTGGCATTGGTGGCGGCATCGCCGCCGCGCAACGCTTCCGGCTTGACCTTGGTCAGCCCGAACTCTTCCGGCGAAATCTCAAAACTGCGGATGGCGCCGTTTTCCAGCGCCGTGACGCTGGTCGGGCCCGATGTGGTGATCTCGTCGAGACCGTCGGAGCCGTGCACGACCCAGACCGCCTCAGCGCCGAGATTTTTCAGCACTTGCGCCAACGGCTCGGTCCATTGCCGCGAGAACACGCCGATCATCTGCCGCCGCACGCCGGCCGGATTGGAAAGCGGCCCCAGCAGATTGAAGATCGTGCGGGTGCCGAGCTCGACGCGGGTCGCGGCGACGTTCTTGGTCGCCGGATGATGCGCCGGCGCGAACATGAAGCCGATGCCGGCCTCGCGGATGCAAAGCGCGATCTTGTCCGGCGAAAGGTCGATATTGACGCCGAGCGCGGCGAGCACGTCGGCGGCGCCGGATTTCGACGACAGCGCGCGATTGCCGTGCTTGGCGACCGGGACGCCGGCGCCGGCGACGATCAGCGCGGCGCAGGTCGAAATATTGAACGAGCCCGAGGCGTCGCCGCCGGTGCCGACCACGTCGATGGCGTCGGGCGGCGCCTGCACGCGCACCATCTTGGCGCGCATGGCGGTGACCGCGCCGGTGATCTCGTCGACGGTCTCGCCGCGCACGCGCAACCCCATGAGCAGCGCGCCCATCTGCGACGGCGTCGCCTCGCCGGACATCATCTGCTCGAAGGCGTTGGCGGCTTCGTCGCGGGTGAGCGCCGCGCCGGTCGCGACCTTGCCGATCAGGCCCCTGAATTCTGCGGTCACTGTGTCGTCCTCAATCAACAATCAATTGGCCCGCGCTCGCGCCCGTTGCGGCGCGTGGCGTGCGGCCTGCCGCCGTCCGGTCGACGCGTTCCAAGCCGCGGCGATGTCGAGAAAGTTCTTCAGCATCAGATGGCCGTGCTCGGACGCGATGCTCTCGGGGTGGAATTGCACGCCGTGCACCGGCAGCCGCGTATGGGCGAGCCCCATGACCACGCCGTCGTCGGTATCGGCGGTCACGGTGAGCTCGCGCGGCATGCTCGCGCGCTCGACCACCAGCGAGTGATAGCGCGTCGCCTTGAACGGCGCATTGATGCCGCGAAAAATGCCGGAGCCGTTGTGGCGGATCTCCGACAGCTTGCCGTGCACCTGCGTCGGCGCGCGCACCACCTTGCCGCCGAAGGCGTCGCCGATCGCCTGGTGGCCGAGGCAGACGCCGAGGATCGGGATTTTGGCCGAGGCTTCCGCGATCAGGTCGAGGCAGATGCCGGCCTCCTTGGGCGTGCAGGGGCCCGGCGACAGCACGATGGCATCGGGATCGGCGGCGATGACGGCGCCGCTCGTCACCTTGTCGTTGCGATGCACCTCGACCTCCGCCCCCAGTTCACCGAGATAGTGCACCAGGTTGAAGGTGAAGCTGTCGTAATTGTCGATCAGGCAAATCACCGAAAAAACCCTTGTTTTCCAGCGCCGAAGGTCCCGCGCACCCCGGCCGCCTACGCTTTACCGCGATTGGTTGTAGGCCGCTAGGGCCAGGCGAAGCCAGTGGCAAGTGGCGACAACCGGTACGTGGCCAAACCGCCGGGCATCCGCTAAATCGGTCGTCCCAATCAAGAAAACGGAGCAGGGGGAACGTCATGATCCGTGTGCTCACGACGGTACTGTTAACCGCGCTGGCCGTCGCCGCCGGCGCAGGCCGACGATTATCCGAGCCGGCCGGTGAAAATCATCGTGCCGACGCCGCCGGGCGGGCCGGTCGACGTCATTGCGCGGATCACGGCGAATTATCTGCAGACTGCGCTGGGCAAAGGGATGGTGGTCGAAAACCGCGCCGGCGCCGGCAATACGATCGGCTCGAAAGATGCCGCGGAGGCGACGCCCGACGGCTATACGCTGCTCTATTCCAGCGCCAGCGGGCTCGTCATCGCGCCGCTGTTGCATCCCGATGCCGGCTACGATCCGCTCAAGAGTTTTGATCCCGTAGCGCTGGTCGGCGAGAGCTCCAACATCCTGGTGGTCAATCCATCGGTGCCGGCGAACACCGTGCAGGAACTGGTCGCCTATGCCAAGGCCAATCCGGGCAAGGTGAATTTTTCCTCCGGCGGCATCGGCGTGTTGCCGCACCTGATCGGCGAAATGTTCAAGGCGCGCGCCGGCATCGACATCGTGCACGTGCCCTACAAGGGCGGCGGACCATCGATCACCGACCTCGTCGCCGGCAACGTGCAGATGACCTTCGAAGGCACCAGCGTGCTGTTGCCGCTCATCCAGGCCGGCCGGCTGCGCGCGCTCGCGGTCACCACGCCGAAGCGCATCCCGCAATTGCCCGACGTGCCGACCATGGTGGAGAGCGGATTTCCGAATTTCGTCTCGACCAGCTGGACCGGGCTGTTGGCGCCGGCGCATACGCCGCAACCGATCATCGAAAAGCTCAACGCCGCGATCAATGTCGGGCTCAAGACGCCGGAACTGAAAGCCGCGCTGGAGCGGCTGAGCAACGCGCCGCTCGGCGGCACGCCGGCGGATTTCACGACGGTGATCAAGGCCGATCTCGCCAAATGGTCGCCGATCGTCAAGGCGCTCGGGCTCAACAAGCCATGACCTGGCGCATGACGTTGCGCGCGGCCGGCGCGGCGCTGCTGCTGTTTTGCAGCGCGCTGCCGCTGCACGCGCAGACCTATCCGGATCGGCCGGTGAAAATCATCGTGCCCACGGTCGCCGCGGGCACGGTCGATCTCGTCACCCGCGTCATGGCCAACGATCTCGGCACGGTTTTGGGCAAACAGTTCTTCATCGAGAACCGCAGCGGCGCCGGCAATACGCTCGGCTCCCGCGACGTCGCCCACAGCGATCCTGACGGCTACACGCTGCTGATGAGCAGCGCCAGCGGCCAGGTCATCTCGCCGCTGATCTACAAGGATCCGGGCTACGATCCGCTCAAAAGCTTTGCGCCAATTGCGCCCTATGCCGAGGGCTCCGTCATCCTCGTGGTCAATCCGTCGCTGCCGTTCCATTCGGTGGCCGACCTGGTCGCTTACGCCAAGGCCAATCCAGGAAAACTCAGCTACGGCTCCGCCGGCACCGGGACGGTGCCGCACCTGACGGCGGAATTGTTCAAGTCGGCCGCGGGCGTTTCGATGGTCCACGTGCCCTATCGTGGCGGCGCGCTGTCCATCCAAGACGTCATTGCCGGCAATCTGCAATTGACCTTCGAGGCCTCGAGCCCGCTGTTGCCGCATATCGCGGGAGGCCAGTTGCGGGCGCTGGCCGTGCTCAGCGCCAAGCGGATCGCGGAACTGCCCGACGTGCCGACCATCGGCGAGGCCGGTTATCCGGGCGTGCTGGCGGCGAGCTGGACCGGGCTGTTCGCGCCCGCCGGCACAGACGCGGCGATCGTGCAAAAGCTCAATGCCGCGATCAACGCGAGCCTTCAGACCGATGCCACCCGGCAGGCGCTGTCCCGGCTCGGCAATGTGCCCAAGGGTGGCACGCCGCAGGACCTCACGGATTTGATGATTGCCGACATCAAGAAATGGACGCCGATCGTGCAGGCGCTCCATCTCGAGCCGCAGTAAGACGGCGGGCGGCGCGCAAAAAGCAATAAGACAAAAAAATTCGGCGGGAGGTTTTTCACCGCCCGCCGGGGAGTACCACGGCAAACTGCAAATTCGGGTGCGCGCTAGCGCGAGGCGATCACTGGCTTGGCCAAGGGCTTGGCCAGCGGCCGGCGCGCGGCGTTCATCGGAACGAAGCGGACTTCACGGGCCTGGCCCATCGGGTTGCGCGTATCGCGCAGGCAGCTGGCTTCCATATAGGGCCACGGCCGTTCCGAGCAATCGCCTGCGATCGGCCGCGCATCGGCGCGATCGGACTTTCCGGTCGCCGACGGGGCGCCGGCCTCGACCTGGGGCGACAGGCTGGGTGCGAGCACCAAGCACGCAGCGATGATCGCAGCCGCGACTATGGCGTAAACTGTCTTGAGCATGGACACCGTCCCCGGTTCGCAACCCCTTGCCGTCTGTGCCAATCAACGTTCGGCGCGGCGTTCGGGTTGCCCCTTGTTCGACTATTAGTCTCTTCCGACCCGACTTTGGTTTCCTTGATCAGCATCACAAATTCGCTGTTTTGTGTAACTTATTGAATGCAATAGTTAATTCAGGCTGGTTTTGATTGCTGCCTCAAGCCCTTTTGGCCTACCACCAGCTTGCCTCGGCGCCCGCGAGCACCGCATTGCGCGATGCGGTCGAAGGCGTCTTGCGGTTCATCCGGACGCGGGCTAGACCGCCGCCATGCCGCGCACAGCGCTTTTTGCCGGATCGTTCGATCCCATCACCAACGGCCATCTCGACGTGGTCGGCCATGCCGTGCGCCTGGCCGACCGGCTGGTGCTCGCCGTGGGCATCCACCCCGGCAAGACGCCGCTGTTCTCGGCCGACGACCGGCTCGCCATGCTGGAGGAGATTTGCGCGCCGGTGGCGCGCGCCGCCGGCTGCGCCTTGGCCTGCACGACGTTCGCCGATCTGGTCGTCACCGCGGCGCAACGGGAAGGGGCCACCATCCTGGTCCGCGGCGTCCGCGACGCCACCGATTTCGACTACGAGATGCAGATGGCCGGCATGAACGCCGCCATGGCGCCAGGCGTGCAGACCGTTTTCCTGCCCGCGTCGCCCGCCGTCCGCCCGATCACCGCCACCTTGGTGCGCCAGATTGCCGGCAATGGGCGGCGACGTCTCGGCCTTCGTGCCGGCGCTGGTTGCGGCGCGGCTGCAACGCAAATTCGCCAAAGCCTGAAAACGCTTCATCCGGGAGAAGACATGATCCGCGTTATCGCATGCCTGTTCACACTGGTATTGGCCGCACCGGCTTGGGCCCAGGGCCTCGCCAACCCCGCCGCTTTGAACGAACAGGCGCCGGCGACCTACAAGGTGCAATTCGACACCAGCAAGGGTCCGTTCGTGATCGAAGTGCATCGCGATTGGGCGCCGAACGGCGCCGATCGTTTCTACAATCTGGTCAAGAACGGCTTCTACGACAACGACCGGTTCTTCCGCGTCGTCTCGGGCTTCATGGTGCAATTCGGCATCAACGGCGATCCGAAGCTGTCGTCGGTATGGCGCGAGGCGCGCATCAAGGACGATCCGGTGAAGCAGAGCAACGGGCGCGGCTTCATCACCTTTGCCACGGCGGGCCCGGACACGCGCACGACCCAGGTGTTCATCAATTTCGCCGACAACGCCGCGCTCGACCGCCAGGGCTTTGCGCCGTTCGGCAAGGTCGTGTCGGGCATGAACGTGGTCGATGCGCTCTATGCCGAGTATGGCGAAGGCGCGCCGCGCGGCCGCGGGCCGTCGCAAGACCGCATCCAGCACGAAGGCAACGCTTATCTGACCCATGAGTTTGCCAATATGGACTACATCAAGAAGGCGACCATCGTGAAATAGCGGTAGCGATGGCTTTTGGAACAACAGGATCAACATCAATGAACGCCAAATCACTGCCTCCCGGAACCGATCCGCAAAATGCGCTGATCCTCGAGACCACGCCCGGCGTGATCGTCATAAAACTGCGCACCGACGTCGCGCCCGGCCATGCCGAGCGTCTGAAAATGCTGGCGCGCGAAGGTTTTTACGACAACGTGCCGTTCCACCGCGTCATCGACGGCTTCATGGCGCAAACCGGCGACGGCCAACACGGCAATGGCACCGGCGGCTCGAAGCATCCGGACCTCAAGGCCGAGTTCTCCGAGGTGCCGTTCAAGCGCGGCATCGTCGGCATGGCGCGCAAGGGCCACAGCAACGATTCCGCCAACAGCCAGTTCTTCATCATGTTCGACGACGGCTTCTTTTTGAACAAGCAATACACCGTGATCGGCGAGGTCGTGGCCGGCATGGACGTGGTCGACAAGCTCAAGCGCGGCGAGCCGCCGGCAAAACCCGATCAGATCGTGCGCATGCAGGTGGCGGCCGACGCGGAGTAACCGCGGCTCACTTCGGGTTTTTCACGCGCGACAGCAGCGGTTCTACCTGCTCCAGCACAGCGGCAGGCGAAATCCGTTTCATGCCGCCAGGAGAGGGCCCGCCCTCCGGCACGATGGGGTGGATGAATTTCGAATATTTCAGCACCGGCGTCGCGCCGAACATGGCAAACGCGTCAGTCGCGGCGGCAACGGCGAGGTTCATCGGGCCGGAATCCGTGCCGATGAAGAGATCGGCGAGGCGAAGCAGCGCAACCACCTGGATGAGCGAGAGATCGCAGGCATTGACCGCGGCCGTGCCGACGGTGTGCTCGATCAAGTCATCTGGCGCGCGCATGGTTTTGCGGGCCGCCGATCAAAAAGATCGTTCCATCGCACCGCCGGCGCAAGCCGGCAAGGAATTCCAACCAGAAGACATCCGGCCAATCCTTGTCCGGATGCGAGCCGCCCATGCCGAGCACGATCCAGGGCCGCAGATGCGATTTGTATCTTTCGCCGATGGCCGCCAGCGTTGCAGCGGGCACCGGCAGGTTCGGTTCCGTCGTCGGCAGCGGCACGTTCATAGCGGCCATCAGCGCGATGAGCCAATCGATCGGCTGATCGTGGAAATGGCTCTGGTCGATGCCGGGATTGGTGATGAAAAACCGCTGCGGCCCGAGACCAAGCCCGATGCGCCCTGGGATGCCGGCGAGCGTTGCGGCGAGCGCCGGGCGCATGGTGCGATCGAGAATCCATATCTGTTGGAAGCGGCGGCGCCGCAGCTCCGCCATCAGCAAGAACAGGTTCAGCCCGCGGCGGAGCTCCGAGCCGGAATGCTGGAAATAAACCGTCTCGGCGATGCTCGGCTCGGCCGCGAGTAATTCCTTCGCGCCGCTCGATGGCGGCGCCAGGAACGTCACCTGACGGCCCGGGGATACGGCGGCGATGGCGCGGACAAACGGAAGGTGCCAGATAACGTCGCCGATGCCCGATTTGACCTGGATGACCGCGCTCGCCGTCACATTGATTGCCGCGTAAAAGGTTGCGATATGCCCCTTTTAGGCGAAGGCCCATCCTGCGGGCAACTTGACGAGCCATGTTGACGACCATGCGCACGGACGAATTCGATTTTGCCCTGCCTGAGGACCGCATCGCGCTGCGGCCGGCGACGCCGCGCGATGCCGCGCGGCTCCTTGTCGTGCGTCCGGGCGCGCCGGTCGAGCGCGAGGATCGCATCATGGGCGATCTGCCGTCGCTGTTGCGCAGCGGCGACGCGCTCGTCGTCAACGACACCAAGGTGCTGCCGGCGAACCTGCACGGCCGCCGGCTCGGTCGCGGCGATGCCAACGATCGGGAGCCTGCGATCGCGGCGACGCTGACCAAGCGGCTCGACGGCTCGCGCTGGCGCGCGCTGGTGCGCCCGGCGAAGCGGCTTAAAGCCCGGCGACGTGGTGCGCTTCGGCAGCGAAGGCCGGGTGTGCTTCCTCGACCAGCTCGACGCCACGGTCGAAGCCAAAGGCGAGGGCGGCGAAGTGACGCTTTGCCTTCGCGTTTCACGGCGCGGCGCTCGACGACGCGCTGGCCGAGCGCGGCGACATGCCGTTGCCGCCCTATATCGGCAGCCGCCGCGCCGTCGACGAGCGCGACCGCACCGACTACCAGACCATGTTCGCGCACGCGGAAGGTTCGGTCGCCGCGCCGACCGCGGGCCTGCATTTCACCGAAGCGCTGGTCGCAGGCGCTGCGCGAGCGCGGTGTCGCGCTGCATCGCGTGACGCTTGCATGTCGGGCCGGGCACGTTCCTGCCGGTCAAGGCCGACGACACCGTCCGGTCATCACATGCATCCGGAATGGGGCAGCCGTCAGCGCCGAGACCGCGGCGGCCTTGAACGCCACCCGGCGCGCCGGCGGCCGCATCGTCGCGGTCGGCTCGACCTCGCTGCGGCTGCTCGAAAGCGCGGCGGCCGAGGACGGCACGCTCGCGGCCTATTGCGGCGAGACCGCGCTGTTCATCACGCCGGGCTACCGCTTCCGCGCCGTCGACGCGATGCTGACCAATTTCCACCTGCCGCGCTCGACCCTGTTCATGCTGGTCTGCGGCCTTCTGCGGTCTCGACGTGATGCGGCGCGCCTATGCGCACGCGATCGAGAGCGGCTATCGGTTCTATTCCTATGGCGACGCCTGTCTGTTGTTTCGGGCACATTAGCCATCATGCCCGAGCCATTTGCCTTCCGCCTCATCGCCACCGACGGCGCCGCGCGCACCGGCGAGATCGCGACGCCGCACGGCGTCGTGCGCACGCCGGCCTTCATGCCGGTCGGCACGCAGGCGGCGATCAAGGGCGTGCATCATGACGACGTGCGCGCGGCCGGCGCCGACATCATGCTCGCCAACACCTATCACCTGATGCTGCGGCCGTCGGCCGAGCGGGTCGCGGCGCTCGGCGGGCTGCACACCTTCATGCGCTGGCCGCATCCGATCCTGACCGATTCCGGCGGCTTCCAGGTGATGTCGCTTGCGGCCTTGCGCAAAGTCGAGGAGCAGGGCGTCACCTTCCGCTCCCATCTCGACGGCGCCATGATCGAATTGACGCCGGAGCGCGCCATCGAGGTGCAGATCCTGCTCGGCTCCGACATCGCCATGCAGCTCGACGAATGCGTGCGGCTGCCGGCCGAGCGGAGCGAGATCGAGCGCGCGATGAACTTTCGCTGCGCTGGGCCGAGCGCTGCAAGCGCGCGTTCGAGAAAGCGGCATCGGCCAAGCGCTGTTCGGCATCGTGCAGGGCGGCGACGATCAAAACTTGCGCGAGGCGAGCGCGCGCGCGCTCGCCGCTATCGGCTTCGACGGCTATGCGCTCGGCGGCCTCGCCGTCGGCGAAACGCAAGACGTGATGCTCAAGGTCGTTGGCGAGACCGCGCCGATGCTGCCGGCCGACAAGCCGCGCTATCTGATGGGCGTCGGCACGCCGGCCGATATCCTCGAAGCGGTCGCCCGCGGCATCGACATGTTCGATTGCGTCCTGCCGACGCGCAACGGCCGCCATGGGCTGGCGTTCACGCGCTTCGGCCCGATCAACATCAAGAACGCGCACCACGCCGACGATCCGCGGCCGCTCGACGCCGAAAGCCGCTGCCCGGCGGCGCGCGACTTTTCCCGCGCCTATCTGCATCACCTGTTCCGCAGCGGCGAGGCGCTCGGCGGCACGCTGTTGTCGATCGTCAATCTCTATTACTACCAGGACTTGATGGCGGGCGCGCGCGCCGCCATCGCGGCCGGGCGCTTCGCCGATTATCTCGCGCAAACCCGCGAGCAATGGGCGGAAAAACGCGACCGCCAGGAATCGTAACCACATGTGCTAACGGACGTAATGCCGCAGCATTCGGCCGCGCCTCAGGCGGCGAATGACGCTACACCGTCGCCTCTTAAATCGGACGTTCAAAAAGGATTTGGAAATATGAAGCAAACGCCATTCGGACTATCGCGGCGGAACTTTTCGTTTGCCTTGATTGCTGCCGGCCTTGCCGCGCCCGCGGCGCGCGCCCAGGCCAAATATCCGGATCGTCCGGTGCGCGTGATCCTGCCGTTCGGTGCCGGCGGCGTCGCCGACGTCACGGCGCGACTTGTGGCGCAAGCCCTGAGCGAAAAGCTCGGCCAAAACTTCGTCATCGAGAACATGCCCGGCGCCGGCGGCATCGCGGCGGCCCGCGCCGCGCTCGTCGGGCGGCACCGACGGCTATACGCTGGCGCTGTTGACCAACGGCACCGCGATCAGCGTGCCGCTGTTCACTCACCTGCCGTTCGATCCGCTGAAGGAGTTCGCGCCGATTTCCACCATCGGCTATTTCACCTGCGACTTCATGGTCAATGCCTCCTCGCCGTACCAGACGCTCGGCGATTTCCTCAAAGCCGCGAAGGAAAAGCCCGGCACGCTCAATGTCGGCACCATCAATGTCGGCGGCACGCAAAATCTCACCGCCGAATTATTCAAGGCGATGGCCGGCATCGACGTGGTGATCGTGCCGTTCCGCGGCTCGCCCGACGTGGTGGTGGCGCTGCTGCGCAACGACGTGCAGCTGGCCATCGATTTCTACGCGGCGCTCAAACCCACCCTCGACGGCGGCAAGGCGCGGGTCATCGCCACCAGCGCGCCAAAGCGCTCGCCCGAGCTGCCGAACATTCCGACGGTGCAGGAAGGCGGCGTCGCCAATTTCGACGTCACGGCCTGGAACGGGCTCTACGCGCCGGCGGGCACGCCCGACGCCATCATCCAGACCTTGAACAAGGCGCTGCACGAGGTGCTGGCCGACCCCGACCTGAAGAAGCGCGCGCTCGATCTCGGCATCGACGCCAAGGCGTCGACGCCGGCGGAGCTCGACGCGCGCATGCGCGCCGATATCGACAAATGGGGCAAGGTGATCGCGCAGGCCGGCATTGCCAAGCAGTAACGCTGGCAGTCAGCTAATGCCTGAAATCGCCTGGCACACAAAATGAGTACCCGCCGGTCCATGATACGCAGGACCGGCGGGTGACACAGATCGCGTCTGGTAACGACGCAACAATCCAGCGCGGTTTAAGCTTTCGCCAGTTGGCCGCGCAGCTCGCCGCCAGGGTTCGCTGCGGTATGGACGTTCACGTAGGCTTGTCCCGACGTGAGCGCCGCGGCAAGCGCCGCGGCCTTGTCATCGGCCAATGTCGCCGAGCCCTTGAACGGACTGGTGAAGGGCGTGCCCTGCTGCGAGAACGGAACGATGACGCCGGCGTTTTTGCCGGCTTCGCCCGGACCATGGATGTGCGCCGCGGTGGCCGGTCCCGACAGCCCTGAAAAACTGCCCTCCCACGTGACCATTTTGGTGCCCGGATCGTAGGTCACAGTGGCCGTGCCGGTGCCGCTGCTCGTCGTGGGCGGCACTTCGCTTTTGCCGTCCAGCGTCGCCTTGTAGGTAGTGCCGGCCGCGTAAGTCGGCTTGGCGGATGACACGAACACCGCGCCGGCTGCGCTTCCAACTGCAAGTCCCAATACAGATCGACGATCGAACGTTTGACGCATGGGGTCCCTCCTTGTGGACTGTTTCGCGGTAATGAATACAAACACCGCATTAGCGACGATTATTGCCTGTTCCGACAGCCTTGACCACTTGGCCCTTGACCACTTGGCCGCAGCCATTGGGCCACGGAGGCGGCGCCATGCTTGCCGCGATACGCGGAAATTTACTCAACCGGCTCAGACGGGTAGGCCACACCTTGCGGTGCCGGACAACGCCGCCGCAAGCCTGATCCAAGCCTGATCGAGGTGACGAACGCGGTACCGCACGCGTCACATGACCAAGCATGGTCGATGCGGCCGCGAAGGTTGAACCGGGACTCCTCGGCGATCAGCAGGACGCTGCCGCAGTCCGGGCATTTCGGCCGGCTCAAATCTTCGGTCGCAAGAACCCGTGTTGACGCACTTTGGTACGCGGATTGTACGATCATCGTTGATGCCTCCTCGATGCTCGCTCACCGCACCCAACCAATCGCCCGGCATGTTGAGGGTCGCGTATGGCGCCGCCGCGACGCCTTCATGAAACTCGCGTGGCTGGGGATGGTTCCAGAACAACGGAACTAATCGACAGGTTTCGCGTTCGGGCGCTGCGTTGGCTGTTAGCGGCCCGGCGCATCCAGGGGCACGCAATTGGTGCGGCCCGACATCAGGCAATCTTCCAATTTCCCCGACGCGTAGAGCTCGTGGGCCAACAGCCAGCCGACCAGGAACAGGACAACCACCACGCCCAGCGCGATCAGGGAGCGCCGTTGGCTGCCATCCTGGCCGTCGCGGTCTGCCATTGTGGTGTGATCCGATAAGTCGGGCGCCGGCGTATAACGTTTCCGGCCGGCAAAGATTAGTCCGGGGGAGACCGCCGCGGATACGCTGCGTCTACGGTCTCCCCCGTCCCCGTATGCCGATGCATCGACGGTCACATGATTGTCGCAAATAGCTTGAGAAAGCGTTTGCAAGCTACGGATTCAAAGCAGGAAAATTCACGGAGACGATCGCCGCAAGCGGCCATGATCGGAGTGGTGAGCGCGCAGGGATTCGAACCCTGGACCCCGTGATTAAAAGTCACGTGCTCTACCAACTGAGCTACGCGCTCCCAAGCCGGATCAGATACTTAAAACCTTCAGGCTTTACCAGCCTTGCGCGCCTTTTTGTGGCGCTTTTGCTAGATTAGCTTTGACCGCCGGGTAAGCCGCCGAGCGAGGAGCCATCCCATGCCGATCGTCAATCGCGTCGCCGACCTGCACGACGAGATCACCGCCTGGCGCCGCGACATGCATGCGTATCCGGAACTGCTCTACGACGTGCACCGCACCGCGGCCTCGGTTGCGGAAAAGCTCAAGAGTTTTGGCTGCGACGAGGTCGTGCCCGGCATCGGCCGCACCGGGGTCGTCGGCGTCATCCGCGGCCGCAAGGCCGGCGGCAAGGTGGTGGGGCTGCGCGCCGACATGGATGCGCTGCCGCTCGAGGAGGAGACCGGCCTGCCGTACAAGTCGACGGTGCCCGGCAAGATGCACGCCTGCGGCCACGACGGCCACACCGCGATGCTGCTGGGAGCCGCCAAATACCTCGCCGAGACGCGCAATTTCGCCGGCACCGCGGTGGTGATCTTCCAGCCGGCGGAGGAGGGCGGCGCCGGCGCCCAGGCCATGGTGAAGGACGGGCTGATCACCCGTTTTGCCATTGATGAGGTTTATGGCATGCATAATTTCCCAGGCCTGCCGGTCGGCGAATTCGCCATCCGCCCAGGTCCGGTCATGGCCTCGGCCGATCACATTTCGATCGAGCTCGAAGGCAAAGGCGGCCACGCGGCGCGGCCGCAACACAGCATCGACACCATTTTGGTCGGCGCGCAAATCATCAACCAGCTGCAATCGGTCGTGGCGCGCAATGTCGATCCGCTGGAGGCCGCGGTGGTGTCGATCTGCATGTTCCAGTCGGGCCACACCGACAATGTCATTCCGCAGCACGCCAAGCTGCGTGGCACGGCACGCGCCTTGACGGTCGAGGTCCGCGATCTGTTGCGCGAGCGCATCAACGCCATCGTCGAAGGCACCGCGCGGCTTTACGGCGCCAAGGCCAAGATCACCTACAGCAACGGCTATCCGGTGGTGGTGAACCACGAGAGGGAGACCGCCTTCGCCGCAGGCGTGGCGCGCGAGATTGTCGGCAAGGACAAGGTGGATACCGACACCCCGCCGCGCATGGCGGCCGAGGATTTTGCCTTCATGCTCAACGAGCGGCCGGGCGCCTTCATCTTTTGCGGCAACGGCGACAGCGCCGGCCTGCATCACCCGGCCTACGACTTCAACGACGAGGCGATCCCGATCGGGACGTCGTATTGGGTCCGGCTCGCGGAAAGCGCGCTGGCTGAATAGACCTTACTGCGCCGTCTCGATGCGGTTCTCGGCCGGCAGCTTTGGCGGCTCGGCGATGACTTGCCGCTGCGGCAGTTGCGGCAGGAGCGCCACCGCCTTGGCCTCCACACCGCGCCAATAGGCGAAAGAGTTGAAGCGCGTGCCCTCGATGGTGGCGAGGATGACGGCGGCGATGAACGGCAGGCTCTGCACCATCAGCACGAGAGCGAAGATATTGATCTCGTGGACCTGCTTGTAGTTGGTCATCACCAGCGTGAGCGCGCCGACCAGCAGCAGCACGGCGATCACCGCCTCCCAGAACGCCGGGAAATCCGGGCCCTTGCGCGTGCCGCCGCCCTTGGCGGTGCGCAGGAACGGCACGCTCTCGTTGATGATGCCCATGCCGACGGCGCGCGCCACCGTCCATTGCAGCGCCATGGCGGCGCAGACCGCACCCAGCATTTGGCCGGCCGACACCCGCACGCGCAGCCGATAGAGCGTGATGAAATGGATCACCGACACCGTGAAAGTGGCGATGATCGGCAGGGTGAGGATGCGATCGGGCACCGCGATATTGGCAAACGCGACGACCGGGACCCAGATGATGTTCAAAAGCGCAACGACGACGCCGATGCTGTCGGAGCCGAGCCAGTTGAGCCAGCCGATGCCGTATTCGCGCTTCTGCTCGCGCGTGAGGCCATCGACCCGCGGCAACAGCCGCCGCCAATGCTTGCGGAACAGCTGGAATCCGCCATAGGCCCAGCGCTGACGCTGGCGCTTGTAGGCGTCGAAGGTGTCGGGCAGGAGCCCGTGGCCGTAGCGATGATTGGTGTAATGGGCGATGTAGCCGTGCTCGAGAATGGCTAGCCCCAGATCGGTGTCTTCGACGATGGTGTCGGTCGCCCAATTGCCGGCGGCTTCCAGCGCGGCGCGCCGGATCAGCGCCATGGTGCCGTGCATGACGACGGCGTTGACCTCGTTGCGCTGGATCATGCCGATGTCGAAGAAGCCGGCATATTCGGCGTTCATGGCGCAGTGCATGACGGAACGGTCGCCGTCGCGGTGGTCCTGCGGCGCCTGCACGAAGCCGACTCTGGCGTCGGCGAACAGCGGCACCAGATCCTTGAGCCAGTTCGGCTCGACAACGTAATCGGCATCGATGCTGCCGATGATTTCGGCGTCCGCCGCGGTGTGGTCGAGCGCCACGCGCAGCGCGCCGGCCTTGTAGCCGGTGAGTTTATCGACCCGGATGAATTTGAAGCGTTCGCCGAGCGTGCGGCAGTGCGCTTCGACCGGTTCCCAAAATGCCGGATCGGGCGTGTTGTTGATCACCACCACGCATTCGAAATTGGGATAGTCGATGCGGGAGACGGCATCGAGCGTCTGCACCAGCATCTCCGGCGCTTCGCGACAGGCCGGGACGTGGATGGACACTTTCGGGGTGTGGGCTTCTTCTTGCGCCGGCACCAGCGGTGGCGCGTTGGCAAGCCGCCGCGGGCCGCGGCCGAAGGCGATTGCAGCGATCTCCTCCACGCGCGCCAGCGCGATGGCGACCAGCGGGATGAGAAGGAGAATGCCGAGGCCTAGCGCAAAAGCGGCGCCGGGCACGAAGTAATGGCCCTTCCAGAAGGCGACGATGGCGGCAAACCAGGCGCCGGCCGCGTTGGCGGACGGCCGCCAACAGCAAAGCCTGCGCGGCGGTTGCCCCGCTCATGGCCAGGATCGGCAATGACAGCAAGACGCCAAGCAGGACGGCGAGGCCGGCGCGCTTGATGTAGTCGGGGTCGGTGATCACGCCGGTCCAGGAAAACTTGGCCTCGCGCGAAGCGTCGAACAGTCCCCAATAGGGTCCGACGCCGCCTTCAAACGTCTTCCACGGCTGATCGATGGCTTCGACGATGTTGTATTCGATGCCATAGGCCTCGGCGCGATGGACGAAATCGCGGATGACGGCTGCCTGCTCCATGCGGCCGGGATTGGCGTCGTGGAAATTGTAGCCGGCGCTCGGCCAGCCGAACTCGGCGATGACGATGCGCTTGCCCGGGTGCATCTGGCGCAGCTTGTCGTAGAACTCGAAGGTGTGGTCGACCGCGTGCGTGTAATCGAAGCCCTCCCAGTAGGGCAGGATATGCGCGGCGATGAAATCGACGGCTGAAGCGAGCTCCGGATGGTCGATCCAGACCGTCCAGATTTCGCCAGTGGTTACAGGCACCGGGCTCTGCCGCTTCACCTTTTGGATGAGCTGGATCAGGTCGTCGACGCTCATCTCGGCGCGCAGCGTGGTTTCATTGCCGACGACGATGGCGTTGACGTTGCTGTTGTGACGGGCCAGCTCCAGCGCCGAGCGGATTTCGCGTTCGTTGCGCTCCTTGTCCTTGTCGATCCAGGCGCCGACCGTGACCTTGAGACCAAATTCGGCGGCGATCGGCGGCACAAGCTCGGCGCCGCCGGTCGACGAATAGGTCCGGATGGCGCGGGTATAGGGCGCGATAGCCTTCAGATCGGCACGGATCTGTTCGGCGGTGGGGCGTTGACCAGTATCGGGGTGCGAAGAATCCGCGAACGGGGCGTAGGACACGCTCACGAGCTGACCGGTGAAATCCGGCGCAACTTCTTTAGTTCTCAGCAGTGCCCACAGCCCTGCATGCACGCACGCTACCAGCGCGAGTACAGCGGCGACGGTGCGCATCGACTTTCAACCACGCGGGGCGAGGATACACGGGCCCGAACCTGTCCCCAAGGTTCGACGTTTCTCGTAAGGCGATGAGGCTACCTTGCGAGCGGCATACAAACAAGTAGCGCTCGTGCGTGGCAAATTCAAGACAACGCGCCGTGATGTCGTGCCACATTCGGCGCGCGGCCGAACGTGGCGGGCGGGCCTGCTCTAGCGGTTCGTGGTCGGGCTTGGGACCGACGCAGCGGGGGTGGCGGGAGCGGCGGGCGGCGAGCTTGCCTGCAAATTGGGATTGACCCAGCAGGAATTCACCCGCCCGTTGAGGCTGTCGGCGGCCTTCGGATCGATATTGTTGGAATGCAGGAGGAGGCAGCGAAAGGTTGCCTGGATATGGCCGCTCGGGCAGCCGAAGCGGTCGTAAAGGTCGAGATGGCGGAAGGCGGTATCGAGATCGTCGCGCCACAACAGGCTGACCACCCGGCGGCCGAGCCAAACGCATTCGGGATTACCCGCCGGACCACCCAGCGCCTTCTGCGCTTCGGCAAATTCGTCGACCTTTTGCGGCTCCTTGGCCGGCTCCTGGCCGTTCGCCGGGGCCTGATCGGCCGGCTTGGCGTCGGGGCTCTGGGCCAGTGCCGGTGCCGCCAGGGGCCGCCTAGCCGCGGCGAGCCCGATCGCAAGGCATAGACCTAACGCAACGCGAAACACACGATGGCACATGGGTTTGACTTGGGTCTCTGACCTGTTTGCGCTGATGGGACGGACGTTTCCCGGCTATGGGCTTAAGCCACCTTTGCGGCGTTGATTTCCGCCACAGCCGCCCTGACAACAGCCTAACTGCGCCCGTTTGTCCAGCGCGCATGGCGGCGCAACAGGGTTGACCTTGGCAGGACGAGTTCCCGCGGTTAATCCGACAAGCATGTCGCGCATCCCAGCCGGCCAACCGCTTACGTTTTTTTCCATAACCGCGCTGGCGGTCGCCATCGCCTGGTGGTGGCTCGGCAAACCCGTGGCGCTGCCGCCGTCACCGCTCGCGGCGAGCGAAAAGCTCTACTGCGTCTCCTATGCGCCGTTCCGCGACGGTCAGAATCCGCTGGTCGAGACCACGCAAATTCCGCCGCAACAGATCGACGAGGATCTCAAATTTCTGGCGCGCTACACCGATTGCATCCGCACTTATTCGGTCGAGAACGGCCTCGATAAGGTTCCCGAAATCGCCCAGCGCTATGGCCTCAAAGTCCTGCAGGGGCTGTGGCTGTCCAACAGGATCGCGCACAACCGCGCGCAGATGGCGGTCACCGTGGCGCTCGCCAAAAAGTACCCTGACGTCATCCGCGCGGTGATCGTCGGCAACGAAGTGCTGCTGCGCGGCGAAATGTCGGCGCCCGATCTCGGCGCCATCATCCGCGAGGTCAAAGCCCAGATCACCCAGCCGGTCACCTATGCCGACGTTTGGGAGTTCTGGCTGCGCTATGCCGACCTGCAGAACGCGGTCGATTTCGTCACCATCCATATCCTGCCCTATTGGGAGGATTTTCCGCTGCCGGCGTCCCGCGCCGCGGCCCATGTCGATGCCATCCGCAAAAAGGTCGTGGCGGCCATTCCGAACAAGGAGATCGTCATCGGCGAGTTCGGCTGGCCGAGCCACGGCCGCATGCGCGAGGGCGCGCTGCCGTCGCCGTCGAACCAGGCCCGCGCCATCGAAGAGACTCTTACGCTCGGCAAGCGCGAGAATTTCCGGGTCAACATCATCGAGGCCTTCGACCAGCCCTGGAAGCGCGCGCTCGAAGGCTCGACCGGGCGTTATTGGGGCATTTTCGACCGCTCGACCCAGGGACCGAAATTCAGCCTCGGCGGCGCGGTGTCCAATCACCCGCATTGGCTCCTTGGCGCGCTCGTTCGGCATCCTGCTCGCCGCATTGACGTTTGGCATTGCGGCGACCGCCGGCGGGCGAAAAAATCCGACGCCGCATTTGTGGCCCAAGATCGCGGCCATCGCGTTCCTGCCCGCGGTGATGTTCGGCCTCGCGGTCGAGACCATTCCGATCGAGAGCTACAGCTTCGGCGGCTGGCTGCGCTCGCTGACGTTTGCGCTGGTTGCCGCGGCGGCGCCGATCGTATGCGCCGACGCCTGCGCCGTCGGGCGCGCGCTGCCGACCTTCGCCGCCGTTCTCGGCCGCTCCGGCGAGCGCCGCGGCGGATTGCATTGGGCGCTCGGCGGCGTCTTCATGGTGCTTGTTCTCTTGGCGCTGCAGGCGGCGCTCGGGCTGGTGTTCGATCCGCGCTACCGCGATTTTCCGTTTGCGCCGCTCACCGCCGCCGTCGTGCCGTTTCTGGTGCTGATGTTCGCTGTGCCGCGCCCGCGCGGAGCGCGCGCCGTCGCCGAGACGGTGGCGGGAGCAGCGCTCATCGCCTCGGCTGGCTACATCGCGATCAACGAAAGCTTTGCCAATTGGCAGGCAGTCTGGTTCTGCGTCGCCGTTGCGGGCTTCAGCGTCATTCTGCTGCGGGCGCGGGACGTGCCAGACTCAAAATGAGAAGGCCAAAGGCGAGCGCCGCGAGATCGGCATTGTGCAGCACGATGCCGAAGGCAGCCGCAGCGAGCGCCAGCGTCACCAGCACGATCGACGGCCGGAACAGATTGAGCGCCGCGGCGGCGAGCGCCACCCAGCCGAAGACGTTGTGATTGAACAGAACGATCGTCAGCCGGAACGTATCGCACAGCCAGGTCCGCAAGCCGCCCTGGCAGGCGAGCGACACGGTGTTGTTCTCCAGCGCCATGTAACGCAGATAGAGCGCCTGGCCGAGAGCCAAAAAGCCGATGACCAGAAGCCAATTGGTCTGGCGGGCCGTGGGCAAGAACAAGGCGCGTTTCATTGCGGATGATTTCCGGACAGCGTTGCCGCAATGCATAACCACAGAAGGTGACGGTGCGAAAGATCGTGTGGATGGAACCAAAGCGGCACCTTGTCGGTTTACGGCGCAGGGCGCGAAGGCTGCCGCGGGTCCGTTGGTCGAAACCCTGATGGGAGGCTCTACCATGACGCAGGCGAGGCGAAGTTCCACACGGAAGCGTAAAAAGGCAGCCTGGGCATTGGGCGCAGCCGGGGTTTCTCTGGCGATGACGGGCGCTGCATCGGCAACCGCACCCGCAACGGATGTACCGTCGCAGGACAACGCACGGCGACTTATTCTGACCGAGGAGGAAATCTCCGACGTCAGTCTGGCGACCTTTCAAGTCTTCGACAGGGAAAATCCCCCGCTTAGCCAAGGCATTAGAGTTGCACGCGGCGGCGGCTGCGGTGGCTTCGGGTGCGGTCATGGCGGTGGCGGCGGATGTGCTCATGCCGGCGGCGGGGGCGGCGGGTGCGCTCATGCCGGCTTCGGTGGTGGGTGCGCTCATGCCGGTGTCGGCTGTGCCGTTGGCGGCCGTTGTGCAGTCGGTGGCTGCGCCGCTGGCGGCCGTTGCGCTGTCGGTCGTTGTGCCGTTGGTGGCCGCTGCGCCTGTAGAGGGGGCTGCGCTTGTATTGGAGCATTCATAGGAATCGCCTGCTTGGGTTGCGCCGGCTGCTCCGGAACTTGCTGGCAGTGGGACCCGTACCTGGGCCAGTGGGTCAGCATCTGCTATTAGGCCAAACGATCAGCGGGTCCGGCCATGTGCGCTGTGCCCTGAAAGCGGAAGCAAAATCGGAACACGGGCATCTGATTGGGGCCCTGTTGCCTCGGCCGCTAAATCAGCGACGCCTTCATGCGCGGCGCTGCTACGGCCTAGTGATTACCTTATCGGCACGGCCTAGCAACGGAAGCGGGATCGTGAGGCCGAGCGCTTTGGCCGTTTTGAGATTGATAATCAATTCGACCTTCGTGACTTCTTGAACCGGTAGGTCGGCAGGCTTTTCGCCCTTGAGTATCCGACCGGCATAGATGCCAGCAAGACGATACAACTCAGCGACATCACCTCCATAACTCATCAAACCACCCGCCGCGGCAAATTGTGGATACTGATAGATTGCTGGCACTCGATGGCGCATTGACAATTTTGCCAGTTCCTCGCTGTGGCTGCTAAAGAACGAATCGGAGCCGATCACCAGCCCCTCGGCCTTTAGTTGGTCCAAAGATTCGAAAGCCGCGGCGAGATCCTCTTCACCGCTGGCGCGCAGGACTTCGAGCTTGAGCCCAAGCGCAGCCGCAGCCTCACTAGTCATTCGCGATACAGGTGCCGCAAGCGGATCGGGCGAGTTGACAAGTAGAGCAAGGTTGGTGGCGGTGGGCATTACTTGGTGCATCAGTTCCAAACGCTTTGGCGCAACCTCGACGTTCAGTTGCGTCGCTCCTGTAAGATTGCCACTCGGCTTACTCAGGCTGGTAACAAGGCCGAGCCGCACCGGATCGCCACTGGTCGTGAACACAATGGGTATTGTGGTGTTCGCCGCCTTGGCAGCGACCGCGGCAGGCGTACTAGTCGCGGCGATCACGCTTACCTTGCGCCGAACAAGATCGGCGACAAGTGCTGGTAGACGTCCGTATTGTCCTTCCGCCCAGCAATATTCGATCGCCACGTCGTGGCCTTCGATAAAGCCAACTTCACTTAGCCCACTTAGAAAGGCTGACACGGGCGGGTAAGGCCCAGGCGAAGCCGAGTTAACGAAGCCAATCACCGGCATCGCCGCCTGCTGCGCGCGCGCCGCGAGCGGCCACGTTGTAGCGGCAGCACCAAGTAGGCTGATGAATTGCCGTCGTCTCATTGACCGCCCTCAGGCCGAAGTCCGTACCCTACCACATCGTTGGCATCGACGGACGCCAGCGACGCCTTCAATCCAGCGTCAAATGCCGGCCGGCAAAAATCGTCGGCTGACAGGTCAGCCGGAAGCGCTCGAGCGTGGTGCAGAGTTTTGCCGCGGCATCGGCGCTGGCCAGCGGCCCGACCACCAGCCGCAATTGCGGGCGATTGGACGGCGGCATTCCGCTCAGTGAAATCGTCGGCGCCAGCCCATCGAACAATTGCGGATGCGCGGAGCGGATGCCGGCCCAGCGCGCGCGCAGCGCCTGGATCGAGACCGCGGATCCGATATCGACGCCGTATTCCATCGGCAGCGGCAAGGCCGGCGCGACCACGGCGGCGATCGCCGCGGGCGTCGCCGGCACCGGCGGCCCGCTGTCGGGCCACGGCGGTGGGGCTGTTGCTTTGGCCTGGCGCGCGATCGAGCCGGTCACGTCATCGACGCCATGCTCGACGACGGCGAGGCGCGATTTCAGCTCGTCGTTGTCGGCGGTGAGGTCGCGCACCGCTTCGGCAAGCTTTTTCGTCTCGGCCTGGGCATCGAACGCGCGCGCCGCCGGCTGCGGCAGCGTTGGCGCAGGCTGCACGACGGCGACGGTGGCGCCGCCAAGGGTCGACGCGGCAACGGCGGCGCGCTGCGAGCCGACCACGCCGCGGCTCGACATCACGGCGATCAAGAGCGCGGTGGCCGCGGTCGAGCCCCAGACCACCAGCCGCCACAGGCCGCGCATGGTGACGGGGACCCTGGGCGTCGCCCTTTTGAGGTCCGCCTTCGCCAACCGCACTTCGTCTGCCATTCCCGCCGCTCCGCAGTGCCGTCAGGCGAATCAGTGCTAAAAATCTAGCAGATTCCGACAATCGGTTTATCGGTTGAGCGGCATTCCGGCGGCATTAGCCAGGAATCGCACGCGCGACTTTCGATTGGGTGGCGGCTCGGATAAGACAACGCCGCGGAGGTTGCGATGAAGGCTCGGAGTTGCCTTGCGATCGTGCTCGCGGCCGGCGAGGGCACGCGCATGCGTTCGGCGCGGCCGAAGGTTTTGCACACGGTGGCCGGGCAATCGTTGCTGGCTCATGTCCTGACCGCGGTCGGCGCGGCGGGCACGACGGCAACGGCCGTCGTCGTCGGCCCCGGCCAGGACGAGGTCGCCGCGGAAGCAAAGCGCGTGCTGCCCGGCGCCGTGACTTTCGTGCAGCGCGAGCGACGCGGCACGGCGCACGCCGTGCTGGCGGCGAAGGCCGCGATCGCAAAACAGCCGGACGATATTCTCGTCGTTTACGGCGATACGCCCTTGATCCGGCCGGACACGCTCACGCGATTACGCGCGCCGCTCGCGGCGGGCGCGGCTGTTGCGGTGCTGGCGTTTCGGCCGTCCGATCCGACCGGCTATGGCCGGCTCATCACGTCGGGCGACGAGCTGGTCGCCATTCGCGAGGAGGCCGATGCCAGCCCACGCGAGCGGGCAATCGATCTGTGCAACGGCGGCATCATGGCGCTTGCCGGCGCAAGCGCGCTCGCCATCTTAAAGCGGATCGGCGACGACAATCGCAAACATGAATTCTATCTGACCGATGCGGTCGAGATCGCGCGCGGCATGAAGCTGCGCACGGTTGCGGTCGAAGTCGAGGAGGACGACGTGCGCGGCATCAACACCAAAACCCAACTCGCCGAAGCCGAAGCGATCGCGCAAGCGCGCCTGCGCAAGGCGGCGCTCGATGCCGGCGTGACGCTGGTCGCGCCGGAGACGGTGTTCCTCTGTGCCGACACCAAATTCGGCAAGGACGTCGTGGTCGAGCCCTATGTGGTGTTCGGCGAGAAAGTGAAAATCGAGGACGGCGCCGTCATCCACTCGTTCTCGCATCTCGCCGGCGCCCATGTCGGCAAGGGCGTTTCGGTCGGGCCGTTCGCGCGGTTGCGGCCGGGAACGAAACTCGGCGACGGCTCGCGCATCGGCAATTTCGTCGAGGTCAAGGAGGCGGTGATGGAGGCCGGCGCCAAGGCCAATCATCTGAGCTATATCGGCGACGCCTTCGTCGGCGCCAACGCCAATATCGGCGCCGGCACCATCACCTGCAATTACGACGGCAGCGCCAAGCACCGCACCGAGATCGGCAAGGACGTGTTCATCGGCTCGAACTCGGCGCTGGTGGCGCCGGTCAAGATCGGCGAGGGCGCCTATGTCGGCTCGGGCTCGGTGATCACCGAGGACGTGCCGGCGCAGGCGCTGGCGCTCGGCCGCGGCCGCCAAGTGGTTAAGGAAGGCTGGGCGGCGCGCCTGCGGGCGCTCAAATCCTTGAGCAAAAAGAAGGCCCATTCGGCCGATTGAGCGCAGGTCCTTTGAACGCAGTCCTTGCCGTTCGAACGGCACGGATTAATTAAGCTTCCGGCGAAGAAATCTGTCACGAAGCGACACGTTATTTGATTTTCATCGGTAAAATGGCTGCGCTTTAACGGTTAACGCGCAAGGGGACAGTTCTACCGGCATGTGCGGCATTATCGGAATCGTCGGCCACGAGCCTGCTGCGCCGCAATTGATCGATGCGCTCAAGCGCCTCGAATACCGCGGCTATGATTCCGCGGGCGTCGCCACGCTGGAGCACGGCGTGCTGACGCGGCGGCGCGCCCAAGGCAAGCTGAAGAATCTGGAAGCGCGGCTCGCCAGCGAGCCGCTGTTGGGAACCATCGGCATCGGCCACACCCGCTGGGCGACCCACGGCCGTCCGACCGAGAACAACGCCCATCCGCACGCCACCGAGCGGCTTGCGGTCGTGCACAACGGCATCATCGAGAATTTCGTCGAGCTGCGCCGCGAGCTGCAAGCCAAGGGCGCCAAATTCGTCACCGAGACCGACACCGAGGTCGTCGCGCATCTGGTCAGCCAGGAGATGGAGCGCGGCGCGTCGCCGGTCGAGGCGGTCAAGGCGGCGCTGCCGCGGCTGCGCGGCGCGTTTGCGCTCGCGTTCCTGTTCGCCGGCGAGGACAATCTTCTGATCGGCGCGCGCAAAGGCTCGCCGCTCGCCATCGGCTACGGCGAAGGCGCGATGTTCGTCGGCTCCGATGCCATTGCGCTGGCGCCGTTCACCGACACGGTGAGCTATCTCGAGGACGGCGACTGGGTGATCATCACCCGCAACAGCGCCGAGGTCCACGACGCGCAAGGCGCGGTCGTGCAGCGCGCGATGCTGAAATCGCAAGCCTCCGTGATGCACATCGACAAGGGCAATCACCGCCATTTCATGGCCAAGGAAATTTTCGAGCAGCCCGAAGTCGTCGGCCATACGCTGGCGAATTACATCGAAATGGCGGCCGAGCGCGTGGCGCTGCCGATGCCGCTGCCGTTCGATTTCCGCAATCTCAACCGCATCTCGATCGCCGCCTGCGGCACCGCCTATTACGCCGGCATGGTCGCCAAATACTGGTTCGAGCGCTTTGCGCATCTGCCGGTCGAGGTCGATATCGCTTCCGAATACCGCTATCGCTCGGCGCCGCTCGGGCCGGGCGGGCTCGCGATCGTCGTGTCGCAATCGGGCGAGACCGCCGACACGCTGGCTTCGCTGCGCTATGCGCGCGAGCACCAGCAGCACGTTCTCTCCATCGTCAACGTGCCGACCTCGACCATCGCGCGCGAGAGCGACGTGGTGATGCCGACGCTGGCCGGACCGGAAATCGGCGTCGCTTCGACCAAGGCCTTCACCTGCCAGTTGGCGGCGCTGGCGATACTTGGCGATCGCGGCCGGCCGCGCCCGCGGCGTGCTGTCGGAGGCCGACGAGAAGAAGCTCGTCCATGCGCTGATCGAAGTGCCGCGGCATCTTGCCGAAGCGCTGGCGCTCGAGCCGCAGATCATGGAGCTCGCCCGCGATCTCGCCAAATGCCGCGACGTGCTCTATCTCGGCCGCGGCACGAGTTACCCGATCGCGCTCGAAGGCGCGCTGAAGCTCAAGGAAATCTCCTACATCCACGCCGAGGGCTATGCCGCCGGCGAGCTCAAGCACGGCCCGATCGCGCTGATCGACGAGACCATGCCGGTGATCGTGATCGCGCCCTACGACCAGATTTTCGACAAGACCGTCTCGAACATGGAGGAAGTCGCCGCGCGCGGCGGCCGGCTGATTCTGCTGACCGACGCGCAAGGCGCGCGCGCCGCCAATTCAAAGCCCTGGGTGACGCTCACCTTGCCGACCATGCCGGCGACGGTGACGCCGCTGGTTTATGCCGTGCCGGTGCAGCTGATCGCCTACCACACCGCCGTCATCATGGGCACCGACGTCGATCAGCCGCGCAACCTTGCCAAGTCTGTGACAGTGGAATAGAGCCGCGCCGCTATGACAACGGCGCTGCGCCAAGCCGGCGAAGCTCCTATATAGTTTCAGCGCCAAAGCCGGACCGGCGCGATTGGACCGCATGACCAACAACAACGAACAAGGCTTGCCCCAAAGCGCAGCCGAAACCTGCGCCCGGCGCAGTGAGCCGCATCCGCAATTATTTTCTGACCGGGCTGATCGTCGCCGGACCGGTGGCCGTCACCTTGTGGCTGATCTGGTGGTTCGTCACCTGGGTCGACAATCTGGTACGGCCGTTCATTCCGGTGACGTATCGGCCGGAAACCTATCTGCCGGTGCACATTCCGGGTCTCGGCCTGATCATCGCCTTTGTGGCGCTGACGCTGCTCGGCTTCCTCACCGCCAACCTGGTCGGCCGCAAGCTCGTCGACCTCGGCGAGAGTTTTTTGCACCGCATGCCGATCGTGCGGCCGATCTACCGCACCGCGAAGCAGATCTTCCAGACTTTGTTCTCCAGCTCCGGATCGAGCTTCCGCCGCGTCGGCCTGGTCGAATTTCCGTCGCCCGGCATGTGGTCGCTGGTTTTCCTGACCCAATCGCCGAGCGCGGAAATTTCGGCGCGGCTGCCGGCGACCGAGCACGTCTCCGCCTTCATGCCGTGCACGCCGAATCCGACCACCGGCTTCTTCTTCTACGTGCCGCGGCGCGACGTGATCGATCTCGACATCACGGTCGAGGCGGCGATGCAGCTTCTGATGTCGGCGGGCATCATCCAGCCCGGCGGCGACGATGCGCAGAAGCGCTTGGCGACGCTGGCCGAGACCGCGCGCGCCGCACAAGCCGTGCGTGCGCCGGCGACCACTGCCGCAAAATAAGCCGGCGCGCTTTTCCCCGCGATCTGCTATCGTCCCTGGGCCAAACAGCATCCGGGGGGCGTCATGAATTTCGTTCAAGCGATCAAGTCCGGCTTTTCGCACTACGTCACATTCTCGGGCCGTGCGTGCCGGTCGGAATACTGGTTCTGGGTCTTGTTTGCCTTGATCGGCGGACTGGTCACGGCGGGGCTCGATGCCGCCATCTTCGGCTACCACCCCGGCGTGTCGCCGCTCAACGGCATCTTCGATCTGGTCACCTTTTTGCCGGGCATCGCGGTTGCCGCACGGCGCCTTCACGATATCGATCGGACCGCGTGGTGGCTGCTGATCCTGCTCACCGGCATTGGCGCGATACTTCTCATCGTCTGGTATTGCTTCAAAGGAACGTCCGGCCCGAACCGCTTCGGCCCCGATCCGTTGCCGAGCCACTGACTCTATCCCGCGCCCAATAGCCTGATCGCCTCGTCGCGCGCGAACAGATAGAGCAGCGCGCGCAACGCTTGCCCGCGCGGCGATTGCAGCGTCGGATCGCGCGACAGCACCAGCGCGGCGTCGTCGCGCGCCGCCGGCAACAGCTTGCCGTGAAACTCGATGCGGGCGATGTGGAAGCCGGGCATGCCGCTTTGCCGGGTGCCGAGCACGTCGCCTTCGCCGCGCAGCTTTAGATCCTCTTCGGCGATGCGGAAGCCGTCGTCGGTCTCGCGCAGGATGGCGAGGCGCGCTTTCGCCGTCGGCCCGAGCGGCGCCTTGTAGAGCAGGAGACAGGTCGAGCGTTCGGCGCCGCGGCCGATGCGGCCGCGCAATTGATGCAGCTGCGCCAAGCCGAAACGCTCGGCGTGCTCGATCACCATGACGCTCGCTTCCGGCACGTCGACGCCGACTTCGATCACCGTGGTCGCCACCAGAAGCCGGGTCTCGCCCGCGGCGAAACGCTCCATGGCGCGGTCCTTGTCGGCGCCGCGCATGCGGCCGTGGACCAGATCGACCGCGGCGCCGAAGCGTTTCTTCAGCGCCGCGTAGCGCTCCTCGGCGGCGGCGAGATCGACGGTTTCGGATTCCTCGACCAGCGGGCAGACCCAATAGGCGCGGCGGCCTTCGTCGAGCGCGCGGGCGACCGCATCCTCGACTTCGGCAAGCCGCGACAGCGGTATGGCGCGGGTATCGATCTTCTGCCGGCCGGCGGGCTTTTCGCGCAGCTCCGAGACATCCATGTCGCCGAAATAGGTCAGCACCAGCGTGCGCGGGATCGGCGTTGCCGTGAGCACGAGCAGATCGACCGCCTCGCCCTTGCGCGCCAGAGCCAGCCGCTGATGCACGCCGAAGCGGTGCTGCTCGTCGACGATGGCCAAGCGCGAGATCGGCAAAGGCCACGTCTTCTTGAAACAGCGCGTGGGTGCCGACGATCAGATCGATGTCGCCGGCAGCGAGCGCCGAAATGATTTCGGGGCGGTCGCGGCCGCGCTCGCGGCCGGTGAGGATGGCGACGCGGATGCCGGCTTTGGCGGCAAGCGGCGCGATGGTGGCAAAATGCTGGCGCGCCAAAATTTCCGTCGGCGCCATCAGCGCCGCCTGGCGGCCGGCCTCGATCACGGTGGCGGCGGCCAAGAGCGCGACCACGGTTTTTCCGGAGCCGACGTCGCCGTGCAGGAGCCGCAGCATGCGATGCGGCTGCGCCAGGTCGGCGACGATATCGCTGACCGCGCGCTGCTGCGACGGCGTCAAAGAATAGGGCAGGGCGGCGATCACGCGCTCGCGCAAGCGGCCCTCGGCGGCACTGCCGTGGCCGGGCCGCTGCCGCATATGCGCTCGCAGCAAGGCGAGCGCGAGCTGGCCGGCGAGCAGTTCGTCGTAAGCCAGCCGCGACCACGCCGCGCTTGCCGGATCGAGCGCGTCCGGCTCCTCGGGGCGATGGATGGCGCGCAGCGCGCTGGCGAAATCCGGATAGCGGTTGCGCGCGAGCCATGCCGCGTCCTGCCATTCCGGCAGTTTCGGGATGCGTTCGAGCGCAGCATCGACCGTCTTGCGCACCTGGTTCGGGTGCAGCCCTTCGGTCAGCGGATAGACCGGGTCGATCAGCGGCAGCCGGGCAAATCCTTCGGCATCGACCACGCGGTCGGGATGCAACATTTGCAGGTGCCCGTCGTAGAGCGTCGCGGTGCCCGACACGTAGCGCAGCTCACCCTTGGGCAAGAGCTTTTCCAGATAATCCTTGCGCGCGTTGAAATAAGTGATGGTCAGCGTGTTGGTGTCGTCGAAGGTGTCGATGTTGTAGGGCGCGCGCGGCCGGTGCGGCGGCGGCGGCCGGTGGCGTTCGACGGTGACGGCGACAGTCACCACCGTCTCCGGCGGCACCTCGCTCAGCTTCGGCTGGTTGCGCCGGTCGACGAAGCCGGTCGGCAGGTGAAACAATAGATCGATGACGCGCGGCGGCTCGCCGTCACGCCCCAACAGGCGCGCAAAAAGCTTCTCCAGCTTCGGCCCGACGCCGGGTAGCGCCGAGAGCGCTGCGAAAAGCGGATTGAGGATCGGAGGCCGCATCAACCTATCTTCCGTCATCCTGAGGTGGCCGCGAAGCGGCCCTCGAAGGATACGGCCGAAGCGCCCGGGCCGTCGCCCTTCGAGGCTCGCTACGCTCGCACCTCAGGGTGACGGTAATAACCGCTGACATCTTCCCCATCGTTCTCTATATACCCCTCGCCCGGCCGCGTCCGGGCTTTCGGCGTTTTTTCGGAGCCACCATGACGGAACGATCGAGCGAGGGCCTGGATGAGCGGCGCAAGAAGCTCCTGTTCCGCGCCTGGCGGCGCGGCGTGCGCGAGACCGATCTGATCGTCGGCCGCTTTGCCGACGCCCATATCGGCACGCTCGACGAGCCTTCGCTCGATGATTTCGAGCGGCTGATCGAAGTGCCGAATTCCGACCTCTATGCCTGGGTGAGCGGCGAGGGCGACATCCCGGCGAATTACGACACCGCCGTGCTGCGCCAGCTCAAAACCTTTCACGCGCGCGCCAAGGAGGAGCGGTGACGGCGCCAGCGAAATTGCAGGCCCAGTCGCCGGCGGCGACGGCTAAAGCCCGGCCGGCCGCTGACGCTCGCCGGCATTGCCGACGGCGCCGAAGGCTTGGTCATCGCCGACCTGGCCCGCGCCATCGCGGCGGGCGCTTCGCCGCCGGCCATCAGCACGGCGGTGATCTGCCGCGACGGCCCGCGCCTGGCGATGCTGTCGCGCGCGCTCGGCTTCTTCGCCCCCGACATCGAGATCTTGGAATTCCCGGCCTGGGATTGCCTGCCTTACGACCGGGTGTCGCCGCATGCCGCGATCGTGGCGCAGCGCATGACCGCGCTCGCGCGCCTCGCGACCGTAAAAGGCCGCGAACGCCCGGCCGTGCTGCTCACCACCGTGAACGCGATCCTGCAGCGGGTGCCGGCGCGCGACATCGTCGGCAAGCAATCGCTGTCGGCGGCGCCGGGCAACGTGCTGCCGATGGGCGGCATCACGCATTGGCTCGAACTGAACGGCTTCAACCGCGCCTCGACGGTGCGCGAGCCCGGCGACTACGCGGTGCGCGGCGGCATCATCGATCTGTTCGCGCCCGGCATGGGCGAGCCGGTGCGGCTCGATTTTTTCGGCGACAGCTTGGAATCGATCCGCAGCTTTGATCCGGAAACCCAGCGCACCAACGCCGACCTGCGCGCGCTCAATCTCGTGCCCATGGCCGAGTTTCAGCTCACCTCGGACACCATCCGGCTGTTCCGCACCGGTTACGTCGCGGCGTTCGGCGCCGCCGCGCCCGACGACGTGCTCTACGAAGCGGTCAGCGAGGGCAGGCGCTATGCCGGCATGGAGCATTGGCTGCCGCTGTTCCATCAGCGCCTCGAAACGCTGTTCGACTATCTCGGCACGCGGCGCCTCTCTCTCCCTCTCCCCAGAGGGGAGGGCGGGGTGAGGGGGCTCCGGCTATCGGACTCTCCGGCGATTCCGAACCCCCTCACCCCAACCCTCTCCCCTCTGGGGAGAGGGGGCGCGCCGCGACACCGATTGTTATCGAGCCCTGGCCGAAGAAGCCGCCCACGAGCGCCTCGCGCAGATCGCCGACTATTACCAGGCGCGCAAAGAGGCGCTCGATCAGACCGGAGCAGGCGCGCCCTACAAGCCGCTGCCGCCGGACCGGCTCTATCTCGCCGAAGCCGAATGGCGCGAGCGCCTGGAGAACGTCGCGCTGGCGCGGCTGACGCAGTTCGCGGCGCCCGAGAGCGCGGACACGATCGAGATCGCCGCCCGCGCCGGCCACAATTTCTCCGCCGAGCGCAGCGAGCCCAACAAGAACGTGTTCGAGGCGGTGACCAAACACGTGCACGCGCTGCAAGCCGCCGGCAAGCGCGCCATGATCGCGCTGTGGAGCGACGGCTCGCGCGAGCGCATGTCGCACGTGCTGGCCGAGCACGGCTTGGTCAATCTCACCCCCGTCGCGTCGTGGCAGCAGGCGCTGGCGCTGCCGCGCCACGAGGTCGCGCTCGCCGTGCTCGGCATCGAATCCGGCTTCGAGACCGCCGACGTCGCGCTGATCAGCGAGCAGGATATTTTGGGCGAGCGCCTGGTGCGTTCGCGCCGGCAATCCAAGCGCTCGGAAAATTTCATCGCCGAGGTGACGAGCCTCGCCGCCGGCGATCTGGTCGTCCACGTCGATCACGGCATCGGCCGCTTCCATGGGCTGCGCGCCATCGAGGCCGCCGGCGCGCCGCACGATTGTCTGGAAATTCACTACGCCGGCGGCGACAAGCTGTTCCTGCCGGTCGAGAACATCGAGCTGTTGTCGCGCTACGGCTCGGAGGGCGCCAGCGTCGAGCTCGACCGGCTCGGCAGCGGCGCCTGGCAGGCGCGCAAATCGCGGATGAAGAACCGCATCCGCGAGATCGCCAGCGCCTTGATCAAAATCGCGGCCGAGCGGCAATTGAACGAGGCGCCGCGGCTCACCGTCGCCTCGGGCCTCTACGACGAGTTCTGCGCCGGCTTTCCCTACGAGGAGACCGACGATCAGCTCGCGGCCATCGGCGCAGTGCTCAACGATCTCAATTCCGGCCGGCCGATGGACCGGCTGGTCTGCGGCGACGTCGGCTTCGGCAAGACCGAAGTGGCGCTGCGCGCCGCCTTCATCGCCGCGATGAACGGCAAGCAGGTCGCCGTCGTGGTGCCGACGACGCTGCTGGCGCGCCAGCACACCAAGACGTTCACCGAGCGCCTGCGCGGGCATCCCATCAATATCGCGCAGGCCTCGCGCCTCGTCTCGGCGAAGGAACTGGCGAACGTGAAGAAGGGCATCGCCGAGGGCGCGATCGACATCGTCATCGGCACCCACGCGCTGCTCGGCAAGGCGATCAAGTTCAAGGACCTCGGCCTGATCGTCGTCGACGAAGAGCAGCACTTTGGCGTCGCCCACAAGGAACGGCTCAAGCAATTGCGCGCCGAGGTCCACGTGCTGACGCTGACCGCGACGCCGATCCCGCGCACCTTGCAATTGGCGCTCTCCGGCGTGCGCGAAATGTCGATCATCGCCACGCCGCCGATCGATCGGCTGGCGGTGCGCACCTTCGTCTCGCCGTTCGACGGCATCGTGGTGCGCGAGGCGCTGTTGCGCGAGCGCTATCGCGGCGGCCAGGCGTTCTACGTCTGCCCGCGCATCGAGGATCTGGCCGACGCCAAGGCGTTCCTCGACAAGCACGTGCCGGAAGTGCGCGTCGCCGTGGCCCACGGCCAGATGCCCTCGACCGTGCTCGAAGACATCATGAGCGCGTTCTACGACGGCAAGTTCGACGTGCTGCTCTCGACCACCATCATCGAATCCGGCCTCGACATCCCGACCGCCAACACGCTGATCGTGCATCGCGCCGACATGTTCGGCCTGTCGCAGATCTATCAGCTGCGCGGCCGGGTCGGGCGGGCAAAGCTGCGCGCCTATGCGCTGCTGACCTTGCCGGCGAACCGGCGCATCACGCCGCAGGCCGAGCGCCGCCTCAAAGTGCTGCAATCGCTCGACACGCTCGGCGCCGGTTTCCAGCTCGCCTCCCACGATCTCGACATCCGCGGCGCCGGCAATCTGTTGGGCGAGGAACAATCCGGCCACATCAAGGAAGTCGGCTACGAGCTTTACCAGCAAATGCTCGAAGAGGCGGTGCTGAGCCTCAAAGCCGGCATCAGCACGGTCGTCGCCGACCGCTGGTCGCCGCAAATCACCATCGGCACGGCGGTGCTCATTCCGGAGGAGTACGTCACCGACCTGCCGGTCCGCCTCGCGCTCTACCGCCGCCTCGCCGAAATCGAGGACGAGCGCGACATCGAATCCTTCGCCGCCGAGCTCGTCGACCGCTTCGGCCCGCTGCCGCAGGAGGTCGAGTATCTGCTGCAAGTCGTCGCCATCAAATCGCTGTGCCGGAGAGCCAATGTCGAGCGCATCGAGGTCGGGCCGAAGGGCGCGGTGCTGGCGTTCCGGGAGAATATTTTCGCCAATCCCGAGGGGCTGATTGCCTATATCGGCAAACACCCCGAAGGCGCGCGGGTGCGGCCGGATATGAAGGTGGTGTTCTTTGATGAGTGGGAGACGGCGCCGGAGCGGCTGAAAGGCGCGACGGGGATTTTGCGGACGTTGGTTGGGATTGCGGAGAAGGGGGCGAAGGCGGCGTATGGCTAGCATTTGGCCTGCGTCGCAGCAATGATGCCAACTGATGTAGCCGACGATCGGCTAAGATTTGCAAGACCAATCTCAATAGTTGCAGTTACATCGTCATACTGTGGGCGCCAACCGCGATAATTCGACGGCGCGTGACGAGGATAAAGTTATGTCTGATCAACACATGCAGCGCATGACATTACGGACGACAATTGACCGAAGTTTGAAGTGGAGCCTCAAAGGTCAGAAGTGGTGGAACTTTGCACATTTCGGACCAATGTATTTTATATAACTCGCCTGTAGCGCGAATTGCAGCTGTGCCGGCTCACGGTCAAGAGTAACGGCACGTCACTTCCGACGATGACTGCTCATATTGCAACAGCTGCTGTCTCTGGCAGTAACTTCTGACATGTTATCAGTAAGTCAACCCATTTACCGCTTCATGCCCTGTTCCCTCGGCAATCCTATCGGCATCCCGTGCTGCGAACAGTTGCTTGTTAGCAACGCGTACTGCGTCGAGCTCGGCTGCAGCTGTTAGTTGCGCAAGCTCCGTTGTTACATAGTCACTCACAGCAATTGTTTCGAGAAGCGCGCGTGCAGCCAGATCGGCGGCCATGCTCAACATTCCATGCGTCGACCGTGCCAATTGCCAGCAACGTTGCTCGATATAACAACGACTGTTGAAGTACCGCGCATTTCCACGCAGTTTTTGAATAAACGAAAATTCCATCGACAATGATCTTGACTCTTGCGACGATTAACAGCGTTTTCAATGTTTCATGGCGTCGCTCGACATCCTCCCATATCGCCGGCGTCACTGGATTGCTTTGACGCTGAGATCGACGGAAGACCTGAGCGAGCTGACACGAATTGGCATCTTTGCGATTGGTCCGAGCATTGATAAGCTACGCCGGCTCATTCGCGGCTGACTTCGCTGGGAGTTCATCGCGGGGGCGTCTGCGTAGCGAGCGTAGGGTACGGCAAAGCTGAAGCCTGCCCACGCCTGGCTTGCAGTTTGCGTTGACGTCTGTCGTGGGCACAGCGCTGCGCGCTTTTACCCGCCCTACGCCAAGAAACGCCCGGTTTTCCGTCACTTACGGGAGAGCCTCAGCGCAATTTCGTTGCTGCTTGACTCGTCTCGCCCATCCGCTAACAGGCGCTCCATCCCGCCCAACGTAAGGGGACGTCAACCGGTGACGCCGACTGACGGGGCGGGTGCGGTTCCTGCGGGCGGCGGCTCGTCACTGCCGCTCCCGGGCGGTCCGGGCATCGACCCCGCCGGCATTACGACCGGCGCGCGAGGTGCTTCGCTTAAGCGCGATGCGCTCGCATGCTCGCGTGAAGCGCGGCCCGGATCGAGCTTCGGCACATGGCCGGAGCAAGCGCCGCGGTAGGGCGCCGAAAGGCGAGCGCGCTGCGCTCAGCGCGCGCCGCATCCGACGATGCGGCCAATTCATTTGCGCCTTTCGGCGCTCTGCCTCCCCTTATTTTTTTGGAGGCGAACACTGCTTATTTTTTGGAGGCAAACAATTCTTGCCGTTCGTTGCCAAAGCTCGGATGCGGATGCATCGCGAGAATGAGATCGCTTTTCACCTCTCCCCGCCGTGCGCGGGACGAGGTCGAGACGAGCGCAGCGAACGAGGGTGAGGGGGCCTCTCCGCGATTCTGAGCTGACAGGGAGTCTCGTGGCGGTTCAGCGATCACTCGGAACGCTCAGGCAGCGGCGGCGCCCCCTCACCCCGCCCTCTCCCCGCACGCGGGGAGAGGGAGCAGCGAGCGTCGCGCGAACAGAAAACGAGGAACGACAATGCCAGCAACACGCCGCAAAAAATCGCGCGATCGTCCCCACACTCCGAAACGGCTGACGCCGGAACAGGAAAGCGCGCAACGCAAAGCGGCCTTTGCGGCGATCCGCGCGCTGTTCTGTCAGGTGACGCAGACCGTGGCAGAGCTGCCAGCGCGGTTATTGCCGGCGGCATCATTGCTGCATCGCCGAGGCCGGCCCCGGCGCCTGCCTTAAGCGCCACTGGCCGCTGATGACACGGGCCGAGCAAGGCAAAGCGCACATCGAAGTCATCAACGGCGGCCCGCAACGCGTGCGCCCGCAGACGCACACGGAATGGAGCTTGCGCCGCTTTCCGCCGTCGAATTTCGTCCATGGCTGAGCGGGCGGGCATGCCCTTGCGGCGCTTGATAGGACTGCCCTTATGTGTCATGTATTGTGTGGAGGTTCACACATGGCAACAAATCTGTCGATCGACCCGGAACTGATTGACCGCGCCCTCGAAGTCAGCGGCGAGCGCACTAAAAAGGCTGCCGTCACCAAGGCGTTGCAGGAATTCATCGCGCGCCGGCGGCAAAAGCGGCTGCTCGATCTGATGGGCAAGCTCGAGTGGGACACGGCTTACGACTACAAGTCGGAACGGGGACGCGATTGAGCCTATTCGTCGATACCAGCGTGTGGTCGCTCGCGCTGCGACGCGATGCGCCCTCCGACGCGCCGCAAACACGCGCCCTCCTTCGCGCGATCGAGACCGGCGAAAGCATCCTCACGACCGGTCTTGTCCTGCAGGAACTGCTGCAAGGCTTTTCCGGGCCGCGCGCTCGCGCCCAGATCCTGGATCGATTTTCCGCGGTGCCGCTCCTGATGCCCGACCGCGAAGATCACATCAACGCGGCGGCGCTGCGCAATGTCTGTCGCCGCGCCGGCGTGCAGATCGGGACGATTGACGCTCTGTTGGCCCAGCTCTGCGTTCACCATCGGCTGACGATGCTTTCGACCGACAACGACTTCGGACGCATCGCCGACCATTGCGCGTTGCAGCTGTGGAGCGAGCGGATGTAGCCCCGATAGCACGAGGCGGGATCGGACGGCCGGTTAGGCCGGAAACTTCACAACCGAACCACCTGCGGCTCAGCCCGCAAATTCGACGGCGTGACGAACACCATCAGGTTGGCGATGACGATGGTGCCGGCGAGGAAATAGAACGCCGCCATCAGGCCGTAGTGGTCGGCGACGATGCCGGCGCAGATCGGGCCGAGCGCCTGGCCGATCGCTTGGGTGCCGAACAGCATGCCGATGGCGCTGCCGCCCATGCCGGGCGGCGTCGAGTCAAGGAGCCAGGCTTGCAGCACGGCGCGCACCGCGAACAAAAAGAAGCCGAGCAGCGCCACCAGCAGCACGAACCAGCCGGTGCCGCCGGCGAAGATCATGCAGCCGATCACGACCGCGGTCATCGACATGCTCGACATGATGATCTGGCGGCGGCCGACCCTGTCGGAGAAGTAGCCGGCGATCGGAGCCGCGATGAAGCCCGCGGCTTGCAGCGCGAACATGCTGGCGCCGATCCCGCTCGTCGGATAGCCCATGACGCGGGCGAGATAGAGCGGCAGAAATGTGAGCAGCGCGCTTTGCGTCATGGAGCGGAACGCGGCGCCGATCGACAGCGTGACCAGCGCGCGGTTCTTCACCAGCGCGCCGAGCATGCGCAGCCGCTCTACGCCGCCAACCGCGTGCGGTTTTGCTTTGGCGATGCCGGCGCGGATATCGGCCATTTGCAGGCGGCCGACATAAACCAGAATGAACGCGGCGACCGCGATGCCGGGCAGCACGTTCATGAAGACGACGGTGCGCCAATTGAAGCTTTGCAGCAGAATGCCGATGACCAGCGGCGCAACTGCATCGCCGACGTTGGCGCCCATGCCGTGAAACGCCATGACCAGACCTTTGCGCGACGGAAAGCGGTCGGCGAGCCAGGGGATCGCGGTCGGGTGCCACAGATTGTTGCCGATGCCGACCAGCGTGGCGAGGCCGAGCATCATCCAATAGGCGTGCGAGTAGCCCATCAGCAGATAGGGAATGCCGATCCAGCACAGCGAGATCGCCATCAGCAGGCCCTTGCGGCCGATCGTGTCGACCAGAATGCCGCCCGGCACATTGGCGATGGCGCCGGCGGCGTATTGGGCGGTGAGGATCGACCCGATCTGCGCGTAGTCGAGACCGAGCTCTTTGCCGATCAGCGGCAGCAGCAGATAGAACGTCGCCGGATACCAGTGGGTCAGCGCATGGCCGAGGCTGATCACCCACACTTCGCGAAACGAGCGCGGCGCGACGTCGCCCGCATCCGCGGTCATTGCCGACATGTGAGTCCTTCCGGCGTTCAGCGCCGTTTGTTCTTGCCCGACTGGCCGCTGTCTAGTCCGCGGCGCGGCCACGAGCAACCGCGCTTTTGCAGGACGGTCATGCCGGCAAACATCCTCCCCGCAGGGGAGGCGGACATAAAGGTGTCCGGCGCGCGATGTTTAAGCCGGCATCCGCGTATAGCGCCCGGACACGCGCGCGATGGCGTTGGCGAGATATTCCGGCGATTGCGCGCCGGTGACGATGACGCTGCCGCCGAAGATGAAGCAGGGCACGCCGTCGATGCCGGCTTCCTTGGCGCTGTTGGCTTCGCCTTCGATGCGGTCGACGTCGGCGTCGCTGGCGAGGAGGCGCCGCACCAGGTCGCCGTCCATGCCGCAATCGACCGCGGCCTGGATCAAAATTTTGGGATCGCTCAAGTCGGCGCCTTCGGCGAAGTAGAGCTCCATCAGGCGCTGCTTCATGCGCGCAGGATCGGTGGCGCTGCGCGACCAAAGAATGAGACGGTGGCAATCGAGCGTGTTGGGCTGCCGGCTCATCTTTTCGGGGGCGTAGACGAGGCCTTCCATGGCGGCGGCGGCGCCGACGCGTTCGGCAATCGCGGCATAGCGTTCGACGGAGCCGAATTTGGTTTCCAGATAGGTCTGCCGGTCAATACCTTCGCGCGGAATCCAGGGATTGAGGAAATAAGGTCGCCAGTTGATGTTGACGGCGACGTCGGGGGTTTGCGCCAGCGCCGCTTCGAGCCGGTGCTTGCCGATATAGCACCACGGGCAGACCACGTCGGAGATGACGTCGATATGCACGGACCCTGGCTCGGCGGGTTGTTCGGCCGGAATTTGTTGCGCCATGACGCTGTCCTTCGAGTCTTGGGCGAGTCTTGAGCGTCGAGTTTAGCCCATGTTGCGCGGTGGAGGGAATTGGGCCTTGGCGACAAACAAGCCTTGGCAACGAAGACGCGGCAGCCGTCACATGCCCGTCATCGTCCAGGCGCTTCGCCGACGACCCTGGCGATCAAGGAATCGACGCTGTCGGTGGACTTCAACGTCGCCAGCGTCACCGCGGCGTCGATGCCGGTGCGTTTCTTCTCCGGCGCCAGCATGGTGTTCTTGAGCACGCTGGCGATGCGCCGGGCGATGACGTGGGCCTCGCGCAGATCGGTCTCGGTGAACACGGCGAAGATCGAATTGTCGGCCTCGCGGCAGGCGAAATCCACCTGGCGCATCAGCCGGCTCAAGACGCGCGCGGCATCGACGCTGATGCGGCGATTGGCGTGCGCGAAGGAGAAGCGCGCGATCGAGAGCCCGATGCCGCGTTTCTCCGCGTCGTCGACGGCGCGGTTGAGATCGCGCCAGAACGCCTCGTTCGCCAACAGGCCGGTGTCGGGATCGACCATGCCGTGGGCGTCGAGCGATTTGAGCATGCGGCGCAGCCGCTGGCCGAAGGCGTGGACGCGCACGAACGGCATGAAGCGCTCGGCGAGGCGCTCGGGCCCTTCGGCGGTGCGCTCCAGATTGGGCAGGCCAAGGCAAAACGGCTCGATGGTGGCGGGATGGCCGCCGAGCACGGCGACTGGAAGATCGCGGAAGCGAACATCGTCGGCGAGCACGGTGAGCAGCGCCTCGACGATGCGCGGGCCAAATCCGTCGCCGATCACGATGCCGTCGATGTCGCGGGCGTTGAGGGTGCGCGCCGCGCTCTCGACGCTGAGCGCGCCGATCAGGCCGACGCGTTCGCCAAGCGCGACCGAGAGCGCCGGAAAGGAGCGGCCGCGGCCGATCAGCAGCACGGTCGCGTCGTCGAGCGGATCGCTCGACGGCAATTCGGGCGGCAGTTCGCCGCGCGAGGCCAGCGTCGTGGTGCGGCGAAGCACCGTGGCGTGCAACGCACGGATACGAAGAAGGCTTGTCAGCCGGCGCGTGATCCGTTCGGGCGGCGCATTGATGGTAATGGCCAGCGCGTCCGGAAGAACGGGCGCGGCGTCGTCGCGGGTGCGGGCGACGATCGGCGTGAAGGCGCGATCGGCTTTCTTGCCGGCGGCAGCGAGCGCTTTCGCCAAAGCAGCCGCGCGAGAAGAATCGCCGCACGGCTCCGCCAGCACGATCGCTTCGGGCTCGACGGACGCAAGCGCTGCCGCGGCGTCCGCCCAACTGACTTCGATGATCGGGAAGGCGCCTTCGGCGCGCAATGCCGCAACGACATCCACGGCCGGGCTATCGGCAACGACGACAAACGGACCTTGCAGCGCCATTGTTCAGATACAGGACTGGCCGGATGCAGGATTAGAGGAACGGCGCCCGACAATAACCAATGCGCTGTTAATGGCGCGTCAACGTCCGGCCGAGTTGCGTACCCGCGGCTGGGCCTGGCCTTCGCTGCGGTCATGAAAGGCCTCGGCCACGATCGGATTGACGCCCGCGGCATTGAGCGCGGCCTGCACCGCATAGCGGTCAACCGCATTGCCGATCAGGCGCTGCCCGAGCAGCGGATCGGGCAGCGGTGCCAGCGTCGCGCCGTATCGAGACCGCCGAGCGTGTCCTGCAGATCGTGCAGCGGGAAGCGGTAACCGCCGACATTGACGATACCCGGCGGCGGACCGGTGATCGCCAGCGTGCGGGCGCCGGCATCGAGCCGGCAGGTATAGCCGCTGTCGACCAGGCCGGCGCGGCCGATCGCGAGATGCGGCAGGCCGCCGCGTTCGGCGCCGGGCGGAAAGTTGTGATGCGGCACCATCGGGCCGCGCAGCGCGACGGTACCGTGCGCCGTTGCCGTCACTTCGGCGACCACGACCGCGCCCGGGCTGCCGCGCGGCGCAACGATGCCGCCGAAGGGAATGGGCACCGGTGTGCCAGTTGGACCGCGGCGCGCGGCGACGGCACCGATCTCGCCGAAAATGGACACGTCGATCAGGGTGGTGTCGCGCTCGCGCCAATCCGGACTGGTGCCGAGCCGTTCCGGCGAACGCCACGGCGCCAGCACGCAGGCGGGGCCGGCGCGCGAGAACACGCCGGCCTCGGCCAGGCGGAATGCGACCGGGCCCGGCACGACCAGCGCGCCGCAGCGGTCATCGCCGCGCCATTGGCCGACCAGGACCGGCGGATCGAACGGGTGATGGAGCAAAAGCTTGCCGCCGCTCAGGAGCCATGGCAGCAGCGTGAGGCAAAGGCCGGCGAACGAGGACGGCGCCAGCGTCGACAGCATGGTCGCGTCCTGCACCAATCGGCTTTCCAACAGCACGCCGAGCCCGCCGGCCAGCAATTGCAGATGGCTGCGCGCCACCGGCACGACGCCGCCTTCGCCGACGTCGAAGGTGATGGCGGCAAGGTGGGCTGCCGGATTGCTCTGCCGTTCGCGATCGAGCGGCGGCACCGGATCAAGCTTTTCGGCGGTGAACAAATCGTCGAACGGCACGACGCCGTCGGGCAGGTCGGCGCCAAAGCCGCAGACATAGCGGATCGAAAACACGTCGGCCGCAACGCGCATGGCGAGCTGACAATGATTGAAGCTGCCGACATGGCCGCAGGTGATCAGCGCCTTGGCGCCGATCCGCTCCAGCGCGGGGACCGCATCGGCGCGGCGCCACAGCAGCGGCAGCGGTGCCGCAATCATGCCGGCCCGCATCACGCCGAGAATGGCGAGGATGTTTTCGACGATGTTGGGCAATTGGATGCCGACGATGGCGTCGGTCGGTAGCTGCATGTGGCGCAGCCGCCCGGCGATCGCCGAGACCATGCGGTCGGCCTGGGCGAAGGTCAGGCGCCGCGGCGCGCCGTCGGTGAAAGTTTTGCGGTTCGGCGCATCGGCAAGCGCCAGCGCTTCGGGCCGGCGCCGCGCGACGCGGCGGAAAATCTCGTCGATGGTGACGCGGCTTCCGCCCGATTGCGGCTGCGCCGCATTGTTTTCCGGCTCGCCGAGGATCATTGCGGTGCGGATCCCGGTTTTGCCGGCTGATGCCACCAGGTCTCGGGCAGATAGCCGGACTGCGAGGTTCGCGCCGGGTGCTGGACATAAGTCCAACGCGCCACCCATTGCTGCGGCAAGTAGAATAGCGGCACCACGTAACAGCCGGAGATCAGCACGCGATCGAGCGCGCGCACGGCGTCGACGAAGTCGGCACGCTCGCGAGCGCGAAGCATGGCCGCGATCATGGCGTCGATGGCGGCGCTCTTCACGCCCATATAGTTGCGCGTGCCCTGTTGATCGGCGGCGGCCGAGCCCCAATAAAAAGTCTGCTCGTTGCCGGGCGACAGCGATTGCTCCCAGCGGTATTCGATCATGTCGAAGTCATAGGTCGAGCGGCGCTGATCGAATTGCACGGCATCGACCAGGCGCACTTTGGCGTCGATGCCGGCGCGGGCGAGCTGGCTCGAAAAGGTCAGCGCCAGCCGCTCTTCGTCCTTGCTGGTGACCATGATCTCGAAGCCGAAGGGGCGATGCGTGGTGCGATCGCGCAACACCGTGCCGTCGAGCTCGTAGCCGGCGGCACGAAACAGCGCGAGCGCCTGCCGCAAAGTCTCGCGATCGCGGCCGGAGCCGTCGCCGTTCGGCGGCGACCAGGTGCCGTCGAGCACGTCAGATCGTACTGCATCGGGGAAGGGCGCCAGCAGCGCACGCTCGCGGTCGTCCACCGGGCGGTGATAGGCGGACAATTCGGAGTCATCGAAGTAGCTCGCGCTGCGCTGATAGAGATTGTAGAACAGATCGCGATTGACCCACTTGAAATCGAACAATAGCGCAATCGCCTCCCTCACGCGGATGTCGGAAAAAATCGGCCGCCGCGTGTTGAAGACGAAGTCGGAGGCGAATTTCGGCAGGCCGCTTGCGAACAAATCCTTGACCACGCGGCCATCGCGCACGGCGGGAAAGTCGTAACCGGTCTGCCAGCGGCCGGGATCGGTTTCGCTGCGCACGTCGTAGAGCCCGGCCTTGAAGGCTTCGAAATAGGCGTTGCCGTCGCGATAAAAATCGAACCGCAATTCGTCGAAATTCCACAAGCCCCGATTGATCGGCAGATCGCGGCCCCAGTAATTCGGATCGCGCTTGAAGGTGACGCTTTTGCCGGCATCGATGTCGGCGACCACGTAAGGGCCGCTGCCGATCGGTTTTGCCAGCGTCGAACTCTCGAACGTCGCGGCATCGACGGCGTGTTTCGGCAGCACCGGCATCAGCGCGATGATCAGCGGCAATTCGCGGTCGCCGCTTTCGGCAAAATCGAAGCGCACGGTGCGGGCGTCGAGAATTTCAGCCTTGGCGACTTTGGCATAGTAGGTGCGATAATTCGGCCGGCCATGATCGCGCAGAAGCTGCCACGAGAAGGCGACGTCCTCGGCGGTGACCGGCGTGCCATCGGAAAAATGCGCCGCCGGATCGAGCGCAAAGGTCACGGAACTGCGGGCATCGTCGGTGTCGATGGTGCGCGCCAGCAGGCCGTAGAGCGTGAACGGCTCGTCATAGCTGCGCGCCATCAGGCTCTCGACCACGTAGCCTCGGATCGTCTGCACCGCGAGGCCTTGCACGATCATCGGATTGAGGCTGTCGAAGGTGCCGAGCACGCCTTCGACCAGCCGGCCGCCTTTTGGCGCGTCGGGGTTGGCATAAGGAAGCGCGATAAAGCCGTCAGCCATGGCCGGTCTGCCGTGCATGGCGATAGCATGAGTTGGTTCCGCCAGCGCAGGCGAAGCCCAGGCCGGCAAGCGCCAGCGCGCCGCACAATGCGGCCCGCAAAGCGGCACAAGCGTTTGACTTAAGTTTCATGGCAAAAAACGAAGATTCGCTTGGCGAAGGGCGAATGTAACATGGCGACGACCTTCAACCCCTCTTGCAACCCCGCTTGTGGCGGCAACCCGTTAACAATGCGGTGCCCGGGCGGGCGGCCGCGTCGGCCTTTATCTTGCGGCACAATTGGGCTATCTGGCCGCCGGGGCGAGGGTCACGCTGTTGCCGTATTCTGCGTCGAAGGACCCCTGAGGGGGCGCCGCTTCGCGTAGCGCGGCAGCGGATATGGGGTTCGGCCCGATATCGGACATTGAATTTCGCAAGTCCGGCCAGCCAGATCGATGGCATCGATTGATTGGCCGGCGGCAGCACGAAAGAGGACGGCAACTCATGACTTATTCGATCGCGGCGCCGGCAGGACCGGTGAGCCGCAGACTTGCTGCCATCACCGGGACCGCAATCCTGACCCTCGCACTCGCCGTGGCGATGAGCCCGCCCGCTTCCGCGCAGGCGCCCGCAGCACCTGCCGCCAAGCCGACGCCCGCCAAAAAGCCCGCCAAACCCGCTCCGACCCCGGCCGCCCCGCCGGCCGAAGCGCCGCAGCCGGCGCCAGGTCAGGCCCAGGGCAACGACCAGGTGCAGCTGATCTTCTCGCCGTGGACCAAGTTCTGCCTCAAGGGACAGGAAGCCAATGCCAAGCAGGTTTGCTTCACCGGCAAGGACGCCCGCATCGAGTCCGGCATGCCGGTGGTCGCCGCCGTGCTGATCGAGCCGGAAAGCGAGCCGAAGAAGATTTTGCGCGTGACCTTGCCGCTCGGCATGCAACTCGTCCACGGCACCCGCGTCATCATCGATCAGAACCAGCCGATGACCGCGCCCTACGTGATTTGTTTCACCAACGGTTGCATGGCCGACTACGAGGCTAACGCCGACATGATTGCCAAGATGAAAAGCGGCCAGGGCCTGGTCGTGCAGGCGATCAATTCCACCGGCCAGCCGATCAGCCTGGTTCTGCCGCTGACCGATTTCGCCAAGGCCTATGACGGTCCGCCGACCGATCCGAAGGTCTTTGAGGAGCAGCAGAAGAAATTGCAGGAAGAGCTGCAACGGCGTGCCGACGAAGCGCGCAAAAAGCTGGAAAGCCAGCAGGGTCAGCCGCAAGCGCAAGCACCCAAGCCATAAGCAAGCGGTCAGTGCATCGACGCCGCGCGCGGGCGATAGCCGCCGCGGCCGTCCTGCACGAAAACTTCCGCGACCTGCGGATGCCGCACCGGCTCGCCGCTGTTGTCCGGCAATAAATTCTGCTCGGACACATAGGCGACGTATTCGGTCTCGTCGTTCTCGGCGAACAGATGATAGAACGGCTGATCCTTGTGCGGACGGACTTCCGCGGGGATCGCCTCGTACCATTCGTCGGTATTGTCGAACACCGGATCGATGTCGAACACGACGCCGCGGAACGGATAGAGGCGGTGCCGGACGACCTGGCCGATCTGATATTTGGCGTTCCGAATCTTGTTCATGGCAACGCCTAAATTACAGCCTGTGCGGCGCGATCATGCAAGGCCGCAATTGTGGCGAGCGCTGGACCAGGCGGTCTCTTGTGTCGGCTCATAGCGCGTATTTGGCCGCCATATCGGGGTCTTTCGCGGCAACAAGCCGCGCCAAATCGACCAGCACCTTGGCCTGTTTCCAGGTCGCGTCGTCCTGCATCTTGCCATCGATCATCACCGCGCCGGATCCGTCCGGCATGGCGTCGATGATCTTCTTGGCGAAGGCGACTTCGGCCGGATCGGGCGAGAACACGCGTTTGGCAATCGGCACCTGGTTCGGATGCAGCGTCCAGGCGCCGACACAGCCCATGAGAAAGGCGTTGCGGAATTGCGCCTCGCAGGCGGCGCCGTCGGCGAAATCGCCGAACGGGCCGTAGAATGCTTTGATGCCGGCCGCGGCGCAGGCATCGACCATTTTCGCGATCGTGTAGTGCCAGAGGTCCTGCTGAAAGGCTGAGCGCGGCGCGTCGGCGGGCGCGCCCGGCGTGGCGTCGGCCAGCACTTTGTATTCCGGATGGCCGCCGCCGACCCGCGTCGTCTTCATCGCGCGCGACGCTGCGAGATCGGCGGGACCGAGACTGATGCCGTGCATGCGCGGCGAGGCGCTGGCGATCTCGGCCACGTTGTTGACGCCTTCGGCGGTCTCGAGAATGGCGTGGATGAGGATCGGTTTCTTGACCGCGTGCTTGGCTTCGAGCTGCGCCAAAAACTGATCGAGATAATGGATGTCCCAGGCGCCTTCGACCTTCGGCAGCATGATGACATCGAGCTTTTGGCCGATGGCGGCGACGATCTCGGTGATATCGTCGAGCACCCACGGCGAATTGAGCGCGTTGATGCGCGTCCACAATCCGGTCTCGCCAAAATCGCAACTCTTGGCCATGGCGATGAAGCCGTTGCGCGCTGCCGCTTTGGCGTCCGCCGGAATCGCGTCCTCGAGATTGCCGAGCACCACATCGACCTGATGCACCAGCTCGGGCACCCGCGCGCGCACTTTCTCGATATGCGGCGGCACGAAATGGATCATGCGCTCGAGCTTGAGCGGCAAGTCGCGCAACGGCGCCGGCGCCCCGATCGCGAGCGGCTTGAAGAAATTGCGCGGCAGTTTCATGTGACGATCCCGCAGCCCTGGACAGGCAAGGCTAGGATGAATGGCGCCACCCCGCCAAGCCGCTTTTGGCGCCAACCGTGCCTAGGAAATGGCGTTCACACCATCTCGCCGCGCATCAGGCGCGGCTGCGAGGCGGCGGGTGCGACGCCTTCGCGCATCAGCGCGCGGCGCAGCGGGCCGATACGGTCGACGAGGTAGAGCGACAACCCGCGGGCGCCCTGGGCGGGCAGGAAATCGGTGAGCAGGCTGCGGTTCAATAGATCGACCGCGATCGAGCGGCTGGTGATGTCGGCGCGGCGTTGCGTGTCGTAGCGCGCCAGCACCTCCGGCGCGCCGATGTCGATATTTTGCCGCCGCGCCTCGGCCACCAATTCGGCGATGGTGGCGCCGTCGCGCAGGCCGAGATTGAGCCCCTGGGCGCCGATCGGCGGCACCACGTGTGCCGCTTCGCCGACCAGCGCGATGCGATCGCGCGCAAACGCGTCCGCCGTCTCGATCGCCAGCGGGAAAATGCCGCGGCCTGGCTCGACGTTCATCGCGCCTAGCAGCGAATGCGCGCGGCGCTCGATTTCACGCGAGAGTTCCGCATCGTTCATCGCGGCAAGCTCGGCGGCGCGGGCGGGATCGAGCACGCAGACCAGGCTCGAACGCCGGCCGGGCAGGGGCACGAGAGTGAACGGGCCGCTTTCGGTGTGGAATTCGGTCGATGTGTCGTCATGCGGCCGCGCGTGGGCCAGATTGAGCGTCAACGCAGTCTGCGGATAAACGCGTTGTGTGGTTTCGATGCCGGCCGCAGCACGGCACAGCGAGCGCCGGCCGTCGGCGCCGACGACGAGCTTCACCCGTGCTTCGCCATTGGTGTGCTTGATGGTTACGCCCGCGGCATCGCTCGCGATCGAGAGCGCCGCGCCGGTAACGCGCGGCAGCTTCAGCACAGCGGCTCGCGCCTCAAGCGCAACGATGAGATGCCGGTTCTCGATGTTGTGGCCGAAGGCATCGAGACCGATCTCGGCTGAGGTAAACAAAACTTCCGGCGCGCGAATGAGCCGCTGGGTAGCATCGATAAGGCGGATCTTGCGCAGCGGTGCGGCGTGCGGCACGCAGGCCGGCCACACACCGAGCGTTTCCAGCGCCGTGACCGAGCCGGCAAGCAGCGCCGTGGTGCGGTGATCGGGCTCGGCCGGCGGCGCGATCAAGAGCGTGTCGACGCCGGCCGTTGCCAGCGCGATAGCCGCAACAAGGCCGGCCGGCCCGCCGCCGATAACCGCTACCTCGGCGCTGAATGTGTCGCTCATGGCGTCGCCTGTGATTTGCGGTCGAAAGTCTAGCAAAGTCAGAGAGATTGCGCACGATCTTCAATTTGACGTGTAAGCTTCCACCATGAATCCGACCGAGTCCCCCGAAAAGGTCATTTCGCTGCGCACGGCTGCATTTGCGGTCCACGTTTTCACCGCCTGCGGTGCCGCCTGCGCGCTGTTGGCGTTGATCGCCGCCGTGGGCGCGGATTGGCCAAAGATGTTCGTCTGGCTCGGCATCGCGCTGATTATCGACGGCGTCGATGGCACTTTTGCGCGGCGGCTGCATACGGCGGAACTATTGCCGCGCTGGTCCGGCGACGTGCTCGATCTCGTCGTCGATATCCTCACCTACGTCTTCGTGCCGGCCTATGCCATCGCCACCAGCGGGCTGTTGCCGCAGGTTTTGGCTACTCCGTTCGGCGCGCTCATCGTCGTCACCGGCTCGCTCTATTTCGCCGACCGGCAGATGAAGACCTCAGACTACTATTTCCGCGGCTTTCCGGCGTTGTGGAACGTGGCGGCGTTCTATCTGTTCCTGCTCAAGCTGCCGCCGTGGCTCGGCGCGTTCGCGGTCGTTGCGCTTGCGGTGCTGACTTTCGTGCCGTTCCATGTCGTTCATCCGCTCCGGATTTCGCACATGCGGGCGATCACGGTGGCGGCGCTGATAGCCTGGGCGCTGCTCGCCGTCATCGCTGTGGCGGACGGCCTTGCGCCCGGCTTTTGGACCGTTGCGGTACTATGCGTTTTGGCAATCTACTTCGTCGGCATCGGTTTCCTGCGCCGCCATCATCCCGGATAGCTAACGTAAATCGAGGAGTTCACAATGACGCGACCCGTTCTTCTCATCGCCGGCGGCGGCCGCGGCATCGGCGCGGCGACGGCGCGGCTTGCCGCGGCGCGCGGCTACGATGTCGCGATCAATTACGTTCAAAACGCCAAAGCAGCGGCTGACGTTGCCAACGCGGTGCAGAAAGCAGGCGGCAGTGCCGTCACGCTGCAAGGCGATATGGCGAAGGAGGTCGACATCGTGCGGGTGTTCGACGAGACCACGCGCGCGCTCGGGCCGATCACCCATTTCGTGCACTGGCCGGCATCGGCGGCAAGAATTCGCGGCTCGATGTGGCCTCCGCCGACACCATCCGCGACGTCATCGACGTCAACCTGTTCGGCGCGCTGATCTGCTCGCGCGAGGCGGTGCGCCGCATGTCGACCGCCCATGGCGGCAAGGGCGGTTCCATCGTGCTGTTGTCGTCGATCGCCGCGGTGACCGGCGGCGCCACCGAATATGTGTTCTACGCCGCCGCCAAAGGCGGCGTCGACGCGCTGACCAACGGGCTGGCGCGCGAAGTGGCGATGGAGGGCGTGCGCGTCAATGCCATACGGCCGGGTCCGACCGATACCGAAATTCACGAGCCCGGCCGGCTCGCCCGCATCACGCCGCTATTGCCGATGAAGCGCCCGGGCGAGCCGAACGAGATCGCCGAGGCGATCCTGTTCCTGTTGTCGGACGCCGCCTCCTATGTCACCGGCGCCGTGCTCAACGTCTCCGGCGGGCGCTAAACGCAGTCGTTTTAGCCGCCTTGTGTTCGACGCCTCTGCCCCTATGATCCCGGCCGACCTTTTCCCGATAACAGAACTCATCCCAAGGAGAGCAAAATGGTTGCGGCAGTACGCGTTCATAAAGTCGGCGGGCCCGAGGTTCTGACCTACGAGGAGATCGACGTTCCGGCGCCGGGGCAGGGCCAACTGCGCGTCAAGCAATATGCCTGTGGCGTCAATTTCATCGACGTTTATTTCCGCATGGGCATGTATCCGTCGCCGGTCGGCCTGCCGTTCGTTTCCGGCAACGAGGGCGCCGGCGAAGTCACAGCCGTCGGCCCCGGCGTTACCGATTTCAAGGTCGGCGATCATGTCGGCTATGTCACCGCGCTCGGCTGCTACGCGGCGGAACGGCTGGTGGCGGCCGATCGCGCCGTGAAAGTGCCGGACGGCATCGGCCACGAGCAGGTTGCCGGCATGATGCTCAAGGGCATGACGGTGGAATATCTGGTGCGCCGCACCTTCAAGGTCGAGAAGGGCATGAACGTGTTCGTGCATGCCGCGGCCGGCGGCGTCGGCCTGATCCTGTGCCAATGGGCCAACCATCTCGGCGCCAATGTCATCGGCACGGTCGGATCGAAGGACAAGGCGGAGCTCGCCAAGGCCAACGGCTGCCACCACACCATCCTGTACCGCGACGAGGATTTCGTCGCCCGCACCAAGGAGATCACCGGCGGCAAGATGTGTTCGGTGGTCTATGACGGCATCGGCAAGACGACGTTTCCGGCGTCGCTCGACTGTTTGGCGCCGCTCGGCATGTTCGTCAGCTTCGGCAGCGCGTCGGGGCAGATCGATGCCTTCAACATCAACATCCTGCAGCAGAAGGGCTCGCTGTTCGCCACGCGCCCGACCTTGAACACCTACGCGGCCAAGCGCGCCGACCTGCTCGACATCGCCGACCATCTGTTCGCGGTGGTCAAGAGCGGCGCGGTCAAGATCCCGATCAACCAGAAATATCCGCTGCGCGATGCCGCCAAGGCGCACCGCGATCTCGAAAGCCGCGGCACCACCGGCTCTTCCATCTTGATCCCGTAACGGTTGTTGCCAACGTGAATGAAAACATCGCGGCGGTGAACCGCTGGGGTTATTGGGCGACGGCTGCCTGGGCAGTCGTCGCCTTTCTCGTCGGCCAATTCGCCGCCCTTGCGGTGGTCGTGCTGTGGCGGTCGGGCCAGCTCTATGCGGTGCTCGATACGCCCTATGACGGCATTCTCGTCACGCTGTTCATCCTGATCTCGAACCCGATCAGCGTCGCCATCCTTTGGCTCGCCGTGCGGCTGGCAAAGTCCAACGCCGTCGACTATCTGGCGCTGCACTGGCCCAACAAGCGCGACGTCGTCACGGGCCTTATCGTGCTGGTCGGCATCATCGCGCTGAGCGACGCGCTGCTCTATCTCAGCGGGCACGCGCTGGTCACGCCGTTCCAGACGCAGTCCTACTCCACGGCGCTGGCGGAAGGCTGGCTGCCGGCCATGCTGTTCGCGGCGATCATCGTCGCGCCGGCGGGCGAGGAGATCATGTTTCGCGGCTTTCTGTTCGGCGGCTTTGTCCGCTCGGAACGCTGGGTGTGGCCGGCGATCGTCGCGATCTCGGTGTTGTGGGCGGGGCTGCACATCCAATACGACTGGACCGGTATATTGCAGATCTTCGTGATCGGCCTGTTTCTCGGCTGGATGCGCTGGCGCAGCAACTCGACGCTGCTGACGTTGCTGTTGCACACCCTGTTCAATCTCGAAGGCACGTTGGAAACCGTGGTGCAGATGCGCTTTTTTTCTTAGAGGCCGTCTATCTAGCGCGCGTGTGCATCCGCCACATTCTTGCGCAACAGCGCGTAGGCCGCGGTCAGCGCCTTGTCGGCATTCGGATCGGGCGGGATGTAGGACTGCAACGCCGGCTGGTCCTTGTCCTTGGTTTTGGCCGCGGCTTTCACCTTGAGCGCATCGGGCACGTCCTGCGGCGCTTCGACGTCGGGCACGATGCCGTTGGTCTGGATCAAGCGGCCCGACGGCGTGACGTAGTGCCCGGTGGCGAGCCGCAGCGCGCCTTTGCCCGGGCCGAGCGGAACGGTGGTCGAATCCCAGCCTTCGCCGAACGAGCGTGTGCCGACGACAGTGGCGCGGTGATTGTCCTTGAGCGCGCCGGCGACGATCTCGGCTTTTGCCGCGGAGCCGCCGTTGATCAGCACGACGATCGGCTTGCCGCCGGCGAGATCGCCCGCCTTGGCGCGAAAACGCTCGACCTTGTCGGAGGAGCGATGGCGGATCGAGACGATTTCGCCGTCGTCGAGGAAACCGTCGGCCGCGGCAATGGCGCCGTCAAGCGTCCCGCCCGGATTGTTGCGCAGATCGATCACATAGCCTTTGAGTTTTTCCGGCGGGATTTGCGCTGCGATGTCGTCGATCGCCTTTTTCAGCTGATCGGCAGTGGCCTCGTTGAACTGGATGATGCGGATATAGCCGATGTCGCCGCCTTCGCCGCGGGCGCGAACCGACTGGCGGGTGGTGTTGTCGCGGACGATCGGCATCTCGATCGGCTTGTCGCTGCCGGGACGCACGATGGTCAGCTTGACCGTCGAGCCGACCTCACCGACCAGTTTGGGGCTGAACTGCTGGTAGGTGAGGCCTTGGACCTGCTCGTCGTCGACGCGCGCAATGATGTCGCCGGTCATGATGCCGGCCTTGGCCGCCGGCGAGTCGTCAATCGGCGTCACCACAGTGGGGAGGCCGTCCTGCATGGTATAGGCCACGCCGACATTGCCGAACGCGGTGGCGCAGCGCGGACCGGTACAGGTCTCGACACGATTGAGCGCCTGTGGATCGATCAAATAGGAATCTTCGAGGTCGGCGAGCATGCCATTGATGGCGGTCTCGCACCAGCTTGTTGTCGTTCGGCCGCTCGACGTAGTGGGAGCGCACCTGTTCGAAGGCATCGCCGAACAGATTGAGCACCCGATAGATGTCCGGCTTGGCGACCGCTTTCGCAACGGCATTGCTGCCGACCAGAACGGGCTGGGTCGCGACGATCGTCAGCGCCGCACCGACCGCAGCGCCGAGAAGCACCAGTGACGTTTTCCGTATCTTCAAGGCAATCCCCCCGCGCAAGACCAAGAAATCAGCCTGGATTATCGGCCCGGACCGGGTGGTCGAGGCCGCCGTGCTGGTGGGCCTTGCCCATCCCGCCTTGGAGCTTGGCCTACATTCGGATCAAAAATGCGGCCAAAACCAGGATCGGCCCCGGAATTCTCACCCCGGGCCGGCCGCCGCGGCAGGCCGATGACCGGCTCGGCGAAGCGGGAAATGGTCGCAACCACGTCGTCGAGCGGCACCGGGCTGCCCGGCGTCTCGCTGACGATGATGGCGAGCAGGTTCATATCGCGCCTGTAAAGCGCATCGAGCGCTGTGAGCGTGTGGCTGATGGTGCCGAGATAGCTGCCGGTGACCAGGATCAGCGGCAGGCGCAGCGCCATCATCACGTCGAGGATGGTGCGCTCGCCGTCGAGCGGTACCATGATTCCACCGACGCCTTCGATCAGCAGCACGTCGCGGCGCTGCGCGATGGCGTCCTGGCAGAACGCCACCACCTGATCGACGTCGATGCGGCGGCCTTCGCGGGCGGCCGCGAGATCGGGCGACACCGGATCGCGGAACCGCCACGGCGACGTCCGCTCGATTTCGTCCGCCGTGACCGGCAGGCCGAGCGCTTCGAGCAGGATGCCGGGATCGCTGGTCGCGGCCTGCGCTGGATCGAAGCCGCTGACGATCGGCTTGATGGCATCGACCGAGTGGCCGAGCTGGCGCAAATGGCGGATCAAGCGACGCGGCCACATAGGTCTTGCCGACGTCGGTGCCGGTCGCGGTGATGAAGATCGCGCTCACGAATGGCGCCCAATAACGCGCGTTCGCACGATTCCCGCAAGGCGTTCGATCTCGGCTTCCGGATGCAGCGCCGTGAAGGCAAAGCGCAGCCGTGCCGTGCCGGCGGGTACGGTCGGCGGCCGGATGGCGACGACCAGGAAGCCTTCGTCTTCCAGCATTTCCGAGGCCGCGAGCGCCGCTTCCGCCTCGCCGACGATCACCGGCACGATGGCGCTTTGCGCCTCCGGCAGATTGAGCGCGCGGGTAAACAGCCGCGCCTTGCGCAACGGCTCGCCGGTCAAGGCCCGGTCGCGCTCGATCAGATCGAGGGCGGCGATGGCGGCGGCGACGACCGGCGGCGGCAGGCCGGTCGAATAGATGAAGGGCCGAGCGCGGGTGCGCATCAGGTCGATCACGGCCTGCGAAGCGCACAGATAGCCGCCATAGGCGCCGACCGCCTTCGACAGCGTGCCCATCTGCAGCGGCACCTCGGCGCCGCCATTGGCAAAGCTCGAACCGCGGCCGTGGCCGACGACGCCGAGACCATGGGCATCGTCCACCAGCAGCCAGGCGTCATGGCGCTTCGCCAGAGCCGACAGTTCCTTCGAGCGGCGCGAGATCGCCATCCATCGAAAACACGCCGTCGGTGGCGATCAGCGCATGCGCGTGGCGGGCGCGATGCTCGGCCAAAAGCGTCTCGGCGTGAGCCACGTCGCCGTGGCGATAGCGCTGCACGGTGGCGCCACTGAGCTTGGCGCCGGCATGGATGCAGGCGTGAGACAGTTCATCGACCAGGATCAGATCGCCGCTGCCGGCCAGTGCCGGGATGATGCCGATATTGGCGAGATAGCCGGAGCCGAAAACGCACGCGGCATCGGTGCCTTTCAGCCGCGCCAGCCGGCTCTCCAGCTCGTCGTAGAGCGGATGATTGCCGGTGACGAGGCGGGAGGCGCCGGCGCCGACGCCGTAGCGTTGCGCCGCCTCGACCGCCGCCTTGATGATCGCGGGATGGCGGCTAAGATTGAGATAATCGTTGCACGAGAACGAGAGCAAACGGCGGCCGCCGCGCTCGGCATAAATGCCGTCGCGCACCGTCACCACCGGCGTGCGGCGCAGCCGCGCGCGCTCCAGCGCCGCAAGCTTGCCGCAGGCGAATTCATCGAGCGAGCGCATCGCGGTGGCATGAAAGCGCCGAATGTCGGGTAATACCAGAGCAAATAAGCAAAAAATGACCGCGTCGCCGTCCTGGTACGCCGAAGGGCTCGACCACATCTGGCTGCCCTATGCGCAGATGAAGACCGTGGCGCCGCCGCTCGCGGTCACCGCGACCCACGGCAGCCGCATCGTGCTGGCCGACGGCCGCGAATTGATCGACGGCATCGCCTCGTGGTGGACCGCCTGCCACGGCTATAACCACCCCCACATCCGCGCCGCGGTCGAGCGCCAGCTCGCGGCGATGCCCCACGTCATGTTCGGCGGCCTGGTGCACGAACCGGCGCTGACTTTGGCGCGGCGGCTGGTTGGGCTTCTCGGGCCGGGCGATCTCGACCGCGTGTTCTTCAGCGATTCCGGTTCGGTCGCCGTCGAAGTCGCGCTGAAAATGGCGGTGCAATATTGGCGCAACCAGGGCAGGCGCCGAACCGCACCCGTTTCCTCGCCTTCGCTGGCGGCTATCACGGCGACACCACCGGCGCCATGGCGGTGTCCGACCCGCAGGGCAGCATGCACGCCGCCTTTCGCGGATTGTTGCCCGAGCAGATCACGGTCGATCTGCCGGTCGACGAAGCAAGTGCCGCGGCCTTTAAGGCTACGCTCGAGCGGCACGCCGACGAGCTTGCCGCCATCATCGTCGAGCCGCTGGTGCAGGGCGCGGGCGGGATGCGCTTTCATGATGCGCAAGTGCTGCGCACGCTGCGCGCCGCTGCTGATCGCTACGAGCTGCTGCTGATCTTCGACGAGATCTTTACCGGCTTCGGCCGCACCGGCACGCTGTTCGCGTTCCAAGCAGGCGGGCGTCGTTCCGGACATCGTCACGCTATCCAAGGCGCTGACCGGCGGCACGCTGCCGCTCGCCGCAACGATTGCGAGCAAGAAGGTGTTCGAGGCGTTCTGGTCGGACGATCCTAGCGACGCGCTGATGCACGGCCCGACCTTCATGGCCAATCCGCTCGCCTGCGCCGCCGCCAATGCCTCGCTCGACCTGTTCGAGCGCGAGCCGCGGCTCGATCAGGTCGGCAAAATCTCAAGCGCGCTGGCGGCGGGTCTCGAACCGTGCCGCAAGCTCCCGGGCGTCAAGGATGTGCGGGTCAAAGGCGCCATCGGCGTGGTCGAAATGGATCGCATCGAGGATCTCAACGCCCTGCGGCAACGCTTTGTTGCGGAAGGCGTTTTTATCCGGCCGTTCGGCTCGGTGGTCTATCTCACGCCGGCCTTCACCATCGCCGAGGACGAGCTGGCGACATTGACGGATGCGGTCCGGCGCGTGCTCGCCGAAGGCGTCTAATCACCTCGGCTCGCCGACAAAACCCTGTCGCAGCGCTTCAAGCCGCTCGATCGCGGCGGCCGGCAGCGGGCCTTTTTCGACCGCGGCGAGCGCGTCCTCGAATTGTTGCGGCGTCGCCATGCCGACCAGGATGGTGCCGATGGCCGGGTTTCCGATCGCAAACCGCGTGGCGGCTTCGGTCAGGCTTGCCGCAAACCCTTCCGTGACCAGCGGCATCAGGCGGCGGGCGCGCGCGATATCGGCGTCGTAGCTCATGGCCGAGCCGATCGGCGCCGGCGGCGGACTGGCAATCGGATGCCGCTCGGCCGATCCGGATAAGGCGCCGCCAGCCAGCACGCGGATGCCGATGACGCCCGTGCCGGCCGCCTTGGTGTGATCGAACAGCCGGCCATAATCCTGCGCCGGATAGTTTTCGGGCAGCGCCGTTGCCGCGGACGGATTGAGCATGTTGTAAACAACTTGCGCGCTGTCGAAGCCGCCGGAGTCGACGACCTGCTGCAGAGCCTGAGTGGTACCGACCGCAGTGAGACCGAGAAAACGGGTCTTGCCCTGCTGCCGCAGCCGCTCGAACGCCGGCACCACCTCGCCAAGCACTTGCCGGACGCTGAGCGCCTCGCCGCCGCCGTTCTCGGTGATCGGATTATGCAGGTGGAAGATATCGACCCGCTCGCGGCGCAGCCGCGCGAGGCTGTCTTCGAGCGACTTCGTCACGGTGTCGGCGATGCGGCCGAATGTGGCGCTCGGCAGCCGGACCTTTGTGCCGACGACCGCATTGGCGGGTTTGAGGGTTTGCAGGATGCGGCCGAGATTCTTTTCCAACTCGCCATCGCCGTACGCCACCGCGGTGTCGAAGTAGTTGACCCCGACGGCGAGCGCGCGGGCGACGGCACGCTCCTGGTCGCGCGGATCGCCGCGCACCATCAGTCCGCCGACCGCACCGCAGCCGAAACCGAGCACCGAGAGCTGCATGCCGGTGCGGCCATAAACCCGCATTTCCATCGTCATTCCTCCGCTTGCGTCGCGCGTGCGGCCGCCGATCAATAGCCGACTGCCGTGCCGTGGAGATCGTAGTCGTCGGCGCGCTCGATCTTCACGGTCGCGATCTCGCCGACGCGCAGCGGCCGGTGGCTGGCGACATAGACGGTACCGTCGATTTGCGGCGCGTCGGCCTTGCTGCGGCCTTTGGCGACCGTCGGCCCGACCTCATCGATGATGACGCGCTCGCGATTGCCGACTTTGCGCTTGAGCCGCTTGCGTGAAATCTCCTGCTGGCGCTGCATGAAGCGGTGCCAGCGCTCCTCTTTGACCTCCGCCGGCACCGGCGCGCCAAGATCGTTGGCTGCGGCGCCCGCCACCGGCTCGTAGCGGAAGCAGCCGACGCGATCGAGCTCGGCCTCGCCGAGCCAATCGAGCAGCAGCGAGAAATCCTCCTCGGTCTCGCCGGGGAAGCCGACGATGAAGGTCGAGCGGATGGTCAGGCTCGGGCAGATCTCGCGCCAGGCGCGGATGCGCTCCAGCGTCTTCTCCTGCGCGGCCGGGCGGCGCATGCGTTTGAGCACGGCGGGGCTGGCATGCTGGAACGGCACGTCGAGATAGGGCAGCACTTTGCCGTCGGCCATCAGGGGAATGACATCGTCGACATGCGGGTAGGGATAGACGTAGTGCAGCCGCACCCAGACGCCGAACTCGCCCAATTCGCGCGCCAGGTCGAGGAATTTCGCCCGCACCTCGCGGCCCTTCCAGGCGCTCGCCGCGTATTTCACATCGACGCCGTAGGCCGAGGTGTCCTGGGAAATGACCAAGAGTTCCTTGACGCCGGCGGCGACCAGCTTTTCGGCCTCGCGCAGCACGTCGGCGGCCGGCCGCGACACCAGATCGCCGCGCAGTTTTGGGATGATGCAGAAGCGTGCAACGATTATTGCAACCTTCTGAAATCTTTAGATAAGCGTAGTGGCGCGGGGTGAGCTTGATACCCTCAGGCGGGATCAGGTCGGTGTAAGGGTCATGCGCCGGCGGGGCGGCGCGGTGCACCGCGTCGAGTACGCTCTCGTATTGCTGCGGGCCGGTGACCGCGAGCACGCCCGGATGCACGGCGGTGATTTTCTCCGGCTCGGCGCCCATGCAGCCGGTGACGATGACTTTGCCGTTCTCGGCCATGGCGGCGCCGATGGCGGAGAGCGATTCCGCCTGCGCGCTGTCGAGAAAGCCGCAGGTATTGACGATGGCGAGGTCGGCGCCGGCATGGTCGCGGGCCAGCTCATAGCCTTCCGCACGCAGCCGCGTGATGATGCGCTCGGAATCGACCAGCGCTTTCGGGCAGCCGAGCGAAACGAAGGAAATGCGGGCGGGGCGGTTCATTGCTTGAGGCGCTTCCTATCACACCGTCCGTAAGTAGCGAGGCACGGCGCGCTTCGATAGACTCCCCCGGTGAAATTGCCCGATCCAGCGCTGCTTCTGGTCACCGACCGCCATCAGGCGCGCCGGCCGCTGGCGGACATCGTCGGCGCGGCATTCGCCGCCGGCTGCCGCTGGATCAGCCTGCGCGAAAAGGATTTGCCCGAGGACGAGCAGGTTCCGCTGGCGCGGGTGCTGTTGCCGCTGGCCCGCCGGCATGGCGCGATTTTGACGATCCACGGCGAGGCGGCGCTGGCGAAGCTTGCCGGTACCGATGGCGTGCATTTGCCGTCCGGCAGCGATCCGGTTGCCGCCCGGGCACTGATCGGCCCTGGAAAACTCCTCGGCGTGTCGATCCATACCGTTCCCGAGGCCGAAGCGATCGACCCGGGCGTGGTGGACTATGCGCTCGCCGGCCCGGCTTTCGAGACTGTGAGCAAGCCGGGCTACGGCCCCGAAATCGGCCGCAAGGGTTTGGCTGAAATCGCCCGCGCCGCGCGCGTGCCGCTCCTCGCCATCGGCGGCATCAACACGGTGCGGATCGCCGAAGTCATCGCCGCGGGTTGCGCCGGCGTCGCGGTGATGGGCGGCGTCATGCGCGCCGCCGATCCCGGCCTTGAGGTCGGTGCGCTCGTTGCGACGCTGCAGGGCTCGGCGTCTATCCGCGCGCCCGGTAGGTGCTGACGCCCTGGTCCGGCGCCCAGACGCCGGCCGGCAGCTTGCCCATTTGCCAGAACACATCGATCGGCATGCCGCCGCGCGGATGGAAATAGCCGCCGATGCGCAGCCATTTCGGCTTTAGCAATGCGGCGAGCTTCTTGCCGATCGCGACCGTGCATTCCTCATGGAATGCGCCATGATTGCGGAAACTGTTCAAGTAAAGCTTGAGCGATTTGAACTCCACCAGCCAGGCCTTCGGCACATAGTCGATGACCAGCGTGGCGAAGTCGGGCTGGCCGGTGACCGGGCACATCACGGTGAATTCGGGGAAGGTGAAGCGCGCGACGTAATTCGTGTCCGGATGCGGATTGCGCACGCGGTCGAGCACCGCCTGGTCCGGGGCAGCGGGGATCGGCGAGGGGCGGCCGAGTTGCAGCGGTTTCTTCGTCATCGGCCCTGAATGCCCCGCTTTGTCGGGGCATGACAAGGGGCTTGCCGATCCTGTAGAAGCCGCAGCGCAGGGGCCAACCGGGACCAAAAATGACCGCCATCGTCGACATCATCGGCCGGGAAATTCTGGACAGCCGCGGCAATCCGACCGTGGAGGTCGATGTCGTGCTCGAAGACGGCTCGCGCGGCCGCGCCGGCGTGCCGTCGGGCGCCTCGACCGGGGCCCATGAGGCGGTCGAGCTGCGCGACGGCGACAAGAAACGCTATCTCGGCAAGGGCGTGCGCAACGCGGTCGATGCCGTCAACGGCGAGATTTTCGACGCGCTCAGCGGCATGGATGCCGAGGCGCAGGTCAAGATCGACGAGACCATGATCGCGCTCGACGGCACGCCGAACAAAGGCCGGCTCGGCGCCAACGCCATCCTCGGCGTCTCGCTTGCCGTCGCCAAGGCGGCGGCGGCGGCCAACAAGCTGCCGCTCTATCGCTATGTCGGCGGCACGTCGGCGCGGTTGTTGCCGGTGCCGATGATGAACATCGTCAATGGCGGCGTGCATGCCGACAACCCGATCGATTTTCAGGAATTCATGATCATGCCGCTCGGCGTCGCCTCGCTTGCGGAAGCGGTGCGCGCCGGCTCGGAAATCTTTCACACGCTGCGCGCGGCGCTCAAAGCCGACGGCCACAACACCAATGTGGGCGACGAGGGCGGCTTTGCGCCCAATCTGCCGTCGGCGGAGGCCGCGCTCGATTTCGTCCTCGCGGCCATCGAGAAGGCCGGCTACCGCGTCGGCGACGACGTGGCGATCGCGCTCGATCCGGCGGCGAGCGAGTTCTTCAAGGACGGCGCTTACGCTTACGAAGGCGAGGGCAAGACGCGCTCGATCGACCAGCAGGTCGAATATCTCGCCGAGCTGACCAAGCGCTATCCGATCGTGTCGATCGAAGACGGCATGGCCGAAGACGATTACGACGGCTGGAAGAAGCTGACGCAAAAGATCGGCGACCGCTGCCAGCTCGTCGGCGACGATATTTTCGTCACCAACGTGGCGCGGCTTTCGGACGGCATCAAGAACGGCATCGGCAATTCGATCCTGATCAAGGTCAACCAGATCGGCACCTTGAGCGAAACCCTGGCCGCGGTCGAAATGGCGCACAAGGCGGGCTACACCGCGGTGATGTCGCACCGCTCCGGCGAGACCGAGGATTCGACCATCGCCGATCTCGCGGTCGCCACCAATTGCGGGCAGATCAAGACCGGCTCGCTGGCGCGCGCCGACCGCACCGCCAAGTACAATCAGCTCCTGCGCATCGAAGAGGAACTCGGCGCCCAGGCGGCCTATGCCGGCCGCGCCGCGCTCAAGATCCAACGCTAGTGCGTCGCCACCGAACGGCGCTATACCGCTGGTGCGAACCGCCAGGCCGTGGCGCCCACCGAACGAGTATCGGCTGATGGATCAATCGGTTGAATTGAACGCGGGCAACCGCCGGCTGGCCGCCGAGCGGCTGCGCGATTTCATTGTCACCTCGGTGGACGCGGCGACGGCTTCCGACACGCCGTTCTATCACCTCGTGCTCGACCGGGTGTTTCCCGACGACGTCTACGACGCCATGCTCGCCAACATGCCGGATGCCACCGACTATCGGCCGATGCACGGCCGCAGCAAGGGCCACGATCTCACCGACGGCACCCATACGCGGGTGAAGATCGACGTGTTTCCGGAATATATCCGCCACCTGCCGCCGCAAAAGCGCGCGGTGTGGGACATCGTCGGCCGCGCGCTGTGCTCGGCACCGGTGCGCGATGCCTTCATCCGGCGGCTGGCGCCGGCGCTCGAACGGCGGTTCGGTCCCGGTTACGCCAAGACCGGCATGTATCCGATCCCGGTGCTGACCCGCGACATTCCCGGCTACCTGATCACGCCGCATACCGACACGCGCTGGAAGGGCATCACCGTGCAGCTCTATCTGCCGCGTGACAGCTCGATCACGCCATATCGGCACCATCTTTCACGACAAGCGCGCCGACGGCAGCTGCGGACCGAAGGCAAAGCAGATGACCTTTGCGCCGAACACCGGCTATGCCTTCGCGGTCGGCACCGATACCTGGCACTCGGCCGATCCGGTCGGTCCCGAGGTCAAGACCCGCGACAGCATTCTCCTGACCTATTTCGTCGATGCCGGCGTGCTGCGCTTCCTGCGCAACCGCGCCAAGCGGCTGGGCAATTTCATCGGCAGCGAAATCCGCAACCGCCTGCGGTAAAAAACCCGCCATTAATGCCGTTTTAAACCGCACCCTGACATGGTGTGCGGATGGTCACGCGTAAACGCCTGCGTTCGATCCTGAGCACGCTCGGCCTCTATGTCATGGCCGCGCTGCTGATCGGCTATTTCGGCGTCAACGCCTATAGCGGCAATCATGGCCTTAAGGCCAAAGAAGACCTCGACCTGCAGATCGCAACGCTGTCGACCGATCTCGACCGTCTCAAGCTCGATCGCGCCCAGTGGGAGCGGCGGGTGGCGCTCTTGCGGGCCGGCAAACTCGACCCCGATATGCTCGACGAGCAGGCCCGTGCGCTGCTCGATTATGCGGCGCCGAACGAGCTGACCTTGATGTTCGCTTGGCGCCCCACGGGTGCCGATACCCCCAAGCCTTGAAGTTGACGCCGCTATCCCCAAAATAATTTTTTCCGGCAATGCTTTGGCCGGCTAAGTCCATCCCATTCGGCAGGTCGGGCGCTTCCGCAATCGGGCGATTTCGGCTATGGGATGCAAGCCCCCGTGGTGTGCCCTGAGGACAAGAATGGCCGTCGCCAAAACCAAGCCCGCCGAAGAAGGCCCTCACGAGCTTCGCCCCGCCATCGATTGGGGCATGCATGACAGTCAAGTCCCGGAGTTCAGCAAGGAGCAGGAGTTCCAGGCGCTGCGCCAAATGCTGCTGATCCGCCGGTTCGAGGAGAAGGCCGGCCAGATGTACGGCATGGGCCTGATCGGCGGCTTCTGCCACCTCTACATCGGCCAGGAAGCCGTCGTCGTCGGCATGGAAATGGCCAAGCATGACGGCGATCAGATGATCACCGGCTATCGCGATCACGGCCACATGCTCGCTTGCGGCATGGATCCCAAAGGCGTGATGGCGGAACTGACCGGACGCCGCGGCGGCTATTCCAAGGGCAAGGGCGGCTCGATGCACATGTTCTCCCGCGACAAGAATTTCTATGGCGGGCACGGCATCGTCGGCGCCCAGGTGCCGCTCGGCACGGGGCTCGCCTTCGCCAACAAATATCGCGGCAACGACAGCGTCTCGCTCACCTATTTCGGCGACGGCGCGGCCAACCAGGGCCAAGTCTACGAGAGCTTCAACATGGCGGAGCTTTGGAAGCTCCCCATCGTCTACGTGATCGAGAACAACCGCTATGCCATGGGCACCTCGGTATTGCGCTCCGCGGCGCAGACCGACTTCTCCAAGCGCGGCCTGTCGTTCAACATTCCCGGCACCCAGGTCGACGGCATGGACGTGCGCGCGGTGAAGGCGGCCGGCGAAACCGCCATCGCCTGGTGCCGCGCCGGCAAGGGCCCGACCATCCTGGAAATGATGACCTACCGCTATCGCGGCCACTCCATGTCGGATCCGGCCAAATACCGGACCAAGGAGGAGGTCGACAAAGTGCGCACCGAGCACGACCCGATCGAGCAGGTGCGCAAACGCCTGCTCGACAAGAAGTGGGCCAGCGAAGATGAGTTGAAAAAGCTCGACGCGTCGGTGCGCGCAACCGTCAACGAAGCCGCCGAGTTCGCCACCCAGGACCCCGAGCCCGATCCGTCCGAGCTTTACACCGACATGTATCGTTGAGCGCGGTTTTCGCGCGCTCCGCCTCTTGAGCAAGCCATGCCCACTGAAGTCCTCATGCCCGCGCTGTCGCCAACCATGGAGAAGGGCAACCTCTCCAAGTGGCTCAAGAAGGAAGGCGACACCGTCAAATCCGGCGACGTGATCGCCGAGATCGAGACCGACAAAGCCACCATGGAGGTGGAAGCGGTCGACGAGGGCACGCTCGGCAAAATTCTGGTGCCGGAAGGCACCAATGACGTCGCGGTCAATACGCCGATCGCCATGATCCTCGCCGACGGCGAGGATGCCGCGGCGCTGAAGGACGGCAAACCCGCGAACATCGACGCCATACCCGCAGCCGCAGCCGAAGACCGCCAAACCGGCGCCTGCGACGCGGCGACGCGGCCAAGGCGCCCGCGCCGCCAAAGAGCGCGACGCAGCAGCCGCCGGCTGCGCCCGCCACGCCCGAACCCGAAGTGCCGGAAGGCACCGAGATGGTCACCATGACCATGCGCGAGGCACTGCGCGACGCCATGGCCGAGGAAATGCGCCGCGACCCGGACGTGTTCGTCATGGGCGAGGAAGTCGCCGAATATCAGGGCGCCTATAAAGTCACCCAAGGCCTGCTCGACGAATTCGGCGCCCGGCGCGTCATCGACACGCCGATCACCGAGCACGGCTTTGCCGGGCTCGGCATCGGCGCGGCGCTGGCCGGATTGAAACCCATCGTCGAGTTCATGACCTTCAACTTCGCCATGCAGGCGATGGATCAGCTGATCAATTCGGCGGCGAAGACGCCCTACATGTCGGGCGGCCAGGTGCGGGTCTCGATCGTGTTCCGCGGCCCGAACGGGCCGGCGTCGCGCGTCGCCGCCCAGCACAGCCAGGATTATTCGGCCTGGTACTCGCACATTCCCGGCCTGAAGGTGATCGCGCCGTCGACTGCCGCCGACGCCAAAGGGCTGCTCAAGGCCGCGATCCGCGATCCCAATCCGGTGATGTTTCTGGAAAACGAAATTCTCTACGGCCATTCCTCGCCGGTGCCGAAACTCGACGACTATGTGCTGCCGATCGGCCGCGCGCGCGTCGTGCGCTCAGGCAGCGACGTCACCATCGTCGCCTGGTCGATGGGCATGACCTATGCGCTCAAGGCCGCCGAAGAATTGGCGAAGGACAACATCAACGCCGAAGTGATCGACCTGCGCACGCTCAAGCCGATGGACAGCGACACCATCATCGAGTCGGTGAAGAAGACCGGCCGCCTCGTCACCGTCGAGGAAGGCTGGAAGCAATCCGGTGTCGGCGCCGAGATCGCGGCGCGCGTCATGGAGCAGGCATTCGATTATCTCGATGCGCCGGTGGCGCGCGTCACCGGCAAGGACGTGCCGATGCCGTACGCCGCCAACTTGGAAAAACTCGCGCTGCCCTCCGTCGCCGAAGTGGTCGAGGCGGCAAAAGCGGTCTGTTACCGATGAACGACGATCCGAGCAAAACCTCGGGCAAGTTCGAACAGCTCGCCGTTCCGCCGCCGGCGCTGGAGCAGGGCGGCTACGAGGTGCTGCGCGCGGTCATTTCCGAGGGCCAGCTTCACGTCTCGCTGCGGCGCGCGTTCGACGAGCCGGAAACGTGGGGCATATTGCTCGCCGACATCGCGCGACATCTCGGGCGAATCTACGCGCGCGAGACATCGATGCGCGAAGATCAGGTGGTCGAAAAAGTGTGGGCGATGTTCGAGGCGGAAATGGACCGCGCGACCGACATTGGCACCACGAGCTCGGTCAGCTGACATGCCCATCAACATCCTCATGCCGGCGCTGTCGCCCACCATGGAGAAGGGCAATCTCTCCAAGTGGCTCAAGAAGGAGGGCGACGCGGTCAAGACCGGCGATGTCATCGCCGAGATCGAGACCGACAAGGCGACCATGGAATACGAAGCCGTCGATGACGGCGTCATGGCCAAGATCGTGGTGCCGGAAGGCACCAACGACGTCGCCGTCAATCAGCTGATCGCCGTGATGGCGCAGGAAGGCGAGGACGTGAAGGCGGCCGCGGCATCAGCAGCGAGCGCGCCGGCGAAAGCACCCAGCGCCGGAGCCCCCTCAACCCCACCTTCTCCCCCTCGGGGAGAAGGGGCTGCCCAGCAGGCTGCCGCGCCCTCGACATCCGCTCCTGCTCAGAAAGAGGCGAAGTCTCCTCCGCCGCCGCAAGCGCCGCGCGCTCCCTCGCCCCAGAGGGGAGAGGGTGGGGGTGAGGGGGTTCGGACCAACGGTCATGGCGCCGGCACTGGCACCAACCGCATCTTTTCATCACCACTTGCGCGCAGGTTAGCGAAAGACGCCGGCATCGAGCTTAACCGCATCCAAGGCACCGGCCCGCACGGCCGCGTCATCGCCCGCGACGTCGAGGCGGCAAGATCGGGCCAAGGCTTGCGCGCGCCGGCCGCCGCGCCCGCCAGCGCGCCGCTCGATCGCGCCGTCGATGTCGGACCAGCAGATCCGCGCGCTCTACGACGACGGCAGCTACGATTTCGTGCCGCACGACGGCATGCGCCGCACCATTGCGCAACGACTCACCGCGTCGGTGCAGACCATTCCGCATTTCTACCTGACCATCGACTGCGACATCGGCAAGCTTCTCGAGGCGCGCGAGGAGATCAACGCCTCGGCGCCCAAAGGACAAGGACGGCAAGCCGGCCTACAAGCTTTCGGTCAACGATTTCGTCATCAAGGCGCTGGCGCTGGCGCTGCAGCGCGTGCCGGACGCCAACGTGAGCTGGACCGATGCCGGCATGCTCAAGCACAAGCATTCCGACGTCGGCGTGGCCGTGGCCATGCCGAACGGCCTGATCACGCCGATCATCCGCAATGCCGAAACCAAATCGCTCTCCGCCATCTCCAACGAGATGAAAGAACTGGCGGCGCGGGCGCGAGCGCGAAAGCTCAAGCCGCACGAATATCAGGGCGGCACCACGTCGGTATCGAACCTCGGCATGTACGGCATCAAGGATTTCACCGCGGTGATCAATCCGCCGCAGTCGACCATCCTCGCCGTCGGCACCGGCGAGGAACGCGCCGTGGTGCGCGACGGCAAGATCGAAGCCGCCCACATCATGAGCGTGACCATGTCGTGCGACCACCGCGCGGTCGACGGCGCGCTCGGCGCGGTGCTGATCGGCGCGTTCAAGGCGCTGATCGAGAACCCGGTGATGATGCTGGTGTAAGTCTCAGGGCGTATCGAGGCCCTTCGACCGGAAAGTTGAAATCGCTTCCGGCGATTGCAACATTTTGATCAAAGCTTTTCCTGCCTCGCCGTTTTTGCAGCCCGTCATGATCGCCACGGCGAATTCCGTGACCACGTTCAGATCGCCGGGCAAAAGACCGATCACTTCGGCGCCGGCCACATGCAGCAATTCCGGCTTCTGCTGCACGGCGAGCTCGGCTTCGCCGGTCATCAGCAGGTTCGCGGAAAAGCCGCCGGGCGGCGGATATTTGGTCTTCGGCTTCATCTGTTCGGCGATGCCCATGCGTCTCGAGCAATTTTGCGAAATAAACGCCGCTGGCGCCGCCGGCGGACGGCTCGCTGTAGGCGATCGATTTGGCGGCGAGCAGCGTGCGCTTGAGCGCCTCGGGCGTGGAAATGTCGGGTTTTGGCGCGCCGGCTTTGACGGCGATGCCGACGCCCGAGCTTGCCAGCGTGACATCGCTGCCGGCTGCGAGCTTGCCTTGCTTTTGCAAGGCCTCGATGCCGGCGCGGCTCAGCACCACCACGTCCGGGGTGTCGCCATCCTCGATGCGCTTGACCAGCATCGGTGCCGTGGCCCAGGTGACGGCGAGCTTGTGGCTAGTCTTGTCGAATTGCGCAAAGAGTTGTTCGGCGGCGCTGCGCACGCCGATGGTGCTGAAGACGACGAGTTCGGCCATGAGGGGAGGCATCCTTCTTGCTTGCCGTTATATCGTGTGGGAATGAACTGCGCGAAAATAATCGGCTCCCCATGGACGACCTGATCGAAGGCTATCGCCGCTTCCGTGCCGGCACCTGGCAGGCCGAGCGCAAACGTTTCGAAGCGCTGAGCCGGCTCGGCCAGCGGCCCCGCGCGCTGATCATCGCCTGCTCGGACAGCCGTACCGACCCGCAAATGGTGTTCAATGCCCGGCCGGGCGAACTCTTCGTCGTCCGCAACGTCGCCAACATCGCGCCGCCTTACGGCCCCGATGACCAGCCGCACGGGGTGAGCTCGGCGATCGAGTTCGCGGTGCGGTCGCTTCAAGTCCGCGAAATCGTCGTGCTTGGCCACGCCATGTGCGGCGGCATCAAAGCGCTGTTGGACGGCGCGCCGGACGAGGCTTCGGATTTTGTCGGCCAATGGGTGCGCATCGCCGAGCCGGCGCGGCAACGCGCCATGCAGGCGCCGCCGGAGGCGCGCCAGGACATTTGCGAGCACGAGTCGGTCCGCCTGTCGCTCGACAACCTCATGACGTTTCCGTGGATCAAGGATGCGGTCGAAGCCGGCCATATTTCCCTGCACGGCTGCTTCTTCGACATCCGCTCCGGCATCCTCGAACGCCTCGGCGCGGATGGTGCTTTCCATCCGATCCCGGACTAATCCCACATCGTCATGGCCGGACTTGTTCCGGCCATCCACGTCTATAAATCCACGGTGCTGCAAAGACGTGGATGCCCGCGACAAGCGCGGGCATGACGGGCTAAGGTGAGCGCTATAAGAGGCTGTTCAATGGCAGAGACCAATTTCGACGTCATCATCATCGGCTCGGGGCCGGGCGGCTATGTCTGCGCCATCCGCGCCGCGCAGCTCGGCTTCAAGACCGCCATCGTCGAGCGCGAATATTTGGGCGGCATCTGCCTGAACTGGGGCTGCATCCCGACCAAGGCGCTCTTACGCTCGGCGGAGATCTTTCACTACATGCAGCATGCCAAGGATTATGGGCTTTCGGCGGGCGAGGTCAGCTACGATCCGAGCTGCCGTGGTGAAGCGCTCGCGCGCGGTGTCGAAGCGCCTCAACGACGGCGTCGGCTTTCTCATGAAGAAGAACAAGGTCACGGTAATCTGGGGCGAAGCCACAATCGACGCGCCCGGCAAGATCACCGTGAAAGCCGGCCGCAGCGAAGCGGCAAAGGGCGCGCTCGGTGCCGGCGCATACCAAGCCAAGCACATCATCATCGCCACCGGCGCGCGGCCGCGCGTGCTGCCGGGTCTCGAGCCGGACAAGAAACTGATCTGGACCTATTTCGAGGCCATGGTGCCGGACCGCATGCCGAAGTCGCTTCTGGTGGTCGGCTCAGGCGCCATCGGCATCGAGTTCGCCTCGTTCTACCGCACGCTGGGCGCCGAGGTGACCGTGGTCGAAGTGCTGCCGCAAATTCTCCCCGTGGAGGATGCCGAAATCGCCGCTTTCGCGCGCAAAAGTTTCGAGAAGCAGGGCATCAAAATTCTCACCGGCGCCAAGGTGACCAAGCTCGACAAGAAAACGGACAGCGTCACCGCGACCATCGACGACGGCAAAGGCGGCACCCAGACGCTCACCGTCGACCGCGTCATCGCCGCGGTCGGCGTCGTCGGCAATATCGAGAATCTCGGCCTGGAAAAACTCGGCGTGAAGACCGAGCGCGCGGCAATCGTCGTCGACGGCGTCGGCAAGACCAACGTGCCCGGCATCTATGCCATCGGCGACGTCGCCGGCCCGCCGCTGCTCGCGCACAAAGCCGAGCACGAAGGCGTCATCTGCGTCGAGGCGATCAAGGCGCTCAATCCGCACCCGATCAACAAGCGGCTCATTCCCGGCTGCACCTATTGCACGCCGCAGATCGCGTCGGTCGGCCTTACCGAACAGGCGGCCATGGAGCAAAAGATCGAGATACGCGTCGGCCGCTTTCCATTCGTCGGCAACGGCAAGGCGATCGCGCTCGGCGAGGACCAGGGTCTGGTCAAGGTGATCTTCGACAAGAAGACCGGCCAACTGCTCGGCGCCCACATGGTCGGCGCCGAAGTCACCGAGCTCATCCAGGGCTACGTGGTGGCGATGAATCTGGAGACCACCGAAGAAGAGCTGATGCACACCGTGTTCCCGCATCCGACATTGTCGGAGATGATGAAGGAAGCGGTGCTGGATGCGTATGGGCGGGTGCTGAATATCTGATCTTTCCGCCCCCGCGACAGTGGGGGATGGGTCGCATCACTCGCCGCCTTGCGGCGCAACACCCAGGCTCGTACATATCTGATGCGTCGCAAAACCCGCGCAGAGAGTTCATGGCCGTTGTAATCGACACGGTGCTGGGTCAGTCCGGTCCGCCGCGCCATCCGGAAAAGGCGCACCGGCCGGATCAACCGAGCTTGCGCAAGCCGGACTGGATCCGCGTCAAGGCGCCGGTCTCGCCCGGCTATGTCGAGACGGCGCGAATCGTGCGCGCCAACGGCCTGCACACCGTGTGCGAGGAGGCCGGCTGTCCCAATATCGGCGAGTGCTGGGAGAAAAAGCACGCCACCTTCATGATCATGGGCGACACCTGCACCCGCGCCTGCGCCTTCTGCAACGTCAAGACCGGGCTGCCGGCGCGCTCGATGCCGCCGAGCCCGACCATGTCGCCGAGGCAACGGCAAAGCTCGGGCTATCGCACATCGTCATCACCTCGGTCGATCGCGACGATCTCGCCGACGGCGGGGCGGCGCATTTCGCCGCCGTCATCACAGCGATCCGCGCGCGCTGTCCGCAAACCACGATCGAAGTTTTGACGCCGGATTTTCTGCGCAAGGACGGCGCCGCGGAGGTCGTGGTCGCGGCGCGGCCCGACGTGTTCAACCACAATCTCGAAACCGTGCCGTCGAAATATCTCACGTGCGCCCGGGCGCGCGCTACTTCGCCTCGATCCGGCTGTTGCAGCACGTCAAAGAGCTCGACCCGCGATGTTCACCAAATCCGGCATCATGGTCGGGCTCGGCGAAGAGCGCAACGAAGTGCTCCAAGTGATGGACGACTTGCGTTCAGCCGACGTCGATTTCCTCACCATCGGGCAATATCTGCAGCCGACACGCAAGCATCATCCAGTGCTGCGCTTCGTGCCGCCGGAGGAATTCGAGGCGCTGGCGACGATCGCTTATGCCAAGGGGTTCTCGATGGTGTCCGCAAGCCCGCTGACGCGCTCCTCGCATCATGCCGGCGAAGATTTCGCCCGACTGAGAGCGGCGCGGGCGGCGGCACGCTGATTGATGCCGCAATTTTCCACCACCCGGCGGGTCAACCACTCGGCGGCCGACATGTTCGCGCTGGTCGCCGACGTCGAGCGCTATCCGCAATTCGTGCCGCTGTGCCGCTCGCTCGCCGTGCGCAGGCGCACAACGGACAGTGAGGGCAGGGACGTCATCGTCTGCGACATGACGGTTGCCTATAAGTTGGTGCGCGAGACTTTCACCAGCCGCGTCACGCTCGACCGGCCGAAGCTCGAAATTTTGGTCGAATATCTCGAAGGTCCGTTCGAGCGCATGAACAATCGCTGGAGCTTTCGCGCCACGGGCGAGCGCAGCTCCGAAGTAGAATTTTTCATCGCCTACGAGTTTCGCAGCCGCACCCTTGGCCTGCTGATGGGCGGCATTTTCGACGCCGCCTTTCGGCGTTTCGCCGCGGCCTTCGAGCGCCGCGCCGATCAGGTCTATGGCGCGCACCCGGCTTGAGCATCTCACGAAAGCCCGCAAATACGCTGTGGCGGGTCAGACGCTCATTTTCCGTGGCATTGGGACTGCCACGGAGTCTCGTCGCCCGAGCTCGAGAGTTTGCGGTCTTTGACAAAGAACGAACCGTCGCTGCCTTGCGACGACACGATTTGAAATTTGTTGTCCGCCATGTTGAGCAGAACTTGCACGCGATTGCCGGCCACGTTGGCGGGCGAGCCTTCGAAATCCCAGACCTGCTCGTAAGACAGCATGTCAGGCGCCTGGCGTTTCGCGCTGGTGATCTTGTAGTTGTTATAAATGTGCCCGGGTTTGTCGTAATACGTCCGCGCGACCTCGCCGGAGGGTTTGATTGCGTAGACGGTGAGATAATTGCCCGACGACGCCGGTTGCGTGCAATCGGCCGCCCAGGTGCCGATCAGACCGAATTCCGCGATCGTGTCCGCAACCGATTGGGCATTGGCCGTTTCGACACTGGTCATTTCGACACTGGCCATCGCCAACGCCGCGACAAGGCAGACTCCCCAACGCATTCTAGCTCCCCTTACGCCGCACTGGACGTGCCAGCAGCTGTAAAAGCGCGAGCGCTTCGATGACGGAGCGCAACCGCACGCGGCGGCGGCCGATGTCGCCGTAGAGCCGCTTGCGCGCGATGCGCCGCCCATCGCGGCTCGCCGCGGCGAAATGAACGAGGCCGACCGGCTTGTGCTTCGATCCGCCGCCCGGCCCGGCAATGCCGGTGATCGATACGGCGAGGTCGGCTCGCGAGTTTTTGAGCGCGCCTGCGGCCATGGCTTTTGCCGTCTGCGCGCTCACCGCGCCGTATCGTTTGAGCGTCGCCGCCGGCACGCCGAGCATCGCCCGCTTGGCCTCGTCCGAATAGGTGACGAAACCGCAATCGACGACGTCTGAGGAGCCCGGGATCTCGGTCAACGCCGCCGCGACCAGGCCACCGGTGCAGGATTCGGCAGTGGCGACGTGCAGGCCGCGGGCGCGGCAAAGCTCCAGCACGCGTGCCGCGGCTTCGCGCAGATGGGCGTCGATCACGTCGCGCTCCACGGCAACCGCACCGTTGCCGTCGCCATCGCCACGATCCCTTCGCCCCGCCCGGTGAAGCCGAGTTTCTCGCTGGTCGTCGCCTTGATTGCGACGCGGCTCACGGAGACCCCGGCGATCGCGGCGATGCGCTCGCGCATGGCGTCGCGGTGCGGCGAGACGCGCGGCGCTTCGCACACCACAGTCACGTCGAGATTGGCAATGATGCCGCCGCGGGCGCGCACGCGATCGCAGGCGAAAGCAAGGAAGCGGTCCGATGAGGCGCCCTTCCATTGCGGGTCGCTCGGCGGGAAGTGCTGACCGATATCGCCCTCGGCCAGCGCGCCGAGAATGGCGTCGACCAGCGCATGGAGCGCCACGTCGGCGTCGGAATGTCCGGTGACGCCGCGCGAATGGGGAATGCGGACGCCGCCGAGCATGACATGGTCGCCGTCGGCGAAGGCGTGCACGTCAAAACCGTTGCCGGTGCGCACGTCGGCGAGCGCTGAGTGGCGCAAAATCTCGGCGCGGGCGAAATCGTCGTTGGTGGTGAGCTTGACGTTGCCGGCCTCGCCCTCGAACACGCTGACGCGATGTCCGGCCCATTCGGCGAGCGCGGCATCGTCGGAAAAATCTTCACGACCCGCGGCCGCCGCGCGCCGATGCGCCGCCATGATCAGATCGAAGACGAAGGCCTGCGGCGTTTGCACCATGCGCAGGTGATTGCGATCGAGGGTTTCGGTCACGTGCGCGTCGTCGTCGATTTTTTTCACGGTGTCGGCAATGGCGATGGCCGGCACCGCGGCGCCGTTTTGCTTGGCGGCGACGATGGCGCGGCCGATCAGCGCCTCGGTCAAAAACGGACGCGCCGCGTCGTGAATGAGCACGATGGCAGGCGCGCTGGCCGCGAAGGCTTCAAGCCCGGCGCGCACCGACGCTTGCCGCGTCGCGCCGCCCCAAACCGGCGGCAGAAGTTTTTTCAAGCCCGCGGTCGCGGCGCGAAACACCTCTTCATCTTGCGGATGAATGACCGGCTGCACCGCTCCGATCTGCGGATGACTGAGAAACGTCGCCAGCGCCGGACGTATCACCGGCTCGCCGGCGATGACGCGATACTGTTTGGGCACGTCGCCGCCCGCGCGCAGGCCCCGTCCGCCCGCGACGACAACGGCAGCGACTGTGTCGGTCATCTTATGCTCCGCGCGATTCCGGCATGGCTTTAGCGCATGTTCCCGGAATGTGCGAACCGGCGAAGTGAATGGAACCGGGGTCTTTTCGGCCGGTCAAAAATGATCTTCCCGACCGGATTTGCACAGGTTAGGGATATTGCAGTGCAGCACTTGCGCCGGCCATGGATTTGGCTAAACTATAAGCAAAGACTTTATGACGCCTATTTAGTGTGCAAATGTTTCCATCTATGACGCGATCGAAAAAGCTGAATGAGCCGTTGGCCATCGGGCCACTGACGGTGCCAAATCCCGTGCTTTTGGCACCCATGTCGGGGGTCACCGACGCACCGTTCCGCCGGCAGGTTGCGAACCAGGGCGCAGGCCTCGTCATCTCGGAAATGACCGCTTGCGCGGCACTCGCCAACGGAAAGCGCAATGCCGCACTGCGGATGAAGGATCACGGCGCCGGATTGCACGTGGTTCAGCTCGCCGGCTGCGAAGCGCGCTGGATGGCCGAAGGCGCGCGCATGGCCGAAGCTGCGGGCGCCGCGGTCGTCGACATCAACATGGGCTGCCCGGCCAAGCACGTGACCAACGGCGAGTCCGGCTCGGCGCTGATGCGCGATCTCGATCACGCGCTCACTTTGATCGACGCGGTCGTCCAAGCGGTCAAGGTGCCGGTCACCTTGAAAATGCGGCTCGGCTGGGACGACGGTTCGCGCAACGCGCCCGATCTGGCGCGGCGTGCCGAGCAATCCGGCGTCCGGCTTGTCACCGTGCACGGCCGCACGCGCTGCCAGTTCTACAAAGGCCGCGCCGACTGGACGGCGGTGCGCGCCGTCAAGGACGCCGTGTCGATCCCGGTGGTCGTCAATGGCGACATCCAAAGCTTCGATGACGCCGACGCGGCGCTCGCCGCCTCAGGCGCCGACGCGGTGATGGTCGGGCGCGGTGCCCAGGGCAGGCCGTGGTTTCCCGGCCAACTGGCGCACTATCTCGCGACCGGCGAACGCAAGTCCGCGCCGGCGCTCAGCGAGCAGCTCGCGCTTGCCAGCGCGCTTTACGGCGAAATGCTCGCCCATCACGGCATCGCGATTGGGCTGCGCCACGCCCGAAAGCATCTCGGCTGGGCGCTCGATACGGCGGCGGCGACCGCGAGCGCGCCTTCGCATCTGCTCAAGACCCTTCGCGGCCGCGTGCTCACCGCCGACGATCCCGCGATCGTGCTGCACCGGCTTGCCGAAGCTTTTGACGAATTGCGCGACCCGCATGCGGCGTGGAGAGAATGCGGCATGAGCACCGCCGAAAACCTGCTCACGACGTCGTCGGCCGATGTGGTGCTCAATGCGCTGCCGCATCCCGTCATCGTCGTGTCGGCGGACGGCAAGGTGACCGATGCCAATGCGGCGGCCGAGGCTTTTTTCGAAGCCTCGGTGTCGCATCTGCGCCGGCATCTGCTGCGCGACCTGGTGCCGTTCGGCAGTCCCTTGCTCACGCTGGTCGAGCAGGTGCGCGCGCGCGGCGCCGCGGTCAACGAATACAAGGTCGATCTCGGCACGCCGCGCAATCCGGGCGACCGGCTGGTCGATCTCTACGTGGCGCCGCTGCCGGAACAGCCGGATTCCGTGGTGGTGATGCTGCAAGAGCGCACCATCGCCGACAAGATGGACCGGCAGTTGACCCATCGCAGCGCCGCGCGTTCGGTGATCGCGCTCGCCGCCATGCTGGCGCACGAGATCAAGAACCCGCTGTCCGGCATCCGCGGCGCCGCGCAATTGCTCGAACAATCGGTCGACGACGACGATCGCACTTTGACGCAGCTGATCTGCGACGAGGCCGACCGCATCGTGAAACTGGTCGACCGCATGGAAGTGTTCGCCGACGAGCGGCCGATCGAGCGCGAGCCGACCAACATCCACGTGGTGCTCGATCACGTAAAGCGGCTGGCGCAATCCGGCGTCGCCCGCCACATCAAATTCGTCGAGGATTACGATCCGTCGCTGCCGCCGGTGCTGGCGAACCGCGATCAGCTCGTTCAAGTCTTTCTCAATCTCGTCAAGAACGCCGCCGAAGCGATCGGCGAAAATACCTCGGGCGGTGAGATCACGCTGACCACGGCATTCCGGCCGGGCGTGCGGTTGTCGCTGCCGGGTGCCAAGACCCGCGTCTCGCTGCCGCTGGAATTCTGCGTCAAGGACAACGGTCCCGGCGTGCCCGACGAACTGATGCCGCATCTGTTCGATCCGTTCGTCACCACAAAGCCGACCGGATCGGGCCTCGGACTGGCGCTCGTCGCCAAGATCGTCGGCGACCACGGCGGCATCATCGAATGCGAGTCGCAGCCGCGCCGAACCATCTTTCGCGTGCTTATGCCGGTTTACACGGGTGAGGGCTCAGCGCCGGACGCCGCCCTTCAGTCACGAGGGGATCATTGATGCCCGCGGGAAGTATTCTTGTCGCCGACGACGATGCAGCGATCCGGACGGTGCTCAACCAGGCACTGTCGCGCGCCGGTTACGAGGTGCGTTCGACCGGCAACGCCGCCACCTTGTGGCGTTGGGTCAGCCAGGGCGATGGCGATCTGGTCATTACCGACGTGGTGTTGCCCGACGAAAGCGCCTTCGACCTGTTGCCGCGCATCAAAAAAGCGCGGCCGGATTTGCCGGTCGTGGTCATGAGCGCGCAAAACACCTTCATGACCGCGATCCGCGCCTCCGAGCGCGGCGCCTATGAATATCTGCCAAAGCCGTTCGACCTGAAGGAGCTGATTTCCATCGTCGGCCGCGCTTTGTCGGAGCCGAAGGAGAAGACGAGGCAGCCGGCCAAGGTCGAGGATTTCGAATCCATTCCGCTGGTCGGCCGTTCGCCGGCGATGCAGGAAATCTATCGCGTGCTGGCGCGCCTGATGCAGACCGATCTGACCGTGATGATCTCGGGCGAATCCGGCACCGGCAAGGAATTGGTCGCGCGCGCGCTGCACGACTACGGCAAGCGCCGCACCGGGCCGTTCGTCGCCATCAACATGGCGGCGATCCCGCGCGATCTCATCGAGTCCGAGCTGTTCGGCCACGAGAAGGGCGCCTTCACCGGCGCCAATACCCGCAGCGCCGGCCGTTTCGAGCAGGCCGAAGGCGGCACGCTGTTCCTCGACGAAATCGGCGACATGCCGATGGAGGCGCAGACGCGGCTGTTGCGCGTGCTGCAACAGGGCGAATACACCACGGTCGGCGGCCGCACTCCGATCAAGACCGACGTGCGCATCATCGCCGCGACCAACAAGGATTTACGCCAGCTCATCCAACAGGGGCTGTTTCGCGAGGACTTGTTCTTCCGCCTCAACGTCGTGCCGCTGCGGCTGCCGCCGCTGCGCGAGCGCACCGAAGATATTGCCGATCTGATCCGGCATTTCTTCACCGTGGTCGAGCGCGAAGGACTGCCGCCGAAGCAGATCGATCAGGCGGCCCTCGACCGCCTGAAGAAACATCGCTGGCCGGGCAATGTACGCGAACTGGAAAATCTGGCGCGGCGCCTGGCCGCGCTTTATCCGCAGGAGACGATCACCACTGCGGTGATCGAGTCCGAGCTGTCGCAGCCGACATTGATGGCGCCGGGGGAAACCAACCGCACCGAGGACAATCTCTCGGTCGCGGTCGAGCGCTTCCTCGCGCAATATTTTTCAGGTTTCGACGACGGCCTGCCGCCGCCCGGCCTCTATCACCGCATCCTTCGCGAGGTCGAGGGCCCGCTGCTGTCGGCGGCACTGGCGGCAACCCACGGCAACCAGATCCGCGCCGCCGATCTGCTCGGCGTCAATCGCAACACGCTGCGCAAGAAAATCCGCGACCTGGAAATCCAGGTTTATCGCACCAGCGGCACCTAAGAGCGTTGCAGGCACGCCGAACCCGCCCGGGCCCTACGGCCCGGGGCAAAATATTATGCCCACGAATTGTCGCAATCGGGCAACATTGTTGTATAAAAGCATCACTAGGGACGGATGGGCGGGGCCCCAGATCGTCTCCATTTAGGCTTTAAAGTTCCAAGTTCCCAGCGAAGCGCTTCATGACGACGGTCGAACAGGTCGCTCCAGTCGACCCGGCTGCTGCGGCGGCACCGATGCCGATCGCGTCCCGGCTGTTCGGCGCGATTGCCGTCGGCGTGGCGCTACTCTCGGCCACCGCCACCTTCCTGGTACTGGCCGGGATGACGCCGATCGACCCGGTCCAGAGCGTGGTCGTGACGCTGCTTGCGGTCAATGCCGGGACCGGCGTCCTCTTGCTCGCCATCATCGGAATGGAAGTCTGGGTCGTGATCCAGGCCCGCCGCCGCGGCCACGCCGGATCGCGCCTGCATGTGCAGATCGTCAGCCTGTTCGCCGTCATCGCCGCGGTTCCCACCGTGCTTGTCGCGGTGGTCGCCTCGACGACGCTCGATCGCGGCCTCGATCGCTACTTCTCCTCGAGCACACGCGCCATCATCAAGGCTTCGGATTTCGTCGCCAACGCTTATGTCGGCGAACGTCTCCAGGCCATGCACGGTGAAGTCTTGGCCATGGCCTATGAGCTGGCCCGCGCCAAGCCGCTGTTCGACCAGGACCGCGACAAGTTCCACAATTTTTTGACCCAGCAAGCCGCCGGGCGCGGTCTCTCGGCCGTCCTCATCTTCACGCCGGACGGCCAGATCGTCGATCGCGCCGATATTCCCATCGCCAAGCAACCGGTATTGCCGAAAGCGGAAGCGCTCAGCAAGGTCACCGAAACAGACGCACAGATCGGACCTACCCCCGACGGCATCGACGGGACTATCAAGCTCTACGGCTACGACAACATGTATCTCTACGTCGTCGGCCTGCTCGATCCGCAAGTCATCCAGCAGTTGACCGCGACCCGGCAAAGCGTCGCCCAATATGCCGATCTGGAACTGCACAAAGTCGGCATTCAGATCGCGTTCGCGCTGATGTTCGGCATCATCGCGCTCATCGTGCTGTTGTCGTCGGCCTGGATCGGGCTCGATTTTGCCAATCGCCTGGTCGCTCCGATCCGCCGCCTGATCGGCGCCGCCAACGTGGTCTCGACCGGCAACCTGCAAGTGCAAGTCCCGATCCAGGGTTCGGGCGGCGATCTCGCCCGCCTCGGCGAGACCTTCAACAAGATGACGCACGAGCTGCGCACCCAGCACGCGGACATCGTGCGCGCGCGCGACCTCATCGACAGCCGGCGCCGCTTCACCGAAGCCGTACTGGCCGGCGCCAGCGCCGGCGTCATCGGCGTCAATGCCGACGGCAAGGTCACCATCCTCAACCGCTCGGCTGAGCGCCTGATCGGACGCACCGAAAGCGAGGCGCTGGGCCGGCCGCTGACCGAAATCGCTCCCGAGCTCGCGGAGATTTTTCAATCCGCCCGCTATGGCAATCAGCGTCTGGTGCAGCGCCAGGTCGCGGTCGCGCGCGACGGGCAGGAGCGTAATTTCTCCGTGCGCGTGACCAGCGAACAGGCGCCGGACGCCGAGCACGGCTACGTCATCACCATCGACGACATCACCGAGCTCGTTCTGGCGCAGCGCACCTCGGCCTGGGCCGACATCGCCCGCCGCATCGCCCACGAGATCAAAAATCCGCTCACCCCGATCCAATTGTCGGCGGAACGGCTGCGCCGCAAATACAGCAAATTGATTGCCGCCGATGACACGGTGTTCGACCAATGCACCGACACCATCGTGCGTCAGGTCGACGACATCAAACGCATGGTCGATGAATTTTCGCGCTTTGCCCGCATGCCAAAGCCGGTCATGACCGACGAGGACGTTGCCGATACCGTGCGTCAGGCCGTCTTCCTCATCCGTGTCGCCCATCCCGACATCGACTTCGAGGTCGATTTGCCCGCCGAAACTATTCCGGCGCGATTCGATCGTCGGCTGATCTCGCAGGCGCTTACCAATATCGTCAAGAACGCCACCGAAGCGATCGGCGCGGTGCCGCCGGATCAGCTCGGCCGCGGAAAAATCATCGTCAGCGCGCGCCGCGAAGGCAAAGACATCGTCATCAACGTGATCGACAACGGCATCGGCCTGCCCAAGGAAAACCGGGCGCGCCTGCTCGAGCCCTATGTAACGACGCGGGAGAAGGGCACCGGGCTCGGGCTGGCCATCGTCGGCCGCATTCTGGAAGAACATGGCGGGCGCATCGAGTTGCGCGACGCCGCCGAGAAAATTCCGGGCGCCCGCGGCGCCTGGATGCAATTGCGCATTGCGGCGGAATCTGTTGCCGCCGCAGAGCCGGTCGAACCGCAGCAAGCGGTCGTGTAACTAAAAGAGTAGGGCAGGGCGACTCAAATGGCATCCGATATCCTCATCGTCGACGACGAGGCCGATATCCGCGAGCTGGTCGCGGGCATCCTCCAGGACGAAGGCCACGGCGCCCGCACGGCGCGTGACAGCGACGACGCGCTAGCGGCCGTGGTGGCGCGGCGGCCCAATCTGGTGTTTCTCGACATTTGGTTGCAGGGCAGCCGCCTCGACGGGCTGCAGTTGCTCGACACGCTCAAGCAGGAGCATCCCGAGCTGCCGATCGTGATGATCTCCGGCCACGGCAATATCGAGACCGCGGTTTCGGCGATCAAGCGCGGCGCCTACGACTTCATCGAGAAGCCGTTCAAGGCCGACCGGCTCTTGCTGGTCGCCGACCGCGCGCTGGAGAATTCGCGGCTGAAACGCGAGGTGCGCGACCTCAAGCAACATGCGCCGATGGCGACATCTTTGGTCGGCCATTCGCCGGCCGCCAATCAGTTGCGCCAGACCGTGGAGAAAGTGGCGCCGACCAACAGCCGCATCCTCATCATCGGCCCTTCGGGCGCCGGCAAGGAGCTCGCCGCGCGCACCATTCACAGCCATTCGGCGCGCGCCGACGGGCCGTTCGTGGTGATCAATGCCGCCGCGATCACGCCGGAGCACATGGAAGTCGAATTATTCGGCGTCGAAGGCGGCCTTAACGGCAGCCACAGCCGCAAAGTGGGCGCGCTCGAGGAAGCCCATGGCGGCACGCTGTTCATCGACGAAATCGCCGACATGCCGCGCGAAACCCAAAGCAAGATTCTGCGCGTGCTGGTCGATCAGACGTTCCAGCGCGTCGGCGGCGCCACCAAGGTCACGGTCGACGTGCGCATCGTGTCGTCGACCAGCCGCAACATCGAAGCCGAGATCACGGCGGGCAAATTCCGCGAAGACCTCTATCACCGCCTGTCGGTGGTGCCGATCCGCGTGCCGGGGCTCGCCGAGCGGCGCGAGGATATCCCGGAACTGGTCGAATATTTCATGACGCAGATTTCGCAGACCACGGGGCTACCCAAGCGCAAGGTCGGCGCCGACGCGCTCGCCGTGCTGCAATCCCACGACTGGCCCGGCAATGTGCGGCAGCTGCGCAACAACGTCGAGCGGCTGATGATCCTCGCCGGCGGCGATCCGGATGCGGTGATCACCGCTTCCATGCTTCCCCAAGACGTCGGCTCGATGATTCCAGCGATGCCGAACGGCAACGGCGGCGAGCATCTGATGAGTCTCGCGCTGCGCGAGGCCCGCGAAGTGTTCGAGCGCGAATATCTGCTCGCTCAGATCAACCGCTTCGGCGGCAACATTTCGCGCACCGCCGAGTTCGTCGGCATGGAGCGTTCGGCGCTGCACCGCAAGCTCAAGGCGCTGGGCATCGACTAGAGCCGATGAGCCGCGTCGCCTATGTCAACGGCCGCTACCTGCCGTTCCGCGAAGCAAAAGTCCATGTCGAGGACCGCGGTTATCAATTCGCCGACGGCGTCTATGAAGTCTGCGAGGTGCGCGGCGGGCGGCTGATCGACGAGCGCCGCCACATCGCGCGGCTGCAACGCTCGCTTGGCGAGTTGCGCATCCCGATGCCGATGTCGGTCAAGGCGCTTGGCGTCGTCCTGCGCGAAGTGGTGGCACGTAACCGCATTGGCTATGGCCTCGTTTATCTGCAAATCACCCGCGGCGTGGCACGGCGCGATCACGCATTTCCATCGCCGGCCGTGTCGCCAACCGTTGTGGTGACAGCACGATCGCTGAACATGAAGCGCAACGAGGCGCTCGCCGCCACCGGCATCGCCGTCATCAGCATGCCGGACAACCGCTGGGGCCGCGTCGATATCAAGACCGTCGGCCTATTGCCCAACGTCTTGGCGCGGCAGACGGCCATCGAGCAGGGCGCCCGAGATGCGTGGTTCGTCGACAAAGACGGTGTCGTCATGGAAGCGTCCTCCGCCAATGCCTGGATCGTCACGGCAAAGGGCGCATTGGTCACGCGCCACGCCGATCACGCCATCCTGCGCGGCATCACGCGTGCGGTGGTACTGGACGCGGTCAAAGGGCAGGGACTTTCGATCGAGGAGCGCACATTCACGCTGCAAGAGGCCTTTGCGGCGCGCGAGGCCTTCATCACCTCGGCGACCCAGCTCGTGCTGCCGGTGGTGAAGATCGACGGCCGTACCATCGGCGACGGCAAGCCCGGTCCGATCGCAATTGCGTTGCGGCGCGAGTTTTATCGCTACGCGGAGACCGGATAAGGTAATCGCAACAATACGCTAGGCCGCGTAAGCATTGACAATGCGCGGCCTCACCATACGTGCTTATCACCAGACTGGGCTTGCATCGCCTGCCGCCGCGCCTTCTAATGGTTCTGCCTTCGGGTCCGTCCGGCCCGGATGATTGGCGGGACGAGGCCAGATAGGTGTGACAAGAAAAGACCCGTGGGGCAGGGGCCCGCGGTACAAAAACGGAAACAACGGCCATGGCAGCCGACCGCGCACAAAACTTACAAGACACCTTCCTCAATCACGTCCGCAAAGCCAAAATTCCGCTCACCATCTTCCTGGTGAACGGCGTCAAGCTGCAGGGCGTGGTCACTTGGTTCGATAATTTCTGCGTGCTGCTGCGTCGCGATGGGCATTCGCAGCTGGTCTATAAGCACGCCATTTCGACCATCATGCCAGGTCATCCGGTTCAGCTATTCGAAGGCGCCGAGGAAGCGCCGGCCGGGGATAAGGACTGATTGGAGCCGCGCCGTCGCGACAAAGGCGCTGACCGGCTGAGCCCCACGGGCTCGGCTACCGGCCGCGCGCTCGTCATCGAGCCGGTGCTGCGGCGCGCCGCGGCACATGCGGCTGCGTCCGAGCGCTCGTCCGCGGCCAAGCTCGACGAGGCCGCAGGCCTCGCCCGCGCCATCGATCTCGACGTCGCGCAAGCCGGCATCGTCATGCTGCGCGCGCTGCATTCGGCGACCTATCTCAGCAAGGGCAAGGTCGAGGAGATCGCGGGTCTGGTCAAAACTTTCGAGGCCGGCATCGTGGTGATGGACTGCGCGCTGTCGCCGGTGCAGCAGCGCAATCTGGAGAAGGCCTGGAACGCCAAGGTCATCGACCGCACCGGGCTGATCCTGGAAATCTTCGGCCGGCGCGCGCGCACCCGCGAAGGCGCGCTGCAGGTCGAGCATGCGCACCTGACTTACCAAAAGGGCCGGCTGGTCCGCACCTGGACCCATCTGGAGCGCCAGCGCGGCGGCTATGGTTTTCTCGGCGGCCCCGGCGAAACCCAGCTCGAGGCCGACCGCCGCCTGATCGACGAGCGTCTCGCCAAGATCGAGACCGAGCTCGAAAAGGTCAAACGCACCCGCTCGCTGCATCGCGACAGCCGAAAGCGCGTGCCCTATCCGATCGTCGCGCTGGTCGGCTACACCAATGCCGGCAAGTCGACGCTGTTCAACCGCATGACGCGCGCCAACGTGCTGTCCGCCGACATGCTGTTCGCCACGCTCGATCCGACCTTGCGCGCGGTCGACCTGCAACACGGCGCCCGCATCATCCTGTCCGACACGGTCGGTTTCATCTCCGATCTGCCGACCATGCTGATCGCGGCGTTCCGCGCCACGCTCGAAGAGGTCATCGAAGCCGACGTGATCCTGCATGTGCGCGACGTCGCCCACGAGGACGCCGAGGCGCAATTGGCAGACGTCGAAAAAATCCTGCGCCAGCTCGGCATCGATCCACTCAACAATCCGAACGACAAGCAGACGCTGATCGAAGTGTGGAACAAGATCGACCGGCTCGACGCCGACGAACGGGCGCGGCTGCAAAATATCGCCGAGCGCCGGCCGCCTGAGCAAAGGCCGGCGCTGGTTTCGGCGATGACGGGGGAGGGGATTGATGCGCTCGCCGCCGCACATCGAGACGCGGCTCGGCGCCGGCCGGGTGCTGATCGAGCTCCAGATCGATCCGGCCGACGGCGCCGGCGTGAGCTGGCTGCATCGCCACACCGAAGTGATCCACAAGGCGATGGACGAAAACTCCGGCTGCCTCGCCATGACGGTCCGCGCCGCTGCGGACCGGGCCGATGCCGTGCGGGCGAAGTTTGCCCGTGCCGGACACTAACCGATGGTCTTGCGAATTTTCATCGTGCTGATCGCGTTTGTCGGCGCGTGTTCCTCGGTCCGTTGTGAAACTACGACACTGCGCTTCGGCCAAATCCCTTCGACCGCGCGCGCCGTCAGCTCGCTCTATCTTTACGTTGCGGAGAAACAGGGTTTTTTCGCGCGCGAGAATGTCGCGGTCGAGATCGTGCAAATCCCCGGCGGCACCGGCAACATGGTCGCGGCGCTCGACCGCGGCGAGGTCGACGTGACGCAGACCGCGACGCCTTATCTGATCCAGGCGGTGCTGAACGGCTCGCCGGCCGCCGCCATTGCCGGCACCACCGCCAATCCGATCTACAGCCTGATCGCCAAGCCGCAGATCAAGGACTTCGCCGACCTCAAGGGCAAGCTCATCGGCCTGTCGCTGCCGGTCGACACCATCTCGATTTCGATGCGCAAGCTGCTTGCGCTCAAAGGTCTCGGCGAAGCCGACTACCGCGTCAAGGAGCTGGTCGGCACGCCGGTGCGCGCCGCGTGTCTGAAAAGCGGGGAGTGCGATGCCGTCCCGCTCGGCCAGCCGGATGATCTCATCGCGGTCAAGGATGGCTATCACCGGCTAGGCATCTCGACCGAGGCCGTCGCCTCATTCCAGTTCGAGGTGATCGCGGCGCGGCGCGATTTTGCCCAAACCCATGCTCCGGCGATGATCGGCTTTGTCGGCGCGCTCGCCGACGCATTCCGTTTCATTCGCGATCGCGCCCATCGCGACGACGCGGTTAACGCCATCGTCGCGCTCACCGGCACATCGGACGATATCGCCCGCGCGACGCTTGCGCTTTACCTCGATCCAGATCGCGGCGTGATGCCACAACACGCCGAAATCGATCTCGGTGGCCTTGCCCAAGTCATCGCCTTCATGGGCGACGGCGGCACCATCAAGCCGCCGCTACCGGCGCCGGAGCAGTTTGTCGATCTGCAATACCTTCGCGCCGCTGGAGCGCAGTAATCATTCCCGCGCCTTGGCCGCGTCCCACAGCGCATCCATTTCGGCGAGCGTCGCGTCCTGCGGCTTTTTTCCGTCAGCAGCCAGTGCGTGCTCGATCGAAGCGAAGCGGCGTTCGAATTTTCGATTGGTCTGCCGCAGCACCGCTTCCGGGTCGGCGCGCAGATGACGCGCGAGATTGACGGCGGCGAACAGAAGATCGCCGACTTCGCCTGCGGCTTCGGTTGCGTCGCCATCGAGCGCAGCTTCGATCTCGTCGGCTTCCTCGCGGATTTTGTGCAGCACCGCGCGCGGATCGTTCCAGTCGAAGCCGACTTTGCTGGCCTTGTCCTGCAGTTTTAGCGCTCGCGTGAGGGCAGGGAGTGCGACCGGAACGCCGGCCAGCGCGCCGGCATGTTCGGCGCCGCCGCGCGCGGCCTTCGCTTGCTTTTCTTGCGCCTTGATGCGCTCCCACAAACCCTCGACGGCTTGCGGGGTCTGCGAGCGCTCGTCACCGAACACATGCGGATGCCGGCGGATGAGCTTTGCGGTGAGCACCTCGACCACATCGCCGAAATCGAACGCACCCAGTTCTTCGGCCATGCGCGCGTGAAAGACCACTTGCAGAAGGAGGTCGCCCAACTCCTCCTTGAGATCGGTCAGATCGTCGCGCGCGATGGCGTCGGCGACTTCATAGGCTTCTTCGATCGTATAAGGCGCGATGGTCGCGAAATTCTGCTCGAGATCCCATGGACAGCCGGTCTTGGGCGTGCGCAACGCCGCCATGATCGCGAGCAGGCGGCCGATATCGCGGGAAGGGGTCATCGCCAGAATCCTGATAGGGTCTCGCACATCACATGCGGACCCTATCAGAGCCGAAAATTGGCCGCGACCTCGCGGGCCGCGCGTTATTCACAGGCCGCGATCAGCGCCGTGAATTGTCGGCGGCCGCGCGGCTCGCCTCGAACAGGAACCAGGTGCGCCGCTCGGTACCGTCGATGAAGGTTTCCAGAAGGCCCGCGGTCGCCGCATCGTCGTGCTTGTCGCAGAGCTCGTGGCATTCGCGCATCGCCGCGGCAACATGCTTGTTGTCGTTCATCAGCTCGCGCAGCATTTCGTGGGCCGGAACGAAGCTCTCGTCGTTGTCTTTAATTGTCTGCAATTTCGAGATTTGGCCGATGGAGCGCAGCGTGGTGCCGCCGATCTTGCGCACGCGCTCGGCAATGTCGTCGGTCGTAGCGAAGATCTGCTCGGACTGCTCGTCGAGCAGCAAATGGTAATCGCGGAAATGCGGACCGCTGACATGCCAATGGAAGTTCTTGGTCTTCAGATAGAGCGCGAAAGCGTCGGCCAAAATCTCGTTGAGCTTGGCCGAGAGCTCGCGCACGGCGTCGTCGGACAAATCGGTCGGCGTATCGAGGGCAGGGCTGACCTTGCGGCGCGTGTCGAGGGCTCGGACTTTGTTGTTCACGGCATCACCTTGCGAATGTGTGGCGGGATAAACAGGTGCGGCCGCCCAAGCCGTGCAGCCGGGGCGGGCTTGCCAATCAATGCGGCCATGACGACTTTGGTTCCATGCCGGCTTAGCGGCACTCGGTTCGACACGTGGAGTTGGTCATGCCTGTTTCGGCCTATATCCAGGCGGCGATGTTTGTCCTGATCAACGCGGTCGCCCTATTCGCAGCGGCCGGCACCGTCGAAATCCTGGGCTTCTGGGTCTATGTGGCGATTTTCGCCGCCGTGATCGTGGCGTCGTTCGCGTTCCTCGATCCCGGGCTGCTGCGTGAGCGGATGCGTCCGGGCGGTCAACGACCGCCGCTGGCGCTGCGCCTGTTCGCCCTGGTCCTGGTTCTGCATTTGATCATCGCCGGGCTCGACCGCGGCCGCTTCCATTGGAGCGATACCGTGCCGGCTTGGCTGCGGGCGGCGGGCCTCATTGCGGTCGCGGCCGGCTACGGGCTGGCGCTCTGGGCGATGCTGGTCAATCGGTTCTTCTCGTCGGTGGTCCGCATCCAGTCCGACCGCGGCCAGTTCGTGGTCACCACGGGGCCTTATCGCTGGATACGCCACCCGGGCTATCTCGCCGGCATCGTCATCATCGTGGCGAGCGGCGTCGCGCTCGGCTCATGGCTCGCGGCGGCGATACTGATCGTGTTCAGCCTGCCGTTCCTGCTGCACCGGGCGATCACCGAAGACCGCGTGCTGCAAGCCGAGCTGCCAGGCTACCGCGACTACGCGGCGCGGGTGCGCTGGCGGGTGCTGCCGGGGATTTGGTGAGACGAAGCAGGGACTTGCCGCGGAGCCTGCAAATCCGGGCCCTCAATATCTGATTCGCATAAGACATATTATGGAATATCTTCATGGCAAGCACTTTAGCATTGGCCTATCGGCAATTTCGAACGTCATGCCGTCATAGGCCGGCTCGACATTGGCCGGCAGCTTCGCATACAGCTCCTCGTAATCGAGATCGGCGTGCAGATTGGTCAGGATGGCGCGCCGCGGTTTCAGGCGGCCGATCCAGTGCAGCGCATCGTCGAGCGAGAAATGGCTCGGGTGCGGCCGGTAGCGCAGCGCGTCGACGATCCAGACGTCGAGGCCGGTCAGCGCCGCGGCGCTTTCACGCGGCATGCCGGACAGGTCGCACGAATAGGCGAGGCTGCCGAAGCGGAAGCCGAACGAAGCGATGTCGCCGTGGTCCTGCAGGATCGGCAGCGCGGTGAGGGGACCGCCCTTCCCTGCGACGGTGACTGGCTCGCCGGCGGTCAAGACGGTGCTCGCTGACGATCGGCGGATATTCGCTGCCGGGCGGCGCGCGGAAGCAATAGCCGAAGCGGGTGTGCATCGACTGTCGACGTATAGTCGTCGAGATAGACGTCGATCGGGCGGCGCTGCTTGATGTAAAGCGCGCGCAGATCGTCGACGCCGTGGGTGTGGTCGGCATGCTCGTGGGTGTAGAGCACGGCGTCGAGCCAATCGACCTCGGCATCCAGAAGCTGCTCGCGCAGATCGGGCGAGGTATCGACCAAGAACGCGCGTGACGCCGCTGCCGTCGTGCCGCTCGACCAGGAGCGAGGTGCGCCGGCGCCGGTTCTTCGGATTGTTCGGATCGCAGGCGCCCCAGCCCAGAGCCGGCCGCGGCACGCCGCCCGATGAGCCGCAGCCGAAAATGGTGAATTTCAGCGTCATTCGGCATCACGCCGCTGCGCCGGGCCGCGGCACCTTGCCGAACAGGCGGAAGAAATTTTCGGTTGTCTGTCGCGCAATCGTCGTCGAACGAGACGCCGCGGGTTTCGGCCAGCACATTGGCGGTCTCGATCACAAAGGCCGGCTCGTTGCGTTTGCCGCGATGCTTGCCGGGCGCGAGATAAGGCGCGTCGGTCTCGACCAGAATGCGGTCGGCCGGCAAGTGCGGCGGCAATGTCGCGCAGCGCGGTCGAATTCTTGAACGTCAGGATGCCGGTGAACGAGATGAAATGCCCGAGCGCAATGGCGCGGCGGGCGAGGTCGGGTCCGCCGGTAAAGCAATGCAGCACGGCGGGGAAGGCGCCCTTCCCCGTTTCCTCTTCGAGAATGCGCGCCATGTCGTCGTCGGCGTCGCGCGAATGGATGACCAGCGGCAGCCCGGTTTCGCGCGCCGCCGCGATGTGATTGCGAAAACCGCGCTCCTGCGCCTCGCGCGGCGAGTTGTCGTAGTGGTAGTCGAGGCCGGCCTCGCCGATGCGCCACGATCTTGGGATGCCGCGTGCGCGCGACGAGGTCGCCCGCCGTCACATGCAATTCCTCATGGGCGTAATGCGGATGGGTGCCGACCGAGCAGAAGACGTCGGGAAAGCGCTCGGCGATCGCCAGCACCTGGGCGTGGCGCGCGACCCGCGTCGAGATGGTGACCATGCGGGCGATGCCGGCCGCGCGCGCGCGGTCGACCACGCCGTCGAGCTCGGTCGGCAAAATCCGGGAAAATCGAGATGGCAATGGCTGTCGATCAGCATTGGCTATTGCGCCGCTTGTTCACCAGGCTCGACATAACGCGGAAAAACCGCCGTCGGCGCAGGAAGTTTTGCGCCGGCGGCGATCCGATGTTTGCCGTCGAGAAAAGCGAACATGCGCTCGCCGTCCGGCATCGCCAAGAGATCGAGCAGTTTTCCTGCCGACGCCGGCATGAACGGCTGCGCCAGGATCGCGATCTGCCGCAGCACCTCGGCTGTCACGTAGAGCACGGTGCCCTGCCGCGCCGGATCGGTCTTGGCCAGCGCCCACGGCGCCTCGCCGGCGAAATAGCGGTTGGCGTCGGCGACCACCGTCCAGACCGCGTTGAGCACCTGATGCAGTTGCTGCGTCGCCATGGCGTCGCGCGCCTTGCCGATCATGGCGTCGGCGGAAGCCAGGATCGCCTGGTCGTTGGCGCTGAATGCGCCCGGCGCCGGCAGCACGCCGCCGAAATTGCGCGCCGACCATGGTCAGCGACCGCTGCGCCAGATTGCCGAGATCGTTGGCGAGATCGGCATTGATGCGGTTGACGATCGCCTCGTGGCTGTAATTGCCGTCCTGGCCGAACGGCACTTCGCGCAGCAGGAAATAGCGCAGCGGATCGACGCCGTAGGCGTCGGCGAGCGCGAACGGATCGATCACGTTGCCGACCGATTTCGACATTTTCTCGCCGCGGTTGAACAGAAAGCCGTGGGAGAAAATGCGACGCGGCACCTCGATGCCGGCCGACATCAGGAACGCCGGCCAGTACACGGCGTGGAAGCGCACGATGTCCTTGCCGATGACGTGCAGGTCGGCCGGCCAGTAGCGCTTGAACTTGTCGCTGTCGGTATCGGGAAAGCCGACACGCGGTGATGTAGTTGGTCAGCGCGTCGACCCACACATACATGACGTGCTTGGCGTTGCCGGGCACGCGGATGCCCCAGTCGAAGGTCGTGCGCGACAGCGAGAGATCCTGCAGGCCGCCGCGCACGAAGCTCGCGACTTCGTTCAGGCGCTCCTTCGGCAGCACGTAATTCGGCACGCGCTTGTAGAGGTCGAGCAGCTTGTCGGCGATAGGCGGAAAGCTTGAAGAAATAGCTCTCCTCCTCGACCCATTCGACCGGCGTGCCGTCTGCGGACCGAGCGCGCTGCCCTTGTCGTCGAGGCTGGTCTCGCTCTCGTCGTAATAGGCCTCGTCGCGCACCGAATACCAGCCGGAATATTTGTCGAGATAGATGTCGCCCGCCGCCTCCATGCGCTCGCCAGATCGCTTCGGAGGAGCGGATGGTGGCGCTCCTCGGTGGTGCGGATGAAGTCGTCGTTGGAGCAATTGAAGCGCTTCACCATGGCCTGGAAGCGCGGCACGTTGCGCTCGACGCAGTTGCCGCGGCGTCAGCTTCTCCTTGCGCCGCCGTCTGCAGCATCTTGATGCCGTGCTCGTCGGTGCCGGTGAGAAAGAACACGTCACGGCCGTCGAGCCGCATGAAGCGGGCGATGGCGTCGGTGGCGATGGCTTCGTAGGCGTGGCCGATATGCGGCGCGCCGTTCGGATACGCAATCGCGGTGGTGATGTAATAGGGCTTGCCGGGCAAGTCTTGTTTGGCGTGACATGAGGGTAGGTATCAACCGCGCGTGGCCTCGGCAAGCAAGCCGAAGACGCCGAAAACCAGCGGCTTGCGCTCGAGATTGTAGATTTCGGCGTCGCGTGCGGCCGCGTTGATGCGCTCGGAGGCGTCCGCCAGCCGCGCCAGCCGGCCGATCCCGCCCTGCTCCCGATCGAGGCGGAGCGACAGCCAGGCATTGATGGTGTCGAGGAAGGCGGCCAGCGGCAGCGGGTCGGTGCCGGCGATGGCCTCGCCGAGCGCGTGCAGCGCGCCGGTATCGAGCGTGGGCAATTTGTCGAGCAGATCGAGCGCGCGCTGGCGCAGTTCCAGCGCATCGCCGTCGAGCAACGCCAGAGCGCGGGCGACACTGCCGTCGGCCGCTGCGGCCGCGGCGACAATCTTCGGCATCGTCCGCCGGCGAACCCGTCGCCGACCGCAACCGCCGCCGCGACATCGGTCTCGACCAGCGGCCGCAACGTGACGATGCGGCAGCGCGAGCGCAAGCGTCGCCGGCACCCGCGCCGCCGAATGGCTCACCAACAGCAACAGCGCACGCTGCGGCGGCTCTTCGAGCACCTTGAGCAGCGCATTGGCGCTCGACTTGTTGAGCTCGTCGACGGCATCGACGATGGCGATGCGCCAGCCGCCCTCGCGCGCCGTCGAGCCGAAAAACGCCACGGAGCGCCGGATGTCATCGACGGCGATTTGCTTGTGCAACACGCCCTTGTCGTTGAGCGTGCGCTCGAGGATGAGGAGGTCGGGTTGGCCCTGCGCCGCGATGTGCCGGGCCACCGGATGGTCCGGATCGACGGCGAGCGATGTCGCCTTAGCAACTTCGGGCGCCGCCGGGTCGGGATGCGCCAGCACGAAGCGCGCCAGGCGATAAGCCAGCGTCGCCTTGCCGATGCCCTTGGGGCCGGCGATCAGAAAGGCGTGCGGAATACGGCCGCCGCGATAGGCGGCGAGCAGCGCCGCCTCGGCGCTGGCGTGGCCGAACAGGACGCCGGTGGTGCGCGGGTGCGGCGTTTCGCTGTCTTCGCTTTCCTTCGGGCTCATGGTGCGGGCTTCACGAAACCAAGCTTTCGGGCGCCGGCTCTTCCAGCGCAAACGGCGCGGTGGCCGGATCGAGCTTGGCCTGCACGGTGTCCCAAATATCTTTGGCGACCTGCACGCGCGGCACGCTGGCATCGATGATGACGCAACGCTCCGGCTCGTCGGCGGCGAGCGCGCGAAACGCCTCGCGCAGCTTTTGGTGAAATTCGACGTTTTCAGCTTCGAACCGGTCGGGCGGAGCGTCGCCACGGCGCAGCGCCCGGCGTTCCAGAGCCACATCGACCGGCACGTCGAGGATGAGCGTGAGGTCGGGCAGGAGATCGCCGATGGAGACCCGCTCGAGACCCTTGATCAGGCGCCGATCGACCTGGCCGAGCGCGCCCTGATAGACGCGGGTGGAGTCGGCGAAGCGGTCGCACACCACCCATTTGCCGGCGGCGAGCGCCGGCGCGATGGTGCAGCTCACATGGTCTTCGCGCGCCGCCGCGAACAGCATGGCTTCGGCGTCCGCGCCAAGGGGTTTTGCCGCGCCGGACAGCAGCACGTGGCGGATGATCTCGGCGCCCGGCGAGCCACCCGGCTCGCGGGTCAGGAGCACGCGCAAACCCAGCGACTCGAGCTTGTGCGCCAAGAGCCCGGCTTGCGTCGACTTGCCGGTGCCCTCGCCGCCTTCGAACGTGATGAACTTGCCTCGCATCTCAAGCCGTTTGGTCGGAAGAACCGCGCTCGGCGTTCAGACGCCACACTATACATTCCAGATCAGTAGTTTAGGCGCCCTTTTGCACATACGAAATGAAGCATAATCGCGCCACGCAAGCGCTATATAGGCCGCTCCGGCACGGTGCGCACGAAATCCGCGCAAAAAACGGCGGGCTCACAACTTATTCACGCCGGCCTTGAACAGCCCGATCATCAGCTCGGTGGCGCCATCCATGGCGCGTTGCGTCATGCTGCCGATGCCGACGTCCTCGGCCGCGGTCAGCGGCACTTCGAGCGCCAGGTTCTCGCCGCGCCACACCATCAGCTTGCCGATCGGCTGGCCCTTGGTGATCGGCGCCGGCACCGGGCCGTTATAGACGATGCGCGCCAACAGCCGCTCGCTGGCGTTGCGCGGCATCATCACCTTGACGATGCCGGGCGCGAGCAGCGGGACGTAGCTGCGGTCGCCGCCAAAGACTTTTGCGCCGCCGATATTCTGGCCTTCGGCGAACAGCACCCGCGCCTCAAAACCGTGAAAGCCCAATTCGAGCATTTTTTTCGCTTCGTCGGCGCGCTCCTTATCGGATTTTGCGCCGGTGACCACGACGATGAGGCGGAAATTGTCCTGCACCGCCGTGCCGACCAGGTTGAAGCCGGCCTCCGCGGTTTCGCCGGTCTTCATGCCGTCGGCGCCGATGCCCATGCCGAGCAGCGGATTGCGGTTCTGCTGGCGGATATTGTTCCAGGTGAACTCGCGCTCGGCGAAATAGGGAAAGAAATCCGGGTAGGTCTGCATGATGTGGCGGGCGAGCTGCGCCATCTCGCGCGCGGTGACGCGCAGGTTGGGATCGGGATATCCTTCGGCGTTGGTGAAGGTCGATTTCTCCAGGCCGATCTCGCGCGCGCGCTTGGTCAGCATCGCGCCGAACGCGGTCTCGTTGCCGGCCAACCCCTCGGCAATGGCGATGCAGGCATCGTTGGCGGAATCGACGATGATGCCGTGAATGAGGTCGTCGACTTTCACGTCGCTGTGGATCGCCGCGAACATGGTCGAGCCGTGGGACGGTGCGCCGCCTTTGCGCCAGGCGTTCTCGCTGATCTTGAAGGTGTCGTCGAGCTTGAGCCGGCCCTGCTTGATCTCGTTGAACACGTATTCGAGCGTCATCAGCTTGGCGAGGCTGGCCGGCGCGACGAGCTGATCGCCGTTTTTGTCGAACAGCAGGCTGTTGCTGTCGGGGTCGAGCACGACGGCGGCGGGAATGCTGGTCTGGAACGCTTCGTCCTTTTTGGTCGCCATCGCGGCCGGCGCGGCATGCGCGGCGTAAAGGCCCGCGGCCATCGCTGCGGCAAGCAGCGCGGCGACGGCGATCCGCACTCCCCTGCCCCGGCAGCACAGTTTTGCAAAAAGACGCCGCACGCCCACGCCGACCTCCACCCTGACGCACCCCAATTCTCACCCGACCATGTCGCGCACAATAGGGCACGCGCAAGCCCGGTGATGCGGCAAATTGAGCGGGTCTCGCCGGGTCAGGCGCAAGCGCGGATCAATAAAGCCCGCGGCCGTTCAAAAGATCGACGCCGTCGACGCTGGAGGGCGTCGCGGCAAACGACATCGCCGCGGCTCTTCGCGGACCCGACGAAGCGGTGGTGGCCGGCGCCCCCAGGAAGCGGGGCCCCTCCGCCGGCGGCGGCTGCCGCGGGAACGGCGGCATGATGGACGTCGAAGCGAGCTTGACGTTCCACGGCGCCGGCGCCGGCTCGTGGTCGCGCAAGGTCGCTTCGAGGATGCGGTCGTCGGAACCTTCCACGGGCGCGCGGCCGACATATTCGACGCGCACCGGCACGGTGCCGCGATTGTAGAAGCCGAGCAGGTGCGCCGCCCGCGTCGACACGTCGATGAGGCGATTGTGGGCATAAGGCCCGCGGTCGTTGACGCGCACGATCAGCGATTTGCCGTTGGTCAGGTTGGTCACCCGCACATAGCTCGGCAGCGGCAGGGTGGTATGGGCGGCGGTGATGCCGTCCTTGTCGAAGATCTCGCCGTTGGCGGTGAAGCGGCCGTGGAAATCGTCGCCGTACCACGACGCCAGACCCTCGGCGCGATAGTTCGGGTCGTCTTGCGGCACGTAAGTTTGGCCGCCGACCACATAGGGCGAGCCGACCCGGAAGGTGCCGCCGCCCTTGGGCACCGGCTCGCCGGGGCCGACCACGCGCTCGCTCGCGGAGACGCCGTAGCGCGCATCGACGTGCGAGGAACTACTGCAATGGGCGAGCAAAAGGCTCAAGCCGGCGCAAGCGCCGACCGCCGCAAACCGCTGCACTGCCGCGCGAACTCGACCCCGCATCGTCCCCGTACCCGTCGGAGAGGTATCGGGGGCTAGCGTGGTTACATTGTGGCGAAAATCGGCGAGCCGCCGCCCATAGTGAACGGACCATTGCGAACGGGCCGGCGGCTAGACCGGCGCTATTCGTAGAGCGGCTTGGCCAGCGCCACGATCGCGGGCGGCACATCGACCAGCTCGTTGACGATTTTTTCGGCCTGATCGCCGGTCAAGGGATGGACCGGAAGCTGCTGCTTTGCCATCTCGGCGACGTAACCCGGATCCTTCATGGTGTCGTCGAATGCCTTGCGGATGATCGCCAGATGATCCGCCGGCACCTCCTTCGACATGATGAACGGCCGGCCGACTTCGTCGCCGCCGTTGAGGAGATTGAGCAGCTTTTGCTGCTCGTCGCCCTTGGCAAAGGTGCCGATATAGACGGCGCTCTCGGGAATTTCGTCGACGCGCTGGCGGGTGAAACGCACGAAGGCATGGACCTGGCCATTCTTGATCCAATCCAGCGGAATGCTGCTGTAGGAGCCGCAATCGCCGTCGAGCTCGCCGCGCTCGATGGCCAAGCGCTGCTCGGCGCTGCCGGGGAAGCCGAGCACCTGCTTGACCGGGGCGTGGAACACTTCGCGCAACGTGGCGCCGTTGATGTAGTTGCCGGAGCCTTTGCCGGTCGAGCCGAGGATGAATTGCTGGCGGTGCATCATGTCATCCCAGCTGGTGACGCCCTTCGGCCCAAAACCGTAGCAGACGCGGAAATCCGGCGTGACGATGCCGACCCAGGCGTATTTGCGGAAATCGAGATTGACCTTCTCCGGCTGCACGATCGATTCAGTGACGAGGCCGGGATTGAAGATGGTCATGACCGTGCCGTCCTTCGGCGCGGTCAGGTTGAGGTAGCGCACCGACGTCAGGCTGCCCGCCCCCGGCATGTTCTGCACGATGATGGTCGGATTGCCCGGAATGTGATTGCCGATATAGCGCGACAGCACGCGGGCGTAACTGTCGTAGCCGCCGGCCGGCGAGAAGCCGACCACGATGGTGAAGAGCTTGCCCTTGTAGAAGTCGTCGGCACGCGCTTGCGGCACCAGCGCCAGCATAGCCATCAGTATTGTCGGCAGAAAAAACGCCCTGCTCTTGAACATCGCCATCCCTATCGCCGTTCTTGCGGCCTCGTTGCGGTGACCGATACTAGCGCGCATCTCGCCGCCGTTTGCTGCGACAAAACGCTGCCGATCTCAAGGAAAATCAAGCGGCTGTGGGGAAACGTTGCGTTTTCACGCGATACGTCAATCCGTATTGCTGCGTTCCACCGCGTTTGGGTCCAAGATCGGGGGCCTGCTGCCGACCAAGAATAACTCGGTGGGTTCCATGTAAAAGCCACGATCAGGCAACAGGATTTGAAACGTCGTGGGACTAAAGGGGATTTCGTCTAAGCCAAGCTGAGATTTTTGCGGTGCCACGAGCGCCGTAAAATGGGTGCGGCCGACTCTGGGGATAGAGCCGGCCGCGGGAAGTAGCTAGCCCGGTCGGGTACCTGTCGGGGGACACGGTGATCGGGTTAGCTCCCATTTCTTATAAGCTTTGCACAGCACTGTCTGCGGCCGCCGGGGCGGCTCACGATTATTTGCTTAATTTGCCCAGCCTGCCCGTTTGAGCTCTGCCCCACCGCTTCCCGCCGCCCTACTCGATCATCCACCTGTTGCGGGCGCGCTCGCCAAGCCGCGCACACGCCCATGCTGTTCTCGCCAACGATCGAGGCGGCCATCACCGCCGGTTATTGGTTCCAGCGGGCGCGGTTGCGGCCTTCACCGGCGCTCGGGCTTTTCGGTTGCCGGTGCGTTCACTATTTGCGATCTATAAGTCGTTGATCTTCCAACAGAGGAAGGGTGGCCGAGTGGTTTAAGGCACCAGTCTTGAAAACTGGCAGACCCGTAAGGGTCTCGTGAGTTCGAATCTCACCCCTTCCGCCAAATCTAATTGAAATCCCTAAGGTAAATCCGAACAGTCGTGACAAACCCCGGATTAATCCCTGGGGAAGCGATCCAGTTCGAAGGCTTTCATCGACGTGCTTGGCGCCGCGCGGCGAGATTTTCGCTCTGCCCTTCTCGACATCAATCTCGATTAGGTGCTCATTATGCAGCTTCGGTATGCACAGCGTATTTTAGAAAAGACCTATACGACGACCGGCCGTCCGTTGAGGCTTTGTTGAAGTCAAAAGGGCGCTTCCCCCATGATCCAATCGCGCACATTCGCGCCGCCGTGGATGATCGAGGGCCATACCAGAGGTTCACCCACAACGAAGCTACCCGGGCAGCAACGTAAGACCAAGTAAGCACAAATGGCGTTAGAGATACGGAAGATGGCCTGCACCCGGTTCCGCAGACACCGAGTTAGGTGTTTTGATGGAACCGGAGGTGTGTCATGGAGAGACGGAAGTTTACACGGGAGTTCAAGCTTGAGGCTGTACGGCTGATCAAAGATCGGGGCGTGTCGTATGCCCAGGCCTCGCACGATCTGAGTGTGCATCAGTCACAGCTGCGCAGTTGGGTGAAGGCGCTTGCGGATGATCCGCAGCATGCGTTTCCCGGCAAAGGTCAGATGAAGCCCGAGCAGCTTGAGATCGCGCAGCTCAAGCGCGAGGTGATCAAGCTGAAGGCCGAACGAGACATCCTAAAAAAAGCCGCGGCCTACTTCGCGAAGGAATCGACGTGAAGTTCGCTTTCGTCGCGAAGCACCGGGGGATCTGGCCGGCGGGGTGGTTGTGCGGGGCGCTCGGTGTCTCGCGGGGTGGGTTCTATGCTTGGCTGACACGACCTCGCAGTCGGCGCAGCCGGAGCGATGAAGAGCTCGGTGCCAAGGTTCGTGCGAGCTTCCTCGCCAGCGATCGGACCTATGGCGCCAGGCGGGTGTGGCACGACCTGCTTGCGGAGGGTGTGTCGTGTGGACTGCATCGGATCGAGCGATTGATGCGGCTGCAGGCTCTCAAAGCCCGTCCGCGACGGCGTCGACTGCCGCCCGATCTGGGTGAGCGGCAGGTCGCCGCCGTCGCTGCCAACGTACTCGACCGCAGCTTCGAAGCGCCTGCTCCCAACCGCAAATGGATCGCCGACTTCACCTATGTCTGGACAGCGGAAGGTTGGCTTTATGTGGCTGCCGTGGTCGATCTGTTCTCGCGGCGCGTGGTCGGCTGGTCGATGAGTGCAGCGATGACAGCACAGCTGGTCACCGATGCCCTGGTGATGGCGATCTGGCGACGCGGCAAGCCCGATGCGCTGCTGCATCACTCCGATCGTGGCAGCCAGTACACCAGCGAGCAGTTCCAGAAGCTGATGTCGGATCACGGCGTCACCTGTTCGATGAGCCGTTCGGGCAACGTCTGGGACAATGCGGCGATGGAGAGCTTCTTCTCGTCGCTGAAGACCGAGCGCATAGCACGCAAAACTTATCGGACGCGTGACGAAGCCAAGGCTGACGTGTTCGACTACATTGAATGCTTCTATAATCCGAAACGCCGGCACTCGACGATCGGATATCTAAGTCCCGTGGAGTTCGAAATGCAGGCGGGATTAGCTTAAGCGGGTGTCAACCGAACCGGGTGCAGGCCAAGATCGGGGATGTGGGTGTCTCTCATCCTATTGTCGCGCGCCTGGTGTTCAAACGTCAGAGCTAATTGGATTCCTCGATATCGACAAAGATAGCCGTGAAGCCATCAGCCATCTCTACCTGATTACTCTGAAAGATCGGCTGCTTCGTTGCCAGCGGCTTCGCGATGAATTGGTTACTCGGGCGAACGTTGCTGCCGAAGAGATCCCGAAACAGCGCGATGCTCGCGTCCGACAAATACCGCACATCGTCGATCTAAAGGGAACAGCGGAGAATTTTTTATATGAGGCGAAGAACTATCTCCGCGATATTCTAGAACTTTTTCGTACCGCATACAGTTGCAAATTAAAGAATGCGAGCGATTTCGCCGATCTCAAGGATGATGGCGACAGTAACGTTGTGAAATGGGCTGTCGCCGCTTTTGGAAAAGATGACCAGCTGACAAAACTACTCAAGACAAAACAGAAGTGGACTGCCGAAGTGATTCAAGCCAGAAACGCAGTTGAGCATCCGGGCGAGCGCTCTGGAACGCTTACGATAAATAATATTAGAGCGGACCCGAATAACCCAGATGCGTACATAGGGCCAACTTGGCAACGTACCGGACGCCCGGAAAGCAGCGTTGTTGCCGATATGGACACCGAACTTCACAACATGCTCACGCTCGCCGACGATTTTCTGGTTGACCTAATCAAGCGAAAATCCAAGTCAGGCGGCTTGATTGATTTTATTGAAATACCGGAGAATCAACGTGACCCCATATGCCCAATTCGACTTCGTGTTGTGCTCAAACGAGAGATCGAAACGCAGATAATTGCAAGGCAGCATTCAAATCTTCGAAAGAAAAAATTGACTATGGCTCAGCGCGAGGAGCAGTTAGCCCAGTACAAAGCGCGAGCGTGGAATGCAAAAAAGCTTCTTCGAAGCCAGGATCGCGCGTGGCGCGAGAAAAGGAAACGGGGAAAGTGATATGACAAAGGTCACCATTTCTTTTATCTGCGACTATGAGGCCGGCTAGCGAGCTCAACAATGTTAGCCAAAAGAACAGTCCTTGTTCTCGGAGCTGGCGCTTCGCAGCCTTTTGGTTTTCCAACTGGCCTAGAGTTATCTAAGCGCATGAGCCAAGAGTTGATGCCTGGCCGTTCAGCATATATTCAGCTCATCGCTTGCGGATATGCGCCGGCGGACATAGTGGCGTTCCGAAACGAATTCTACTATTCTGGAAAGAACTCCGTCGATGCGTTTTTGGAACATCGTGTTGATTTGTTAGAAATCGGCAAACTTGCAACAGCCACCGTTCTAATTCCATTTGAGTATTCCGAAAAAATCTTCCAATGCGACGACAATTGGCTTCGCTATCTCTATAATAATCTCAACGCATCATTTGATGAGTTCGGCTCTAATCCATTATCCATAATCACTTTCAACTACGACCGGATAGTTGAACATTTTCTATTCGAGTTCTACGCAACTCGTACAAGAAGCCGGATGATGAAATTAGAGAAACTCTGAAAAGAATTGCAATCATTCACCTCCATGGACGTTTGGGTCATCTTCCTTGGGAGGGGCAGCCGGAAAGCCGTCCCTTTGAGCGTGAAATAAATAAGGAAAAACTTCGCATCGCCGCCGACAACATCAAAATTATTCACGAGGATATTACAGGCGGCCGCGATAAGGATTTTGAGCGCGCAAAATCGCTCCTCGCCGACGCTGAACAAATTTTTTTCATGGGCTTTGGTTATAACAAGACAAATATAGATAGGCTGGGAATTGGAACTATTCCAGACCGCCCTGGCGGACGGGTAATACAGGGCACCGCAGTCGGATTAGTTGATCGCGACCGTGCTTCGATCCAAAAAGCCGCAAATTCAAAGATAACTTTGCTTCCGGGACATGAGGATTGCCTTCATACTGTGAGGCAACGTCTCGATTGGGGATAATCGGCATCAATCCTGCCCATCACATGAGGGATGAAAGCCATGAGCGATACGATGGACCATCTCGGCCAGACCGACGAAGATATTTTTGTCCCAAAATATTCCGACGAGGATTTGGAAGCCGCGGTGGGCAATCCGCAGGCTTTTCCGACTTTCACCTGCTCGCAGCCGATGTGCGCGACAGGCGGCGGATGCGGCACCTGGCCCGGGAACTGACCGCGGCAACCTCAGCAAATAGTCGCAGGCGCAAATCGCTTCTGATTGAAGCGATTTACGCCCTAGCATTTTGATGGAGCATGATCTTTTCGGAAAACCGGTTTCCACTTTTCCGGATCATGCTCGACGCGGGACAATTCGCCGCGAATCCGATAACGTCTTGATTCGTCGAATCACTTCGTCCCGGCTCGGGCGGGAGGGCGTCGAGTGATGAGCACGATCATCACGGTTGCCACCATGAAAGGTGGCAGTGGCAAGAGTACGCTGGCGAGCTGCCTCGCGGTGCATTGGCATTTGCGCGGGCGCCATCCGACGCTGATCGATGCCGATCCGCAGCGCTCGATCATGCGGCTCGCGGCGCGCGAACGGGCGCTCGGCGGCGTCGCCGTGCTCGAGGACGCGACCGAAGACGCTTCGAAGACGGCGCGGCGCATTGCCAGCAGCGGCAGCCTGGTGATCATCGACACGCCGGGCTTTCGCTCCAGGACGACGCTGGATTGCCTGGCGGCCGCGGACTTCCTGCTGGTTCCCGTAAAACCGTCGCCGTTCGACGTCGACCGCATGCTCGACACGCTGAGCATCCTCACCGACCGGCCCGACGGCAAACGGCCGCTGTTCCGTTGCCTGCTGACGCAGACCACCCGCGACTCCGTCATCGCCAAGCACATCCGTGCCGAGCTCGCCGACGCCGGCTTGCCGGTGCTGCAGAGCGAGATGTCGAACCGGGTCGCCTATCCGGAAGCCGCGCTGTGGGGCGCGACGCCGAGCCTCATCAGCTGGAAAGGCCCCGCGGCGAAGGAGATCGCCGCCATCGCCGACGAGGTCGACATGGTGCTCGGCGCCCAGCAGGCCGCCGCATGACCCGCAAACCGCTGCCGAAAGCCATCGTACGGCCGCTCGACAGCCTCCGCGTCGCCAGAGGCTCGGCGCTCGACGAGGCGCCCCTGCCCGCACGGCAATCGGTTCCTCCGCACGATGCGGTCGAGCCGGAGCCGGCGCTTCGCGTGTCGTCGGCGCCGATCGCCAACGATACCGCGCCGGCGGGCTCGCCTGCTGCGCGGAAATTCGCGGCGTTACGGCTTGCGCTGGCGCGCAAAACCGTCGAGCGCCACCGCAATTATGCGGCGGTGGGCGGTCTTTTGCCGCTGCCGATCGTCTCAGTCGCCGGCGTCACCGCGATCAACTTGCGGATGGTGAAGCAGCTCAGCGATCTCTATGGCGTGCCGTTCCACCGCGACCGCACCCGCGCCATCATCGTCGCGCTGATCGGCGGCGCCGTGCCGACCGGCTTCGGCGTGACGACCGCGTCAACACTCGCCTTCGCGATCCCGGCCCCGGCGCTGGTGGGGCTCGCGGTTTCCGCCATCACCGCCGGCGCCATGACGCGCGGCATCGGCTTGGTGTACGTCGAGCTCTTCGAGGCTGACGCCATGCCGCTCGGTTTCGCCGAGGCTGAGCGCGCCTGAAAGATCGCCGCCAGCCGGCGACCGCTCACGGAATTTCATAGACCGTCGTGTCGTCGGCAATGCCGCGCAGCGCTGCGACCTGCATGGTCGGCTGCAAGCCCGCGGCTTCGAGGATCTTTGCGGATTTTGGATCCTCAACCACGGGCTTGGTGACGAAAATGGCGCGCGACGAGGCCAGCCCCTGCACCCGCGCGGCCATGTTCACGGTGCGGCCGAAATAATCCTGGCTGTTGTTGAGCGTCACCGCGAGGCACGGGCCCTCGTGAATGCCGATCTTGAGCAACAAATCCTCGTTGCGGCGCTCGGCATTGATGCGGGTCATTTCCTCGCGCATGCGCAATGCCGCCGCCAGCGCCCGGTCCGGCGTCGAGAACGTCGCCATCACCGCGTCGCCGATGGTCTTCACCACCGCGCCGGTCTCAGCCGCGACGATCTCGTGCAGCACATGGAAATGCTGGCGCACCAGATCGTAGGCGACCAGATCGCCGACGCGCTCATAAAGCGCGGTCGAGCCTTTGAGATCGGTGAACAGGAACGTCAGGCTGGTGATCTTGAGGCGCTGATCGACGTCGAGCGTATCGGTGCGATAGATGTCGCGGAACGTCTGATTGGTGAGGAGCCGCTTGGCGGTGATGAAGGCTTTGCGCTTGCCGAGCAAGTGATGAAGTTGGTCGCCTGCGATCCACAGCGCCGGCAGGACACGGCGGTCGGTGCGGTTCTCGAGCGACAGCCGCAACGGCCCCGGCTGCATCGTCGACGGTGCCGACCGGCGCCTTCACCTTGTTGAAGACCATGGACAGCGTCTGCCGCTCGCGGGTCGGCTCGCCCTTGACGTCGATGAATTGCGTGCCGTGGGTCACCGGATCGAACACGATGACGAAGTCGTTCGGCAATTGCACCGACAGCACCGCCTTCTCGCCGGGCGGCAATTCGATTGAATCGACGGTGAACTCGGCGAGGCTGTCGCCCAGCGTTTCCGGCAGATCGACGCCCGAGCTCCAGAAAATCTGCCGGTAATATTCGACTTCGGGCAGCGTGTCGGGGTCGTGGGCAGCGATGCGGCGCAGCCGCGGGCTCACGGTGAAGGTCACCTCGACCATCTCGTCGAGCGTCGGCTTATAGCCCGAGGCGCAGAGCCCGCAGGCATACTCCTCGTGATCGATCGTCTTGAGCGTCGGGCCGACATCGAGCACGCCGCCGCAGCCGGGGCACAGCACGTTCCACGACAGTTCGAACAGGCCGAGCCGGGCGGCGTGCAGGAACGCGGCCAGCGCGCGCTCTTCGTCGAGGCCGTGCTTGGCGGCGAAATCGAGCACGTTGACGCGGCAGAGGTCGCGATCCGGCGCTTCACGAACCGTCTGCTCGATGGCGGCAACGCAATCGGGATCGGCCGACTGCCGCAGCACGCTGAAAAGAGCTTCCGATTCGCTCACCGCTCGTGGTCCCTATGCCGGGCTCAATGCCGAGGCGCACGAGGAAGGTAGGTCTGCGGTCTCCATCCCTTCAAGGCGCGGCGCCGTGAGCGTGCGTGGCGGCGGCCTCACAGCGAATTGATGTTTGTTTGGAAAATTTGGGCAAACGGCCCTAGGCTGCACGGCAAGTTGACCGTTTCTTATGGCGGCGAAACCATCGAGGACATTTGACGTATTTGTGATAGCCGAGATACGCCAGCGGCGCCGGAAACCTGCGCATGACAGACGATTTATCGCTACCGCAAGGAGACGCATTTCGCGCAGCCGCCCGAGGCGGTCTGGCCGTTCCTCGCCGATAGCGCGCGGCTTAACGAAATGACGGGCTCGCCGCCCTATCAGGTTGTGGATCGCATCGACGCCGACGGCCGCACGCGGCGGGCCGCGACCGCCAAGGCCGGTCCCCTGCGATTGCAGTGGGACGAGCGGTTCGGCGAGTGGCAGGAAAATCGCTGGCTCACCCAAGAGCGCCAATTCAAGAACGGCCCGTTCCGGCACTTCAAGGTGCACGCCAAACTCGATCCCGACGGCACCGGCAGCCGGCTGGTCTTTTCGGCCGAGATCGAATGCGCAGGCGTGCTGGGACTGCTGGCAAAGCTTTCCGGCAAGTTGGATGGCGAGTTCGATAAGCGCATCGCGGCAGTGGAAAGGCTCGTCGCCGAGGCCAACATGCCGGATCAGATTCTCGGCTCGAACGCGCATGAGGCGGCGACTCCCGCCGGGCGGCGCCGGTTCGATGCATTGATGGCCGATCTCGAGCGCGATCCGGCGAGCCACGGGCTAGCGCCCAAGCTCGCCGCCTATCTGCGGCAAGCGCCAAGCGTGACGCTGCGCGGCATCCGGCCGCTAACCTTGGCAAAGCAATGGCGCGCGGCGCCGACCGACACGGTGGAGCTGTTTCTCGCCGCGCAGCATCGCGGCATTCTGGCGATGGGCTGGGATTTATTGTGTCCGCGCTGCCGCGGCGCCAAATCGCGGGTCGATCGCCTGCACGAATTGCCGCAAGGCGCGCACTGCTCGTCATGCAATATCGACTACAAGCGCGATTTCACCCGCAACGTCGAGCTCACCTTTCGTCCCGAGCCGTGGTTTCGTCCGCTGCCGGAAGGCGAACTGTGCATGCTCGGGCAAGGGTCCACGCCGCACGTCAAGCTCCAGGCCGAAGTGGCGGCGCAGGCGCACAAAAGCTTTGCGCTGACGTTGGCGCCCGGCGCCTACCGCTTTCGCACCGTCGAGGCCGGCGGCGAATCCGATGCCGATATCGGCGCCGACGGCATCATCCCGCAGGTCACGGCGAACGGTGCCGATATTTCGCTGGCGCCGAACAGCCATGCGGACGAACTCGTCGTGCGCAACGACACCGACCGGCCGCTGTTCTTCGTCGTCGAGGACCGCAACTGGGCGCGGGACGCGTTGACCGGCGAGCGTGTCATCGCCATGCCGGCGTTCCGGCGGCTCTGCCCGGAGCAGCTGTTGCGTCCCGGCGACGACGTCGAAATCGGCCGCGTGGCGATCATGTTCACCGACCTGCAAGGCTCGACCAAGCTGTACGACGATCTCGGCGATGCCACCGCCTACCGCCTGGTGCGCGATCATTTCGCCTTTCTGTCGGAGCGGGTGCAGCGCCACAACGGCTTCGTCGTCAAGACCGTCGGCGACGCGGTGATGGCGGCATTCGGCGATCCGGCCGACGCGGTGCGCGCGGTGCTGTCGATCCAGGACGAGGTCGAAAACTTCAACCGCGGGCGCAGCGACGCCGGCATCGTGTTGAAACTCGGCCTGCATCAGGGCGCGTGCATCGCCGTCACCGTCGGCGGCATGCTCGATTATTTCGGCTCGGCGGTGAACACGGCGGCGCGGCTCGAGCATCAATGCCGCGGCGGCGAAGTGATCATATCCGCAAGCTGTCATCGCCGACGCCGAAGCGCGTGAAGTTTTGGCCGGGCGGTCGCTGACGGAAGATAGCGCCAGCCTGCGGGGCTTAAGCGAGCCGGTGCGTTTCGTCCGCATCGGCGCCGCCGTCTCGCCGTGAGCAAGAATTTTTTCGCGCGTCAATTCGCCCGCTCGAACCAGCGCAGGAAGCGGCCGCCGGCCACGCCGCGCGTCAGCGCCAAGTTATATTCCTGAAAGACTTCGGCCGTGTGCCAGCCGCCGGTGGGCCAGTTCTTGATCGCACGCTCCAGCCGCTCGACGTCGATGACCCGGCGCACCAGGGCGGACTGCGAAAGCTCGGCGACCTGACGCGCGAGCTCACCGCGCTGGTTACTCAGTTTTTCGTACCAATCCGCCGCCTGCAGGCCGCTCATGCGATTGGTCAAAATTTTGTCCGGCAGCAGTCCCCACATGGCGCGGCGGATCAGCGAGCGGTCGATGCCTTCGGCGAGATACTGCTCCTGCGGAACGCCGAAGCAGTACGAGACCACGTCGATGTCGGCGGTCGGATCGCGCACCTCGACGCCGGTGACGGCTTTCTCCGCGGCATGCCAGTCGCCGATATAGTCGACTTGGGCGAGCGCGCTCACGCGTTCGTCCTGGCGCAGGCGATAGAGGAAATCATGGCCGTATTTGCGGGCGCGGTCGTCGACCGCCATGGCTGCGGCAAAATCCGGCCGGATCGTCGCGTGATCGTGCCAAGCCGCGAGCCGCCCCGGATGGCGGCGGCGATCGGCCCAATTCCCCAACCGCTCCGGCAACAGCGGCTCGACAAAAAGTTTTTGCAGCGCCGCCCAGCGTGAATAAGGCGAATGACGATAGAACAATCGCCACTGGCGCAACGCCGTCAACAGCCGTCCGTGCTTGAGGTGCGTGACGGCCTGCGACCAGCCGTTCCAGCTTATGGTGCAATTGCCGTGAAAGCCGCCGAGCAGCACGCGCCGGCCTTGCGCGCGCGCCAGGCGCAGGATCGCCAACATCCAACCGAGATTGGTCGGATTACGCACCGGTCCTTCCAGCGCGATAAAGAAGCGCTCAAGCTCGGCGAAATCGTCGCAGCGGTCGTTTTCGACATAGGTGACATCGATATTGCCGACCGCGCGCGCGATTGCCTCGACGTAAGGTGTCTCGTCGGCATAGTGACCGGCCGGCACCGCTCCGTCAAAACCGCGCCGCGGCACGCCGGTAAAAGCCGCAAGTCGTTCGCTCTTCTCTGCCAACGCGCGGGCGGCGAGCGCCGAAACCGAAGAAGAATCGAGGCCGCCGCTGAGCAGACAACCGACCGGATGGGCGCTGCGCATTTGCCGGCGCACCGCGACATCGAGGCGCTCGCGCAAACCCTCGGCGTAAGCCTGGTCGGAGCCAAGCTCGATCGGCGCGATCTCGGCCGGCGACCAATAACGAAATTGCTTGAACGAACCGTCCGCCTCGATCCGCATGACATGCGCCGGCGGCAGGCGGAAGACATTGCGGTAGATGGTGGTTGCGTGATCGGCGTGATTGAGCACCAAAAAATCGGCAAGTTTTGCTTCGCTCAATTCGCGCGGCACGTCGTCGAGCGCGAACAGCCCGTTCGGCATGGTGGCGAAGGCGAAAAATCGCTCGCTCTTGTGCCACATCACCACGTTGAGCCCGAGATGGTCGCGCGCCAGCGTCAAAGCGCGGCGGCGCGGATCCCAGATCGCGACCGCGAATGGCCCGCGCAACATCGGCCAAAGCGCGTCGCCGAGCTTCTCCCAGCCGGCGAGCAGCACGCGCGAATCCGGCCATGCCCGCGCCTGCGACGGCATGATGCCGATGCGTTCGAGCACGTCGGCGCGATTGTCGAGCCTCACGTCGGCGGTGATCAGCGCCCCGCTCGCGCCCTGCCACGGCTGGCGATCGAACTGGTCCTCCGGCGTCATGCGCATCAGCACGTGGACGAGACCGATACCGTCGGCGACTGTCATGTCGGCTCGATCGGGACCGTATTGACGCAACGCATTCGCCGCGCGTTCGAGGCCATGCCGGGTCACGGTTCCACCGTCGAAGCGCAGCAATCCGGCAATCGCGCTCATGGCAACGGTCCGCCAAACGTGGCAAGCCGCGTAAATCCGTCGGCCTCGGCGCCGCCGACGATTTTGTCGTTGCCGATCTCGACCCAGGCATGGGCGCTGAGCGCGCCGCGCTCGCGCGCGACGCCGAGACAAAGGCGGCTCACGATGCCGCGCCGGCGCAACATGGCGTGCGCCGCCAACGCGCGCGGCAGACAAAGCGCATTCATCCAGGGTTTGGCGCCGAGATTTTCGACCGCCCACGAGACCCAGCCTATTTCGTCGACGGCAAAACGCCGCATGCGCCGCGGCGGCCGGTCCGCCCAGGCAAAGATGCGTGCGGCGGGAACAAACCGCACGGCGAGCCGTGCCAGCACGAGCATGACGGCCGCCTCGCGCAAATAAGCGCGCCGCATCGTCCGCGGCGTCATCGCGCTTCGCCCTGATCGAGCGCGGCGGTCATCGGCTCGTTGTCCTGAACCGGAACGCTATGAATTGCGGCGTTCAAAACTGTCAGGCTCCACTGCAACGTGGATCTGATCTATTTTTCCATGCGAGCGGAAAGTGGAAACGCCCACTCCATGGAAAATCCGAGCTTGGTGGCCGGCGCGGCCGGAGGTTGCGGCTCCGATTGGCTGGAACCGGACGACTGCGCTGCATTGCGATGTGACGATTTTGTTTCGCGACCGATCGGCAGCACGGTCAGCGCCGGAGGCTGCCACGCGCGCCGCTTTGCAATGCCGGTGCTGTCTGATTTCGTGGGTTGCATCGCCTGCCCCCGCAACAATCGCGCCTGTAAGCGTTCTATGGGATCGCCTTCGGCATGGCAAGACCGTCACAAAATCATGCCAAAGTGCCCGCTGACATATCGTCTTTAGTCCAATGCCGCGGACCTTCCCACATGCGCCGACAGGCTTGCGTCTTACCGGCAAAATCGTGCACGCTGCATCGATACCGCGACCAAGCGGAGACGGCTTCGAGCCTGTTCTGAAGAATAAATTTTCTTGGGGAGCGTCCGATGAATCGCCGATCTCTGTTGACATCCGCAGCGCTCGCACTGGCCGCGCGCCAGCTACCGCTGCCGGCATGGACAACGAGCGCCTCGGCACAAACCGCTAGTCCGGTTTGGCGGCACGGCGCATCGCCGTTTGGCGACCTGAAATATCCAGCGGGTTTTGCGCGTTTCGACTATGTCAACGCCAAAGCGCCCAAAGGCGGGTCGGCGCGGCAGATCGCGCTCGGCACCTTCGACAATTTCAACCTCGTCGTCAGCGGTGTAAAAGGCACGCTCGTTCAAGGCACCGATCTCATCTACGAGACATTGTTGGCGCCGGCGCTCGACGAGGTCTCGGCCGGATACGGCCTGCTCGCGGAAGCGTTGAGCTATCCGAATGATTTTTCCTCGGTATCTTATCGGCTGCGGGCGGAGGCGAAATGGCACGACGGCACGCCGGTGACGCCAGACGACGTGATATTCTCCTTCAATGCGCTCAAAAAATCCAATCCGCAGGCCATGGCCAATTACCACCAGGTGGTAAAGGCCGAAAAAACCGGTGAGCGCGAAATCAAGTTCACGTTCGACGGCCCCGGCAATCGCACATTGCCGCAGGTCATCGGTCAACTCACCGTTTTTCCGAAGGCCTGGTGGGAGGGCACCGACAAGGACGGCAAGGCCCGCGACATCGGTTCGACCACGCTCGAGCCGCCGCTCGGCTCCGGCCCGTATCGCATCAAGGAGTTCCAGCCCGGCCGCAGCATCGTCTACGAGCGCGTGCCGGACTATTGGGCGAGCGCGCTCAACGTCAATCTCGGCAGCAACAATTTCGACGAGCTGCGCTTCGACTATTTCCGCGACGCCACCGTCGCCATCGAGGCGTTCAAAGCCGGCGCCGTGGACTGGCGCACCGAAAACAGCGCCAAGAACTGGGCCACGGCTTACGATTTCCCCGCGGTCACCGACAAGCGCGTCATCCTCGAGGAATTTCCGATCAACAATGTCGCCATGATGCAGGCCTTTGCCTTCAACATCCGGCGCGCAAAATTTCAGGACCCGCGGCTGCGGCTCGCGTTCAACTATGCGTTCGATTTCGAGGAAATGAACAAACAGATTTTCTTCGGCCAGTACAAACGCATCGGCAGCTATTTCGAAGGCACCGATCTTGCGGCCACCGGGTTGCCGTCGAGCGCGGAGCTCGAGCTCCTCGAGCCGCTATCGGGACAAAATTCCGGCGGAGGTCTTCAAGAAAGCCTATACCAATCCGGTCTGCGAGAATCCCGCCGCGGTGCGCAACAATTTGCGAGAGGCGCTGCACCTGCTCAAGGAAGCGGGATACGAGATCCGCGACCAGCAGCTCACCAACAGCAAGACCGGCGAGCCTTTCACCATCGAGCTGCTCGGCAATACTCCGCTCTTCGAGCGCGTCTTTTTGTTCTACAAGCCCTCGCTCGAGCGTCTCGGCATCGACGTCACGGTGCGCACCGTCGATGAGCCGCAGTACGTGAACCGGCTGCGCACGTGGGATTTCGACGTCATCATCTATGCGTGGGGCGACACGCTGTTGCCCGGCAACGAGCTGCGCGATTATTGGAGCACGGAAGCCGCCGACCAGCCCGGCTCGGACAACATCATCGGCATCAAGAACCCGGCGGTCGATGCCATGATCCAGCGCATCATCCTTGCAAAAAACCGCGGCGATCTCGTTACTGCGGCAAGAGCGCTCGACCGCATCCTGTTGTGGAACCATTTCGTCGTGCCGCAGTGGAGCTACAACAAGCTGCGCACCGCGCGCTGGGATCGCTTCAGCCATCCCGAACTGTTGCCGAAATACGGCAGCGGTGCATTTCCAACAGTGTGGTGGTGGGATGCCGATAAGGCGGCCAAAGTGGGATCGCGCTCTTAAACGATAGTGACGCAATGCATCGAAGCGTAAGTGCGGCTAAACTCACTGCTATTGCAAGCGCTTGGCACCGGCCAACCGCCGTGATAGCGTTCATCATCCGTCGTCGAACAAGCGCATAATTCAATTGCAATCGGCTCGATAGAGTGGCGGGCACGAGCGGAAGTGGCGAGAGAGGATCTGCTATGACACAGCAATCGACAGAAAGTCCCGAGACCGGCCAGGCCACGGCGGAGACGCCCGAGCAGCGCCATGTGACGGCTGCGAAACTGGTCGACCGCTTTTCCTTGTGGTCCGGCGTCGGCGGTTTGATACCGCTGCCCTTCGTCGACGTGCTTGCTGTCGGCGGACTCCAGCTGCAGATGCTGCGCCGCCTGTCGCAGATCTACAACGTGCAGTTTTCTGAAAACCGCGGCAAGGCAGTCATTGCGAGCCTCGCCGGCACCATGATCCCGGTGACCAGCGGCATGGGCGCCGCCAGCGCGCTCAAAAGCGTGCCGTTGCTCGGCACGATAGCGTCGGCCTTCGTGATGCCGGTGCTGTCCGCCGGAGCCACCTACGCCATCGGCAAGGCGTTCATCCAACACTTCGAGTCTGGCGGCACGCTGCTCGATTTCAATCCGCCGGACTATAAGGAATTCATCAAGGCGCAAAAGGAAATGTGGGATTCGCGATCCAAACGTTCCAGCGCCGATGCGCAGGCGTCTCATCCCGGCTCATGACTGACGCGGGCGGATGCCAGCCAATCGAGGAGTGCTTCCGCCGGCGAAAGCGCGACGGCTGCTGACCGACGAGATCGACCGCCATGGTGGAAGCCACCATATATGTCGTCTTCTGCTTTCTCACCGGTCTTTGCGGCATCGACCGCCGAATGGGCTTCTTCGGCACGTTCGTGATCGCGCTTATCACCACCCCGTTGGTGGTACTGCCTGTACTGCTGCTCACCGGCCCGTCTCGCCGCGTCGAGTGGCATCGCTAAACGTCGTGCAAGTGTTGATTGGGGCGGGCAAGTGTATCCTTCGCTGAGCCGGCAACGGCCTGTTGTAGAAGCGTAGACGAAGGACATCGCAGCCGTGTCCTATCTCCAGCTCGTTCAACGCGAAATGCAGGGCTCGCTGCCGCGGCTGATCTTCATGTCCGCCTTGGGCGGCATCAGCACGGCGGCCGTCCTCGCCTCCATCAATGCCGGCGTGCAGAGCGTGAACAACGGCCAGAAGCCCAGTCTGTGGGCGGCCATGCTGTTTCTGGTGGCGCTGTTTCTGTTCATGAAGACGCAAGCCTACGTCACCATCACGGCCACCGCCGAGATCGAAGGCATCATCCATAGGCTGCGTCTGCGCATCATGGACCAGATCAGGCGCTCGGAGCTCCTGGCGCTCGATAGCATCGGGCGCGCCCGTATCGTTGCCGCGGTCACCGGCGACACCCAGATCCTCACCCAAGCCAGCAACATGCTCTGCTTCACTGTGCAGGGCGCGGTCCTGATTTTTTTCGTCTCGTTCTACGTGGCCTATCTGTCGCTTGCCGCCTTCCTCATGACCTTCGTCATCGTTATCGGCGCGGGGATCATGTTCCACATGAAGAACCACCGGCTAAGCGCGCAGAAAGCCGAGTCGGCAGCGTGGGAGCGCCGGCTGTTCGACCGGCTGACCGATTTTTTGGACGGTTTCAAAGAGGTGCGTCTCAACAGCGCGCGCAGCGCCGATCTGTTCGAGGACGCCGTCGATGTGTCGCGGGTCGCGGCCAATATCAAGATACGCACGCAGGCCGAAACTTTCAAAATGATCGTGAACTCGCAGATCTCGATGTATTTGCTGCTCGGCGCCGTCGTATTCGTCGTCCCTACTCTGAGCGATTCGCTCGCCGGCTCCTCGATCTCGAAGGCAACGACCGCGCTCTTGTTCGTGGTCGGCGCCTGTTTCGGTCTGGTGCAATCGATTCCGATATTGCTCAACGCCAATGCCGCGGCGAGCCGCATCGAAGAATTGGAAACCACGCTGAAGGCGGCCGGCCCGACCGAGGCAAAAGAGATCACGATACCGAAGCGTTTCGACAAGATCGAAATGCGCGACGTCACCTTCCACTATGTCGACAAATTCTCCGACGCCGCCTTCAAGATCGGACCGATCGACTTCACTTTGCAGCCCGGCGAGCTGGTGTTCATCACCGGCGGCAACGGTTCGGGCAAATCCACGTTGTTGCGCGTGCTGTCCGGGCTCTATCCGCCCAATTCCGGCGAGATCACGCTCGACGGGATGCGCATCGACGACCATAACCGCGATACCTATCGCGCGCTGATGTCGGCGATTTTCTTCGACTACCACCTTTTCCACCGGCTCTATGGCATTCCGGAGGGGGGTGCGGGCGAGCTCGCGCGCCTGTTGGCGCAATTCCGCCTGTCCGACAAGACCGGGCTGGTCAACGGCGAGTTTCGCACCCTCGATCTGTCCGGCGGCCAACGCCGCCGCCTGGCGCTGATCGTCAGTTTGCTCGAGAAACGCCCTATTCTGCTGCTGGACGAATGGACCGCCGAACAGGACCCCGAATTCCGCCGCAAATTCTATGACGAGCTATTGCCGGATTTGATGGCCGCCGGCGCCACCATCGTGGTCATCACCCACGATGACCGCTATCTTGACGAGTTGACATTGCGGGCACGTCGGGTGCGCATGGACGAAGGCCGCATCGTCGAGCAACGTACGATGAATATGGGCTGATGGTCGGGCGCGATGGATAACGGCTGATGGTAACGTATTCGGAGTTCCTCGATAGCAAGCCGCTGCCGCCGAAGCGTGGCTGGCGCCGCATCAGGCGCCACCTGCCGCGGCTCTCCGTCATTTTGATGACCCTGCTGCTGATCGCGATCGTGCTGTGGCCTTACGTCGTGGTTTCGGTTCCGACCGGGCAGGTCGGCGTCCTGTGGTATCGGCTCATCGGCTTCGACCCTTACTGCATGTGCCTTGTTCGCGGCACGGTGCTCGATCCCCGGGATATCCGGGAGGAGGGCCTGCACCTGATCATGCCTTGGAACAAGCTGTATCTTTACGATCTGCGGCTGCAATCGTCGACGCAGACATACAACGCCATTTCCAAGGACGGCGTGAGCATGTCCGTTCAAGTGAGTATACGATATCAACTGCAGCACAATTCCGTCGCCGTGCTGCACAAGTTCATCGGCCCGGACTATTTCGCCACCGTGATCAGTCCCGAGATCGGCAGCCAAACCCGTCAAATCATTTCGCAATTCACCGCCGAGAAGGTTTACACCTCGCGCGAGGCGATCCAAGACCAGATTCACGATGCCGGGCAAAAGGCGCTCGGCGCCAGTCTCAACAAATTGGTGCAGCCCGAGGCCATGGAGCAGCCCGATCCCAAGCACTACAACGACTTCCTGCAAAGCGCGATCCAGCTCCTCGATACGCTGGTGCTCAGCATCGAATTGCCGCCGGCCATCGTCGCCGCCATCAATCGCCAGACCGAGCAGTACTACCAGATCCAGGAATATAAATTCCGCGTCGAGCGCGAAGCGCAGGAATCCAAGCGCAAGCAGATCGAAGCCAACGGCATCGCCGCCTTTCAGCGCACCGTCAGCCAGGGCATTTCGGACTCGTATCTGCGCTGGCGCGGCATCGAGGCGACGCTGGCGCTGGCGCAATCGTCCAATGCGAAAATCGTCATCTTCGGCACCAACAAGGATGGCCTGCCGCTCATTCTCGGCAATGTCGATACGCCGCCGGGCTCGGGGATAACGCCGCAACCTCCGACAAGCGGCGCGGCACCGCCGTCCGGAGCGCCGCCGGCTGCGCCGCCCGCGAGCGATAAGTCGTCGTCGGGCGCGCCGGCTCCCGGCGGCGGGTCGACCGACACCGACAAGGTCGGCCACTCAACCGGCAATCCGCCGTTGGCATCAGATGCCGCGCCGCCGGGCGCATCGGGCCCGTACGGTATGTCCGATTTCGAGGCCATTCTCTCCCGGCTCTACTCCCCCTTCCGCGCACCGGGTTCCGTTTCGCCAGCGGACGCGGGAGCGGCGCCGAAACAGTAATTTGCGTGGCGGTTCCCACTTTACGATCGTGCAGAGGTCACATCGTGCAGAGGTCACAATGAGCACCCGACAATATGACCCTGTAACAGCTCCGCGCAGCCGGTTTCGCACCCCTGCCGGTATCGTCCTCATTCTGTTCATTATGGTCAGCGGCTATTTTTGGGGCCGCCAGTTTAATGCCCGCGATATCCAGCAGCGCGATGCCGCCATTCTACAGCTGCAATCGGACAGCCAGCGGCTCGCAGCCGACATCGCCGATCAAAACGCAACTCTCACCGCGCTGCGGGCCGAGCTTTCGAGCACCAAAGCCACACTCGATGCGATCACCCCGTCCCTGCACATCTACAACATCAATCCGAACCAGTCGCTGATCGCCGCCGACGGCCGCTTGACCATTGGTATGATCGGTTCTCCCGGCAACGAAGGCATCGATCTCAACGTCAACGGCAAGCAGCAAAAGGTGGTCGCCGGCGACATCATTCACGTATCGCCTGATCCATCGACGGCGTGCGAGGTGCAAATCCAGTCCTTTGATATGTTCAAGGCTGTGCTGGTTGCATCATGCGCCCCGGCGAAATCGCAGTAGAGCGGATTTGGCGACAAGACTCCGCTATCACCAAGACTTGCTATTACAAAGGCTTCTCTATTCCCAAATAATCACGTTCGGCAGCGAGCCGTCGACGCGTCGCAGCAACGTGTAACCCACGCCGGCAAGGCCGCGGTACAGACCCAAATTGAACCGGCCTTTGCCGCTGTTCCAGCGATAATCGCCGGCCGCGGCGGCGGTTTGCAGAACCGCCATCAGCCGCTGCGCCGCAAGCGCGCGAAGATCGTCGCGGCCAAGCGCGTCGCCGGCCTCGCAGAAGAATTCGACGCCGCCCAGCGCGCCGCAGCACAATGTATCGACGGCGGTGGGCCGGCCTTGCTTGACGCCTTCGACGGCGTTTTCGATATCGGCCGTGAGGCCCGCGGCATCCATCCCGCGGAGTCTGGATGTGGCAATCCGCGCCAGACCGATGCCGGGCGCGCCGTGGCACCACTGGCACGGCCACCACAGCCCGCCCTGATCGCGCAGGTCGGGCCAGTTATGCCGCTCCGCGTCGTAGCTTGAATTTTCAAATGCAATGCACTCGGCGGCGGCCTGCGCGAGCTCTTGGCGCAATTCTTGGCGCCCGGTCGCCTGCGCCAGCGACGCCAGCGCATAGGCAAAGCCCGCCGCGCCGTGCGACATGCCATTGAGCCCGCGCGGTCCGGAGCCCTGCCCGACCCAGGTCCGGCGGCCTTCCGGCCCGAGCCGAGGCTGGCCGAGCAAATGCTCGCCGCACTTCTCTGCCCGGCGCAGCACGTCGTCGGATCGGGTGTCGCGATAAAGCCGCAGCAGGCTCAGGATGCCACCGGCACTGCCGCTGACCACGTCCAACTGCTTGTCGGCGGCAATGAGGTCGTCGGTGAACAGTTCCGCCGCCTGCCGCGCATCCGCGAGCAGGTCGTCGTCTTGCAAAGATTTCGCCATAACGGCCAGCGCGTAGACGACCGAGCCTAGGCCGACGGCGCCGCCCAAACCCAGCGCCCGCGCCATGCGCGCTGCATTGCGGCTTTTCAGATTCTTGCGCAATTGCGCCAGTCCGGCATAGGCAAGCTCGGCCGAAGCTTTGTTGCCGGTCACCGCCGCATGAGCTGCAAGAAAGACACCGATGCCGCAAATGCCGTTGTAGAGGTCCGGACCGAGGCACACGAGCTGGGAAAACTCGGAATCGCCCAGCCAATCGAGACCGATCCAGGCGACGCTCGGGCCGCGGCGTATGGCGTAATGCGACAATTCCGCCGCGATCCGATCGGCTTCGGCGATGAAGGTCTCTCTTGTCGGCGCGATGGAAGTCTTGGCGCACCGCTTCCTGTAGCTCCGCTGCCTTGGGCTTGGCGGAACGCGGGATCGAGTTTGTATTCTCGCGGATGACCTCGGTCTGCCAGGCGATCTCCCGCTCGTCGAAATTCTCAAAACGAACCCGGGCACGATCGAGGCCCGATGGCAAAGCGACATGAACAGAATTGCCGCTCGCATCGCTGATGTCGTGGCCGTCGCTGGCCGAAACGAAATGCGGCACGTTGAGCGCAACCAGCGCCGCGCGTTCGGCCCGCTGCAACGGCCACAGCGGATTGTGCTCGCTTTGCCAATCCGACAGCCTGGCGATGAAATCCGCCTGCGCCGACCAGATCACGCCGTCGTCCATGGTCTTGTGATTGCGCAGCCGCTGCATCAGCATGTAGTAAAATCGGGTCGCGCGAACGACGTTGCGGACCGGAACTCCGGCAAATCCCTCGAACAGCTCGCCCCGCCCTGCCCCCCGGCCGTGGCGCAACAAAAAGTTCGCGTATTGCTCGAAGCCTTCGACGAAGTCGTCGACGTGATCGCCGAACTTGGCGTTGCGGCCGTCGACATGCGGCAGATTGGGGCTGGTCTTGGCGGCTTGGTTCGATTTCGCCGGCCGCATCGCGTCGGAATTGATTTTATCCCAAGTGACTTCCGTTTTGGCGTTCCAGTCCGCCGTCATGCCGCCGACGGCAAAGACGATGTTGTCGGGAGAGCGTCCATAAGCGGGAAGCAGGCCCACCGCCGTGACGGAATTGCTGACGATTTCAGCGGCGGCGGCGAAGGCGAAATCTTCCGGCGCTTCGGCGCTGCGCTCTTCGGCGCCGGCCTGCAGAATCATTTCCAGATCGATCGGCACCGGGTGATCGCCGCATGCGATCATGTTCTCCTGATGCATGTCGGTTGCGGCAAAGCAGTGAAACAGCGCCAGCCAGCCGCCGGCACGCCGGAAAAACCGCGCGAAACCTTCCGCATCGGCGCACGCCGCGTGATCGATGAATTCGGTCCAGCCGTAGCCGTCCTGCGCGATCGCGCGCACGGCTTTGAGCTCGAACGGGGCTTGAGCGCCGTTCAAGCGCTCGACCAACGCGTGCCAGGCGGCATCGAGCCGCAAATCCTTCGGCTTGTAGACGACGCGCGCGCCGTCCTCGAAGCTGACGATCCGGACCGAGCGGCCGTGATTATGCGGATCGGAGAGATTGCCTTCGAACCCGGCAACGCGGCCGGTGTTGCCGGAATGAAGAATATCGCGGCGGATCACCGCAAGATCGGCATCGAGACGCAACACCATTTCGCGCGAGGTCTCGATCCATTGCCGCGTCATGGTCGCCAACAGCCGCAACAGCACCGGCTTGTCTTCGAACAGCCGCCGCCAGCCGCCGGCTTGCATCTCGGCGACGAAGCGATCGTAGATCGCGCCGTGCCGTTATGCTGCGCCGGACCCGTTGCATCGTGTTGCGGCGAACCGGCATTGCGCGCCTTGGCGAAGCGCTCGTAGAGCGCCGCCGTGCCGAGGCTCGAGAGCTCCCGAAGCAGCGCCAGGCGCAAGCGACGCGCGCGCGCCGTCGTTCAAGTTGTCGGCGACCCGCGCATCGAGACCCGACCAAAGCCGCGTGTCGGCCTGCGCGACCAGTGACGTGAAAAGCTGTTCAAATGCGCAAGGATCGGCGTTGCCGGGTGCAGGCAGCGGCGCGGCATTGCCGCCGGTGTCTTGCAACGCCGCTTCGACCCAGACTGCGTCCTCGATCCATGACGGCAGAGCAGCGGACGTACGGCGAACGGCGGCAAGTCTCGCCAGCACCGGAGCGAACGCAAAACCGTCCCGATCGAGCCGCCGGCCGAACAGCGACCAGTCGCCGCTGGCGCATGAGCGGCACCAAGCGGCAAGTCGCCGCGCAGCCAAATCGGCGTCGCCCTTCTGGCCGGGCAACGGCTCGAAATCGTCGGAGAGGACTTCGTCCAGGGTTGCGGCCCGAACCGCGAGCCGCTCGAAAAATGCGTCCATTCGCTTGCTCTCTCCGGTCGGGCCGCGCGACCCCAACGCGATTATTCTATTGCCGCGGACCCCTATGTCACCGCGTCCGGCAGCGTCCTACCGCAGTGAAATTTTACCCGGCTGCGACTGCCAATTATCGAAGCAACGGCGCCCGCGCAACGCGCATGACGCAGCGTCGACAAGCGAAAATTGACTGCGAAGATTGCACGATTTATCTCGGCAAATCAGGCACCTGCGACATCACTGCCTACACTTTACACCAGCCGCAGCCGATGATTAAATGAGTTCCGCGTAGGGGGACGTTATAGCAATTTCTCCTCCTATTTGCCGACGCCACTGGCGAACAAAAGGATGAATATCATGAACGACGCTACGATCGGACTCGACCAGATTGAAGAGCTTCCCGTCTATGAAGTCTCCGACGAGGCCCTGGAGGCTGCGGCCGGAAGCGAAAAGGCCGGATATACGCTGGCCTATTGCTCGGGCTTGTCCGTCTGCCCGGCCTGACCGGCTCATCGGACTGGTCCTGACTGCATCATCTTGCCTCTGATGACTGGTCGGGTCGACGAAATCGCGCGCGAGGCGCCGCTGTTGGCGGCGCCTCGTTTGCTTTTCGGCAGGCCGTTGCGCTTACGCATTGAACAACACCCCGGTTGCCGCGCACACCCATGGAATTCGGTCTCGATACATTCGGCGATATCACCGCCGGCCCCGATGGCCGCCTCAACAGCCACGCCCAAGTCATCCGCGAGGTGATCGAGCAAGCGGTGCTGGCCGACCAGGCTCGGCATCGATGCCTTCGGCGTCGGCGAGCACCATCGTCCGGATTTCGCCATATCGGCGCCGGAGGTCGTGCTCGCGGCCATCGCCGGGCGCACCAAGCGGATCCTGCTCGGCTCGGCGGTGACGGTGCTGTCATCCGACGATCCCATTCGCGTGTTCGAGCGTTTCGCCACGGTCGATGCCGCCTCGAACGGACGCGCCGAGGTGACGCTGGGGCGCGGCTCGTTCACCGAGTCGTTTCCGTTGTTCGGGTTCGATCTGGCGCAATACGAGGCGCTGTTCGAGGAGAAGCTCGATCTGTTCGCTGCGCTGCTCAAGCAGGAGCCGGTGACGTGGCAGGGCAAGATGCGGCCGCCGCTCGCCAACCAGCGGGTTTTCCCGCCGCTGGAAAAGCCGCCGCTCAAGACCTGGATCGGGGTCGGCGGCAGCCCGGAATCCGTTGTCCGCGCCGCGCGTTACGACCTGCCGTTAATGCTGGCCATCATCGGCGGCGACCCCCGGCGTTTCATGCCGTTCATCGACCTCTACAAGCGCGCCTATGCGCAGCTCGGCCGCCCGATAAAACCCATCGGCCTGCATTCGCACGGCTATGTCGCCGACACCGACGCGCAAGCGCGCGAAGAGCTTTGGCCGCACCACAAAGGCATGCGCGACCGCATCGGCGCCGAGCGCGGCTGGCCGCCGGTGACACGGGCGCATTTCGATCAGGAAGCCGATGGCGGCTCGCTCTATGTCGGCGCGCCGGAGACCGTGGCGCGCCGGATCGCGGCGACCGCGAAGGCGCTCGGCATCGCGCGCTTCGACATGAAATACAGCTCCGGCACCCTGCCGCACGACAAGCTGATGCGCAGCATCGAGCTTTACGGCACCAAGGTGATGCCGCTGGTGCGGGAGATGCTCAACTAAGGACATGCTCAACTAAGAACGTCGCAAAATTCTCCACTCCCTGACCAAGCCGAGCGGCCGGCTTGAGGGGTCGTCTCTCGAACAAGTGCCGGCGCGCTATCGCGCGAACAACCCGGCGCTACCAACGCACATAGACTTCTTGCGCAGCATCCTTCAGGCCAGACATGTACCAGCCATTGAACAAAACCGCGTCAATCCCGTAGAGGATGGCGCAGCAAGTAACGAGCGCGACCAGCTGCTTCATCTTCGCCTCCCAGCGAGGAGAAGAGCCGCTATCCTCACATGTCCCTTGCTAAGGTTCGTTCCAAAAACCGCGGGCAATAATTCCAAATTTTCAGCGAAATAATGCGATCGGGAACTTGTTCGTCGCCTATTCCGGCTTGATCCCCGCCTGCTCCACCACCTTCGCCCACTTCGCGGCATCGCGCGCGATCAGCGCGCGCATTTCGGCGGGCGAGTAGATCAGCGGTACGCCGCCGACTTCGGCCATGCGCGCGCGGATGCCGGGATCGGCGAGGCCTGCATTGATCTCGCGGTTGAGCCGCTCGACGATCTCGTTCGGCGTGCCGCTCGGAACGCCGAGCGCCGTCCATGGCGTGACCTCGAAGCCGGCAATGGTCTCGCCCATGGTCGGCACGTCGGGCAACGCCGGCGTCCGCTTCGCCGACAGCACGGCGAGCGCGCGCACGCCGCCGGACTTGATGTGCGGCAGCGAGTTCGGCAAGGCGTCGATGCCGGCCTGGATGCGGCCGCTCAACAGATCGGTCAACATCGGCGCGCCGCCTTGATAGGGCACGTGCACCACGTCGACGCCGGCCGAGATCTTGAACAGCTCGATCGCAAGTTGACTGATGGTGCGCACGCCGAACGAGGCAAAGTTGATTTTGCCGGGATTGGCTTTGGCGTAAGCGATGAACTCCGGCACGGTTTTGGCCGGCAGCGCCGGAGTGACGTCCAGCACCAGCGGCAATTCGGCGAGCCCCGCCACCGGCGCGATGTCGCGCTGAAAGTCGAACGGCAAGGATTTGTAGAGCACTGGATTGATGACGTTCGTCGCCACGGCGAACAGCAGCGTATAGCCGTCGGCCGGCGCATTGACGACCGCCTGCACGGCGATATTGGTGCCGCCGCCCGGCTTGTTCTCGATGATCACCGGCTGGCCGAGCCGGCCGCGAGCCACTCGCCCAGCAATCGCGCGATCAGATCGGTGCTGCCGCCGGCCGGAAACGGCACGATCCAGCGCAGCGGGCGGGATGGATAGGTGTCCGCTGACGCGCGCCGTGAAATAGCAGACGACGCGGCGGCGAGACCGGCAAGGCGAAGGAAGCGGCGGCGCGCAAGCATGTCGCCGATCTTAGCTTGGAGTTACGTCCCCACCAGCCCGAATTGCGGGCTCGACGGCTCGGCGTGGCGTTCGTTTCGCAATGCGCCCGGCGAGCCGGGACAGTCGCCCCGCCTCCACCGCGGCGCGCATGGAGCTTGCCATCATCACCGGATCGCGCGCCTTCGACACTGCGGTGTTGACCAGCACCGCCGCGCAGCCGAGCTCCATGGCGAGCGTGGCGTCGGAGGCGGTGCCGATGCCGGCATCGAGCACCACCGGCACCGGCGAGCGGGCGCAGACGAGCTCGATCAGATGCGGGTTGCAAATGCCGAGCCCCGAGCCGATCAGCGAGCCCATCGGCATCACCGCCGCGGCGCCGGCATCGGCGAGTTTTCGGCACGTCACCGGATCCTCGGTGCAATAAGGCAGCACGACGAATCCCTTCGCCACCAAAGTCTGCGTCGCCCGCACCAGTTCTTCGACGTCGGGATAAAGCAATTCACGGTCGCCGATCACTTCGAGCTTGACCCAATTGGTGTCCAGCGCTTCGCGCGCCAGTTCGGCGGTGAGCACGGCGTCCTTCGCGGTCTGGCAGCCGGCGGTGTTGGGCAGGAAGCGGACGCGGCCGCCCAACACGTCGATCAGGCTTTCGTCGTCACCGGCGAGGCTGATGCGGCGGATCGAGGCGGTGACCATCGCGGTGCCGCTTGCCGCAATCGCGTCGAGCATGATCTTGCGATTGGGATAACCGGCGGTGCCGAGAAACAGCCGCGAGTCGAATGTTTGGCCGGCGATAACGAGAGGATCGGACATTTTGTATGCTCCTAACCGCCCTGCCGCGCGCGCACGATCTCGACGCTGTCGCCGGGATTGAGCGCGCGTCGCCGGCCACGCCGCGCGCGGCACGACGGCGCCGTTGAGCGCGACCGCGATGCCGCGCTGCCCGGTGTCGACGGTTTTTTCGGCCAGCAGCGCTTCGAGCGTCTTTGGCGCGGCGAACGGCTCGCTCTCGCCGTTGACGCGGATTTCCGCTTGCGTCATCGCGCGCTCCCTACTCCGCCGCCCGCGCCGGCAGAAAACGTTCGAGACCGAACGGCCGGATCGCCGGCTCGACGACATTGTCGAGAATCAGCCGCGCCATGGCGTCCGCCGTCACCGGCGCCAACAAAATGCCATTGCGGTGATGGCCGGTGGCGTAGAACAAGCCGTCGAGCGGACCGGGGCCGAGGATCGGCGCGTCGTCGCGGCTGCCCGGCCGATGGCCGACCCAGATTTCGTCGATCGGCAGTTCCTCGACCGCCGGCACCGCGCGCCACGCGGCGTCGAGCAGCGCCATCACGCCGCCGGCGGTGATGGTGTCGTCAAATCCTTTTTCCTCGACGGTGGCGCCGACGATCAGCCGGCCGTCGCGGCGCGGCACCAGATAAGCGCCGGGCGCCCACAGCACGTGATTGACGAGCGGCGCTTTCGCATCCATGCGCAGCGCCAGCATCTGGCCCTTTACGGGGCGCACCGGCGGCCGTCGGTCGGGCGGCAGTCCGCCGATCGCGCGCGACCAGGCGCCGGCGGCAAGCACGACGATATCGGCGCGCTCGGTCGTGCCGTCCTCGAACACGACACCGGTCGCCTTGCCGCCTTGCACGGCAATTTCCTTGACCGGCCGATGCTCGTGAATTGTCACGCCGGCAGTTTCGGCGGCGATGCGCAGCGCCTGCACCAGCTTGCGGTTATCGACCTGATGATCCTGCGGCGAGAACAGCGCGCCGGCGATTTTTCCCGCCAGATGCGGCTCTCTCTTGCGCGTGTCGGCGGCCGACAGCCATTCGAGCGGCAGGTCGAGACGCCGCTGAAACTCCAAGCGATGGCCGATTTCCGCCTGATCGTCCGCGGTCAAGGCGAGCAGCAGCGTGCCCTCGCGCCGCAGTTCGACGTCGACGCCGCTGGCGCGCAACAGTTCGTCGGCGAAGGCCGGCCAGCGCGCCTGGCTGTCGCGCCCGAGCGCGACCAGCGCCTCCTCGCCGGGCTCGGCCTCGCAGCACGCGGCCAGCATGCCGGCCGCGGCATGGCTCGCGCCCGCTCCGGCCTTGCCGCGGTCGAACACCGTGACCGTTGCGCGGCCGGCGAGCCGCCAGGCGATGCCGAGGCCGACCACGCCGGCGCCGATGATGGCGACGTGCGGCTTTTTGCCGATATGGGGAAGTTTTTGCGTCAGAGGCGGCTCCCTTCGCTGGAATGACCCAGACAGGTTCGATGGGTTTGATCTCAGCCGCGCCTTTTGCGCGCGGCACCCCAGGCCGAAACAGCAAGATAATGGGGGATTTAGCGCCCTTCCACAAGGCCGGGTCCCGACCGCCGATGCCGCAGCAGCCGCGCGCAGACGACCCCGATGACCAAAATCACGCCGGCGCCGATCAGCGGCGGCACGCTGATGCCGAGATGGCCGAAGGCAAAGCCGTAATAGATCGGCCCGATCGCCTGGCCGGAAAAGAACGCCGACGAATGCATCGACAGCGCGGTGCCGCGCGCGGTCTGCGACAGGTCGGTGACGTGCACCTGGATGCAATTGTGCAGCATGTAGAAGCCGAGCCCGAACAGCACGAACACGGCGGCCTGGATGTACCAGGCCATGTTCAGCGCGATCAGGCCGAAGGCGATCGCGGCGAAGACCGCGCCGGTGAGCATCAATTGCCGCTCGGTCACCCGCACCACCAGGAACGGCAACGACAGCGACAGAATAATGCCGCCGAGACCGAACGCGGCGATGATGAGGCCGGCATAGGAGGAATGGGTTTCGCCGCTCGCGAGCAGCAACAGCGCCACATAGGGAAACATGCCGTGGATGACGATGCCCTCGAAGAACACCGAGCTGAAGCAGACTTTTGCCCGCGGATCGGCGAACACGCTGCGGAATCCTGCCGCCACGGCGGTGAGATTGAAAGGCCTCGGCTTCGGCGTGCTCAAGCCGCGAAAGGCGAAAAAGGCGATCACCGCGACGATCGCGCCAAATCCGCCGATCGAGAGGAACACGCCGCGCCAGCCGAGCAGATCGCCGATGGCGCCGGAGATCACGGCGCCGATCAGATTTCCGGTCAATCCCACCGCCAAGAGCCGGCCGATCGCGACCTGGCGCGAATGCACCGGCACCAGATCGCCGACGATCGCGACGCCGACCGGAAAGATGCCGCCGGCGCAGACGCCGGCGATGACGCGCATGGTCACCAGCACCGTGAAATTGCTGGCGAAGGCGCAGATCAGCGTCGTCGTCACCACGGCGGCGAGGCTGATATTCATCAGCCGCGTCTTGCCGAAGAAATCGCCGACGGTGCCGAGCGCGGGCTGCATGAGGGCGTAGGGAAACGTAAACGCGCTCGACAGCAGCGCCGCGGTTTTCACGTCGATTGAGAGATCGGCGGCGATCTTCGGAATCACCGGATCGACGGCGCGCGAGAACAGCGTCGAGGCGAAAATCACCAGGCTGACGATTCTGAGGACGGGGGGAATGGCAAGATCTCGTGGTTGTGCGATGAAGACGTGACCGGCATCGAACGGCTGCAGCTCTAGCTTTTGGCCAGCTTGTCGAATTGCATCAAGCGCGCAAGAAGCGGCTCCATGTCCTTGAGCGCAATCATATTTGGTCCGTCGGAGGGGGCGCGGTCGGGGTTCTCGTGGGTCTCGATGAAGACGCCGGCGACGCCGACAGCGACGGCGGCCCGCGCCAGCACCGGCACGTATTCGCGCTCGCCGCCCGAAGAGGCGCCCTGCCCGCCCGGCTGCTGCACCGAATGGGTGGCGTCGAAGATCACCGGCGCGCCGGTCTTCGCCAACACCGGCAGCGCGCGCATGTCCGACACCAGCGTGTTGTAGCCGAACGACACGCCGCGCTCGGTGACCAGCACGTTGGGATTGCCAGCACCGGTGATTTTTTGCACCACATTGGCCATGTCCCACGGCGCCAAGAACTGCCCCTTCTTGACGTTGACGGCGCGCCCGGTTTTCGCCGCCGCCACCAACAAATCGGTTTGCCGGCAGAGAAACGCCGGGATTTGCAAAATGTCGACCGCCTCGGCGACCGCTGCGCATTGCTCCGGCTCATGCACGTCGGTGAGCACGGGCACGCCGAGTTTTTCCCGCAGCTCCGCAAAGATCGACAGCGCCTTGTCGAGCCCGAGCCCGCGCGCGCTCGCGGCGCTGGTGCGGTTGGCCTTGTCGAACGAGGTTTTGTAGACGAAGCCGATGCCAAGCCGCCCCGTAATGTCCTTGAGGGCTGCCGCCATGTCGAAGGCGTGCGCCCGGCTTTCCAGCACGCACGGCCCCGCGATCAGGGCGAGCGGCAGGTGATTGCCGAACCGCGCCTTGCCGATTGTGACGATCGGATTGGGTTTTGCCGTCATCGGGCTCCTCGCCGGGCGAACCCTAATGGAGCCCCGCGGAAAGGCAATCGTCCGCTATGGCGGCAAAAAGCATGCATCGCGCCTATGCGTTGCGCACGGGCGCGATGCCGCAAACTAGATCGCAATAAAAGCCCGGTCCGACGAGGCGGTATCGCCAATGTCAGAAGTGATAGTTCACCCCGGCCTTCACGGTATGCATGCGATCGACCAGATCCCAATTGCTGAAGTTACTGGTAGCGAGCAGCGGGTTGGTGACCGGGAAATTGTACCGCTTGGTGCCGAAGTCCATGTAGTCGTATTCGAGTTTTGCCGACCAGTGCATGGCGAAGGCGTATTCGAGGCCCATGCCGAGCGTCCAGCCGGTGCGGTCATTGCTGATGCTCGAGGAAAAGCCGGTTGGCAGCGGCGGCAACGCGACGTTCGAGATGGTCGAGTTTTCGTGCATCCAGGCGCCGCCGCCTTTGACGTAGACCAGCGTGCGGTCCAAGTCGACGCCGAGACGGCCGGTGACGGTCGCGAGACCGGTCGTCTTCGCCGCGCAATTAAGAAAGAAGGTGGTGGTGTTGCAGATGCCCTTGCCTTGCAGATTGGCCCAGCTGCCGTCGGCTTCGACGCCGAGCACCGCCCAGCCGGCTTGCCAGTTTGCACCGATCTGACCGCCGGCGAGCGGACCATTGACCGGAGCGGAGCTGTCCCACAAAAACGGCGCCGCTGGCGTCAGGTCGTTGAAGTCGAATTCCCTGCTGCCCCATCCGCCACCGACATGAGCGCCGATATAGAAGCCGGTCCAGCTGAACGGCACCGGCGCCGGCGGTGGCGCTTTGTAGAGCGGCATGTCGGCGGCTTGCGCCGACAGCGAAGCGGCCAGCAGCGGCAGTGCCGCCAATGCGCCGATGATCAAACGGTGTTTCATGTCATGCCCCCTTTTCGCCAAAAGGCTGTTCCTGACCGCGCGGACGCGGCCACCCGCAACGGGGCCACGATCGCGACCGATGGATGAACGCTATGGGTGCTTACTGACGCGCAGTGACTGCCGATTACTGACGAAACGGCGACGCGCTTGCCGAGATCGACGCCTCGGACCACGACTCGATTCGACGAGTCGTGGTCAAGATAGATCAGCGGGGTCGTTTATCAATTAACGAGAGCGTCCGCAGCCGCGCTGGGAGCTACTTTTCAGGCGAGTGTTGCAGAGCAATCACATGCGACAAGTCGACTCATTCGGCGCGGAAAACTCACTTCACCGCGGAAAACGCCGTCGGCCGCAGGAACGAGCTCTTGATATTGGCGATGATCGGGCCGCTCGTTTCGCTCTCGTCGCGCGCCTTGTGCCAGGCCGGATCGGCCTGGAACGTGTTCCATTTCTTTTCACGGTCGGCGAGCAATTCCCAAACCAGCATGTAGTGCAGGTCCTGGCTGCCATCGCCGACCAGAACGGTCCAGAAGCCGGCCTGCTTGATGCCGTGCTTGTCCCAGATTTTTAAAGTCTGCTCCTCGAAGCGCTTGAGCAGCGCCGGCAACCGGCCGGGGATGCAGGTGTAGATGCGTTGTTCGTAGATCATTGGGTCCTCGGCATGGGGGCGATGAAGGCCGCTGACGTTAAAGCGCCAACGCGAAAACGCAACCGTCGCCAGGCCCGCCACGCTGTGCGTATCAGACTGCATGCGGCCTAACCACCTATGATTTTGTCATAATTTAAAATCAAACTGTAGTTGTAAATCCTTCCAATTTCGGACTTAATAGGCTTGCCGGGCGCTTCGCGAAAGAAACTGGCAACGACATCAATCGAAGCAAGCCCAACGGTCAGGCAGCGCAGAGGAATTGTAGCTCACCAAGGGAGGATGCCATGCGAAGCGGGGAATTTCGGTCGCCGACGCTCAAAATGCTGGCCACGGTTTTCGGTTGCATCGTGCTCGTATCGGGCGCGAGCGAAGCGCGCAGTCAAGCGGCTCAGTACGCTGCGAAATATGTGTGCGGCACCGCCACCAGCAACGCGGGCACGGCTGGCGCCGGCATTGTCGCGCCGGGCACCTACTACACGTCAATCAACGTGCACAACCCGAACAAAGAAGGGGTCGACATCGAGAAAATATTCGATGTCGCGCTTCCCAGCGAGCAACAGGGCGGCAGAATAGCCGGGCCTGCGAAAGCCAGCCTTAAACCGCAAGAAGCTTTCGAAATCGAGTGCGTCGACATCATCAAGCATCTCGACCAAAATCCGAAATTATTCTGGAAGGGATTCGTCACGCTGCGAAGTTCCGCTCCGCTCGATGTCGTCGCCGTCTACACGGCAGCAGCGTCGGCATCGGGGCCGGTGGTCGCGTTCCATACCGAGCGCGTACCGAAGGAGTAGAAGCGCGTTCCGCGACCGATCGTAGAGCAGCGCTACACCAGCCGGCTCTGCTCCACCGCCGCCCCGATGAAGGACGAGAACAGCGGATGCGGCGCGAACGGGCGCGATTTCAGCTCGGGGTGGAATTGCACGCCGATGAACCAGGGATGGTCGTCGTATTCGATGATCTCCGGCAGTAGGCCGTCCGGCGACATGCCGGAAAAGCGCATGCCGTGTTGCGCCAGGCGGTCCTTGTAGGCGGTGTTGACCTCGTAGCGATGGCGGTGGCGCTCGGAGATTTCGGTGGCGTGATAGATATCGGCGACGCGCGAGCCGCGCGCCAGTATGGCCGGATAGGCGCCGAGCCGCATGGTGCCGCCGAGGTCGCCGACCACGCCGCGCTTCTGCAACTCGTTGCCCTTCATCCATTCGGTCATCAGGCCGACTACCGGCTCGGGCGTCTGCACGAACTCGGTCGAGTTGGCCTGCTCGATGCCGCAGAGATTTCGCGCCGCCTCGATCACCGCCATCTGCATGCCGAAGCAGATGCCGAAATACGGCACCTTGCGCTCGCGGGCGAACTGCGCGGCGAGGATTTTTCCCTCGGCGCCGCGCTGGCCGAAACCGCCCGGCACCAGAATGCCGTCGACGTGCTCGAGGAACGGCGCCGGATCCTCGTTCTCGAACACTTCGCTCTCGATCCAGTCGAGCTTGACCTTGACCTTGTTGGCGATGCCGCCGTGGGACAGCGCCTCGATCAGCGACTTATAGGCGTCCTTCATGCCGGTATATTTGCCGACGATGGCGATGGTGACGTCGCCTTCCGGATTGCGGATGCGCTCGTTGATCAGATGCCAGGTGGCGAGATCGGGCGGCGGCGGATTGTCGATACCGAAGGCGGCGAGCACCTCGTCATCGAGACCGGCGGCGTGATAGGCCTCGGGCACGGCGTAGATATTGTCGACGTCCAGTGCCTCGATCACAGCGCTTTCGCGCACATTACAGAACAGCGCGAGCTTCCTGCGCTCGCTTTCCGGAATCGGCCGGTCGCTGCGGCAGAGCAGAATATCGGGCTGGATGCCGATGGCGCGCAATTCGCGCACCGAGTGCTGGGTCGGCTTGGTTTTCAGCTCCCCCGCGCTCGGGATGAACGGCATCAAGGTCAGGTGGATGTAGATGGCGTGACCGCGCGGCAGATCGTTGCCCATCTGCCGGATGGCTTCGAAATACGGCAGGCCCTCGATATCGCCGACGGTGCCGCCGATCTCGCACAGCACGAAGTCGAAATCCTCGTTGCCGTCGCGGATGAAATCCTTGATCGCGTTGGTGACGTGGGGAATGACCTGGATGGTGGCGCCGAGATAGTCGCCGCGGCGCTCCTTGGTGAGGATGTCCTGGTAGATGCGGCCGGTGGTGATGTTGTCGCTGCGGGTGGCAGGCCGCCCGGTGAAGCGCTCGTAATGGCCGAGGTCGAGATCGGTCTCGGCGCCGTCGTCGGTGACGAAAACCTCGCCGTGCTGGTACGGCGACATGGTGCCCGGATCGACGTTGAGATAGGGGTCGAGCTTGCGCAGCCGGACCTTGTAGCCGCGCGCCTGCAACAGCGCGCCGAGCGCTGCGGACGCGAGACCCTTGCCAAGTGAGGAAACCACGCCGCCGGTGATGAAGATGTACCGCGCCATGGGACTTAACCTTTAGCCCTCGCAGTACGATTCGACGAGCGAATTTCCGGAATATCTGCTGCGCATCGTAAACTGGCCCGGGCTGACACCTAAAACCACTTGAACCACAAGGGTTTCAACCGAAATCCTCAGGCGATGCCGAAACTCATCGCGCGGCCCGCCCACTGCAGCCTTAAATGGGTAGTGCGTTCGCCTATTGCGACTGCGGCACTAGCGGCCCGCTCGGGGCCGGCGCCGGCGCCGGGTTTCCGCCCGCGCCTTTCTTGAGAAGGTCGAGAACGCCGCCACCGCCGCTGATGGGTGGCGCTGCCGGCGGGGCGCCCGGGGTTTCCTGGGTCGGCGCGCCGCCGGTATGGATGATCGAGGTCGGCTTGCGCTCTAAACCCGCGATCCACGACAGCAACAGGCTGGTGACGAAGAAGCCGGCGGCCAGAAACGCCGTGGTGCGCGTCAAAACGTTCGCCGTGCCGCGGCCGGTCATGAAGCCGCTGGTCGAGCTGACCAGTCCGCCACCCTCGGACTTTTGCAACAGCACGACGCCGATCAGGCCGAGGACCAGCATGAGGTGGATGACGATAATGACGCTCAGCATCGATGATTTCCGCCTGCCGCCCGCGCTTCATATAGGCAGCCGGGGCGGTGTCTACATGATCCGAGGGGAATTTTCTATGGCCGAAGTGGCGCGGCCGACAGGTCCCGACAGGCCCTTACAAGCTGCCGCTAGCTACTTGTAATCCTTCAGAAAAGCAATGACGTCATCGATGTCCGTGTCGCTGCTCAACCCTCCGAACGGCATGCGGTTGCCTTTCACCTTGGCCTGCGGGTTCTTGATGTAGGCCTTCAGGTTGGCGTCGTCCCAGGTGAGGTTGGCGCGCATCATGGCGTTGGAATAGCGGAAATCGGGGAGCGCCGCGGATTTGCGGCCGTACACGCCGCGCAGGCTCGGCCCGATGGCGTCCGGTTTGTCGGTGTGGCAGGCGGCGCAGGTTTGGAACACCACCTTGCCGTGGGCGGCGTCGGCGGCCGCTGCCGACGTTGTGGCGATGGCCATGAGAACAATGGCGGCCGCGGCGCCGATGACGGCGGCCGTTTGCTTGCTTCGCATTATTCCCCCCTAGAGATTTTTTTGTTTGAGCATGATCTGTTCCGAAAACCGGTTTCCACTTTTCGGGATCAGCTCTAAGCGTGAACCAGCGGTCCCGGATTCTTGAGGTAGTTCGTCGTGATCGCGCGCGCCGACCAATAGGCCAGCGCGCCCACCGTGCCGGTCGGATTGTAGCCGTGCTGCTGCGGGAACACCGAGGCGCCCTGGACGAACAGATTATGGGCGTCCCAGGCCTGCAGATAGCGATTGACCACGCTCGATTTCGGATCGGCGCCCATCATGGTGCCGCCGGTATTGTGGGTCGATTGATAGGGCACCACGGTAAAAGTCTTCGGCCGCGGATGCATGTCGTAGTGGGTCGGGTTCATCGCCTTGATGACGCCCTCGAGCTTTTGCAGCAGATACGCCGACATCTTGAATTCGTTGTCGGGCGGATTGTAGGTGAGCCGGATCAGCGGCCGGCCGAAGGCGTCTTTGTAGGTCGGGTCGAGGTCCATGAAATTGTCGCGGTTGGCATAGACCGAGCCCTGCGTATTGAAGCGGGCGGCGTGGTGGTACCACTTCACGGTGGCGCGCTTCCATTCCGAGCCCCATTCCGGCGTCCCATGCGGCACGGTGCGGCCGGCGATCGGCGGGGCGGAGGCGGTGTTGCAGGCGATATAGCCGCCGCCGAAGAAACCGAGCCCGCCGTGATCGAAGGTCTCGCCGTTGAAGTCGTCGATCGCGACCCCCATGCCGGCCGAGCCCCAATAGGGAGTCGAGCTCCTTATCCTCGAAGAAGGCGCTGGCGCCCGCCTCGAACTGATAGGCGTAGTTCTTGCCGACGACGCCCTTGCCGGTCGCGCGATCGTACGGCTCGCCGATGCCGGCGAGCAGCATATGCTGCACGTTGCCGAACACGTAGGACGTCAGCAGCACGATGCCGGCGGGCTGTTCGTATTCCTCGCCGTTGCGCATGTCGGTGTAGGTCACGCTCACGACTTTTTTGGCGGCCTTGTCGTAGTTGAGCTTGGTGACGAAGCAGCGGGTGCGGATCTCGAACTTCGGATCGAGCCGCAGCGCCGGCAGGATGGTCGAATTCGGCGAGGCCTTGGCGTTGGTCTCGCAGGCGATGCGATTGCAAAAGCCGCAATATTCGCAAGCTCCCAGCGCCACGCCTTCGGCATTGGCATAAGGCGCACTCGCGATCGCGACCGGCGCCGGGAACGGATGATAGCCGAGGCTCTTTGCCGCCGCGGCGTACATCAGGCCGGCATTGCTCGATTTGATCGGCGCGTTCGGGTAGTGGTCGCTGCGCGGGCCTTCGAACACATTGCCGCCGTCGATTTTCTTGCCGCCCACATTGCCGGCCTGGCCCGACACGCCGCAGATCTTGTCGAAGTAATCGTAAAACGGCTCCATCTCGTCATAGCTCACCGGCCAATCCTGGATGGTCATGCCTTCGGGAATTGCGTTGGCGCCGTAGCGCTCGGTGAGCGCGCTGCGGATGCGGAAATCCGACGGCAGAAAGCGCCAATGCAGAGCGCCCCAATGAATGCCGGAGCCGCCGACGCCCTCGCCCGGCAAAAACGCGCCGATGCGGCGGATCGGCAGCGCCTGCTCGTTGGCGAAATTGCGGAACGTCAGCGTGTCGATCGAATTGTCCCACATCAATTCGAGGCGCGCCGCATAGCGCACTTCGTCGCGCACCGCCGGCAGGATGAAATCGGCGCCCGGGGTGCGGTCCTGGCCCTTTTCCAAAGCCACCACGTTCAGGCCGGCCTTGGTCAGTTCGCGCGCCATGATGGCGCCGGTCCAACCCAGCCCGATCGTGATCGCATCGACTTCTTTCAATCGCGTCACCATGTCCGCCTCCCGCTTTACGAAAAGTCCGCGATCGATTGCGGCTCGGCGACGTAGCGTTTGTCGCGATATTCATCGATGAGGTTGGCGTAGGTCGCCGGCAGGCCGGGATAGCCGAGCATCCGCCATGACGCCATGTTGCGGTTGCCGCCATAGATCGGATCGCCGAAGAAGCCTTCCATGGTGAGCGCCAAGAGGCGGGCGAAGAAGGCGCGCGAATTGAAATTCTCGAATGCGGCCTTGCCCTCCTGCATCGCCTTGAGCGCCTCGATGCGTTTGTCCGGATCGAGCCGGTCGAAATCGCGGCCATAGGTCTTGCGCGACCAGGCGTTGGCGGCGGCAATGCCGGTGGTGACGAACTCGGCCGGCGTCAGCGGCAATTGATAGCCCTGCTCGGGCTTGCCTTTGAGATAGGGGCCGGAGCGATACATTTTGGCGCCGCCGCCCCAGGCGCTGGCGAGCTGGCGGTCGATATAGGTCGCGCAGCCGCAATCGCTGCCCGACGGCGACAGCTCGTCGGCGGGAATGATCGTATCGACCGCGGCGACGACGAAGGCGTGCTCGGTCTCGTTGAGCAGAAGCAGCGGCTCCGCTTGCGGCGCCGACGCTGCTGCCGGCGTGGCCGGTGCCTGCGCCTCCGCAGGCTGGGTCTGGGTCAAACCGGTCGCGACGGCAGTGCCGGCGAGGCCAGCTCCCACAAGAAACTTCCGGCGTGGAATCGTCTCGTCGGTCATCGCACCCTCCCCTGCCGGCGCAATACCGCGCCGCTATCGATTATTATTGAAAAATAATAGACCCAACCGGCACAGATCGGAATGGGCCGTGGGAACTTTCGGATATTCCGTTCCTTGGGACTTTGCATGACTGCGCTGCTGCCACGGCAGGGCTGTTGCGCGTTGTTCCATTGCGTTCGATGCAAGGGAGGACGCCATGGATCAGCCGATGAAAAGGCCAGACCTCGACTTCGACTATGAGAGCTACGGACTCGAACCTAGGCTCGACACCGAACGGGCGCCGGACGCGGCCGGATATTGGTTCCTGGCGGCCGTGTTGTTCGCCTTCATCGCTGCCAGCATCATCGTCTACCGTGCCGGCAATGACGAGACCCAGACCGCAGCAAACTATCCAAGCCATCCGGCGGCGCAGTCGGATCCGTTGGCGTCGCCTCCGATCGTGCCGCGTTGAGGACGCCGGATTTCAGCCGCGCGCATTCAATATTTTTAGATTTCGAGACGTCCGCGCTCAGCCCGGCTCCAAATCCTTGGCCTTGATCACCACCTTGGCACGGCATGCTTGAAGGTTAGCGGTAGACGGCCGCAATCGCCAGAAACTCATCGGCCTTGAGGCTTGCGCCGCCGACCAGCGCGCCATCGACGTTGTCGATGCCGAGCAATTCCTTGGCGTTGGCCGGCTTGACCGAGCCGCCGTAAAGAATCCGAACGCCCTGCCCCGCGTCGCCATAACGCGCGCAAAGCCGCTCGCGGATGAAGCGGTGCATGTCGGCGACATCGTCCTTGGTCGGCGTCACGCCGGTGCCGATCGCCCAGACCGGCTCATAAGCGATGACGAAATCCGCAAGTCCATCCGGCAGCGAGCCGTCGAGTTGCGCGCGCACGACCGTGTGCGTCTTGCCGGCATCGCGCTCGGCGCGCGTCTCGCCGACACAGACGATGGCGAGGAGACCGGCGCGCCGCGCCGCAAGCGCCTTCGCTCGCACCATGGCATCGGTCTCGCCGTGATAGTGGCGGCGCTCGGAATGGCCGACGATGACGGCACCGGCGCCGGCATCTTTGAGCATTTCGGCGGCAATATCGCCGGTATAGGCGCCGGCCGGTTCGGCATGGCAGTCCTGGCCGCCGATTGCAACGCGCGAGCCTTGCGCCAGCGCCGCAAAGCGCGCCACCAGCGTCGCTGGCGGACATATGACAAAGTCGGCGTTGGGCAGGCCGCGGGCGCCGACAATGATTGCCTTGAGCTCGCCGGCCGAGGCCTCAAGCCCGTTCATTTTCCAATTGCCGGCGACCAGCGGGCGGCGTGCCATCGTTTCGGCCCAAAAATCCTGCGACTAAGAGGCGTTAGCAGACCGGTTGCAGGCGGAAAAGAGGCGTTTATCTGTAAATCCCGTCGGTTGCGATGCAGCGCAACGCTCCTTATGATGCGCTGCCTTCAGCCCAAAGGTTTAACCCAGTGCTTAACCAAGGGCTTAATCACCCTGCTCCAGAGCGTGGAACGTAATGCTTCGAGGTATCCGTAAAGCCTCCGCGAATTGGCTCGGCCGCATCGTCATGGGTGTGGTGATGTCGGTGCTCGCCGCGAGCTTCGCGGTTTGGGGTATCAACGACATCTTCCGCGGCTTCGGCCGCTCGACGGTCGCCAAGATCGGACCTACCGAAATCCCGATTGAGCAGTTCCGGCAGACCTACAACGACGCGCTGCAGACGCTCAGCCGGCAGGCCGGCCATCCGATCACGCCCGACGAGGCGATGGCGCGTGGCGTGCCGCGGCAGGTCTTGAGCGAGATGGTCGCCGAAGCGGGCTTGAACGAGCGCGCGCGGCAAATGCGGCTTGGCGTTTCCGATGCAGAAATCTCGCGGCGCATCGTCACCAATCCGTCGTTCCAGAACCAGCAAGGCCAGTTCGACCGCGCCCGGTTCGAAGATGCGATGCGCCAAGCCGGTTTCAACGAGAAGCGCTTCGTCGCCGAGCAGCGCAACCTGACGCTACGCCGGCAGATTATCGATTCTGTCTCGGGCGATATCCCGCTGCCGAACGCCTGGCTCGACGCGATTAATCAGTTTCAGAACCAGGAGCGCAGCATCGCCTATATCGCGCTCGGTCCGGCGCAAGCCGGCGACATCGCGCCGCCGACCGAGGAAGAGCTCAGCAAATATTTCGAGGCGCGCAAGATCCTGTTCCGCGCGCCGGAATTCCGTAAGGTCGCGACCGTCGTGGCGACGCCGGCGGAGCTGGCCAAGACCGCGGAAGTGCCGGACGAGGACGTCAAGCAGATTTTTGACACCTACCGCAACCGCTACATCACGCCGGAGCGCCGCCGCATCGAGCAGATGGTGTTTCCCAGCATGGCGGAGGCGCAGGCCGCTAGCGAGCGTATCAAAGGCGGCCTGACATTCTCCGCGCTCGCGACCGAGCGCGGGCTCAAGGAACAAGACCTCGACCTTGGAACAGTGGCGAAATCGACCATCATCGATCCGACCGTCGCGGATGCCGCCTTTTCGCTCAAGGAGGGCGAAGTGAGCGCGCCGGTGCAAGGCAAATTCGGCGTGGTCATCGTTACCGTGTCGAAGATCATACCCGAGGAAGCCAAGACCTTCGCCGACGTGGCGCCGCAAATCCGCAACGAGATCGCCTTGGCGCGCGTCAAGAAGACCGTTCAGGACGTCCACGACAAGATCGAGGACGCCCGCGCCGGCGGCGCCTCACTTGAGGAAGCGGCGCAGAAATTGAAGCTGCCCGTCGTCACCTACGACGCGATCGACCGCTCCGGCCGCGATCCCGCCGGCAAGCCGATCGCGAACCTCCCCCACGCCAGCCGAAGTGGTCAACGCCGCGTTCGCAACCGACGTCGGCGTCGACAACGATCCGCTCGAGGCCGACGGCGGCTATATCTGGTACGACGTCACCGGCATCACGCCGGCGCGCGAGCGCACTCTCGACGAGGTGAAAAGCCAGGTCGAGGCGCAATGGCGCGACGACGAGGTCGCCACGCGGCTGAAGGCCAAGGCGGCCGACATCCTCGACAAGCTGAAAAACGGCGGCACGCTCGAGGCCATGGCTGCGGCCAACGGCGTGAAAGTCGAAACCGCAAGCAACATCACGCGCACCAAGCCGCCGGAACCAATTTCGGCACGGATGATCGACGCCATCTTCCACACCGCCTTGGATGCCTACGCCAGCGCCGAGGGCGACAAGCCGACGCAATGGATCGTGTTCCGGGTGACCGACGTCAAAACGCCAAGCTTCGAGGCCAGCTCACCGAACGGCAAAGCGCTCAACGAGATGGTAACGCGCCAAGTCAGCGACGACGTGTTCGGCCAATACATGGCGTGGCTGGAAAACGATCTCGGCACCACCGTCAATCAGTCGGCGCTGCCAGCAAGCCCTGGGCAGCAGCGCGCCGGATACCAATTGAATGCAGATCGAGCCTTCGGCGGAAAAATTCGCCGCCCGCTATGAGGCCGGCGAGCCGCAGGTGGTGTGGACGACGCTGGTTGCCGACCTGGAAACGCCGGTCTCCGCATTCCTGAAAATCGCCGGCTCCCGGCCGATGAGCTTTTTGCTCGAATCGGTCGAAGGCGGCGCCGTGCGCGGCCGCTATTCAATCATCGGGCTCGAGCCCGATATGATCTTCCGCGTCAATGGCGAAGGCGCCGAGCTCAACCGTACGCCGGCGAGCAATCCGGCGGCGTTCGCGCCGATGAGCGAGCCGCCGCTACAGGCGCTGCGCACCTTCATTGCCGAAAGCCGCATTGCGCTGCCCGACGAGCTGCCGCCCATGGCCGCCGGCGTGTTCGGCTATCTCGGCTACGACATGGTGCGGCTGATCGAGGAATTGCCGGCGCAGGCGCCGGACCCGATCGGCATCCCGGATGCCATGCTGGTGCGCCCGACGATCGTGATCGCGTTCGATGCCGTCAAAGACACCATCACCGTGGTCTCGCCGGTGCGTCCGCAGAGCGGCTTGTCGGCGAAGGCCGCGCTGGCGCGCGCGGTCGAGCGCCTTTCCGCCGTGGTCGACGCGCTGGACCGTCCGCTCGACAAGGCGGCGGCGGACATCGATTTGGGTCCGCTCGAAGTTGCGCCGCGCTCGAACACCACGCCGGCTGAATTTAGGGCGATGGTGCTGCGCGCCAAGGACTACATCGCCGCCGGCGATATTTTTCAGGTCGTGCTGTCGCAGCGTTTCGAGGCGCCGTTTAAGCTGCCGCCGTTCGCGCTTTACCGGGCGCTGCGCCGCGTCAATCCTTCGCCCTATCTGTTCTTTCTCGAATTCGGCGGCTTCGCCATCGCCGGATCGAGCCCCGAGCTGATGGTCAAGGCGCGCGACGGTGTCGTCACCATCCGCCCCATCGCCGGCACCCGGCCGCGCGGCGCCACGCCGCACGAAGACCAGGCGCTCGAAACGGAACTCCTCGCCGATCCGAAAGAGCGCGCCGAGCATCTCATGCTGCTCGATCTCGGCAGGAACGACGTCGGCCGCGTCGCCGAGATCGGCTCCGTCACCGTCACCGACCAATTCTTCATCGAGCGCTACAGCCAGGTGATGCACATCGTCTCCAATGTCGAGGGCAAGCTGCGCGGCGATCGCGACGCGCTCGATGCGCTGGCTGCGGGCTTTCCCGCCGGCACGGTGTCGGGCGCGCCAAAAGTGCGCGCCATGCAGATCATCGACGAATTGGAGAAGGAGAAGCGCTCGCTCTATGCCGGCTGTGTCGGCTATTTCTCCGCCGGCGCCGACATGGACACCTGCATCGTGCTGCGCACCGCGCTGATCAAGGACGGCACCATGTATGTGCAAGCCGGCGCCGGCATCGTCGCCGACTCCGATCCGCAATTCGAGCAGCAGGAATGCATCAACAAGGCGAAAGCGCTATTCCGCGCCGCCGAAGAAGCCAAGCGTTTCGCCAGCGCGGTGCGGCAGGGGCCAATAGCCCGCCGCTAGCCGTGCCCGCCGCCGTATTGGCGTCGCGTCGCCGCGTGTCCGCCTGCCGTTGGTTTTCGCGTTATCATGCAGCCGCAGGTGAGAAAGCCGACCACTGCAGCAACAAGGGTCCAAAGCGCCATATCTACAGCCATGTCGTTATCCTCCATGGCCGCCCCTGCTCTATTAATCGCGCATCGGGCCGATGGGCTCCGTGCCCGAATGTCGCAGCGGCAAAAGTGCTAATATGGCGACATGCGCGACGCGGCCCAAAGCAAGGAGATGGCCATGAGCATCACGCAAGCGCTCGACGTGCCGACATCGGGACGGCCGCCGCAATTGCAAATACGAGCCCTGGCGCCGGCGATCGGCGCCGAAATCATCGGCGTCGATCTGAGCGAGCCGATGAGCGATGAGACTTTCGCCAAGGTCCTCGACTGCTGGCACCGCAATCTCGTGATCCTGTTCCGCGATCAGCATCTCACCGAAGACGATCAGGTCAGGTTCGGCGAACGGTTCGGCCCGCCGGCAGTGAGTCACACGCGGCGTTACACGACCAAGAATCCTGCCGTGATGCTGATTTCCAACATCCGCGAAAACGGCCAGCTGATCGGCGCGCTACCCGACGGCGAAATGAACTTCCACACCGACCAATGCCATCAGGAACGGCCGGCGATGGCGTCGATGCTCTACGCGCTGGAAATTCCGAGCACGGGCGGCAACACACTGTTTGCCAACGCCTACCTGGCCTACGAAACTCTGCCCGAGGCGATGAAAAAGCGGATCGAGGGCCGTAATGCGCTCAACGCCTACGACTATGACAACGCGTCGATGAAACGCGGCACCAAGCTGCGCGAAGGCATTCCATCGTACTGGCATCCCATTGTCAGGACCCATCCGGCCACCGGGCGAAAGGCGCTCTACGTCAACCGGCTGATGACCGTCGCCGTCGAAGGACTGCCCGACGCCGAAGGCGACGCGCTGCTCCACGCGCTGTTCGATCATCAAGAGCAGCCGCAATTCATCTACGAACATGTCTGGCGGCCATACGACCTTCTGCTGTGGGACAACCGCTGCACGTTGCATGCCCGGACCGACTTCAGCGCCGCCGAACGCCGCCTGATGCGGCGATTGACCATTCTCGGCGAAAAGCCGGTTTGATGGGGGCGTTTCGGTGCGCGCCGGGCGTGGATCGTGATAAATTCGGTGTCATGACAAAACGATCCGGCACGATTTCGATCGCTTGCATGTTCGGCCTGTCGGCGCTTGCGCTGGCTGCCGCGCCGTCGCCGGCTCGCTCACAATCGGCCGATCTCGTTCTGTGCGACCGGCTCGCCGCCGATCCCACCGATCCGGACAAGCCGGCGGACGTCAAAGGCGCCGCCGAGATCGCGCCGTCCGACGTCGCTACCGCGGTCAAATTCTGCAAGATCGCGGCGCCGTCATCGCGCCGGGCGCTTTATCAGCTCGGCCGCGCCTACGCCGCCAATGGGCAACTGGCTGACGCGGTCGCCGCCTATCGCAAGGCGATCGACAAAGGCAGTTCCGCGGCCATGGTCGAACTCGGCATCCTGTATGCCGCCGGCTCCGGCGTCGACAAGGACGAGGCGCAGGCGCGCAAGCTGTTCGAGCGCGCCGCCGCGGCCGGCAACCCGCGCGGCGTGGTCCGTCTCACCGCGCTTTCCAGTGGCGGCGCCGCCGGTCCCCCGGCGGATCCCGCCCAGGCCAGGGCGATGCTGGCGAAAGCGGCGGAAGCCAATTCCGCCGAGGCGCAGTTTCAGCTCGGCGTGATGTATGCGGAAGGCACCGGCGGCCCGAAGGACGATGTCGCGGCGCGGGCCATGTTCGAAAAGGCCGCCGCCCAAAACCACGCCGAGGCGCTGGATTGGCTGGGCAATTTCGTGCTCTCCGGCCGCGGCGGACCGCAGGACACCAAAGCCGCCAAGGGCTACTACGAGAAGGCCGCCGCACTCGGCAACGAAGACGCCAAGGCCGCGCTCAAGCGCCTGGAATGTTCCATGATCGTCAAAGACCGGCGCGGCAAATTTCGTCGGCACTCTCTGCTTTTAGTTCGCATTACGGCGCGGCCGTTTACGTCTTCACCGCACCATCGCGGTGGATCGGGTCGATCCACAACACGGTTTCCGGCTTCTCCACCGGCTCGATGTCGAGATTGATGGCGATGGCCTCGCCGTCGCTGCGCACCAGCACGCATTCCAGCACCTGGTCGGGGCTGGCATTGATCTCCTGGTGCGGCACATAGGGCGGGATGAAGATGAAATCGCCGGGGTTGGCCTCGGCGGTGAATTGCAAATGCTCGCCCCAGCGCATGCGCGCCTTGCCGCGCACCACATAGATGATGCTTTCAAGGTGGCCATGATGATGCGCGCCGGTCTTGGCGTCGGGCTTGATCGTCACCGTGCCGGCCCACAGTTTTTGCGCGCCGGCGCGGGCGAAGTTGATCGCGGCCTTGCGGTCCATGCCGGGCGTCGACGGCACGTTGGGGTCGAGCTGATTGCCCGGAATGACGCGCACGCCGTCGTGCTTCCAGCGTTCGGCATCGGCGGAATGATCGGCGTGATCGCGGATGTCGCTCATGATTCACCACAGGCTTGCGCTCGCCATGCAATGCAACACCTAAACCGGCAACAGCGCCATGCCCCCATGACAAATTTAATACAGCTAGAAATTGCCGACTATCATAGTACTATCATCCACCGGCGTCAGCAGGAGATGCAGCCATGACAATCGGAGTCCACAGCACCGCCACGTGGCATTCACGTCTTGGCATTTTGAGCATGGCGGCCGGCTTCGCCATCACCTTCGCGGCTACCGCCCAGGCGCAACAGCCGCCGACCTTCCGCTGCAAAGAGGTTATCATTCCGCCCGGCCCCGACCCCGACCTGCCCAAGATCGCGCCGAACTTCCGTTCCACCACCGATCTTTCCGAGAACGAATTCGACTGCCTGGCTTGGCAGGATCTCATCTATCTGATGTGGCCGGCTCAGGCCAACCAACGCGGCATTCCCGATCCCTATCGAAAACTCGGCGCAAGCGGGCCGACGGTGTGGGAGAGCTATCGAACCGCCGATACCGTATTTCTTCCTGAAGGCCGCGACCCGGGGCCCTGGCAACAGGCGGCAGCTGATGGCCACTCTGCAACCATCGCTGGCGCAACAGGTGGCAAGCGGCGCGGTGCGCAATCTGACGATGACCGCAAAAGTGTCGCGGCCGGTGCTCAGCACCATCCTGCAGAATGCAGCGGCATTTCCGCCGGCTATCCTCAAGGGTATCTCGCAAGCCGGCGGCGGCACGCTCTACGACCTCAACGGCTTCCCGGTCTATTACGAAGTGGCGATGGACAAGCCTCAATACGACTACATCCGGGACCATCAGCTCTATAACGCCTATCGGCAAGCCGTCTACGCACGGACCAATGTGATCTCGCTGCCGGCCGGCACCAAGGACAACCCGCTCGGCGCGGTGGAGGTCAAGGCAGCGTGGAAAGTTCTGACCGACGCCGAGCGCCATTCGGGGCGCTTCCACACCATCCAAGCCTTGCTCGGGGGCTCCAAGAACACGGTCACGGTGGGACTCGTCGGCTTCCACGTCTTCGTCATCAACGGCGTGCAGGGCGCCTGGGCGACATTCGCCCAGATCGACAACGCGCCGTCGGGAAAGCCGGCGACCAGCGGGAAGTTCAACTTCTTCAATCCGAACTGCAAAACACCCGGCACCGACAAACCATGCCCGTTCAATGTGAAGGATGCCAATCCGGGACAAGTTGTGCAGATAACGCCCAACGCCGACGCCGCCACCAAGCTCAACACCTACATGCATTACATTCTGCAGAAGTATGACGCCAAATCCCCCTGGCAGTACTACAATCTGATCGATGTGCAGTGGGCGCTCGATCCGAAGGTGATTTCGGATATAAAAGCGCCGGTGCCGCCGCCGCTGCCGAATGGCACGCCCAACATTCCGGCCAATAATAAGGACATGCTCAATCCGGTGCTGGAAACCTTCCTGCAGCTGCCGTATCCCATGCCGCCGGGGCCGCTGGCTCCGGGCAACTCCTGTCTAGGGTGCCATCAATATGCAACGACCGCAGCGGTCGGCATCCAGCAACCGCCTTACGCGACGAGCTACAGCTTCATGTTCGGACGCGCACAGGCGCTGCCGACGGATGCGCCTTAGCGCGAATCCCTTTGGCTAATAAACTACGTTGGCATCATGCAGAGCGTGATGCGCACGATGGGTGGGAGTGGAGCAAAATCCATCTTGCGAAATTGTTCCGGTTCCCGCCGCAAGCTGAGCAAAAATTTTCCTCGGCACGGCGCCGATTGATTGCTTGACAATCCAACTCCTTGGTCCAAAATTTCAGTGTACCCTTGTTGGACACGGAGGTCGCAATGATACCACCGGGTCAAAAGGCCGCGATGATTGCTGCGTCGCTCGTTCGGATCGCAGCATAGCGGCAAGCACACGGACGGTTCGCCGGGCGCGACCTCCGCGGGTCGCATCAGTGAGGCAAGACCCCAACTCGGTCGCCCCCGGCATACTCTTCTGATTAATCGCGCGCAGCGATGCGTTTGATTGCGCTGACCAGCGGTCAAACTGCGCCGTCGACAAATTTGAAACCGTCGCCCCAGCGCCGCACCCGGCCGGTCGAGGGCGCCGGAAAATGGGTCGCGCACATGATGGTCGGCTCCTCGCAGAAACGGTCGAACACTTTGCGCCGCGTTTTTCCGGCCTGCGGCGAGTCGTAATCGGCCATCATGCCGAGCTCGGGATATTTGCCCTGCAGCGGCGAGTGGATCATGTCGCCAGTGATCAGCGCGTCGGCGCCGGCGCGGCCGACCAGCACCGAGTAATGGTCGATGGTGTGGCCGGGCGTCGGAATGAACTGCACCTGCTCATTGAAGGTGAAATCGCTTTTGACGATCTGCGCGCGCTTGGCGGCGATGATCGGCAGCACCGAGTCGGTGATCCACGGCACGCTGTCGGGATTTTCCTTCTGCCGCGCCGTCCAATGGTCGAGCTCGCGGTCGGCCATGATGTATTTCGCCTTGGGAAATGTCGGCACCCAGCGGCCGTTTTCGAGCTTTGTGTTCCAGCCGACGTGATCGGTGTGCAAGTGCGTGCACATCACGTAGTCGATGTCGTTCACCGTGAGGCCCGCCGCCGCCAGCCCTTTCTCGAACCGGTCGCTGTTCATCATGTGCCAGAACGGGCGCGTCGGCCGCGACTTGTGATTGCCGACGCAGGCATCGACCAGGATGTTGTGGTGCGGCGTCTTGATGACGAAACTCTGGATGCAGAGCATCAGCTTGTCGGCCGGATCGACGAATGCCGGCTGCAGCCAGGAGCGGTTCTCATCGAGCAGCTCCTTGGTCAGCTTCGGGAAAAATCCCATCACGTCGAAAAACGGCCCCTGCTGCTCGATGACAGGGTGGATGGTGATGTCCTGGAGCGTAATCGGCATCGGTCATTGGAACACTTTCTGTGGACGGCGGTGCGGCGATGTTAGTCGCCTAGTGACGCGCGCGCAAGCGGCAACGATGCAATCAGTACTTGTATTGAGCGCGGCATTTTTTTAGTCTTGAGGAGCGTCTTTGAGCTGATACCGGGAGGCTTTCATGCGCACGTCAATCATCGCTGTCACGTTCATCGCCGCGTTGGCCTCGAGCGCATTCGGCGCAACAGGCCGCGCCGCCGCCGAACACCTTCATGAGCAACAAGGACATCATGGCTCTGGTCGACAAGGCCAAGGCCGACCGCAAAGGCGACGCGCCGATCGTGGCCGAGCCGATCCTGCAGCTGGCGCCCTACAAGGCGCAGCTCGAATACCGTCCCGGCACCTCGGCGGCGGCGTTTCACGAAAAGGACGCCGAGCTGATGGTGGTGCTCGACGGCACCGGCAATATCGTCACCGACGGCAAGCTGGTCGACGAGAAGCGCGTCAATGCCAACAATCTCAGCGGCTCATCGATTGCCGGCGGTGTCACGCACGCCGTGGTCAAGGGCGACATGATCATCATCCCCGCCAACACGCCGCATCAGGTCATACCGACCGGCGGCGCGCCGATCGTGATCATGACCATGCACGTGCCGTATCCGGCCGCGGGCTGGCCGCCGGCCAACTAGGCCGCGGGCGCGTGGCTTACCAGCGCCTGCCCCACCGCGGCCGAAAGCCTCCGCTCACCAGACGCAGGATGAGCAGGAGCACGACTGCGCCGATGAAGGCGTTCAATATGAGCGAAAGGATACCGGTGCCAAGGTGAACGCCGAGCTGCGGCAACAGCCAGTCGCCGATGAAGGCGCCGATCAGGCCGACGATCAGATCGCCGATCAGGCCGAAACCGCCGCCTGCCATCACCCGGCCGGCAAGCCAGCCGGCGACGATACCGACGACGAGAATGACCAAAAGGCTTTGGTTGGAAAGGTGCATAGCCAACTCCCCGGGTAAATATGCCCGCTGGCTAATTCAATGCTGCGGGAAAAGTTCCGCACGTCCACGCCGAATTTCTGGACTGGGGCCGAGCCTTACTCCCCGCCGTTCTCCTCACCCTCTTCCGTCAGCCGCTCCACCGACGCCACCTTCTCGCCCTCTCCGGTCGAGAACACGATCACGCCTTGCGTCGAGCGGCCGGCGATGCGGATGCCGTCGACCGGGCAGCGGATCAGTTGGCCGCCGTCGGTGACCAGCATGATCTGGTCGGTTTCCTCGACCGGGAACGACGCCACCAGGCGGCCGTTCTTTTCGGTGATCGACATGGCGACGATGCCTTTGCCGCCGCGGCCGGTGGTGCGGTACTCGTAGGACGAGGTGCGCTTGCCGAAACCTTTTTCGGAAATGGTGAGCACGAACTGCTCGGCTTCCGACATGACGACGTAGCGCTGCTCGCCGAGCTCGATGGCGCCCTCGGCCTCCTCACCGTCGGTGGCGCCGTTGTCCTCGCCCTCGCCGTTGCTGCCGCGCCGCACCGCGTTGGCGCGCTTGAGATAGGCGACGCGCTCGTCGGCGCTGGCCTCGACGTGGCGCAGGATCGACAGCGAGATCAGCTTGTCGCCGTCAGCGAGATTGATGCCGCGCACGCCCATCGAGGTGCGGCCCTGGAACACGCGCACGTCGTCGACGGCGAAGCGGATGCATTGGCCGGCCGCCGAGGTGAGCAGCACGTCGTCGTTCTCGGTGCAGATCTGCACGTCGACGATGGCGTCGCCCTCGTCGAGCTTCATGGCGATGATGCCGGAGCGGCGCACGTCGGCGAAATCCGATAGCTTATTGCGCCGCACCGTGCCGCGCGTGGTGGCGAACATCACGTCGAGCTTGTCCCAGGTCTTTTCGTCCTCGGGCAGCGGCATGATGGTGGTGATGTTCTCGCCCTGCTCGAGCGGCAGAATATTGATCAGCGCCTTGCCGCGCGCCTGCGGCGCCGCCAGCGGCAGCCGCCAGACTTTTTCCTTGTAGACCTGGCCGCGCGACGAGAAGAACAGCACCGGCGTGTGGGTCGAGGCGACGAACAGCCGGGTGACGAAATCCTCCTCGCGGGTCTGCATGCCGGCGCGGCCCTTGCCGCCGCGTTTTTGCGCGCGATAGGTCGACAGCGGCACGCGCTTGACATAGCCGGCGTGCGACACGGTGACGACCATGTCCTCGCGCTGGATCAAATCCTCGTCCTCCATCTCGCCTTCCTGATCGATGATCACGGTGCGGCGAGGCGTGGCGAATTCGCTCCTGATGGCGGCGAGCTCTTCCTTGATGATCGTCTGGATGCGGGCGCGCGAGCGCAGAATGTCGAGATAGTCGGCGATTTCGGCCGCGAGCTTGTCGAGCTCGGCCTTGATCTCGTCGCGGCCGAGCGCGGTGAGCCGCTGCAGCCGCAGATCGAGGATGGCCTTGGCCTGCTCGGCGGAGAGCCGCGTGGTGCCCGTCGGCGACACGCTGTGGCGCGGATCGTCGATCAAGGTGACCATGGTGGCGACGTCCTTGGCCGGCCAGTCGCGATTCATCAGCCCTTCGCGCGCCTCGTTGGCATCCTTGGCGGCGCGGATGAGCTTGATCACCTCGTCGATATTGGCGACCGCGATGGCGAGGCCGACCAGGACGTGGGCGCGGTCGCGCGCCTTGCCGAGCAGATGTTTGGTGCGCCGGTAGACCACCTCCTCGCGGAAGGCGATGAACAGCGTCAGCAGGTCCTTCAGGTTCATCACCAGCGGCCGGCCGTTGTCGAGCGCCACCATGTTGGCGCCGAACGACGATTGCAGCGCGGTGAAGCGGTAGAGCTGGTTGAGCACCACGTCGGGCACGGCGTCGCGGCGCATTTCGATCACCACGCGGTAGCCGTCGCGATCGGATTCGTCGCGCAACGCCGAAATGCCCTCGAGTTTCTTGTCGCGCACCAGTTCGCCGATGCGCTCGACCAGATGCGCCTTGTTCACCTGATAGGGAATTTCGGAAATGACGATCGCCTCGCGCTCGCCGCGCAAGGTCTCGAATTCGACCTTGCCGCGCATCATGATGGAGCCGCGGCCGAGATGGTAGGCGGCGCGGATGCCCTGGCGGCCCAGAATGATGCCGCCGGTCGGGAAATCCGGGCCCGGAATGATGCCGATCAAATCCTCGATCGAGAGCGCCGGATTGTCGATCAGCGCCACGCAGGCATCGATCACCTCGCCGAGATTGTGCGGCGGGATATTGGTCGCCATGCCGACGGCGATGCCGCCGGCGCCGTTGACCAGAAGATTGGGGAAGCGCGCCGGCAGCACCACCGGCTCGTGCTCGGAATTGTCGTAATTGGCCTGGAAGTCGACGGTGTCCTTGTCGAGATCCTCGACCAGCGAGCCCGCCACGCGTTCGAGCCGCACCTCGGTGTAGCGCATGGCCGCCGGCGCATCGCCGTCGACCGAACCGAAATTGCCCTGGCCGTCGATCAGCGGCAGGCGCATGGAGAAATCCTGCGCCATGCGAACGAGCGCGTCGTAGATCGCCTGGTCGCCATGCGGGTGATATTTACCGATGACGTCGCCGACCACGCGCGCCGACTTGCGATACGGCTTGTTCCACTCGTAGCCGTTCTCGTGCATCGAGTAGAGGATGCGCCGGTGTACCGGTTTGAGCCCGTCGCGCACATCGGGCAACGCGCGCGCCACGATCACGCTCATGGCGTAATCGAGGTAGCTCTTCTTCATCTCCTCGGTGATCGAAACCGGGCGAATGTCGGAGGGGCCGCCGTCGGTGGGCGGGAGATTATCGTCGTCTGCCAAAGCTGGAATTCCTGAACGAATCGCTGCTGAATTTCATAGCCGATTAGGTGCCGTTACGCCACCTTTATCGGCTTCTCCTAGATAGGATTTTCCATATTACTTTCAAGGTGTTATTGCCGCACTTCGGGCCAATTTGGCGGCATCGGGAATGGCCGTTGCGAAAGCGCGCACATACGAGGCTTACACAATCGCGCCCGGCCCCTATGATGGGCGCGAAAAGTCCGAGAGAAGCGTTTCATGGTTCAGCTGGCGGACGGCGACATCAAGACCCGCGAGGTGCTGGGCTGGAAGGGCGTGCACGTGCTGCACTTCATGGGCTCGTCGTGCTCGCAGAAGCTGCGCATCTTCCTCAATCTCAAGGGCATCCCGTGGCAGTCGCATCCGATCGATCTGCCGGCATTACGAGAACATGCAGCCGTGGTTTCTCGGCATCAATCCGCGCGGGCTGGTGCCGGTGCTGGTGCACGACGGCGCCGTGCATATCGAGAGCAACGACATCATCCAATACCTCGAACGCACATTCCCGACGCCGCGGCTGATCCCGGCCGGCCACGACAACGAGGTGGCGGCGCTGCTCAAGCACGAGGACGACCTGCATCTCGATCTGCGCACGCTGAGCTTCCGCTTCGTGTTCGCGCCGCCCGGCCCGCCGAAGCCAGCGAGCGCGCTGGAAAGCTACCTCGCCAACGGCTCCGGCACCGTGCAGGGCGTCAACGACCACGAGAAGCAGATCCAGATCGAGTTCTGGCAGCGTGCCGCCAAGGAAGGTTTTACCGACGAGCGGGCGCGCGCATCGGCACTGAAGTTTCGCGCCGAGTTCGACGCGCTCGATAAAAAGCTCGCGCACCAGCCCTATCTGATGGGCGCCGATTTGAGCGTGCTCGACATCGCCTGGCTGATCTACGCAGCACCGGCTGTCGCTCGCCGGCTATCCGTTCGCGCGGCTGCATCCGCACGTCCACGCCTGGGCCGAGAAACTGCGCGCCATGCCGGAATTCGCCAAGGAGGTGGCGCAGCTTCGCCATTCGCCGGATCAGCTCGACGCTGTCCGCCGCGCCCAGGCCGGCAAGACGTTGGAGATGGTCGCGGGTTTCTAGTGCATGAACCGGAAATAGCCTGCCCGCGCACTTGATCCGCGGGTGGAATTCGGTATTCCGAAAACATCATGCTCCACTAAGATGCGGTCGCGCGTCTGGCTACCGCACCTCGAAGTGAAACGGCCGCCGCGGGGTAAGCGCGGCCGCCACCGCCCGCGGCTGGCTCAAGAGACCGTCGCGCGTGCGCACTTCGACGTCGTATTGCGCATTGTCGGCGACCGCTTGCGAAAGTCCCTGCAAGCCGATGAACGCCTTGGCTTCAAGGTGGGTCTGGCAATTGGCGCAACCCGAGACGTGCCAGCGGCTCAACACCGCCTCCGTGCCGAGGTGCAGTTTCTTGCCGTCGATCGTGGCGAAGGCGGAGATGAGGAAGGAGCCGCGGATGGCCGAGCGGTTAATGCCGGCGACGCGGACGACCTTGTTGCTGTGGCCCGGCGCCGGCGCTGCCGCCGCCAATGCGGCAGCCGCGGCCTGCCCTTCGAGCGAACCCGGGCCATAGGTGTAGCCGAGCTGCTTTTCGATATTGATGCAGTCGAGCGACGTAAAGGTTCGTTCCTTGCCGCCCTCCGGCTTCTTGAACGGATCGAGCGGCGAAGCAAGCGTCAGCCAGGAATTCGGCGCGACGCCGGGTGTCGGGCCCTGGTTATCGACCGAATTGGTGCCGGGATATTGCTCGATGATCTCCAGCTTGTCTTCGCAGCCATGTTTTTTCTGCCAGAGCCAGAACACGCGATCGACGAAGCAATGGTGGAAAAAGAAAATAGGATCGAGACCCGCGGTGTCGTTCTCGCCCATGTCGCCATTGGCGCCCTCGATCGGGGAACGGTCGTAGTTCGGAACGTCACAGCCGCCGACCGACAGATGAATGCTGTTATGCGGCGACTCGATCGGAACGACCAGTTCGGCGCCGCTGGCGAGATTTTCATTCCACTGCGCGGCCGACGTCGTATTGGAAAACACCGTGTAATTCGGCGCGTTCAGGCAGTCCTGATACTTCTTCTGGACATGGGTCGGGATCACCTTGCCGTTCACCACGATCACCGAGGTCAGCCACGCGATGACGTTCAGGTTCAGAAGTTGCACATTGGTGGCGTAGTCGGGGAACTGCGCGTTGTGCGCCTTGGTCTTGGCAATATCGTTGGTCCCGACCAGTCCCGACAACGGATAGCGGACCGTTTCATAACCCTTGGGCTTGCTGTAATCCGGATCGTCGCCGCTGATATTGTCGTTGATGTTGGCGGTGAAGACGAAGGAGCGGAGCGGGTTGGGAATGGTCTGACCGTCGAGCACGAAGGTTTCTTGGGTGAGCGCCGACGGAATGCCGCTTTTCAGCGAGTCATCGCTGGTTTCATCCCAAAACGGCAGCGTGACATCGGCGCAGCCCGGAATGCTGCGCAGCGCATCTTCCAGTTTCAGCAGATAAACCCGGTGCCAGGTGGGAAACAGGACATTGCCGTGGTTGCAATAACCGCCCCAATACGAGGCATTTCCCCAGCCGGCGCCGCGGAACGGCTCGCCGTGATAGCCGCCCAGCTTGAAGAACGATCTTGGGTCGTCTGGCGGAAGTTCCTTGATGCCCTTCCAGGCGCGCATCACGTCTTCGAGCGGCTTCTTGTTGCCCTTGGTGTATTCGTCCTGCAGTTCGGTGATCGATCGGCGAATTCGAAGCGTACCATTGCTCATGGTTGCATCTCTCCACGGCGTCGCGCGTGAACGCACTGCGAGAATTATTAGGGAAATTCGACTTTAAACTGTGAGGCTGGAGAAGTAAAGTTCGTGAGCTGCCGTCGACGGAGCCTTGGCGATGGCTAGAATTTTCGGTGGCCCGGCACAGTTGAGAACCGGGACCAGAATACAACGTTGGCATTCGATCGCGTTTGCCGAAACTTGCCGGCAGATGCAAAAATTGAAAATCAGGACATCCCTCAAGCGCGGAGATGACAGATGCTCATTGGCATGCCGGTCTACGACCAAGTCGACATGCTTGATGTCGCGGGCCCTCACGAGCTTTTCAGCTGGGCGAATTATGACGTCGAGCTCGTCGCCGAGCAACGCGGGCCGCTGACGTTCCGCAATGGCTTCAGCTTCAACGTCGCCAAATCATTGGTCGCCGCCGCCACTC
>CAWCSD010000025.1:0-230001 GCA_963798095.1 uncultured Alphaproteobacteria bacterium | reverse complement strand
GTGGCTCTCTTTCTCCAGCCGTCGCGCGACTTCCTCTTTCGCTTGCGCGATCGTCATGCCATCCAAAAACCGCGAATTGATCATGCGGCCGTCGCCGTCATAGGCGGTGTCGGTGATGACGAATGATTTTGGATCGACGTCCGGCGGACAAACCACCGGCACATTGCCGAGGCCGTATTTGTTGACGAAGTCGAGGTCGCGCTGGTCGTGCGCCGGGCAGCCGAAAATGGCGCCGGTGCCGTAGTCCATCAGGATGAAGTTCGCCACATAGACCGGAATCTGCCACGACGCATCGAACGGATGCAGCGCCTTCATGCCCGGTGTCGAAGCCGAGTTTTTCGGCGGTGTCGATCTCGGCTTGCGCGGTGCCGCGATGCCGGCACTCCGCGATGAATTTGGCCAGCGCCGGATTCTGAGCCGCCGCCGCGGCGGCCAGCGGATGGTCCGGCGCCAGCGCCATGAATTTGGCGCCGAACAAGGTGTCCGGCCGCGTGGTGAAGACTTCGAGCTCGCTCTCGCCGTTCGGCGTGGTATTCTGATCGAGCGCGAAGCGGACCAGCAAGCCTTCCGAGCGGCCGATCCAGTTCTTCTGCATCAGCCGCACTTTTTCCGGCCAGCGGTCGAGCGTGTCGAGCGCGTCGAGCAGGGACGCGGCAAATTTGGTGATGGCGAAGAACCATTGCGTCAGCTCGCGCTGCTCGACCAATGCGTTGGAGCGCCAGCCGCGGCCGTCGATCACCTGCTCGTTGGCCAGCACCGTGTTGTCGACCGGATCCCAGTTCACCTTCGATTGCTTGCGCTCGACCAAACCGGCGCGCAGGAAATCGAGGAACATCTTCTGCTGGTGCTTGTAATAGGCCGGATCGCAGGTCGCGATCTCGCGGCTCCAGTCGAGCGACAGCCCCATCGACTTGAGCTGCTTCTTCATCGCTTCGATGTTCTGGTAGGTCCACGTCTTGGGATGGACCTTGCGCTCCATGGCGGCGTTCTCGGCCGGCATGCCGAAGGCGTCCCAGCCCATCGGATGCAGCACGTCGAACCCCATCGCCCGCTTCACCCGCGCCACCACGTCGCCCATGGTGTAGTTGCGCACATGGCCCATATGGATGCGGCCGGACGGGTAGGGGAACATCTCGAGCACGTAGTACTTGTTGCGCACGTCCTCGTTGCGCGTCGCAAAGATGCCGCGCTCGTCCCAGATTTTCTGCCACTTGGCCTCGGCCTCGGCGGCGTTGTAGCGGTCGGGCTTCTGTGATTCGATGGTCATTCGCAGTTCTTTTAGAATTACCAAACCAGACATGAAATGCTTTTTTTGCAGCCAACCCCCTATGTGCTGACTTGCTCCGGCATGCCAGCGACATGTTCACTCGGAGCAAGCGACGGCGTCTGTTCAGGAGCGCCTTCTTCAGCTAGCCGACGTAGAGGCGCGATAATAACCTGATCCCAAAGACCATTGACTATGTCCTCCAGATTGCTTTTCAGCTTCGGTTTTGAATCAAACCAAGACTCCAAATGATTTATAACTCTCTTCTTAAATCCAGGACCTTGTCCCCACTCGGACACACACTTCGACCAAATCGGAGATTTCGTCAGCGGTTCACGATAAACTTCTGTACCTGCACTTTGCACGGCTTCGAGAAAGGCCGTTCGGGAGGCTTTCGCGTTATCACCAATCTGTTCGATGGATTTCACTGCTAAACTCAATCCCTGGTCAGCTTTCAGCGACTTTATGAATGCTTCGAGAGCATTGAACCAACTGTCACATCGTACTCGTGCATCGCGAGCCGCGCCGACACCAATGTGGTGTACGACATTTAATCCAGAGTACTCACCACTTCGTCGCGCAGATGCCCACAGCGTTGAAGCGTATCGAACATCACCGATAGTCTTTAATGCATATTCGTGCGCAAGATGTTCGCGCGCCCCTAATAGCCGATTGCCTCGAAGAAACGAGTTCAGACGGCCGGCCACCTCCTCAACGGCGGCCGTAATTGCTTTAGCTTCGTGATTCTTAATCAACTCGTCGATTGCCGCACAAAGATCAAGCAACCGATCTGCCATTGTGGACCTCATTCGATTGAGCTGCTCGAAGAGTTTTACGCGAATATCAGCGGCATCATCGGATGCAACGTTGAAAAACAACACCGGAATTCCAGGTGTTTCTTCCGCAGCAAGCTCGCCGACGACCTGCAGTCCTTTGAATGAATATCCTTCGATATCCGTAAGAGCTTGCTCGCCCGTATCGTCTTTCATTGCCCGAGCTTCTTCCGCCCGAGGTAACGCTAGGACTGTTACTTTGCCGGTATCTACTCGCTCCGAAAATGTCTGCCGCATGTGCTGGACCAACACTCGTGTACTCACGCCAGGCGCGTCATTGAAACGCGAGCAGAACACAATAGCCGTTCGCGGATCTTTGAGTTTGCTGTCGAGGTCCTCGCGGACTGCAACGTCATCGACCCCTTTTGTATCAATCACGGTGATTTCAAGCTCACCGAATGTGCGTCCGAAATCAGGCACCAACAAATCAATGCTTCGCGGCATGGGTACGTTCTTGAGTTCGGCCGTTGTTCACGGCCTTAAAAGTTTCCGTCACCCATTCCATCGGATGTTTTCGAGTCCCGCTATCGTACCAAAGTTCTCTTTGAGTCCGATCTTGCAGTTGCATCATTTGCAAAACGAGTGTTCTGAATTCATCTTCACTTCCAGACGCGCGGATCAGATCGTGGATGGGGTCGTGATAAGTAACCTTTCCCTCGACGATTTCACGCCGCCGGACTAGCCCAGACATATTACGAATTGCGCGTTCGGTTTCGCGGCTAACCCCGACGCCCTCCGTTGTCGAATCTTTCTGCCCTGTCGTGCGGCTAAGCCATTTTGCTGCGCAGAAATCTCCTACTGTTTGTCGGACTTCGTTCTCCGTGAGTGGCACGAGCGATATACCAAATTCTGGACCGCGCTTGACATGAACCTCACAGATGGTGGTGCCACCGGCCCCCGTTTCTAGGACAGGACGGTTGATATTTTTATCCGCAAGAGCGGGGGGTACAAGCAATTCAAATATGAAGCTAATTGCTGTCGACTTACCGACGCCCAACTCCCCCACAAATGCGATTTGATGATTTAAGTGAGTTAGAAACGTAGATGCTCTCAGCATCGACTCCCTATGACGCTCGATCTGTCTCCTAAGCGGCCAAGGTCGTTCGGTATCACGGAGAAACTTGTCGACGTTTTGCAATGTTTCTTCTGCCGTTTCGAGATAACCCCTCTGAGGATTCCAAAAGCTAGGAGGTTCAATTTGTCCCCATTCGAGCGCATTGAACTTCTTGAACTCGGAGGCTTGCGGTGAGCCCAATAGCTCTAGCGCGTCAAGAACCCTTCCGACCTCCGCGTGGTCGGTAATTTCGCCTTTCTCGATGCGAGAGAGTCGGCTTTGGTCGATACCCGCCTTTTGGGCAACCGAGGACTGGGTCATATTGAGTTCTGTCCGAAATCGAGTAATAGCGGCACTGGCTGAAAGCGGCGTCATGGCGAAGCCTCGTTTAATTCATGCTGCATATATGCAGCATTAAATCGAAAGTGTCAACGATGAATTCAAGTTTCATGGCCTTCGATTTGTATTCCATTACAAGTAGTAAATAGAATGCACTACACCACCCTCGGCCGCACCGGCCTGCGCGTCAGCGTTGCTGGGCTCGGCACCGGCGGCTTTTCCCGGATGGGGCTGAAATCCGGCAAGACCGAGGACGAGGCCGCGCGGCTCGTCCTCGACGCGGTCGAGCTCGGCGTCAATTTCATCGACACCGCGCCGCCTTATGGCACCGAGGGTGTGGTCGGCCGGGCGCTCAAATCGATCCCGCGCGACAAGGTGGTGGTGGCGACCAAGAGCACCGTTCACCGCAACAACGAATGGTGGACGCCGGAGCGCGTGGTCGCGAGCCTCGACAATTCGCTCCGCCTCATGGGCACCGACTATGTCGACGTGTTCAATCTGCATGCGGTCGATCCGTTCATGTACGACTACGCGCGCGACACGCTGGCGCCGGCGCTTCTCGAACAGAAGGCGAAGGGCAAGATCCGGCATATCGGGCTCACCGAGAACCCGATCCTCGATCACACCAACGAGACGCTCAAGCGCGCGCGTGAACGATCCCGTCTGGGAGGTGTTCATGGTGGGCTTCCACATGATGCACCAGGGCGCGCGGCAACAACGTGTTTCCGGCGACGCGCCAAAAGGGCATCGGCACGCTGATCATGTTCGCGGTGCGCAGCATTTTTGCCGATCCGCCGCGCGTCGCCCGCGAGATGAAGGCGCTCGCCGCCAAGGGTCTGGTCGAGCCATGGCTCGGCGCGACCGACGATCCGCTCGGCTTCCTGGTGCACGAGGCCGGCGCCGCCAACATGATCGAGGCGGCCTACCGCTTCGCGCGCCATGAGCCGGGCGTCGACGTCGTGCTGTTCGGCACCGGCGACGCCGCGCATCTGCGCACCAACGTCGCCTCGCTGCTCAAGCCGCCGCTGCCGGAAGCCGATCGGGCGAAGCTCGTGGCGCTGTTCGGCCACCTCACCGGCATCGGGCTGGATGGCCATCAGGCACCGGCGCCTGCGCCGCGATAGCGGGGCAAGCAAATATTTTCTCGCGATGCCTGCAACTCCCTCTCCCCAGAGGGGAGAGGGTGGGGTGAGGGGGCTCGGACGCATGAGAAAAATACCCAGCTTCCGAACCCCCTCACCCTCGCTCACTTCGTTCGCTCGACCTCTCCCCTCTGGGGAGAGGTGAAATAGAGGCGTGCTCTCGCAGTGCATCGCATTGGAGTCTGCAAAATCGATTGGCAAATGATCCAAAGTTTTCTCTATTCGCTTCGTTCTATTCGCTCTTCCCTAATTCGTTCTCACGGCTCGTAATCTCTTCCCTCAAAAAGCTGAGGGGGCGGAGCGCTGATAGACGCCACTGTCCCGTGACCGCGCCGCGCAAAGGCGCGTGTTACCACGCGCGCTTGGCGCTCGGGGCGCGGGCGCGCCATACGGGGCGCGCTCGCCTACCGGCGCTCCGCCGCGGTTCTTGCTTAGGCGAACGAACGCCACCGCTCAGCCCCAGGCCGCGCTTCCTGGGACGTGGCTAAAAAACGGGTGTTATCCGTCTCCGCCTGTCCCAGTCCAACGGGCTTCCCGTAGACCGGTCATAATGCCGGCCGGGCGTCTTCCCAGGGCCGCCCGGGAGCGAGGTTACGAGCCCCGCCCGCGGGAACCGCACTCGCTCCGTTTCAGGGATCGTCTCGAGAAACGCCCTCACACGAGCGAGCTTTCGTCTCGTAACTGAAGAAGGGACTTGTGTCAATGTAAAAGTGACGCCAGTTGCGTCCCTTTTCTACCCAGGGTTTGCGTAAGAAAAAATCGTTGCCGTCCTCGCGCAGCCGGCAAACGGCATCATACAAATGCTATGATTGAGCCATAGTTCGAACCGTGAGCGCCGCGGCATCGGCGGCTGCTCGTGCAAATGGAGGGGTCGATGGCTGGAACCGGCAAACCGTCAATCGTGGCGGCCTTTATCATTGCTTGCGGTCTGGCCGGGTTGGCGCCGACCAAAGCGATGGCCCAATTCCCGATCCCCATGATCCCGAATTTCGGCTTCGGTCCGCATTACCGCTCGGGTTCGCCGCACTATTCCACCCGCAGTCACTCGCACCAAAGCGAGGACAAGGTCCCCGAGAAGGTCGACAAATCCAAGGAAAAGGACGCCACGCAGCCGGACCCGACCGCGACCACGTCGGCGCCGCGCACGCAGCAAACGTCCGGCCCGCCGCCGTCCCATGATGCCGCGCCCTCGGGCGGTTCCGGGACTCCGGCCAGTCCGCCGCCGGCGACTCCGGCGAAACAGGCCAACGACGATCAGCCGGCGTTCGCGCCCTCGCGCTGAAGCCGTTCGCCTTCAATCTGCCCGGCTCGCCCGTATTCTGCCTGTCTGCGGCCAGCATTCGGTCAGGTTCCGCCCCTAGCCTTTTCGGCGAGGGCGAAGTTGTACGCCCGCGACTATCGGCGTTTGTAGCGTAGCGTTCAGTAGAGTCGCGTGCATGTTCGTGCCGGAAAGCGGCGGGGAGCTGTCGGCTCTTCTCGTCAACGCGGTGTTGCTCGCGTTGTGGGTGGCGCTGCCCGGGCTCATTCTCGGTTACATCCGCCAGGCGCGGACGGCCCGAGGCATTCGCCCGCAATTCTCGCTGCGCAAATCGGAAGTATCCGAATTGGACCGCGCGGTGCGGCTGTACGACCAGGTCTGCCGCCGCCTCGAGGCCAGCGACCGCGAGGCGCAAACGCCGCAGCGCTTTTGGCGCGGGCTGTTCGATCGCACGGACGACGTCCCCGATGCCGAAGAACGCGACGATCTACAAGCGCACGCCCAGCATTTGCGCGGCACGATCGCGCGCTTGAAGCGCCGGCCGCTGCAGCGGCTGCACGCCTGGGTTCACGCCGCCAGTGCGCGATCGGCCTTGGCGGGCGCCATTGCGGCTTATGGCATAGCCCTCGCGCTCGCCGTCGCCGCGCCGCAAGCGCCCGACCAGGCGGCCTGGGCCGACGAATTGAATGCGCGACACGCGATCGCCTGGTATCCGCTCGATGCGCGCTTGTTCTACGCCAACGCGGTCGCCGCCGGCTTCGCCGTCGCCGCCGCCGCGTTGTTTTATCTGCTGCGGCGCGCGCGGCTGCGCCGCGACTACGAGCTCGAGATTTGCGCGTTCGAGGATTTGGCCTATTCCGATCCGCATCGGGAGGCTGAACCGTTGCCGGCGGATGATGCGGCTTCGGATGCGTCGCAGCAGACAGAAGCGAACGAGAACAACGCGAACGATACCTGGTTTGCCGTGCTCGGCCTGTCGTCGGACGCGACCATCGAGGACGTCAAGGCAAGCCTACAAAACGCTGATCAAGCAGAACCATCCGGACCGGGTGCACGGCATGGCGCCGGTATTCCGGGCGCTCGCCGAGGCGGAGACCAAGAGAATCAATGCCGCGTATCGGCAGGCGTTGGCTTGTCTGCCGCAGTTGGTGCCGGAATCTTACGCGGCGTAGGCGCCAAAGCGGGATCGTTTCAGATTAAAACGATCCCGCTTTAGCATTTTGATGGAGCATGATCTTTTCGGAAAACCGGTTTCCACTTTTCCGGATCATGCTCTAACCACCCAGACTGTCGGGCTCGAGGATGGCGCGGGCTTTTCTTGCCGCAGACGTGCGCGGATGCTTTTCATGCAGGAACACGGCCAGTTGTGGGCGCATCTCCACGTCGTGCAATGTGACGGCCTCCTCGAACAGCCGGCTTTGCAGCGTGTTGGGCAGATGGCCCCAAATCCTGACCACCGCTTCGCCGAGCAAACGAGAAAACTGTTCCGAAGTCTCAGGGGCGAACGTCGCTTGGGCCAACGTCATAAGCCAGCTCCTCGGTTGAGACCATTTGCACCAACGCTCCAGCCCGCCGCCGGTTCCCTCAACGGGCGTAAGGCTCCGTCACGGCCTGGCCGAGCGAATTGATGAACACCCGCTCGTTCGGCGCCGGCTTGCCGTCGATGCGGTCGAGGCACCAGTCGGCCAGCATGGTGAACCAGTTCTCCCCCAACGCAGATGACAGGTTGTTGCCGCCGATGGCGTGACGCTCGCCCTCGTAGATCACGAGTTTCTTTGGCGCGCGGATCTTGCCGGCCAATTCGTCGGAGAATTCGAGCGGCGACAGCTCGTCGTCTTCGCCGGCCTGGATGAGGACAGGACATTTGATGCCGTCGGCGATCGGCATGAGGCTGAATTTTTCCATGAAGCGGTCGAACGCGTCTTCGTCGTCGTGGCCGGACATGTACATGAAGCGCATCTTGAACGACGGCGCCGAGCGGTTCATCAGGCTGGTCAGGCCGGGCTCGTGACAGACGAAGCTGACGGCGGCGCCGCGGATCGCGTCGCCCAGCGCGGCTGCGGCCTGCAGGCCGAAGAACGTGCCCATGCTGACACTCCAGATCACCGAGCGCGTGGCGTCGATGTGCGGATGCTTGCTCAGCCAGTCGTAGACCGCGCGGCCGGCGTCCATGTGATTGCGTTCGGTGACCAGAATGTCGCGATAGGTGCATTCGCCCTGGCCCGGGCCGTCATAGATGAAATGCGCCATGCCGCGCTCGAGGAACTTGTCGCCGTACATCGAGCACATGATCTCCTTGGAGCCGTCCATGCCGTCGATGCCGATGGCGCAGGGAAATTTTTCGCCGGGTTTTGGCGCACGCGGCAAATGCAGATATCCCGGCAGCGTCTTGCCTTTGCCGAACGGCACTTCGACCCGTTCGATCGGGCGGTTCATCAGCGCGGCGAACTTGTCGTAACAGGCGACCATGCGGGCGTTGTAATCGATCGACTTGGCATTGCTCTCGAAGATCGGCCAGCGCGCCGCGGAATAGAGCAGCGACGCGATGAAATAGCTCTCGCGCGCCGAGATGTTGCGGCCCTGCTTCTCGAAATTTTGCGCCTTGACTTCGCGGCGATGGGCGGCGGCGGCGAATTCGCGATGCATGTCGGCGAATTTGCGCACCCTTAATCCCACCGTGCGGAAGTCGCCGATGGCGTCGGGGCCGGCCGGATACATGGTGTAGTTCAGCCGCGGCTGATCCCATTCCATGCCGACGGCCTGGATGACGCTGTCGATCAGCCAGCGCTGATCCTTCCAGCGCTTCACCTTCTGCTCGGTCTTGGCCCGCATCATGGTCGGTTCCTCCAGCGCTAAACGTTACCCTTGCCCACCACGCTGATATCCGCGCCGTCCTTGTACGCCGGATGCTTCCAGCCATCCTCGTCGTAATCGGCCATGCATTGTTCGGCCAGCGCTTCCATCTGCTTGAGCTGGCCGGTGAATTGCGCCTGTTGCAGCGGGAAGATGCGCACCAGCTCGTGGCTGCCGGAATAGTTCATCTCGTAGAGCTCGTGGCGAGCACCGAATTCGGTGCCGATGGCGTCCCATAAAAGTTTCATGATCTTGATGCGGTCCTTGTAGCCGATGTCGTTGGAGCCGCGGACGTATTTGGCCAGATATTTGTCGATGTCGGGATTTTTGAAATCCCGCGCGTTCGACGGCAGATAGATCAGGCCGGAGGCGACCACCTTTTCGATGATATTGCGGATCGCCGGATAGGCTTCCGTCATGAACAGGCGGTAGGTGGAGCAGGCGCGCCCATTCGGCAGCACCGCGCCGTTGACCCAGGGCTCGGGGTTGTAGGCCATGGCGTCGGTGAGCGACCAGAACAGGTTGCGCCAGCCGACGATTTCGCCGATCTGCGCCTGCACGCCGCGAAAACCGTCGACGCCGGTGGCGCGCGCGGCTTTCACGAGAACGCCGATCAAAAAATCGAGCTTCACCGCCAGCCGCACGCAGCCCTGCATGGTGAAGCCGTTGAAGAAGCCGGATTTCGGATAGAAATTCTTCAGCCGCTCGACGTCGCGGTGGATGAACACGTTCTCCCAGGGGATGAACGCATTGTCGAACACGAAGATGGCGTCGTTCTCGTCGAAGCGCGAGGTCAGCGGATAATCCCACGGCGAGCCGGTGGCGGCGGCGGCGAACTCATACGACTGCCGGCAGATCAGCTTGATGCCGGGCGTGTTCATCGGCGCGATGAACATCACCACCATGCTCGGGTCGTTGATCTCCTGGCCCATGTTCTGGCCGAGGAAATTGTAATGGGTCAGCGCCGAATTGGTGGCGACCACCTTGGCGCCCGAGACATAGATCCCGGCGTCGGTTTCCTTCTGGATGGTGATGTAGACGTCCTTGACCTCTTCGACCGGCTTGTTGCGGTCGATCGGCGGATTGACCAGCGCGTGGTTGAGATAGAGCACAGCTTCCTGGGCGCGCTTGTGCCAGGCGCGCGCGTTGTCGGCGAACTTGCCATAGAACTCGGCATTGGCGCCGAGCGTGTTGAGGAACGCCGCCTTGTAGTCGGGGCTGCGGCCGAGCCAGCCGTAAGAGATGCGCGCCCAGGCGGCGATGGCGTCGCGCTGCGCTATTACGTCGGCGGCCGAATGCGCCGCCTTGAAGAATTTGTGGGTGTAGCCGCTCGAGCCGGTATCGGTCGGCCCGGTGAGCACGGCTTTGGTTTTTTCGTCGTGCAGCGCGTCGTAAAGCAGCGCGATCGAGGCAGCCGCATTGCGGAACGCCGGATGAGTGGTGACGTCCTTGACCCGCTCGCCGTAGATATAGACCTCGCGGCCGTCGCGCAGCGATGCCAAATATTCCGCGCCGGTGAACGGGCGGTTCTTGCCGTCGAGGATCGCTTCGGGGTGTTGGGGCATCGAGGACTCCTTATTTCCAACCGTCATCCTGAGGTGGCCGCGAAGCGGCCCTCGAAGGATACGGCCGAGGCGCCGGGGCCGTCGCCCTTCGAGGCTCGCTGGGCTCGCACCTTAGGGTGACGGAAACGACCTTTCCCGATAAAGCGCCCAGAGCGCAAGCGCCGCGACGATTGCGACTGCGAGCAATGCGCCGCGCACATTGGTGGTGGCAAAGCAGCATCGGCATCGCTTTTGGCAGCGGTGCTTCGCTGTGCAGGCTGATTTCGCTCATGGCTGTTCTCCGCGCCTAAGTGCCAAATCATACGGACGCGTCCTGCCCGGCCTGTGCCGGGCATCCACGTCTTGATCGCAGTGTGAGTCGAGGACGTTGATGGCCGGGTCATAGGCGAGCGAAGCGACGCCGTCCTTCGGACGGCTATGCCCGCACGACGGGAGGCTAGCTCTTCGCCCGCTGGCAGGCTTCCCACAGCCGTTGCGCCGAGGCCGGCATGTCGAGGTGATTGCCGGCGCCGCCCGGAATGGCGTCGGCGACCGCGTTCATCACCGCGGAAATCGCCGCCGTGGTGCCGGCTTCGCCGACGCCTTTGACGCCGAGCGGATTGGTGGTCGCCGGCACGTCGTAGAGCGCGTCGCGCAGCGGCGGTATGTCTTCGGCGCGCGGCATGGCGTAATCCATGAACGAGCCGGTGACGAGCTGGCCGCTGCCTGAATCGTAGACCGTGTTCTCCATCAGCGCCTGGCCGAGCCCGGCGGCGACGGAGCCGTGCAACTGGCCTTCGACGATCATGTGATCGAGCGCGCGGCCGCAATCGTCGACCGCGGTGTAGGTGGCGATCGTCATGTGGCCGGTGTCGGGATCGATCTCGACTTCGGCGATGTGCACGCCGTTCGGAAAAGTGAGCGGCGTTTCGGTGGTGGATTTGGTGTCGAGGTCTTCGGCGATCTCGCCGCGCTTTTTCATTTCCGTGGCGCGCGCGGCGACGTCGAACAGGTCACGCGGCGGTCGGTGCCGACCACTTCGAAATTGCCGTTCTTGTAGACGATGTCGGCTTCGCCGGTTTCCAGCATGGCGGCGGCGATCGGCTTGCCCTTTTGCAGGATGGTGTCCATCGCCTTGACGATGGAATGGCCGGCGGTCATCGCCGAGCGCGAGCCGACCGAGGCATAGCCGGGCAGCTCGTTCGAGGAATCGCCATGGGCATGCGGGATTTTGTCCGCCGGAATGCCGAGTTTTTCCGCAATCACGCGCGGGAAAACTGTGGCGTGACCCTGGCCGGTGTTCTGCACATTGAGCGTGAGCAGCAGCGTGCCGTCGCCCGGGAAACTCAGCTTGGCGCTCTCCACCGGCGCGCCGCCGGAGTGTTCCAACAAACAACAAATGCCGAAGCCGCGAAACTTGCCGCGCTTCTGCGACTCGCGGCGGCGTTTCTTGAAGCCGTCGTAGTCGGCCAGCGCCAGCGCCTTGTCGAGGATCGGCTCGAAATCGCCGGAGTCGTACGTGGTGCCGACCGCGGTCTTGTACGGCATCGCCGATTTTTTGATCAGGTTGCGCCGGCGCAATTTGGCCGGATCGATGCCGGTGACGCGCGCGGCCTCGTCGACCACGCGCTCGAGGATGTAGCTCGCCTCCGGCCGGCCGGCGCCGCGATAGGGCGCGGTCGGGATGGTGTTGGTGAAGGCGCATTTCGCCGACACGTCCATATATTTGATGTCGTACATGCCGGGCAGGCAGCGGGTGAAATTCTGCGTCGGGATATTGGCGCCGACCGGGCCCACATAGGCGCCGAGATTGCCGACATTGCGCACTCGCAGCGCCAGGAATTTTCCCTTCTCGTCGAGCGCGAGTTCGGCCTCGGAATAGATGTCGCGCGCCTGGTTGTCGGACAAAAACGCTTCCGAGCGCGACGACATCCAATGAATCGGCCGGCCGAATTTCTTGGCGCCGACCAACAGCGCGATGTTTTCCGGATACGGACCGGTTTTCAGTCCGAAGGCGCCGCCGACGTCCTCGGTGAGCACGCGCACGCGCTCCTTCGGCAGGCTCATGATCGCCATGATCGGCTCGCGCATGGCGCCGGCGCCCTGCGAGCAGGTGCGGGTGAGGTAGCTGTCGGTCGCCGCATCGTAGCTCGCGGTGGCGCCGCGCGGCTCCATCGAATGCACCATCATGCGCTGGTTCATCTGCGCGACGTGGCGACATGTTTGGCGGAGGCGAAAATCTCGTCGACCTTCTTGGCATTGCCGTCGGCATCGGGATTCGGCCCCGGCCAGTCGACCGCGAGATTGCCGGGCGCCTGCGGCCAGATTTGCGGCGCGCCGTCGCGCAGCGCCTCGCGCGCGTCGGTGACCGGTGTCATTTCCTCGTATTCGACCGCGACCAGCTCGGCGGCGTCCTGCGCCGCGGCCGCGGTTTCCGCCACCACCATCGCCACCGGCTCGCCGATATGCATCACCCGCTCGCCGGCCAGCGCCGGCCGGTGCGGCAGGATCAGCCCCTTGCCGCCGCGCCCCGGTATCGGCGGATGGCGGCCGAGATTGCCGACGCCGTCCATATCCTTCGCGGTCAGCACGCCGACCACGCCGGGCGCGTTCGCGCCGCCGCGGTATCGACGCTGACGATGCGGGCAAAGGCATGGGGCGAGCGCACGAAATAGGCATAAGCCTGGTTCGGCAGCGGCGCATCGGCGGCATAACGGCCGTGCCCGCGCACCAGGACATTGTCCTCGACGCGGACGTGCTTCGGCTCATGGTGTTCGGTGGTGGCGTCCATAGGGAAGTCCCGAAATGCTTTTTGCGGAGGGTTTTGGTGGCCTCTTTATAGCCGAAACGGCCGGGAGCTAAAGGCCTCAATATCGCCCGTAGAATATCGTCTTGATGCAACCTGTCGCGATGTCCGGCGCACAGCACCGCGTGACTGGCGGCATCCCTGACGCTGGTAGGCTTGTCGAGATCGGGGTCGATCGTCTTCAGCGAAATGATGTTCACTGTTCCCTTCTCGCGCGAGACCAGGATCGTCCGGCCCGCTGATCGCCGTCACCTTGAAGCCGACGAAATAGGCGACCGGGTAGTCGTCATGCTCGCAATGCCATTTCTCGACGACGTTATATTTGGCCTGTGGGTCGGAAAAGCCCTGGAACAGGTGCAGATCGAAGTCGCCGGAGCCCGACTGCTCCTCTTTGATGACGACCTGAGTGGAAAAGAAATCCGGCCCGCCGGCTTTCTGCTCGGCGATCAGTTCGTCGATGTCCGCTTTCTCGTAGCGGTTGGCTTTTCGGATTTCGGCGATGTGCTCGTCGAAAGGACCCATTGTCATGGTGCCGGTTGCGCAGAAGTGGATACCTTGCTGAGCGATCGCCGGCAGCGGGCAGAAATTGAAAGCAAATGCGGCGATTAACGCGAACGCGCACCACATTATTCTCTTCAACATCGAGATTTGACTGGGTCTCATCATCGTCGCCGTACGCGTTCCAGTGATGGATTACGGATTTTGAGTTACTTATACCTAACTTCAACGACCTTCTCGCCACCTTGGAGTGCAGAGATTACGGCTGGCCACAACGCGGGTAACCGATTCAATAGAACTCTTCGGACCGCGTTGCCGATGCGAATCCACACAATGGCGGGTCCTTCGCGGTCCAGGGCTTGAAGCAAAATGAAATCTTCGTCTTTGGTCACGATACAGGCATCACGTTCACGGGCATATGCCCAAATATCGCGATCAGATCTTTGCTCCATCCCCAGATCGCTGACGTGTTCTGCGTCGTGGCCCTCGGACGCCAGCCAACGCGCAAGCGCAGGCGGTAAGTTCGCATCGACAAGAAATTTCACCGCTCGGAAGCCGCGAAAACGGGGTGATCCGTTGCCCGCGACGCAAATTCGAGCGCCGCGGTAATGTCGTCATCTTCGAGATAGGGATAATCGCGCAGGATTTCTTCCCGCGACGAGCCTCCCGCGAGCATATCGAGGATGTCTTTGACCCGGACACGCAACCCTCGAATGCAGGGGCGCCCGCCGCAGGTTTCCGGATCGACAGTTATACGGTCCAGCATGCTAGCCATGATTGACCTTTGGTCGTCATTACCTGGCCGACCCGGCGATTGATGTGTCGGCAACTGAGAAGAGTTTAGCACAATCATGACGGCGGCGCCTCACCATGGATGCCCGGGTCAAGCCCGGGCATGACGGCTGAGAGGCGCGCGGCTACCTTGCGCCGCCGCGCCCATTATGCGCAAAGAAGCCCGCCATCCGGGGAGAACCTATGACCAAAACCATCGACATCCACACGCACGTGCTGGCCGACGCCACCGTCAAGCTCATGCAGAAGGAAATCCCGAGCCTCGGGCTCAAGATGGCGCCGTATGACGCCGACAACGCGGTCTGCGAGGTCGCGGGCGTGGCGTACCGGCCGTTTCCGCGCGGCGGCCATGACATCGAGCGGCGGTTCAAGGACATGGATGCGGCCGAGGTCGACGTGCATCTGCTCTCGGTCGCGCCGCAGACCTGGCTCTACGGCCAGGAGGCGGCGGTCGGCGTCACGGCGTCGGCGATCCAGAACGACGAGATCGCGCGGCACGTCAAGGAGCACCCGGAGCGCTTTTCCGGCATCGCCACGCTTGCCGATGCAGGCGCCCGACAAGGCGGCCGACGAATTGCGCCGCGCCATGCGCAAGCTCGGCCTGCACGGCGCCATGATCGGCTCAAACATCGGCGGCAAGAATCTCGACGATCCGAGCTTTGAGCCGCTATGGGCGGCGGCCGAAGAGCTCGATGCCTTCATGATGATCCATCCCGGCAATGTCGCCGGCGCCGACCGGCTGCGCTCCTATTATCTCGGCAACCTGATCGGCAATCCGCTCGACACCACCATCGCCGGCGCCTGCCTGATCTTCGGCGGCGTGCTGGAGCGGCATCCGAAGCTCAATTTCATCATGTCGCACGGCGGCGGCTTCATTCCGTACCAGGGCGGACGCTGGGTGCACGGCTGGGAGGTGCGGCCGGAGCCGAAAGTGCATGTCAAGCATTCGCCGGCGCCGTATCTCGACCGCTTCCTCTACGACACCATCGTGCACGCCAAGGCGCCGCTGGAATTTCTCATTTCCTCGGTCGGCGCAAATCGGGTGTTCCTCGGCAGCGACTACCCTTACGACATGGGCACCGGAGAATGCGTGCGGCAGGTGCGTGCGGCGAATATTTCCGCGGCCGACCGCGACATTATTCTCGGCGGTCACGCGGCGAAGATCTTGAGCAAGAAGCGTCTGGGATGAAGCCGGGGATGAACTCATGGCCGATGCCGGCATGATGCGCGTGCCCGCGCGCGCGGTCACTTCGCTGCTCAAGGATTTGTTCGTCGCGGCCGGCTTGCCCGACGCCGACGCGGCGCGCTGCGCCGAACTGATGACCGAAGCCGATCTCACCGGCGCTGAAGGCCACGGCATCTTGCGCCTGCCGCAATATGTGCGCCGGCTGAAGGCGCGCGGCTTCAACGCGCATCCCAACATCACCGTGACCAAGATCGGCGCCGGCGACGGCGCTGGTCGATGGCGACAACGGCATGGGGCATCTGGTGATGACGCGCGCCGCCAACGAGGCGATCGCCATGGCGCGCGACACCGGCGTGGCTTGGGTCGGCGTGCGCCGCTCCAATCACGCCGGGCCGGCCGGGCTTTATGCGGAAATGCCGACGGCGCACGGCATGATCGGGCTTTATGCCGCCGTCGCCAACGCCAATCACATGGCGACCTGGGGCGGCACCGATTTGTTGCTCGGCACCAATCCGCTGGCCATCGGCGTGCCGTCGGGCGCAGGTCCACTGGTGCTCGACATGGCGACCTCGATCGTCGCCTACGGCACGGTGAAGAAATACGCGCTGCGCGGGCTGACCATGCCGGAAGGCTGGTTCGTCAAGCCCGAGACCGGCGAAGCCATCACCGATCCGAACCGCTCCGGCGAAGGCATCTTGCTGCCGATGGGCGAATACAAGGGCGCCGGCCTGGCGCTGATGCTGGGATTGCTCGGCGGCGTGCTGAATGGTGCTGCGTTTGGCCGCGACGTGGTCGACTTCAATGCCGACGACAAAAGCGAGACCAATACCGGGCATTTCATGGTCGCGATCGACATCGCGCGCTTTCGTGCCGCTTGCGACCTTCACCGCCGAAGTCGATCGCCACGTGCGCGACTTCCGCCAATCGAAGCGCTTGCCCGGCGTCGACGAAATCCGCCTGCCCGGCGACCGCCGCGCGCAATGCCGCGCGGAACGGCTGCGCGACGGCGTGCCGATCGCGCCGGCGCTGTTGGCGCAGCTCGACAAGCTCGCGGCGGAGCTGAAGATCAAGCCGCTGCGCGAGCGATAGAGCACGATGCTCCGTCCCGGCACGTTCGGTCTCACATTATTGCTGTCGTTCCTGACCGCGCTCGGCCCGCTGACCATGGACATGTATCTGCCGTCGCTGCCGGCGATCGGGCAGGCGCTCGATGCATCGACGGTCCAGGTGCAATTGACCATTTCGAGCTATCTGATCGGCTTCGCCGCCGGGCAGATCGTCTATGGGCCGGTGTCCGATCGCATCGGGCGGCGGCCGGTGATCCTGGCGGCGCTGGTGCTCTACGGCGTGGCGACCATCGTCTGCGCGGTGGCGCAATCGATCGAAGTTTTGATCGCGGTGCGTTTCGTCCAGGCGCTCGGCGGCGCCGGCTGCATCGTGCTGGCGCGCGCCGCGGTGCGCGACCTTTATTCCGGCGTGCGCGCCGGGCGCGAATTGTCGCTGATGGGATCGATCACCGCGTTCGCGCCGATCGTCGCCCCTGCCATCGGCGGCGTGCTGCAAACCGCGTTCGGCTGGCGCGCCAGCTTCGTGCTGCTGGTGGTGTTCGCGCTGGTCGCCGGCTCGGCCGCGGCGCTGCTGTTGCCGGAGACGCTGCGCCAGCGCGCATCGGGGCCGTTTTCATTGGCGACCATGGGCGGGCTCTATCGCTCGGTGCTGGTGCATCGCGGCTTTCTGGCCAATCTCGGCATATTGGTCACAACCTTCGTCGGCTTGTTTGCCTGGATCGCCGGCGCGCCGTTCGTGATGCAGGACCTCTACGGACTGACGCCGATCGTGTTCGGCACGACCTACGCGGTCGGCGCCGCCGGCTACATGGTCGGCGCCTATGCGGCGTCGCGTTTCGTCATGCGGCTCGGTCTCGATCGCACCATCGGCATCGGCGCGGTGGTGATGGCGGTCGGGGGCTTGGCGATGGCGGCAGCCGTCGCGCTCGGGCTCGCCCATGTCGGTTGGCTCGTTGGCACCATGACGATTTATCTCGCCGGCATGGGCCTTGTGCTGCCACAGACCCAGGCCGGCGCGCTGACGCCGTTTCCCGATCGCGCCGGCACCGCGTCCTCGCTGTTGGGTTTCGCGCAGCAAACCGCCGCCGCCATCGCCGCCGCCGCGATCGGACACTATCTCGGGCACTCGGCATGGCCAGTGGCCGGCACCATCGCGGTGATGGGCGTGCTCGCGCTTCTTGATCTGGGCGCTCACGCGCCGGGTGCGCACGGCGCCGGCGTTCAACGCTTGAACGCCGGCATCACGTCCTTGGCGAACCAGCGCAACTGATCCTTGAATTCCTTGGGCGAGAGTCCTTCGGCCCAATGGATCATGAAATTCTCCAGCCCCGGATATTTCGCCTCGATCGACTTGATGCCGTCGATCACTTCGGCCGGCGGCCCGCAGAACCAGGCCTTCTGCGCCACGCCGTCGCTCAACAGCGGCGTGCGCGACGGCGCGCCCGGCGTGCCCCAGGTGCGGCCCTGTTCGTCGGCATAGCGCACGAAGCCGAACGGCGCGAACCATTTGAAGCGCTCGTCGTGCGCCGGCTCGAGTTTTTTGATCGCTTCCTCGCGGCTATTGGCGAGATAGACGCCGGCGCCCCAGATCACGTCTTCGCCGAGCTTCTTGTTCTGGCCGTGCTTGGCGCAAGCCGTGTGATAGGCGCGGATGACGTCGTCGAGGATTTTCTCGCCGTTGAGCGTCACCATCGCTTTGAGGCCATATTGCGCCATCATCTCGATGGTCTTGCCGCTGGCGATCGGCATCCAGATTTCCACCGGCAGATGTTTTGGCCGGGGCACCATGGTGATGTCCGTAAGCTTGTAGCCGCGGTAATCCACCGGCGGCGGCGCCTCGTAATATTTGCCTTTGAAATGGAAGGACTGCTCGTTGAAGCAGGTCAGCAACAGCCGCAACTGCTCCTCGAAATATTCGCGGTTCTTGTCGGCGTCCAACAGCGGCGCGCCGAACGATTCCACCTCGCGGCTGTGATAGCCGCGGCCCACGCCCATGATGACCCTGCCGTCGGTGACGATGTCGGCCATGGCATAGTCTTCCGCCATGCGGATCGGGTGCCACATCGGCAGCACGTTGAAGGCGCAGCCGAACTTCAGCCGCTTGGTCTGGGTGGCGAGCCACAGCCCGAGCTGGATCAGATTGGGGAAGACCTCGTAGCCCTCGCGCTGGAAATGATGCTCGGCGGTCCACAGCACGTCGAAGCCGAGCTCGTCCATGAGCTGGGCGACGTCGCGCGCGGTGAAGAATGCTTCGGCCAGCCGTTCGTCGGAATAGCGCCGCTCGTTGGCCGGCGTGCCGCTCAGGCCCACATTGTCGAGCTCGATCTGGCCGACATAGAGGACATGGAACTTCTTGATCATGTGTTCTTCCCTAGCTCTTATGGCGCCGACAATATCCGAGGCGTTTGGCGACCGCCACGCCGAGATCAATGCACCCTGCAACTGATCGGATGGCGGCCTTTATCGGGATGGCACGGCAGCTTTGTCGGCAAGACCATAGCCATACCGCCCGGTAGCGGTACACCACGCGCCGCGTGCGACTGCCTTGCATGGGCGCCGGGAAAGTGCCGATACTCCGCCGATTGGGGAATCGCACGGGGAAGTCGGAGACGTGGCAGTCAGGTGGTGCCGTGGTGCTTAGGCGTCGCAGCAAGCGGTTGAAGTGGTGCGCGGCGGTCTTTGCCGGGGCGCTTTGCGCCACAGCAACCCTGTCGGCGCCAAGCCCGGCGCAGGCGCAGGGCTTTTTTGATTTTCTGTTCGGCGGCCCGCAGCGGTCGCCGCCGCCGTCGCCCAGCTATCCGCCGCCGCCGCCGGAGATCGGACGCGTCGCGCCGGCGCCGCTCGGACAAGAGCGCGTCAACGAGAATGCCGGTACCACCGGACACGGCGTCGCCTTCTGCGTGCGGCTGTGCGACGGCCAGCACTTCCCGCTGGAGCGGATGGCCAATGCGACGCCGGCCGCGACCTGCAAGGCGATCTGCCCGACCAGCGCCACCAAGGTCTATTTCGGCTCCGAGATCGACGGCGCGGTGGCCGGCGACGGCGCGCGCTATGCCGATCTCAACACGGCGTTCCTCTATCGCAAGCACCTGGTCGCCAATTGCACCTGCAACGGCAAGGACGCGTTCGGGCTCGCCACCTTGGATGTGAAGACCGATCCCACCTTGCGGCCCGGCGATATCATCTCGACCAAGGACGGGCTGATGACGTTCAGCGGCCGGAGCGGCCAATCGGCATTCACGCCGGTCGCGCCGTCGACGCTGGGGCCACAGTTGAATTCCGTCTCGTCGCGGCAGAAGCCTCAACCGCAGCCGGTCGAGCAGCCGCAGCAGGAAGTCGAAGACGAGCCCGGCACCATCGTGCACCCACCGAGTGGCCAGCCGGCAAGCCCGCCGCCGCAAGCGACCGCGCCCAAAGTAGCTCCGCGGGGGCCGGCTGGCCGGTGAGCGGCGGATTTTCGCTCGGACCGTCACACGCCTTAGTTTGCATCGACGGCGAAGCCGCTGCGTAAGGTCGCAGATTGCGGCCAAGTGCTGGCAGGAAAGCGCTAAATCAGCCGCCATGACCGGCAAGCAATTGTGCAATGCGTGAAACGCGGCTTTCGGCGATTTACCGAGCGTTCAACTGCCGGTAGTAGTATCGTCGGCTGTTTGGGGATCAAATTATCGGCCTCGACGTGCTGAGCCGTCGCCTGCCGGCTCTACGCATCCCGCATTGGTTGGAACCGGCGCCATGGCTCTGAACCCATCGATGTCCGTGCTTCTGGTCGACGATTCCAAGTCGATGATCGGCATCATCCGCGGCCTGTTGCAGCATCTCGGCATCACCGACGTCGACGATGCCAATGACGGCGCTTCGGCGCTCGCCAAGATGCGCAGCAAACGCTACGGCTTGGTGATTTCCGATTGGAACATGGCGCCGATGAGCGGCTATGAGCTGTTGCGCGAGCTGCGCAACGATCCCGCGCTGAAGCGCACGCCGTTCATCATGGTGACGTCGGAATCGAAGACCGAAAACGTCATCGCGGCGAAGAAGGCGGGCGTCGACAATTACATCGTCAAGCCGTTCAACGCCCACACGCTGAAAGCCAAGATCGAGTCGGTTTTCGCCGCCCGCAGCGCGCCGCCGCCGGAGCGGTAGAGCATGATCCCGAAAATGCCTGTCCCCGGACTTGATCCGGGGATGGGTACAGGTTTTCGGAAAAGATCATGCTCCTCCTAGCAATACAGTCCCGTCGGGATGCCAAGAACTTTAGGACGCTAAATCCACGGCCATCATGTCGGCAATGAAGCCGCGCAGCGCGACGGTGTCGAACGGCTTGCGCAGGATCTTCAGGTCCGCGGGCGCGGCTTGGGCGGCATCGCTGTAGCCGGTCGTGAGCAGCACCGGCAGATCGGGATAGCGCGAGCGGATCTCACGCGCGAGGCCGACGCCGTCGATCGTCCCCGGCATGACGATGTCGCTGAACACGAGATCGATCTTGGTGCCTTCCGCAAGATATTTCAGCGCCGCGTCGGCGGAATCGCGATAGTCGGTGTCATAGCCGAGACGCTCGAACAGCGACGACGTCACCTCCGCCACCTCGGAACTGTCGTCGACGATGAGCACCATCGGGCGTTGCGAACGCGGCGCGTCCATGGCGGGTATTTCCTTGGCGATGTCCTTCTCGAAACAGGACGGCAGGTAGACGGTGATCGTTGTGCCTTGTCCGACCTTGCTTTCCGCATTGATGGTTCCGCCGGCCTGGTGGACGAAACCATAGACCTGCGACAGGCCGAGCCCGGTTCCCTTGCCGACCTCCTTGGTGGTGAAGAACGGATCAAAAATCTTGGACAGCAGATTCGGCGGAATGCCGACGCCGGTGTCGCTGAATTGGACGACAATGAGGTCGCCGTTCTCTTCATCGCCGCCCGAGGTGTCGTCCACCGGCACGTTGCCGACGGTCAAGGTGAACGTGCCGCCGTTCGGCATGGCGTCGCGGGCATTGACGGCGATATTGACGATCGCAAGCTCCAATTCGGCAAGGTCGACCTTGACCGGCCACACCGCCGGATCGATCTGCTCGTTGTAGACGATGTTGCCGCGCAGCGAGCTTTCGATCATCGGCCGGATATTTTTGATGCTGGCGCTGAGATCGACGATCGTGGGGCTGAGATGCTGGCGGCGGGAAAATGTCAGCAATTGGCGGGTCAGGCTTTCGCCGCGCTTGGCCGCCGTCTGGATCGCCTCGATGGCCCGCGGCAGCTTCGGATCGAGCAGCCGCTCGAAGGTCTGGGCGTTGCCGCCGATGATCATCAACAGATTGTTGAAGTCGTGGGCGATGCCGCCGGTCAACTTGCCGATCGCCTCCATTTTTTGCGACATGGCGAGCTGCTCGCGCGCCTCGACCAGCTTCTCCTGGGCGTGGCGCCGCTCGGTGGCGTCGCGCAGCACATTGGCGAGGCCGATCAGATTGCCGTCGTCGTCGTGGATCGCCCTGATGGTGCCGGTGACGAAGAACAGCGTGCCGTTCTTTTTGATGCGCCAGCCCTCCACCGCGTGCTTGCCGTTCTTGACGGCCAGTTCGAGCACACGGTTCGGTTCGCCCGAGCGCCGCTCGTCGGGCCGGTAAAACACGCCGAAATGCTTGCCGATGATTTCGTCGGCGGTGTAGCCGATGATCTGCTGCGCGGTAGAGTTCCAGCTCGCCACGCGTCCCGATCGATCGAGCAGGAAGACGGCGTGATCGACGACACCTTCGATCAGGATTTGGAAATGGCGCTTGGACCGCTCGAACGCGAGCGCGGTCTCGGCGACTTGCCGGCTCAATTGGTCATGCGCGGCCTGTAGGCGCGCTGTTGCTTGCTGATGGGCGGCGACCGCGGCGGCCAAAATCAGCGGCGGCAGCGAGGTGGCGAGGACCAGCGCAAGGAGAAGGACCGGCGATCCATTCAAGTCGAAGCTGGTCGCGAAACCCCACGCCGCAATCGCGCAAAAAACCGGCGCCGCTGCGGCGGCGTCCCGCGGATTGCCGCGCAGGCTGGCCCACAACAGCGGCAGCACGACCAGGAATGCAAGCAGGCTCCGGTACGGCAGCAACGCATAGAAGTCGCTGTCCATGAGAGCGCTGCCGACTTGCGGGCCAAAGGCGGCGATGGCGATGGCGGCCGTGACGATGACGACGCCGGCGGTTTCCACCAGGCTCCAGCGCGACCAGGAACGCGACGGCTTGATCGCCCAGAGCACGATGACGGGAGCGATGATCAGCGTTCCGCCGGCGTCCGCCAGCCACCGTGCCGCCCACTTCGCAACGGGGTTCGCAAGACCGAGGTCGTTGGCGAGAACCAGGCCCACGGTGGCCATGGTGGCGCTGATCATCGCGGTCGGTGCAAAGGCAATGAGGGCGAATTTTGCGACGTCGAGCGGCGTCGCGAACGTCTCGCGGCCGTGCGACCAGCGATTGATCAGCCAGGTTCCGGCCAGCGCCGCGGTCGGCGTGCCGAGCGCGACACAGGCGGCTTCCGACAGCGCGCCGCCACCGACGGCAGTCGAGAAAAACCCGCCGACGAAAATCGCGGGCCAGATCCGGTAGCCGCGTATGAGCATCAGCGCCAGCGCCACGCCGGTCGGCGGCCACAGCGGCGTTGCGGTCGGATTGATCCAGGGTATCAAGAGCCCGGATACGGCAAGGCCGAAATAGGCCCCGGCGATGGCGAACAGTTCGAGGATGTAGGCCACAGCCTGGAGGACGCCGTGCAGACCGAACGAACGAGCTTTGCCGGTTGCTGCGCTTGTCATGCGGAGAGCCTCGCGGTGGTAGCCACAAAAAGGACTCGATCTCGCTCGCGGCAGTATAACATCGTTCCGTTTCGGCTGAATAATTGGCCGACGCGCCCGCAGGAACGAAATCCTCAACTGTAGCGATATTCCGCGCAAACGATGGCGACATTCGGTCAAGTGCAGGCCGTTCGCGGCGGCGCATCCACGATCTGCACAGCAATCTACTGGCGGCGGCCGCCGCGTCCGGGCGTTGTCGCCGGCCGAATCAGCTGCCCTTAGGTCCCCTTCCAGAGCGATGGCGCGGGCAATACGATGCCGCCACGGCAAGATGTGAGGGCGCATGACCGTTCGCGCGGGTCGTGAATTCCTGGCGGTCCCGGGGCCGACGAATATTCCCGACGAGGTGCTCCAGGCGATGCATCGCCCGGCGGTCGAGATCTATTCCGAGCCGCTGATTGCGCTGACCGATAGCCTGCTGCGCGATCTCGGCAAAGTGTTTGGCACCGCGCACCGTCCCTACATCTATATCGCCAACGGCCATGGCGCGTGGGAAGCGGCGCTGACCAATGTGCTGTCGCGGGGCGACAAGATTTTGGTCCTGGAAAGCGGCCAGTTCGGCATTGCTTGGGGCGATGCCGCGGCGCGGCTCGGCGTCGAGATCGAAGTCCTCGAGGGCGATTGGCGGCACGCCGTGCGGCCGGCGGATGTCGAAGCCCGCCTGCGCGCCGATAAGGGGATCAAGGCCATCCTCGCCGTGCAGATCGAGACCTCTACCGGCGTCGCCAACGATATCGCGGCGATCGGCAAAGCCATCAAAGCCGCCCACCACGACGCGCTCTATATGGTCGACGTCGTCGCCTCGCTTGGCTGCGTGCCGTTTGCGATGGACGCCTGGGGCGTCGACGTCGCGGTGGCGGGATCGCAGAAAGGCTTGATGTCACCGCCGGGCTTGAGCTTCGTCGGCGCCGGCGAGCGCGCCCGCGAGGCCCATCGCAAGGCCGGTTTGCGCACGCCCTACTGGGATTGGACGACGCGCGACGGCGAATCGCATTATCAGAAATATTCCGGCACGCCGCCGGAGCAATTGTTGTTCGCGCTGCGTAAAGCCCTCGACATGCTGTTCGCGGAAGGGCTCGACAACGTCTTCCTGCGCCACCGTCTGCTCGCCGAGGCGGTCCGCCGCGCCGTCGCAGTGTGGAAGACCGGCAACGTCATCGATTTCAATGTCGTCGAACCGGGCGACCGTTCCGATGCGGTCACCACCGTGCTGACGAACGGTTACGATCCCAAACTGTTGCGCGCCTATTGCGACACCAAATGCGGCGTCGTCCTCGGCCACGGCATCGGCAAATTGAACGGCAAGGCATTTCGCATCGCCCATATGGGGCACCTCAATGCGCCCATGGTGCTGGGCACGCTCGGCGTCATCGAGATGGCACTCGGCGCGCTCGGTGTCGCCCACGGCAAGGGCGGTGTGCAGGCGGCGGTCGAATGGCTGAGCGAGAGTGTGAAGCCATAAGGACAAGTCGTGGACTCATAAACTTGCAGCCATGTCCTGATGGCGGCAAGTTTGATGAGGGCAAGATTGTTGGGCGCGCGCTTGTGGTCTCATAACGAACACGCGTGGCTACAGCGCAACACTGTCCGGATATTTGCTGAAATCAAGGAATTCCGCCCGGAGCGCCGATTGCACGGCTATCCGATGCAAATTAATCTCGGTATTTAGTGTCTGTGCAGTGGATGGGCAGATGCGCAAATCGCTCATTTCAGTTTTCGCCGGTGCCGGTTTCAGCCTTGCTGCGAGCGGGTTGGCGCTTGCGGCAGATATGGTGGTGAAAGCACCACCGCCGCCGTCAGCGCCGGTCTACAGCTGGACCGGTTTCTACGTCGGCGGCAACATTGGCTACAGTTGGGGAAAGGCCAGCGGCGATCTCAACGATCCCGCCATTGCCTTTTTCTCCGGATTAGGAAGCCTCCCCACCTCATTCTCGGAATCGCTGAAGCCGAAAGGCGGGATTGGCGGCGGTCAATTCGGTTACAATTACCAGATTAATCCAACTTGGGTCGTCGGCCTTGAGGCGGATCTTCAGACGTCTAACGAATACGCCGGCGGCAGCCAAAGCACCTCAACCAGCGGAGTCTTCATCGGCCCAGGCATCACCGGTTTAACGTCATCCAATGTCGGTACGACTTTTGAAGGCAGAATCTCGTGGTTTGGTACCGCTCGTGCCCGCGCCGGTGTACTGATCACTCCCACCACGTTGCTTTATGGAACCGGCGGCCTAGCCTTCGGTGGAGTGAAGGTTTCAGGAAGCGGCGCCGCCAACATAAGCCTTACGGCGTGTATCGCCGGTATTGGTTGCATTCCTACCGGTAGTGCAAGTGGAGCGTTTGCATTCAGCCAATCGACGACCAAGGCCGGCTGGACCTTGGGCGGCGGTGTCGAAGGCGCGCTTACGGGCAACTGGACTTGGAAGGCGGAGTATCTCTATCTCGATTTGGGATCGGAAAGTGGCAGCGTGGCGGATAATTTCGGTGGCATCGCGAGCTGGAACGCCAAGTTCACCGACAACATCGTGCGCGTCGGCCTCAACTACAAATTCGGCAACTGAGCATCTGGAGTTCCGGAAGGACCGCCGCAAGGTGGTCTGTTTTCGCGGGCCGATTATTTGCAGTGCATTACCCCCTCGTTCATTCCGCCATCTTGATGCCGGCGGCCTTGACTAATTGGCCCCACTTTTCGCTATCGCTGCGGATGAGCGCCTCGAAGCGATTGGGCCCTAGCGCCATCACGGTGAGTTGCTGATCGGCAAATTGCTTGGCGATCGATTCATCGTGCATGACGGCAAGCGTTGCCGCGGTGAGACGATCGACGATGGCGCGCGGCGTGCCGGCCGGCGCGATGATGCCGACCCAGGGCGCCATTTCGAAGCCGGGCACGGTCTCGGCCACCGCCGGCCAATCGGGGAATTGCGCCATGCGCTGGGGTTCGGCCACCGCGAGCACCTTCAGCTTGCCCGCCTGCACATAAGGCAGCAATGTCGAGACATTGTTGAATTCGACCTGCACTTCGCCGGCGATGATCGCCATCGCCATGGGGCCGGTGCCCTTATAGGGCACGTGCAGGAGCTTCACGCCCGTCGCCAGCGAGAACAATTCCATCGCCAGATGGCTGAAATTGCCGACACCGGCGGAGCCATAGGCGATGCCGCCGGGTTTTTGCTTCGCCAGCGCGATCAACTCGGCGATGCTGTTTGCCGGCAGCGACGGATTGGCCGCCAGCATTCCCGGCAGCCGCACCACCGATGCCACCGGAACGAAGTCGTGCAGCGGGTCGTAGGACAGATCCTTGTACAGCCACGGATTGACCGTCATCGGCGTGTCGGACGTGGCCGCGATGGTGTAGCCGTCCGGCTCCGATTGCTTGAGCGCCTGCAGGCCGACGGCGCCGTTGGCGCCGGCGCGATTTTCCACAAAGATCGGCTGGTTCAGCCGGTGCGACAGATGCTCCGCCACCAGCCGCCCGACGAAATCGGTGCCGCCGCCGGCCGGATACGGCACGATCATCCTGATCGGTTTCTGCGGCCAGCTTTGTGCCGACGCCGGCGCCGAGGTGAAACACAACAGCGCAAGCGTCGCCGCGCATGCGGCTGCCAGCTTTTTCATGGAAGTTCTCTTTCCTGTGCCGCGCGATGCGATTTTCATTTTTCACGGCGCGCGCGATTGTAAGCGCGTTGACCCGCTCGACAAGCCATCGCGCGAAGAGAATAATGGCGCAAAATCGCACTTAGACGAGTCTCTTGTTAGACGAGCCACTTGGAGGAGCCGCCGTGACAACGCAATCGCTCAATCCCGATTCGATGGAAAAACGCGTCGCCCGCTTCAACAAGCTGCAAACCTACCAGCAGCAGAATTTCGCCACCCACGGCATTCCGGCCGGCGCGGTGGAGAAGATCACGGCGCGCAAAGTCTATCCGGTGATGGCGCCGGCCGATTACCAGGGCCGCAGCGCCGGCGCGCCGGTCAAGGGCCCGCGCGGCCTGATCGTCAGCATCGCCGAGTGCGAGCCGGGCAACGGGCCCGGCCTGCACCGCCACCTCAACACGGTGGAGAACTTCATGTGCCTCGCCGGCCGCTTCGAGATCGCATGGGGCGATCAGGGCGAGCACAAGCTGGTGCTCGATCCGCTCGACATGATCTCGGTGCCGCGCGGCGAGAACAGGAGTTTTCGCAACGTCTCCGACGTCACCGGGCGCCTGCTGGTGATGATCGTGCCGGAGACCGACGAGCAGGCCGATCCGATTTCCTATGCGCCGAGCCTCGCCAAGGAAATCGAGGACGAATACGGCAAGTCGGCGCTGGAAGGCTTGCAGAAGGTCGGCTTCAAGTTCGAGGAGCCGACGACGGCGTAACGGTGCCTGTATATTTCGATACGGCGCTGGCTTCGCCACGGAACCGACAAACAATCATCCTCTAACGCTGGGATGACGAAAAATGCCGTCCGCCTCGCCAGTGCGGCATTGGTTTTGGCGATCGGTCTCGCCGTTGCCGCTGCGCCGCGATCGACGTCGCTGACGCGGCAGTTTCTCGAATTGGCCGACCTGTCCGATACCAAGACCGTGGTCATCGGCATTAAGTGGTTCGGCCTTTCGACATTGTCGCCGATGATCGCCGATTATCTGCTCGAACTGCACGACGATCAATTTGTCGGCCAAGGGCAATTTAAGGTCGCCGAAGCGCCGGCGGTGAGCCGGCCTATCACCGTGCCGCGCGATGTGATGCGTGCGTTTCTCGCGGTGGCGAGCAAAGTGCGGATGGTCGAAGGCGAATACAAACCCCGCATCGAGCACACCGACGATTATCCGTCGCTCGAATTCGACGTTGCGACCAAGCAGGGCCTGCTGCGCATCGGCACCCGGTCGCAGCTCAAGTATGCGGAGTCCGGTACTTATCTCGATCGAACGCCGTGGAGCATCAGCTATTTGAATCGCAGCTTCGTCGTCACCGCGAGCGATCTCGACCGCGCCTATGAGCCGTTCGGCCAATACTTGCGCGACGAAGAGATTTTCAAAGAGCTCGGAAAAAGCGTGATCGAGACGGGCGGCGGTCGCTGAAGTCGTGGGCGGATCGGCTCGAGCACGATCCGCCCCGTCGAGCTCAGACCTTGACCTTCTCATCCTCGACCACGCGCCCGACCGCCGGCCGCTTGAGCATGCGGTCCTTGTGCGCGGTGTAGTTCTTGAGCTCGCCCATCGGCAGCTCGCGGCGCACGCCCCAGGTGTAGAAGACGAAGGCGTAGGGATCGAGCACGGAATATTTATCGGACAGCCATTCGCGGTCCGGCCAGCATGCCGTCGATCTGCTTCAGATAGCCGTGAAAGGTCTTCAGACCCGGCTTCCTTGATGCCCGGATAGGCCGTGGTGTCGGCGGTGTAGCGCTCCGGCCGGCCGACATGGGCGTGCGCCGGATGCACGCTCGCCGCAAAGAAGCCGATCGGTCGACAGCGCCTTCGCTTCGGCCACCGCATCCTTCGGCCACAGATCGAAGCGCTTGCCGAGATAGGGCAGGATCGCGGTGTTCTCTGCCAGCGGCTCGCCGTTGTCGAGGCGCAGCACCGGCACGCGGCCCTGCGGATTGATTTTCAGATAGGCATCGGTGCGCTGCTCGCCGCCGGCGAGGTCGACTTTCTTCGGCTCGTATTTCTCGCCGCTCTCCTCGAGCACGATGTGCGACGCCATCGAGCAGGCGCCGGGCGCGTAATAAAGCATCAGCATTGCGGAATTCTCCTGAAAGTAAAATTATGTCTCAGACGTTGCGGTCGAGCAGCTCGATCGACACGCCTTCCGGCGCGCGGATGAAGCAGACGCGCACGCCAGGCCGCACCGTGGTCGGCTCGCGGGTGAACTCGACGCCCTTGGCCTTGAGGTCGGCGGCGATGGCGTCGATGCCGCTCACCGAAAGCCCGAAATGATCGAGGCCGCGATACGGCGTCGTCGGCGCGGCGTTGACGCCGTCGCCGGTTTCGACCGGCGCGATGAAGATATTGGCGCCGCCGAGCTTCATGTCGATGCGCGGCTTGCCCTGCTGCATGGTGCGGATCACCTCGGCGCCGAGCTTCTGCTCGAACCATTGCGCCATCGCCTCGGGATTGGTGGTGCGCAGGTGGATGTGATCCCACGTGTAATTCGCCATGGCGCGTATTCTCCCTGTTTACTCGCTTTGCTTGCTCGCGACCGTGGACGTTACGACAAGTCCCAATGTCATGTCATCGGGCTTTTTGCCCTCGGCGCTGAAACGGCCTACGCCCGCAAACTTGCTTTCAGTGTGCGGAACGAGAAGATGTGCAACGGCCTAGAAAGCGATCAAGGCCGTCCTCCGAACAGTCCAAACGGGAGAAGCGTGACATGCCGGCTGCCGAAACCGTCATAAGGGGCGCCTATGCCGACCTCCCCGGCGTGAAATTATGGTTCACCGATAGCGGCGGCTCAGGCGTGCCGATCGTTCTCCTTCACCCGAATACCGGCACGGTCGAAATCTGGCAGCCGCAAATTGCCGCCTTCGCCGCGGCCGGCTACCGCGTCATCGCCTTCGATCGCAAGGGCTGGGGCAAGAGCGTGGCCGACCCCGCATCCGGGGCGCAGCCGGTCAGCATTGCCTACGATCTCGATGCGCTCGTCGAATATCTCAAGCTCGACCAGTTCCACCTGCTTGGCGTTGCCGGCGGCGGCTTCGTGGCGCTCGACTACGCGGCGTGGCGGCCGCAAAAGCTGCGCAGCCTGGTCGTCGGCGCTTCGACGGGGAGCTTCGAGGACAAGGAGATCGCCGATTTCATCGCCCGCATCGCCATCCCCGAGATCAGGAAACAGTCGGCGCATTACCGGGAAATCGGAGCATCCTATCGCGGCGCCAATCCGGAAGGCACCCGGCGCTGGATCGAGATCGACGAGCACGCGCGCCAGCCGGGCTCAGGCTTTCAGCCGCAACTGCGCACGCCGAACACGTTTGCCAAGATCGCGGCCATTACCGCGCCGGTGCTGGTGATCGCCGCCGATGCCGATCTCTTGGCGCCGCCGGCCTTGATGCGCATCTGGGCGGCGCACCTGCAGACATCACGAATGGGCCGTCATCCACGATGCCGGCCACGCCATGGCCTGGGAGCGGCCGGGCTCGTTCAACGACAAGGTTCTCGATTTTTTGCGGCGGCACTGAATCTACATCAAGAACACGCCCTTGCCGCTGGTCTGTTGGTCGAACAGTTTGTAGGCCGCGTCGGCCTGCGTCAGCTGCCAGCGATCGGTGAACAGATGCTCGACGTCGATCTTGTTGTCGGCGACGAAGCGCGCGCAGTCGGCCTGGATGGTCGTCGAGAACGTCCACGAGCCGATGATGGTGAGCTGCTTGCGCAGCATCTGCGGGCTGACATCGATGGTCACGTCGCCGCCTTCGCCGACGAAACAGACGACGCCCCAGGGCCGCGCGCCGCGCACCGCGATCAGGCGGCCGTCCGACGTGCCCGACGTGTCGAGCGTGCGGTCGGCGCCGGCGCCGTGGGTCAGCGCCCGGATGGCGGCGACCGCGTCGTCGGCCTTCGGATCGATCAGCGCGTCGGCGCCGAACTCCTTGGCGCGCGTAAGCCGCTCGGCGCTGACATCGAGCGCGATGACGCGGGCGCCCATGGCGGCGGCGAGTTGCGTCGCCGACAGCCCGACCGGTCCCTGGCCGACGATGGCAATGGTATCGCCGCCGGTGAGATTCATCCGCCGCAGCGCCTGATAGGCGGTGCCGGTGCCGCAGGAGATCGCGGCGCCGGTGGCGAAGCCGAGCGTGTCGGGCAGCGGCACCAGCGTATAGGCCGGCACTTTCATATAGGGCGCGTGCGCGCCGTGGCCGGTCGCGCCATAGACGGTTGAGCCGCTCGAACACATCTGCGACCAGCCGGTCCGGCAATGCGGGCAGGTGCCGCAGCCGGAATAGTGATGCACCATGACGCGGGCGCCGATGCGGGCGGTGCGCTCGTCGACGGCGCTGCCGACGCGCGGCGACCACGCCGCATGGCTCGTGGCCGGCGATCACCGGGCCCGACACCTTGCCGAGCCCGAGCGAAGCGGCCCCGCCCGAGGCGCGATAGAACTTCAGGTCGCTGCCGCACATGCCGGACGCCTTGATCTCGACCACGACGTCGTGTGGCCCCGGCGTCGGGTCGGGAAATTCCATCAGTTGCAATTTGCGTTCGCCGAGGAAGGTCACGCCGCGCATGGTTGGTCTCCCGGATGTCGCGATCGGCTATTTTCACCCTATGATACAGTAGCGGAAAAGCAGTGGGGGAGGGCGTCGTGAAGGTCGTTTCCTATCGTCACCAGAGCCGGCACGGCGTCGGTGTCGTCACCGGCGCCAAAGGCCTGATCGCATTGTCGAAGGCGGCGCCGGACCTGCCGGACGATCTGCGCAAAATTCTGGAAATCGATCCGACGCTGGCGAAAGTGCGCGCGGCGACGGCGGGAAAGTCCGCCGACCTCTCGCTCGACGACATCGCATTCGATCCGGTGATCCGCGAGCCGCACGCCACCTGGGCGCTGGCGCTCAACTACAAGCTCCATATCGAGGAGACCGGGCTCACGACCTCGCAGACTTATCCGCAGATTTTCCTGCGCATGCCGATCTGCCAGGTCGGCCATAAAGAGCCGCTGTGGGCGCCGCGCAAAAATATCGCCGAGGCCTACGACTACGAAGGCGAGCTTGCGGTGATCATCGGCAAGCCCGGCCGCTACATCAAGCGCGACGAAGCCTTCGATCATGTCGCCGGCTATTCCTGTTACAACGAAGGCTCGGTGCGCGAATATCAGGGCCACAACCGGCAATTCGGCCTGGGCAAGAATTTCGAGCGCTCCGGCAGTTTCGGGCCGTGGCTGATGACGCCGGACGAGTTCGGCGATCCGGCCGATCACACCTTGATCACGCGCCTCAACGGCGTCGAGCGCCAGCACGCCAAGATTTCGGGACTGCTGCACGACGTGCCGCGGCTGATCGAATATCTGTCCGAAGGCTACACGCTGCAGCCCGGCGATGTGATCGTCACCGGCTCGCCCGGCGCGTTGCCGCTGCGGCCGGGTGAGGAGCCGGAAAAGCCGGTCGGCAAGGTGATCGTCGCCGGGCAATTGCACATGCGCCCCGGCGATGTCTGCGAGGTGGAAGTCGATGGGCTCGGCGTGCTGTCGAATCCGGTGATCGAGGATCCGACGCCGCTGCGCTAACCCGCTTTCACAGCGGCGTAGATGCCGTGTTCGAATTGACGGTAAAGGCGCAACGCCCGGCCATCGGCAAACGGCAACACTTGCGTCATGAAGACGGCCGCGATCTTCCTGCCGGGATCGATCCAATAATACGTATTGAGGAGGCCGCCCCAGGTCAGGCTGCCGGCGCTGCGGCCGCCGGCAACGGCCTGCATGGTGATCATGTGGCCAAAGCCCCATTTGCGCGTGACGCCGGGACATAGATCGACGTCGTTGGAGAGCGCCGGCACCGTCGTTTTCAGGACGCCGACGTCGATGTCGCCGATCTGGTTCTGGCCCATCAGCGCGACGGTCTCGGGCCGAAGGATGCGAGCCCCGTCCAGCGCGCCGCCGGCCAGCAGCGCGCGGAGGAGAGTCAGATAATCCGGCGCGGTCGAATAAATCCCGCCGCCGCCGGAGAAGGATTGCCGCGGCGAATTCTGCTCCAGCGGTTCCGCCGTCAGAGCTCCGTTCGGCCCGCGCCGATGCACGCTGGCCTCGCGCTCGCGCTGCTGCGGGCCGAGCACGAAGGCGGTATCGTTCATGCCGAGCGGATCGAGAATGTGCTTGCGAAAATAGACGTCGAGCGGTTCGCCGCTGGTCGCTTCGACGATGCGGCCGACCCAATCGATGCTGGTGCCGTATTGCCAGCGCGTGCCGGGATCGAACATCAGCGGGGTGGACGGCGCCAATTTTCTTTGCGCCTTCGGCAACAGCTCGAGCGACTTGGCATAGCGCGCGGCCTTGGCGTCCCAGAGCCGGTAAGCGAAGCCGGACGTATGGGTGAGCAGGTGGCGCAGCGTGATCGGCCGCTGTGCCGGGCGCAGCTGCGGCAATCCTTTGGCGTCGAAGCCATCGAGCACTTGCGGCGAGCCGAGCGCGGGCTCGATGTCAGGCACCGGCGCGTCCAACGACAGCTTGTTCTGCTCGACGAGTTGCAGCGCCGCCACCGACGTAATCAGCTTCACCATCGAGGCGATGCGAAACACCGTGTCACGCGTCATGGCGGACCCGTCGCCGAGCCGGCGCTTGCCGAAAATACCCTCATAGAGAATGCCATGGTCGGTCGCCGCCAAGGCCACGACTCCAGGCACTTCTCCCGCTCTCGTCGCGGCGCGGAGCACCGAATCGATCTGGGAAAACGTTTTGGGCTCGGACTTGGTCGACGCCTGCGCGCTGGCGGCTATCGCGTACCGCAGGCCCAACGAGCCGGCCGCCGTCAGCCCCGCAGTCGTCTTCACGATATCGCGGCGACTGGGGCGATGGATCATGGCCGGATCGCTCCGAACAGGCGTGTTCTGCGGAGGCGTAAACTATCCGCAAAACCGCTTGGTCAGCTAGAAGCGAAATCCGAAAAAGCCAGAATGGTTATTCCAATGCTCCGACCGACGACGTTGTGAAGCATTAATGGCGCGCGTGTAGGCGTTGGTGGCGGGGTAGGCTCTGGTGTCCGGTGCGGAGGCTGGAAACACAGATTGCATGACCTGGTCTCGCGTGTCCGTCGGGTTCGGCGCCGCTGCGGCCGGTGGCGCGTTCGTTGCTCTTGTCGACTGAGCCGCAGTCGACTGAGCCACAGTCGGTTGAGCTGCGTTCGTCTGAGCTGCAGTCGTCGCAGCGGTTGGCGGTGTGGCGGCGACGGTGTTCCCGCTTCCCCCGCTGGGCGCAGGCGTTGTCGCTGCGGTCGCGGCCGGCGCGACGGTCGCTTGAGGTGCGTCCGGCGCCGGGTTGTCGATGCGCCGCAGACATCGCGAGTCGATATAGGGCCACGTCTGGTCCTTGCAGAATTCCGGCGCAACGATCGTGACCGGCGTCGTGCCGGCATTCTGTACCACCGCCGCGTTGTGCGATGACGTTTTCGCCTCGAGCAGATGCCCCTTGGCCAGGATCGCGCAGACCGCCACAGCCAAAAGGGTTGCGGTCGTCGACATGCGCCGTTGCTTCGCGGCAGACGGCTCACACGCGTCGGCGGGACGGTCGGCCGGAACCGCATCGTGAGACATAGCGAAATCCATCCGGCTCCTCCAAACGATGGTCTCCTGCAAACGATGCCGTTGCCGAAGGCCGCGCGATGAAATAACGCTGTCCCGCGGCTTTTCGTTCCAATCGGAATCTCCGCAAGTGATCCGTGAATGTTTCCTCAAAGGCGTGGTGCGAAATGAAAAATGTTACTGGCGTGAATGCCGGCATGCTCACCCGAATTCAAGTATTTGCCGTTGCGCTGCTCAGCCTCGGCTTGGCCGCCGCCGCGTTCGCGGCGGACGACTTTCCGACACGGCCGGTCACCATCATCGTCGCCTCGACCGCCGGCGGCGGCACCGACATCGTCTCCCGCATCGTCGGCGAGCAATTGTCCAAGCAGCTCGGCCAGCCGTTCGTGGTCGACAACCGGCCGGGCGCCGGCTCGGTGACCGGCACCGAATATGCCGCCAAGGCGGCGCCGGACGGTTACACCTTGCAGACCGGGCTCAACGCCAGCATGGCGGTCAATCCGAGCCTGTTCGCGCATCTGCCCTACGACCCGATCGCCGACTTCGCGCCAGTCGGCATGCTGGCGGAATTTCCGTTCGCCATCGTGGTCAGCAAGAATTTTCCGGCGCAGTCGATCAAAGAGCTGATCGCGATGGCGAAAGCGCGTCCGGGCGAGATCAACTACGCATCGGCCGGCAACGGCACCGGGCAGCAATTGTCGATGGAGCTGTTCAAGCTGATGACAGGCACCAATTTTACCCACGTGCCGTATCGCGGCGCGGCGCCGGCCTATACCGACGTCATATCGGGGCAGGTGCCGGTGTTCTTCGACAATCTGGCGAGCGCGTTGGGCCAGATCAAAGGCGGCAACGTGCGCGCGCTCGCGGTCACCAGCAAGCAACGCTCGCCGCTGTTGCCTGACGTGCCGACGGTCGAGGAAGCCGGCGTGCCGGGCTACGTCTATTACACGTGGTTTGGACTGTGGGCGCCGAAGAAGACACCGCAACCGATCATCGTCAAGCTCAACGCCGAAGTGAAAAAGGCAATCGCCGCGCCGGCGGTGAAGGACCGCATTGTCGCTGCCGCGGGCGAGACCCTCGACATGCCGCTTGCCGACATCGAGCCGTTCCTCAAAGCCGAGATCACCAAATGGGCCGACGTGGTCAAACGCGCCGGCATTAAGGTCGAGTAGACGGCCGCGTCAATCGACCTGCGCGCCCGAGGCCTTGATGATCGGCGCCCATTTCGCCAGCTCCGCCTTGACGAAGTCGGCCGTCGTCGCCGGCGTCGAGCCCGGCGTCGGATTGATGCCGGCCTTTTCCAGCGCGGACGATCACCGCAGGATCGGCCAGCGCCTTGTTGATCGCGGCGTTGAGCTTGTCGACGATGGGCTTCGGCGTGCCGGCCGGCGCGAGGATGGCGTTCCAGGTGTAGCACTCGTAGCCCTTCAAGCCCTGTTCGTCCAAGGTCGGCAGATCCGGCATCGCGGCGAGGCGCTTCAACATCCCGGCGCCGAGCGCGTGGAGCTTGCCCGACTGCGCCAGCGGCAGCGCGGTCGGCGTCGCGTCGAACGCCATCACGATCTGGCCGCCCAACAGGTCCGTGTCCATCGGCGCCGAGCCTTTGTACGGCACGTGCGTGATGTCGAGCCCGCCGGCCATGGCTTTGAATTCTTCGCCGCACAGATGCAGGATCGAGCCGAGGCCGGACGAGCCGTAATTGTATTTGCCCGGATTGGCCTTGATGAGCGCGATCAGGCTTTTGACGTCGGTCACGGGCAGCGAAGGATGCGCCAGCAACAGCGTCGGCGTGACGCCGACCCGCCCGAGCGGCGCGAAATCCTTCACCGCGTCGTACGGCATGTGCTTGTACAGGCCCGGATTGATGGCGTTGGTGGACACCGTCGCCATCAGCATCGTGTAACCGTCGGGCGTCGCCTTGGCGACCGCTTCGGCGCCGATATTGCCGCCGGCGCCGTTCTTGTTCTCGACCACGATCTGCTGGCCCAGGATCTCCCCCATCTTGGCGCCCATGATGCGGCCGACGATGTCGGTCGGACCGCCGGCGGCGAATGGAACGATCATTTGCATGGGTCGCGACGGAAAATTATCCGCGGCCTGTACGGTCGTGACGGCAAGTGCAGTCGCAGCCAAGGCGGCGGCCAGCAGCCGATGATGTTGGCTCATGAAAATCCTCCCAGATTTCACAACCACGATAGCATTTCGCGGCGGCCGGGAAGAGGCGGCCGCGGCGGCCGAAACCGCGTCAGATCAGCGCTGCTCGGCTTCCAGCATCTTGCCGAGGATGCGCTTGTAACGCACGCAGCCGACGTCGACGGCGAGGATCACCGGATCGAGCGGTTCGGTGGCCGCTTCGATCACGCGCTGCTGCGCCTCGATCACCGGCGCGTCCTGCTCCTCGAAAGCGAAGCGCCGCATCTCGGCGACTTTCTTCTGCAGATCGCGGTTGAGCTTGTCTTCGGGGGTGCGCACGCCCCAGCGCACCGCGGTGAAGAAATAATGCGTCGAGCGGTCGTTCTCCGGCGTCAGCAGATGGACGGCGTGATAGCCGGTGCCGGTGTCGGGCTCGGCGCCCATCTTGCAGATGCCGGTGAACAGCCGCAGCGTCGACGGCGCCATCCAGCGCATTTTGGTGAACTTGTCGACCTTCGCCGGATGGTCCGGCCAGAATTGCGCGAACATGCCGGGCGGCGCCGAATTGGTGGCGTGGCGTCCGACCACCACGTCGTCGCCGTCCATCTCGGCGGTGATGTCGGACTCCACGGTGTCGGCGTTGCCCAAAATGCCTTCGTGCAGATAGGAGGTGTGGCTCAGGTCGAGCAGGTTATCGATGATGAGCTGATAATTGGCCTTGATGACGATACTGTCGCGCTTGGTGGTGTGCAGCTCCGGCACGTTGTCGAGCACGCCGAAGTCGGGAATCTTGCTTTCGTCGGCCGGCTGATCGCCCATCCACACCCATACCGCCTTGTGCTTCTCGATGACGCGATAGCTTTTCACCCGCGCCCGCGGCGGAATGTTCTTGGTGCCGTGGGGATTGCGCACGCAGGCGCCGCTGCCGTCGTATTCCAGGCCGTGATACGGGCACTGGACGCGGTCGCCGCCGACGATCTTGCCCATGCTCAGCGGCGCGAAACGGTGCGCGCAGCGGTCCCCGATCGCCGCCACGGCACCGTCGGCCTTGCGATAGAGCACGATCGGCTCATCCATGATGGTGCGCGGCACCAGTTGTCCGTCGCCGACGCCGTCGGACCATGCCGCCACGTACCAGGCGTTGCGCAGATAGGAACCGCTGATCATTTCCTGGCGCGGTTTTGCGCCGTTTCCATTCGATTGAGCCGGTTGCGTCATCGTCAAATCCTCTCCTCGCAGTGCGGCCATTGTGACTCTGTTTTCGAAATCATGCGACTGACTTCGGCCGGTCATTGCGCCAACCGTCGAAGGATCGCCTCGGCTTCGTTGGCGATGTCGCGCACGATGTCGCCGGCCGGCTGAAGCTTCGATACCAGGCCGACGCTCTGTCCCGCCCATAGCGACATGGCATCGATGTCACCTTCGGTATCGGGGCCGGGGGTGATGGATTGGTAACGGACGATCGGCCCGCTCGCAGGTGACTGTTGCGATCACGTCGCCCTCGCCGGGGCGCTTGCCGGACGGCGGGCGGCCGGCGGCTTCCCAGGATGCCACGGTCTTGTTGCGCAAGACGCGGTGCGGTGCCTTCGGCCAGTTGACGTCGAACAGCTCTTCCAGAAAGACCGTATCGGTCTCGCTGGCTTGCATCAGCAGTTCGCGATAGCGCGGATGGATTGCTGCTTCCTTGCTGGCGAGGAAACGCGTTCCGATCCAAGCGCCGGCCGCACCTAGCGCCAAAGCTGCAGCGAGGCCCCGCCCGTCGGCAATGCCGCCCGCGGCAACGACCGGAACCGGCGAAACGGCGTCGACCACGGCCGGAACGAGCGGCATGGTCGCCACGGTGCCGCGGACATGGCCGCCGGCCTCCCAGCCCTGAGCGACGATGATATCGACGCCGCTGTCCACGGCGCGTCGCGCGGATGCGGCCGATCCCACCGTATGCAGGACGGTGACGCCGGCGGCTTTGGCGCGCGGCATCAGTGTGGCCGGATCGCGCCAGAAGAACGAAATAATTCGCACGCCTTCGTCGAGGCAGGCTGCGAGCCTCTCCTCTTGGGGAAACTCCAAATTGAGATTCACCGCGAACGGCTTGGACGTCAGCGCGCGCGTCTGCCGGATTTGCTGCCGAACCGTGGCAATGTCCGCCCGCCACAACACCAGCATGCCAAGTCCGCCGGCATTGCTGACCGCGGCCGCAAGCTGCGGTCCGACGGCGCCGCCCATCGGAGCTTGGATGATCGGCAGCTCAATTCCGAGACACTTGCAAAGCGTCGTCTGCATGGGGTGTGCTCGTGGCATCCGCCGCAGTGGTCTTTCCGGCCGCCGCCGCGTAGGCTTAACGCTACAAGAGAACGTCCGAGGAGGAAACCATGGCCGAAGCCGCTTCGCTTGCCGCGCTGGCGTCACGCTTCATCCAGACCGAACAGGTGCCGTGGATCGAAACCGCGCCGGGCAACAAGATGAAGGTGATCTATCACGATCCGGCGAGCGGCATGCTGACCATTCTGTCAAAACTGGAGCCCGGCTCGGGCATCCCGGCGCACGTGCACGAGGATCTGGAGCAGACTTTCGTGCTCGAAGGTTCGCTGGTCGACGACGAAGGCGAATGCACCGCCGGCAATTTCGTCATCCGCGCCAAGGGCAGCCGCCACGCGCCGAAGGCGCCGAACGGCTGCACCATGCTGGTGTTCTTTATGAAGCCCACCGAGGGGCTGAAGAAGGCGCTGCTCAAGCATGCTTGAGCGATCATCTTCCAGGACCTCGATGCCCTTCGCACCAAAACTCGCGGCGCACGGCGCCGAAATTCCCGCTATCGGCTTCGGCACTTCCGGCATGGGCGACGTCCGTGCCGAGCACATCGCCACTGCGCTCAAGGCCGGCTATCGGCACATCGACACGGCGCGCAAATACGGCACCGAGCGCGTGGTCGGCGAAGGCATCCGCGCCTCCGGCGTGCCGCGGGCGGATATTTTCCTGTGCACCAAGGTGTCGCACGAAAATCTGCATGCCGGCGATTTTGCCCGCTCGGTCGATGACAGCCTGAATGCGCTCGGCGTCGACTATGTCGATCTGCTGCTGGTGCATTGGCCGGAGAAGAACACGCCGCTCGCCGAGACCATGGGCGCGCTGGCCAAAGCCAAGCAGGCCGGGCTTACCCGCCATATCGGCGTCGCCAATTTCAACATCGCCATGCTCGACGAAGCGATCCGGCTGTGTCCGGAGCCGCTGGTGACCTTGCAGGTGGAGTGCCACCCTTATCTCGACCAGACCAAGGTGATCGAAGCCTGCCGCCAGCGCGGCCTCGTGCTGACCGCCTATTGCCCGCTCGGCCGCGGCCGCCTGCAGGGCGATGCGGTGCTGGCCGAGATCGCGAAACGCACCGGCAAGACCTTCGCCCAAGTGGCGCTGCGCTGGCTGATGCAGCAGAGCGTCATCGCCGCCATTCCGCGCTCGTCGAATGCCGCGCGCATCGCGCAGAATATCGACGTGTTCGACTTCAAGCTCAGCGACGACGACATGCGCCGCATCGGCGCGCTCAAACGGGCCGACGGCCGCATCGCCAATCCGGTCGGTCGCGCACCACAGTGGGATGTGTGATGGCAAATGCGCCGAAATACTTCATGTACTTCCCCGGCAATTACCGCTGGTCGGCGGCGTTCGTGAACATGCTGGGCACGGCGCCGTTCGGCGGCGTCGACATGAGCGAATTGCACCAGATCGGCCGCATGCTCGAAGGCAAGAGCGGCGACGATGACGAGGCGTGGTTCGATGCCTGCACGACGGTCGCCGACATCGTGCGTGGCCGCGCCGAGAAATTCCGTGCCGAAAATTATCCGGTGGCGGCGGCGCCGTTCTATCTGCGCGCCTGTCATTATTATCAGATGGGCGAGCGCTTCCGCACGCCGAAGGATCAACGTGCGCTCGATGCCTATCGCACCGCGGTCGAATGCTTTCACCAGTTCGTCGCGCTGTCGGGCACGAAAATCGAAATTGTCGATGTGCCGTTCGAGGGCAAAAAGCTGCCGGGCTATTTCGTGCCGGCGCAGAATGCAAAGTTCGCGCGTCCGCCCTGCGTGGTGTTCTTCGACGGCCTCGACATCACCAAGGAGATTCAGTTTTTGCGCGGCGTGCCCGACCTGGTGAAGCGCGGCATTTCGGTGCTGGTGATGGATGGCCCCGGCACCGGCGAGGCGATCCGCTTCCGCGGCATGCCACTGCGCCACGATTACGAGAAGGCCGGCAGCGCCTGCATCGACTATCTGGAGACGCGCGGCGACGTCGACGCAAAGCGCATCGGCATCGTCGCCATCAGCCTCGGCGGCTATTACGCGCCGCGCTGTGCCTCGCTCGAGCCGCGCTTTGCCGCCTGCATCGCCTGGGGCGCGATCTGGGATTATTACGGCACCTGGAAGAAGCGCATCGATGCCGGCTTCAAGGCCTCGATGTCGGTGCCCGGCCATCACATCATGTGGATCCTCGGCGTCGATACGCTCGACGCCGCGCTGAAAAAGCTCGAGCCGTTCCGGCTCGACGGCGTGGTGCAAAAGATGCGCTGCCCGTTCCTGGTCGTGCACGGCGAGGACGACGAGCAGATTCCGCTCAAAGATGCGCAAGCGCTCTACAATGCGTCCGGCTCCACCGACAAGACGCTGCGCGTGTTCACGGCGGAAGAGGGCGGCGCGCAGCACTGCCAGCGCGATTATCTGTCGCTCGGCACCGCCACCATGTGGAATTGGTTCGAGGACAAGCTGCTGCGTTGATCTTCTCCCTCTCCCCGCTGGGGAGAGGGAGCCCGCATCAGCAAGCCTCGCTGCAAAGTTTCACACTCGCTTTTCGTACCCCTTCAGCGCCCCGCGCAAAATTTCCCGCGACGGTTCCGAGCCGTCGACCAGGCGGATGGTGCGGCGCTTGATCTTCCAGCCGGTGGCGGTGCGGGCGAGCTCCCAGCGGTTGGTCACCACCCGGTGGATGTGATAGCCGCGCGAACTGCCGTGGTTGGGCACTTCGATCGGATCGCCGGATTTATGGGGCGCCAGGATTTGCAGGTACGACGTGACGACGGCCTTGTCGCCGTCCAGCGCGATGTGCGGTAGCCCGGTAAAGTGGGCGAGCCCGCCGGCGATGGCGGCCTGGTGGCCGGGGCTTTTCAGGCTCGCCGCGATCGCCTTGTTGCCGGTCGCCCCCGACAGGTCGGAACCGCGATCGAACACGCCATCCTCGGTATAAACGGCTTCGGCATAGTAGTCGGCGCCGGTATCGGCGCTCGGCGGATGGCCGGCGATGAGATTATAGATTTCCAGCCGGTCCTCGATGGCCCGGATGCGCTGTTCGAGCGTGCGGTTCTCTCCGACCATGATGGTTCCCTTAAATTGTGACGCAGCCTTGCTATGGCCCAGCTATGAGCGTGCAGTATCATAGCCGTGACTAATTTTCCCGCTGGACGTGCGAGGAAAATCTGGCATCGTTACGGCGCGAGGAGGGGGTTGGTCATGCGTTCTGGCGGCGAAGTTGATCGCCGTTCGTTTCTCGTTGGCGCCAGCGCCGCGGGGGGCGGCTTGGCGCTTGGGCTGGTGATTCCGCTCAGCCGCGCCGGCATGCGCGCCGCCGAAGACCCCTGCGATATCAACTGCTGGGTGTCGGTCGCGCCCGACGACACCGTGACCATCCGCACCGCGCATGCCGAAATGGGCCAGGGCGCCATGACGGCGCTGGCCATGCTGGTCGCCGAAGAGCTCGAATGCGACTGGAACAAAGTGAGCACCGCATTCGTCTCGCCCGGTGAAAATATTCGCCGTAACCGCGCCTGGGGCGACATGTCGACCGGCGCCAGCCGCTCGGTCGCGTCATCGCAGCTTTATTTGCGGCGCGCCGGCGCGACAGCACGCGAAATGCTGATTGCCGCCGCGGCGTTGCGGTGGAAGGTGCCGGCCTCGCAATGCACTGCGCGAAACAGCGTCATCACCCACACCGCGAGCGGCCGCAGCGTGACCTTCGGCGCCGTCGCCGACGGCGCGGCCAAGATCGAGCCGCCGGCTGACGTTGCGCTCAAGGATCCGCGCGATTGGAAGCTCGCCGGCACGCCGCGCCGCCGTCTCGACCTGCACGACAAGGTCACCGGCCAGCCGGTCTTCGCCATCGACGTGCGGCTGCCCGACATGCTGTACGCCGCGGTCATCCATTGTCCGGTGTTTGGCGGCGCGCTGCAGTCGGTCGACGAGACTTCGATCGCGGGCATGAAGGGCGTACGCCGCATCGTGCGGATGTCGGATGCGGTGGCGGTGGTGGCCGAATCCTGGTGGCAGGCCAAGCGCGCGTCGGAAGCGCTGCGCATCGCGTGGGACGACCGCGGCAATCGCAACATGTCGAGCGCTACCATCGAGAAAGTGGTGCGCGAAGGCCTTCATGCGCCGTTTGCGCAAGTCAGCCGCGCCGACGGCGACGCCGCTGCGGCACTGGCGGGCGCGGCACGGCGCATCGAAGCGGACTATGCCGTGCCGTTCCTGGCGCACGCGACCATGGAGCCGCAGACCTGCACCGCGCACGTCAAGCCCGACGGGGTCGAGGTCTGGGCGCCGTCCCAGGACGTGATGACGACGTTGATCACGGCAGCCGTCGCCGCCGGCGTGTCGAACGACAAGGTCACTGTGCACCCGATGATGCTCGGCGGTGGTTTCGGCCGGCGCAACGCCGTGCAGGAATATGTCCGCGAGGCGGTGCTGATCGCCAAGGAAGTCTCCCACCCGGTCAAGATGGTGTGGAGCCGCGAAGAGGACATCGCGCACGATCTGTACCGGCCGTGCGGCATGGCGCGTCTGGTCGGTGGCCTCGATGCCGACGGCATGCCGATTGCGCTGACCATTCGTCTCACCGGGCCGTCATTCGTGGCCTCGCTGGTGCCGGCGTTCGGTCCCGACATCATCGACCGCAGCTTTGTCAGCGGGCTGAACGACGAAATGCCTTATAGCCTGCCGAATTATCTGCTCGACGTGGCGCTGTGTTCGACCTCGGTGCCGCTCGGCGCGTGGCGCGGCATCAACTACACCCAGAACGCTTTCTATCGGGAAAGTTTTATCGACGAGATGGCGCACGCCGCCGGCGCCGATCCGTATCAGTTCCGCCGCCGCTTGTTGCGCAACAGCCCGAAAAACCTCGCCGTGCTCGATGCGGCGGCGCAGAAGGCGAATTGGGGCTCGCCGCCGCCGCCCGGCGTGTTCCGCGGCATCGCTGTCAATGCCGCTTGCGACAGCTATTGCGCCCAGGTGGTCGAACTGTCGGTCGAGCGCGGCCGCATCCGCGTGCATCGCGTCATCGCGGCGATCGACTGCGGTTATGTGGTCAATCCGCTGTCGATCGAAATGCAGATCCAGGGCGCCATCGTCTACGCACTGACGGCGGCGCTGCACGGCGAGATCACCATCAAGGGCGGCGCCGCCGAGCAATCGAACTTCAACACTTACGAGATGCTGCGCATGGCCGAGGCGCCGGAAGTGGTGAGCGTGATCGTGCCGAGCGGCGATTTCTGGGGCGGCGTCGGCGAGCCGCCGGTGCCGCCGCTGGCGCCGGCTTTATGCAACGCGATCTTCGCCGCCACCGGCCAGCGCATCCGCTCGCTGCCGGTGAAGAACCACGATCTGCGCTCGATCTGAATAGGGCGTAACCGAAGCTAAGCGGCCGCGTCCTTGTACCGGATCGTCAGCGGCATCCCGCCATCCGGGCGCAAGGTCACGCGCAACAGCGGCCAGACGTTCTTGTCCGGGGCGAGCTTGAAGTCGAAGTTCTTGACGATAGTGGCGAGGATCAGCGTCGCTTCCTGCAGCGCAAAGGCCGAGCCGATGCAGGTGCGGATGCCGGCGCCGAACGGCAGATAGGCGTAGCGGTCGATCTCGTTCTTGGCCTTGCCGAGGAAGCGGCTCGGATCGAACAGATCCGGCTCGCGCCAATACATTTCGTGCCGGTGCAGCACATAGGGTGCGATCACCACCATCGAGCCGCGCTTGACCTTTTCGCCGCCGAGCTCATCCGGCCCCATCGCCACGCGGCTGATGGCGGCGATCGGCGGATAAAGCCGGATCGCCTCGTCGATGACGGCGCGGGTCTCGACCAGCCGGTCGGCGAGGCCGGCGATCGGGCCGCCGAGCTCGCGCTGCGCTTCCGCCTCGACGCGCGCGCGCCACTCTTCCGATTGCGACAACAGGAACAGCGACCAGGTGATGGTGTTCGCCGTCGTCTCGTGGCCGGCGGCGATGAAGGTGAGGATGTTGGAGCGCACCTCGGCCTCGGTCATGCGCTGGCCGGTTTCCGGATCGAGCGCGCCGAGGAGCAGCGTGAGGATATCGTTGACGGCATCGCCGGACTTGTCGTTGAGGCGCCGGCGCCGCGTGGCGATGATCTCGTCGATCGCGCGCTCGAAAAACCGCAAGGTCGAGCGGACGCGCAAATGCGACAGCCGCGGCACCGACGGCGGCAAGCCGATCAGGTCGAGCGGGTCGATCTTGCCGATGGTGTTGAAATACACGCCCATCGCATCGCGGAGCTCTTCGGCATCGCGGCCGAAGCCGTCGGAAAAGATCGTTCGTTCGAGGACGTCGAGGGTGAGCCGCGATGCTTCGGCGGCGACGTCGATGGTGGTGCCGTCCTTGGTACGCCAGCGCGCGGTGAGCGCGTTGGCGGCGTCCATCATCGCCGGCGCGAAATCCAAGATGGTCTTGCGCGCGAAGACCGGCGCCAGAATGCGGCGCTGGGTGCGCCATTGCTCGTTCTCGGCGCTGAGCAGGCCGTCGCCGAGCCCGGCCGAGAGCACGCGGCGCTGGATCGAGTCCTTCTGGTAGTTGCCGGCATTGTCGAGCAGCACGCGGCGGATGGCGGCCGGCTCATGGACCAGGAGAACGTGCTTGAACGGCAGGCCGCCGACCACGACCGGCTTTTCGAAATGTTCCCGCGTCCAGCATTCCAGCGGATTGCGCTTGAGCGTTGAGATCAGTTGCAGGACGCCGAGCGGCTTGGGCTGCGGGATAGGCGCGGGCGGACGATAGCGAGACCCGGATGCAGTCGGAGAATTTTCCGGCCGTTCGCTGTGGAGAGTCCCATGCATGCCTTGCGCCCGCCCCCTGAGCGCTCAACGCCTGTGCGCATCCCAGCCCCAGCGCGCAGGCGAAAGAAGACGTTATCAAGCAATAGACTCTGCTGGCGCTGTCATATCTTGTCAAGACGAAGGCAATTGCGACTGGGAAAAGTTACGGTTCGCCAACCGCATAAATTCTTGGTGTTGCAAATGGGTATCGGTGCCGCCTCAGCGCCGGCCGAACAATTTGTCGAGCAGCCAGAAATCGAGGCCGCTGCTGTTGCGTTGATTGCCGCGCTCGGCGGCGGCGCCGGCGCCGGTTTCGTCGCTGCCGCGCGGCGCTTGCGCCTGGACCGGCGCCGGTGGCGTGAACCAGCCACCCTCGCTCAGTCCTGGCAGCGCCGACGGCGCCAAGCCTTGATGAGCGGTCCTCATGAACCGGCTCCAGATTTCCACCGGCAGGCCGCCGCCGACTGCCCTCTTGGTCGGCGAGTTGTCGTCGTTGCCGAGCCACACGCCGGTGACCAGACGCGAGGTGTAGCCGATGAACCAGGCGTCGCGGAAATCCTGGCTGGTGCCGGTCTTGCCGGCGGCGAGCCAGCCCGGCAGGTCGGCGCGGCGCGCGGTGCCGCTGACCAGGGTCTCGTGCATCATCGTATTCATCATGCCGACATAGCGCGCATCGACGATGCGGCCGAGCGCCTGTGACGAGCGCGTATAAAGCGTCTTGCCGTCGGTGGCGCGGATGCGCTCGACGACGTGCGGCGCCACCGCGAGACCGCCGTTGGCGAAGGTCGCATACGCCGATACGAGCTCGATGACGGAGACTTCCGAAGTGCCGAGCGCGATCGAGGCGTTGGGCTCGAGCTTCGATTCGATGCCGAGCCGGTAGGCGGTGCGCACCACGGCGGACGGGCCGACTTCCATGGTCAGCCGCACCGATACGGTATTGAGCGAATTGGCCAGTGCCTGGGTCAGCGTCACCGGCCCGAGATATTCGCGTTCGTAATTTTCCGGCCGCCAGCCCTGGACCGAGATCGGCTTGTCCTCGCGCACCGTGTCGGGGGTGAGCCCGTGTTCGAGCGCGGTGAGATAGACGAACGGCTTGAACGCCGAGCCGGGCTGGCGCCGCGCCGCGATGGCGCGGTTGAACTGGCTCTCGGCATAATTGCGGCCGCCGACCAGCGCGCGCACGACGCCGTCCGGCGTCATCGCCACCAGCGCGCCTTCGCCGACGTTGAGCTTGTCGCCCTTCTGCGCCAGCACATCGTCGAGCGAATGCTCGGCCGCGGTCTGCAGCGCCGGATCGATCGAGGTCTCGACCACGATATCCTGGTCGACGTGGCCGATCAGATCGTCGACCGCGTCCATCACCCAGTCGGCGACGTAATTGACCGAGCCGCCGCCGGACGGCTTTACCGCGCGCGCCGGGCTGATCAGCGCGCGCTTCGCCGCCTCGTCGCCGATCATTTTCAGGTCAGCCATTGCCGCGATCACCATGCCGGCGCGGCGCTCGGCGCCGTCGGGATTGCGGCTCGGCGCCAGCCGCGACGGCGATTGCACCAGGCCCGCCAGCATCGCCGCTTCCGGCAACGTCAATTTCCGCGCCGACTTGCCGAAATAGCGCTGCGCCGCCGCCTCGATGCCGTAGGCGCCGGAGCCGAAATAGACGCGGTTGAGATAAAGCTCGAGGATCTGCGCCTTGGAGAACTTGTGCTCGAGCCACAGCGCCAGCACCGCCTCCTGCAGCTTGCGCGTCACCGTGCGTTCCTGGGTCAGGAACAAATTCTTGGCGAGCTGCTGGGTGATGGTCGAGCCGCCCTGCGCGGCGCCGCGATGCAGCACGTCGCGCACGCCGGCGCGCAAGATGCCCCACGGATCGATGCCATGATGCGAGTAGAAGCGGCGGTCCTCGATGGCGACGAACGCCTTCGGCGCGTAATCCGGCAATTCGCGCAACGGCACTTCGGCGCCGCCCATGTCGCCGCGGGTGGCGAGCGTCGCGCCGTTTGCGCCGAGGATCAGCACCGAGGGCGGGCGCTTGGGGATTTCCAGCGACTGGATCGGCGGCAGGTGGGCGCCGATCCAGACCAAGAGGCCGATGGCGGCGATCACCGCCCACAAGCGCGAGAACCGCGCCCCAATAGATCAGCCGGCCGAAACCGGAGCGTTGCTTGCCGGCGCGCTTTTTCTTGCGCGGCTGCCGGGGCGGGGAATTGTCGCGCTGGCGGCGCGGCGCGGGCGCGCCGCTGCTGCGATCCTGGGGCCGCGGCCGGGCATCGGCGTCGACATCACGCTTTTTGCCGGCCTGTCGCGACGCCATGTCCCGTCCCCAGCGCGAATAACGCGCTGCCGGCCACGGTAGAGAGTGCGGTTTAAGGGGCGGTTACTCGGCGTATTCCCTCCCCCTTGTGGGGAGGGTGGGGTGGGGGTCGGGAGGTGACGCGAGCGCGTCGACGGTGGCGCGCGACCTCTCGACCCCCACCCCTACCCCTCCCCACAAGGGGGAGGGGAAAATGCTTACCCCGCCGCGGCCTCTTTCGCCGGCTTCGCCTCGACGCTCTGCGCCGCGAACACGCGCGATCAGCGGGCGCTTGATGGCCATCTGGCGCGTCGGCTCGGAAATTTGCGCGCCGAGGAGATCGGTGACGTAGAACACGTCGACCACGCGCTCGCCGAAGGTCGCGACATGGGCCGAGGCGATGTTGAGATTGAGCTTCGACAACGTCGCGGTCAGTTCGTAGAGCAGGCCGGGGCGGTCGAGGCCGGTGACTTCGACCACCGTGTAGCGGGCGGACCATTGGTTGTTGATGGTCACTTCCGGCTCGATGGCGAAGGCCTTGAGCCTGCCCTTCGGCGCCGCGCGCTTGGCCACCACGTCGGGCAGCTTGAGCTCGCCGCGCACCGCCTGCTCGATGGCATTGCCGATGCGCGCGGCGCGGCGCGCTTCGTCCTCGTCGCGCTCGAATTCGCGCGACACCGAGATGGTGTCGAGCGCGAGCCCGTCGGTCGTGGTGTAGATCTGGGCGTCGACGATATTGGCGCCGGCCAGCGCGCAGGCGCCGGCGATGATCGACAACAGCCACGGATGATCGGGCGCGAACACCGTGAGCTCGGTGACGCCGCGCGAGGCGTCGAAGCCGACGCTGGTGGCGAGCCTCTTGCCGGACTCCTCGGTGGCGCGCACGAAGTGGGCATGCGCCAGCTTGTGCGGCATGTCGACCTTGAGCCAATAGGCCGGATAGTGGCGCGCGATATAGGCGTCGAGTTTTTCCGCCGGCCAATCCTTGATCTCGGCGCGGAATTCCGACTGCGCGGCGGCGACGCGCTGCGCGCGGTTGACCTCCGAAAAGCCGCCGGTGAGCACCGGCTCGGTCTCGTAATAGAGCGTGCGCAAAAGCTGCGCCTTCCAGCCGTTCCACACCCCCGGCCCGACGGCGCGGATGTCGGCCGTGGTCAGGATGGTGAGCAGTTTCAGGCGCTCCAGCGACTGCGCCACGGCGGCGAAATTCTCTATTGTTTTGCGGTCGGACAAATCGCGCGACTGCGCCACCGTCGACATCACCAGATGCACCTCGACCAGCCAGGCGACCAGCTCGGTGTCGGCCGCCGACATGCCGAGCCGCGGACACAGCCGGCGCGCGATGCGGGAGCCGCCGATCGAGTGATCCTCGACCCGCCCCTTGGCGATGTCGTGCAGGAACAGCGCGACATAGAGCACGGTGCGGTGTTCCGGCTGGATCGTGCGCATCAATTCGTTGGCCAGCGTGAATTCGCGGTTCTCGCCGCGCTCGATCTCGTTGAGCACGCCGATGCAGCGCAACAGATGCTCGTCCACCGTATAGTGGTGATACATGTTGAACTGCATCATCGCCACGATGCGGCCGAAGGCGCGGACGAATTCGCCGAGCACGCCGGCCTCGTTCATGCGCCGCAGCACGGTCTCGGCGTCGTTCTTCGACGTGAGGATTTCGAGGAACAGGCGGTTGGCTTCCTTGTTCTCGCGCAAGTCCTTGTCGATCAGCTTCAGCGAATGGGTGGCCAGCCGCATGGCCTCGGGATGGATGGCGAGATTGTGCTTTTGCGCCAGGTAGAACAGGCGGATCAGGTTGACCGGGTCGCGGGCGAAGACTTTGGGCCCGGCAATGTTGATGCGGTTGTTGTCGATGACGAAATCGTCGGTCTCGGTCAGCCGTTGCGGGCTGCGCGTCGGACGCAGCCGCGCGATGATGCGGCTCAAAACCGGCGCCGGCATCGCCTGGCGCTCCTCGAGGCCGGCGCACAGGATGGCGGTGAGGTCGCCGACATGCTTGGCGGTGAGGAAGTAGTGCTTCATGAAGCGCTCGACGTCGCGCAAGCCGGGATGCTCGGTGTAGCCGAGCCGCACCGCGATATCGCGCTGGATGTCGAACGACAGCCGCTCCTCGGCGCGGCCGGCGAGGAAATGCATGTTGCAGCGGACCGACCACAAGAAGTCTTCGCAGCGGCGGAACAACGTGTATTCGTCGCGGTCGAACACGCCGCGCTTGATCAGTTCCTCGGGCTCGCGCACGCGGTAGACGTATTTGGCGATCCAGAACAGCGTGTGCAGGTCGCGTAAGCCACCCTTGCCGTCCTTGACGTTGGGCTCGACCAGATAGCGCGATTGGCCGGCACGGCGGTGGCGCTCTTCGCGCTCGGCGAGCTTGGCGGCGACGAATTCCGGCGCCGTGCCCTGCACGACATCCTTGTCGAAGCGCGTGGTCAGTTCCTCGTAGAGCTTGGCGTCGCCGAGCAGATGGCGCGATTCGAGCAGCGTCGTGCGGATGGTCATGTCGCCTTTGGCCTGGCGAATGCATTCGGCTACCGAACGCGTCGCATGGCCGACTTTCAGCCCCATGTCCCACAGGCAATAGAGCAGCGCCTCGGCGACGGACTCGCCCCAGGCGGTCTGCTTGTAGGGCAGCAGGAACAACAGATCGATATCGGAGCCGGGCGCCAACAAGCCGCGGCCATAGCCGCCGGTCGCGACCACCGCCATGTGTTCGGCTTCCGACGGCGCCTGCGTCGGATAGATCTCGCTGCCGATGAATTCGAACAGGATGCGGATGATCTCGTCCTGCAACTGGCACAGCCGCTCGGCGCAGCGGCGGCCGTGGCGGTCCTTGAGCAACAATTGCTCGGCGCGCGAGCGCGCCTGCGTCAGCGCCGATTTGAGCCGCAGCGCGACCGCGGTGCGCAATTCGCGCTCGCGGCCGCCATGGGTTTTGGCCAGCGCTTTGAGATCGGCGACGATCGCTGGAGTGTCGATGAGCTCGACCTCGGTGCGCGGCGATCGTTGCGTGTCCAGCATCATTCGTATCGGCATAGCGGAGGCGCGGTTCGCTGTCATCGTGCGATCGGCAGCCGGCCGAAAGCAGGACGGCAGTTGGCTCGTTCGCCAGGGAAGAAAATACTATTTCTATAGAATATCATAGTATTTCTTTCCAATTGACGGCTTGTGGGCCGTATCCTAGAGAAAGAAAGTAGCGCCGATTTGAGCGAGCAGCTTGCGGGCGCTTAACAAGTGCAGCTAAAGCGCGGGGCCAGCCCCGTCGCCTCGCTTAAGATGGCGGGCCGTCAAAATCCCGCCTCCAACTGTGATCGTGTTGCGTGTGAAAGCGTTGACGCGATCCGAACCGGAGGACGTCATGCTTTCACGCCGTCAATTGCTTGTCTCTGCCGCCGCCGCAGGCCTGATGCCGGTCGGGCCTCGCGCGCGCCGCCGGCAAGCCCGCGGAAATCCGCATCGATTGGGCGACCTACAATCCGGTCTCCATGGTGCTCAAGGACAAGGGCCTCCTCGAAAAAGAATTCGCCAAGGACGGCATCGGCATCCGCTGGGTGCAGACGCTCGGCTCCAACAAGGCGCTGGAATTCCTCAATGCCGGCTCGATCGATTTCGGCTCGACCGCCGGCTCCGCGGCGCTGCTCGGCCAGGATCAACGGCAATCCGATCAAGTCGATCTACGTCTTCTCGCGCCCGGAATGGACCGCGCTGGTGACGCGCAAGGACACGCCGATCAACAAGATCGAGGATCTTGAAGGGCAAGCGCGTCGCGGTGACCCGCGGCACCGATCCGCACATCTTCCTGGTGCGCGCGCTGCTCTCGGTCGGCTTGAGCGAAAAGGACATCCAGCCGGTGCTGTTGCAGCATCCCGACGGCAAGATCGCGCTGATCCGCGGCGACGTCGATGCCTGGGCCGGCCTCGATCCGATGATGGCGGCGGCGCAGGTCGAGGACGGCGCGCGGCTGTTCTATCGCAACAAGGCGGCCAACACCTGGGGCATCCTCAATTCGAGCGAGGACTTCCTCAAAGCCTATCCCGATCTGACCAAGCGCGTGCTCGCGGTTTACGAACAGGCGCGCAAATATTGCCTGGCCAACTACGATGACGAAAAACGCGTCTTCATGGACGTGACCAAGCTGCCCGGCGCGGTCGTCGACATCCAGCTCAAGGAGCGCACCGAGCTGACGTTCAACCGCGTCGGTCCCGAGCAGCGCGACTCCATCCTGCAGGCCGGTCTCGCCTTGCAGCAGGCGGGAGTGATCCCGGCCAATGTCGACGTGAAGCAGACGCTCAACGATCTGGTGGACGATCGCTACGTCGGCGCTTAGTCGAGGAGGCGGCCGGCCACCACATTGATTTTGCGGCAGGCAGCATGTCTCCTGTGACCATGACCATTGCCGCCCAAAGCACTGGGAGCGAAGGCACACCAAGCGAAGCCGCCCCGGCGGAGCGGACGAACGCGCGACGCTGGTCGCGTTTCGCTCGTCCTGCACTCGGCCTGGTGCTGCCGGTGGTGCTGGCGGTGGCGTGGGAATTCATCGTGCGGATGGGCTGGGCCTCCGGCCGGCTGGCGCCGCCGCCGTCGGTCATCTACGCGACTTTCGTCGATCTGGCGCGCACCGGCGAATTGCAGCGCCATACGCTGGTGACGCTGGGGCGGGTCGCCGCCGGCTTTGGCATCGGCGTGGCCGCCGCCACGGTGATCGGCGCCGCCGCCGGCTATTCGCCGCTGGTGCGCCGCCTGATCGATCCGAGCATCCAGGGGCTGCGCGCCATTCCGTCGATCGCCTGGGTGCCGCTGTTCATTCTCTGGCTCGGGATTTTCGAAGCGTCGAAAGTGACGCTGATCGCGGTCGGCGTGTTCTTTCCGGTCTATCTCGGCCTGATGGGCGCGATCCAATCGGTCGATCGCAAGCTGGTCGAAGTCGGCCGCGCGTTCCGCCTGACCGACGTCGAGATGGTGCGCCGTATTTTGCTGCCGGCGGTGCTGCCGGCCTATGTGCTCTCGTTGCGTTCGGGCCTCGGTCTCGGCTGGATGTTCGTCATCGCCGCCGAGCTGATGGGCGCTTCCGAAGGTCTCGGCTATTTGCTGATCGACGGCCAGCAGCTCGGCAAGCCGGCGGAGATCGTCGCCGCCATCGTCGCCTTCGCCATCGTCGGCAAGGCGACCGATTGGCTGATCGTGCTCGCCGCCGCGCCGTTCCTGCGCTGGGAAGACGTGGTGCGGCAGGACTGATCAAAATGCTCGCACTCGAACGCGTCGGCAAAACTTATCCCAACGGCGTGCATGCGCTCGGTGGCGTGACGCTCGACGTCGAGCTTGGCGAAATCGTCGCCGTGATCGGCGGCTCGGGCTCCGGCAAATCGACCTTGCTGCGCGCCGTCGGCGGGCTCGATCCGCCGAGCGAAGGCGCCGTGGTGCTCGACGGCGAGCGCATCACCGCGCCGCACGAAAAGATCGGCATCATTTTCCAGGAGCCGCGCTTGCTGCCCTGGCTCAAGGTCGCCGACAATGTCGGCTTCGGCCTCGGCGACCGGCCGAGGGCGGAACGCGCCGCGCGCGTCGCCACCGCGCTCAAGCGGGTCGGGCTCACCGACAAAGCCACGATGTGGCCGCGCGAACTCTCCGGCGGCCAGGCGCAGCGTGTTGCGATTGCGCGCGCGCTGGTGCCGCGTCCCGAAGTGCTGCTGCTCGACGAGCCGTTCTCGGCGCTCGATGCGTTCACCCGCGCCGATCTGCAGGACCACCTGCTCGATCTGTGGGCCGACGCCAAGCCGACATTGATCCTGGTGACCCACGACGTCGACGAATCCATCGTGCTCGCCGACCGGGTCGTGGTGCTGTGCCCGCGTCCCGGCCGCATCTTCGACGAGATCGACGTCGATCTGCCGCGGCCGCGCGACCGCCAATCCGCCGCCTTCGATTTCGTCAAGCGCCGCGTGCTCGTCGCGCTCGATCGCTCGTTGAACCGCGCCGCAGGGGCCGCCGAGGCCGAGCCGAAAGCGACCGCCGGCGCGGCGTTGTGGTGGTAGCGAAGCCGCTATATACCGACCGGCAGAATTTGACGCGAAAGGACTGCAAATGGACGCCGCCGGGCTGCGCGCGATGCAGGCGCCGATCAAGGAACGCTACAAGGCCGATCCCAAGGCCGGCTTGATCACGCTCAAAGCCAAGGGCGCGCATCGACGACGCCAACATCGCCTGCAAGGTCGAGACCGGCCGGGCGCTGGCGGTCGCCGGCCTGCATCCGGCCACCGGCGGCTCGGGGATGGAATTGTGCTCGGGCGACATGCTGCTCGAAGCCTTGGTGGCCTGCGCCGGCGTGACGCTTAAAGCAGTCGCCACCGCGATCGATATTCCGCTGAAATCCGGCACGGTGTCGGCCGAAGGCGATCTCGATTTCCGCGGCACGCTCGGTGTCGCCAAGGACGCGCCGGTCGGCTTTGCGCAGATCCGCCTCTCCTTCGACGTCGATACCGACGTGGCGCAGGACAAGCTCGATCAGCTTCTCAAACTCACCGAGCGTTATTGCGTCGTCTATCAGACGCTGAAAAATGGACCTCCGGTCGAGGTAAGCCTGAAACGGAAAAGCTAATCGCTTCTGCCCCGTTTTCTGGCCCCGGCCGCTCCTTGTTCAGGCAGCGGCATATCTCACCTTGGTGCATCCATGTCTCCCGAACTGATATTTTTGTCCGAGCTGGCGCTGAAGATGGCGCTGACGGCGTTCATCGTCGTCATCGTCTCGGTCACGGTCGAGCGCTCCGGCCCGTTCATCGGCGCGCTGATCGCGGCGCTGCCGACCGCCGCCGGCGCCGCCTATATCATCCTCGCCTTCGAGCACCCGCCGGATTTCATCGCGGCGAGCGCGGTCGGCAGCGCCGCGGCGGTCGCCTCGGTGTCGATCTTCTGTCTCGTCTATGCCGTGCTGGCGCAGCGTCACGGCGTGGTGCTCAGCCTCGGCATTGCGGTTGCGATCTGGTTCGTTGCCGCGGCCGGCTTGCGCCTGAACAATTGGACGCCGCTCACCGCGGCCATCCTCAACGTCGCCGTGTTTGGCGTCACCGTGCCGCTGAGTTGGCGTTACCGCACCTCGGGTCTGCCGAAGAAATTCTTGCGTACGGCCTTCGACATTCCGCTGCGCGCGATCACGTCCGCCATCGTGGTCGCCGTCGTGACCACGGCGAGCTACAGCATCGGCTCGTTCGCCTCCGGCGTGTTTGCGGTGTTCCCGATCGTGATGGGCTGCTCCATTGTCATCCTGCATCCGCGCGTCGGCGGCGTCGCCTCGGCGAGCATGATGGCGCATGCGCAGATCGCGCTGAACGGGCTCTGGCTCGGCTTTCTCGCCATGCACTATCTGGTGCGCGCCGGTCGGCGTGTGGGCGGCTTATGGGCTCGGGCTTGCCGTCTGCATCGGCTGGAGCGTCATGCTGTGGCTTGTTCGCGCGCGCAAACGCCCAGCCTGAAGCTCAATCCTTTTTCGCCTTCGGCAGCTGCGCCTTGAGCGCGTAAAGCGCTTCCAGCGCGTCGCGCGGCGACATTTCGTCGGGATGCAGCGCGGCGAGCGCTTCGACCAAGGCGGTGAGCGCCTCGTCGCGGTGCGATGCCGTAGGTGCCGGCCGCGCCGCGGCGAACAGCGGCAGATCGTCGATCAATTTGCGCGCCGGAGACGTGCGATCCTCGGCTTCGATCTGGGCCAGCACCAGCTTGGCGCGTTCGATGACGCTCGCGGGAAGCCCGGCAAGCTTCGCCACCTGGATGCCGTAGGAGCGGTCGGCGGCGCCGGGCACGACTTCGTGCAGGAACACCACGTCGCCGTGCCATTCCTTCACCCGCATGGTCGCATTGTGGATTCGCTTGAGCTTGGCGGCCAGCGCGGTCATCTCGTGGAAATGCGTGGCGAACAGCGTGCGGCAGCGATTGCTTTCGTGCAGGTGCTCGATGGTCGCCCAGGCGATGGAGAGGCCGTCGAACGTCGCGGTGCCGCGGCCGATTTCGTCGAGGATCACCAGCGCGCGTTCGCCGGCCTGATTGAGGATCGCCGCGGTCTCGACCATCTCGACCATGAAGGTCGAATGGCCGCGCGCCAGATCGTCGGCGGCGCCGACGCGCGAGAACAGCCGGTCGACGACGCCGATATGGGCGGCGCGCGCCGGCACGAAGCTGCCCATCTGGGCGAGCACGGCGATCAGCGCGTTCTGGCGCAGAAACGTCGATTTGCCCGCCATGTTCGGGCCGGTAACCAGCCAGATGCGCCCGGCATTCGGCGTCCGTCGGCGGCGATAGATCGCAATCGTTGGCGACGAACGGCCCGCCGTCGGTGCCGAGCGCCTGCTCGACAACAGGGTGACGGCCACCCTCGATCAAGAACGTAAGACTGCCGTCGACAACGGGACGCACATAGTTGCGCTCGACCGCGAGCGCCGCCAGCGCGGTCATGGCATCGACGGCGGCCAGCGCCTCCGCCGCCTGCTTGATCGCCGCGCTGGCCGCGGTGACGCGCGCCGCCAGCGCATCGAAAATCTCGAGCTCCAGCGCCAGCGCGCGATCGGCCGCATTGGCGATTTTTGCTTCGAGCTCGCCGAGTTCCGTGGTGGTGAAGCGCACCTGTCCGGCGAGCGTCTGGCGATGGATGAAGGTTCCGTTCAGCGGTGCGGTGAGAAGTTTCTCGCCGTGCTGCGCGGTGACGTCGACGAAATAGCCGAGCACATTGTTGTGCCGGATCTTTAGCGTTTTCACGCCGGTGGTCTCGGCGTAGCGCACCTGCAGCGCGGCGATGACGCGGCGCGATTCGTCGCGCAACGCCCGCGCCTCGTCGAGCGCCGCCTGGTAGCCGCCGCGGACGAAACCGCCGTCGCGGCGGAACGCCGGCAACTCGTCGGCCAGCGCTCGCGCCAGTTCGGTGGCGATGGCGGCATCGGGGCGGAGCAGCGCCGCGATGGCATCGGCGATATCGCGCGGCACTTCGGCCGAGGCTGAAAGCCGCGTGGAGAATTCCACCGCGGCGCAAATCCCGTCACGGATCGCGGCAAGATCGCGCGGCCCGCCACGGCCGATGACGATGCGCGCCAAGGCGCGAGCCAGATCGGGCACGGTCTTGAGCGTGCCGCGTAAATCGCCGCGCATGGCAGCTGTCATTGACGAAAGCCGCGACCGCATCGAGCCGGTGCGCGATTTCATTCGGATCGGTGAGCGGCGCGGCCAGCCGTTGCGCCAGCAGGCGCGAGCCGGCCGCGGTCACCGTGCGGTCGATGGCCGCCAACAGCGAGCCGCGCCGCTCGCCGCTCAGCGTGCGAATGAGCTCGAGATTGGCGCGCGTCGCCTGGTCGATCGCGAGCGTCGCGCCGGCGGCCTCGCGCACCGGCGGCGACAGCGGCGGCCGCTTGCCGATCTGGGTGCGCTCGACATAGGTCACCGCGGCGGCCGCGGCGGTCAGCTCGATGCGCGAGAACGCGCCGAACGACGCCGTCGTCGCCACGCCGAAGAACGCGGCGAGCCGCCGCTCCGCCGTGGCGCCGTCGAACACGTCGCGGGTGAGCGGCGTCACCGCCGGCAGCGAGCGCAGATAGGGCGCCAAGCTCGGTGTCGGAAAAAACCGCGTCGGCAACGATGATCTCGCCCGGCTCGATGCGCGCGATCGCGGCGGCAAGTGCGGTGCGCTCGCATTCGGCGACATTGAACTCGCTGGTCGAAATATCGATCCAGGCCAGCGCGAAACGGTCTTCGGTGGCGGAGGTGCGGGAGCGCGCGATCGCCAGCAAGAAATTGTTGCGCTTGGCGTCGAGCAGCGAATCCTCGGTCAGCGTGCCGGAGGTGACCAGCCGCACCACGTCGCGCCGCACCACGCTTTTGGCGCCGCGCTTTCTCGCCTCCGCCGGATCTTCGAGCTGCTCGCAGACCGCGACCCGGTGGCCCTGCGCGATCAGGCGGTGCAGATATTCGTCGGACGCGCTCGATCGGCACGCCGCACATCGGAATGTCGCGGCCGAGATGCTTGCCGCGCTTGGTCAAGACGATGCCGAGGTCGCGGGACGCTATTTCGGCATCGTCGAAGAACAGTTCGTAGAAATCGCCCATCCGGTAGAACAACAGGCAATCCGGATTGGCCGTCTTGATCTCGATATACTGCTCCATCATGGGGTTACGCGACCGACTTCGTCGGTCGCTTGGGCGTGATGGGCCGCGCCGCCGCTTCGGGCACATCCCCTTCCGCTTGATGAGTTTCGGCTATGGCCATTCCGTACTCGTTTAGCCTAAGTATTGCGCCGATCATTTATCGCGAAACAGCAGGGCAGGTCGATGAAGAAAGAAACCCATACAGCCATCAAGCAGCAACTCATCATAGCCGGCAAAGTGCTGGTCGCCGAGGGTCAGGACGATTTCACCCGCGGCCACATTTCGGTGCGCGTGCCGGGAAATCCAAAACTGTTCTTCATGAAGGCGCATAGCCTGGGTCTCGACGAGATCACCATGAAGAACATCCTCACCATCGATCTCGAAGGCAATGTCGTCTCAGGCTCGGCGCGCCGCCACAGCGAGGTCTACATTCATTCCGAAATCTTCAAGGCGCGCCCGGACGTCAACTGCGTTATCCACACCCATCCCACGTATTCGGTGGCGTTTTCCTCAACCGGCCATGCAATGAAGGCCTATAGCCAGCCCGGCGCCATGTTCTCGGGTGAACTCGGCGTCTTTACCGAAACCATCACACTGATCCGCAGTCACGCCTTGGGTGCCGGCGTCGCCAAGGCGCTCGGCAATGGCCGCGCGGTTCTCCTCAAAAATCACGGGCCGGTGGTGACCGGGAAAACCATCGAGGAGGCCGTGGTGTCATCGATCATGCTGGAAAACGCCGCGCAGATTCAGCTCTTGGTCGAAGCCGCCGGCACGCCGGCGCCGGAGTTCCCGCCCGACGATATCGCCAAGTTCAAGAACGAAATCGGCCAGCCCGAGCAGTTCAAGATCAATTTCGATTATCTGGCGCGACGGGTGAAGCGGCGGGGGTGAAAGACTGACCTGTCATCATCCGGACGGTCTGCGTGATGGCGATCCAGTAATCGCCGCACCGACGGCGTTTACTGGATGCTCCGCATTCGCGGAGCATGACAAATCAAGGCCGCCCACCCGATCAGACTTAAGTCTTAAAACGCCTGACCCACGCCGAGCTTGGCAACAGCAACCGATAGTGGAATGATCGCGTCCGTAAGCAAGCCGCGCGCATGTCGCGGCGAATTGAAAAGGGGAATGCCAATCTAGCAATCAGTAACATCCAGGGAGGGAACGACAATGGCAGCGGTGACTGACGTCAACTATGCGCTCACACCAGACCAGCATACTCGCGAGCTCCGTCGCGCCGTCGTCGCGGCGACGGTAGGCACCACCATCGAGTGGTACGATTTTCTCCTCTACAGCACCATGGCCGGCCTCGTCTTCGGCAAGCTGTTCTTCCCGAACGAGGACCCGCTCACGGCGACGCTCAGCTCCTTCGGCATCTATTTCATCGGCTTTGTCGCGCGCCCGATCGGCGCGTTTATTTTTGGTCACTACGGCGACCGCATCGGCCGCAAGTCGACGCTGATCGTCACCTTGGTGCTGATGGGCGTCTCGACCTTCCTGGTGGCGTTCCTGCCGGGATATTCAGTGATCGGCATCTGGGGCGCAGTGCTGCTGACCGTCCTCCGCCTGATCCAGGGCATCGGCGTCGGCGGTGAGTGGGGCGGCTCGGTGCTGCTGTCGATGGAATGGGCGCGCCATAATAAGGAGCGCGGCTTCCTCGCCTCCTGGCCGCAGTTCGGCGGACCGGCCGGTCTGGGCCTCGCCAATCTCGCGGTGCTGATCTTCAGCTACTGGTCGGGCGATCAATTCCTGGTCTGGGGCTGGCGCATCCCGTTCGCGTTCTCGATCGTGCTGGTCGGCATCGGCCTGTGGATCCGGCTGCGCATCCTGGAAACGCCGGTGTTCCGCAATCTCGTCAACGAGCGCAAGATCGAGCGGGCGCCGATCGTCGAAGTGTGCCGCAAGCAGTGGGGCACCATCATTCTGGGCGCGCTGGCGCGCACTTCGGAGCAGGGCCCGTTCTACATCTTTACCGCCTTCATCTTCGCTTACGGCACTACGGTGCTGCATGCGTCGCGTGATCTGTTGCTGATGGGCCTGATCTGCGCGGTGTGCGTGTCGGCGTTCACCATCCCGTTCTGCGGCTGGCTGTCGGACGTGATCGGGCGGAAGAAGATGTACATCATCGGTGCCGCAACGATGGGCGTGTTCGGCTTCATCTATTTCGGCATGATCGACACCGGCTCGTCGGCGCTGATCTTCGCCGCCATGGTGCTGTCGCTGATTCCGCACGACATGCAGTACGGCCCGCAGGCGGCGCTGATCGCGGAGAGTTTCACGCCGCGGCTGCGCTACAGCGGCGCCTCGATCTCCTATCAGCTCGCCTCGATCACCGCCGGCGGTCCGGCACCGTTGATCGCGACCGCGCTGTTCGCCACGTATAAATCAGGCACGCCGATCGCGATCTACATCCTCATCACCGCGATCATCTCGATCATCGCGACGATGTTCCTGAAGGACTACACCGGCAAGGACGTGTCGGCTGAGTACGACGCGTGACACATTACCCCTCCCCCGCTTGCGGGGGAGGGTAGGGAGGGGGTCCGCGGCCGCAACGCTTGCGCAAGCGGCGAGACTTACCCCCTCTGCCATCGCTTCGCTCGCTCCTCCCCCGCAAGCGGGGGAGGATAAGCAAGATCACTTCACCAGTTTCTTGCCGGTGACCGCCTCGAGGTTCTTGTAAAAAACCTTGTCGTGGGTCGCCTTGTCCATTCCGAGCTTGTCGAGAATGCGCAGCGTCTCGCGCACATACATGGTGCCGCCTTCCGGATCGAACGGGCAGTCGGAGGCGAACACGATCTTGTCGATGGGGAAGAACTCCATGCCGCATTTGGTCGCCGGCTCGGCGGTGAACGCGGCGGTGTCGGCCCAAAAGTCGTTCTTGAAATAATCGAGCGGCCGCTTCTTCAGGCTTTTGCGCAAGCCGACGTAATCATGATCGGAGGTGCGGTTGCCCATCACGTCGTTGCCCGGGCCGAGCCGGCCTTCCAGCATCGGCACGATGCCGGCGAAATGGTGGGTGATGATTTTCAGATTCGGATGGGTATCCATGATCTTGGAATAAACCAGCCGCAGCATGGCGCAGGCGGTCTCGTAGGACCAGCCGATGGTCCACCAGATCTCGTACAGCGACTTGTCCTCGACCGAAGGGTAGTCCGGCGTCTCGGCGCCGCGCGCCGGATGCAGCCAGATCGGCGCGCCGAGCTCGTTCATCTTCTTCCAGAACGGCGCATATTCCGGCCGGTCGAGCGGCTTGCCGGCGACGTTGGTGTAGATCTGCACGCCGAGCGCGCCGTTCTTGAGCGCACGCTCCGCCTCGGCGGCGCCGGCATCGGGCGCCGCCAGCGAGACCTGCGCCACCCAGCCCGGGAAGTGATCCTTCTCCTTGGCGCACAATTCGACGAAGCCGTCGTTGATGATCTTGCAGAACTCGTCGATGTCCTTCGGCGTCTTGGCGAAGCGCTCGATCGGCGGCTGCGGATAGGACAGGATCTGCTGATAGTCCTTGTGGCCGTCGACGATCTTCTTGCGCACGTCGATATCGAACAAAGCCGGCAGCGAGCGGATGCGCTTGCCCATGTCCTTGTAGTCGCCGGCGACTTCGTTGAGCTTGTCGAAGAATTTCTTCGGAAAAAAGTGCGTGTACGCGTCGACGCGCATGGGTCGTTTCTCCCTATTGGCCGGATGGCTTCTAGCACCGCGTTTGTAATCCGTCACCCTGAGGTGGCCGCGAAGCAGCCCTCGAAGGGCGACGGCCCGGGCCGTGCATCCTTCGAGGCTCGCTTCGCTCGCACCTCAGGATGACGGAACCGGTGCTTCCGTGAGCTTCGCAATGACCTCGGCGGGGATCGGATGCGATTTTATGCGCTTCGGATCGGCGGGATCGCGGACCACCCAGACCCGCGTCTCGGTGCCCTCGACCGCCAGCGCCCCCGCAAGGATCAGCCGATGCTCCAGCTTGAAGCTCGACCGGCCGATGGCGACGAGCTTGGTTTCGATCGAAACCTCGTCGCCGAACCGCGTCGGCAGCCGGAATTTTGCCCGCGTCTCCGCCAGCGGATGGCCGAAAAAGTCGTAGGCCTTGAGATACTCGATCTTCTTCATGCCGAGCGCGCGTTCGAGCAGCATGGTGGTCGAGACGTCGAAAAAGTCGAAATAGCGCACGTAGAAAATAATGCCGGCCGGGTCGCAGTCGCCCCATTCGACGCGGGTGGTGCGGGTGTTGCTGAACATCGCTTCGTTCAGCGCGGCGCCATGCGCAGCGCGCCGTCGAGGCGGACGACTTCGCCGTTGAGGTAGCGGTTCTCGATCATGTGGCGCACCAGGGCGGCGTATTGCGGCGGCTGGCCGAGCAGTTTTGGGAACGGCACCGAAGCGGCGAGGCTCTGCTGTGCGGCTTCCGGCAGCGCATGCAGCATCGGCGTTGCGAAAATCCCCGGCGCGATGGCGTTGACGCGGATGCCGAACTGGGCGAATTCGCGCGCCGCCGGCATGACAAGCGCCACGACACCGCCTTTCGATGCCGCGTACGCGGCCTGGCCGATCTGGCCCTCGTAAGCCGCGACCGAAGCGGTGCAAACGATGATGCCGCGCTCGCCGTCCTGCAGCGGCTCCAGATTTTGCATCGCGGCGCCGGCGAGGCGGAGCGCATTGAACGTGCCGATCAGATTGATGGCGATGACGCGCTCGAAATCGGCAAGCGGCATCGGTCCGTCGCGGCCGACGATGCGTTTCGCCGGGCCGATGCCGGCGCAGTTGATCAGGATGCGCGGTGTGCCGTGATCGGCGGCGGCCTTGGCGAACGCGGCTTCCGTTGCGGCGGCGCTGGTGACATCGCAGGTGATCGCGATGCCGTTGATGTCGATCGCCACTTCGGCGGCGGCTTTCTGGTTGACGTCGAAAATCGCCACCTTGGCGCCGGCTTCGGCCAGCATGCGCGCGGTCGCGGCGCCGAGCCCGGAGGCCCCTCCGGTCACGATTGCGGCGTGTCCTCGAATGTCCATGGTCGGCTCGTTCGTTTTTTTGGCTAGCGGTCGGTGATGATGACGTGGGGCGGCGGCGGGTCAGCGTAGAGGTCTTCGACCAGCGCGGCGCGATTTGCAAGCACCGCGCGCTGGTTGATGGAACCCTTGTCGGTCATCTCGCCGATGTCGAGCGACGGCAATTCGGCGAGCAGGATGGCGCGGCAGATGCGGCTCGACGTGCCGCTGCTCGATTGCAGCAAGGAATCGAGGAGACGCGCGAATTCGGCGCGCACGCGCTGGTCGCCGAGCAAAGCGGCGACGGTGGAATCGACCGCGAGATCGGGCGCCAGCTTGCGGCAGGCGTCGGCATCGGGAAACACCAGCGCGGTGATGTCGTCGCGGTCGGCGCCGGCCAGCACCACGTCGCGCACCAGGGGCGCGAAATGCGCGATGAACGCGGCGCGCAGCGGCCCGACGCTGACCCAGGTACCGGTCGCGAGCTTGAAGTCTTCGGCTAGGCGCCCGTCGAACAGCAGGCCCTTTGACGGATCGGCCGGGTCGGCGAACTTGACCGCGTCGCCGATCTTGTAAAAGCCCTCGTCGTCGAACGCGTCGGCCGTGAGCTGCGGCGCCTTGTAATAGCCGGGCGTGATGTTGACGCCTCTGAGCCGCGCTTCGAGCTTGCCGTCGCGTGGTACGAGCTTGAGCTCCACGCCGGGCAGCGGCAGGCCGATATTGCCGGTGCGTTCCGATTCCCAACAGCAGGCGACGGCCGCCGGCGCCGTCTCCGTCGAGCCGAGGCTTGCCAGGAACATGACGCGCTCGCCGGTGGTCTCGACCGCGAGCTTTTGGATGGCGTCGGCGACATGCTGCGACAGGCTGGCGCCGGCGTAAAACATGACTTTCAGCCGGCTGAAGAATTTCTCGCGCAATGCCCGGTCGGCCGCGAGATGCGGCAGCAGCATCTCGAAACCTTTCGGCACGTTGAAATAGATCGTCGGCGCGATGTCGCGCAGATTGCGTATGGTGGCGTCGACGGCGCCGGGCAGGGGCTTGCCTTCGTCGATATAAAGCGAGCCACCGTTGTGCAGCACGAGGTTGAAATTGTGATTGCTGCCGAAGGTGTGGTTCCACGGCAGCCAGTCGACGATGACCGGCGGCTCGTCGGCGACGAAGGCGAGGCCGCAGCCGATCATCGCCTGGTTGGCGCAGAGCATCAGCTGGGTGTTGATCACGCCTTTGGGCTGGCCGGTCGAGCCGGAGGTGAACAGGATTTTGGCGATGGTGTCGGGAGCGATTTCGGCATGCGCGATTTCGACCGCCGGCGTCGGCTGCGCGTTCGCCAGGTCCGCGAACAGCGTCGCCGGCCGATCGTCCGGCGGATTTGCGGTGACCGCGATTTCGACGCCGGGCGGCACCGCAGCGGCAATGGCGCGCGCGAAGGCGGTACCGTTGGCGGCAAAGACGAGGCCGGGCTGAAGAACCTCGATGATGGTTTTGAGCTTGCCGAAATCCTTCGACAGCAGCGAGTAAGGCACCGAGATCGGCGCATAGGGAATGCCGACATGCATGGCGGCAAGGCCGAGGAGTGCGTGCTCGATATCGTTGCCGGAAAGAATCGCGATCGGGCGCTCCGGCGACAGGCCGCGCGCCAGCAGCGCCGCGGCGATGGCGCGCACTTTCGTCAATGCGTCGGCATAACTCAGCGTGCGCCAGGCGCCCGATGCGTCACGCTGCGCCAAAAACACGCGCTCGGGCGCGGCGTTCGCCCAGTGCACGAGGCGCTCGGTGAGTTTTTGCGGGAATGCCGGCAGCGGATGCGGCGAGCGCAGCACGATGGCGCCGTCGCTGCGGCGCTCGACCACGACGTCCGGAGGACCGAGCAAGACCGGCCGCAGCGGCGGCTTCGCCGATGTCTCCTGCGTTTTTGTGGCCGTGAGCGTCATTGGGTCTAGCTGCGCGCGACTTTGGGACCGCGTTTTTCCAGAAACGCCTTCATCCGCGCCTTGGCCTCGTCGTCGCCTTGCGCGATCGCCGCGGTGAGCGCCTCGGTGGCGAAACCGGTGGCCGGATCGCTGCGGGCGATGCGCGGCAGGATATGCATCACGGCGTAATTGGTGAACGGCGCATTGCCGGCGATCTTGGTTGCCAGTTCAAGACCCTTGGCAAAACCTTTGCCGTTGTCGACCAGATAATGGGTAAGCCCGATCGCCTGGCCTTCCTCGGCGGAGAGCGCGCGGCCGGTGAGCATCATCTCCATCATGCGCGCGGTGCCGATCAGCGGCGGCAGGCGCACCGAACCGCCGCCGCCGACGAAAATGCCGCGGCTGGTTTCCGGCAGCGCGTAGAACGCCGAGCGCTCGGCCACGCGCACGTGGCACGCCGCCGCGATTTCCAGGCCGCCGCCGACCACCGCGCCATGCAGCACGGCGACCACCGGCACCTTGCCGAACTCGATTTTTTCGAAGACGCGATGCCAGAAGCGGGAGTGCTCGATGCCGGCTGTCACGTCGCGCTCGGTCAATTCGGCAAGATCGAGCCCGGCGCTGAAATTGTCGCCTTCGCCGGCCAGCACCACGGCGCCGATGCCGTCCGGGATCGACGAGAAGAACGCTTCGATGCCGAGCACGGTTGCATCGTCGAGCGCATTGCGCTTTTCCGGACGCGCCAGCTTGAGGACTGCGACTGCGCCTTGCCGCTCGGCGCGCAGCGTCGGCGGCAGGTGGGCGAATTCGGCGGCTGACGCGGGCTTGTCCATAGGTATTCCAGTGGTCGCGGGGCCATTTGACCCTGTCCGCCGCGCCCCGTAAATAGCCTGAACTAAACGGTTTTGGGGAGCGTCCGATGCGAGAGGTCTTTATCTGCGATGCCGCGCGCACCGCGATCGGCCGCTACGGCGGCGCGCTCGCCAAGGTGCGCACCGACGATCTGGCCGCGGTGCCGATCAAGGCGCTGGTCGCCCGCAACGACAAGGTCGACTGGTCGCGGCTCGACGAAGTGTTCTTCGGCTGCGCCAACCAGTCCGGCGAGGACAATCGCAACGTCGCCCGCATGGCGCTGCTGTTGGCCGGCCTGCCGGACAGCGTTCCCGGCGTCACCATCAACCGGCTGTGCGCGTCCGGCCTCAACGCCGTGGGCGATGCGGCGCGCGCGATCCGCTCCGGCGAGATGGAGTTCGCCATCGCGGGCGGCGTCGAATCGATGACGCGGGCGCCGTTCGTCATGGGCAAGGCCGGCGAGGCGTTTTCGCGCTCGGCCGATGTCTACGACACGACGCTCGGCTGGCGTTTCATCAATCCGCTGATGAAGGCGCAATACGGCGTCGACGCCATGGCCGAGACCGGCGAGAACGTCGCCGAGGAATTCCAGGTCTCGCGCAAGGATCAGGATGCGTTTGCGCTGCGCTCGCAGCAGCGCGCCGCGCAATGCCATCGCCACCGGCTATTTCGCCAAGGAGATCGTCCCGGTCGCCGCGCCGGGCGGCAAGGCGGGCCCGATCATGGTCAACGAGGACGAGCATCCGCGCCCCGACACGACGCTGGAAAACCTGCAAAAGCTCAAACCCATCGTGCGCAATCCCGGCACCATCACCGCCGGCAATGCGTCGGGCATCAACGACGGCGCCGCCGCCATCATCCTCGCCAGCGAAGAGGCAGTGAAGGCGCATGGCCTGAAAGCGCGCGCGCGCGTGCTCGGCATGGCCTCGGCCGCGGTGCCGCCGCGCATCATGGGCATCGGCCCGGTGCCGTCGACGCGCAAGCTGATGGAGCGGCTCGGCTTGAAGATTTCCGATTTCGATCTCATCGAGCTGAACGAGGCGTTCGCGTCGCAAGGCATCGCCGTGTTGCGCCAGCTCGGCGTCGCCGAAGATGCCGAGCACGTCAATCCGCACGGCGGCGCCATCGCGCTCGGCCATCCGCTCGGCATGTCGGGCGCGCGGCTGACCTTGACCGCGGTGCACGGCCTGGAAAAGCGCGGCGGCAAGCGCGCGCTGGCCACCATGTGCGTCGGCGTCGGCCAGGGCGTGTCGCTGGCGCTGGAACGCATTTGATTGTTGCAGGTAGCGTAAGGAGAAATAGCGCGTGCCGATGTCACCGGGTTACATCCCGTTCCATCCCAATCCGTCAAAACCGAAATACAAGCCGCCGGCCGGTGCTGTCGATGCGCATTGCCATGTGTTCGGGCCGGAGCACGCATTTCCCTACGCGGCGGAACGCAAATACACGCCCTGCGATGCGCCGAAGGAAAAGCTGTTTGCGCTGCGGGATTTCCTCGGGTTCGACAAAAACGTCATCGTCCAGGCGTCGTGTCATTCCAAGGACAACCGCGCCATGGTCGATGCGCTCGATGCGTCGCACGGCAGGGCCAAGGGTGTCGCCTTCGTCGGCGAGGAAATAACCGACGACGAGCTCAAATGGATGGACAAAGCCGGCGTGCGCGGCGTGCGCTTTAATTTCATCAAGCGGCTGGTCGATTTCACCCCGCGCGACGTGCTGCAGCGCATTGCGGGGCGAGTGCACAAGCTCGGCTGGCATATCGTGGTGTATTTCGAGATGCCGGACCTGCCGGAGCTCGAAGAATTCTTCACCGCGCTGCCCACCACCGTGGTGGTGGATCACATGGGCACGCCCGATGTGAAAAAGGGCGTCGACCATCCGGAGAACCAGCGCTTCCACGCGCTGATGGACAAGCACAAGAACTTTTGGGTGAAGGTGACCTGCCCGGAGCGCATGAGCCTTGCCGGCCCGCCCTATGACGACGTGGTGCCGTTCGGCCGGGCGCTGGTCGAGCGCTTCCCCGACCGCGTCATCTGGGGCACCGATTGGCCACATCCCAACATGAAGAAGGTAGCGCCCGACGACGGCGTGCTGGTCGACTACATCCCCAAGGTCGCGCCCACGGCGGCGGCGGCAGCAGGCGCTCCTGGTCGATAACCCGATGCGGCTGTATTGGAGTTAGAACAAAAACAATGTGCGCCGTTCCGTCATCCTGAGGTGCCCGCGCGTAGCGCGGGCCTCGAAGGATGCACGGCCCGGGCCGTCGCCCTTCGAGGCTCGCTTCGCTCGCACCTCAGGGTGACGGGAAACAAAGGGACCGCTTACGTTGCCAAGCTTTGCTTCGCTATATATGTGATGCCATAGGGAGATACGCCGATGGCCCGCGAACAGCACGATTACGACGACATCCCCGGCACCTTCGTCTTCGACCAGGACCGCTCGCGCCAGGGATTTGGCATCAACATGTTCTGCATGTCGCTGATGAAGGATGAGAACCGCAAGGCCTTCAAGGCGAACGAGGCGGAATACCTCAAGAAGTTCAACCTGACGCCGGAGCAGACCGACGCCGTCCTCAAGCGCGATTACAACCGCATGCTGGAGCTCGGCGGCAATATCTATTTCACCGCAAAACTCGGCGCCACCGACGGCCATTCGTTCCGCCATCTCGCCGCGGTGATGACCGGATCGAGCCAGGACGACTACGCCAACATGATGCTGGCCGGCGGCCGCTCGGTCGAAGGCAATCGCAGCAGGTCGGGCAAGGTGGCAAAGCCGGCCAAAGCGGCGAAAAAGTCGGCCAAGAAACCGGCCAAGAAGCCGGCAAAGCCGAAAGCAAAAGCGCGCAGCAAGTCGAGGTCAAAACGTGGCTAGGATCATCGCAGGCGTTTCATCATCGCATGTGCCGGCGATCGGCGCGGCGATCGACAACAAGCAGACCGAGGAGCCGTACTGGAAGCGGGTGTTCTCCGGCTTCGAGAAATCCAAGGAGTGGATGGCGCAGGCCAAGCCCGACGTCGTCATCCTCATCTACAACGATCACGCCTCGGCGTTCTCGGTCGAGATGGTGCCGACCTTTGCGCTCGGCTGCGCCGCGGAATTTCCGCCGGCCGACGAGGGCTGGGGCCCGCGTCCGGTGCCGGTGGTGAAGGGCCATCCGCAATTGGCCGCCCACATCGCGCAATCGGTCATCCTCGACGAGTTCGACATCACCGTGGTCAACAAGATGGAGGTCGATCACGGCCTCACCGTGCCGATGAATCTTTTGTTCGGCTCGCCCAAGGAATGGCCGTGCCCGGTGATCCCGCTCGCGGTCAATGTGGTGCTCTATCCGCCGCCGACCGGCCATCGCTGCTTCATGCTCGGCCGCGCCATCCGCAAGGCGGTGGAATCCTATCCGGAGGATTTGCGCGTCGTGGTGTTCGGCACCGGCGGCATGTCGCACCAGATTTCCGGGCCGCGCGCCGGCCTGATCAACAGCAAGTTCGACAAGGCGTTCCTGGACAACCTCACCAAGGACCCGAAGAAGCTCACGCGCATTCCGCATCTCGAATATATGCGCGAAGCCGGCGCCGAAGGCATCGAGATGGTGATGTGGCTGGTGATGCGCGGCGCGCTCGCGGACAATGTTGACGAGGTCTATCGCTTCTACACCGTGCCGGCCTCGAACACCGCGGTCGGTCATATCATTCTGGAGCCGCATCGCCGTGGCGCGAAGAAGGCCGCCGGCAAATCCAAGAAGCCCGCCGGCAAGATGAAGCGCGCCGCCGCGCGTGCGAAGGTTCAGCGGGTTCGCAGTTAGTCCATCAACGTCATGGCCGGGCTTGACCCGGCCATCCACGTCTTTTGCCTCTCGGTCGCTAAGACGTGGATGCCCGGCACAAGGCCGGGCATGACGACTAAGAGAAGAGGAAACCGATGAAGATTTGCGTAGCGGGGCAGGGCGCGTTCGGACAAAAACATCTCGACGCGCTCAAGCGCATCCCCGATGTCGAAATCACCTCACTGGTCGGCGGCAATCAGGATTCCACCGCCCAGGTGGCGAAGAAATACGGCATCCCGCACTACACCGGCGAACTGTCCGAAGGCATCAAGCGCGCCGACGCGGTGATCCTCACCACGCCGACCAAGATGCACTTCCGCCAGGGCGAGCAGGTGATGCGCGCCGGCAAGCATGTGCTGGTGGAAATCCCGGTCACCGACAGCGTGGAAGATGCCGAGGCGCTGGTGAAGATCGCCAAGGAGACCGGTGTCACCGCCATGGGCGGCCATGTGCGGCGCTTCAATCCCGAGCCACCAATACGTCCACAAGAAGATCGTCGCGGGCGAGCTGAAAATCCAGCAGATGGACGTGCAGACCTATTTCTTCCGCAGGAAGAACATCAACGCCGCCGGCAATGCGCGCAGCTGGACCGATCATCTGTTGTGGCATCACGCCGCCCACACCGTCGACCTGTTCCAGTACCAGGCCGGCGAGAACATTTCCGACTGTTACGCCGTGCAGGGGCCGATCCATCCGCAGCTCAACATCGCCATGGACATGGGCATCGTGGCGCGGACGCCGTCCGGCGCAGTGCTGACGCTGTCGCTGTCGTTCAACAACGACGGGCCGCTCGGCTCGTTCTTCCGCTACATTTGCGACAACGGCACCTACAAGGCATTCTACGACGATCTGAGCGACGGCAAGGACAACAAGATCGACGTGTCGAAGGTCGACGTGTCGATGGACGGCATCGAGCTCGAAGACCGCGAATTCATCGCCGCGATCAAGGAAAAGCGCGAACCGAACGCCAGCCTCGCCCAGGTGCTGCCGTGCATGCACGTGCTCGGCAAGCTGGAGAAAATCATCGACCCGCAACGCAAGGCGCACGCGTGAATTCCTCCTGCCCCGCTTGTGGGGAGGGGCCACCCTGCGCAGCAGGGTGGTGGAGGGGCGTCGACGAGGCCTAAGGCGATATCGCCAACGTTGATTGCCTTCGGCGATCAGCCTCGCCGACCCCCATCCCCATCCCTCTCCCCACTAGCGGGAAGGGAGCAGTGAAGACTCACTCCACGATCCCGATCAGCTTCGCCAGGCGCTCCGCATCGGCGCGCAGCGGCTCGGAATAGCCGTCGTAGACGATGCGGCCCTTGTCGAGAATCACGGTGCGCGGCGAGAAGGCAAAGGCGACGCGGCTGTTCTGTTCGACCAGGATGATCGACAGCGCGCTTTCGGCGCGCAGTTTTGCCAGCACGTCGATCAGCGTGTCGACCAGGACCGGCGCCAGGCCTTCGGTCGGCTCGTCCATCAAGAGGATTTTGGGATTGGTCAGAAGCGCGCGCGCGATCGACAGCATCTGCTGCTCGCCGCCGGAGAGCTGATTGCCCATATTGCCAAGCCGTTCCGCAAGCCTTGGAAACAGCTCGAACACCCGCGGCAGCGTCCAATGTCCCGGCCGGGCGCCGATGTCGAGGTTCTCGCGCACCGTCAGCGAGGGAAAAATCTCGCGCTCCTGCGGCACGAAGCCGAGGCCGGCCAGCGCGCGGCGATAGCTCGGCATGCCGTTGAGTTTCTGCCCGTCCAGCATGACCTCGCCTGAATGCAGCGTGGTGTGGCCCATGATGGTCGAGAGCAGCGTCGTCTTGCCGACGCCGTTCCGGCCGATCACGCTGATGCATTCGCCGGGCGCAAGTTTGAGATCGATGTCCTCGATCACCACGGTCTCGCCGTAGCCCGCCGAGACCTGCCGCAATTCGAGCGCGCTAGCCACGACCGGACTCTTTGTTGCCGGTTTGGCCGAGATAGACCGCGCGCACTTGCGGGTTCGCCTCGATGTCGCGCGGCGTGCCCGAAGCGAAAACCGCGCCGCTCACCATCACCGTGACCTCTTTGGCGAAGCGGAACACCACGTCCATGTCATGCTCGATGATGAGCACGGCGATATCCTTGGGCAGTGCCTCGATGGCGTCGAGGATGATGTGGCTTTCCGCGCTCGGCACCCCGGCGGCGGGCTCGTCGAGCAGCAGCACGTCGGGCTTGAGCGCCAGCGTGATCGCAAGCTCGACCAGGCGCTGGCGGCCATAGGGCAATTCGGAGATGCGATGGCCGGCGATGTCGGCGAGTTTCAGTGTCTCCAGAAGCTCGATCGATTCGGCGATGACGTCGGCGCGCCGGCCGACCGGATAGAGCATGGACCACGCCACGCCTTTGCGTTCGGCCACCGCAATGCTGACGTTTTCCAGAACCGACAGGCCGCGGAACAGCCGGTTGATCTGGAACGTGCGCGCGACGCCGAGTTTGACCCGCTCGGCCTGGCCCTTGCCGGTGATGTCGCGGCCGGCGAGCAGCACGCGGCCTTCGGTCGGCGACAACACGCCGGTGAGGAGATTGATGAACGTGGTCTTGCCGGCGCCGTTGGGGCCGATCAGCGCGTGGCGCGCGCCGGCTTCGAGCTTGAAGTCGATATTTTGCACGGCTTTGAGCGCGCCGAAATTGCGGCTGAGCATTTGCGTTTCGAGGCGAGGCTCGCTCATGTCGCCTTGCGCCGCGCGCTATAGCGCTGCCACAGCGCCTCGCCGATGCCCAAAATGCCGTTGCGGGCGAACAGCGCGATCATGACCAGGAGAAGCCCCAGCCCGAGCTGCCAGGCGGTCGGATAGATTTTGGCGAGGAAGTGCTCGAGCGCGAGGTAGACCACGGCGCCGACGAAGGCGCCGTAGAGCCGCCCATAGCCGCCGAGGATGAGGACGATGAACACGGTCGCGGCGCGGTCGAGATCGAGCGCGCTCAGGTTCACAAAGGCATTGGTCTGGGCCGACAAGCCGCCGGCGATGCCGGCGAGCGCCGCCGAGATGGTGTAGCAGATGACGAGCCGGAGCCGCACCGGCGAACCGATGGCATGCATGCGCAAGAGATTCTCGCGGATGCCGGTCAGGCTTTGCCCGAACGGCGAGTAGATCAGCGTGCGCACGAACACGAAGCAGACCAGCAGCACGCCGAGGCTGTAGAGATATTGGGTATTGGCATAGAGCGGATTGAACTCGAACACGCCGAATACCGGCGCGATGGCGAGATCCGGCAGGCCGTCGAAGCCGCCCGTATAGGCGCGCGCCATGTTGGCGGCCTCTTGCAGGAGCGCCATGGTGCAGAGCGTGAGCATGAGCAGCGTCAGCCCGCGGGTGCGCAACAGCACGAGGCCCGACAAAAAGCCGATCACGGCCGCCACCAGCGCCGCGAGCAGCAAGCTCGTGATCGGCTCGGTCCAGATCTCGTAGAACGCCAGCATGCCGACCGTATAGGCGCCGGCGCCGAAGAACGCCGCATGGCCGAGCGTGATGATGCCGGCATAGCCGAGCGCCAGATCGAGCGACAGCGCGAACAGGATCATGGCCAACAGCTCGGCGCCGAAGCCGAGGTAATCGGGAAACGCAAAATAAAAGCCGAGAGCGATGATCCACGGCAGCGTCTCCCACCAGCGCAGGCGATGGCGTGTGATGAGGCTGCGGGCGCCCGGATGATCGGTGGCGGTCGAAGCGGCGGCGCTCACGTTTCTTTCCTGCCGAAGAGGCCCTGCGGCCGCCACAACAGCAGCAGGATGGTGAGCGCATAGATGAAGATGGTGCCGCCCTTGGGCAGGTAGAGCTTCAACACGAAATCGAGCACGCCCAGAATTAGCGAGGCGTAATAGACACCCATCACGCTGCCGAGGCCGCCGACCGACACCGCGATCAAAAAATACACCAAATATTTGAGCGCATATTGCGGATCGAGGCCCAAGAACTCGGCGCCGAGCCCGCCGCCGATTCCGGCCATGCCGCTGCCGAAAGCGAAGGTGATGGTGAACAGCCGGTCGACATTGATGCCGAGCGATTCCGCCATGCGGCGGTTATCGACGGTGGCGCGGATCTGGGCGCCGATGCGGGTGCGTTCGAAGGCGAGCGAAATGCCGAACCCGATCAAAAATCCGACCACGATCAGGAAGATGCTGTAGGTGCGGTACTGCAGGAAGCCGAGATTGATCTGGCCGCGCAAGGCCGGCGGCAACTGCAAGGTCTGGCTTTCCGGGCCGACCACGATGATGGCGCCGGCGATGAAAATAAAAATCAGCCCGATGGTGAAGAGAACCTGGTCGAGCTCGCTGGCGCGGTAGAGGCGCCGGTAGAGCGTTCGTTCCAGCACCACGCTGATGGCGGCGGTAGCGACAAAGCCGAGCGCCAGGCGGCGGCGAAGCCGAAATGCGCCCGGTTCATCGACAAGACGATCACATAGCCGCCGAACATGGCGAAGGCGCCGTGGGCGAGGTTGACGAAGCCCATCAGCCCCATGGTGACCGACAGTCCGACCGAGACGATGAACAGCACGGTGCCGGCGGACAGCCCGCCCAACAAAATACCGGCGAAGTTAGCGACAAAATCCACGGGTGATCCAGAAGACGGGCGAATAGCGATTGCGCGAATGGCGAATAGTAATAACATTCTATTCGCTGCTTCCCCTATCCGCTATTCGCTACTCGCCATTCGCCGCTCTTAAAATCACTTCTTTCGGCGCGCACGGGCCGAACGCCAGCACCTTGCACTGGTCCTTGACGTTGTGGACCACGGCGAGCTGCTTCTCGTGCAGCTTGCCGTCCGCGCCCTTCACCACTTCGGACAGATATTCGTTCATGATGATGTCGCGGGTTTCCGGATCGATCATGATCGGGCCCTGCGGGCTGTCGAACTTCCAGCCGAGCAGCGATTTGACCGCGGCATCGCCGTCCATCTTGCCCTTGGTGGCCTGCGCGGCATGGACGATGGCCGCCATGCCGTCGTAGCCGCCGACGGCGGTGAAGTCGGGCGTCGAATCGGCGCCGTAGTCTTTCTTCCAGGCGGCGACGAATTTCTTGTTCTGCGGGTTGTCGAGATCGGCATTGTAGTGATGCATGGTGATGAGGCCGACCGCGGCGTCGCCCATGCCTTGCAGCTTGATGTCCTGGACGATGTCGCCGGGTCCGATCAGCTTGATGCCGGCGGCGCGCATGCCGAGCGCGCCGTAGGTCTTGACCACCGCGGTGGCGTGATCGCCGGCCGGCACGAATACGAACAGCACGTCCGGCTTCTCGTCCTTGGCGCGCTGGAAGAACGGCGTGAAGTCGGGCACCGCGCCGGGGCCGCCGGCCGGGATGGCGTCGATCACGTGGCCGCCATTGGCCTCGAAGGCGGTCTTGAAGCCATCCAGGCTGTCCTTGCCGGGAGGATAATCGGTATAGGCGACGACCGCGGTCTTGGCTTTCAGCGTCTTGGCCGCCGCCTCGCCCAAGGCGTAGCTCGAATGCCACAGGGTGAACGAGGTGCGCACGTAATAGGGCGAGAGGTTGGTGATGAACGAGGTGCCGGCGTTCATGATCACCCCGAGCTTCTTGCCGGCATTGACCACCGGCGCCGAAGCGATGGCGTCGGGCGAATAGACCCAGCCCGCCAGCACGTCGACCTTGTCCTGGGTGAGCAATTCCTGGGCCGCGATTTTGGCCTCGGCGCCGTTTGGCGCCTTGGAGTCGCGCTTGATCATCGTGAACGTGTAGGGCTTCACCTGATCGGGGTTGAGCTTGAGATAAAGCTGCGCGCCGCGTTCGATCTGCTGCGCCAGCTCGGCGCCGACGCCGGTATAGGGAAGGATGACGCCGACTTTGACTTCCTGCGCCGAAGCCGCTTGTGTCATGGCCATGCCGGCGGAGACGGTCATGACGGCAGTTGCGGCCATAGCCGCGATCATTCGTTTGGACATCAAAAATCCTCCCAGATTTCCGGAAATTTCGGTTCGATTTCAGTGGGCGATGTGCGATGCGCGATAGTAGGGCGAAAGCCGGAAATGGCGCAAGCGAAGTCCGGCTGTGACGGTGCGGGTCTTCGTCGCGCAACGCCGGCGCACTATAGTTGCGGCGGCCTTACGGGAGGACATTTCCATGACGGCCTGGACTCGGATCGGGATCGCCGCCATTGCCGTCCTTGCCCTGAGCGCTGCCGCGCTGGCGCCGGGTGCGCTGGTACCCGCTTCCGTCGCGGCGGAACGGCCGCTGTCCGATGCCCAACTCAAGAAGATCAACGGCTGGATAGCCGACCAGGGCAAGGATATCGCCGTCAGCGCGGTCATAACCGAGATTTTGGGCTTGACCAAAAACGACCAGACGATTTCCGCGCGCGGCTATGCGGCGCTCGACACCGCAAGCGGCAACGAGATCCATCAGATCTTCATCCTGCCGGAGGGCAAAGGCTATCTCGCGGACCACTTTCACCAGGATAAGGTCGAGGTCTACTGGGCCGATAAAGACCTCGTTCTGCTGATGGCGTTGTCCGGCGTCCGCGGCGCCAAGCCTGAGGTCATGTTCTTTCAGGACGCTCAAGCCGGGTTCAACAATGAGCTGACCTGGTGGGCGAAGTACGCGGATAAGAACTGAGAAAAGTCGAAGCATCCGCATCCCTTCCCCACAGGGGGAAGGGAGCACCGAGCGTCACGCCCACGTCGCGAAGCTCAATCCCGTGCCGGTGCCGGCCGGCGTGCGATAGCCGGGAACATATTCGAACCAGTTCAAATCGAGATGCTCGGCGGCGCCGGCGACGCCGACCCAGTTGAGGATTTCCGAGCTGCCGGAATGCAGCTTGTTGCGCGGCAGGTTCTGCAGGAATTTGGCGTCCTTGTCGGCGCAGGCCTTGAGGATGGCGCGGTCGAAATCCTCGTCGACCAGAAAATGGCTCAAACCCCCCGAGGCGATGATGCCGATGCGGGCATCGCCCGGATAAGTCTCGACCGCTTTGCGGATGGCCTGGCCGAGCTCATAGCAGCGCCGTGGCCGCGGCTGGTTCGGCGGGAAATAGGTATTGAGGAACACCGGCACGATCGGGATCGGCTTTTGCTCGTCCAGCAGCCGGCGGTGCACATAGGCCATGCCGTGGCCTTCGCCTTCGCCCTCGCGCATGCGCTTCGACGACGCCGGATCGAAACCGTGCTCCATCAGCCAGTCGATCATGTGCAGCGCCAGTTTGGCGTCGACCGGATAGGCGCGCGGCTTGTTGTCCTCGAAAAAGCCTTGCCGGTTTTTCACGTACCATTCCGGAAAGCGCTGGTGGTACTGCTCGTGCTGCTCGTTGCTGTTGAGGATGGTGTCGCCGTAATAGATCGCGAAAGTCGGCCGCGCGTCTTCGAGATAGGCCTCGTCCTGGTCGTCGCTCATGACGATGAGCGCGTCGAGCCCGGTGGTATTGAGCGTCTTGCTCAAGCGCGCCATGGCGGCGCGCACCTTGTTCTGCCGCGCCACGAGCTCGGCGGGCGCGACCATCTCGGCCATCTTCGGATCGGCCTTTTCCAGAAGCTCCGCATAGGTGGTGGGCCGGCCCTCCTTGTCGCGATGCTTGATCTTCTGGTCGGTCTCCTGAAAGCGCGGCAGCGTCTCGTCGGAGGCGAGCAGCATCGGCGTGTGCGAGCTTCCGGCGCCGAGAACGATTTTGGCCATCATAACCTCCGAGAGGATCAGCCGAGCCCCGTTGCGGCCGATGCTACCACAGCGCGGCGACCGCGACAGGTGAGGCGACCGGTCGCTGGGCTCGGTCGCTGGACAATGGCGGGGCGGAATGTTGGGATGCGCGGCGGCGCTCGGACTCAGAAAATCCGGGAAATGGCGGCGCCAGCGCTCGGGGCAACATGCTGACGATCCTGTTCGACGGAATTGCCTACGGCATGTTGTTGTTCGTCCTGGCGTGCGGCCTGTCGGTCACGCTCGGCCTGATGAATTTCATCAATCTCGCCCATGGCGCCTTCGCCATGGCGGGCGGCTATTGCACCGTCATCGTCGTCAACCGCCTCGGCGTGCCGTTCGCGCTCGGCCTGCCGATCGCTTTCCTGGTGACGGCCATCATCGGCGGCCTGCTCGAGCGCACGCTCTATGTTCACGTCTATGCCAAGCCCCATCTCGACCAGGTGCTGTTCACCATCGGGCTGGTGTTCATGTCGGTCGCGGCCACCGATTACGTGATGGGCTCGTCGCAGCAATTCGTGCAGATCCCGGAAGCGCTGCAGGGCCAGTTCAACGTGTTCGGCATCGGCATGGGCAAATACCGGCTGCTCATCATCGCGGTCTGCGGTCTGCTGACGGTCGCGCTGCAGCTGATTCTGACCAAGACGCGGTTCGGCAGCCGCCTGCGCGCCGCAGTCGACGACCAGCGCGTGGCGCGCGGGCTCGGCATCAATGTCGGCGCGGTGTTCGCCGTCACGTTTGCGTTCGGCTCAGGCCTCGCTGGCCTCGGCGGCGCGCTCGGCGCCGAAATTCTCGGCCTCGATCCGACCTTCCCGCTGAAATACATGATCTACTTTCTGATCGTGGTCACGGTCGGCGGCACGTCGAGCATCACCGGGCCGTTCCTCGCCTCGATCCTGCTCGGCATCGGCGACGTCGCCGGCAAATATTACGTGCCAAAGCTCGGCGCCTTCGTCATCTACGCCATCATGATCGTGGTGCTGCTCTGGCGGCCGCAGGGTCTGTTCGCGCGCAGTACGGCACGGTGAGCGCGATGACCCCGCTCGCCGACGACGTCTCCGCATATCTCAAGCAGCGCGCCCGCTGGTCGCCGCTCGAGATCGCGTTCTGGGTTTTCGCCTTTGCCACCATCTGGCTGTTCCCCGGCAAGTATCTGATCATGAAGGACACGGCGATCCTGGCGCTGTTCGCGCTGTCGCTCGACCTCATCCTCGGTTATGCCGGTATTCTCTCGCTGGGCCAGGCGGCGTTTTTCGGCATCGCCGGATATTTTTCCGGCCTGGTCGCTAAATACGGCATCATCAACGAGCCGGTCGTCGCGCTGATCCTCGGCGGCTTTGTCGCGGCCGCGCTCGGCTTCGTGACGAGCTTCCTGGTGTTGCGCGGCTCGGACCTGACGCGGCTCATGGTGACGCTCGGCGTCTCGTTGATGCTCTACGAAGTCGCCAACCGCTACTCCGATCTCACCGGCGGCGCCGACGGGCTGCAAGGCGTCACCGTGGCGCCGATCCTCGGCCTGTTTCGTTTCGATCTCTACGGCCACAACGGCTACATCTATTGCCTGATCGTGCTGTTCGTCTGCTTCGTCATCGTGCGCCGCATCGTCTATTCGCCGTTCGGCCTGTCGCTGCGCGCGGTCAAAGGCAATTCGCTACGCGCGGCGGCGGTCGGCATTCCGGTGAAATGGCGGCTGGTCGCGATCTATACGATCTCGGCCGGCTTTGCCGGCATCGCCGGCGCGCTGCTCACCCAGACCACCGCGTTCTGCTCGCTCGACGTGTTCTCGCTGGATCGCTCCGCCGATCTTCTTCTCGTGCTGATCATCGGCGGCACCGGCTATCTCTATGGCGGCCTGATCGGCGCGGTGATCTACCAATTCCTGCAGGATTGGATCTCGACGCTGACGCCGCAATATTGGCAGTTCTGGATCGGGCTTGTGCTCGTCGTGATCGTGCTGGTCGGGCGCGATCGGATTGGCGCGGCAAACGAAGCCGTACGCAACACGATCTATCGTCTCTGCACGCGGCTGATGCCGCGGCCGGCCGCGCTGCGCAGCGCCGCGCCGGACGGGACCTGAGCCATGGCGATCCTCGAAACCATCGGCCTGGAAAAGCGCTTCGGCGGCATCGTCGCGGCGCACGACGTTTCGCTCGCCGTCGAGAAGGGTGCCCGCCACGCGCTGATCGGACCGAACGGCGCCGGCAAGACCACGGTGATCAATCTGCTCACTGGCGTGCTCAAGCCGACTGCCGGCCGTATCATGCTCGACGGCCGCGACATCACCGCGCTCGATCCGCATCAGCGCGTGCGGCTCGGCATGGCGCGCACGTTTCAGATCAACCAGTTGTTTCTCGATCTGACGCCGCTCGAGACCATCGGGCTCGCGGTCTCCGAGCGCCTCGGCTCGGGCGGCGACTGGTGGCGGCTGGTCGGCAGCAAAACCGCGGTGACCGACGAGATCGTCGAAATCGTCGAGCGCTTCCGCCTCGCCGACGTCATGCACGAGCGCACCGCGATACTGCCCTACGGCAAGCAGCGGCTGCTCGAAATCGCGCTCGCCTTCGCCTGCCGGCCCCATGTGCTGCTGCTCGACGAGCCGGCCGCCGGCGTGCCCGAGGCGGAGCGTCACGAACTTGCTCGCCACCATCGCCGCGCTGCCGGCCGAAGTCACCGTGCTGCTGATCGAGCACGACATGGATCTGGTGTTCTCGTTTGCCGACCGCATCTCGGTGCTGGTCAACGGTTCGCTGTTTGTCGACGGCGCGCCCGAGGATGTGGCGCGCGATCCGCGGGTCAAGGCGGTCTATCTCGGCGAGGAAGCCGATGCGTGAGCTTCTGCGCATCGAGAATCTGTCGGCCGGTTACGGCGAGGCCGTGGTGCTGTCGAACGTGTCGCTCAATCTTGCCGAGGGCGAGGCGTTGGCGCTGCTTGGCCGCAATGGCATGGGCAAGACCACCCTGGTCAATACCGTGGTCGGCGTCACCCGCTATTTCGGCGGCACCATCGCGCTCGACGGCACCGATATCACCGGGCTGCGCCCCGACCAGCGCGCCCATATCGGCATCGGCTGGGTGCCGCAGGAACGCAACATCTTCAAGTCACTCACGGTGCACGAGAACCTGACCGCGGTGGCGCGGCCGGGACCGTGGAGCACGGAAAAGGTCTACGCATTGTTTCCCCGGCTTAAGGAGCGGCGCGGCAATCTCGGCAATCAGCTGTCCGGCGGCGAGCAGCAGATGCTCGCGGTGGCGCGCGCGCTGGTGCTCAATCCGCGCGTCATGCTGCTCGACGAGCCGCTCGAAGGTTTGGCGCCGATCATCGTCGAGGAATTGCTGGCGGCGTTGCGCCGCGTCATCCGCGACGAAGGCATGTCGGCCATTTTGGTCGAGCAGAACGCGAAAAAAATTCTCGGCGTCACCAACAACGCCATCATCATCGAGCGTGGCTGCGTGGTTCATAGCGCGGACAGTGCGACATTGATCGCCGACCGCGCCGCGCTGGAGAAGCACCTTGGCGTGACCGATACTGGCCCGCGGCGCATGGGCCGGCGACCGCAATAGCGGCGTCGGGCCCCACATCGTCGTCCGGTAGATAATTCCGTCATAGACGCGCTGTAGTCGTATAACGTTCTATGCGCTAAAGTCGCGCGTGCTCTTAGCTATCGAGAACGGCGGAGGCTCCATGACCCATCTCAATCCCACCCAGACCGCACAGGCCGTCACGCTCGGCCAACTCGTCAATGCGGCCTACACGATGTACGACAACGAACCCAACAATCCGCGGCCGGCGCCTGTGCAACTGCCAGGCAACTACGAATTCGTCGCCTGGGTGCAGATGCGCGATTTCATCTTCAACTATGGCAATTGGACCTGCTACGGCCTGATCGCGCGGAACCCGTCGGTCGCCAACGACTATGTTCTCGCCATTCGCGGAACCAGCGATTGGACCGAATGGTGGGACGACCTGACCTCGATGGCCCTGACGCCGATGCCGGGTTTCGGCGAGGTCGGCTATGGCTTCTATAGCATCTACCAGACTTTGCGCATCGTCTCTCTGCTGACGCCGCCGGGGATGGGGGCTGCGGCGTCGCCGGCAGCCGAGTCGATGGAATCGGCCGGTACGTTTGCCGATCAAGTCGCTGCCGCGGTGCAGCGCCATGCCGCCGCAAACCTGCGGCCCGGCGAAGCTGCCGCGGCCAAGAAGTCGGTCACCGTCACCGGGCACAGCCTCGGCAGCGCGCTCGCTACGCTCTATGTGGCGCAAAACTCGCAGACCAAAAAGGTCGAGACGCCCTTGCTCTGCACGTTGGCGTCACCGCGCGTCGGCGATTACGACTTCAAGACCATATTCAACGGTCTTGGCATCCAGTCTTGGCGCATCGTCAATGAGCCCGATCTTATTCCCAACACGCCATACTTCGGCTTTTGGCACATCGCGACCGAGTATGAATACGATTCCGGGTGGTCGACGATTCCGTGGCCGGAATGCTGGCATTCGATCTACACCTATCTGCACCTGCTCGATCCGAGCCAGCCGCTGTCGTCAGGCTGCGCCTGGTCGACGGCGAAGACGGCTGCCGCGGCGCCGCAGTTGCCCGCAAAAGTGCGACGGATGCTGCGGGCTCCAGCTTTGCCGTCTGCGGCCGAGAAAGAAATCGCTATCGCGGCGCCGGCCGGCACCACGATCAACATCACGATCAAAGTCGGCTGAAGCCTTCGCCGCTTACTTCGCCGCCTCTTTGGCCTTAGCGATGATGTCGGCCGGCGTGGCGTAAATATCCTTCACCAGTTTCTCGACGTCCTCGCCGGAGACCGGATTGACCTCGAGCTGGGTCTTGTCGGCTTCGGCGAGAAAATCCTTGTCCTGCATCGTCTCCATGAAGGCCTTGCGCAGCACGGCGACGCGGTCGGCCGGCAGGTTGGGCGGCGCCACATAGGGCCGGCCCATCACCTGCCGGGCGAAGATCATCTTGAGGATCGTGCGCTGCTCGTCGGTCTTGGCGAAATCGAGCACCGACGGCACGTCGGGCAGCTCGGGATGCTTGTTGAGCGAGAGCTGGACCAGCACGATCATCTTCTTCTCGTCGATCCAGGATTTATGCGTCGACTTCACGCTCGACCACGACCAGCCGCAGCGGCCGTTGACCTCGCCGCGCTCCATCGCCATCACCACGTCGTTGCCGCCCGGATAGCCTTCGACGATCTTGAAATGGGTGCCGAGCACGTTGTTGAGCACGCGCGGGAACTGATCGGTGTCGGCGCTGGTGCCGGTGCCGCCGACGGTGAGCTCCTTGGTGAACAGGTCCTCGAACTTGGTGATGCCGGAATCCTTCAGCGCCACGCAGACGCTGACCTCGTTGTTGGCGCTGCCGAGCCAGTTGAATTTCTGCGCATCGAACTGGTCGCCCTTGCCGATCAGCAGCGGATCGAAGGCGATGCCGCGGCCGATGGTGCCGAATGCCGAACCGTCCTGCGGCGCCACGCGATAGAGCCAGTTGGCGAGGCGGAGCGAGCCTGCGCCTTCCATGTTGCGCGGTATCAAGCGTCGGATTGCCGGGAATGTGCGCGCCCATGTGGCGGCCGATCACGCGGGCATAGAAGTCGTAGGCGCCGCCGGTCGAGTAGCCGATATATTCGTCGACATTGCGATTTTTGTAGAAATCGGCCGGGCTTTGCGCGGCGGCGATAACCCGTGGCCCCGAACAGCAGCAGTGCGGCGGCAATGGCGCGAACAATATGACTTTGCGAAAGTCTCATGATCCTCCTCGTAACGCGCCGCAATGCGCGGGCGTTCCGCGTTATTTGCGGCAACCGATGCGGCAATGCAACATCCCCGCACCGGCTTGACGCATCGGCGCCTTTGGTGCGCGATAGCGGCCGTGGCAGGGGGAGCCGCTCGATGCAGCCGGATATGATCGCGAGCGCCGTGCATGCGCTGCATCTCCTGCTTGAGCCGACGCGGCTGATGCTTCTGTTTCTCGGTGTATTGATCGGGCTCGCCATCGGCGTGCTGCCGGGCTTGAGCGGCATCGTCGGCTTGGCGATGCTGATCCCGTTCACCTACAATCTCGACGAATACACCGCCTTTGCGCTCTTGCTCGGCATGGCGGCGGTGATCACGTCTTCGGATTTCATCACCGCCGTTTTGTTTGGCGTGCCCGGCCATGTCGGCGCCGCGGCGACCGTGATCGACGGCCACGCCATGGCGCGCAAGGGCGAAGCCGGCCGCGCCTTCGGCGCCGGCTTTGCCGCCTCGCTCGCCGGCGGTGTCGTCGGCGCCATCGTGCTCGGCATCAGCATTCCGATCTTGCGGCCGCTGATGCTGTCGATCGGCTCGCCCGAGCTGCTCGCCTTCACGCTGTTCGGCATGTCGATGGTGGCGACGTTGTCCGGCCGCGCGCCGCTCAAGGGGCTGACCGCCGCCGGCCTCGGCCTGATGATCGCCATGGTCGGCTCGCGCTCGCAGACCGGCACGCTGCGCTGGACTTTTGGCTGGCTCTATCTGTGGGACGGCGTGCCGCTCATTCCGGCGACGCTCGGCATTTTCGCGCTGCCGGAGCTCTGCGAGCTCGCCGTGTCGCGCCGGCGCATCGCCGGCGACAACGCGCCCAACATCAATCTATCCAGCCAATGGCAGGGCGTGCGCGACGTGGCCGAGAATTGGTGGCTGGTGCTGCGCTGTAGCGTGCTCGGCACCGGGCTCGGCGCTATTCCCGGCATCGGCTCCGCGGTGATCGACTGGATCGCCTACGGCTACGCGCAGCGCACCGAGAAGAACGCGGAAACCTTCGGCACCGGCGACGTGCGCGGCGTCATCGCGCCGGAAAGCTCCAACAACGCCAAGGAGGGCGGCCACCTGGTGCCGACCATTGCGTTCGGCGTGCCGGCCGGCGCCTCGATGGCGATCCTGCTCGGCGCCTTTCTGATGCACGGGCTGACGCCGGGTCCCGAGATGCTGACCAAGCATCTCGATCTCACCTACATGATCGTGTGGAGCCTGACGCTCGCGCATGTCATCGGCGCGGTCATTTGTCTGGCGTGCAGCCGCTATCTTGCGCAGATCTCGCGCATCCGACCGGAAATCCTGCTGCCGATCATCATCGCGCTGGTCTTCGTCGCCGCCTTCGAGGGCGAGCACGATTGGGGCGACCTCTATGCGCTGGTGTTCTTCGGCGTCATCGGCTGGATCATGAAGCGGCTCGGCTGGCCGCGGCCGCCGATGGTGCTCGGCATCGTCGTCGGCGCGATCTTCGAGCGCTACCTGTTCATCTCGACCCAGCTTTACGGCTGGGGCTGGCTGTGGCGGCCGGCGGTGCTGGCGATCCTGGCTTGCGTGGTCTGGGCGCTGTACCGGCCGCTGTCGCAGATCGCGGTGACCTTGATCGGCCAATTGCGCGAGGTCGGCGGCCGCAAGCCGCGGTTCGGCGCCGCGCCGGCGTTTTCGCTGGCCGTCATCGTGCTGATCGTCGCCGCGATCACCTCGTCGGCCGGCTGGCCGCACGACGCCAAGATCGTGCCGCTCACCGCCTGCGGCATGGCGCTGGTCGCCGCGGTGCTCAATCTCGTCAACGAGCTGTTCGGCCGCGAGCAGGCGGTCGATGCCCATGCCGACGCCACCGTGCAGGTGCGTGGGCAGAGCGGCGACCTCGGCATAGCGCCCGACCTGTTGCGCCGCCGCGCGACCATCTTCTTCGTCTGGATGGCGCTGTTCATCGGCGCCGTCGCGCTGATCGGGTTCATCCCGGCGATCGCGGTGTTCGTGTTCGCCTATATGGCGCTTCGGCTTCGGCGAACCGCGGCTGCCTTCGCTGGGCTATGCCGCCGCCACCACGCTGCTGTGCTGGGTGGTGTTTCACTGGGCGCTTCGCGTCGCCTGGCCGCAATCGCTGCTCGGCGATCTGTTTCCCGAGCTGCGCGCCTATACCGGGCTGATCTGATTTGCCGGCATGGCGCGGCGCGTTGCTCCGCGGGCCATGACATTGCGCGCATGGCGGAAATCCCCTAAACGACCGGCACGAAGCGCCAACGCGTTTTCCCCGGCAGCATGGAGGGCGGCCTGCTTCCGGGCGGAGCGCGGCGAAGAAATAAAGGAGCGCGCCATGACGGGAATGCTGGAACACGAAATGCCCGGGCTCGGCCATAACAAGCCGTCCGACGAAGACGCCGACGAGATCAAGCACGGCAAATGGGAGCGCTGGTCGAAGAAGCGCACCTTCGTCCGCGCGCTCGAAGGCACCTACAGCCACCTCTACAAGAAGCTGCTCGAAGAGCCGCGGGTCTATTCCTCCAAGGACCATCCCTGGAAGGGCGGGCCGGCGATGTACGGCAAGCACATCATCTCGCCGCAAGCGGTCAGCGTCGTGCAGTCGATCGAATCGCACATCGAGTGCTACGCGCCGCTCAATGCCGGCCAGAAGCACGGCCATCTCAACAGCGCGGTGTTCTACGTGCTCAAGGGCCACGGCCATGACGTGCACGACGGCCGCTACATGAAATGGGAAGCCGGCGACGTGATGCTGGTCGAGAACGGCTGCGTGCACCAGCACTTCAACGACGACGAGAAGGAATCCTGCATCCTCCTGGTGTTCAAGGCGAAGCCGCTGTTCCTGTTCATGCACCTTCTGTTCCAGAAGATGGTCGAATGGCCGACCGACAAGCTGCCGCCCGGCATCAAGGAATTCCATCCGCCGACGGAAATTTGAGCGCGGAGGGCATCATGACGCTGTTCGAAGACAAACAAGCCGCGCTGTCCGGCTCCAACACCAGCGAATTCCTCGCCGAGGCGATGGTCGAGTCGGAAAAATTCCGCGCCGACTACGCGACGCTGCCGAACGTCATCAAGGCCAAGGACATGCCGTGGGAGCGCTCGCCCGACGGCCTGATCAAGCATCTGGTGAACCAGAAGATGCACACGCGCGAGTGCTGCATCGAAGCCTATATGCAGTTTCTCAAGGACGGCGAGCGCTCCGGCAAGCACCGCCACATGTGGGAGGAATTGTTCTTCGTGGTTGAGGGCTCGGGCTACGACCTGCACTGGGACCTGAAATGGGATTGCCTCGAAGCGTTCGATTGGCAATGGGCCGAGGCGCCGAAGAAATTCGAATGGACGGTCGGCGACTACGTCTACATCCCGCCCTTCACCATGCATCAGCACTTCGCCAATGCCGGCCAGGAATGCCGCATCATCGTGATGAGCAATCGCATCGTCAAAGACATGGGCTTTGACTGGTACGATCAGGTCGAGCGCGCGCCGGGATTCTGACGGCGACAACGCGGTCGCGTCAGTTCAGCATCGTGGTCAGCACCATGATGGGGTTGCCGTCGCGGACCACGGCGATACCAGCGCGGCCGGCCAGGTTTTCCCAGGATTCCGCCGGGCTGGCAAAGGTCCACAGCTCGTCGCCCGGCTGCATCGCGGCCTTGATCGCTTCCCATTGACCGCTCTTGAAACCGAACGGCTTGGCGGCATCGGGGAAGCGCTGCACCCGCTCGTCGCTGATGCCCGGATGCTCCGCTTCGGCCTCGGCAATGGTGACTTTCTTGTCGAGCCACGCTTTCGGGATGAGCGGCATATCGTCGGCGGCGCGCGCCATGCCGGCCATGCCGGCACACGACAGCGAAATTGCGCATAGCAAAGCCAGGACAAGGCGCATGGGGTAGCTCCGCTGATCCGGTTCGCGGCGCTACTGTAAGGTGATGTTGGCCTCTTTGATGACGCGGCCCCACAATTGGGTCTCGTCGCCGATGAATTTCACCGCGTCGGCGGTGGTGCCGCCCATCGGCTCGAGGCGGAGCGCCTGAATTTTTGCGACGATCTCGGGTTTTTGCAAAATCTCCGCCACGTCGCGATTGATCTTATCGGCGAGCGGCGCGGCAAGTCCGGGCGGGCCCGGCGATGGCGAACCAGGTGATCGAGCGGAAGCCCGGAATGCCCTGTTCGGCGACGGTCGGGATTTCCGGCACGTCCTTGGAGCGTTCGGCGCTGGCGACGCCGAGCAGTTTCAACTTGCCGGCGCGGTAGAGCGGCACCGAGGTGGTGAGCGTGTCGAAGAACATGTCGACATTGCCGGACATGACGTCGGTGAGCGCCGGCTGCGCGCCGTGATAGGGCACGTGCACCATCTTGATGCCGCCGAGCACTTCAAGCTCGCTGCCCGACAGATGCGCGGTCGAGCCGACGCCCTGCGACGCGAAGGTGAGCTTGCCCGGATTGGCCTTGCCGTAGGCGATCAGCTCCTGGACCGATTTGGCCGGAAAGTCCGGGCGCACCGCCAGCACGTTGGCGATCTTGGCCAATAGCGCGATCGGCACGAACTTGGTCGGGTCGTATTTCAGGTTGTGATAGAGCAGTTGCTGGATCGCCAGCGGCGACGGCGGGCATAGCAACAGCGTGTAGCCGTCGGCTTCCGCGCGCGCCACGTATTCGGAGCCGATATTCATCGCCGCGCCCGGCATATTGTCGACAATGACCGGCTTGCCCCATTTCTGGCTGAGCTGATCGGCCACGAGCCGCGCCAGGATATCGGTGGTCGATCCCGGCGCTACCGGAAGGACGATCTTCACGACACGCGTCGGATAGGGCTCCTGGGCGCGGCCCGCGGTCATCGGCGAGCACGGCAAAGAACAGGGCCAGAACGAAGTCACGTAGTCTCGGCATGTCGATCCCCGGATTTACGCATTTGCGCAGATGGCGCCAGCGACTATAGAAAAACCCCGGAGTGCGAGCCAAGGCCCGGCGGCACTCGCGTGCCGCGGCGTATTGCCCGGGCAAGTCGAGGGAAAAGCGTCCAAGCGATGGCGACAAGGAAATATCGATTGGGCGTCGATGTCGGCGGCACCCATACCGACCTGGTGCTACTCGACGTTGCCGACGGCTCGCTCGCCGTGGAGAAGGTTGCGACGACGCCGAAAAATCCCGCGCTCGGCATCATGCGCGGCATCGGCAACTTTGCCGCGCGCGGCGTCGATCTTTCCGGCATCGAATTTTTCTCCCACGGCACCACGATCACCACCAATGCGCTGCTGGAAATGCGCGGCGCCAAAGTGGGCCTGCTCATCAACCGCGGCTTTCGCGCCATCCAGGAGACCCAAGGCCAGGCGCGCGACGGCAACGTGTTCGATTATTTCTTCCAGAAGCCGCCGCCGATCGCGCCGCAGAGTCTGACCCGCGAGATCGGCGGCCGCATCGATTACGCGGGCGCCGTGCTCGAGCCGCTCGACGAGGACGCGGTGCGGCGTGCGGCGGCGGAGCTGAAAGCGGCCGGCGTCGTCTCGATCGCGGTATGCTACCTGTTCGCCTTCATGAATCCCGCGCACGAAGAGCGCACCGGCGCGCTGATCCGCGAGATTTTTCCCGACGCGCATATTTCGCTGTCGTCGGAGGTGCTGTCGCGGGTGCGCGAATGGCCGCGCATGTCGGCGACGTTGCTGAATGCCTATCTGGCGCCGGTGCTGGTCACCTATATCGCCGATCTGGAAACGCGCCTCAACGCGTCCGGCGTGACCACGCAACAGCGCTTCCTGATGCAGTCGAACGGCGGCGTCATGCCGTTCGCCGCCGCGGTCACCGGCCACAAGACCGTGCATAGCCTGCTGTCCGGCCCGGCGGCCGGTGCGCGGGCAAGCGCCTATCTGCCGCGCGAAGACGCCGGCAGCCGCGGCATCGTCACCCTCGACATGGGCGGCACCAGTTGCGACATCGCCTTCATCGAAGGCGGCGCGCCGCTCGAAGTCACCGAAGGCACCGTGGCGCGCCGGCAGCTCGACGTTCCGGCGCTCGACCTGACGACGATCTCGGCCGGCGGCGGCTCGATCGTGTGGATCGACCGCGCCGGTTTTTTGAGCGTCGGCCCGCAGAGCGCCGGCGCCGATCCGGGGCCGGTGTGCTACGGCCGCGGCGGCGACAATCCGACCGTGACCGACGCCGACATCGTCTGCGGCTTGCTCAATCCGGATTATTTTCTCGGCGGCACGCAAAAGCTCGATGCGGCCGCGGCGCGCGCCGCGCTCGAAACCAAAATCGCCAAGCCGATGAAGATGACCGTCGCCGAAGCCGCCGCCGGCATCCGCCGCATCGTCGACATGCGCATGGCCGACGAGGTGCGCGTGTTCGCGGCGCGGCGCGGCGTCGATTTGAGCGAGTTTGCGCTGTTGCCGTTCGGCGGCGCCGGCGCGGTGCATGCCGCCGCGGTAGCCGAAGAGCTCGGCATGCGCCGCATCGTCGTGCCGGCGCGGCCCGGCGCATTCTCGGCGCTCGGCCTGCTCTGCACCGACGTGCTGCACGACTACATCCGCTCCGACCTTGGCGCGCTCGACCGGCTCGATCCGGCGCATGCCGAGCAGCTGTTTCGCGACATCGAGGCCAAGGCGGCGAGCGAGCTTGCCGAAGAAGGCCTCGACCCGAGCGCGGCGTCGTTCGAGCGCGACCTCGACATGCGCTATGCCGGGCAGGGCTATGAGTTGCGCGTGCCCTTGAGCGGCCTTTGGCAGAACGCGCTCGACGGCCAAGCGCTCAAGGCAGCGCGCGAGCGCTTCGACGAGGTGCACGCCAAAATTCACGGCCACGCCGCCAAGGAAAAGAGCGTCGAAGTCGTCAGCTATCGGCTGCGCGTGCGCGTCGCCGTGCCGAAATACCAGCCGCAAGCCTTGCCGGCCGGCGCTGCGTCATCGCCTCCGCCGGCTTCGATCAAGGGCACGCGGCGCGTATCGTTCGATGCCGGCAGCGGCGCTCGACACGACAATTTATGATCGTGACAAGCTGTCGCGTCGGCGTCGCTTTCGCCGGCCCCGCCATCGTCGAGCAGTTCGACGCCACGACGGTCGTGCCGCCCGGCTGGCACGCGTTCGTCGATCGCCACGGCAATCTCATTTTCGAACGGACAAGACTGAAGCATGGTCGACGCCATCACCACCCAGGTCGTGCGCAACCGCATCGGCAGTCTGATGCAGGAGATGCACTACCATTTCTACCGCTCCGGCTATTCGACCATCATCCGCGAGTCGCGCGATTTTTCCTGCGTGATCCTCGACCGCCACGGCGGCTTGCTGGTGGCGCCGCCGATGTTCTTTCACGCGCCGGTCTATCGGCATTTGGTGGCGAAAATCTTCGAGCTGCACGGCGACGATATCGGCGACGGCGACATGTTCGTCTGCAATCATCCCTATGACGGCGGCCTGCCGCATGTTTCCGACATGGCTTTCGTTTCGCCGATCATGTCGCGGCGCGACACTGGTCGGCTTTTCCGGATCGATCGCGCACAAGGCCGATGTCGGCGGTACCAATCCGGGCTCGACTTCAGCGAACGCAACAGAAATCTTCCAAGAGGGCCTGCTGCTGCCGCCGGTGAAAATCTATTCGCGCGGCGTCTACAACGACGATCTCGAGCGCCTCATCCTCGCCAACAGCCGGCAGCCGGAACTGGTGCGCGGCGACATGCATGCGCAGATGGCGGCGACGCAGATGGGCGTGTCGCGCATTCTGGAGACCTGCGAGCGGTTCGGCGCCACCGCGATCATGGATGCCTTCGCGGCACTGCTCGCCGGCGCCGCCGCGGAATTGCGCGCCGCGATCAAGGCGCTGCCCGACGGCGAGGCCTCCGCCGAAGGGTTCATGGACAATGACGGCGTCGAGCTCGACCGGCCGGTGCGTTTTGCCTGCACGGTGCGCGTCAAGAGCGGCGACATCACCTTCGATTTCACCAAGAGCGACCGCCAGGCCAAGGGGCCGATCAATTTGCGGCCGTCGATGATCGAGGCCTGCGTGTTCTATTCGCTGATCGGCGCGCTCGATCCGAAGCTCGCACTTCAACGACGGCATGCGCGACGTGGTGAGGTTCGTCTACGCGCCCAACACCGTCACCAATGCCAGCGCGCCGGCGCCGGTGAGCTCCTATCAGGCGGCGAACCAAAAACTCACCGACGTGATCCTCGAAGCGCTGGCGCCGTTCCGTCCCGAGCGCGCGCTCGCCAATAGCGGCTCGAGCGGCGCCATGCTGATCTCGTGGAAGGATGGCGGCCGGCCGGGTCAGCCGTCGCTGCAATACGAGATCCTCGGCTCGGCCTATGGCGGCGGCAACGGCAATGACGGCGCCTCGGCGGTCGCCACCCACACCAGCAATCTGCACATCACGCCGATCGAAATTCTCGAAACCGAATTTCCCTGCCGCATCGTCGAGTTCGATCATGGTGCAGGATTCCTGCGGCGCCGGCGAATTCCGCGGCGGGCTGGCGTTCCGGCGCATCTACGAACTGCTTGCAGGACGCCAGCGTGGTGCGCCGCTACGACCGGGCGAAATTTCCGCCGAACGGCGTCGCCGGCGGCAAGCCCGGCAGCCGCAGCCGCTTTGTCATTCACCTGGGCGCCGACGGCGAACGCGAAACGCCGGCCTCGGGCCGCTACGAGTTGCGCGCCGGCGAGCGCTTCCTGTTGCAAAGCGCCGGCGGCGGCGGCTACGGCGATCCGAAAAAACGCGATCGCGCGGCGCTTAAGCGCGACATCGCGGAAGGCTACGTCTCGGCCGCTTCGGCCGAGCGCGATTACGGCAGCAAGGATTGATCGTCATGGCGGATGGCAAGAAAGATCGGGTTGGCATCGTCGGCGCAGGGCGCATGGGATTGTCCATGCTCAAGCACCTGGTCAAGAAGGGCTACGCGGTCACGGTCTGCGACATCAGCGACAAGCAGCGCGAGGCCGCGCGCGCGGCGGGCGCGTCAATCGCCGCGACGCCGGCGGACGTCGGCAAGGCGAGCGACATCGTCATCCTCGGCGTCGGCTACGACGACGAGGTCAACGACGTCGTGTTCGGCAAAAACGGCTTGCTGGAGACCATGGCGCCCGGCTCGATCATCGCGGTGTCGTCGACGGCAAAGCCCGACACGGTCAAGGCGGTCGCCGCGCGCGTCGCCGAAAAGGGCATCGAGGTGCTCGACGCGCCGATCTGCCGCGGCCGGTTCGCCGCCGATGAAGGCACGCTGCTGGCGCTGGTCGGCGGCAAGGCCGAGGTCGTCGCCCGCGCCCGGCCGGTCTACGGCACGTTCGCCTCCGACATCGTGCATCTCGGCGACGTCGGCCACGGCCAGGTCGGCAAGACCATGAACAACCTGCTGCTCTGGGTGAACGCAGTCGGTCTTATGGAAGCCGGCAAGCTCGCCGAAACCACCGGCATCGATCTCGTCAAATTGCGCGAGGCGCTGATGATGAGCTCCGGCGCGTCGGACGCGCTCAAGGAATGGGACATGATCTCGTTCACCTGGGCGCTCAAGGACATGCAGATCGTCGCCGACATGACCGACAAAGCCGGTCTGTCGCTGCCGATCACCGGCGCCATCAAGGAACTGGTCAAGGACGCCCGCCGCATCAAGGCGAGCAATCCGCCGAATTGGACCGGCAAAGGGCCGGTCAAATACGGGTAACTGTTTTCTTAGTCCTCCCCCTTTTCGGGGGAAGGTCTAAGATCTACGACAAATCCATCGCCGAGACGCCGCCGTCGACGAACAGATTGGCGCCCCAGACGAACGACGAATCGTCGGTCACCAGGAACAGCACCGCCTTCGCCGCTTCCGCCGGCTCGCCCGGCCGCTTGGCCATGTTCGGCACCGGGCGCGACGCATCGAACTCGTCCTTGCCGACCGGCGAGCCGATCTTGTTCGGCACGATGGCGTTGACCCGGATCTTGTGCGGGGCGAGCTGCACCGCCATGGCGCGCGTCAGGTTGGCGACGCCGCCTTTGGCGGCCGAATAGGCGATGGCGCGGCTGCGTCCCGTGAAGCCCGAGGTCGAGCCGATATTGACGATGCGGCCGCCGCCTTGCGTGGCCATCTGCTGGCCGACATGCTTGCCCATGAGGAACTGGCTTTTCAGCGTCACCGCCAGCACGCGGTCCCATTCCTCTTCGGTGATGTCGAAGATGTGCTTGTTGTCGGAGATCGCGACGTTGTTGACCAGGATATCGATGCGGCCGTAGCGGGCGACGACATCCTTGACCAACGCTGTGACGTCACTGCCCTTCGAAACGTCGGCCATGAACAGCGTGGCGTCGCCGCCGGCGGCCTTGATCGCGTCGGCGACGCGCTCACCGCGCGACTTGTCGAGATCGACGATGGCGACCTTGGCGCCCTCGGCGGCGAACAGTTTGGCGATTTCCTCGCCGATATTGCGCCCGGCGCCGGTCACGATCGCCACCTGATCCTTGAGCTTCATCATTGCCTTCCTTCCCGACCTTCAATTCTACGGTAAGCATTTGACGTTATTGCATAAATAAGAAGGCCGCGCTATCGCGTCGCCAACCCGCCCGCCGCCGTCTAAACTGACGCGAACAAGCCGGCGCGAGCCGGGCGGAAGGCAGACGGCGGGAGACCCATGTTCACGTCCTTGATGTCGACGCGCCGTTTTGCGCCGCTGTTCCTGTGCCAGTTCTTCGCCGCGTTCGGCGACAACTTCCTCAAGACCGCGCTCGGCTTCTTGATCCTGTTCCACATCGCCGGCGCCAATTCCGGAGTTTTGATCCAGCTCGCCGCCGCGGTCTTCATCGCGCCGTTCTTCTTTCTGTCGGGGCTCGGCGGCGAACTCGCCGACCGCTATGACAAAGCCTGGGTGGCGCAGCGCATCAAGTTCGTCGAGATGTTTGTCGCCGCGCTCGCTGTCGCCGGTTTTGCATTCCATTCGCTCTTTCTGCTTTTCGTCGCGCTGTTTCTGTTCGGCACGCTCGCCTCACTGTTCGGGCCGATCAAATACGGCATCCTGCCCGACCACCTTGCCCGCGAAGAGCTGGCCGCCGGCAATGCGCTGATCGAAGGCGGCACTTTCCTGGCGATTCTGATCGGCACCATAACGGCCGGCATCGCCGCCAAGGGCGATAGCAATCCTATCCACTTCGCCTGGCTGATGATTTTCACTGCGCTCGCCAGCTGGATTGCCAGCCGGTTCATCCCGCCGACCGGCCAGGGTGCGCCTGAGCTGGCGATCAATCGCAACATCCTTGTCTCCACCGGCTCATTGATCAAGCAATTGCGCGCCGATCCGCGACTGTGGTGGGGCGCGTTGGTGGTGAGCTGGTTCTGGCTGGTCGGCGCTGTCGTCATGTCGCTCTTGCTGCCGCTGGTGAAAATCGACATCGGCGGCACCGAGACTGTCGTCACCCTCTTCCTGACGATCTTTTCCATTGCGGTCGCGGTCGGCTCCGGCCTGGCCGCATGGCTTGCCGCCGGGCGCATCATCATTTTGCCGACGCTGATCGGCGGCGTGCTGCTTGGCGTGTTCGCGATCGATCTCGGCTGGACCACGCATACCTTTGTGCATCCAGCAGAGCCGCTGGGGGTCGCCGGCTTCATCCGATCGGCAGGCGGTATTCGCATTGCTATCGATCTTGCCATGCTGGCGATCGCGGGCGGCTTGTTCGTCGTGCCGACCTTTGCGGCCGTGCAGGCCTGGGCCGGCGCCGACCGCCGCGCTCGCGTCGTGGCGGCCGTCAATGTGCTCAACGCCGCCTTCATGGTGGTCGGCTCGGTGGCTTTTGCCGGGCTGCAGTCGATGGGATTGAGCGTGCCGCTCTGCTTCGTGCTGATCGGCGCCGCGAATCTTCTGGTCGCGATTTTCATCGGCCGCACCATGCCGGCGAGCTGGGTGAACGATTTCCTTTCGATGGTGTTCCGCGCGTTCTTCCGCCTCAAGGTCACGGGGCTGGAGAACATCGACAAGGCCGGTCCCCAACCCCATCATCGCGCTCAATCACGTCAGCTTCCTCGATCCGCCTCTGGCGGTGGCAATCCTGCCGAAACGGCCGGTGTTCGCCGTCGACGTGGCGATATCGCAGCGCTGGTGGATCCAGCCGGTCCTCAAATTCGTGCGCACCATGGCGCTCGATCCGCTCAAGCCCATGGCAATGCGGACCATCATCAATGCGGTGCGCGATGGCGACACGCTGGTGATCTTTCCGGAAGGCCGCATCACCGTCACCGGCAGTCTGATGAAGGTCTATGACGGCGCCGGCCTGATCGCCGACAAGTCGGAGGCCATGGTGGTGCCGGTGCGCATCGACGGGCCGGAGGCGACGATCTTCAGTCGGCTCAAGCGCTCGCAGGTGCGGCGCCGCTGGTTTCCGAAAATCACCGTCACGGTGCTTGAACCGGTCGAGCTTAACGTCGATCCTGAGCTCAAGGGTCGCAAGCGGCGGCAGGCAGCGGGCGCCGCGCTTTATACGATCATGTCGGACCTGATCTTCAGGACCACCTCGACCGACCGTACCGTGGTCGAAGCGCTGATCGACGCGGCGAAAATCCATGGCCCGAACTGGCTGGCGATCGAGGATCCGGTCAGCGGCCAGATGACCTATAAGCGGCTGCTGCAGGCGACCGCCGTGCTCGGCGCCAAGCTGATGCCGCTCGCGCTCGAAGGCCGCTCGCTCGGCGTCATGCTGCCGACGTCGAACGGCGGCGTCGTCACCTTGCTCGCGGTGATGTCGGCCGGGCGCGTGCCGGCCATGATCAACTTCACCGCCGGTGCGGCCAACATTCTCGCCGCCTGCCGTGCTGCCGATCTCGACACCATCCTCACATCGCGTGCTTTCGTCGAAAAGGGCCGGCTCGACCATCTCGTCGAGGAGCTCAGCAAGAAAGTGCGCATCGTCTACCTGGAGGACATTCGTCCGACCATCAGCTTCCTCGACAAGCTGCGCGGCGCGCTGCATTGGAAGAAGCCGCTCGTCCCTCGCAAGCCCGACGATTGGGCGGCGATCCTGTTCACGTCCGGCTCGGAAGGCACGCCCAAGGGCGTCGTGCTGTCCCACCGCAACATGCTGGCGAACGTGGCGCAGGCCGCGGCCCGCATCGATTTCGGCCGCGAGGACAAATTGTTCAACGTGCTGCCGATATTCCATTCATTTGGACTGACGGCAGGTACGGTGCTGCCGCTCGTCTCCGGCGTCTCGACCTATCTTTATCCGTCGCCGCTGCATTACCGCACCGTGCCGGAGCTGGTATACGGCGTCTGCGCCACCGTGCTGTTCGGCACCGACACGTTCCTCAACGGCTATGCGCGCTCTGCCAATCCTTACGACTTCCGCTCGCTGCGCTACGTGCTCGCCGGCGCCGAGCCGGTCAAGGAAGCGACGCGGCAGATTTATCTGGAGAAATTCGGCCTGCGCATCCTCGAAGGCTACGGCGTCACCGAGACCGCGCCGGTGATGGCGCTCAACACGCCGATGTTCAACAAGTTCGGCACCGTCGGCCGCTTGCTGCCTGGCATGACGGCGAAGCTCGAGAAGGTCGAAGGCGTCGAGGAGGGCGGCCGGCTCTACGTCAAGGGGCCGAACGTGATGCTCGGCTATGTGCGCGCCGACAAACCGGGCGTGCTCGAACCGCCGCCGGAGGGCTGGCACGACACCGGCGACATCGTCACCATCGACGAGCAAGGTTTTGTCACCATCAAGGGCCGCGCCAAGCGGTTCGCCAAGGTCGGCGGCGAGATGGTGTCGCTGGCCGCGGTCGAGATGCTGGCCGGCGACCTGTGGCCGGACAATATGACGGCGGTGGCGGCGCTGCCCGATCCGCGCAAGGGCGAGCGGCTGGTCATGGTCACCGACAAGCACGGCGCGACGCGCTCGGAATTCATGGCTTATGCGCGCACCAGGCACGCCTCCGAGCTGATGCTGCCGGCGGAAGTGATCGTGCTCGACAAGCTGCCGTTGCTCGGCTCCGGCAAGGTCGACCAGATGGCGGTGCAGAAATTCGTCCGCGAGCAGGCGGCGGCGAAGGCGGCGGCGGCGGAATAAGCAGGCGGCGGTTTGCCTATTTCCGGCGGAACAACCCGCGCAGGCCGCCCGCCGCATGCACGCTCCCATTCGGCGCGGGCTTTTGGATGATCACCAGTCCCTGTCCGGTCGGCAATTCCAGAACGGCGTGACCGCGCTCTTCGAAGAATGCGTCAGCGACTTCCTTTTCGCGATGATAGAGGAACCAGCCGTAATCGTCGAAAATAACGACTGCGCCAGGCGAAAGCCGGTCGAACAGAACTTCGAGCGCGCCCTTTTGCGCGATCGGCGCATTCATGTCGAGGTGCAGGAACGCCACCTTATCCGGCGCCACCTCGCGCAGAATGTCCGGGACGACGCCCTTGATAATCTTGACGTAGGGTTTGCTGACGAAGCGGCTGGCGACTTTTTCATGCCGCCGCGGATCCTGCCGCGATTCCTCGTGCAGCGCGTGAAAAAATTGCGGCGCTTCGGGAAAATCCTGCTCCGACGAATAGCGGAAATCGAAGCCATCGAACGTGTCGTACGCGTAAAAGCTCTTCCCGGTGCTTTTGAAATCGAGCGCTTCGGTTATGACCCACGGCATGTCGCCGTGCGTCACGCCGCATTCGATGAAGTCTCCCGGCACTTTGAATGCGCACGATGCCGCCCAAATCATGGTGTGCAGGCGCCATGACAGCCGGTCGGGCGAGGCATATTGATTGCAACCCTTGTTGGGGTCCACTTCCGCCAATAGCTCCTTGAAGCCCGGCTTATTTCTGAATCCCGCGGACTTGTCTATCGTCAGCAGGCGATCGCCCCAAAACACCGTGCGATGGTGGCGCTTGACGACTTCGTTCAGCACGGTGTCGAAAATCCGGCCGGCAACCGCTTCGTTGCCGGCATTCTTGCGAATGACGGCAAGTGCGGTTTCGAGCTCGTCCGGCTCTTGCAAATTGTCGGCATGGGCGATGTCGGCCACGCGATCACCTCGATGCAACGCTGTGATTAGCCCCTCCAAACTCTAACGTAATGGCGCCATTGTCACAACATGGCGGCTGCGGCCGTCAGGTCGGTTGGACCGCCATATCAAGGCGGACGATGTCAAATCCTCCCAGCAGCAGCCGCTGCCCCTTCGGCTTGAACACGTGAAAGTTGCTGCCGCTTTCGAGAAAGAAAAGCGCAACGACAATATTTCCGTCCGACACCTTCAGATCGACCCATATCCGTCTCCAGCCATCCGCTTGTTGTTCGGCGCCGCATCCCAATACATCGCCATTCGCCTCGATCGTCGCCAGCGAATGAAGATCGACTTTCACGTCGATTTCGTTGGTCGGACTGCCGGTTCGTGGATTTTCCGAGTCACGAGCCATCAAACGCACATTGGCGTTCGACGGCGCGCCAACCCAGACGGTCGCGCGATAAACTCCGCCGGCAACATGACCGGAAGATCGCATGGAAAGCGAATGCACCCCCTCCGGCGCGACGGCGACAAGCTGCAGAACCCGAAAGTCGGCGACGATGCGAGGTGTATCGACCGGAATTACCGCGAGCCCGGTAATTCCATCCCACACTTGAGGAGAAAGCAGCGGCGGCAATTCGGCCAATAGCGCTCTCTTGCGGTACGACCGGGCGCGGCGGTGCCCGCAGCTTCAGCGCGTCGTTGCTCTGCTCCGGATGCCAAAACAGCTCGATTTCCGCCGTGCAGAAGTCAATCGGTTCGCCCTGCTCGCTCACGGCGATCAGCGGATGAGGCAGATCTTGTCGAATGGTGCGGGGCCGATCGGCAAAGGCGATATGGCGGGGAACGACGGATTTGATCTCGATCCAGGTTTGGCCGGCGCCGAATGTTCGCAGGATCGTCTGCACATGGAGAATTCCGGCTCCCGTCGACGCCGCCAAGTCCAACTCGAACCCGAGAATCCGTTCGGTCGCAATGTCCTGCTGGCCCCACGAGCGAAACCGGTCGCGCTCGACCGCGAAATATGGCGGGGCTTGCAATATCAGCAGGCTGGTTCCCGGCACCGAGCTGCGCTGATCGTCGAACGGGCTTGATTGTCTGAACGCGGCGACGCAATCGCCGAGTTCGCGCCATTGCGGATGGTCGGCCAGAAACGATTTGGCCGCGCCGAATGGGCCGGCTTGCTCGGCGTCGTCGATGACGATGACGCCGCCAGGGCGCAGCAAGCGGGCGCACATTTCCAGATCGAACCGCACGAATTCAAAATCGTGGGCGCCGTCGATGAGGATAAAGTCGATGGGCGTTGCGGTCTGCAGCAACTGCGTGAGGAAGGACATTGAGTTGTCGAACGAACAGGTCGTGATCGCTCGCAGCGGCTCGGGCCATCCCGTCATGGCTTGCGAGACACGGCCGGCGCCGTACGGATCGACGCTGTAGACACAGCCGGAACCGTTTTCCCACACCGCGCGCGCCAGCACCTCGGTCGTGCCGGCAAAATAGGTGCCGATCTCGACGACGTTCTCCGGCTTGAGCGCGCGAATGAGGCAATACAGCAAGGCCCGCTCATCGGGGTCCATCAATGACCGCGGCGGATACTGATAAAAGTATGGCAGAACCAATGTCCTGTACGTCTCTGAATTTATCAAACTGCGCAGCCATTCGACATCGATCGGCGTTTTGCCGGCAAAACGGTTTGCGGCGTCGATCGGCAGCAACGGCCGCAGCGTCGAAGCCGTAGCTGTGGCGCTGTCGCGCCGGCTCGGCTGGCTCCTGAGCAATAATTTCAGTCCAGAGCGCAGGCGCCCCAGCAACGGGATCGCAAGCAGTGAGCTGATGCGCGAACTTTGCGGGTTGCGCATGATCTTCCGTTCATTGCGTGCGCATGGCCAGCACCCGATCGACCATGGCGCCGGCCTCGCCGAGATAGTTCGCCGGATCGCACAGTTTCGCCAGCGCGGCGCGGTTGAGGTGCTTGGTGATTTCCTCGTTTTCGGCGAGCAGATCGAACAGCGGCCGGCCGGTGGCGACCACCTTGCGGCAGATGTCGTAGACGAGATCGTGCGCATACTGGCGGCCGAGATAGGGGCCGAGCCCCATCATCACCGCTTCCGAAACGATCAGCCCTTTGGTGATGTCGAGATTGGCGCGCATCTTTTTCTCGTCGACCTGCAGACCGGTGAGCACGAACAGCGTCTGCGCCAGCGCGCCGGCGGAGAGACAGAAAATTTCCGGCAGCACGATCCACTCGATCTCCCACGGCCCGGTGGCGCGCTCGTGGTCCTCGACCATGGCGTCGAGCAGCGCCGCGGTCTGCTGGCGCACCACGGACGTGAGCGCGGTGATATAGACCGACGAGATCGGATTGCGCTTCTGCGGCATGGTCGACGACGAGCCGCGGCCTTCGTGGAACGGCTCGTAAACCTCCTCCACTTCGGTCTGCATCATCAGCTTGACGTCGAAGGCGATCTTGCCGCAGGTGCCGGTGACGAGGCCGAGGAAGCAGCCGACCTCGGCGATGGTGTCGCGCACGGTGTGCCAGGCGATCGCCGGCTGGCCGAGGTTGAGCTCCTTCATCAGTTCGACTTGGGTCTCGAGCCCGCGGCCGGCGAGCGACGACAGCGTGCCGGCGGCGCCGCCGAACTCGCCGACCAGCACGCGCGCGCGCAATTCCTTCAGGCGCTGCTTGTGGCGCTCGAAGGCGGCCAGCACGGTCGCCATCTTGTAGCCGAAGGTGATCGGCACGGCCTGCTGCAGGTTGCTGCGCCCGGCCATCGGCGTGTCGCGGTATTTGCGCGCCAGCGCCGGCGAGCGCATCGGCGATGCCGTTGAGGTCGGCCTCGACCAGGGCCAGCCCCTCGCGGATCTGCAGCACGGTCGCGCTGTCGGTGATGTCCTGGGTCGTCGCGCCCCAATGGCACCATTCGCCGAAGCCGTCGCGGCACAGCGCCACGAGCTGCTGCACCACCGGCAGCACCGGATAGCCGATGCGCTCGGTCTGGGTTTTGAGCTTTGCGAAATCGATCTCGGCGACATTGCAGTGCTTGACGATCTCGTCTGCCGCCTCTTGCGGGATGATGCCGAGCCGCGCCTGCGCCCGCGCCAGCGCCGCCTCGAAGTCGAGATATTTCTGCACGCGGTTGTCGTCGGAAAACACCCGCCGCATCGCCTCGGTGGAGAAGATGTCGCGGAATACGGCGGAGTCGATCAAAGACGTGGGCATGGGCGCAATTCTCCTGGTAGCGTGGCATCATCCGCTTGCGGGGATGCCCCGCTTCCTTGGGGCAATGACAGGAGTAATAGGTGCCGGTCAAGCCAGACAGGCTCGCGCTCCGCCGCGCTTGCAGGCCATTGTGGAGGCCGAATACCCGCGCTTTTCCGACGCGGAAATGGCACGGCGGCGGCGTGCGATCGAGGATTTGCTCGGCGAAGCGGGTCTCGACCATCTCGTATTCTGCGGCGCCAACCGCTTTGGCTCCGCGGTGCAATGGCTGACCGGCTGGCCGGTGACCACCGAGGCGGTCAGCGTGCTCACGCCAGGCGAGCCGGACGCGATGTTCGTGCAGCACGTCAATCACGCGCCGATGGCGCGGCGGATTGCCGATCGGGCGGAGGTCGCGTGGGGCGGCGGCTCGTCGGTCGGCGCCGCCGTTGCGATCTTGGAGAAGCGTGGAGCGCGCGCGGGCAAGGTCGGCGTCATCGGCCCGATGACGTTCGAGCAGCATGGCACGCTTGCGGAAAAATTCGGCGCGATCGTCAATCTCAACCGCCGCTATACACGGCTGCGCCAGGTCAAGTCGGCGGAGGAAATCGACTGGATGCGGATCGGCGCCGCCTTGACCGATCGCGGCATGATGGCCGCTGCGCGACGGCTTGCGGCCAGGCTTGAGCGAGCGCGACGCTCGCCGATCTGGTCGAACGTTCCTACATCGCGCTCGGCGGCACCAATGTCATCCATTTCTTCGGCGTCACGCCGATGGCCATGCCTAATCTTGGCGTGCCGACGCAATTCGTCGGCAACCGCAACGTGGCGCGCGGCGATATCGTATTCGCCGAGATCAGCGCCGCGTTCTGGGAGCATCCCGGCCAGGTGCTGCGCAGCTTCGCCGTGGACGCCGATCCGCCAAAACTCTACCGCGACCTGCACGCGGTCGCCGATGCCGCGTTCGACGCGGTGGCGCCGTGCTCAAGGACGGCGCGCTGCCGCAACAGGTGATCGAAGCCTCAAGGCTGATCGAGGACGCAGGCTTCACCATCATCGACGACCTGTTGCACGGCTATGGCGGCGGCTATCTGCCGCCGATCCTCGGCTCCAGGAGCCGGCCGAGCGCGCATGTGCCCGATGAGCCGTTCCGCGCCGGCATGATCGTTGTCATTCAGCCCAATGTGGTGACGCCGGACGGCAGAGCCGGCGTGCAGACCGGTGAGATGGTTCTGATCACCGAAACCGGCATCGAGCCGTTCCACGCCATCCCGCGCGGTTTTGTCCGCGTCTGAACGTTACTCGGCTGCGCGCGCCGCCGCCGCGACGTTGCTGCGCGCCCAGTAATCGTCGCGCTCTTTCGACGCCGCCAATGCTTCCGCGGTCTCGAAACCCGGCGCCATCGACGCGTCGGTGCCGGCCATGATCTGATGGTGCTCGATATCGAGCGTGCGCAGCCAGCGCTGCTGGCCCATGGTCAGGGCGACGAAATAGCCGATCTCGACCAGTTCCGGTTCGCTGAAATGCTTCTTCAGCCGCGCCCAGAACGCGTCGTCGACCGGCAGGTCCCAGGTGATCGCCTCGGCATAGGACAGCGCCGCCTTCTGGCGCTCGTCGTAATGCTGCGACGATTCGAAGTTGATCAGGTCGCGATAATCGTCCTCGACCAGGCCCTGCGAGGCAGCCTTCATCGAGCGCTGGTTGCCGCAGAACTCGCATTTCACCGAGCGCGACACGTAGACCCGGCACAGTTCCTTGATGTCGTGGTCGGCGACGCCGTTCTTGAACACGTCGCGCCAGGAATTGGCGAACGACCAGAACACTGCCGGCACATGTGCCCGGACTGCCTGGCTTTCCGGCCGCGGCGTGCCCTCGCGCGCGCAGCGTTCGAACTCGGCGAGCATCGCCTTGTCCGTGACCGTTGCCGGGTCGACGTAGCTGATGTGCGGCTTCTTCATCGTGATTTCCTCCGCCTGTTCCGCGACGTCCGTCGCGTGTCGTTAATGCCGTACTACCGCATTTCGTTAAAAGCCGCACGTGGGATTTGCGGCACCGTGCGCAGCCGGGGAGATGTAAGGAACACCCGTCCTGCGCTGGTTTCGCGCGGGCCGAAGGCACCTGCAGCGCGGCAGGGCAGGTTTCGTAAACGATATCTCTTCACTTCGATCGAAGCGATACACGCGGCGTAAAGAATACCGCTTCAAGCAATCTTCAGCATAGGCGAAAGACCGTCCGTAGTTTCACTAATTCCATACCACCCGCGGATCAATAGTCGCTACGACGAAACAAGAATTCCTGGCGTCATTCAGGGGACAGTCGCGTGCGCACCAGTACCTTCGTCATGATCGGCTTCGCCGTCCTGTTCGGACTGCTCGCTGTATTCCTGGCGCAGATATGGCTCAACAATCAGGCCGACGAGCGCCTGAAGAGCATCGACGCGCAGCGCAAAGCCGCACCGCCGGCACGCAGCATCGTCGTGGCCGGCAAGCCGCTGCGCTTCGGCGACGAGCTTAATTCGTCGGCACTTCGTGAAATGCCGTGGCCCGAGAATGCGCTGCCGGCCGGCGCGTTCGGCAAGATCGCCGACCTCACGTCGAGCAAGCGCGTCGTGCTGATGCCGATCGACACTAACGAAGCGGTGCTGGCGTCGAAGATCACCGGCCCCGGTCAGCGCGCCACGCTGTCGGCGATGCTGAGCGACGGCATGAAGGCGGTCACCATCCGCGTCAACGACGTCGAAGGCGTCGCCGGCTTCGTGCTGCCGGGCGAGCGCGTCGACGTCGTGCTGACGCGGACCGGCGAGAAGAACAACGCGGTCAACGATGTCGTGCTTCAGAACGTGCGCGTGCTGGCCGTCGATCAGCTCGCCGACCAGCGCGCCGATAAGCCGGCCGTGGTCAAGGCGGTCACGCTCGAAGTGGATCCGACCGATGGGCAGAAGATCGCGCTCGCGGCCACGGTGGGCACGCTGTCGCTTCTGCTGCGCAAGGCCGGCGACGTGGTGAGCGCCGACACGCGTCGTGTCACGACGCGCGATCTTATGACTGCGCCCGCGCAGGAGTCGCATTTCGTCACCATTGGCGTCATGCGGCCGTCCAAGGGCGAGCGCGTCGAATACACCGTGCCGGTGGAGGAGAGCGAGGCGCATTCCGCAGCGCTCTCCAGTCAACTGCCGGCGCGCAACTAGAACACGGGTGCGTCAAGCGGAGTGGATGGGACTTTTAGGTTTTGGGGACAATGAGAGCCGGGGAGGCCGACGTGAATAGCCAGTACGACACCACAATCATCGCAGGCGAAGGCCGGCGACATTCGGACGGGGGCTGGGTAGGGGTTTGGGAATGGGCGCGCTGTTGCGGTGCGCCGCGATCTGGCTGGCGCTGGCGTTCGCGTTCGCCGCGGCGCTGGTGCCGGTGACCGCGCGGGCGCAGCAGAAGATCACGTTCGCCAATGCGCGCACCGTGACAGTGACCGTGACGGTCGGCAAATCGCAGGACATCCACACCGATCAAGCCGTGGTCGACATCATGGTCGGCGATCCTGACGTCGCCGACGTCAATCCGCTGACCGATCATGCGCTGTCGATCCTCGGCAAGAAGATCGGCACCACGCGGGTCACGGTCTACGGCCAGGACAAGAAGGTCGTCGGCATTTTCGACATCGAAGTGTCCTACGACGTGTCGCGGCTGTCCGCCGAGATCGCGCGCTTCACCGGCGGCGGCATCAAGGTGTCCTCGATCGACGGCCGCATCATGCTCAGCGGCACCTCGCCGGACGCCGTCACGCTCGACAAGGCGGTCACCATCGCCAAGCAGTTCGCGCCGGACATCATCAATACCGTTCAGGTGTCGCAGCCGCAGCAGATCATGCTGGAAGTGCGCTTCATCGAAGCGTCGCGGCAAGCCGGCCGCGAGCTCGGCGTGCAATGGAACGTGTTCGGCAACCGGTTTCTGGCCAATGTCGGCAACCAGGTTCCGGCTTCGCAACTGCCGGTGACGGCGGCGAACGGCTCGTTCCAGCAGCCGGTGCTGGCCGGCGCCGGTGTCGGCGGTGCCAACATCCCGCCCGCGGCGGCGACCATGTCGCCGATCGTGGCGGCCGGCGTGCTGTCGGGTGCGTCGCCGTTCGGCTTCCTGATCGGCCGCCTGGTCGGCGGACAATTCCCGATCGACGTCGAGCTCAATGCGCTCGAGCAGAAGGGTCTGGTTCGCAGCCTGGCGCAGCCCAATCTCACCGCGCTGTCGGGCGATACCGCGAGCTTCCTGGCCGGCGGCGAATATCCGATCCCGGTCCCCGGCTCGCTCGGCCAGACCGCGATCGAATACAAGAAATACGGCGTCGGTCTCGCCTTTACGCCGACCGTGCTCAAGGACGGCCAGATCAACCTCGTCATCAAGCCGAATGTGAGCCAGCTCGATCCGGCCCACGGCGTCTCCATCACCGGCGGCGTCACGGTGCCGGCGCTGATCGTGCGCGAAGCCTCGACCACGGTGGAATTGCGCGACGGCCAGAGCTTCATGCTCGGCGGTTTGTTGCAGAACACCAGCCAGACCAACCAGGATCAGCTGCCCTGGCTCGGCGACGTTCCGGTGCTCGGCGCGCTGTTCCGCAGCGCCGCGTATCAGAAGAACGAGACCGATCTGGTCATCGTGGTGACGCCCCACGTCGTGCGTCCGTTGGCGCCGGCCGATCCGATTCACACGCCGCTCGACAACACGCTGCCCGGCAACGACGTCGACTTTTTCCTGATGGGCCAGGCGGAAGTCAGTCCCGCGCTCGCTCGGCTCGCCGTCGGCGCGCTCAACCGGCCCTATGTCGGTCACATCATCGACCTGCCGAAAAATGGAGGCGTCTATGTCTCGGCCAAGGATTAATGGCGCGCAGCGCGGGCGTTGCCGCCGCCGTGATGCTCGGCGCGCTGCTTGCCGGTTGCTCCGACATCTACTTCGACCGGCGCGAAACGATTGCGCTCGGTGCCGGCGATGCGGTGGCCGCCAATCAGGTCGAGCAAATGGTCGATCCGTGGCCGCCGTACTGCAGCAACAAGAACCTCACCTTCAACGGCGAGCGCATGCAGCGGGCGGTCGAGTGCTATCGCATCGACAAGGTCACCCAACCGGTCGACCTCGATCCATCGACCGACGCGGCACTGCCGGCGCGCGACCGGATTGTGCGCCGGCCAGATGGAGCAGGGTAGCGCGCAACCGGCAGCCGGTACCGCGATCGCCGGTGGCGCCGCCAACTCCGCCTACAAGTAACGCAGTCTTGCGAGTCCGAAACATGCGCGCCGGCCGATCCACAGATCCAGCGATGCAGGCGAGGGTGGTCGTCCTGACCGCCGACCCGGCATTCGAGGATTCCGTCCGCGGCACGTTCAGCGCCAGTCCGCAAATCGCGCTCGATGTGATCGCGGGAACATTGGCCGGCGGCGCCGACGGCATCGCGCTTGAAGGCGCCACCGTCGTCGTCGTCGACATCGATGCCGGCGATGCCGCCGAATTGCTGGCGCTCGAGCGCTTGATGTTGCGGATCGGCAATTGGCCGCCGGTCGTGGCGATCACGCAGAGCTTCGAGGAGAGCGTCGCCCGCCGCCTGATGCAGATGCGGGTGGCCGATTTCCTGGTCAAGCCGGTGTCGCCGGTCGAGCTGGTGCGAGCCTGTGCGCGTGTCGCCAAAACACCGGCCGCCGCCGCGACCACCGAAGCGCAGATTTTCACCTTCCTGCCCGCGGTCGGCGGCGCCGGCGTGACCACGCTCGCGGTGCAGACCGCCATGCTGCTGCTCAACAGCGGCGCGCGCGGCAAAAACTCGACCTGCCTGGTCGATCTCGATTTCCAGCACGGCGCCTGCGCCGATTATCTCGACATCGAGCCGCGGCTCAATCTGAATGAAATCGAGCCGCGCCCCGAGCGCCTCGACCGGCAATTGCTCGAAGTCATGCTGTCGCACCATCCGTCCGGCCTCGCGGTCATCGCCGCGCCCAATCGCCCGGCGGAAATGCGCTCGTTCGATCCCGACGTCGTCACCCGGCTCCTCGATCTGGTGTCGTCGCATTTCGACTACGTGGTGTTCGACATGCCGCGCACCTGGTTCTCCTGGACCGACAGCGTTTTGCTGGGCTCCAACAGGCTGTTCGTCGTCAGCGAGACGACGGTGCCGGGACTGCGCCAGGCCAAGCAGCTGGTCGACGCCATCCGCGAGCGGCTCGGCGACGGTCCGAAGCCGCAAGTCATCATCAATCGCTTCGTGGCGAAGATGTTTTCGTCGAGCTTGCGCCGCGCCGACATCGAGCAGGCGATCGGCGACGCGTTCCTGGCCTGCATCCCGAACGACTATGCGCTGGTGCGCGAAGCCATCGACCGCGGCGTGCCGCTCGAAGACGTCAAGAAAGGCAACAAGATCACGCTTCAGCTCAAGAAGCTGATCGTGCCGCAAGGCCAAAGCACCGCGGCGAAAGAGGCTGCGGGCGCCGGCAAAAAACTGAAACTGTCTTGGGCGCGGTCTTAACGCCGGCCTGCGGCCGCGTGCGCTGCGTAATCGTAGGACATTGACATGGCAGGTCGTTTCTCAACGCACCGTGTTGCCGCGCCGGCCCTGGTGCCGGCGGTCGAGGAGGCTTCAGCCGAAACCGTCTCGGTGACGGGCTTGTCCGAGCCCGCGCCCGCGCCCAGAGCCGCTCCCGGCGCCGCCCGCGGCCAATCCGCTGCTGACCGACAAGCTCCTCGACGCCAAGGTGCGCCTGCATCGCCGCTTGATCGAGGAGATCAATCTTTCGGCGTTGGAAAAGCTGCCCGAAGAGGAAATGCGCAGCCACATTCAAGGGCTGGTGTCGCAATACGTGCTGACCGAGCGGCTGGCGCTCAACACCCAGGAGCTCAACGACTTCGTCCTGGAAATCCTCGACGAGATGACCGGGCTCGGCCCGCTCGAGCCGCTGCTCAAGGATCCGAGCGTCAACGACATTCTCATCAACGGCCACGAATGCGTCTATGTCGAGCGGCTCGGCATCCTCGAGCCGACCGGCGTGCGCTTCAAGGACGAGGCGCATCTGTTGCGCATCATCAACAAGATCGTCTCCGCGGTCGGCCGCCGGGTCGATGAATCGCATCCGATGTGCGACGCGCGTCTGCTCGACGGTTCGCGCGTCAACGTCGCGGTGCGGCCGGTCGCCATCGACGGCCCGCTGATGTCGATCCGCAAATTTTCCAAGAAACCGTTCAACTTGAACAAGCTGGTCGATGTCGGCGCGCTGCGGCCGCAAATGGCCGAATTGCTCGCGGCGGCGGTGCGGGCGCGCGTCACGCTGATCATTTCCGGCGGTACCGGCTCCGGCAAGACGACGATGCTCAACGCGCTGTCGGCCTTCATCTCCGAGAAGGAGCGCCTGCTCACCATCGAGGACGCCGCCGAGCTGCAATTGCAGCAACCTCACGTCGGCCGCTTGGAGACGCGGCCGCCGAGCATCGAAGGCAAGGGCGAAATCCGCCAGCGCGATCTGGTCAAGAACGCGCTGCGCATGCGGCCCGACCGCGTGATCCTTGGTGAGTGTCGCGGCGAGGAAGCCTTCGACATGCTGCAAGCCATGAATACCGGCCACGAAGGCTCGATGGCGACGGTCCACGCCAATACGCCGCGCGACGCCATCTCGCGTCTGGAGCAGATGATCGGCATGGCCGGCCTGCCGATGACGGTGGCCTCGATCCGCGGCCAGATCGCCGCCGCCATCAGGGTCATCGTGCAGCTGTCGCGGCTGTCCGACGGCAAGCGCCGTGTCATGAGCATCGCCGAAATCACCGGGCTCGAAGGCGACATCATCCAGATGCAGGAGATCTACAAGTTCGTGCGCACCGGCATCGCGCCGGACGGCGCCGTGCAGGGCCATTTCCAGGCCACCGGCGTGCGCCCGCGCTTCCTCAACGATCTCATCGCCATGGGCATCAAGATCCCGGGCACCTATTTCGACCCCTCGCAGCCGCTGTAAGCATGTTGTTCGACCTCGATCCGATCTATCTGGTCTGGCTGTTCGTCGCGGTCTCGGCGGGGCTGACGGTCGAGGCGGTCTATCTGATGTGCTATTCGGCGGCGTCCTATCGCAGCCGGATCAACCGGCGCCTTGATGCTGTCGAAGGACAGCATCAGCCGCGATAACGTGCTGGTCGAGTTGCGGCGTGAGCGCGGCTTGACCGCCGGCGGCGATTACCGGCTCGGTCTGGTCGCGCTCAACCGGCTGGTCCTGCAATCGGGCCTTACGCTGGGCTTCGCGCGGCTGTTCATCATCTTCGGCATCATCGCCGTCGTCGTCTTTGCCGCCCTGATGGTGTTCCGCGGCAGTCTCCTTGAAGCGGCGCTGGGGGCGCTGTTCAGCGCAACGGCATTGCCGTATTTCGTGCTGCGCGTGCTGCGCTCGCGGCGGCAGAGGAAATTCGGCGCCCAGTTTCCCGATGCGCTCGACATCATCGTGCGCAGCCTGCGCGCCGGCCATCCGGTGCCGATCGCCATCGCCATGGTGGGCCGCGAAATGCCCGATCCGATCGGCAGCGAATTCGGCATCGTGTCCGACGAGATCACCTACGGCGCCGACCTGGAAACGGCGATGCGCAACCTGTACGGCCGCATCGGCTCGGACGACCTGCCGCTGTTCGTGACCGCGGTCGCCATCCAGGGCGCGACCGGCGGCAATCTCGGCGAGATTCTGGAAAACCTTTCCGGCGTCATCCGCCAGCGTTTCAAGATGCGGCGGAAAATTCGCGCGCTGGCGGCCGAAGGCCGCGCCTCGGCGATGATCCTCTCGGCGCTGCCGATCGGCATGTTCATCGTCATCCAGGTGATCGCGCCTGATTTCTACGGCTCGATGTGGCACGAGCACCTGACCAAGGTGCTGCTGTTCGGCGCCGCCGGCTGGATGAGCGTCGGCAATATCATCATGTTCAAGATGGTCAACTTCAAGATCTGAGCGATGGACACAAGCTCGACCTTTGCGGTGTTCGGCGACGGCGCGACGACGATGCTGAGCGCGCTGGTATTCCTGGCGACCGGCACGCTCGCCTTTGCGATCATGCTCGGCATCCGCGCCCGCGAGGCGGTGCGCCGCCGTGCCGCGCGCGTCAACATCGACGACGATGCGTCCGGCAACGGCCGGCGCTCGTTGCGCTATTCGGGCGTGCGCGCCGCGCAAAAGCTGGTCGCCTACACCACCAAGCATTATTCGTCGGTCGACAGCAAAGACGTGAAAATGCTCCGCGCCCGCCTGGTTCAGGCCGGCGTCTACAATCCCCACGGTACGGCTTATTTCTTCCTGGCGCGCGGCGCCGGGGCGCTCGGGCTTGCCTTGGCGGCGTTCTTTGTCCTGCCGATGCTGGGTATCGTCACCAAGCTGTCGTTCTGGCTGTTCGTCATGACTGGCGGCTTGCTCGGCTATCTGGCGCCGAGCTTTTATCTCGACCGCCGCATCAAGGGAAAACGCCTCGAACACCAGTCCGGCTTCCCCGATTTCATGGACCTTCTGGTGGTCTGCGCCGACGCCGGCTTGAGCATGGAGGCGGCGCTGGATCGGGTCGGCCGTGAGCTCGGCGTCTCCTATCCCTCGCTCGCCGCCAACATCCACATGGCCAATCTCGAGATCCGCGCCGGCCGTACCATGACCGAGGCGCTGGAGCACCTCGGCGACCGGCTCGGCCTCGAGGAGGCACGCTCCTTCGCCACCCTGATCCAGCAGTCCGACGAGCTCGGCTCCAGCATCAGCGATGCGCTGCGCGTCTATAGCGACGACATGCGCCACAAGCGGCTGTCGCGGGCCGAGGAGAAGGCCTACAGCCTGCCCGCCAAGCTCGCCATTCCGATGATGGTCTGCATCTTTCCGGTGCTGTTCGTGGTGATCCTGTGCCCGGTCATCGTGCGCATGGTGACGGGCACCTGGTGAGCGCGACTGACCCGAGCGGCAGGGGAACGGCCGGCGCGAGGACTTCCTTAACGATCGTCGCCTAGCTTGGCTCGTCCGGTGCTGTCCGGCCCGTGGCCGGGACGGTTCAATCCGCGCGTGGGGCGGGGGAATCCGGGTGGGTTGTGGTCCGGAGCGCGTGATGAGTATCCGAGTGGCGCGGATCCTGATCGTCGGGGCGGCGTGCCTGATGGGCCTAAGCGCCTGCTCGACCGCGCCGAAACTCAATGACGAAACATCGAGCACGGGTCCGAAGGACGGCGGCGTCACGGGTCTCCTCAGCGATCTGTGGCCGTCGAAAAAAGACAAGACAGCCGACGGCGGCGACACGACCGGCTCAGTGCTGACGCAGCCGGCCGAACCGGGACCGAGCGGCGAGCCGGTGGCGCCGCTGTCGCATCCCGGCCTGGTCGGCGACGATCCCAACGACGACCTCCAGCTCGGCAAGAAATATTTCCGCAGCAACAATTTCGGTCTCGCCGAGAAGAGTTTCCGCACCGCCGTGGAAAAGCATCCAAACGACGCCGGCGCCTGGGTCGGGCTCGCCGCGTCCTACGACCGGCTGCACCGTTTCGATCTCGCCGACCGCGCCTATACCGCGGCCATCCGACTCGTCGGCCCGACGGCGGAAATCCTCAACGACCAGGGCTTCTCCTACATGCTGCGCGGCGACTACGCCCGCGCCCACAAGAAGCTCGAAGAAGCGCAGGCCAAGGACCCGGCCAACCCCTACGTCCAGGCCAATCTGCAATTGCTCGAAGAGAGCTACCACAACGGCAGGGCCATCCAGTAGGGCCGCGGGTTGGCACGCGGGCCAAGCCTTGAACCGCCAAGCCTTGAACGGCCCGCTTTACGTCGCGATATGAACGTGGGATTGAGGTCGCGTTGAAACCCGCGACCTTACGGAAATTTCATGTTCGAATCCTTCAAGAGTTTCATTGCCGAATTCGTCGACGGCGAAAAGCATCCCGATCAATTCGCCGAGGATGATTATCGGCTCGCCGCCGCAGCCATGCTGGTGCACGCCGCGGCGATCGACGGCGAAATGTCGCAAAGCGAGCGAGACAAGCTGCACGCCGTGATCAAGCAGCGCTTCGCTCTCGACGATGCTACGACCGACGAATTGATCACCAAGGCCACCGCCGCCGAGCACGAGGCGGTCGACCTCTATCATTTCACCCATCTGCTCAATCGCGCGCTCGATGAAGACGGCCGCGCCAAAATCGTCGAGATGATGTGGGAAATCGTCTATGCCGACGGCCAGCGCGATGAGCTTGAGGATAATCTGATCTGGCGCGCCGCCGATCTGCTCGGCGTGTCGGCGCACGAGCGCATCGCGCTGCGCCGTCGCGTCGGCGGCGACACGTGAAGCCGGTCGCGCTCATCACCGGCGCTTCGGCCGGCATCGGCGCGGAGCTGGCGCGGGTTTTTGCCCGAAACGGCCATGAGCTTGTTCTGGTGGCGCGGCGCGAAGATCGCCTCATCGCGCTCGCCGACGAAATCGCGGCCGCCGGCTGGCCGCGGCCGGCGGTGCTGGCAATCGATCTCGGACAGCGCGATGCGGTCGCGCGCATTGCGGCTGAGCTTGCGTCGCGCGGGCTTGAGCCCGCGATCGTGGTCAACAACGCAGGCTTCGGAATGGCCGGCGCCGCCGCCGATCTCGACCATGACGAACAGCTCGGCATGATCGACCTCAACATCCGGGCGCTCACAGAGTTGTCGCTTAATTTTGTCGACAGCCTCGCCCGTCATCGCGGCGGCATTCTCAACGTGGCGTCGGTCGCGGCCTTCCTGCCCGGCCCCGGCATGGCGGTCTATTACGCCAGCAAGGCCTATGTGCTGTCATTCAGCGAGGCGCTGCATCGCGAGCTCAAGCCGCGCGGCATCCGGGTCACCGCGCTGTGCCCGGGACCGGTGCCGACCGAATTCCAGGCCCGCTCCGGCATGCGCGTGGATCGCTCGCAACAGATTCTGACGCTGCCGGCGGATCGCGTGGCGCAAATCGGCTACGACGGTTTCATGCGCGGCAAACGCGTCGTCGTCGCCGGTCTCGCCAACAAAATCGTGGTAGCACTCTTGCGCCTGACGCCGCAATGCGCTCGTGCTGCCGATGGTCGAGCGGCACATGCGCGACCCGCGCGGCAGTTCATAGCCGCGTCACGCAACCTTCTAAATCACCGGTGAACGCGATAGGAAATTCATCTGTCGCGCTCGATTCGCCCAAATCATGCAGCAGTCGATCCTGATCATTCTGCACCAGGAGCATTCCACGCCCGGTCGTGTCGGCAATGCCTTGCGTGAACTCGGCTACCGCCTTGACGTGCGCCGGCCGCGTTTCGGCGATCCGCTGCCGCAGACCATGGCCGATCATGCCGCCGGCATCATCTTCGGCGGTCCGATGAGCGCCAACGACCAGGATGACTTCATCCGGCGCGAGATCGACTGGACCGCCGTGCCGCTGCGGGATAACAAGCCCTATCTCGGCATCTGTCTCGGCGCGCAAATGTTCGCGCGCCAGCTCGGCGGCAAAGTTTTTCGCCATCCCGAGGGCCGTGCCGAGATCGGCTACTACCCGATCCGGCCCACCGCCGCCGGGCTTGCCGTCGTCGCGCAATGGCCGGAATGCGTCTACCAATGGCACCGCGAAGGTTTCGACCTGCCGCGCGGCGCCGAGCTGTTGGCCGAAGGCGACATCTTCGAGGTGCAGGCGATCCGCTACGGCTCGGGCTACGCGCTGCAATTTCATCCCGACGTGACCCACGCCATGATGCACAAGTGGACGACGCGCGGCCACGACCGCATGCAACTTCCCGGCGCGAAGCCGCGCGACAGCCATTTCACCGATCGCGCGGTGTACGACTACTCGGCGCGCGCGTGGCTCAGCGTCTTCCTCGAGCACTGGATGTCGCAGGCCTGACCGGCATTCCCTGACTTGTCAGGCTTGTTGGAAGGCGGCATAAGCCGCCCCCAGGGGGCTATACCGACAATGCACTCCAATGATCTGCCGGGCGCCGGCGGCACTGCGTTGCCTGTGGCCGCGTCGCCGCTGCATCGCTTTCTGATCGATTGCCATGGGCAATTTCGCGACGACAATAGCGGCGCCGTCGCCGACTACATTCCGCAGCTGAAGAAGGTCAATCCGCGGTATTTCGGCGTCAGCCTCGCCACCATCGACGGCCATGTCTACGAGGTCGGCGACAGCGCCGTTCCGTTCACCATCCAGTCGATCTCAAAAGCCTTCGTCTTTGCACTGGCGCTGGAAATGTTCGGCGCCGAGCGGGTCGAGGCGGTGATCGGGGTCGAACCGAGCGGCGACGCCTTCAACTCGATCCGGCTGCGCCCCGACAACCGGCCCTACAATCCGATGGTCAATTCCGGCGCCATCGCCTGCTCCGGTCTGATCCACAAAGCCAAGGGCGGCGAAGCGTTCGAATTCATCCGCGGCGCGCTCGGCAGATTCGCCGGCCGCGAGCTCGGTGTCGATGAACAGGTCTTTCTCTCCGAGCGCGAGACCGGCGACCGCAATCGCGCCATCGCCTATCTTTTGCGCAATTATGCGGTGGTCGAGGGCGACGTCAACGCGGTGCTCGACGTCTATTTCCGGCAATGCTCGGTGCTGGTCACCGCGCGCGATCTCGCCGTCATGGCCGCGACGCTCGCCAATAACGGCGTCAACCCGGTCACCGGCGAAGCGGTGATGAAGCCCTATACGGTGGCGCGCACGCTGTCGATCATGACCAGTTCGGGCATGTACGACTATGCCGGCGAGTGGGTCTATCGCGTCGGCATGCCGGCCAAGAGCGGCGTCGGCGGCGGCATCGTCGCGGCGCTGCCGGCGCAGCTCGGGCTCGGCACCTTCTCGCCGCCGCTCGACGATCACGGCAACAGCGTGCGCGGACTGAAAGTCTGCGAGATGCTGTCGACACATTTCGGCCTGCACATGCTCAATCGTTCGGGGGATGTGCGCACCTCGATCATCGCCGATTACGACATCGGCGGCATCGCCTCGCGACGAAGCCGGCAGCCGCGCGATCAGCAGATCCTCGAAGAGCATCACGACGACGTCCGCGTCATCGAGCTGGTCGGCGCGCTCACCTTCGCCACCATCGACTACGTGTCGCGCAAGCTCGCGGAAAAGCCGACGCCGCTGCTGATCGTCGATTTTCGCCGCGTCGCCTCGATCACCAGCGCCGGCGGGTTGTTGCTCGCCGATATCCTGCGCAGCCTGACAGTCGGCACGGCCAAGGCGATCCTCACCGGCATCGAGCCGAGCTCGCAGATCTGGGCCGTCATCCAGCCGCTCATCGCCGAGATTGCCGGCGTGCGTACGTTCCCGCTGCTCGACGAAGCCCTCGAATGGACGGAAGACCAGATCATCTTCCGCTACGGCGGCTATGTCGCGCTCAAGGACAGCGCGCATCTGAAGGAACAAGCGCTGCTGTCAGGCCTCACCGATGACGAGATTGCCGGCATAGCGGCGCTCGGCGCCGTGCGCCGCTATGCGGCCGGACAGCGCATCGTCGCCGCCGAGGAGCCGGCGTCGTCGCTGTTCTTTTTGCAGAGCGGCATGGTCAGCGTGAAGCTGCCGAGCGGCGTGCGGCTGGCGAGCCTCGACCAGGGCATGGAATTCGGCGAAATGGCGCTGCTCGAAGACCGGCGGTCGGCCGATGTCTGGGCCGACACCGCCGTGCAATGCCTGGAATTGCCGATCGAGGAATTCAATAAATTCCGCGTGGAGAACCCGCATGCCGCCGAGCGCATCGCGCGCAACCTCGCGGGCATCCTGTCGAAGCGCCTGATCCTGGCCAATGCCAAGATCGATCTGCTCAGCGCTTATTAGATCCTAACGTCCATCGAGCTGCTGGGCGAAGGCAGCGACGGTCTTGGTGTAGACCTGCGACGCGTTCCATTGCAGCAGCACCTGGAAATTGGGCGTGCCTTCGCCCCACGGCTGGCCGCGTTGCCAGCCGTAGCCTTTCAGATAATTCGCCGTCGAGGCCAGCACGTCGGGCACGCTGTGGATGAGATCGCGGCGGCCGTTGCCGTCGTAGTCCACGGCGAATTTCAGATAGGACGACGGCAGGAACTGGGTCTGCCCGATCTCGCCGGCCCAGGCGCCGTGCATGTCCGCGGGCGCCATGTCGCCGCGGTCGACGATCTTGAGCGCGGCAAATACCTCGCCGCGGAACTTGTCCGGCCGGCGGCAATCGTAGGCCAGCGACGCCAGCGAGCGGATGGTGGGGAAATTGCCGTTGTCGGCGCCATAGTCGGTTTCCAGCCCCCAGATCGCGACGATGACCGCGCCCGGTACGCCGAATTGCTGCTCGATCTTGCTGAAGATCGCGCCGTATTGGGCCAGCATCTTGGCGCCGCGGGCGAGCCGTGGCGGTATCATGCGGCCGGAGAATTGCTCGAAGCTTTGCCGGAACACGCCTTGGGCGTGGTCGCGGGCGATGACCGCCGGATCGTAAGTGATGCCGCTTAAGCCGGACTGGATCGCGCGCTGCGAAATGCCCTGCGCCGCGGCTTCCGTCTTGACGCCTTGCAGCCAAGCGCCGAAATCGCCGCCGCACGGCGCCGTGGCTTGTGCGGATGCACAGACGCAGCCGAGCAAAAGCAGGCTGGGAGCGGCAATCCATTTCCGGAGAACAATTCGGGGTCGCATGTTTTTTCCTTCCAAGCGCCCCGGAGTGAAACAGCGCATTGGGTCGCGATTATGATGCCCCAACAGGTATTTCGGGTCTATGGCTTGCCGGCTAAGACTTGGCGGGATCAAAGCGGTCGGCTTGATAAAGTTCGCGGAAAATCCTGGTCGAAACCAGTGCCACGGCGACGGTGCAAAAGCCGCCGATCAGCACGGCGGGAATGGTGCCGAAGGCCGCCGCCGCGGCGCCGGCGCGGAAATCGCCGAGCTGGTTCGACGTGCCGGTGAACATCGAACCCACCGCAAAGACCCTTCCGCGCATCTGATCTGGCGTGTGCAAAAGCAAGAGCGATTGCCGGATCACCACGCTCACGGTGTCCGAAGCGCCGACGATGAACATCGCCCCCATGGCAAACGGCAGCGTGGGCGACAGCGCCAGCAGGATCGTGCCGGTGCCGAAAATCGCCACCGCGAGGAACATGATGTGGCCAACCTTCCGCGCGATCGGCCAGCGCGTCAGCGCCAGCGCGGTGACCAGCGCGCCTGCCGCCGGCGCCGCGCGCAAGGCGCCGAAACTCAGCGGGCCGGACATGAAAATGTCGCGCACGAAGATCGGCAGCAGCACCGTCGCATTGCCGAGCAGCACCGCGAACAGGTCCAGCAAAATGGCGCCGAGCACGACCTTGTGCTGGCCGATGAAGACAAGGCCACTGAACAGCCGCTTGAGATCGACCGGTTCGCGCGGCGCGATGCGCCGTTCCATGACGATGCCGCGCATGATGAACCCGGCGGAGAGCCACAGCACTGTGCAGGTGGCGAAGACAAGCGTCGGGCTCATCGCAATCAGCAAGCCGCCAAGCGCCGGCCCGGCAACAATGGCGATCTGCGCCGCCGAAGTCGACCCCGCGATCGCGCGCGGCAGCACGCTTGCCGGCACGATATTCGGCAGCGCCGTTTGCAGACTCGGCTGCTCGAAGGCACGTCCGATGCCGACGCAAAACGCCATGGCGAGCAGGAGATGCGGCGTCAGCCGGCCGGTCGCGGTGGCGAACGCCAGCACCGTGACGGCAAGCGCTTCGAAGACCTGCGCTATGAAAACAATGGTGCGCCGGTCATAGCGATCCGCCGCATGGCCGGTGGCCAGAAACAGTCCGATGCTCGGGATGAATTGAACGAGCCCGACCAGGCCGAGCTGAAATGGGCTGCGCGTCAATTCGTACATCAGCCAGCCGACGGCGACGGCTTGGACCTGCAGGGCGATCGACGCCACGATCCGCACATAGAGGAAGCGGACGTAGGCGCCGTGGCGCAATAGATCGACGGTCGAACTCTTTTCGCTTGTCATTACGGCCGCTGATTGCGAGCTAGCCGCAATCCTTGGGGGCAGTGAAACCGAGAAATGTCAGTAACTGGTCACCCAGCGGCGTGTAAACCAGCACTGCGCTGGCAACAATGCCGGCGAGGACGGCGAGCGCGACAAATCCCGCCTTGATCGAGCGCCGCCGCGCGGCGGCACGTTTGGTCAGCCCCAGCGTTCCGTGCATGTCGCTTGGTCGGCTGGTGGCGGTAGTCGGTTCAAGGTCCCCATCCTTGACAGCATGGGGCGGCGGTCCTAAATGGCCGCACTCGCCGGAAGGCGCAATTTTGCCGATTGGCGGGGCCGTAGCTCAGTTGGGAGAGCGCCTCGTTCGCAATGAGGAGGTCAGGGGTTCAACTCCCCTCGGCTCCACCAGGCAGCCCCCGTTCCACGTGAGAATTCAGGGTTTTCTGCGTCGGCTTGTTCGCGCCGTCCTAAGCCGCTAGGTTCCGGCAGCTTCACCTGCGAATCCAGAGCCATGCGCGCCCTATTTCTCGTCATCGATCTCGCCCTCCAACTCTACATCTGGATTGTGATCGCGATGGCGATCTTTTCCTGGCTGGTGGCGTTCAACGTGGTGAACACGCGAAATCCGGTCGTCCATATGATCGGCGACTTTCTCTATCGCATCACCGAGCCGGCGCTGCGCCCGATCCGCAACATGATGCCCAATCTCGGCGGCATCGATATTTCGCCGGTGATCCTGTTCCTGATCATCATATTCATTCGCTACGTGATCGCGCTCTATATCCTGCCGAACGTTTTCTGAGTGTCGTGACTTGGCACACCAGCCGTGGACTCATTCGGCGGACGGCGTGATCGTCGACGTGCGGCTGACGCCGCGGGGCGGCCGCGATGCGATCGAGGGCATCGAGCGGCGGGCCGACGGCCGCGTCGTGCTCAAGGCGCGGGTGCGGGCGGCGCCGTTCGAAGGCCAAGCCAACACGGCACTGTGCCGGCTATTCGCCGACGTGCTTGACACCCCGCCACGACAGGTGACGCTGGTCGCGGGCTCGACCGCGCGGGTAAAGCGAATCCGCATCGCCGGCGCGACCACCGCCATTGTCGAAAAACTGCAACGTCTGGCGAAGGTCGCGTCGTGACCGCCCGCATCATTGACGGCAAGGCAATCGCTGCCGATTTGCGCGCTACCGTGGCGGCGGAGACGCGGCGCCTCGCGGCCGCGCAAGGTCTCGTTCCCGGCCTGGCGGTGATCCTGGTCGGCGAAAATCCGGCCAGCAAAGCCTATGTGGGCAGCAAATCGCGCGCTGTCGTCGAAGTCGGCATGAAGCCGTTCGATTTTCATCTGCCGGCCACGACCAGCGCCAACGAGCTGCTTGGTCTCATCGGTGAGCTCAACATCGATCCCGCCGTGCACGGCATCCTGGTGCAACTGCCATTGCCGCCGCAGATCGATGCATCGCGCATCATCGCCGCGGTCGATCCGGCAAAAGACGTCGACGGCTTTCATCCGCTCAATGCCGGAAGGCTGGCTTCCGGATTGCCGGCGCTGGCGCCGTGCACGCCGGTCGGCTGCATCAAGCTCGCCAAGGCGGTGCACGCGTCGCTGAGCGGGCTCGATGCGGTGGTGATCGGCCGCTCCAACATCGTCGGCAAGCCGCTGGTGCAGCTATTGCTCGCCGAGAACGCCACCGTCACCATTGCGCATTCGCGCACCCGCGATCTTGCCGGCCTGTGCGGCCGCGCCGATCTGCTTTTTGCCGCCATCGGCCGCCCCGAATTCGTCCGCGGCGGCTGGATCAAGCCGGGCGCGACCGTCATCGACGTCGGCATCAACCGCGTCGCCGCCGACGGCGGCAAGTCGCGCATCGTCGGCGATGTGTATTTCGCGGAAGCCGTCGAAGTCGCCGGCGCAATCACGCCGGTGCCGGGCGGCGTCGGGCCGATGACGATCGCGTGCCTGCTCGCCAATACGCTACGCGCGGCGTGCATGCAGGCGGGTTTACCCGAGCCGATGGTCTGAGCTCAGCTGTTCCAGCCGAAGGCGACTTTGTCGAGCACGCGGGTGCCGAATTTTTCCGACGAGCGTGCGACCGCCTTGCCGCCGAGCGCGCGGTAAAATTCCACCGCGTTTTCGTTTTCCGACAACGCCCACACGATCAGGGACTTCAGCGCGCTCTGCGCCAGATCGCGGCGCGCCGCGGTGAACAGCCGGCGGCCGAAGCCGAGCCCCTGGAATTCCGGCCGCAGATAGAGCTCGTAGATCTCGCCATCGTAGTAGAGGCTGCGCGCGCGATTGCGGCCGTAATTGGCGTAGCCCGCGATCTTGTCGCCGAATTGCAAGAGCGCGATGCGGCTGCCTTTGCGGATCGCGCTGTCCCACCACGCCGGGCCGCGGCGGTTGATCAGCTTTTCAAGTTCGGTGCCGGGGATGATGCCCTGATACGCCATCCGCCAAGCCTCATCATGGGCAGACGCGACAGCCGGGGCATCAGATGCCTTGGCGCGGCGAATCTCGATGAGGATTGTGCTCATGATGCGATCAAAGCAAGCGATTCAGATGCCTTCAAGTCCCGAGAGTCACGAAGCGTTAACGGTGTGGATTATTAGCGCAATCGCGCGAGGCGTCTATCGCTGGAAGGGGCAAAAAAAGCGGTCAATGCGTAATCTCGACAGGCTGTTGCAGAAGCGCAACGGTCGGGCCGGTTTCGCCGCCAATGGCGCGCTGTTTATCGAGAGTTTGGGCGAGAAAACGATTTTTTGCGCATCATTGGCGCGCGCTGCCGCAGGTAAGCGGCTCCGGGCTGTGTCATAATCGGACGTGCGTCAGACGCGCTCGGCTTCCTTGCGCCGCTCACTGCGCTTGCGGTCGACCGGATCGAGCAGCTTTTTGCGCAGGCGAATCGATTTCGGCGTCACCTCGACCAGCTCGTCGTCCTCGATATAGGCCAGCGCCTTTTCCAAGGTCATGCGGATCGGCGGCGTCAGGCGAATCATCTCGTCCTTGGAATGGGTGCGGATGTTGGTCAGCTTCTTGCCCTTGAGCACGTTGACCTCGAGGTCGTTGCCGCGGGTGTGCTCGCCGACGATCATGCCGCGATAAACCTTCCAGCCCGGCTCGATCATCATCGGGCCGCGGTCTTCCAGGTTCCACATCGCATAGGCGACGGCTTCGCCCTGGTCGGTCGAGATCAGCACGCCGTTGCGCCGTCCGGTGATTTCGCCGCGGTGCGGGCCATAGGCGTGGAACATCCGGTTCATCACCGCGGTGCCGCGGGTGTCGGTGAGGAGCTCGCCGTTATATCCGATCAGCCCGCGCGTCGGCGCAAAGAAGATCAGCCGCACCCGGCCGCCGCCGGACGGGCGCATTTCGATCAGCTCGCCTTTGCGCTCCGACATCTTCTGCACCACGATGCCGGAATGCCCCTCGTCGACGTCGATCAGCACTTCCTCGATCGGTTCGAGCAGATCGCCGGATGGATCATGCTGAAACAGCACTTTGGGTCGTGACACCGAAAGCTCGAAGCCTTCGCGCCGCATGGTCTCGATGAGGATGCCGAGCTGCAGTTCGCCGCGGCCGGCGACCTCCATGGAATCCTTCTCGGTGGATTCGGAAATCCGCAGCGCCACGTTGCCTTCGGCCTCGCGCAGCAGACGGTCGCGGATGACGCGGCTCTGCACCTTGTCGCCCTCGGTGCCGGCGAGCGGCGAATCGTTGATGCGGAATGTCATGGTCAGCGTCGGCGGATCGATCGGCTGCGCCGGCAGCGGCTCGGTCACCTCGGGCGCGCATAGCGTATGCGAGACGAAGGCGTCGGGCAGGCCGGCAATGGCGACGATGTCGCCGGCAAAACCTTCTTCGATCGGTACCCGCTCCAGGCCGCGGAAGGCCAGCACCTTGGTGACGCGGCCTTCCTCGATCAGGTTGCCGTTGCGATCCAAAACCTTGACCGGCTGATTCGGCTTCACCGAGCCCGCAAAGATGCGGCCGGTGACGACGCGGCCGAGATAGGGATTGGCCTCCAGGATCGTGCCCAGCATGCGGAACGGGCCGTCCTCGATCTTCGGCGGCGCGACGTGGCGAACGACGAGATCGAACAGCGGCGCCATGCCCTGGTCTTTGGGCCCCTCGGCACTGGCCGCCATCCAGCCCTGCTTGGCCGAGCCGTAGAGGATCGGGAAATCGAGCTGCTCCTCGGTCGCGTCAAGCGCCGCGAACAGATCGAACACCTCGTTGGCGACTTCGGTGGGACGGGCGTCGGAGCGATCGACCTTGTTGATGACGACGATGGGTTTGCAGCCCCATCTTGAGCGCCTTGATGACGACGAATTTGGTCTGCGGCAGCGGCCCCTCGGCGGCATCGACCAGGACCAGCGCGCCGTCGACCATGTTGAGGATGCGCTCGACCTCGCCGCCGAAATCGGCGTGGCCGGGGGTGTCGACGATGTTGATGCGGGTGTCCTTCCAGACCAACGAGGTGGCCTTGGCCAGGATGGTGATGCCCCGTTCGCGCTCCAGGTCGTTGGAATCCATCGCACGCTCGGCCACCCGCTGGTTCTCGCGGAACGAGCCGGATTGCTGCAGCAAGCGGTCGACCAGGGTGGTCTTGCCGTGGTCGACGTGGGCGATAATGGCGATATTGCGCAGATTCATGGGGCCTATGGGGCCGTGTTTTTGGGGCTGAAAACCAAAACGAGCCCCGAGGGGCCCGCCGTTCAGGCCCGCTATATAGTCACTTTCCGCCCGGAAGCAATCGGAGAGGTGCACCAAGACGTGAAGCGGATGAAACTCGACGAAGCGCCGGGTGTTCGCTTAATATTGCGATGCCGGCCGGATGTTTCATGCGCTGCTCATTACCTGTCTCGAGTCAAAGACGCGTCCTTTGCGTCTTTCCGGCTTATACGCCGTCGTTCGGCACGTTTGCCCACGCCTTTCGCCTGATGTACCGGGTGCGCGCCTTCATGCCGCCGCAGGGACTGCTGCTGATCGCCGCCTACCTGCCGGCGTCGTGGCCGGTGCGCTTCATCGACGAGAATATCGCGCCGGCCAAGGCGGCCGATTTTGCCTGGGCCGATATCGTCATGGTCAGCGGCATGCATATCCAGGCGCCGCAGATGCACGATATCGCCGCGCGCGCCAAGGCGGCGGGTAAGATCACGGTGCTGGGCGGCGCCTCAGTCTCCAGCGCGCCGGAGCTTTATCCGGACTTCGACTATCTGCACATCGGCGAGATGGGCGACGGCACCGACCAGCTCATCGCCTGCCTCGACGACAGCATCGCGGCGCCAGCGGCGCAACGGCGATTCGAGATCAATGAGCGCCTGCCGCTCTGCGACTTTCCGCTGCCGGCCTACGATCTGATCCGGCTCGACCGTTATCTGATCGGCAGCCTGCAATTCTCCAGCGGCTGTCCGTATCGCTGCGAATTCTGCGACATCCCCGCGCTCTACGGCCGGCAGCCGCGGCTGAAGACGCCTGAGCAGCTCACAGCGGAGCTTGATGCGATGATGGCGCAAGCCTCGCATCCGCCCGTGGTCTATTTCGTCGACGATAATTTCATCGGCAACCGCAAGGCGGCGCGCGAGATGCTGCCGCATCTGATCGCCTGGCAGCGCAAGCACGGCTATCCGCTGCAATTTGCCTGCGAGGCGACGCTCAATCTCGCCAAACAGCCGGAGATTTTGGCGCTGATGCGCGAAGCGCAATTTCTCACCGTCTTCGTCGGCATCGAAACGCCGGATGCGGACGCGCTCAAGGCCATGCGCAAGGAGCACAACGCCACGCTGCCGATGATGGAGGCGATCAACACGCTCAATAGCTACGGGCTCGAAGTAACCTCGGGCATCATTCTCGGCCTCGACACCGACACCGCCGATAGCGAAGGCCGGCTCAAGGATTTCATCGATCTGTCGCAGATTCCGATCCTCACCATCAATCTGTTGCAGGCGCTGCCGCGCACGCCGTTGTGGGATCGTCTCAAGCGCGACGACCGCCTGATCGCCGACGATAGTGGGCTCGAAAGCAATGTGCGCTTCCTGCGCCCCTATGACGAAGTGGTGGCGACGTGGCGGCGCTGCATCGCCTATGCCTATGACCCCGAGCGGCTGTTCGCGCGCTTTGCTCATCAGGTCGACGCGACCTACGCCAACCGCATGATCGGGCCGGTGCGCGGCAAGCTCACCATCCCCAATCTGCGCGCCGCGCTGGTGCTGGCGTTCAACATCGTGCTTCGCGTCGGATTATTGTCGGATTATCGCCGGCCGTTCTGGCGCGCCGCGCGCCACGCGTTCCGTCGCGGCCAGATCGACGCTGTGCTCGGCATCGGCTTCGTCGCCTACCACTTGATCGAGTTTTCGCGCGAGGCGCTGCGCGGCGACCAGAACGCGTCGTTTTATTCGACGCTTAAGCGTGAGCGAAAGCTCGAGTCGCAGCCACTGCGCAAGTCGGCGTGAATTTATAACTGCATGGTCACGCGCGCCGGCGCCGGCGGCGCGGGGTCGAGCGTGATCGACCACAATGCGCGATCCGCGACGTCCTTGAGCGTGACGGTCAGCGTCTCGGTCGCTCCGTCGATCGCCACCTGGCCGAAGAATTGCAGCCCGTAGCAAGGCGCGAGGTTTTCGCCCTGTTCCGCGCTTGAGGCTTTCTGAAACACGACCTGCAAGCCGAAGCTGCACTCCATCGGCACTGGCGTCCAGGTTCCAGCATGGATCGGGCCGGAAACGAATTCCCAGAACGGCTCGAAGTCCTGAAATACCGCACGGTTCGGGTCGTAGTAATGGGCGGCGGTATAATGCATGTCGGCAGTGAGCCACAGCGTGTTGCGAACGCCGGCATGCTTGATGAACGACAGCAGGTCGGCGAATTCCAAGCCGCGTCCGCGCGGGCCGTCGGCCTGCCCGATCCCGGTGGTGTCGACGACGTTGGCGATCGGCGAGTCGGCGGCGATTACCTTCCAGGTCGCCCGCGAACGCAACAATTCGCGCTTGAGCCACGCCACCTGATGCGGCCCAAGCAGATAGTCGTCGGGCGTCAGGACGCTGTCGCCATGCGGCCCCTCCGAGCCGCGATAACTACGCATGTCGAGCATAAACACGTCGAGCAGCGGGCCGTATTGGATTTTGCGATAGACGCGGCCCGGCTCCGCCATGGTCTCGCGTATCGGCATGAATTCGTGGAAGGCGCGGCGCGCCCGGGCGGCAAACACCAGCGTATTCTTCTCGCCGAGCGGTTTTAGCGGCAGCGGCTCGTCCGGCCACCACGTTTCCATCACTTCGTTATTGTCCCACAGCGCGAAGGTCGGCACCGCGGCGTTGAACGCGCGCAGATTGTCGTCGAGCAGATTGTATTTGTAGTTGCCGCGATACTCGGCGAGCGTCTCGGCCGGCTTCGACTTTTCCTCGGTGACGATGCTGCGCCACATCGTGCCGTCGGGCAGTTTCTGCTCCGCCGCGATCGGGAAGTCGGCATAGATGTTGTCGCCGCAATGGATGAAGAAATCGGGTCTGTTCTTGAGCATGGTGGCGTAAGTGCGCATGCCGCCGCGCGCCGTGTCGATGCCCCAACCCTGGCCCATCGTATCGCCCGACCACAGGAACGAGACAGAACGCTTTGCAATCGATGGCGTGCGAAAATGCCCGCACTGCGCCTCGCCGAAAACGGCCGACGACAAATCCTGGAAACTGACGCGATAGAAGATATCCTGACCCGGCGGCAGGTTTTCGATCAGCGCCTTGGCGGTGAAATCGGCTTCCGGCAGCGTGTCGACGAAGACCGCGCTGCTGATGTCGCGGAAACTGTCGGTGGTCGCGACCTCGACCAGCATGCGCGAGGGGCGGTCGGCGCGCGCCCAGACCACGCCGGAGTCGGCTGACACATCGCCCGATTGCACGCCGTGGGTGATCTGCGCCCGGTCCGGTGCGAAGCTCAGCGAAGGCCGCGCGATGCCGCCGATCGCGGTGACGGCCGCCGATGCCGCCGCAGTCTTCAAGAGCGCGCGACGCGTGAGCGCCGCGCGACGTCGCATTGCCATTGGGCCTCCGCCGTCGCAACGCGGCGGAAAATGCGCGTTGATTCTGACGAAGACTCGAATGTTATGCGACGACAGGATGACTCTGTCGTGGACTTGTTGGGGATTGTTCCAAGTTCCGTTAACGATTAAGCGGCCGCGGCCTTGGTATCCGAGGCGCCGGTGCTCGCGGGCGCTTCCGCGCCGCCTTCCGCGTGGTCGAGGATCGCGGTGCGGCGCGCGGCGATGGCAAAGCGCAGCTGGTCGAGCGCGAACGAGAACGACATGCGCACCGATTCGTCGAACTCTTCGTGTTCGCTGAGATGGATGATCGCGATCACCAGGTTGTCGGCCTCGATTTGCAGGTGCTCGATGGCTTCGAGCGTTTGCGCGGCATGAACCTTGCGGACCAGGTCGAGCACCTTTTGCAGGAGCCGCAGCCGGCGGGTGCGGCTGTCGGCGCGCAGATAGCTCGCCACGCCGGCGATGGCCGATCCGAATACCGGGAAGATCAGCATGCCGTAGAAAATATCGTCGCCGTATCTGTCGAAGAAGGTCTTCTGATCGTCGTTCAGATAATCCAGCGCGCCCTGGTGCACCAAGGCATCGGCGTCCTTGTCGGTCGACGGCGCCTCGATCTTGACGTCGCCGTTAAGCTGCGCGGCGATCGCCAGCCGCGACGTGTAGATCACCTTCGCAAAGTCCGCGATAGCGGCGTGGTTGAACGATTTGCGCGCCACCAGATATTCCGGGAAGCTGAGACTGCTCAGCTTCGTCGTCCGGCGTCGGCGGAATGCCGCCGAAGGTCCCGGCGTCGATATCGACCGAGTCGAAGGCGATATTGCGTTTGGCGATGCCCTCCGCCTGGTCGATTTCGATGAAGGTCGGCGCCACGCCGTTCTGTGTCGCGGCCTTGACCGCGTCGCTGATGGCGGCCCCGGTCGCGGCGCCGGCGACGAAGATCACATCGACGGTATTTTTTTGCACCGCGTCGGCGAGATTGGCCGGGTCGATTTGCGACAGCTGCACCTTGTCGAGCGGCACACCGTAATGATGGAGGACGACGTCGAGCAAATCGGCGGTCGCTTCGTTGCCGGTGACGATGCCGATGCGCTTGCCGGCAAGCTGCGTCACTTTGAGTTTGTTGCTGTCGCTGTCCTTGGTGCTGTCGTCGCCGGAATCGTCGTCGTCGCTGTCGCTATCCTTGTCTTTGGCGGTTTTGGCGGTCTTCGTCGATTTGGCGGTCTTCGTTGCCTTCGCTGGCTTTGCCGGCTTGGCGGTCTTGGTCGCCTTGGGGCTAGCGCCCTTCTTGGCAGGCGCCGGTGCGGCAGCGGCGGCTGGAGCCGGAGTGGGCGCCGCCGCGGGCGCCGGCACGATCAGCGCGATCACGTTCTGCCGCAGGATGGCGACCACGGGCCAATCCGGCGTTTTGCCGACGGTGGTCGGAACGATGGCAAGATCGGCACCGCCGCTGTTCAAGGCTTGCACGCTGGCATTGGCGCTATCGGTGGTGACGACCTGCAACTGCAGCCGGTCGTGGCTCTTCGCCAGTGTGTTGGCGAGCACCTGGACGATTTTCGCGCTGCCGGGCCCGGCGGCAATCCGCATCACGGTGTTCTTGGTCGAGTAATAGAACGCCGCCCAGACAACGCCGCCGAGAACGATGGTGCCGAGAATGGTCACGAGCCAAGTATGGCGCAGGAACATCCTGAACCGGTTGCGCATCATATGCTCGAGCGACCCGATACTCATGCTCCTACCCGATGAGTGGCCCGCTGAATCGGTGCCGTCGGCCCGGCCGGAACGCCGGGAAAGCCATAATCTCATGGCCAGGGGCTGATGCGGCAGTCCGGGAGGCATAGTTAATCCTACCACGTGTCGGTGGTTTTGACGCCATGGCGTCCTTCCCGGTTCATCGGCCAAACCGCCGCTTTGGTTAATCCCGCGAGGGTCGGCGCCAATGCAGTCTCGGCCCGGCTTGTGACCCAACTTTGGCGCCGATCCTGGCCAAATCCGGCCGGCCCCTCGGCGGCTACTGGGAACCTCACCCCTTGAAGCAGTGTTGTCGACGTGGTGGGGTTTGGCGGGTCGTGATCTCGCTGGGAAATTCCGCACGCGGGTCGGCCGCGATCGGCCACACAGACGGAGTTCGCAAGATGGCTCAGAAACTCTCCGGCGAAGCGCGCAAGAGTGCGCTCGCCCGCCTCAAAGGCTGGACCGAGGTCAAGGATCGCGATGCCATCACCAAAAAGTTCGTCTTTGCCGATTTCAATCAGGCCTTCGGCTTCATGACGCGCGCCGCGCTGGTGGCGGAAAAACTCGATCACCATCCGGAGTGGTTCAACGTCTACAAAAATGTAGAAGTGACCTTGTCGACCCATGATGCCGGCGGCCTGACCGAGCTCGACGTCAAGCTCGCCGAAACCATGGACAAGCTCGCCGGCTGATGCCGGCAGGCAGGGGACGGCCGCGTTTCCCGCCTTGCGATTGCCGCCTTCCGCCGCCATTTTATCGCTCTCGGCCGATTGCGGGTCGCAAGTCTGGTTGTAACCAGTCTGGTCGTAAGAAGAGGGGCAGATGTGGTTCCGGGCGCAAGCCGCCTCATGGCAGGACATCGCGGCGCTGACACGCCGCATGATCGGCAACGAGCAAGAGCTGCAGCGTGATTTTTGGCGCAAGCTCAAAGGCGCCGTGGCCGATCTGCCATTCGCCGAAGATTTGCTCGCCGCGTATTATTGTGCGTTCGACCGGCAAACGCCGCTGCACGTCAAAGCGGTGCTGCTCGGGGCCATCGCTTATTTCATCCTGCCGACGGATTTGATCCCCGACTACATTCCGGTGATCGGCTACATCGACGACGCGGCAGTCCTTGCCGGTGCGATCAAGGTCGTCAGCTCGCATATCACGCCGGAACATCACGAAGCCGCGCGCCGCATGCTGGCGCGCATGCGAGGCAAGGTGTGATCAAGGCCGCAGCAGAATTTTCCCCATCACCTTGCGGTCGCTGATGGCTTTGAGCGCGGTTGCGATCTCGGCCAGAGGATAGACCGCGTGCACGTGAGCGCTGAGCTTGCCTTCGGCGCACCATTTGACGAGGTCAGTCATGAGCGCGCGTTGCGCTTGCGGCTCGCGCTTGAGCCACGCGCCCCAGAACACGCCGCGGATATCGCAGCCGCGCAGCAGCACGAGATTGAGCGGCAGTTTCGGGATTTCTCCGGCGGCAAAGCCGACGACGAGGTAGCGGCCGAGCCAGGCCAGCGAGCGCACCGCCGGCTCGGCGTAAGGACCGCCGACCGGGTCATAGACCACATCGATGCCGTGCTCGCCGCCGAGCCGCCGCAGCGCATCGCGCAAATCCTCGCTGGCATAGTTCACCGTCTCGTCGGCGCCATGGGCGCGGGCGAAGACGAGCTTTTCGTCGGAGGAGGCGCAGGCGATGACGCGCGCGCCCATCATCTTGCCGAGCTCTATGGCCGCAAGCCCGGTGCCGCCGGAGGCGCCGAGCACGGCCAAAGTCTCGCCCGGCTTGAGCTGCGCGCGGTCGCGCAGCGCGTAAAGCGTGGTGGCATAGATCACGTTGAGGCCGGCGGCGCGCTCGAAATCGAGCGCGTCGGGCAGCTTGGCAAGTTGCCGCACGGAGATGGCCACCGCCTCGCGTGCCGCGCCCCAGCCCATATGGCCCATGACGCGGTCGCCGGGCGCGAACTCGGTCACGCCTGATCCGACGCTCTCGACGATGCCGGAAAATTCCGCTGCCGGCGAGAATGGAAACGGCGGCTTGTATTGATATTTGCCGGCGACGATCAGCGTGTCGAAGAAATTCAACGCCGCGGCTTTGACCCGCACCACGGCCTCGCCCGGCCCGGCTTGCGGCTCCGCGATGTCGGCCAGTTCGAGTTCGTCGGCCGTGCCGAAATGGGTGCAGAGAACGGCTTTCATAACGCCTCCGTGCGTGCGGCTATTCTTATAACAGAGCTAGGGGGCGATATGGCGGCTAGTCGAATTGCAAGGCCTCGGTCACGCCGGCATCCTGCAGTGCGCGGCGCAGCCGCGAGAACGCGAGCCGCAGGCGCGACTTCACCGTGCCGATCGGCAAATTGGTTTTTGCCGCAATGGTCGCGTGCGACAGGCCTTCGAAGAAGGCGAGTTGCACCATTTTGAACTGCTCCCGCGGCAACGCATCGAGCGCGGCGCGGACGTGCTCTTCCCGTTGCGCGGTGGCGATGCCGGCGTCGCTGCCCGCGGCGGGATCGGGAATGGCGAACAGGTCCGCGTCCGCGTAGCGGTGCTCGCGGCTGCGGCGGCCGACATCGATGCAGCGATTGTAGGCGATGCGGAACACCCAGGTGGCGGCCGCCGATTTGCGGCGATCGAACAGATGCGCCTTGCGCCAGATCGTCTCCATCACGTCCTGGGTCACGTCGGCTGCGGCGAACGGTGCCAGCCCGAGCCGGAGCATCTGGGCATGCACGCGCGGCCGGAAATGATCGAACAGCACGGTGAACGCGTCGTCGTCGCGATGGGCGCCCACCGCCGTCAGCAGTTCGTCCAGCTCGTAGCCTTTGGCCGCTCGATATTTGCGGCGGGGCTGCAGTTCGTCGCTATGAAACCAGGAGGTCACGCCCGGTACCCCTTCGCACTGGTTTGGCGCGTCCAAATGGCTGGGAAGGGTCGAGATGGCCTCACGCCGACAAGATGCGCCGCTGATGTTGCTAGTATTGGGGGCGGTACAGGCCTTGGCTGTGTCGGTGGTCACACTTTGCCGGCTGCCGGCCGGCCTCGCCGGCTAAGGCTACCGAACGCATTCCGCAATAAGCCGAATTGGATTAAACTTGAGAGGTTTGCTATCCATTCCATAGGGGTGTTCGCGAGGCCCGATGCGCATCCACCGACGATGGCAGATTGTCCTGCCGCTACTTATGGGGGCGGTATTGGCCGTTCCCGCCAATGCCCAGCAGCCTGAGCCCGCCGATACCACGGCGCCGGCGCCGACCCCGGCAAAGCCAAAGCCGGCAAAAAAGCCCGCCAAGCCCAAAACCACGCCTGCGAAGCCCGCCGAGGCAACCCCCGCGAAACCCGCAGAGGCCGCTCCTGCGAAGCCCGCCACGCCGGCAGCCAAGCCCGTAACGCCGCCGAATGTGGGCGGCGTGAAGCCGACCTTGCTCGGCCAGTACGGCGAGTGGGGCGCCTATACGGCGTCGCCCGGCGGCAAGAAGGTCTGCTTCGCCATCGCCAAGCCGACGTCGTCGCAGACCAATCCACCCGACCGGCCGCGCAATCCGGTCTACATGTTCATTTCCTCGCGCCCGGCAGAGAAGGTGAGCAACGAGGTCTCGATCATCGTCGGCTATCCGTTCAAGCCGGGCAGCGAGGCCTCGGCCGCGGTCGGCTCGACCACTTACGCGCTCTATACCCAGCAGGACGGCGCCTGGATCAAGAACGCGGCCGAAGAAGCACAGATGATCGACGCCATGCGCGCCGGCCAGAGCGCGGTAGTGAAGGGTGTCTCGGCCAAAGGCACGCAATCGACCGACACGTTCTCGCTCAAGGGTCTGGCGCAAGCCCTCGACCGCGTCGGCCAAGAATGCAAGTAGACGGTCGCGAGCCCTCCCCATGAACGGGAGCAGGGACTATCTATCCCTGAGCCGCGTCCCTTTTCGGATTGTCCATGACCGATTCGCTTGCCGCACCTCAAACCGACGGCGCCGCGTCCGCTGCTTTCGTCGAGAAGCGGCCGCTCGAGCAATACGTCGCGCCGGACAAGCCGTCGCTGGTCGGGCTCTCGCGCGACGCGCTCGCCGCGGCGCTCGGCACCATCGGCGTGCCGGAACGGCAGCAGCGCATGCGGGTGCAGCAGATCTGGCATTGGCTCTACGTGCGCGGCGCGCAAGATTTTGACGCGATGACGACGCTGTCGAAGGATTTGCGCGCCGAGCTTGCGCAGCATTTCACGGCGGCGCGGCCGGAAGTTGTCGCCGAGCAGACCTCGGTCGATGGCACGCGCAAGTGGCTGCTACGGCTTCCCGGCGAAACCGACAGCCGGCCCTGTGAGGTCGAGTGCGTTTACATTCCCGAAACCGACCGCGGCACGCTGTGCATTTCCAGCCAGGTCGGCTGCACGCTCAATTGCACTTTCTGCCACACCGGCACGCAGCGCCTCGTTCGCAATCTCACGCCGGGCGAGATCGTCGGCCAGGTTGTACTGGCGCGCGACCGGCTCAACGACTGGCAGCGCGCGGCGTCGCCGAATGGCGAGGGCGAGAAGCGCCTCGTCTCCAATGTGGTCATGATGGGCATGGGCGAGCCGCTGTACAATTTCGAAGCGGTGCGCGACGGCCTCAACGTCGTCGCCGACGGCGACGGTTTGAGTATTTCCAAGCGGCGCATCACGCTGTCGACTTCCGGCGTGGTGCCCAATATCGCGCGCGCCGGCGAGGAAATCGGCAGCATGCTGGCGATCTCGCTCCACGCGGTCACCGACGAATTGCGCGACCAGCTGGTGCCGCTCAATCGCAAATATCCGCTGCGCGAATTGCTCGACGCCTGCCGCAACTATCCCGGCGTATCCAATGCGCGGCGCATCACCTTCGAATATGTCATGCTCAAAGGCATCAACGATTCGCTGGTCGATGCGCGGGCGCTGGTGCGTCTGGTCAAAGGCATTCCCGCCAAGATCAACCTCATTCCGTTCAATCCGTGGCCCGGCACGCAATACGAATGCTCGGACTGGGAGCAGATCGAGAAATTCTCCGAGGTGATCTTCAACGCCGGCTACGCCTCGCCGGTGCGCACGCCGCGCGGCCGCGACATTCTCGCCGCCTGCGGCCAGCTCAAGAGCGCAACCGAAAAGCTCTCGGCCCGCGAGCGGCTGGCGCTGCGCGCCATGGCGATGACGGATTGATGCCGCGCGATGGCCGTCCTCGTCCGCATCGCGATGATATTTCTTGCCTATGTGCTGGCCTGCATCGCCGCCTCGCTCATCCTCACCATCGGTACCCTGACGCCGGAATGGGATGATCTGACCGCGCTCGGCCTGCAATCGGTCGCCGTCTGGGCGGTCGTCCTGGTCGGCGCCGCCGTGATCGGCGGGATTGCCATGATGCCGGCGCTGCTGGTGATCGCGCTGACGGAAGGATTTTCCTGGCGCTCGAGCCTTATCTACGCCGCGCTCGGCGGCGTGCTGGCATTATCGCTAAGCTACGGCCTCGATTTCGCCGGTTATAGCGGCGATCCCGAAAACCCTCTGGTGCGCGAGCGCGAGGTGCTCGCCGCCGCTGGCATTGCCGGCGGTTTTGTCTATTGGCTGTTCGCCGGCCGCAAAGCGGGCTCCTGGAAGTGATTCACTTTACAACGTCGTCGGGTCAGCGCCCATGAACCGGACCGGGCTTGTGATCGCGCTGACCATCGGCGTCGTGATCGGTATCGTCTTCGGCGTCATGCCGCGGCTCGACCTTGCCGCGTCGGCGCCGTTCTACGACCCGAAGACGCACGATTTTTCGCTCAACGCGCATCTGTGGTCGCAGTATGCCCGCGATGCGGCGCGTCGTGCTGATCACGCTGCTGATCGTGCCGGCCGGTGTCGCGCTTCTCGGCAAGTTTCTTTTTCCGCGGCGGCGGATGCTGATCAAAGCCGAGGCCGTGCTGTTTTTGATCGGGACGCTGGCGGTCGGTCCCGGCCTCATCGCCAATACGCTGTTGAAGGACCATTGGGGCCGGGTGCGGCCGATCGATGTCACCGAGTTCGGCGGTACCAGTCGCTTCACCCCATGGTGGGATCCGCGCGGCGATTGCCCGAACAATTGCTCGTTCATCGCCGGCGAGCCCGCGGGCGCATTCTGGACCATGGCGCCGGCCGCGCTCGCGCCGCCGCAATGGCGGCTCCTTGCTTACAGCGGAGCGCTCGCGTTCGGCAGCGCGGTCGGCGTGCTGCGCATGGCCGGCGGCGGGCATTTTTTCACCGATGTCGTGTTCGCCGGCGTGTTCATGTATCTGGTCATCTGGGCGGCGTACGGCCTGATCTATCGCTGGTGGCCGAAGCGTACGGGCGATAAGACCGACAAGCCGGTCGAATGATCTATTCCGGCGCGCCCAGCACTCCGAAAAATCTCTGCGAGCTGCGGTCTCATCGGCAGATTGAGCGTCTCTCCGGTCGGCAGCCGGCGCAAGAACCATTTGTTGTAGAGCTCTTCGAGCCGCCGCTCGCTCGCCATCCGTGCAAAGGTGCGCTCGACGGTCGCGGCAAAGCTTTGATCGTCGCGGCGATACGCCAGCCCATAGGGATCGTAGGACAGATACTCGCCGACCACTTTCATGTCGTGGGCGTTCGGCTCGGTGGCGATGAAGCCGTAGAGCAATACATCGTCGGTAGCGAAGGCGTCGGCCTTGCCGGCGACCAGCATCGCCAGCGACTGGGCGTGATCGCGCGCCGTGACGACGGCGATGCCGAGCTTTTGCTTGTCGGACAGCGTGCGCAGCGCCGCTTCATTGGTGGTGCCGGCGGTCACCACGACGGTCTTGCCGGCGAGGTCGCGATAGGATTGTACCGTGGAGGCATTCGGCACCATCAGCTTGGTGCCGGCGACGAAGAAGACGGGTGAGAACGCCACCTCCTTCTGCCGTTGCAGGTTGCTGGTGGTCGAGCCGCATTCGAGATCGACGGCGCCAGCCTTCACCTTGTCGAGCCGGTCGGCGGCGGTGACCGGAGCCAAGGTGATCTTGATGTCCATGCCGTTGAGCTCGGCCGCCGCTTCCTCGACGATCTCGCGGCACAGGTCGATCGAATAGCCGATCGGCTGCTGGCGCTTGTTGAGATAGGAGAACGGCAGCGAGTTTTCGCGATAGCCGAGCGTGATCGTGCCGGTATCCTTGATCTTTTTGAGCGTGCCCGACAGCGCGCCGACATTGGCGTCCTGCGCTGCGGCCGGCAGCGCCAAGCCTGCGGCAAGCAGGCAGCTTAGCAATGCACGGCGAGCGACCATGACACGCCTCAGGCTGCCCGCTTTGCCAGCACCGGCTCCGGCTCAACCGGCAAGTGCGCCTTCTCGCCCTCCCATTTCGCCACCACGGCGGTGGCGAGCGAATTGCCGATCACGTTGGTGGCGGAGCGGCCCATGTCGAGGAACTGGTCGATGCCGATGATCAGCAGCAATCCGGCTTCGGGCAGGTTGAAGCTCGCCAAAGTCGCGGCGATAACCACGAGCGAGGCGCGCGGCACGCCGGCCATGCCCTTGCTGGTGAGCATGAGCAACAGCAGCATGGTGATCTGCTGGCCGAGCCCGAGCTGAATATTGTAGGCCTGCGCGATGAACATGGTGGCGAAGGTGCAGTACATCATCGAGCCGTCGAGATTGAACGAGTAACCCATCGGCAGCACGAAGCTGATGATCTTGCGGCTGATAGGAAATTTTTCGAGCTGCTCCATCATCTTCGGATAGGCCGCCTCGCTGCTCGCGGTCGAGAACGCCAGCATGAATGGCTCGCGCACCAGGGTGACCAGCCGCATGACGTGGCTGCCGAAGAAGACGTAGCCGACGGCGACCAATAGGCACCACAACAGCACCAGCCCGAAATAGAACTCGACCACGAACTTGCCGTAGGTCACCAGGATGCCGAGCCCTTGCGTGGTGATGATGGCGGCCATCGAAGCGAACACCGCGAGCGGCGCCAGCTTCATGATGTAGCCGGTGATGGTGAGGATGACATGCGAGAGCTCCTCGATGCCTTCGACCAGCTTGTGCGCGCGCTGGCCGAGCGCCGCGCAGGCGACGCCGAAGAACAGCGAGAACACCACGATCTGCAAAATCTCGTTGGTCGCCATCGCCTCGACGATCGAGCGCGGCACCAGGTGCGCAACGAAGTCTTTTGCCGACAGCGAGGCGACCTTGAGGTTGGTGGCGGCCTGGGCGTCGGGCAGCGGCAGGTTGAGGTTGTCGCCGGGGCGCAGGATGTTGACCAGCATGAGCCCCAGCAGCAGCGACACCAGCGACGCCGTAATGAACCACAGCATCGCCTTGGCGCCGATACGGCCGACGATCTTGGGATCGCCCATATGGGCGACGCCGACCACCAACGTCGAGAACACCAGCGGCGCGATGATCATCTTGATCAGGCGCAAGAAGATGTCGGTCATCAGCGAGATGTAGTCGGAGATGCTTTTCGCCGTCGCCGGATCGGGCCACAGCGTGTGGCAGGCATAGCCGACCGCGATGCCGAGCAGCATGCCGATCAGGATGATGGTGGTGAGCGTCGAACGCATGGGCCCCTCCAAAGCGTTTCGTCGAGACCAAGTCTAGGCGATGCCGATGGGCGCGGGAATATCAGGCAAGTGCCATGTGCTCGGTAATTGGACGCCAAAGCCCGGCTTGCGTCGTGGCCGCGCGTGCCTATAGTCCGCGCCAAATTCGGGCTTTCGCCCTAGACAGGACTTTCCGATGCCCAAGGGCGACGTCAAAAAAGTGGTGCTGGCCTATTCGGGCGGCCTCGACACCTCGATCATCCTCAAATGGCTGCAGACCACTTACGGCTGCGAGGTGGTGACCTTCACCGCCGATCTCGGCCAGGGCGAGGAGCTCGAGCCGGCGCGCGCCAAAGCGCTGACGCTGGGCATCAAGCCGCAAAACATCTTCATCGAGGATTTGCGCGAGGAATTTGTCCGCGACTACGTGTTTCCGATGTTCCGCGCCAATGCGCTTTACGAGGGCCAATATCTGCTCGGCACCTCGATCGCGCGGCCGCTCATTGCTAAGAAGCAGATCGAGATCGCCGAAAAGGTCGGCGCCGATGCGGTCGCCCATGGCGCTACCGGCAAGGGCAACGACCAGGTGCGGTTCGAGCTCGCCTATTACGCGCTGAAGCCCGACGTGAACGTCATCGCACCATGGCGCGAATGGGAATTTCGCTCACGAGAGGCGTTGCTTGCGTTCGCCGAGCAGAACCAGATTCCGATCGCCAAGGACAAGCGCGGCGAGGCGCCGTTCTCGACCGACGCTAATCTTCTGCACACCTCGTCCGAGGGCAAGGTACTCGAAGACCCGTCCGGCGAAGTGCCGAATTATGTCTATTCGCGCACCGAGGATCCGGAGACCGCGCCCGAGAAGGCCGATTACGTCAACATTGAATTCGAGCGCGGCGATCCGATCGCGATCGACGGCAAGAAAATGTCGCCGGCGGCCCTGCTCACCCATCTCAACACGCTCGGCCGCAAGCACGGCATCGGCCGGCTCGACCTGGTCGAAAACCGCTTCGTCGGCATGAAGTCGCGCGGCATGTATGAGACGCCCGGCGGCACCATCCTGCTCGCCGCCCATCGCGGCATCGAATCGATCACGCTCGACCGCGGCGCCGGGCATCTCAAAGACGAGCTGATGCCGAAATACGCCGAGCTGATCTATTACGGCTTCTGGTTCTCGCCCGAGCGAGAGATGCTGCAGGCGGCGATCGACAAGAGCCAGGAGTTCGTCACCGGCCGGGTGCGGCTCAAGCTCTACAAAGGCAATGCCGGTGTCGTCGGCCGCGACAGCAAATATTCGCTCTACGACCAGGACCTGGTGACGTTCGAGGACGGCAAGGTCGCCTACGACCAGCGCGACGCCGAGGGTTTTATCCGGCTCAACGCGCTGCGCTTACGTACGCTTGGGCAGCGCAAACGAAAGCTCAAGCTGTGAGCGAAATATCCGGAGTCATTTTTCCGGTCTGTTGCAGCGGCTTGAAGCCGCCGGGCCGCGCCGTCACATGCCTTGGCAATTGTAATAACACGCTCGGCATGATCTATTCCGCGCGTTTTGAACAGCGACAGATGCTTTTTTCGTCTTTCTCGCGCCGAGCGAATGACGATCATGCCGCATTCGGGCCAAGAATGATCTGGCTGTCTGGAGGTCTCTGATGGATTACGAATACCCACCCCTGTCGAGCGCGCTCGTTCTGATCAACACCTCGTCGGCGGCCAAAGGCGGCACAGCAAGCATGTCCGGCAACGTCGAAGAAGTCGACAAGAAGCTGCGCGCTGCCGCCGACGGACATGTCGATCTCATTCAGTGGTTGCTGGGTCCGAATGACATGATCGTCCATGTGCATGCCAAGGGCTTCAAGGAGCTCATGCGTGTCATCGATAGCCGCATCCTGCCGTTGAAAAACGAGACGCATAATAAAATCGCATCTGCGGAAACGTTGATCGTAACCAGCTCGAAGGCGAGAAAAGCCTTTGCGCTTTCCGGTACCAAGCCCAAGGAGCTGAACGCCTGGGTCTTCGCAAATACCAACAGCAACGATCCGGAACTCGGCTTTAGATTGATGGAAGATAAGCACGTTTTTTATGTCGCGCACGTCATCGGCCGGTACGATATGGTGCTTTTGATCCGCGCATCGGACTTGCCGGGCCTCATGTCGGCAATCGACAAGACACTGCGGACGAAAAATTACTTCGTCGGCACGGATACCCGAATTGTCCTGATGTGAACGGGCTCCTTTGCATGATTGCGTCGTCAAGCTCGCCGGTGTCGATGCCGATCGGCGTTCGATCGCGCAAGACGAGTTGAAAAATACAAGCGCATCGAGACCCCGAGCTTCATCAATCGCGAAAATGATTGACCGGCCGGTTGCTCCTCTGTTTGGATGCAACCGGTGCGGCGATAATTCGTGAACGTGGGGGTGGAGATGACTGCTGCGCCCGGATCGGACTGGGGAAGGCTCGGCAGTAGCGATGATTTTTACGCCACTTTTTTCTCGCAAATTTAGGTGAGACTGGTGGTTTCCGAGTCGAGAAGGCATTCTATTGACACATATCGGTGATACCGATACGGAGACCAAACCGGGACGGAAAGACTGGATGCCCATCTCTCGGACGCCACACAATTTTTCTTCCAACGCACCGCGAAATTCGGCAGCCGACTCACCGGTTATCAAACCAGTGGATTGGGGAATCGACTCCGAAGTGGGGCGGCTCCGAGATATTATTCTTTGCGCACCTGACTATTGGGGCATCGATAAGAATGCAAATGCTGTCGTCAAAGCAGCAGTCGCGAGGGGCGTGGAATTCGACGTAGAGACCGCAAAGCAACAGCATCGCAATTTTGTATCAGCGTTCGAGCGGGAAGGCATTGTCGTCCGGTGGTTGCCGCAGCTTAAGTCCCAAATATCGCAGACCTATACCCGCGATTCGTCGTTCATGACCCCATGGGGGATCGTGGTTTGCCAAATGCAGGCAGAATGCCGGCGCGGCGAATACGCCGCCGTGATCGAATTCTGCCGGGAGCACAACGTTCCAATATGGAAGACGGTGACCGAAGGAACGGTTGAAGGCGGCGACGTTCACGTCGCCAAGCCTGGCAAATTACTTATCGGATACTCGGAGGTGCGGACCACACGAAATGGTGCAATGCAGGTCCTGGATTGGTTCGCGGAAAAGGGCTGGGCTGGCAAGCTCGTTCCGATCAATCCGGATTTTCTTCATCTCGATCTACTTTTCTGCATGGTTGACAGCGACACCGCGATCATGTGCACGGACGGGTTCTCAAGGGAACAATTTGACGAAATCGTCGATTTCCTGGAAATCAAAAATGTCGTTCGTGCCAATTACAAGCAGGCCATGAAATTGCTGTGCAATGTCCTTGCGTTGGGAAATCGAAAAGTGATTATGCATCAGGATGGCGATAACGCCGATCTTGTGCGGCAACTCGGAAAATACGGGTATGAAGCAATAGAAGTCGATCTGTCCTCGTTCACATCGGATGGTGGCGGGCCGCATTGCCTTGCAATGTCGTATCGACGAGATTTTTTGGATGATTCAGGTGCTCAGCGCGGCATTTGATTGAGTAGGCTGATTGCTTAGACAAAACAAAGTTGAAAACCGATCGAAGCTCCCTCTCTCCGCTTCCTTGAAGAATACTCCTATCGCGGTCAGCCGGATGACATTGAGCTCATCGATATTGGCTCCGCGTCCGTCGCTGATTTTTCTCAGATCGAATTTGGAGCCTGCGATGACCCGTTGGAAAAATTTTTCCAGTCGGCAAAGTGATTATACATGCATGCTTGCAGGAGAATATTGGCAACCTGCTTATTCTTTCGGGCCCTATTCACAATAGTTTGGTTGATTGGAATCTCAGTAGCCGCATCAATGACCACTCAAGTCTTGCGCTTTTGGGGCAGCTCAGGCGACCGATGCGCCTAGTCGCTTTTGTTTCTCCCGATCGCGCGAAGGAAGCTCCTTGGCCAGATTCATAAAAACAAGCCGAGTGTCGGTGCTACGAATTCCTTTGATATGGCGGATATCCTCGTCCAGGATTCGCATGAGCTCGTCCATTGAGGTCGCCTCAATATAGGCAATCATATCGTAGCGCCCCAACACTGGGTGCGCATTGACGACGCCTTTCTTGGTCATGAGCTCGTCGATGACTGTCTCCGGGTCGCTGACGGAGACATCGCACAGCAACCACGCCGCCGCGGGTGCGGGCTTATTTTCCTCTCCCGAATAGCCCTTCCCCTTGTCCGAAAGGATGACCATTGTCTCGGTATGCTCGACAAGTCCGGCGGTGATCAAATGCCGGATTCCCTTGTTCAAAGTTTTCCTGAATCGCGAGGGATCGTAAGTCTCGACATAACAAATCAAATCTTCCGGCCCGATCAGGGCATGGGCGATCCGAACACCTTCGACTTTCAACAGTTCGTTCCGAACCGTGTGCACGTCGTGATTGCCTGCCCGGATCAGGACGTAGCCTGCCGAAAAAAAGTGTTCTTCCATTGGCGACATGACCGTCCTCCTCGAATTAAGCCGCAACACTTTCTACCACAAGAGCGGTGTCGACCAAACTGCCATATTCCAAGGGTGGCGTGCTGTAGGTTAGGTCTACTTCCGGCGGAACCAATCTTCAAGCCCTGGACTCCCGCTGCGGGCTGAGGCAAGTGACCTGCAAATTGCTTCGTAAAAGGTCAAGGAGCCGACGCCGGATGGAGACCGCGGAAAAGTCGAAACTGACACTGCTGGAGCGGGCTGAGATTATTACGAAAGCTGCATTCGAGCGGCACGGGTTCAATCCCGAACTCGGCCAGGTCGGCGCATCGGCAAAAGGGAAAATTGCGGATTTCCAGTGCAATGGCGCGATGGCGGCGGCGCGTCAGGCCCAGCGTAATCCGAACGAGGTGGCGCGCGAGATTGTCGCCGATTTACGGACCGAAATTGACTTCGCGACCATAGAAGTCGCCGGTCCTGGGTTCATCAACTTCGTCATCACCGATGCGGCGCTCGCTTCGCGGACGAATGAACTGGTTGCGGACGCGCGCAGTGGCCATCGTAAAACAATCCATCCGGATCGGATGATCATCGACTACGGCGGACCGAATGCCGCGAAGGCGATGCATGTCGGTCATCTTCGATCGGCCGTTATCGGCCAGTGCCTCAAGAGCCTGCTGCGGTTTCAGGGAAACGAGGTTATCGGCGACATACATCTGGGCGATTGGGGCCTGCAAATGGGTCAATTGATAACCGAGCTTCAGAGAATTCAGCCGGGCTTGCCCTACTTCGATCCCGATGCCGTAGGGCCTTTTCCCGAGAATTCTCCCTGCACCATGGAAGACCTGCTGTCGCTTTATCCGCAAGCGTCGGCACGATGCAAGGACGATCCTGCGGCGCGGGAGGCCGCTCGCGTCGCGACCGCCGAGTTGCAAGCGGGACGGCCCGGCTACCGGGCGCTTTGGCAACATTTCGTGGATGTCAGCATCGCCGATATTCGCCGCGACTATGGCAGGATGAACGTCGATTTCGACCAGTGGTTCGGTGAAAGCCGATACCAGGACAGGCTCGTCGATCTCACCAAAAGGCTTATTGCCGAAGGCATCGCCATCGAAAGTCAGGGCGCCATCGTCATCCCTGTCGCAAAGGACGAATCCGAAAAAATTCCGCCGCTGATGTTGCGAAATTCCGAGGAAGGCTTCGGATACGGCGCGACCGATATCGCCACGATCGACGAACGCGTGAACGAGCTTGGCGCCAATGTCTGTCTCTACGTAGTGGATGCGCGGCAGAGCCTGCACTTCGAACAGGTCTTTCGTGCGGCTCGGAAGTCCGTCGTTGCCGGAAAGGACGTTCGTCTGGAGCACCTCGCCTTTGGCACGGTGAATGGACTGGACGGCAAGCCCTTCAAGACGAGAGAAGGCGGAGTCATGCGTCTTGCGGACCTCATGCAGATGTTGGTCACGGAGGCGCAAAAGCGAATCCGCGAAGCGGGCATGGGGGCCGAGTTCGGCGAACAGGAATGGGAAAAGGTCGCCGAAACGGTCGGTCTCGGCGCTTTGAAATTTGCCGATCTGCAACACGACCGGGAATCGGATTATATATTCGATATCGGCCGCTTTTCGAAATTCGAGGGCCGTACCGGACCGTATCTTCAATATGCCGGAGTCCGCATCAAATCGCTGCTGTCGAGGGCCGGCAATGCGGGCCTGAAGTTCGCGCCGGTCCAGATCAGCGAACCCGTCGAGCGGCAACTCGCGCTGACGCTCGATCGCTTCCATCTGGCGGTCGAGAAGTCAGCCGAATTAAGAAAGCCGCACATTCTGGCGGAGCACATGTTCTCATTAGCCAGTCTGTATAACAACTTCTATCATGGCTCGCACGTCTTGACGGAAGAGGACAAAGCGAGAGCAGGTTCGTGGCTGTCCTTGAGCAAGGCTGTGCTCGCTCAGCTCGAATTGGGTCTGTCGTTGCTGGGAATTGAAATACCAGAGCGTATGTAGCGCCGGCGATCCGTCGGCCGCTGATTGCGCTTGGCGTCAGCGCAGGTCGACCGTCACCTTGCGGTTCTCGCCGAGATTGGGCTTGTCGCCGGTCAGCCGCGCCTTGACGAATTCGAACGCGGCGACCGCCTTGCTCGCCGGCCCGTCCCATAGTTCGGCGGTCAGCGGCGTGATCTGCAGCACGCAGACATTCGGATCGTCCGGGCCCTGCCACCACAGATTATCGGCGTAGCGCCAAATCTCGGCGGCCTTAGCGTGATCACACCGCACTTCGGCGCGCGCGGTGATGGAGAGATAGGCGTTTTCCTTCGTGTCGACGCAGGTGAGCCCGATGTCGCGCTCGGTTTCGATCTCGTGCTCTTTTTCGCTGCGCAGATCGGTCACCACCCAGATCAGGCCCGCGGCACGATCCAGCCGCGGCTCGACCGGACGGGCGCGAAAGCCGCCGGGAAAGTGGGTCGTCAGCATGCACACGCCGACGCGCTCGATGACCTGCCAGACGCGGTCGAGGTGAGATTGATCGGACATGTGTCGGTAACCCGCGGCTAGCGTGCGGGTTCCTCACTCCGCTGCTCGCGCCTAAGGCGCGAGCCGGGACGTGCCTTCCGGAATGACGAGTTACACCTGCCGCTCGACCAGCGTGCGCTTGATCTCGGCGATGGCCTTGGCCGGATTGAGATGCTTGGGGCAGGCCTTGGCGCAATTCATGATGGTGTGGCAGCGGTACAGGCGGAACGGATCTTCCAGATTGTCGAGCCGCTCGCCGGTCGCTTCGTCGCGCGAATCCACGATCCAGCGCTGCGCTTGCAGCAGTGCCGCCGGGCCGAGATAGCGGTCGGAATTCCACCAATAGCTCGGGCACGAGGTCGAGCAGCAGGCGCACAGGATGCATTCGTAGAGGCCGTCGAGTTTTGCTCGGTCCTCGTGGCTCTGCTTCCATTCCTTCTGCGGCGTCGGCGACACGGTTTGCAGCCAGGGCTGGATCGCGGCGTGCTGGGCGTAAAAATTAGTGAGGTCGGGCACCAAATCCTTCACCACCGCACAGTGCGGCAGCGGGTAGACCCGCACCGCGCCTTTGACCTCAGCCATCGCCTTGGTGCAGGCGAGCGTGTTGGTGCCGTCGATGTTCATGGCGCAGGAGCCGCAGATGCCCTCGCGGCAGGAGCGGCGGAAGGTCAAAGTGGCGTCGACATTGTTCTTGAGCCAGATCAGCCCGTCGAGAATCATCGGGCCGCAATCGTCGGTGTCGACGTAGTAGGTGTCGATGCGCGGATTGTTGCCGTCGTCCGGATTCCAGCGATAGACGCGGTATTCGCGTTCCACCTTGGCCTTGGCCGGATGCGGCCAAGTCTTGCCTTCGGTGACCTTGGAGTTTTTCGGCAGCGTGAATTGGACCATCGCGTTTTTGCTTTCAGTAAACCCGCGCTTTGGGTTCGATATAGGCCACGTCGTTGGTGAGCGTGTAGGTGTGCACCGGCCGATAGTCGACGGTGACCTTGCCCGTATTGGTGTCGAGCCAGGTCAGCGTGTGCTTCATCCAGTTCTTGTCGTCGCGATCGGGGAAATCCTCGCGCGCGTGGGCGCCGCGGCTTTCGGTGCGGTTGACCGCGGAATCCACGGTGACGACGGCCTGCTCGATCAAATTGGCGAATTCCAGCGTCTCGATCAGGTCGGAGTTCCAGATCAGCGAGCGGTCGCTGACGCGCAGATCGGCGGCGCCGTCCAACACTTCATGAATGAGCTTGGAGCCTTCCTGCAGCACTTCGCCGGTGCGGAACACCGCGCAATTGGTCTGCATGATGTGCTGCATCTTGGCGCGCAGCTGGGCGGTCGGCGTGCTGCCCGAGGCGTTGCGGAATTTGTCGAGCCGCGACAGCGCCCGCTCGGCGGAATCCTTCGGCAGCTCGGGATGCTTGTCGTTCGGCGTCAAAATTTCGGCGCAGCGCAGCGCCGCGGCGCGGCCGAACACCACGAGATCGATCAGCGAATTCGAGCCGAGCCGATTGGCGCCGTGCACCGAGACGCAGGCCGCCTCGCCGAGCGCCATCATGCCGGGCACGATGTGGTCGGGATTGCCGTCTTTCTTGGTCAGCGCCTCGCCGTGATAGTTGGTGGCGATGCCGCCCATATTGTAATGCACCGTCGGCACGATCGGCACCGGCTCGCGGGTGAGATCGACGCCGGCGAAGATGCGCGCGGACTCGGTGATGCCCGGCAGCCGCTCGGCCAGAATTTTCGGATCGAGATGATCGAGATGCAGGAAGATGTGGTCCTTCTTCGGCCCGACGCCGCGGCCTTCGCGGATCTCGATGGTCATGGCGCGCGAGACCACGTCGCGCGAGGCGAGGTCCTTGGCCGACGGCGCGTAGCGCTCCATGAAGCGCTCGCCCTGGGCATTGACCAGATAGGCGCCTTCGCCGCGCGCGCCTTCGGTGATCAGCACGCCGGCGCCGTAGACGCCGGTCGGATGGAATTGCACGAATTCCATGTCCTCGAGCGGCAGGCCGGCGCGTAGCACCATGGCGTTGCCGTCGCCGGTCTGGGTGTGCGCGCCGGTGCAGGATGCATAGACGCGGCCGTAGCCGCCGGTCGCCAGCATCGTCATCTGCGCGGAAAAGCGATGGATGGTGCCGTCGTCGAGATTGATCGCGACCACGCCGCGGCAGCGGCCGTCGTCGTCCATGATCAGGTCGATGGCGAAATATTCGATGAAGAACTCGGCCGAATGGCGCAGCGCCTGGCCGTACATGGTGTGCAGCATGGCGTGGCCGGTGCGGTCGGCGGCGGCGCAGGTGCGCTGCGCGGTGCCTTTGCCGTAGTGCGTGGTCATGCCGCCGAACGGGCGCTGATAGATCTTGCCGTCTTCCTCGCGGCGCGAGAACGGCAGGCCCCAATGCTCCAGCTCGTAGACCGCTTCCGGCGCGTTGCGGCACAGATATTCGATGGCGTCCTGGTCGCCGAGCCAATCGGAGCCCTTGACCGTGTCGTACATGTGCCAGCGCCAGTCGTCCTCGCCCATATTGCCGAGCGCCGCGGCGATGCCGCCCTGCGCCGCCACGGTGTGCGAGCGCGTCGGAAAAACCTTGGTGATGCAGGCGGTGCGCAAGCCGGCTTCGCTGCAGCCGACCACGGCGCGCAGCCCCGAGCCGCCGGCGCCGATGACGACCACGTCGTAGGCGTGATCCTCGATCGGATAGGCGCGGCCATTGATGGCGGGCGCGGCGCTTTTTCCGTTTGTTGCGTTTTCCGCCATGCTCACAATCCGAACGAAAGTTTGAGGATGCCGTAAACCGCGGCAAGTCCGACCACGATGGTGAAGAAGGTATTGGCCATCAGCAAAGCGAGCTTCGCCGACTCGTCGTGGACGTAATCCTCGATGATCACCGCCATGCCGATCCGCATATGGATGGTGATCGAGGCGATGAACAGCAGCATGATGATGGCGATAGCCGGCGAGCCGAGGATTTGCGCCACCGCGGCCTGGTTGCGGCCCAACAGCGTGATCAGGATGATCACCGCGGCGATGGTCAGCGGGATATTGGCGATCGCGGTGACGCGCTGATGCCAAAAGTGCGCGGTGCCGGATTTCGCCGTGCCGTGGCCGCGCACGCGGCCGAGCGGCGTGCGGATATGCGGGGAGCCGCTCATACCGAGCCTCCCACGGCAAGGAGTCCGATGACCCACAGGATAAGCGTGATCACGATCGAGCCGATCAGGTTGGCGGCAACCAGCCACTCGCGCTCGACCGGACCCAGGCCGCGGCCGGTATCCCAGATCAGATGGCGGATGCCGCCCAGCATGTGGTGGATCAGCGCCCAGGTGTAACCGAGCAGAATGAGGCGCCCGACCCAGGAACCGATGAACCATTCGAAGCGCGCATAGCCGTTCGGCCCTCCGGCGGCGATGAACCACCACGCCAGCAGCAGCGTGCCGAAGTACAGGCTGAATCCGGTGATGCGATGAACGATCGACATCATCATCGTCAGCATCGGCCGGTAAATTTGCAGGTGCGGCGACAGCGGCCGCGCGGCGGGGGCCTTGGTTTCGGCCATTGTGCTCATCCGAATTCGCTCGACGCGGGCGTCAAGCTTGGCAGTGTTCCTAGCCAATCTGCGCAGGTATCGCAATGCAGCGATATGCACATAAAGGCGTCGGCGCGCGTGCTTCACTTCGTATTATACGAAAGATTATCGTTGAATTATCGAATTACAATGGGCATTATATAAAGCCTGACTTCGTCAAATCCGAAGGCAGGATCATTGCCATGCGATTCGATCTCGCCGATCTCAGCCTGTTCCGCCATGTCGTCGAGGCCGGCAGCATCACCCATGGCGCCGAGCGCGCGCATCTGGCGCTGGCCGCAGCTTCGACGCGCATCCGCAACATGGAGGACGTGCTTGGCGTGCCGCTGCTCACGCGCGGGCGGCAAGGCGTCACGCCGACCCAAGCCGGCCGTACGCTGCTGCAACACGCGCGCACCATCCTACGCCAGGCCGAGCGCCTGCACGAAGACCTCGGCGCCTATGGCGGCGGCCTCGCCGGTCAGATCCGGGTGTTGTCGAACACCAACGCGCTGACCGAGTTCCTGCCCGAGGCGCTGAGCTCGTTCCTCGCCGAACATCCGAGCGTCAGCGTCGATCTTGAAGAGCGCCTGAGCGACGAGATCGTCGGTCTGATCGCGGAGGGGGTCGCCGATCTCGGCGTCGTCGCCGGCACGGTCGATGCCGGCGCGCTGGAAACCTATCCGTTCCGCCGCGACCGCTTCGTGCTGGTGGTCGCGCAAGACCATCCGTTGGCGAAGCGCGCCAAGATCGGGTTTGAAGACGTGCTCGAGCACGATTTCGTCGGCCTCGACCGCGCCAGCGCCATCCAGCGCTTTCTCGCCACCAAAGCCGTGCGCATCGGCCGGCCGCTGCGGCTGCGCGTGCAGTTGCGCAGCTTCGACGCGGTGTGTCGCCTCGTCGAATGCAAGGTCGGCATCGGCATCGTGCCGGAAACCACCGCACGCCGCGTCTCGAAGACCATGGCCATTGCGATCGTGCCGCTGACCGATCTGTGGGCGGTGCGCGATTTGACGATCTGTATTCGCAGCATGAGCGAATTGCCGCTCTACGCGCGGCAACTGGTCGAGCATTTGCGGGCGACGGCGTAGTAGGGTTGCCTGCTAGCGCGGCATCAGCACCCAATAATCGAGATCGAGCAGCACGGCGGGATCGTAATCGTCGCCGGTCTTGAGCGGGAAATCGCCGCACGGTTTGTCGTTGGTCGCGACCGTGCGCAGCCGCAGCGCGCCGACGTCGCTGCGGCCGGGCAGCTCCGCTTTGGCCAGCACCTCGGACCAGGCGAACACCGTGCCGCCGGCAAACAGCGGCGCGACGTGCCGGCCGCCATTGATGGCGGCGACGTGGAAGGCATTGGCGAGGCCATTGAAGGTCAGCGAGCGGGCGAGCGAGATGACGTGGCCGCCATAGATCAACCGCCGGCCGAAGCGGCCCTGCTTGGCGCTGTACTGGTCGAAATGGATGCGCGCGGTGTTCTGATAGAGCCGCGTCGCGATCTGATGCTCGGCCTCTTCGACCGTGTAGCCGTCGACATGGTCGATCTTTTCGCCGACTTCGTAATCGCCGAAGCGATAGGGGCTGCCGGCGAGCGCAAAATCGTAAGCGGCGATATCGAGCGGCGGACAGGCTTCGCTCAAGACGTTCGGCTCGACCGCGGTCGGCAGGCGCGGCACGTGATCGCCGGGCGCGGGCGCCGCTTCGTCGCGTTTGCGCACCATGACCCAGCGGACATATTCGAGCACCGGCGTGCCGTCCTGCTTGTAGCCGGTGGTGCGCACATAGACGATGCCGGTCTTGCGGCTGGAATTTTCCTTCAAGCCGATGACCTCGGACAGCGCGGTCAGCGTGTCGCCCGGATAGACCGGTTTGCGGAAATAACAGCCGGCATAGCCGAGATTGGCCACGGCGTTGAGCGAAACGTCGGGCACGGTCTTGCCGAACACCATGTGGAATACGAGCAGATCGTCGATCGGCGCGCGCGGATAGCCGATTGCTTCGGCAAACGCGTCCGACGATTGCACCGCGAACCGCGCGCCGAACAGGCCGGTATAAAGCGCGACATCGCCGACCGTGACGGTGCGCGGCGTGGCGTGGCGGATCACCTGGCCGATGCGGAAATCTTCAAAGCAATTGCCGGGGCTGGTCTTTGCCATTGATCGTCCTTGTCTGTCGGGAACCCGGCGTTCCGGGGGCGTTTCATACCCCACGCGCGGCGACCGGAAAAGCCTTCACGCAGCCGTGACCGTGTCTCTGAAACCCCCGCGAAAAGCCACCGTATCTCGATGCGACGACGACCTCGATCGTCTCGCCCGCGGTTTCGCCGCGGCGAACCCAATGAATCAACATGGAGACTGTCATGTCCAAGCGTTTCGCTTTGCTCGCCACTGCGGCCGCGCTCGCCTTCGCCGTCGTGGTGCCGGCGCCCGCGGTTTACGCGCAGATGGCGGAGAAGACCGTCACTGTCGGCGGCGCGCCGATGTATCCGTCGAAGAACATCATCCAGAACGCGGTCAACTCCAAAGACCACACCACGCTGGTCGCCGCGGTGAAGGCCGCCGGCCTGGTCGATACGCTGTCCGGCCCCGGCCCGTTCACGGTGTTCGCGCCGACCAACGCCGCCTTCGCCAAGCTGCCGGCCGGCACGGTCGACAACCTGCTCAAGCCGGAGAACAAGGCGACGCTGACCACGATCCTGACCTATCACGTGGTGCCGGGCCGCATGACCGCGGTGAACCTGATGAAGGCGGTCAAGGACGGCGAGGGCGAAGCCCACCTCAAGACCGTCGCCGGCAAAGACCTCATCGTCAAGCAAGCCGGCCCTGGCAAGCTCACCATCACCGACGCCAAGGGCGATGTCGCCATGGTCACCATCGCCGACGTGCTGCAGTCGAACGGCGTCATCCACGTCATCGACACGGTGCTGCTGCCGATGTGATGTTGCGGCCTTGCGACGCTGCTCCCTCTCCCCATGCTTGGGGAGAGGGATTACTGACAGGCAAGGAGACTACTGACAGGAATGTGAGGCGCTTGTGCGCCGCCGTTTTGTTATAGGTCTGCGGCCATGACCATCGAAGCAACCGGCAATCAAGCCTTGGTGCCCAAAACCGCGGACGGGCCGATCATCCATCCGCGCTGGGTGCGGGTGACCCATTGGGTCAATGCGCTGGCCATGCTGATGATGATCGGCTCGGGCTGGCAGATCTACGACGCCTCGCCGCTGTTTCGGTTCATCTATTTCCCGCCGCAGCTCGCGCTCGGGCAATGGCTCGCCGGCGCCTTGCTGTGGCATTTCGCGGCAATGTGGCTCCTGGTGATCAACGGCATCGTCTACGTCACGCTCGGCATCGCCACCGGCCGCTTCCGCCGCAAGCTGCTGCCGATCCGGCCGCGCGACGTCGTCAACGACTTCGTCGCCGCGTTGCGCGGAAAACTCGCGCACGACGATCTGTCGGTCTACAACGCGGTGCAGCGCCTCTTGTATGTCGGCGTCATCCTCGCCGGCGTCGTCATCGTGCTGTCAGGACTTTCGATCTGGAAGCCGGTGCAATTGAAGTACCTCACCGCGTTCTTCGGCGGCTACGACTTCGCCCGCTACGTCCACTTCTTCGCCATGGCGTCGATCGTGGGATTTTTGACCGTCCACGTGGCGCTGGCGCTGATCGTGCCGAAGAGCCTGCGCGCCATGATCGTTGGCCGGTAATTGAGGAGCAGACGATGCCCCGCGAGCGCAAAAAAATTCCCGGCGTCGATCCGAAGCTCTTGATCAAGGACGCGGCAAAACTCTTGCCCGATCCGTCGCGGCGGCTGTTCCTGCGCGGTGCCGCGAGCCTCGGCGCGCTCGCCACGCTGACCGGCTGCGACATCATCGACGGGCATTCTGCCGAGAGTGCGCTGCGCGTCGTCTCGCGCTTCAACGATTGGGTCCAGGCCCGCCTGTTCAGCGAGACGACGCTGGCGACCGAATATCCGGAAAGCGCGATCACGCGGCCGTTCCCGTTCAACGCCTATTACGCGCAGGACGAAGCACCCGAGGTCGACGGCGAGACCTATCAGCTCGAGATCGGCGGCCTGGTCGACAACAAGAAATCGTGGACGCTGGCCGAGCTCTACAAGCTGCCGGAAGTGTCGCAGATCACCCGCCACGTCTGCGTCGAGGGCTGGAGCGCGATCGGCTCCTGGCAGGGCGTGAAACTATCCGACTTTCTCAAGATGATCGGCGCCGACACCAAGGCCAAATATGTCTGGTTCCAGTGCGCCGAAGGCTATTCCAACACCATCGACATGCCGACCGCGCTGCATCCGCAGACGCAACTGACGCTCAAATTCGATCACCAGATCCTGCCGCGCGCCTACGGCTTCCCGATCAAGATCCGCATTCCGACCAAGCTCGGCTTCAAGAACCCCAAATACGTCACCGCCATGTGGGTGCAGAACAACGACGCCGGCGGCTATTGGGAGAACCAGGGCTACAACTGGTTCAGCGGGCAGTGACCGCGAAAATTTCGACCCCTGCCGGCGATCACGGTTGGTTGCGCGGCGGCGGCACTTCGGTAATCAGGCGCGCGCCGCGTTGAAAAGTGATGTAGCCCCACATCCAGGTCACCGCGACGACGAAGCGGTTGCGCAGCCCGATCAGAAAATAAATGTGCACGACGCTCCAGAACAGCCAACCGATAAAACCTTTGAGCCGTATAGGTCCGAGCTCGACAACGGCGGCGCGCCGTCCGATTGTGGCCAATATGCCCTGATTTCGATAATGGAATGGCGGCAGCGACCGCCCCGCGATGCGCGCCGCAATGAGCCTGCCGACATAATTCCCCATTTGTTTTGCCGCGGGTGCGAGGCCCGGAACAGGGTCGCCATCTGCGCCGAGCACGGATGCGGTATCGCCGATGACGAATATGTTTTGTTGTCCAGGGAGGGAAAGATCAGGTCCGACGATCACGCGACCGGCGCGATCGTGCTCCGCCGCAAGCCATTGCGCGGCAGGCGAGGCGGTAACGCCAGCCGCCCAGATGACCGCGCCGGCGTCGATGCGTCGATTGTCCAAGCCGCCTTTCAAGTCGACGCTACGATCCAAGTCGACACCGCGCGCGTCGCAGCGGATCACCGGGCTTGAGGTCATGACGTCCACGCCCATCGCCGTCAATGCATCACGCGCGTAGTTGGAATGTTGCACCGAGAAGTTGGGCAGCAGGCGCGGCCCGGCCTCGATCAGCACGATGCGCGCCGTACGCGGATCGATTTGCCGGAAATCGCGGGCCAGCGTCTGCCGGGCGATTTCGGCGATGGCGCCGGCCATCTCGACGCCGGTGGGGCCGCCGCCGACGACCACGAACGTCAGTAAGCGCCGCCGCTGCGCTTCGTCGCGGGCGAGCTCGGCTTGCTCGAATGCGGAGAGCAGGTTGCGGCGGATGCGGGTGGCATCTTCGATCCGCTTGAGACCGGGGGCGAATGCAATCCACTCGTCGTGGCCGAAATACGATTCCCTCGCTCCGGTCGCGACCACCAGAAAGTCGAACGGAAAGTCGCCTGCCGCGGTCTTGACGAGGCGCGCGGCGGCGTCGATGCCGTTCACTTCCGCCATGAGGACTGTCGCGTTTTGCTGGCGCCGCAGAATATGGCGGATCGGCCAGGCGACCTCGGCCGGCGAAAGCGCCGCCGTCGCCACCTGGTACAAGAGCGGCTGGAAGCAATGGTAGTTCTGCCGGTCAAGGAGCGTGATCGCAACGGGCGCGCGGCCCAGCGTCTTGGCGGCCTCGAGGCCGCCGAAGCCTGCGCCGACGATGACGACGTGCGGCCGTTGTTGTGGCATGGACTGGGCTTCCGCGGCGGACGGTGCTGAGCGCCTGATATGGCCATCCGGCGCGGCAGTTGCCATCCGCGGCGCTGCCGATTAGCACTGCGGCGCCCGTCACCAGCCTCAAGGTCAGATTATGCCCAGCTTCAATCTCCTCCTGCTCGCCGGTGACGGCATCGGCCCGGAAGTCATGGCCGAGGTGAAGCGGCTGCTTGGCTTCTACGCCAAGAAAGGCGTTGCCGATTTCCGCACCGAGGACGGGCTGGTCGGCGGCGCCGCATACGACGCGCACCAGGTCGCTATCACCGAAGAGACTATGGCCAAGGCGCATGCCTGCGACGCCGTGATCTTCGGCGCCGTCGGTGGGCCGAAATGGGACAAGGTACCGTTCGAGGCGCGGCCGGAGGCGGGGCTGCTGCGCCTGCGTAAGGAACTCGGGTTGTTCGCCAATATCCGGCCGGCGATCGTCTATCCGGCACTGGCCGATGCGTCGAGTCTGAAGCGCGAGGCGGTCGAGGGCCTCGATATTATTATTCTTCGCGAGCTCACCGGCGGCGTCTATTTCGGCGAGCCGAAAACCATCACCGATCTCGGCAACGGCCAGAAGCGCGCGATCGATACGCAAGTTTACGACACCTACGAGATCGAGCGCATCGCCCGCGTCGGCTTCGAGCTTGCGCGCAAGCGGCGCAACAAAGTCACCTCGATGGAAAAGCGCAACGTGATGAAGACCGGCGTGCTGTGGCATGAGGTCGTCGGTCAGGTGCACGCGCGCGAATACAAGGACGTCCAGCTCGAGCACATGCTGGCCGATGCCGGCGGCATGCAGCTGGTGCGCTGGCCGAAGCAGTTCGATGTGATCGTCACCGACAACCTGTTCGGCGACATGCTGTCCGACGTGGCGGCGATGCTCACCGGCTCGCTCGGCATGTTGCCGTCGGCGTCGCTGGGCGAGCTCGATCCAAAGACCAAGCGGCGCAAGGCGATGTACGAGCCGGTGCACGGTTCCGCCCCCGACATCGCCGGCAAGGGCATGGCAAACCCGATCGCGATGCTGGCGTCTTTCGCCATGGCGATGCGCTATTCGTTCAACATGGGCGAGGAAGCCGACCGGCTCGAAGCCGCCATCGCCGCGGCGCTCGGCAAGGGCTTGCGCACCGCCGACATCAAGTCCGAGGGCTGCAAGATCGTCTCGACCGGGGAGATGGGCGAGGCGATTGTCGGCGAGTTGGAGAAGCTCGCGGCCTGATCACGGTCGCCGCCGCCCGATATGTCCCAGCTTATTCTCAGTGCGCATTCGGGAAGCCACGACGCGGTTGCCGCGGTCTTCGACGATTATGAGCTGAAGGCCGCGGTGCAGCTCGAGCGGCTGACGCGCCGCAAGAGCGACGGCCGCGAGCATCCCGACCTCGCCATCGACGAGGTGCTGTCGATCGCCGGCGCGACGCGCAACGACGTCGACGTCGTCTGCTTCAGCCGCTCGGAATTTCCGACGATCTTCTATCGCAATATCCGCGGCGTGCGCTGGATCCGCGAAAAGTATCGCAAATATGTCGAAGGCAATACGCGGCGCTACATGCCGCCGGAGTTTTTGCGCTACCACACGACGAAGATCGACGACATCTTCGACATTGCCGAAATTCCGCCGCGCCGGCGGCTTTCGCGACGACGCGGCAATGTTTTTCTACAATCACCACGAATCGCACGCGCTGGCGCCGCTGTTCTACACCGACTGGGACGACGCGCTGCTGGTCACCGCGGACGGCGGCGGCGATACGGTCAATTACAGCCATCGCCATTTCGCCGATGGCGCGCTGACGACGATCTACGGCGGCGAGGAATGTTTGCTCGACCCGCTGCCGACCGACAGTCTGGGCCACGCTTATGAGACGGTGACGGGCGCGCTCGGCTTCATCCCGCGGCGCCATGAGGGCAAGCTGACCGGGCTCGCGGCCTTCGGCCAACCGGTCCTGGCGGACAAAATCGGCGCGCATTTTTCCGTCGATGACTCCGGCCGCGTGCGTTCGGATTTCCGCGATTTTCGCGACATGCACGACACCATCCGCAGTCTTGCCGTCAGCGTGAGCCGGGAAGACGCCGCGGCCTCGATCCAGCAGGTGCTGGAAGACACCATGCTGCGCTCGGTCGAGCGGCTGTTGCAGCGCCACAAGGCGCGGCATCTCGGTCTCGCCGGCGGCGTCTTCGCCAATGTGCGGCTCAATCGCGTTCTCGCCGAACGGCTGCCGCTCGATGAGATCTTCGTCTTCCCCGCGATGGGCGACGAGGGCATGCCGGCGGGCGGCGCGCTTTGCTATCTGCTGCAACGTGACGGCCTGCGACACTGGCTGGCGCAGCGCCGGCCGCTGCGCGACATGTATTTCGGCCGCGATTACACCGATGCGATCGACGCTACGCTCAAAGCAACCGCCGGCGTGCGCCGCACCGCTGAAACGCCGATCGACGGCGCCGCCAAGCGGCTTCATGCCGGCCAGCTCGGCGCGATCTATACCGGCCGCATGGAATACGGGCCGCGCGCGCTGGGTGCGCGCTCGATCCTCGCCAATCCGTCGCGCCGGGAGACTCACGATCTGCTCAACCAGCGCCTGGCGCGCTCGGAATTCATGCCGTTCGCGCCGGTGATCACCGACGAGAAGGCGGCGACCGTGTTCGACGTCAATCCGGTCAACGCCTATGCGTGCCGCTTCATGACCATCACCTGCAATGTGAAGCCGGAATGGCGCGAGCGGATTGCGGCGGTGGTCCATGTCGACGGCTCGGCGCGGCCGCAGACCATCGCGCGCGACACCAATCCGCTCTATTACGACATCCTCACCGCGTTCGAGCGCGACAGCGGCCTGCCGGTGCTGGTCAATACCAGCTTCAACGTCCACGAAGAGCCGATCGTCAACAAGCCGTCGGAATGCGTCAAAGCGCTGTTGGACGGCCGCATCGATTTCATCGTGACGACGCAAGGTATCTATGAGCGGACGTCGCCGCGCCCGGGCACTGCCGGGTAGGGCCGCCGTGAGTGGCGCGGATCGTGCTTACGTCAGAACGGCGCGCCCGGCGTGACGAAGGCGCGTGGCAGCGGGTAGCCATTGCTCCCGGAAAAGTCGGGGCCGATGAACCAGAACTGCGATTGGCCGGGATCGCCGCCCGGCGGAAACGCGTAATCCGTGAATTTGCGGTCGCCGACCGACACTTCGGTGCCGGTCTCGAGATAAGAGCGCGGCCGAATGACGATCACCGTGGTCCGGCCGTACTGATCGTGAATAATGGTCCTGGAGGGCTGGATCACCGTGCCGCTCGCGGTCCGCATCACCCCCGGCTGCGGCTGCACCCTCCGGGTCGCCGCGTCGGCAGAACCCGCCTGGGCCGCAAACACGGCCAAGACGGCAACTGTGACGGCAAATGCGCGCATGGTCCCTCGCTCTCTTCCTTACGTCCAGTGTAGCCTGCTTCGGCAGGCGGCAATAGCGCCTCGGCAACGGCCTTAAGCGCCCCGGGTTCCGGCAGGCTCGCCGCCAAATCGGCCGTTGCAGAACAATCTCCTCCTATCGGAGGACTTTATGTCACGTTATTCTGCGGACAGGCGATGCATTAGAACCATCGCATAGCTTGGCGCCCCGGAGGGAGCGCCAACGCCAAAAATGCGTAGGGAGGATATGCCATGCTCACGCGACGATCCGTATTGGGCGCTGCCGGCGCCGGCCTGGCGCTCGCCGGCGGCGGTTGGCCGAGACTTTCCGACAGCTGGGCAGCGGGTGCGCCGGTCAGCCCGGGTGTGCCGGGCGGCGTTGTTGAGTCCGCGACCATGGAGGCGCTGCCGGGCAAGAAGCCGCTGATCCGGCTCGCCTACCGGCCGCCCAATTACGAAGCGCCGCTGGATTATTTGCGAACGCCGATCACGCCGAATGACGAATTCTTCATCCGCTATCACCTCTCCGACATTCCTAACGTCGATGCCGCGACCTACAAGATCGCGGTCGGCGGTGACGGCGCCAATGGCCAGACCGAGCTCACCCTCGACGATCTGAAAAAACTTCCGGCCTTTGAAATCGCCGCGGTCAATCAGTGTTCGGGCAACCGGCGCGGCCTGTCCAGCCCGCACGTCGCCGGCGTCGAATGGGGTTATGGCGCCATGGGTTGCGCGCGCTGGAAGGGCGCCCGACTGAAAGACGTGATCGCCATGGTCGGGCTCAAGCCGGAAGCGATCGAGATCGCGTTCAACGGCGCCGATGGGCCGGCCTTCGACAAGACGCCTGACTTCATCAAGAGCCTTCCGGTGTGGCGGGCGGTCGATGAATCGACGTTGATCGCCTATGAAATGAACGGCGCGCCCTTGCCGCACTTCAACGGCTTCCCGGCGCGCCTGATCGTGCCGGGCTGGACCGGCACCTATTGGATGAAGCATCTCATCAGCATCACCGCGCTGACCAAGCCGCAGGGCGGTTTCTGGATGAACCCGGCCTACCGCATTCCGGTCGGCATGTTCCCGGTGGTGGCGCGTTTCGTCACCCAGGAAAACGCCACCTCGACGCCGATCACCGAGATCGTCGTCAACTCGCTGATCACCAGCCATACCGATGGCGCCAAGGTGAAGGCCGGCAACAACACCGTCAGCGGCCTGGCGTGGGACGGCGGCTACGGCATCACCGGTGTCGAAGCCTCGACCGACGGCGGCAAGACCTGGTCGGCGGCGACGCTCGGCGAGGATCTCGGCCGCTACGCCTTCCGGCCCTGGAGTTTCCAGCTCAAGGCCAAGCGCGGCAAAAATACGGTCATGATCAGCGCCACCAACAAGATCGGCCAGACCCAGACGGCGGCCTTGCTGTTTAATCCAGCCGGCTACCACAACAACGTGATGCAAAACATCACGCTGAACGCGGCTTAAGGGAGGACACGATGCGCACGATTGCTTTTGCCGTCATCGCCGCGCTTGTCGCGCTTCCCGCGCTCGCCGACGAGCCGACGATCAAGCTCAAGCCGGGTCCGGGCCTCGACAAAGTGGAAGGCAATTGCGGCGCCTGCCACAGCTTGGTCTATATCCAGGCGAACTCGCCGTTTCTCAATGCGGCGGGCTGGAACGCCGAGGTCACCAAGATGATCAAAGCGTTCGGCGCGCCGATCAGTGACGGCGACGCCAAGGACATTGCCGCCTATCTGGCCGCCAATTACGGGACGTAAGCCCCGCGACGAAGGCGGTCACCGCGCCGGCATATGGCCGCGTAGCGCGGACCTCAGCTTCGCGGGCTGCAGCGGCGCGATGCGCTCCTCGCGTTCCGGCGTCGCGGCCAGGATCGGATTGCGCTGACCGCAGAAGGTACGCTTGACCTCGGCGCGGGCGAACATCTCGGCGAGCTTGGCATTGCCGTTCACCAGCGTCAGCCGGTCGAGCAGGCAGGCAACCATCGCCCGATCCACCACCTCATGGCCGGCGCTGCAATACCAGCCGGCGATTTGCATGGTGGGCTGGTTGAACGGCCGCGCGAAGCCGAGGCAGCGGCGCTCATGGTCAGGCGTTGGACCTTGGGTTGCGACGGCAAAATCGACCAGCGGCATCGGGCCGAATTTGCTGACGATCTGGCCGTCCGGCTTGACGTCGTCGGTGACGGCGTAATCGACGATGCGGGTTGCGATCTCGCTCGACGCATCGAGGAAGCGATCGCTGGCCGACGGCCGGCCGGTAGATTTCGACCATGACATAGGGACCGGCGTCGGCCGGCCCGCCCCAGCTCAGCAGGTCCTTGCGCGCGCCGTCCTTGGCGCGGCGCTGGATGGCGTAGTTGTAAGTGCTGCCGGCAAGCTCGGGCATCAACAGCTCGAAGGCCGGGTAGGGCCGCTCGACGGTGCTCCAGGCCGGCCGCTGCGCCGATGTCGAACCGAGTGCGGCGACGATGTCCGCAGGCGCCGCGAAAAAACTGGCGGTAGCCACGGCAAGGGCCGCAAGACCCCCCATATAGGCGAGGAGGCGCACCAAGGTGGCGCGGATATCGTCTGGAATGGAATATGAGGCCGGCCGCACGCACTCGTCCCAGCAACGTTGTGTTAGGGACGTTTCTCGCTTAGAAGCGCTTCCGTTGTGGTTGCCAGGATGCTGAACAAGCAGTGAATTTTTCGGTGGAGAGTTAACAATGGGTTACAATGTCGCCGTGGTCGGGGCGACCGGCAATGTGGGCCGCCAAATGCTCGACATTCTCGCCGAGCGGTCGTTCCCCGCCGATGAAGTGATCGCGCTCGCGTCGCGGCGCAGCCTGGGGACCGAAGTGTCTTTCGGCGACCGCACGCTCAAGGTCAAAGCGCTCGAGCATTTCGATTTTTCCGGCGTCGACATTTGCCTGATGTCGGCGGGCGGCGCCGTGTCCAAGGAATGGTCGCCGAAGATCGCCGCCGCGGGCGCGGTGGTGATCGATAATTCGTCGGCGTGGCGCTACGATTCCGACGTCCCGCTGATCGTGCCGGAGGTCAATGCCGACGCCGTCGCGGGCTTCCGCAAGCGCGGCATCATCGCCAATCCGAATTGCTCGACGGCGCAGCTCGTCGTCGCGCTCAAGCCGCTGCACGACAAGGCCAAGATCACGCGCGTCGTGGTTGCCACCTATCAGTCGGTCTCCGGCGCCGGCAAGGAGGCGATGGACGAATTGTTCTCGCAGACCAAGGCCGTCTTTCAGATCAACGAGGTCGAGGCGAAGCAGTTTCCCAAGCGCATCGCCTTCAATGTCATCCCGCAGATCGACACCTTCATGGAGGACGGCTACACCCGCGAAGAGTGGAAGATGGTGGTCGAGACCAAGAAGATCCTCGATCCAAAGATCAAGCTCACCGCGACCTGCGTCCGCGTGCCGGTGTTCATCGGCCATTCCGAGGCGGTCAATATCGAGTTCGCCAATCCGATCACGCCCGACGAGGCGCGCGAAATCTTACGCAATGCGCCGGGCTGCCTGGTGATCGATTCCCACGAGCCGGGCGGCTACGTCACGCCCTACGAGGCCGCGGGCGAGGACGCGACCTATATCAGCCGCATTCGCGAAGACGCCACCGTCGAGAACGGGCTGGCGATGTGGATCGTCTCCGACAACCTGCGCAAGGGCGCGGCGCTCAACGCCATCCAGATCGCCGAATGCCTGATCAACCGCAAGCTGATCACGGCGAAGCAGAAGGCGGCGTAAGCCTCTGTCATTCCGGGGCGCCGCGAAGCGGCGAGCCCGGAATCCATATCCACGAACGCTGGGGTTATGGATTCCGAGCTCCTCGCTGCGCTCGGACCCGGAATGACGCGTTATTGGCACGCGGCGTGCAGGTCCGTTAGCTTAAGGCAATTCCTGGGGGTTTCATCATGACCGTCCGTCCGCGCCGCAGCGTGCTGTACATGCCCGGATCGAACGCGCGCGCTCTGGAAAAGGCCCGCGAGCTGCCGGCCGACGGCCTCATCCTCGATCTCGAAGACGCGGTGGCGCCGGAGGCCAAGGCGCAGGCGCGTGGGGCGATCGTCAAGGCGCTGTACGATGGCGGGTTCGGCGACCGCGAAGTGATGGTGCGGATCAACGGTCTCGACACCCGCTGGTGGGTCGAAGACCTCACCATTATTGCCGCAGCCAAGCCCGATGCGGTGCTGGTGCCGAAAGATGTCGAACCCCTCCCAGCTGCAGGACCTCGCGGCGCGCATCGTCGATATGGGCACCGACCCGAGCGTGCGGGTGTGGGCCATGATGGAGACGCCGCTGGCGATGCTCAATGTCGGCGAGATCGCCGCCGCGGCGCTGGATTCCGAGACGCGACTCTCAGGCTTCGTCATGGGCACCAACGACCTCGCCAAGGACACCCGCGCCCGCCTCGTGCCCGGCCGCGCGCCGATGCTGCCCTGGCTGATGAATTGCATCGCCGCGGCGCGCGCCTACGGCCTCGACATCCTTGACGGCGTCTATAACGACCTCGGCGACGCCGAAGGTTTTGCCGCGGAGTGCCTGCAAGCACGCGATCTCGGTTTCGACGGCAAGACGCTCATTCATCCCAAGCAGATCGAGCCGTGCAACGCGGCGTTCTCGCCGACCGAAGATGAGGTGGCGACGGCGCGCAAGATGATCGCCGCGTTCGAATTGCCGGAGAACCGGGACAAGGGCGTGGTCCAGATCGACGGCCGCATGGTCGAGCGCCTGCACGCCGAAATGGCGCAGCGAACGGTGGCGATCGCGGATGCGATTGCCAAGGCGAAGCAAAAACAGCCGGCTTAGCGCGGGACTTGACTGGCATCGCCGCCCGTCTGGCCCGCCATCTGCTGGATTTGGATCACGATGAATTCAGCCGGCCTTAGCGCGGCGAAGCCGACCAGAATATTCACGACACCCTGGTCGATGCTGGACTGCGGATTGTTTCCGGCATCGCATGTGACGAAATAAGCCTGCGCGGGCGTGGTGCCTTGGAATGCGCCCTGAACAAACAGCGTCTGCATGAAGGCGCCGACACTCGAGCGAAGTTGCGCCCAAAGCTGTTCGTTGTTCGGTTCGAACGCCGCCCACTGGATTCCATTGGACAGGCTCGACTCGATATACAGTGCGAGCCGACGCACCGAGACGTATTTCCAGTCCGAAGCGGTCTGATCGCTGCCGGCGAGCGTGCGGTCGCCCCAGACCACGTCGCCGAACTGCGCGATATGCCTGATGCAATTGACGGCGTGGGCGCTCAGCGCGGCCATCTGAGGATCGGTCAAGCTGAGCACCGGCCCCGATTGTCCGGTCAAGCTTACGCGGATACCCGCAGGCGATCGCCAAACGCCGCGGGAGGCGTTGGTCGCCGCATAGAGGCCGGCGACAAACCCGCTCGGCGGGAACGGCCTTGTGATGTTTTGTTGCGCATCCAAAGCATTGAGCCACGGAAAGTAGAATGCCGAATTGATCGCGTTCGCGCCGGTCATCCGGCTGTCCGGTCCGTTTTGCAGCGTCGCGAACGTGCTGCCCGGCGCGCTGTCGACGATCAGAAAGGTTTTGCGTTCGGCACAATAAGCCTGGAGTTGCGCGATCAGGTCCGGATCGGCCTCGCCAGGCACGGCAAGCAGATTGACGGTCGGCACGGCGTCCAGAAGATGCACGCCGGTCATCACCGCGGCGGATGCGGCGGCGCCGCCGTTGCCGTCCGAAGCCAGACGCACGACGTAGGCCTGTTGGCCGCCGTTGGCGAAGAAGTGGCTGACCGCATAGCCGAGATAAAAGCGCGGATCGAAGCCGCCGAACTGCGTTTCGAAATCCGACCAGCTGCGCACCGAAATCGCACCGTCGGTCGGCCCTTGAGCGGCCCAGCCGACAAAAGCGGCGATGCCGGTCGGTACGCCGGCAATGGGATGAGTGCCGCTCGGAATGTCCGGCATAGCAGCCTTTTTCGAGAAGCGCCTACGGACGCATCCCTGCAACGCATACCATTCTAATTCTTCAACCGGTACCCGGTCTTGAAGAACCACCAGACGATACTCATGCAAACGGCCAGGAATACCAGCGTCATCGCCACGCTCACTCGGACATCCACGTCGGCGACGCCGAAGAAGCTCCAGCGGAAGCCCGAGATCAGATAGACCAGCGGATTGAACAGCGTCACCGTGCGCCAGAACGGCGGCAGCACGCTGGTCGAATAGAAGGTGCCGCCGAGGAACGTCAGCGGCGTGAGGATCAGGAGCGGCACGATCTGCAATTTCTCGAAACCGTCGGCCCACAGCCCGAGGATGAAGCCGAACAGGCTGAAGCTGATCGCGGTCAGCACCAAAAAGCTGATCATCCATACCGGGTGCGCGATATGGATCGGCACGAATAGCCAGGAGGTGGCGAGGATGATGGTGCCGAGAACGAGCGACTTGGTCGCCGCGGCGCCGACATAGCCGAGCACGATCTCGAACGGCGACACCGGCGCCGAAAGCAGCTCGTAGATGGTGCCGACGAAGCGCGGAAAATAGATGCCGAACGAGGCGTTGGTCACGCTTTGCGTCAACAGCATCAGCATGATCAGGCCCGGCACGATGAAGGAGCCGTAGTTGACGCCGTCGATCTGGGTGATGCGCGAGCCGATCGCGGCGCCGAACACGATGAAATAAAGCGACGTCGAGATCACCGGCGAGACCACGCTCTGGAACAAGGTGCGCGCGGTCCGCGACATCTCGTACACATAAATGGCGCGCACGGCGTAGATGTTCATGGCTGGTGCCTCAACAGGCCGACGAAAATGTCCTCCAGCGAGCTTTGCGTCGTGTGCAAATCCCGGAACCGGATGCCGGCGGCCTGCAGCGCATCGAGCAGCGCGGTGATGCCGGTGCGCTCGCCTCTTGGTGTCGTAGGTGTAGGTCAGCTCCTTGCCGTCGGCGGCGAGCGTGAGATGGAAGGCGTCGAGCGCCGCCGGGATGGCGTCGATGCGGTTGGTGCAGCTCCAGCGTCAATTGCTTGCGGCCGAGCTTGCGCATCAATTCGACCTTGTCCTCGACCAGGATGATCTCGCCTTTGTTGATGACGCCGACCCGGTCGGCCATCTCCTCGGCTTCTTCGATGTAATGGGTGGTGAGGATGATGGTGACGCCGGACGCGCGCAGCGCGCGCACCAATTGCCACATGTCCTTGCGCAATTCGACGTCGACGCCGGCGGTCGGCTCGTCGAGAAACAGGATTTGCGGCTCGTGCGCCAGCGCCTTGGCGATCAACACCCGGCGCTTCATGCCGCCGGACAGAGTCATGATCCGGGAGTCTTTCTTGTCCCACAGCGACAAATCCTTGAGCACTTTCTCGATGTGGCCGGGATTGGACGGCTTGCCGAACAGGCCGCGGGAAAAGCGCATGGTCGCCGGCGGCGTCTCGAAGGCGTCGGTGGTCAGTTCCTGCGGCACCAGGCCGATCAGGGTGCGCGAGGCGCGATAGTCGGTGAGAATGTCGTGGCCGTCGACGGTAACGGTCCCGGTGGACGGTTTCACGATGCCGCAGATGACGTTGATCAGCGTCGTCTTGCCGGCGCCGTTCGGGCCGAGCAACGCGAAGATCTCGCCGTGGCGAATCTCCAGGTTGATGTCTTTCAAGGCCTGGAAGCCCGAGGCGTAGGTCTTGTTGAGATGCGAGACGGAAATGGCGGGATTCATGACGAGCGCCGTTGATTCTCAGCGTCATCACCGGGCTTGACCCGGTGATCCATCTTAATGCGTCAAGTCGGCATGGATTGCCGGGTCAAGCCCGGCAATGACGATCAAATAAAGCATTTCAAGTCCGGCTTACACCCAGGGTCGCTCCGACTTGGACTTCGATTCAAATCCCTCGATCTTGCCAGCCTTGAGATTGGTCATGCCGATGTCGTCGAGGCCTTCGAGCATGCATTTCTTGCGGTGCGGGTCGATGTCGAATTTGACCACGCCGCCGTCGGGGCCGCGGATTTCCTGTTTCTCCAGATCGACGCTGAGCGTCGCATTGGCGCCGCGCTCGGCGTCGTCGAACAGCTTTTCCAAATCTTCAGGCGACACCTTGATCGGCAGCACGCCGTTCTTGAAGCAGTTGTTGTAGAAGATGTCGCCGAACGAGGTCGAGATCACGCAAGTGATGCCGAAATCCATCAGCGCCCAGGGCGCGTGCTCGCGCGAGGAGCCGCAGCCGAAATTGTCGTCGGCGACCAGGATCTTCGACTTGCGATAGGCCGGCTTGTTGAGCACGAAATCCGGGTTCTCGCTGCCGTCGTCGCGATAGCGCTGTTCCGAGAACAGGCCCTTGCCGAGGCCGGTGCGCTTGATGGTTTTCAAATATTGCTTGGGGATGATCATGTCGGTGTCGACATTGATCATTTTCAGCGGCGCCGCGACGCCTTCCAGCACGGTGAACTTTTGCATATTCAATTCCTGCGAGGTCAATTCCTGCGAACTTCAGTCTTGACGGTTACGGATACACCGTATCCGTGGCGGGTTAATGGCGTCTCGCCTCGCTCGGGTCAAGCCCGCGCCGCCGTGGGCGCGCGTTTCGCGGCTTCGTCGGCATTGAACTTCGATTCGCGATCGAGCGTGCAAACCTGAACGTGATACGCGGTGTAGTACTTCTGCCGCGCCAGCTTTTGTGCCTCGATGTGCTCCGGGTTGGTACGCCAGGCGCGCAGGCCCTCTTCGTGCTCGAACTCGACGATGGTGACGCGCTCGCCGTCATCGGCAAAAAAGCCTTTGTGCGAGATATAGCCCGGCATGGTGCGGGCGAGCTTTTCCATCTGATCGACCAAGGCGACGTATTCGTCGCGGACTCCGGGCTTCAGGCGGGAGCGGAAAACGGTAACGATCATGGCGGTGCGTCCCTGCGGACCAGCGATGCCGCGCCCTTATAGCACGGCCGTCAGGCCGGGGCCTGCTTCTCGTTTTTGGGCACTGCGTCGAGCTTTAAGACCCACGAGCGCGCCGAGCGAAACCAATTCTGCCGCCGCGGGACCAATTGATCGCGCTGGCGCAAAATGCCGACCCGCACCGTGTAGGACGGCTGCACGCCTTCGCCCGGCGTCGTCGAATAGATCGGCGAGGCGCATGTGCCGCAAAATGCCTGCACCCGCGGCTTGCCGCTGTCGGCGGTGGTCTTCACATAAATGTTCGGTTGCCCGGTCATCTTGAACGTGGCGCCGGGAACCGGGATCGAGACGCGAAACGCCGTGCCCGTGGAGGTCTGGCAATCGGTGCAATGGCAGATTTGCGTCTTCTCCGGATCGGCCTCGCCTTCGATCTTGATGGCGCCGCAGGAGCACCCGCCGTCGATTTTCATGACATCGCTCCCTTCGCTTCATCGGCTGTTTGTTCGAGCGCTTCCATGTCGGCGTCCGACAGGCCGAAATGATGGCCGATCTCGTGCACCAGCACGTGCTGGACGATGGCGCCCAAGGTCTCGTCGTGCTCGGCCCAATAATCGAGGATCGGCCGGCGGTACAGCCAGATCATATTCGGCATCTGCACGGCGGCGCTTTCCGAGCGGAACGGCAGGCCGACGCCCTGGAACAGGCCGAGCAGGTCGAACTCGGTCTCGGCCTGCATCTCGGTGAGGACTTCTTCGCTCGGGAAATCGTCGACCTGGATGACGAGGTCCGCGCACAGCTCGCGAAAGCCCTTCGGCAAGGCCCGAAACACCTCGCCGGCCAGAACTTCGAGCGCGGCGAGCGAGGGTGCCTTGACGGGCCGCCAGGCCAGCGGATCGGATGCAAGATCGGCCATAATTGCAATGTAGCGTGAACTCGGCAATGAGCGGAATAGGCCAGACCGTGAGGCGCCGATGTCACTGCAGCGATTGATCGTGATCATGGCGCTCGCCGCGCCGGCGATGCTCGGTGCCGCGCAGCACGCGACCGCGCAAACGCAATCGTCGCCGATCGCACAGCCGAGCCAGCCGCCGCCGCCGCGCTACGCGCGCCCGCGCATCGAGATCAATCCGCGGCCATTGCTCTATCGGCGCTGCGTCGATTGGTACGAGCTGCAATACCGGCCGAGCGGGACGGTGCTTTACCCGCAAATGCGCTGCTGGTGGGTGCGCGGCTAAACAGCCGCGTTCACTTCCACTCCCGCACGTCGACGAAATGCCCGGCGATCGCCGCGGCGGCGGCCATGGCCGGCGACACCAGGTGGGTGCGGCCCTTGTAGCCCTGGCGGCCTTCGAAATTGCGGTTCGAGGTCGAGGCGCAGCGCTCGCCGGGATTGAGCTTGTCGGGATTCATGGCGAGGCACATCGAGCAGCCGGGCTCGCGCCATTCGAAGCCGGCCTTGAGGAAGATCTTGTCGAGGCCTTCGGCTTCGGCCTGCTCTTTGACCAGGCCGGAGCCCGGCACGATCATCGCCTTGACCTTGGCGTTGACGGTCTTGCCGTCGACCACCTTGGCGGCGGCGCGCAAATCCTCGATGCGGCCGTTGGTGCAGGAGCCGATGAAGACGCGGTCGAGCGCGATGTCGGTGACCTTCTCGCCGCCCTTGAGCGCCATATATTCGAGCGAGCGCTCGGCGGCCTGCCGCTTGTGGGCGTCGGCGATGTCTTCGAGGCGCGGCACGCGGCCGGTGATCGAAATGACCTGCTCGGGGCTGGTGCCCCAGGTCACCAGCGGCGGCAGCTTTGCGGCGTCGAGTTTGATCTCGCGATCGAAATGCGCGCCGTCGTCGGATTGCAGCGTTGCCCAGTAGCGCATCGCCGCGTCCCAGTCCTTGCCCTTCGGCGACTTGGGGCGGTCCTTCACGAACGCATAGGCCTTCTCGTCGGGCGCGATGAAGCCGGCCTTGGCGCCGGCCTCGACCGACATGTTGCAGACCGTCATGCGGCCTTCCATGGTCAGCGCGCGGATCGCCTCGCCGGCATATTCGATGGCGTAGCCGGTGCCGCCGGCGGTGCCGATCTCGCCGATGATGGCGAGGATGATGTCCTTGGCGGTGACGCCGTCCGGCAGCTTGCCGTCGACCACCGCGCGCATGTTCTTCGATTTGGTCTGGATCAGCGTCTGCGTCGCCAAGACGTGCTCGACTTCCGAGGTGCCGATGCCGTAGGCCAGCGCGCCGAAGGCGCCGTGGGTCGCGGTGTGGCTGTCGCCGCACACCAGCGTCACGCCGGGCAGCGTGAAGCCCTGCTCCGGGCCGATGATGTGGACGATGCCCTGGCGCTTGTCGAACTCGTCGTAATATTCGAGGTCGAAGAACTTTGGCGTTCTCGGCCAGATAGGCGATCTGCGCCTCGCTCTCCGGATCGGGATTCTTCTGCCGGCGGTCGGTGGTCGGCACGTTGTGATCGACGACGAGCAGCGTCTTATCCGGCGCGCGCACCTTGCGGCCGGACAAGCCGCAAGCCTTCGAACGCCTGCGGGCTCGTCACCTCGTGCACGAGATGGCGGTCGATATAGATGAGGCAGGTGCCGTCCGGCTGTTCGTCGACCAGATGGTCGTCCCAGATCTTGTCGTAGAGCGTGCGGGCCATCGGTTACTCCGCCGTCTTCGCCCTCGCCGCCAGCGGCGGTGTGATCCTGCCGCTCGGTGATGCGGGCGGACTTGCCGCGGCGGCCGCGCAGATAATAGAGCTTGGCGCGGCGCACCTTGCCGCGGCGCACGACCTTGATGGAATCGATCATCGGCGCATAGAGCGGGAAGACGCGCTCGACGCCTTCGCCGTAGGAGATTTTCCGCACCGTGAAATTCTCGTTCAGGCCGGCGCCGGCGCGGCCGATGCAGACGCCCTCATAGGCCTGCACGCGGCTCTTTTCGCCTTCGATGATCTTGACGTTGACGATGACCGTATCGCCCGGCTGGAAATCGGGGATTTCCTTGCCGGCGGAAAGCTTCGCCATCTGTTCGTTTTCGATTTCTTTGAGCAAATTCATGACGAATTCTCCATCGGCTGCGCTATGCGACGCGCGGCTCCGACCGGGGTCTAGCGGGTTGGGCGAGCTTCTACGACACCGCGCCGGATTTGTCACCCTCCGGTCATCCGGTCCGGGAGCCGCCGCGGAAGCGGCTTAGAAAGGCCGCCCAGAGGTCCGGCCGGCGCTCCCGGGTCAGCCGCTCGGCCTCGGCGCGGCGCCAGGCGGCGATCTTGGCGTGGTCGCCGGAGATGCAGGATTTCCGGGATCGGCCGGCCCTCCCAGACCTGCGGGCGGGTGTAGTGCGGATATTCCAGGAGACCGTCGGTAAAGCTCTCCTCGGCGCCCGAGGCCGCCGTGCCCATGACGCCGGGCAACAGCCGCACGCAGGCGTCGATCAGCGCCATGGCCGCGATCTCGCCGCCGGACAGCACATAATCGCCGACCGAGACCTCTTCGAGCCCGCGCGCCGCGATGACGCGCTCGTCGATGCCCTCGAAACGGCCGCAGACCAGGATGACGCCGGCATCGCCGGTCAGCGCTTCGATGCGCGCTTGCGTCAGCGGCGTGCCGCGCGGCGACATCAGGAGGCGCGGGCGGGTGTCCGTCGCCACCGCATCGATAGCGCGGCCAAGCACATCGGCCTTCATCACCATGCCCGGCCCGCCGCCGGCCGGCGTGTCGTCGACGGTGCGATGCTTGTCGGTGGCGAAGCTGCGGATATCGACGGCATCGAGCGACCATGCGCCTGATGCCAGCGCCTTGCCGGCAAGGCTCAAGCCCAGCGGCCCCGGAAACATCTCCGGAAAAATGGTCAGCACGCTCGCCCGCCACATGGCCTAGCGCCGCCTATCGCTGCGCGCGGCGGGTGGTGCCTGTTGATCCGCTTCCGGCGCAACGACGACAAGCTGCCCCGCCGCAAGATCGACCACCGGCACGGTGGCCTCATCGAACGGCAGCAGCTGCGTAACGTGGCCTTCCGTCGGCCGCACCTCGATCAAATCGCCGGCGCCGAAATTGTGCAGCGCCACCACGGTGCCGAGTTTGTCGCCGGCGCGATCGACCACCGCAAGACCGATGAGATCGGCGTGATAGAACTCGTCCGGCTGGTCGGGCGCCGGCAGGCGTTCGCGCAGCACGTAGAGCTTTATGTTGGTCAATCGCTCGGCCGCGCTGCGGTCGGCAATGCCGGCGAGCTTGGCGACGAAGTGATCCTTGGCACGGCGCAGCGATTCGATCTGCACGACGCGGCCGTCTTCGGTCTCGAGCGGGCCGTAGCCGGCGATCGCTTCCGGCTCGGCGGTGAACGAGCGCAACCGCACTTCGCCGCGCACGCCGTGCGCGGCGCCGATTTGACCGAGGCAGATGCGCGCGCCGCCTGCCATCGTCGGTCCCTGTTAGGTTGCCGGTGCCGCCGGCGCTGCGGGTGCTTTCGGTGCTGCGGCCGCCGCGGCCTTGGCCGCTTCTTCCTTGGCCTTGCGCTCCTTGCGCGGCACTGCCTTTTCCGGATTGTTGCGCTTGGTCCGCTTCATCACGCCGGCGGCGTCGAGGAAGCGCATCACGCGGTCCGACGGCTGCGCGCCCTTGGCGATCCAGGCCTTGGCCTTTTCGATGTCCCACTTCAGCCGATCGGTCTTTTCCTTCGGCAACAGCGGATTGAAATAACCGAGACGCTCGATGAAGCGTCCGTCGCGGGGGCTGCGGCTGTCGGCCACCACGATGTGATAGAACGGCCGCTTCTTGGTGCCGGCGCGGGCCATGCGGATAACGAGAGGCATTTTCAGGTTTCCTTTCTTGAGTGCGTATTGCGAGATTGGTTGAATTCGGATCGTCACTTCTTTTTTCCGAAGCCCGGAAAGCCCGGCGGCAAGCCGCCCGGCAGTTTCGGACCAAGTCCCGGAAGCCCCGGCATGCGGCCGGGCAAACCGGGAAAATTCGGCGGCAGGCCAGGCGCGCCCGGCGCGCCGGGCATTCCGGGCGGCAAGCCGCCCGGCATCTTTTCGGCAAGCTTCGCCATCTCTTCCGGGCTCGGCATGCCGCCGCCGAAGCCGAGCATATTGGCGAGGCCGGCCATCGGCCCGCGCTTGGCGCCGCCCATGGCCTTCATCACGTCGGCCATGGTGCGATGCATTTTCAGCAAGCGATTGATGTCTTCTGGCTTGGTGCCGGAGCCGGCGGCGATGCGGCGCTTGCGGCTCGCTTTGAGCACGTCGGGATTGCGCCGCTCCTGCGGCGTCATCGAATCGATGATCGCGACTTGCCGCTTCAGCACGGTTTCGTCGAGATTGCGCTCGGCGAGCTGGTTCTTGATCTTGGCGATGCCGGGCAGCATCGACATCATCCCGCTCATGCCGCCCATGTGCTGCATCTGCGCGATCTGCTCGCGCAGGTCGGAGAGATCGAAGGTGCCCTTGCGCATCTTCGCGGTGACGCGCGCCGCTTGCTCGGCGTCGATGGTCGAAGCGGCTTTTTCGACGAGCGAAACGATGTCGCCCATGCCGAGGATGCGGTCGGCGATCCGCGCCGGATAGAAATCCTCGATGGCGTCGAGTTTTTCGCCGGTGCCGATCAGCTTGATCGGCTTGCCGGTGACCGCGCGCATGGACAGCGCGGCGCCGCCGCGGCCGTCGCCGTCGATGCGGGTCAGCACGATGCCGGTCAGGCCGACGCGCTCATCGAACGAGCGCGCCAGATTGACGGCGTCCTGGCCGGTCAGCGCGTCGGCGACGAGAAGAACTTCGTGCGGATTGGCGGCGCGGCGCACCTCTGCCGCTTCGGCCATCATTGCCTCGTCCAGCGTAATGCGGCCGGCGGTGTCGAGCATCACCACGTCGTAGCCGCCGAGGCGAGCCGCCTGTACGGCGCGGTTGGCGATCTGCACCGGCGTCTGGCCTTCGACCACCGGCAACGTATCGACCGCGACCTGGCGGCCGAGCACGGCGAGCTGCTCCATGGCGGCCGGCCGGCGGGTGTCCAGCGACGCCATCAGCACTTTGCGCTTGGCGTTGTCGGTCAGCCGCTTGGCGACTTTGGCGGTGGTGGTGGTTTTGCCCGAGCCCTGCAGGCCGACCATCATGATGACGACCGGCGCCGGCGCATTGAGGTCGATCGGCTGCGCGTCCGAGCCCAAAATCTCGATCAACTGGTCGTGCACGATCTTCACGACCATCTGGCCGGGCGTGACCGACTTGATCACGTCGACGCCGACCGCGCGCTTCTTCACTTCGTCGGTGAAGGCGCGTGCGACGTCGAGCGCCACGTCGGCTTCGAGCAGTGCGCGCCGCACCTCGCGCAACGCTTCCTCGACGTCGGCCTCCGACAAGGCGCCGCGCCGGGTCAGGCGATCGAGAACCGCACTCAGCCGTTCCGAAAGACTATCGAACATCCTCAAACGCTTTTTGCGCCCGAGGGCGCATCGCGCTGTCGGGCGGTTACCTCCGGCCACTTGGGCCGGTCGGCGGTTGCAATTCGTTCTCTTGCGAGAGCGGGCGGAAAATAGGGGGAGTTATGCCTGGGGTCAACCTGGCGTTTGGCCCATATTTCTGGGCCTATTTAAATTGAACCCAGCCACAGCGCCCTTATTTCTCACTCAACATGTCGCGCTATTACACCGGCCCGGTCTCCGATCATTTCGACGGCGAGCGCTTCTTCGATCGCGAGGCGGCGCCGCCGCGGAGCCGGCGCGATCTCTTGCGCTGGTTCCTGCAGCGCCGGTTGCGCGGCACCAAGGCAAAATGGCCGGATTGGGCGCCGTCGCCTTTCACCGACCACCCGCCGCAACGCGTCGAAGGTGCAGCCTGCCGCGTTTCCTATGTCGGTCATGCCAGTTGGCTGATCCAGACCGCCGGTCTCAATATCCTGCTCGATCCAGTCTGGTCGAAGCGCGTATCGCCGTTCCGTTACGTAGGACCAAAAAGGGTCAACGATCCCGGCATCGCCTTCGCCGACCTGCCGCCGATCGATGTCGTGCTGGTGTCGCACGCCCATTACGATCATCTCGATGTCGCGACGCTGTCGCGGCTCGCCGCTGCGCATCATCCGAGGATCATCACGCCGCTCGGCAATGACACGATCATGCACAATCATGATGCCGCGATCGCGGCCGAAAGTTTTGATTGGGATGACCGCGTGAATCTCGGCGCGGCGACGGTGACCCTCGTTCCGACAAGCCATTGGTCGGCACGGAATCTGTCGGATCGCAACATGTCGCTGTGGGCGTCGTTCATGATCGACGCGCCAATCGGAAAAATCTATGTCGTTGCTGATTCCGGCTACGGCGCCGGCCGGCTGTTTCGCCGTGCCCGAGAGCGCCACGGACCGATCAAGCTCGCCATCCTGCCGATCGGCGCCTATGAGCCGCGCTGGTTCATGCGCGACCAGCACATGAATCCGGCGGATACGGTGCAAGCCTATGTCGATTGCGGCGCCGAGCTTGCGCTCGCGCACCATTACGGCACGTTCCAGCTTACCGACGAAGCGATCGATGCGCCGCTCCTCGCGCTTGCGGAGGCTTTGAAGGTCGCCGCTATTCCGCCCGAGCGCTTCCGCGCCCTGCGGCCCGGCGAGGTCGTGCACCTGTGATTGTCGCCCGACTGCAGCCTTGCGGCGTTACTTGAGCAAAACCAATACGTCGACGGTGAGCTTCTTGGCGTCGGCCGTGACCGGATCGGTCTCATATTGCTCGATGAACAGGTCCTTGGCTTCGAGCCGTTTCTCGTCGAGATAATTGGTGATCGCCTCGTAGGTATTGTCCAATTCTTCGTAGGAGCCGTGATGGACGAACTTCAAGGCGTGGCCCTCCGGCGATTGACCGATCGCAATATCGCCGCGCGGCGGGGTTTTCGGCGGCTCGACGATCGGCACGGCGGCCTGGAACTGGAACCCGGTGTCGTCGGTCTGGGTGAAGATCGTCATCGGCGGCCCGTCGGTCTTCAGCCCCTCCTTATCGATATAGGCTTTGAGCTTCTTGAACGAGGCGCTGATCGTGTCGAAGGCCGAATCCCACACTCCGTTGCCCTTCACGTAGACGATCGTTTTCGCCGTCAGCGTGGTGTCCTCGGCGAACGGTTCCGCCGAACTCGCGGACTTGTCGGCGGGGCTGGCCGCGGCGGGCGCCGGCGGCGTTTGCGCCCACGAGGGCTGTGGTGGTGCGGCGACTATGGTGACGAAGGACAGGGCGCAACGTACAGGGCCGCCGCGGCGATGCACGGCGCAAAGCGCAGCAACATCAGTTTCTCCTTAAGTCCGGCGGTCCGCGCTGCCGGCTATCGCGGTCGCCGCTTTCTTGATCCTGTCGCCCCAGCGAAACTCTAACACGGAAAGCACGCGCCGCGCCCAATTTTGCGACCGCGAGGATCACCCGAAACCGGACACTGGCGCTCGGCCCGTGAGTTCTCATATAAGTTCCTGACATTCGGGCATTATCATGAGCGCGCTGGCGAACAGGGATTTCGTCAAGATGAACGGTCTCGGCAACGAGATCGTCATCGTCGACCTGCGCCGCGCACCAACCCCGATTTCGGCGGCCGAGGCGCGCGCGGCGGCGCGCCGCGAGCCCTACGATCAGCTCATGGCGCTCTATCCGCCGGACGGCTCTACCGACGCCTCGATACGCATCTTCAACAACGACGGCTCGGAGGCCGGCGCTTGCGGCAACGGCATGCGCTGCGTTGCGGCGCTGGTCAGTGCCGAAACCGGCAAGGCGATGCTGGAATTCGAGACCGCGGCCGGGCTCATCCCCTGTTGGCGGGCGGATGGCGGGCTGTTCACGGTCGATATGGGCCGGCCGCGCTTTCGCTGGGATGAGATTCCGCTGTTGCATGACGTGGCGGATACGCGCGCCATCGATCTCAAGGTCGCTGACGTGCCAAGCCTGCAGTCACCATCGGTCGTCAGCATGGGCAATCCGCATGCGATTTTCTGGGTCGACGATCCGCAAAGCTACGATCTGCGCGCCATCGGCCCGCGTCTCGAGCACGATCCGATCTTTCCGGAGCGCGCCAATATCACGCTCGCAGCGACCCCGTCGCGCGATCGCGTGGTGATCCGCACCTGGGAGCGCGGCGCCGGTCTCACCAAGGCGTGCGGGTCGGCGGCCTGCGCCGCCGCGGTCGCCGCGGCCCGGATCGGGCGCACCGGCCGCAAGGTGACGGTGACGCTGCCCGGCGGCGATCTCGCCATCGACTGGCGCGAGACCGACGACCATGTGCTGATGACCGGGCCCACCGAATACGAGCACAAGGGCCGTTTCGACGCGGCTTTGTTCGCCGCCGCGGACGCCGCGTCGTGAGCGTCGAGGTCGTCACCTTCGGCTGCCGGCTCAACGCCGCCGAGTCGGAAGTGATCCGCCGCGAAGCCGAGCGCGCCGGCTGCAACGACACCGTGGTGGTCAACACCTGCGCCGTCACCGCCGAAGCGGTCCGTCAGGCGCGGCAGGCGATCCGCGCGCTGCGCCGTGAGCGGCCGTCAGCCAAAATCGTCGTCACCGGCTGCGCGGCGCAAACCGAGCCGCAGACTTTCATCGCCATGGCCGAGGCCGATCAGGTACTCGGCAATGCCGAAAAACTCAGCGCCGCGTCCTGGGCGCAGGCGCGTGCTGCTTTCGATCTCGAAGACGCACCGAAGGCGATCGTCAACGACATCATGGCGGTCAAGGAAACCGCAGCCCATCTGGTCGATGCTTTCTCGGGCCGCACCCGCGCCTTCGTCCAGGTGCAGAACGGCTGCGACCATCGCTGCACGTTCTGCATCATTCCTTATGGCCGCGGCAATTCGCGCTCGGTGGCGATGGGCGCGGTGGTCGATGACGTGCGCCGGCTCGTCGGCAATGGCTACCGCGAGATCGTGCTGACCGGCGTCGACGTCACGAGCTACGGCGCCGACCTGCCGGGCACGCCAAAACTCGGCACGCTGGTCAAGCAAATCCTCAAGCATGTGCCGGAGCTGGAGCGGCTGCGGCTGTCGTCGATCGATTCCGTCGAGGCCGACCGCGACCTGCTCGATGCGCTGGCGCAGGACGGCCGGGTGATGCCGCATCTGCATCTGTCGTTGCAGGCCGGCGACGATCTCATCCTCAAGCGCATGAAGCGGCGGCATTCGCGCGCCGAGGCAATCGCGTTCTGCAACACCGTGCGCCGCTTGCGGCCGGACATGGTGTTCGGCGCCGATATGATCGCCGGCTTTCCGACCGAGACGGAAAGCATGTTCCAGAATTCGCTCGACCTCGTCGACGCATGCGGGCTGACGCATTTGCATGTTTTTCCGTTCTCGCCGCGGCCGGGCACGCCGGCGGCGCGGATGCCGCAGCTTCCCGGCGATATCGTCAAGGATCGGGCGCGGCGTTTGCGCGAACGCGGCGCGCTGGCGCTACGGCAGCATCTCGACGGCGAAGTCGGTGCGACGCGGCGCGTCTTGACCGAATCGAACGAGATCGGCCGCACCGAGCAATTCACGCCGGTCAGGATTTCGACGCCGGTCGAACCCGGAAAAATCCTGGACCTGACAATGGCTTCCCACGACGGCAGACATTTGCTGGCCGCTTGAAGTAAGCTCGCGCCCAATTGGAGATTGCGCCATGGATGGCAACGGGCAAGACCACACGATCACGACGACCGAAGCGCTCGAAAGTCTGTACAGCGATGCGCCTTACGGCCCGGCGCTGATCAAGGAAACCGACCACGTCACCGCGGAATACCGCAAGCTGATCGAAGCGGCGCCGTTCGTGGTGCTGGCGACCAACGGTCCCGACGGCCTCGACTGCTCGCCGCGCGGCGACCCGCCCGGCTTCGTGCGCGTGGTCGACGAACACACGCTGCTCATTCCCGACCGCCGCGGCAACAATCGCATCGACAGCCTGCGCAATCTTGTGCGCGATCCGCGCATCGCGCTGTTGTTCCTCATTCCCGGCGTCGGCGAGACCATGCGCATCATCGGCCGCGCCAAGATTTCCACCGATCCTTCGCTGACGGAAAACTTCGCCATCAACGGCAAGGTGCCCAAATGCGTGTTGGTGGTGACGGTCGAGAAAGCCTACTTCCAGTGCACCAAGGCGATCATCCGCTCGAAACTTTGGGACCCGGCGAGCAAAGTCGACCGCAAAACCTTGCCGACGCCCGGCTCGATCCTCGCCGAATTGACTGACGGCAAGATGGGCGGCCCGGAGCACGATCGCCTGGCGCCCGAGCGCATCAAAGAAACGATTTACTGAGCGGCCGCCGCTTCGCGGGAGCGGATGTAGAAAGCGCCGCTGTCCTCGCCCTGCCAGCCGCACGCTGAAAGTCGCTCGCGCATATGCGGCGGCACCGGCGCGGTGACGCGGATCGGCGCGCGGTTCTTGTAGAGCGGCACGACAATTTCGCGGGCGTGCAGTTGCAGCCCAGGGCCGCCGCTGCGCGGTGCCGTGCCGTAGATCGTGTCGCCCAGGATCGGCCAGCCCATTTCAGCGCAATGCACGCGAAGCTGATGCGTGCGGCCGGTGAGCGGTTCGAGCGCGAGCCAACTCAATTTCCCTCCTCCCTTGTGGGGGAGGGCAGGGTGGAGGGTCGTGAGGTGACGCGAGGCGTCGACGGTTGCGTCGGACCTCCCGACCCCCACCCCTAACCCCTCCCCGACAAGCTTGCACTCGGGCGCGCGCAAGCGCGGCCCGGGTGGGGGAGGGGAACGCCCCAGCACCTTCCACCGCGTCACCGCCGGCTGGCCCTTGGGGTCGTGTTTCATCCACCAGCCGCGGGTCACGTCGAGGCGGCCGAGCGGCAGCGCGATTTCGCCTTCGTCGGCGTCGGGGGCGCCCTCGACCACCGCCCAGTAGGTTTTGTCGATGGCGCCGTTCTTGAACAGCTTGCCGAGCTGGGCCAGCGCCTTGCGGTGGCGGCCGAGCACCAGGCAGCCGGACGTATCGCGGTCGAGCCGGTGCGCCAGCGCCGGCGCCCGCGGCAAGCCGAAGCGCAGCGCGTCGAAATGGTCTTCGAGGCTCTCGCCGCCGTTCGGGCCGCGATGCACCGCAAGGCCTGCCGGCTTGTCGATCACCAGCATCAGGCCGTCGCGGTAGAGCAGCCGCGACACCATCTGTTCCGGGGTCATTGTTGCGTACATTGCCGAAACCGCTATCACGGGCGCCTGATGGACGACAGCGCGACAACAACGACGGGAAATTGGTGGCAGCGCCTGGCGGGCGGGCTCAAGCGCAGCTCGTCGGCGCTCGGCAGCGCCATCGCCCACGTGGTGGCAAAGCGCCAGCTCGACGCGGCGACGATCGACGAGATCGAAGACGAGCTGATCCGTGCCGATCTCGGCGCGGAGACGGCGGGCCGGATCGCCACCGAGCTGCGTTACGGGCGCTTCGATGCGGCGATCACGCCGGATGAAATCAAAGCCGCGGTGGCGGCGGAGGTGGAGAAGGTGCTCGCCGGCGTGGCGCAGCCGCTTGCGATCGATCCGGCCATAAAACCGTTCGTCATCCTGGTCGCCGGCGTCAACGGTTCCGGCAAAACCACGACCATCGGCAAGCTCGCCGCGAAATTGCGCGCCGAAGGCCGCACGGTGATGCTGGCGGCTGGCGATACGTTCCGCGCCGCGGCCATCGACCAGCTCAAGATCTGGGCCGAGCGCAGCGGCGCTTTGTTCATCGCGCGCGAGGCCGGCGCCGATGCCGCCGGTTTGGTTTTCGACGCGGTCGAAGCGGCAAAACAAAAAAACGTCGACGTGCTGCTGATCGACACTGCCGGCCGCTTGCAGAACCGCACCGAATTGATGGGCGAGCTGGAAAAGGTGGTGCGGGTGATGAAGAAGGTCGAACCGTCGGCGCCGCATGCCGTGCTGCTCGTGCTCGACGCCACCGTCGGCCAGAACGCGCTGTCGCAGGTCGAGATTTTCGGCAAAATCGTCGGCGTCACCGGCCTCGTCATGACCAAGCTCGACGGCACCGCCCGCGGCGGCATCCTGGTCGCCATCGCGGAGAAGTTCAAAGTGCCGGTGCATTTCATCGGCGTCGGCGAGGGCGTCGACGATCTGGCGCCGTTCTCGGCGCACGATTTCGCCCGCGCCATGGTCGGGCTCGATGTCGGGCTCGATTAGTGATTTGAGGAAAAGCGCCCGCCGCGCTACACACACGCCGTTCATGACGCCCAAGCCGCAGCTCAATCCAATCCTCAAGCTCGCCCTCGATCTCGGGCCGCTGGTGCTGTTCTTCTTCGCCAATTCGCACTACGACATCTTCGTCGCCACCGCGACATTCATGGTCGCCGTGCTGGTCGCGATGGTCGTGTCCTATGCGCTGACGCGGCACTTTCCGATCATGACGATCGTGACCGCGGTCATCGTGCTGGTGTTCGGCGGCCTGACGCTGTTCCTGCACAACGATATGTTCATCAAGGTCAAGCCGACCATCATCTATGCGCTGTTCGGCGGCGTGCTGCTCGGCGGACTTTTCTTCGGCAAGTCGCTGCTCGGCACCGTGCTGGATTCGATGTTCCAGCTCACCGAGGAAGGCTGGCGCAAGCTGACCTTGCGCTGGGCGCTGTTCTTCTTTGCGCTCGCCATTCTCAATGAAATTGTCTGGCGCAACACCTCGACCAATGTCTGGGTCGACTTCAAGGTGTTCGGCGTGATGCCGCTGACCTTCCTGTTCGGCGCGCTGCAGGTGCCGCTGCTGAAGAAATACGCGGTCGAGCCGGCGGAGTGACGGTTACGACCCAGCCGCCAGCGCCTTCTCGATCTGCGGTTTGAGCACGGCGGTGAAATTGTCGGCGGTTATCGGGCCGACCAGTTTGTAGTCGATGCGCGCGTCCTTGCCGACCACAAATGTTTCCGGCACGCCGTAGACGCCCCATTCGATTGCCGCGCGGCCGCTCTCGTCGGCGCCCGCGGCCGAAAACGGATTGCCGTAGCGGCCGAGAAAACGCCGCGCATTGTCGGGCTGGTCCTTGTAGTTGATGCCGATCAGGCGTACGCGGTTGTCTTGGGCGAGTTGCATCAAGAGCGGCGCCTCGTCGTGGCACGGCACGCACCACGACGCCCATACGTTCACCACCGTCACCGCGCCCTTGAAGCTTGCCGGATCGATGCCGGGCACCGGTGTGCCGTCGCGTTCGAGGCCGGCGACCGGCGGCAGGTTGGTTTGCGGCGCCGGATGGCCGATCAGCGCCGACGGGATGAGCGAAGGATCGCCGGAAAAGAGGCGCAACAGGAACAACAGAACGAGCGAAAGAAAAACCGCGAGCGGCACCAGCACGACGAGGCGGCGCCGGCCAATCTTCGTGGTCTCGTTCGGCACGCTGGTCACGCTTTTTCCTTTGCTTGTTCTACGGCGGGCTCGGCTCGCGCCGATCTCGAGCGGCGCGTGACGCCGCGCCTCTCGAGATCGGCAAGCCTGAGCCGCTGTGCGCGATAGTCGAGCGTCACCCACGCGATCAAGACGCCGACCACGGCGACGGCCGCCGCATAAGAGGCGACGATGAATCCCATGTGGTTTGCTGCGATTCATCGTCAGTTCGCCGCGCTCGCCTGCATCAGCCGCAGCGTGCGCACCCGGCGCCGCAAAATCTCGTTGCGCATCGCCGCGAGGTGCAAGGTGAAGAACAAGAGCGTGAACGCCACGGCCATGATGAACAGCGGAATGAGAATGCTGGGATCGATGGTCGAGCCGCCGACGCGGAATACCGACGAGCCTTGGTGCAGCGTGTTCCACCAATCGACCGAGAATTTGATAATCGGCAAATCGACGGCGCCGACCAGCGTGAGGATGGCCGCGGCGCGCGCGGCGCGCGACGGATCCTCCACGGTGCGCCACAGCGCGATGACACCGAGATAGAGCAGGAGCAGCACCAGCTCTGACGTCAGCCGCGCGTCCCAGACCCAATAGGTGCCCCATTCCGGCCGGCCCCACAGCGAGCCGGTGACGAGACACAACAACGTGAACGCGGCGCCGATCGGTGCCGCCGCTTTGGCCGCGACGTCGGCGAGCGGATGCCGCCAGACCAGCGTGCCAAGCGCCGCGACAGACATCACGCCCCAGCCGAGCATGCCGAGCCAGGCCGACGGCACGTGCAGGAACATGATCTTGACCGTGGCGCCCTGCTGATAATCGTCCGGCGCCAGCATCGCCTGGTCGATGCCATAGGCGAACACGAGCACCGTCAGGCCGCCGAGCCACGGAATCGTGCGGTTGGCGAATTTTAGGAAACGCGACGGATTGGCGAGATCGGCGATGAGCCATGGGCTATTTCCAGTTCGCAGCTTCCTAGTTCACGTTACGGCGCCGGCGCAATGCCAAGAGCTTGAGCGGGTTTCACGTTTGCATGACCAAATGGCTATTCCATTTCCTGCCGCAGTGCCGCCGCCGCGGCAAATGGACCGATCACCAGGCTCGCCAGCGTCAGCGCGCAGAGGATGGTGAACGGCGTTCCGAACGGCGTTGGCCCGACGGAGTTGGCGGCGGCGACGCCGAAGATCAGCACCGGAACCGTCAGCGGCAGCACGATCACGGCGAGCAGCAGCCCGCCGCGCCGCAAAGTCACCGCGATGGCGGCGCCGATCAGGCCGATGAAGGTCAGCGCCGGCGTACCGACCAGAAGCGTCAGCACCAAAGTGATTTCAGCCGGCGCGTCGAGATTGAGCAAAAGCCCGATCAGCGGCGCGGCGATGACGAGCGGCAGGCCGGTGGTGAGCCAATGGGCAAGGCCTTTGGTCGCCACCACGAGCTCGAGCGGCGCGCGGCTCATCAGGATGAGATCGAGCGAGCCGTCCTCGTGGTCGGCGGCGAACAGGCGGTCGAGCGCCAGCAGGCTCGCCAACAGCGCCGCGAGCCACAGGATCGCCGGGCCGATTTGCTTGAGCAGCGGCAGGTTCGGGCCGACCGCGAACGGGATCAGCGTGACCACGACCAGGAAGAACAGCACCCCGATGAGCGCCCCGCCGCCGACCCGCACGGCTATGCGCATGTCGCGGATGAGGATTGCGGCAAGGGCGGTCATGGCTCCACCTCGCCTAACCGCAATTCCCGTGCGGTTTCGAGCCCGATGCGCGCCGTGGGTGGCCGCCAGAATCAGGCCGCCCCCGGTCAGGTGCGCCCGCATCAAGCCAGCAAGGCGGTCCTGGGCGGCGGCGTCGAGCGTACTGGTGGGCTCGTCCAGCAGCCAGATCGGGCGCTCGACGGCGACGAGGCGGGCGATCGACAGCCGCCGGCGTTGGCCTGCCGACAGGTAGGCGGCGGGCAGATCCGCCAGTTCGTCGAGGCCGACCGCGGTGAGGGCTGGGTGGATATTTGCGGCCTTGGTACCCAAAAATCCCGCCCAAAATCGCAGGTTTTCGGCGACCGTCAGCGACGGCTTCAGGGCGTCCAGGTGGCCGAGATAATGCGCCTGCTCGGCGATGGTCAGTTCCGGATCGCCGCCTTCCAGGCTGAGCTTGCCTTGGGCGAGGCGGACCAGGCCGACAATGGTGCGCAGCAGCGACGATTTCCCGGCGCCGTTGCGGCCGGTGACCGTCAGGGCCTCGCCGGCGGCCACGGCAAAGCTAAGCCCTGCGAACACGTCGCGGCCGCCGCGGTGACAGGCCAGATCGACAGCGGATAGCCGCATCAGCAAGGTCCTAAGCCCGGCGCCAAGCCGCTTGGTATTGCGAACAAAGGCGTGCTGCCGGGCATTTTATCGACCATTTGTTGCTGATCTGGCACAAATCTGGAAAAGACCTTATAAGCCGCAAGCTGGGCTGCGCCGTGCCGGCGACGCCTCCCGCACCCGACCGCCAACGCTCCGTTGGGGCCCGATTCGGCAATAAATTACCTCGACTTTGCCCCGGCACCCGGCCGGGGGAATGGGAAAAAAATCATGGATTCGCTCGACAGCTTCAAGTGCCTGCGGCCGCTCAAGGTGGGCTCCAAGACCTACGCCTATTACAGCCTGCCGATAGCGGAAAAGAACGGGCTCAAAGGGATTTCGCGGCTGCCGTTCTCGATGAAGGTGCTGCTGGAGAACCTGCTGCGCAACGAAGACGGCCGCTCGGTATCGAAAGAGGACATCCAGGCCGTCGCGCAATGGCTCAAGACCAAGACCTCGGAGCGCGAGATCGCGTTCCGCCCGGCGCGCGTGCTGATGCAGGATTTCACCGGCGTGCCGGCGGTGGTCGACCTCGCCGCCATGCGCGACGCCATGGAGCATCTCGGCGGTGATCCGAAAAAGATCAATCCGCTGGTGCCGGTGGATCTTGGTGATCGACCACTCGGTGGCGGTGAATTTCTTCGGCCACAAAGACTCGTTCAAGCGCAACGTCGAAGAGGAATACAAGCAGAACCAGGAGCGCTACCGGTTCCTGAAATGGGCGCAGAACTCGTTCGAGGATTTCCGCGTCGTGCCGCCGGGCACCGGCATCTGCCATCAGGTCAATCTCGAATATCTGTCGCAGACGGTGTGGACCGCGAAGGCCAAGGTGACTTTCCCCGACAAGTCCGTCGCCACTGAGCTCGCTTATCCGGACACGTTGGTCGGCACCGATTCGCACACCACGATGGTGAACGGCCTTTCCGTGCTCGGCTGGGGCGTCGGCGGCATCGAGGCCGAGGCCGCCATGCTCGGCCAGCCCTATTCGATGGTGCTGCCGGAAGTGATCGGCGTGCGATTGAACGGCAAGCTCAAGGAAGGCGTCACCGCGACCGACCTGGTGCTGACCGTGACGCAGATGCTGCGCAAGCGCGGCGTCGTCGGCAAATTCGTCGAATATTTCGGCCCCGGCCTCGCCAGCCTGACGATCGCCGACCGGGCGACGCTCGGCAACATGTCGCCGGAATACGGCGCGACCTGCGGCTTCTTTCCGATCGACGACGACACCATCCGCTATCTGCGCGACACCGCCCGCTCGGCGGACCGCATCGCGCTGGTCATCGCCTATGCCAAGGCGCAGGGCATGTACCGCACCAAGAACACGCCCGACCCGGTGTTCACCGACGTGCTCAAGCTCGAACTGTCTTCCGTCGAGCCGTCGCTCGCCGGGCCGAAGCGGCCGCAGGACCGCATTGCGCTCAAAGAGGTCAAGACCGGCTTCGCCTGGTCGATGGACAAGGAATTCAACAAGGCCACCGAGATGGACAAGCGCGTGCCGGTCGAAGGCCGCAAGCACACGCTCGGCAACGGCGACGTGGTCATCGCCGCGATCACCTCCTGCACCAACACATCGAACCCGAACGTCATGATGGCGGCGGGGCTTTTGGCGCGAAAGGCAATCGCAAAGGGCCTGACCGTCAAGCCGTGGGTGAAGACCTCGCTGGCGCCCGGCTCGCAGGTGGTCGCCGAATATCTGGACAAATCCGGCCTGCAGAAGGATCTCGACGCGCTCGGCTTCAATCTGGTCGGCTTCGGCTGCACCACCTGCATCGGCAATTCCGGGCCGCTGCCGGAGGAGATTTCCGAAGTCGATCAACAAGAACGATCTGGTCGCTGCCGCCGTGCTGTCGGGCAATCGCAACTTCGAGGGCCGCGTCAACGCCGACGTGCGCGCCAATTATCTCGCCTCGCCGCCGCTGGTGGTCGCCTATGCGCTCGCCGGCTCGATGCAGGTCGACGTCGCCAAGCAGCCGCTCGGCACCGACCAGAAGGGCCGCAAGGTCTATCTGCGCGACATCTGGCCGACCAATCGCGAGATCGGCGATTTCGTGCGCAAGAACATCAACAAGCAGATGTTCGCGCGCAAATACGGCAACGTGTTCAAGGGCGACGCCAACTGGCGCAAGATCGCGGTCAAGGGCGGGCTCACCTTCAAGTGGGACGACCGTTCCACCTACGTGCAGAATCCGCCGTATTTCGAAGGCATGCAGAAGCGCAGCCAGCCGATCGAGGATATCGTCGACGCGCGCGTGATGGGCCTGTTCCTCGACTCGATCACCACCGACCACATCTCACCGGCCGGCTCGATCAAGGAAGAAAGCCCGGCCGGCGAATATCTGCGCGACCATCAGGTGCGGCCGAAGGACTTCAACCAGTACGGCACGCGGCGCGGCAATCACCAGGTGATGATGCGCGGCACGTTTGCCAATATCCGCATCAAAAACCAGATGGTGCCGGGCGTCGAAGGCGGCTTCACCATCCACTATCCGTCGAAGCAGCGCATGACGATGTACGACGCCGCCATGCGCTACAAGAACGAGAACGTGCCGCTGGTGGTGTTCGCCGGCAAGGAATATGGCACCGGCTCGTCGCGCGACTGGGCGGCCAAGGGCACGATCCTGCTCGGCGTGCGCGCCGTGATCGCGCAATCGTTCGAGCGCATCCATCGCTCCAATCTGGTCGGCATGGGCGTGGTGCCGCTGACCTTCGAGGAAGGCACCTCGTGGCAGACCCTAGGCCTCAAGGGCGACGAGCAGGTCACCATTCGCGGCCTGCACGGCGACCTCAAGCCGCATCAGCGCCTGCTCGCCGAGATCGTGGCGTCCGACGGCGGCCTCAAGCGTGTGCCGCTGATCTGCCGCATCGATACGGTGGATGAACTCGACTACTACAAGAACGGCGGCATCTTGCAGTACGTGCTGCGCCACCTCGCGGCTTGAAGCGCGATCAAAATAGCAGTTCCCGGACTTGATCCAGGAACTGCACCGTCTTTCCGAAAGGTCATGCTCTCATGAGCATTCGGCATGATCCGAGAAAGCGAATAGCGTCTTCCGAAAAGATCGCGCCGCCCTGAAATTCGGCGTAAAGCTTGCAGCCTCACCGCGAATTGAGTGGCGGGTGACTTGCGCCGGCGTTAACACAAGCGCGGGCGATAATACCGTCACGAGGGGTCGGCGGGGGTGGAGATCAAAATGCTACGCTGCCGCTATGCGTCGGCGTCCCTCATCGCCGGGCTTCTGATCACGACCTATGGCATTGCGCGCGCCGAGCCGCGGGCGCTGCTTGAGCTGTTCACCAGCCAGGGCTGCTCGTCGTGCCCAGCCGCCGACAAGCTCCTCGGCGAGTTCGCCAACGATCCATCGCTGGTCGCGCTGAGCGTGCCGATCGACTATTGGGACTATCTCGGCTGGAAGGACACGCTGGCCAATCCGGCCCATTCGGCGCGGCAGCGCGCTTACTCGCGCGTGCGCGGCGACCGGCAGGTCTATACGCCGCAAATCGTCGTCAACGGCGCCATGCACGTGCTCGGCAGCGACCGCGCCGCCATCGATCGCATGATCGCGCAGACCGATCAGAAACCCTCGGTCATGTCGTTGCCGGTGCTATTGACCGTAACGGGCAGCAATTTGAACGTCACCGTCAAAGCCAAAGAGGGCGACCAATCCGGCGGTGAAGTGTGGCTGTGTCCGCTGGCCAAAGCCGTGTCGGTAGCGATCGGTCACGGCGAAAATCATGGACGCACGATCACCTACCACAATGTGGTGCGGCGCTGGGTGAAGCTCGGCGATTGGACCGGGACAGATTCGACCTGGAATGTTCCGATGTCGGAAATCAAGACCGACGAGATCGATGCCGCCGCCGTCATGGTGCAGGAAGGCACCCACGACAAGCCGGGCATCATTCTCGGCGCGGCCTACACGACGCTCGAACCGCAGACGACGGACGACGGACGACAGACGACCGAGCACAAATAGCGAGCACGTCCGATCGCTGCAGTCCGTGTCCCCTTATCCGTCATCCGATTCCCTCGCCTGCAAAAAGAAAGGCCGGCGACTGCCGGCCTAAAGGTATTGGGGATTGAACCGTAAACGGAACTCTGGCCCGGTCCGTCCGCGCCCCGGGGGGCTGGGGGGCTGAGGAATCCGGAACGCTTCCGAACCGGGCCCTGAGGCAACAGTCCTTCATTTCGCAAGCCAGCTTGGCGTGTGCTGGGCCGAATTAGGGCCGTATTATGATTCGCCTAACGAAGCCGTGATTCCGGCCGTCGCAAATGTCGCACCTGTGCCGTAGCCAACTGCCGCAACCACGGGCGTCGGCCGCGTACCGCCTCGTTTTCGTGCTGCGATTATCGGCCATTTGCCGCGCTGGGGGCTCTTGCCGCCGCCGCCGTCCGGCGCGATCATAAAGCGAAGATGACAAAGGAGGCGCCGGATGGATATCGGCGAAATCGAACCGAGCGCGTGGCGCGGGGGCGAGCTTCGAGCGCCCGCCCCCGCGAGTGTGGTGACCTTCAGCCGGCGTGAGCTCGACCGCATTCTCGGCCTTTATGGCCGCATGGTCGCCGCCGGCGAGTGGCGTGATTACGCAATCGATTTTCTCAAAGACCGCGCGGTATTTTCAGTTTTCCGCCGTGCTGCGGAAGTTCCCATCTACCGCATCGAGAAAAACCCGCGGCTCGGCCGGCGCCAGGGCGCCTACAGCGTGATTTCGGCGACCGGTCACATCCTGCGCCGCGGCCATGAGCTCGACCGCGTGCTGGGCGCGCTCGACCGCTCGATCCGGGTCGTCGCCGGGTGAACGCCGTTACGGCGGCAACGTATCGCTGCTGCCGAGCGCGCGCTGCATCAGCACGGTGTCGAGCCAGCGGCCGTGCTTGAAGCCGATTGACTGGAAATTGCCGATGAGCCGGAAGCCGACCGCGGCATGAACCGCAATTGAGGCGGTGTTGGCCGAGTCGCCGATCACGGCGATCATCTGACGAAAGCCGAGCGCCTCCGCCTCGGCGACGAAGCGCGCGAGCAACTGCCGACCGATTCCCTTGCGGTGCAATTCCGGCGCGATGTAGAGCGAATCCTCGATGCACCAGTCATAGGCGCGACGGTCGCGGTACGGGCCCGCATAGGCGTAGCCGGCGACGGCGCCGGCCAACTCGGCGACGATGTAAGGAAACTTCCGCGCCAGCAGCGCCTGTTGGCGGCGCACCATTTCGGCTTCGTCCGGCGGTTCGAGCTCGAACGAGGCCGTGCCGTACGCGACGGCGTGGGCGTAGATGCGGGTGATCGCTGCGATGTCGGCCGTAGTGGCGGCGCGAATGCTGACGTCGTTCATCGTTCAGATGACATAGTGCCGGCAAATAAAAACGCCCCGGGAAATGATCCCGGGGCGCTTCGATTGCAATCCGTTTGCGCTCAGCGGCGGTCGCCGAAGATGCGCAGCAACATCAGGAACAGGTTGATGAAGTCGAGATAGAGCGACAGCGCGCCCATCACCGCCTTGCGGCCGGCAACGGTGCCATCGTCCTGCACGCTATACATCTCCTTGATTCGCTGCGTGTCGTAGGCGGTCAATCCGACGAAGACGAGCACACCGATCACCGAGATCGCCCAGTCGAGCCCGCTCGATTTCAGGAACATGTTGACCAGGCTGGCGATGATGATGCCGATCAGGCCCATGAACATGAACGAGCCGACGCCGGTCAGGTCGCGCTGGGTGGTATAGCCGTACAGGCTGGTAGCGCCGAACGTCGCCGCCGAGATGAAGAACACTCGCGTGATCGACGCGCCGGTATATTGGAGAAACACCGACGCCAGCGCCAATCCGAGGAGCCCGGCGTAGATAAAGAACAACGACAGCGCCGATCCTACAGAGAGGCGATTGATGCGGTAGCTCATGAAGAACACCAGGCCAAGCGTGCCGAGGAGCAGCACGATCGTCAGCGGGCCGCTGAAGATGGCCTGTCCGAAAGAAGTCAGTCCGGTGATTTGGCCGCCGGCGATTTGAATAGCGTCGCCGCCGGCGGCCTGATAGGTCAGCCAAGCCATGACGCCGGTCAGCGCCACGCCGCTAGCCATATAGTTGTAGACGCGGATCATATAGGCGCGCAGACCCGCATCGATCGCGACCTGGTCCGTGCGATAGCCGGGTCTCGCGGCCGCAAGATTCCGATCGAAGTCGGACATTGAATTACCCCTGGGTTGTCCCGGTGTTAGCCGGGCCTTGGCGTCCGGCGGAACAACGCCGAATTCGCTTGGGTGGAATCTAGTGCGAAAGCCCTGTACGCGCCAGATGGGTGCGACGGCATATTCGCAATGGTTACGATTCGTTCATTCTGGCCGCCGCCGCGCGCTTTATCAGAGATTCCGCAGCACCTCCGCGGGCTTGCGGCCTAGTGCGGTGAAGGTGCCGGCAAGGCCCAGCGCCAGCGTCACCGCGACGGCGGCAAGCGCCGCGCCGGCTGCCTGTCCGGCGACGAAGACGAAGGGAAATTCCATCACCCGCGTCACGATTAGGTCGGCCGCAAGCGTCCCCATGGCGACGCCGAACAACACGGTGACGGCACCGATGAAGAGGTATTCCAGCGCGTAGGCGGCAAGCAGCCGCGCCCGCGTCGCGCCGAAGGTCTTCAGCACCACGGCGTCATAGATGCGAAAGCGCTGGCCGGCGGCGAGCGCGCCGCCTAGCACCAGGGCGGCGGCGATCAAGGTGATGGAACTGGCGCCGCCGAGCGCCAGCACCAGGTTCTTGATGATGCCGTCAAGCGTATCGAGCGCGTCCTTGACGTGCACGGCGGTGACCGTCGGGAAAGCGTCGGCGAGCGCCTTGATGACGGCGGTGTCCTCGGAAGGCGTGCCGCCGTCGGCGAAAGTCAGCGTGGCGATGTCGCTGTGCGGCGCGCCGCCGAAGGTGCCCGGCGAGAACACCAGGACGAAATTGATGCCGAGGTTCTCCCAATCGACGGCGCGAAGATTGGCGATGCGCGCCGTCACATTGCGGCCGAGCACGTTGACGGTAACGGAGTCGCCGATCTTGAGATCGAGATCGTGCGCCGTCTTGCTCTCGAGCGAGACCAGCGGTTCGCCGGAATAATCGGCACTCCACCATTGCCCGGCGACGATGCGCGAGCCGGCCGGAACGGCGGACGCATAAGTGATGCCGCGGTCGCCTTGCAGCACCCAGCGTGAGCCGGCGGCAGGTTTGAGATTTTCCGCCTTGATGCCGTTCGCCGCGACGATGCGGCCGCGCAGCATCGGCACCCTTTCGAGGCTGGACGCCGGCGCCCGGTCGCGCACGAAAGCGTCGAACCGGTCGGCATCCGCTGCCGGAATATCGAGGAAGAAGAACGACGGCGCTTTTTCCGGCAGTGCGGCGGTGAATTGGCGGTGCAAGTTGCCGTCGAGCTCGATCACGGTCACCAGCAAGGCAAGGCCGAGGCCGAGCGACAGCATCACGGGCGGCGTCAAGGACCCGGGGCGATAGATGTTGGCGATGGCGAGCCGCAGCACCGTCGAGCGCGCGCGCGGCAGGCGGCGGGCGATCGCCATGGTGAACATCGCCAAGAGCCGCAGCATCACGAAGATGCCGATGGCGGAGGCGACAAAAATCGCCGCAATGCGATGGTCGTAGGTTGTCGAAATCGCGAGTGCGGCGAGTACCGCGGCAATCAATGCGGTGGCGACAACGTAGCGTCGGCGTGGCCAGCGCCGCTCGGTGGCTATCTGGTCGCGAAACAGCATCGAGACCGAGATATCGTGGGCGCGGCCGAGCGGCCATAGCGCGAAGGCCAGCGCCGTCAGCAGCCCGTAAACGATCGACAGCGCCAGCGTGCCCGGATGCAGCGACGGCGCGACCGGCAGCGGAATGATGGCGCCGAACGCCCAGGTGATCGCGTAGGGCAGCGCGGCGCCAAACGCTGCGCCGATCACAGCTGCAAACAGCGCGACGAAGACCATCTGTCCGCAATAAATGGCGAACACCGTGCCGCCAGAGGCGCCGAGCGCCTTCATGGTGCCGATGGCGTCGCGCTTGCGCGCCAGATGCGCGGCGACTGCGTTGGCCACGCCGACGCCGCCGACCAACAGCGTGGTCAGGCCGACCAGCGTGAGAAATTGCGTGAAACGCTCGACATTGCGTTCGAGCTGAGGCGACGCCTTGCTCCGCGTGCGGACTTCCCAGCCGGCGTCCGGGAACGCGGCCTGGGCCGCTTTCTCGACCGCCGTCACCGCGCGATCGCTGCTATCGATCGGCGGCAGCCGCAGCCGGTATTGCCAGCGCACCAGGCTGCCGGGCTGCAACAGCCCGGTGGCCCGCAGCGCTGCTTCGCTGATGAGGAGACGAGGGCCAAGGCCAAGGCCGCCGGCTAGCTTGTCCGGCTCGCCGGTCAACGCCGCGCGTAGCTCGATCGCGACATTGCCGATGGTGATGCGGTCGCCGGTTTTCAGATCGAGCCGCGTCAGCAGCGCCGGATCGACGGCGGCGCCGAACGTGCCGTCCTTTTGTGCGAATAAATCTGGAGGCGGCATAATCGGATTGGTCGCGACCGCGCCGAACAGCGGATAGGCGGCGTCGACAGCTTTGATCTCGACCAGCGTCGAGCGGCCGTCGCCGGTGCGCGCCATCGCCCGCGTCGTGGCGGCGACGGAGACGGTGCCGTGGTCGTTGAAGAATGCCCGTTCGCCATCGCTTGCTTCACGCTGAATGAGCGCGAACGACAAATCCCCGCCGAGAATCAACTGCCCGGCGCTGCCGATGCCGTCGGCGAGGCTGGCCGCTACCGAGCCGACGCCGGCGATGGCGAATACGCCGAGCGCGATGCAGGCGATGAAGATGCCAAAACCGCGCAAGCCGCCGCGCAATTCGCGCCAGGCGAGACGCCCTGCGATCCACGCCCTTTGCCCGAAGCTCGGGCGCCATACGTCTCGCGTATCGGCCAGCGCGGTCATTTCGCCTCGTGCGGCATGGCCGCGTCGATCCGTCCCGAATGCAAGTGCAGCACGCGGTCGCACCGCGCGGCGAGCTCGGTGTCGTGGGTGACCAGAACGAGCGTAGTGCCGCGCTCGCGATGGCCGCGGAACAACAACTCGATGATCTCGCGCCCGGTCGCCTCGTCGAGATTGCCGGTCGGCTCATCGGCGACGATCAGCTCCGGATCGGGCGCCAGCGCACGGGCCAGCGCAACACGCTGCTGCTCGCCGCCGGACAACTCGGCCGGATAGTGATGCAGGCGATGCGCCAGCCCGACGGCCGCCAGTTCCTTTTCGGCGCGTTGCAGCGCGTCGCGGGCGCCGGCGAATTCGAGCGGCACCGCGACGTTCTCCAGCGCCGTCATGGTCGGAATGAGATGAAAGGCCTGAAAGACGATTCCGATATGCTTGCCGCGAAAGCGCGCGAGAGCGTCCTCATCGAGCTGTTGCAGCTCCTGGCCGGCAACGACGACGGAGCCGGTATCCGGCCGCTCCAGTCCGGTCATCACCATCAGCAGCGTCGATTTGCCGGAGCCGGACGGGCCAAGGAGGCCAACTGCCTCGCCACGGCCTATATTGAGGTCGATCTGTCGCAAAATATGGACGCGGGCGGCGCCGCGGCCGAGCGCCAGGTTGACGCCAGAGATCGAGATGGCGTCGGAAGGATGGCTCGAAATGTCGTTCATGTTGGCGGCTGACTCACGCCCCTCGTCTTCACGTCGTGCCCGATCATATGGGTGGCGGCGCGCGCTCATCCAAATCGCCGGTGCGGCGGTTTGTAGCGTGGCGCTCATCGGCGCGACAGCTGTGCAGTCGGCGCACGCCCAAGCGCCGGTGAAAATCGTCGCCTTCGGTGATTCGCTGACGGCTGGTTATGGGCTACCCGACAACGAAGGTTTCGTGCCCCGCCTGCAAGCCGCGCTTGCGGGGAAGGGCATCGCCGCGGAAATCCAGAACGCCGGCGTCTCCGGCGACACTGCCTCTGATGGGCTCGCCCGGCTCGACTGGTCGGTGCCGGACGGCACCGAGGCTGTCATTCTCGAGCTTGGTGCCAACGACATGTTGCGCGGTTTCAAGCCGGGGGTAACGCGCGACGCGCTCGACGCCATTTTGCGCCGTCTCACCGCGCGCCATATCGCGGTGCTACTTTGCGGCATGCGCTCAGCGCCAAATCTCGGGCCCGAATACGGGACTGCGTTCGAACGCATTTATCCCGATCTTGCGGCCAAATATGACGTGTTGATGTATCCGTTCTTCCTCGACGGCGCCGCGGCCGATCTTAAGCTTCTGCAGCACGACGGCCTGCATCCCAATGCCTCAGGCGTCGACGTCATCGTCGCGCGCATCTTGCCCAAAGTGGAGGAGCTCATCGCCCGCACCCGCACGCAACATCCGTCGTAAGGGTTGCATACCGCGCCCGATCACCGCATTGTGCGGATGCGGCGATTCGTATCGAAATGCAGGTCGTCATGCCCCGCCTGTTCACTGCTCTTGAGATTCCGCCGCATGTCGCCCAATCGCTTGCCATGATGCGCGGCGGGCTGCCGGGCGCGCGCTGGATCGATCCCGAGAATTATCACCTGACGCTGCGTTTCATCGGCGACATCGATGACGCGCTGGCGCATGAAATCGCCGGCATGCTCGGCCGCGGGCGGCGCATGTCGTTCGAGCTGCGGCTCGACGGATTGTTGTCGTTCGGCGGCCGCAAGCCGCGTGCGTTGGTCGCCCCGGTCACGCCGATCGCGCCGTTGATGGAGCTGCAGGCCGAGCACGAGCGGCTGTTCCAGCGGCTTGGGCTCGAGCCCGAGGGCCGCAAATATACGCCGCACGTCACGCTGGCGCGGTTGCGCGATTCATCGAGCCACCAGGTCGCCGAGTATCTCAGTGCCCGCGGCCACTACCGCTCGGCGTCGTTCGAGGTGTCGCGCTTCGTGTTGTTCTCGTCGCGCTCCTCGGTCGGCGGCGGCCCCTATGTCGTCGAGGCCGATTATCCGCTCGGCGAGCCGGCGCTGCGGCGGGCTTAGCCCGTCATTCCGGGGCCGAGCGAAGCGAGGAGCCCGGAATCCATAACCACAGGTCGCGCAGAACGCGCGCTGAGATTCTTTTGCGGGCACGGTGGTTATGGATTCCGGACTCGCCGCTTTGCGGCGATCCGGAATGACGGCGGAGGTTACGCCCGCAGCATGCGGGTCTGCAGATCGAGCATCGCGGTAGCAAAGCCGTGGCCGTCGGCCATGAACTCGCGCATCAGCGACAGCGGCGTCGGCCGCGATGACTCGACCTCGCCGATGACGCTGCCGAAGTCGAACGATAGTTCGGCGTCGAATTTTCGCGCCAATTCCTGCATGCGCCGATTCTCCGCCAGGCACGCCATGTGCAGGAGCCGGATGCCGCGGTTGCGCGCGGTGAGCAAGGTGTGGCGCAGCAGCGCCGAGCCGACGCCGTGGCTCTGCCACGGCTTTTCGACGCTGATCGCGGCTTCCGCCTGGCGCGGAAAGCGCACGCCCAGCGGCCGCAGCTCGGCGGCGCCGCGCAGCATGCCGCCGATGAAAAAACCGTGGATCACGGCGTCCAGCGATTGCGACAGATCGGCATATTTGCGGATGAAGTCGTCGGACACGCCGCCGGCGAACCGGCTGTTGCGGCTGTCCGGGTCGAGGCGCAGCATATGATCGCGAAATTTTGCCGCTTCACCGACCCACAATTTGCGGATCACGCCGCCTTCTGGAAGAACATCTTGCATTGGGTCTCCTGACATTGTCGTCCCGGTAAGGACACTGTCGTCTTCGAGACCCTCCCGATCGTTTCCTCCGCGCAGCAGATTGGCGTAGCAGACAGTTTCGCCTGTACGCCGAATCAAATCATCATGTCGTGCGGCGCCAAAGTTTGGCAAGGTGAAGCATTGAGCAACATGCCTACATTCCGTATACGCATGGCTGGTAAATTGTTCACGACAGTTTGACTGCCGAATCTTGCTATGCGCAATGCAGTGCTAATTGTCCGCGTCTTCCCGCCACGTTTCGTCCACAACCGTTAACCCGCCGATGACGAGCTCCATCACAGCGCAATACGCCACCGGCGTCGCCGCCGGCCACGTCGGCAGCGACGACGCGCAGCTCGCCGTCATCGAGAAACTGGCACGGCTCGAGATGCGGATCGCGGAGCATCGCCTGGCGCGCAAATCCTCGTCGCTCGGCTGGCTGTTCGGCAATCGCAGGGAGCCGCCGATCAAAGGCCTCTACATCCATGGCGAAGTCGGCCGCGGCAAGACGATGCTGATGGATTTGTTCTTCGAAGCAAGTCCGGTGACGCGCAAGCGCCGTGCGCATTTTCACGAATTCATGCTCGACGTGCATGAGCGCATCTACGGCATCCGGCAGAAGATGAAGCTCGGCGAGCAGACGGGCGAGGATCCGATCCGGCTTGTCGCCGAAGAGCTGTTCGAAGACGCCTGGCTGCTCTGCTTCGACGAATTCCACGTCACCGACATCGCCGACGCCATGATCCTCGGCCGGCTGTTCGCGCAATTGTTCGCGCACGGCGTCGTGGTCGTGGCCACCTCGAACGTGGCGCCGGTCGAGCTCTATAAGGACGGCTTGAACCGCGCGCTGTTCGTTCCGTTCATTCACCTGCTGGATCAGCATATGGACGTCACGCGGCTCGATGCGCGCACCGATTTCCGGCTGGAGAAACTTGCCGGCCTGCCGGTGTGGTATGTGCCCGCTGACGCCGCGGCGGATGCCGCGCTCGATGATGCCTGGCGGAGGCTCGCCGGCGGTCACGACGGCACCGCGCAGGACCTGCCGCTCAAGGGACGCAACGTGCACGTGCCGCGTGCTTTCATGGGGGTGGCGCGCTTCACCTTCCGCGATCTGTGCGAGGCGCCGCTTGCCGCTGTCGACTACCTGCGCCTCGCGCACGAATATCACACCATCATCCTCGACCATGTCCCGGTGATGACTTACGACACGCGCAACGCGGCGAAGCGCTTCATTATTTTGATCGACACGCTCTACGACATGAACGTGAAACTGATCGCCTCGGCAGCGGCGGAGCCCGATGCGCTTTATCAAGCGGACGAAGGTTTTGAGGCCCAGGAATTCAAGCGTACGGCCTCGCGCCTCATCGAGATGCGCTCGCAGGCCTATCTGGCGCGGCCGCACGGCGCCGCGCATTCGCAAGTGTCCAGTTCGTCCACTGGCATCGTCGAGACCTAGACCAGGATCCGATTCAATTGAATCGGATCCTGGTCTAGGATTCTTGTTTGAGCATGATCTTATCCGAAAACCGGGTTCCACTTTTCGGGATCATGCTCTAACCGCTAACGCTCGTAATCAGCAGGGCGGCGACGACGACGCCCATCAAGAATGTAGCGAACCAGCCGAACACCATTAACGCGCGCGAAGCGGCGAATTTGCCCATGATGCTGCGGCTGGCGACGACCACCATCATGGCGACCATCAGCGGCACGGCGACGACGCCGTTGACCACGGCGCTCCAGAACAACATCCGGATCGGATCGAGCGGGGTGAGCGCCGCGCCCAATCCGGCCAGCGTCGCTGCGGCGACGACGAGGTAGAAACCCGGCGCGATGCGGGCCGGCATTTCGAGACTGCCTTTCCAGCCAAATGTCTCCGCCACCGCATAGCCGGCAGAACCGGCGAGCACCGGCACGGCAAGCAGCCCGGTGCCGATGATGCCCAAGGAGAACAGAAGAAACGCTAACGGGCCGGCGAACGGCCGCAGCGCTTCGGCGGCCTGGGCCGCAGTGTCGATGTGCGTTTTGCCATGGGCGTGCAGGGTGGCTGCCGTCGTGACGATAATGAAAAACCCGATGATGTTCGACAGCACCATGCCAGTCGTGGTGTCGATCCCGATGCGAAAGCCCTCGCGTTGCCCGAGGCGCTTGGTGGTGGACGCAACCGTATTGCTCGTCGTTTTGGCGCGCAGCTTGCGCTCCTCCGCTTCGAGCGAGGCCTGCCAGAAGAACATGTAGGGGCTGATCGTGGTGCCGAAGATCGCCACCAGCATCAGCATGTAATCGCGATTCCACGATACCCGCGGCAGGAACGTCGCAGCCGCCACCTCGCCCCACGGAATCCGAATGGTGAAAGCGGTGGCCACATAGGCGAACAACACGAGCGTGAGCGCTTTCAGATAGCGCGAATACAAGTGATACGGAATCAGGATCTCGGCGGTGAGGCAGCCGATGCCGAACGCCGCGATGTAGAGCAGTATCGGGCCGCCGACGACCAGCCGCAACGCATCGCCCATCGCCGCGATGTCGGCGGCGATATTGAGCGTATTGGCAATGAGCAAAAGTCCCACCAAGGCGTACAGCAGCATGCAGCTGGCATCGCCTTGCCGAGATTCGCCGCAAGTCCCTGCCCGGTGACGGCGCCGATGCGGGCGCTGACCAGCTGAATGGCGATCATGAACGGTGTGGTCAGGAACATCGTCCAGCCCAGCGCGTAGCCGAACTGGGCGCCGCCCTGGGAATAGGTGGCGATGCCGCTTGGATCGTCGTCGGCGGCGCCGGTGACCACGCCCGGCCCGATCATCGCAAACAGCGATTTTACCGACCACCGTTTGTTCGCCATGACCGCTCTCGTTTCACCGTTCCGGCCGCGCTGACCCGCCACTCAATGACGGCGGGCCCCATTTCGTTCCGAAGTCCTTCGTCGCCGATCCTAGCCGACTTGAACGTATCACCCGAAAGGGCTAATGACCGCGGCAGCCGGGCATCTTTCGTCAATCAATCAAGGACATTTGTCGGATGGCGCGAAACAAGATTGCATTGATCGGCTCTGGTCAAATCGGCGGTACCCTGGCGCATCTGATCGGGCTCAAGGAGCTGGGCGACGTCGTCATGTTCGACATCGCCGAGGGCGTACCCCAGGGCAAGGCGCTCGATCTCGTCCAGTCGTCGCCGGTCGACGGCTTTGACGCCCGCTTCACCGGCACCAATTCCTACGAGTCGCTGGAAGGCGCATCGGTGTGCATCGTCACCGCCGGCGTGCCGCGCAAGCCGGGCATGAGCCGCGACGATCTGCTCGGCATCAATCTCAAGGTGATGGAGCAGGTCGGCTCCGGCATCAAGAAATACGCGCCGAACGCCTTCATCATCTGCATCACCAATCCGCTCGACGCCATGGTCTGGGCGCTGCAGAAGTGCTGCGGGCTGCCGAAGCAGATGGTGGTCGGCATGGCGGGCGTGCTCGACTCCTCGCGCTTCCGTTATTTCCTGGCCGACGAGTTCAACGTCTCGGTCGAAGACGTCACCGCCTTCGTGCTCGGCGGTCACGGCGACACCATGGTGCCGCTGGTGCGCTACTCCGCCGTCGCCGGCATTCCGCTGCCCGATCTGGTCAAGATGGGCTGGACCACGGCGGCGCGCGTCGACGAGATCGTCGATCGCACGCGCAACGGCGGCGGCGAGATCGTCAGCCTGTTGCGCACCGGCTCGGCGTTCTACGCGCCTGCCGCTTCGGCGATCGCCATGGCCGAAAGCTATCTGCGCGACAAGAAACGCGTGCTGCCGGCCGCCGCTTGGCTCAACGGCGAATACGGCGTCAAGGATCTCTATGTCGGCGTGCCAGTGGTGATCGGCAGCAAGGGCGTCGAGCGCATCGTCGAGATCGAACTCAACAGCGCCGAGCGCGGCATGTTCGAGAAGTCGGTGGCATCGGTGGAATCGCTGGTCGAGGCCTGCAAGAAAATCGCGCCGGATCTTGGGAAGTAGCATCCTCTCACTGTCATGCTCTGCGAAAGCGGAGCATCCAGTAATCTCCGCAGGTCGAGTTGCCGCACTGCCGCGTGAATGACGAAAGACTGTGTTTACTGGATTGTTCGCCTTCGCGGACAATGACAAGCGGTGGGGCCGCAAATGAACATCCACGAATACCAAGCCAAAGCGGTGCTGCGCGACTACGGCGTGCCGGTGCCGCGCGGCAATCCGGCGTTCAGCGTCGATGAAGCGGTGAAGGCCGCCAACGAGCTCGGCGGGCCGGTCTGGGTGGTGAAGGCGCAGATCCATGCCGGCGGCCGCGGCAAGGCGGGCGGCGTCAAGGTCGTCAAATCGGTCGACGACGTGAAGAAGGAAGCGGCGCGGCTGCTCGGCTCGACCCTGGTCACGCACCAGACCGGGCCGCACGGCAAGCAGGTCAACCGGCTCTACATCGAGGAAGGCTCGCCGATCGACAGGGAATTCTATCTGTCGATGCTGATCGACCGCGAGACCTCACGCGTCGCCATCGTGGTCTCGACAGAAGGCGGCATGAACATCGAGGAAGTGGCGCACGATACGCCGGACAAGATCGTGACCATCTCGGTCGATCCGGTCACCGGCGTCTGCCCGCATCATGTGCGCAGCGTGGCGCAGGCGCTGAAGCTCGATGCCGATCTGGCGAAGCAGCTGGGGCCGCTGCTCTCCAACATCTACAAGGCCTTCATCGACACCGATATGAGCCTGCTCGAGATCAATCCGCTGGTCGTCACCAAGGACAAAAAGCTGATCTGCCTCGACGCCAAGACCGATTTCGACAACAACGCGCTGTTCCTTCATCCAAAAATTGCCGCGCTGCGCGACGAGACCGAGGAAGACGCCAAGGAGATCGAAGCCTCGAAGTTCGATCTCAACTACATCGCGCTCGACGGCTCGATCGGCTGCATGGTCAACGGCGCCGGTCTCGCCATGGCGACCATGGACATCATAAAACTCTACGGCATGGCGCCGGCCAACTTTCTCGACGTCGGCGGCAGCGCCACCAAGGACAAGGTCGCGGCCGCGTTCAAGATCATCACGTCGGATCACAACGTGAAGGGCATTCTGGTCAACATCTTCGGCGGCATCATGAAATGCGATGTGATCGCCGACGGCGTGGTCGCCGCCGTGAAAGAAGTCGGCCTGCGCGTGCCGCTGGTGGTGCGGCTCGAAGGCACCAATGTCGAACTCGGCAAGGACATCATCGCCAAGTCCAATCTCAACGTCACCTCGGCCGACGACCTCGACGACGCGGCGCAGAAGATCGTCAAAGCGGTGAAGGAGGCGGCGTAATGTCCATCCTCATCGACAAGAACACCAAGGTCATCTGCCAGGGTTTTACCGGCAAGAACGGCACCTTCCATTCCGAGCAGGCGATCGCCTACGGCACAAAGATGGTCGGCGGCGTGTCGCCCGGCAAAGGCGGCTCGACGCACCTCAATCTGCCGGTGTTCGACACCGTTGCCGAAGCGCGCGAAAAAACCGGCGCCGATGCCAGCGTGATCTATGTGCCGCCGGCCGGCGCGGCCGATGCCATCGCCGAGGCGATCGCGGCGGAGATTGCGCTCATCGTGTGCATCACCGAAGGCATTCCGGTGAGCCACATGGTCAAGATCAAGCGCTCGCTGTGCGGCTCCAAATCGCGCCTGATCGGTCCGAATTGCCCAGGCGTCATGACCGCCGGCGAATGCAAGATCGGCATCATGCCCGGCAATATTTTCAAGCCCGGCAAGGTCGGCATCGTCTCGCGCTCGGGCACGCTGACCTACGAGGCGGTGTTCCAGACCACGCGGGAGGGGCTCGGCCAGACCACCGCGGTCGGCATCGGCGGCGATCCGGTCAAAGGCACCGACTTCATCGAAATGCTGGAAATGTTTCTCGCCGACAAGGCGACCGAGGCGTTGGTCATGATCGGCGAGATCGGCGGCTCCTCGGAAGAGGACGCCGCGCAATTTTTGAAGGACGAAGCCAAGCGCGGCCGCAAGAAGCCGATGGTCGGCTTCATCGCCGGGCGCACCGCGCCGCCGGGCCGGCGCATGGGTCATGCCGGCGCCATCATCGCCGGTGGCAAGGGCGGTGCGGACTCCAAGATCGCCGCCATGGAGTCAGCCGGGATCAAGGTCTCGCCGTCGCCGGCACGACTCGGCCATACGCTTGCCGAATTATTGAAATCTTGATTCATTTCTATCGTCTTTTGCCTGCCGCATCGCGCCATTAAATAGGGTACAAAGGGAAATCCCTGCGCCGGGCCGGGCTGATTCGCGTCTTTCCGTGTCTTTCGGGTTCGCGTTTCGCGCCTCGTTTCTCGCCCTCTTGTTACGGATTCCCGCCAAAGGAATCGCCCAGGAAAAGCATCATGTCCCGCCAGGACGCCAACGCCGCCTTCGCCCTCACCTCGTTCCTCTATGGCAGCAATGCCCCCTATATCGAGGACCTCTACGCCCGCTACGAAGCCGACCCGCAGGCGGTCGATGCCGAGTGGCAGTCGTTCTTCCAGAGCCTGAAGGACAACGCCGCCGACGTTGAAAAGAATGCCCGCGGCCCGTCGTGGGGCAGGCCGGGCTGGCCGCCGCTGCCGGGCGGCGATCTGGTCGCGGCGCTCGACGGCAACTGGGCCGAGGTCGGCAACGGCGTCGGCATCAAGGTCAAGGCGCAGGCGCAAAGCCGCGGCGTCGAGCTTTCGAACGCCGATATCGAACGGGCGACGCGCGACTCGATACGAGCGCTGATGCTGATCCGCGCCTATCGTGCGCGCGGGCACTTTCACGCCAATCTCGATCCGCTCGCGCTCGAGCCGGTCAAGAACGAGGAGGAGCTCGATCCACGCACTTACGGTTTCGGCGAAGCCGATCTCGATCGTCCGATCTTTCTCGACAAGGTGCTAGGCCTTGAATTCGGCACCATCCGCCAGATCGTCGCCATTCTGCGGCGCACCTATTGCCAGACCCTCGGCGTCGAATTCCTGCACATCTCCAACGGCGCCCAGAAAGGCTGGATCCAGGAGCGTATCGAAGGGCCGGACAAGGAGATCACATTCACCCGCGAGGGCAAGCGCGCCATCCTCAACAAGCTGGTCGAAGCCGAAGGCTTTGAAAAATTCTCCGACTTGAAATTCACCGGCACCAAGCGCTTCGGCCTCGATGGCGGCGAATCGATGATCCCGGCACTGGAGCAGATCATCAAGCGCGGCGGCGCGCTCGGCGTGCGCGAGATCGTCATCGGCATGCCGCACCGCGGCCGGCTGAACGTGCTGGCGCAGGTGATGGCCAAGCCGCACCGCGCCATCTTCCACGAATTCAAGGGCGGCTCGTCGACGCCCAACGAGATCGAAGGCTCGGGCGACGTGAAATATCACCTCGGCGCCTCGTCGGACCGCGAGTTCGACAACAACAAGGTGCATCTGTCGCTCACGGCAAACCCGTCGCATCTGGAAATTGTCGATCCGGTCGTGCTCGGCAAGGTGCGCGCCAAGCAGGATCAGCTCGGCGCGACGCCGGAAGACCGCACCATGGTGATGCCGCTGCTCCTTCACGGCGACGCGTCGTTCGCCGGGCAGGGCGTGGTGGCGGAATGCTTGGGTCTCTCCGGCTTGCGCGGCCACCGCACCGGCGGCTCGGTGCATTTCATCCTCAACAATCAGATCGGCTTCACCACCAATCCGCGCTATTCGCGCTCGTCGCCGTACCCGTCCGACGTCGCCAAGATGATCGAGGCGCCGATTTTTCACTGCAACGGCGACGATCCCGAAGCCGTCGTGTTTGCCGCCAAGATCGCGACCGAGTTCCGGCAGAAATTCCAGAAGCCGGTTGTCATCGACATGTTCTGCTATCGCCGCCACGGCCACAACGAAGGCGACGAGCCGCAGTTCACCCAGCCGCTGATGTACAAGGCGATCGCCGCGCATCCGTCGACGCTCGAAATCTACGGCAACAAGCTGATCGGCGAAGGCGTCGTCACCGCGGGCGAAGTCGACAAGATGAAGGCGGACTGGCGCGCCCGCCTCGACGTTGAGCTCGAAGCCGCGCAAAGCTACCGCGCCAACAAGGCCGATTGGCTCGATGGCCGCTGGGCTGGCTTCAAGACCGGGGGCGAAGCCGACGATCCGCGCCGCGGCCATACCGGCGTCGAGATCGCAAAGCTTAAGGAGATCGGCGACAAGATCACCATGCTGCCGCCGGGCTTTCATCTGCATCGCACGCTCAGCCGGTTCTTCGACAGCCGCCGCAAGTCGATCGAGACCGGCGCCAATATTGACTGGTCGACCGGCGAGGCGCTCGCGTTCTGCTCGTTGCTGCTCGAAGGACACAAGGTGCGGCTGTCCGGTCAGGACTCCGAGCGCGGCACGTTCTCGCAGCGCCATGCGGTGCTGCACGACCAGGAGAACGACAATCGCTACACGCCATTCGCCCATCTCGGCGAAGGCCAGGCCCGCTTCGAGGTCATCAATTCGATGCTCTCGGAAGAGGCCGTGCTCGGCTTCGAGTACGGTTATTCGCTTGCCGAGCCCGATACGCTCACCATGTGGGAAGCCCAGTTCGGCGATTTCGCCAACGGCGCGCAGGTCTTGTTCGACCAGTTCATCTCGTCGGGCGAACGCAAATGGCTGCGCATGTCGGGGCTCGTTTGTCTGTTGCCGCACGGCTACGAAGGGCAGGGGCCGGAGCATTCGTCCGCCCGCCTCGAGCGCTTTCTGCAGATGTGCGCCGAGGACAATATGCAGGTCGCCAACTGCACGACGCCGGCGAACTACTTTCACATCCTGCGCCGCCAGCTCAACCGCGACTTCCGCAAGCCGCTGATCCTGATGACGCCGAAGTCGCTGTTGCGCCACAAGCGCGCGGTGTCGCGGCTCGACGAGATGGGGCCGAACACCTCGTTTCATCGGTTGCTGTGGGACGACGCGCAGCTCTTGCCGGACGAGAAGATCAAGCTCGTTGCCGACGACAAGATGCGCCGTGTCGTCATCTGTTCCGGCAAGGTCTATTACGATCTCTACGAGGAACGCGAGAAGCGCGGCATCAACGATATTTATCTGCTGCGCATCGAGCAGCTCTATCCGTTCCCGACCAAGGCGCTGATGCTGGAGCTCACGCGCTTCAAGCAGGCCGAGATCGTCTGGTGCCAGGAAGAGCCGCGCAACATGGGCGGCTGGGTGTTCGTCGATATCTTCCTCGAATGGGTGCTCAACCAGATCGGCGCCAAACACCGCCGTGCGCGCTATACCGGGCGGCCGGCTTCGGCCTCGACCGCGGTCGGGCAGATGTCGCTGCATCAAGCGCAGCTCAAGCAGTTTCTGGAAGACGCGTTGGCATAATTCGCACGCCGTCAGGACGCCGAGGGATTTGCAATGGCTGAAATTCGCGTGCCGACGCTCGGAGAATCGGTCACCGAGGCGACCATCGGTAAATGGTTCAAGAAACCTGGCGACGCCGTCGCCGTCGATGAGCCGCTGGTCGAGCTCGAAACCGACAAGGTGACGATCGAAGTGCCGGCGCCGGCCGCGGGCGTGCTCAGCGATATCGCCGCCAAGGACGGCGAAACCGTTGCCGTCGGCGCGGTGCTCGGCCAGATCAAGGAAGGCGCCGGCGCCGCAAGCGCGCCGAACAGCCGCGCCGCCGCCCCCGCCGTCTAAGCCCGTGTCGGCGGCGGCGCCCGCCGCTGACAAGCCATTGGCCCCGTCAGTGCGCAAGATCGCCGCCGAAACCGGCATCGACGCTGCGGCCATGTCCGGCACCGGCAAGGACGGCAGGGTCACCAAGGGCGACATGCTCGCCGCGATCGAGCGCGCCGCCGCGCACCCGACGCCGGTGGCGCAGCCGGCCGCCGCGGTGCAGGTGCGCGCGCCGTCGCCGGCCGATGATGCCGCGCGCGAAGAGCGCGTGAAGATGACGCGGCTGCGCCAGACCATCGCGCGGCGGCTCAAGGACGCGCAGAACACCGCCGCCATGCTGACGACCTTCAACGAGGTCGACATGGGCCACGTCATGGCGCTGCGCACGCAATACCGCGACCTGTTCGAGAAGAAGCACGGCACCAAGCTCGGCTTCATGGGCTTCTTCGTGCGCGCCTGCGTGCAGGCGCTCAAGGAAATCCCCGCCGTCAATGCCGAGATCGACGGCGCCGATATCATCTACAAGAACTACTATCACATCGGCATCGCGGTCGGCACCGAGCGCGGCCTGGTGGTGCCGGTGGTGCGCGACTGCGATCAAAAATCGCTCGCCGAGATCGAAAAGAGCATCTCGGATTTCGGCCATCGCGCCCGTGACGGCGCGCTCAAGATCGACGAGCTGCAGGGCGGCACCTTCACTATCACCAATGGCGGCATCTACGGCTCATTGATGTCGACGCCGATCCTCAACGCGCCGCAATCCGGCATCCTCGGCATGCACAAGATCCAGGACCGGCCCATGGTGGTCGCCGGCAAGGTCGAGATACGGCCGATGATGTATCTGGCGCTGAGCTACGACCACCGCCTGGTCGACGGCCGCGAGGCGGTGACGTTCTTGGTGCGGGTGAAGGAATGCCTGGAGGAGCCGGCGCGGCTGGTGCTGGATTTGTAATCAATGCCCTACGACCTCATCGTCATCGGCAGCGGCCCCGGCGGATATGTCTGCGCCATTCGCGCGGCGCAGCTTGGCATGAAGACCGCGGTGGTGGAGAAGCGCGCCACCTTCGGCGGCACTTGCCTGAACATCGGCTGCATCCCGTCGAAGGCGATGCTCAATGCGTCCGAGCTCTACGAGGAGGCCGGCTACAAGTTCGGCGACATGGGCATCAAGGTCGGCAAGCCGAGCGTCGATCTCGCGGCGATGCTCAAATACAAGGAGAAGGGCGTCGAGGGTAACGTCAAAGGCGTCGAATATCTGTTCAAGAAGAACAAGATCGAGACGTTTCGCGGCGCCGGCCGCATCGTCGCGCCGGGTAAGGTCGAGGTTAAGACCGACGACGGCAAGACTCAAACGCTGGAAACGAAAAACATCGTCATTGCGACTGGGTCGGACGTGGCGCGGCTGCCCGGCATCGATATCGACGAAAAGCGCATCGTGTCGTCGACCGGCGCGCTCGATCTCGCCAAGGTGCCGCAAAGGCTTCTCATCGTCGGCGCCGGTATCATCGGGCTCGAGCTCGGCTCGGTGTGGCGGCGGCTCGGCGCCGAAGTGACGATCGTCGAATTCCTCGATCACATTCTGCCCGGCATCGATCGCGAGATCGCCAATCAATTCCACCGCATGCTGCAAAAGCAGGGTCTTGCCTTCAAACTGTCGTCCAAGGTCACCGGCATCGATGCCTCCGGCAAGACGCTGAAGGTGAAAGTCGAACCCGCCGCGGGCGGTGGCGCTGCGGAGACGATCGAAGCCGATGTCGTTCTCGTGGCGATCGGCCGCGTGCCTTACACCGAAGGCCTCGGCCTCGAAGCTATCGGCGTGAAGAAGGACAATCGCGGCAGGGTCATCGTCGATCCGCACTTCGGCACAAACGTTACCGGCATCTATGCCATCGGCGACGCCATTGCCGGGCCGATGTTGGCGCATAAGGCGGAGGAGGAAGGCGTCGCGGTTGCCGAAATCCTCGCCGGCCAGGCCGGCCATGTGAACTACGACGTCATTCCGAACGTTGTTTATACCTATCCAGAGATCGCTTCGGTCGGCAAAACCGAAGAAGAGCTCAAGGCCGCCGGCGTCGCCTACAATGTCGGAAAATTTCCCTTCACCGCCAATGCCCGCGCCAAGGTGAACCTGACCACCGAAGGTTTTGTGAAAATCCTGGCGGACGCCAAGACCGACAGGGTGCTCGGCGTGCACATTCTCGGCCCTGACGCCGGCAACATGATCGGCGAGGCGGCGGTCGCCATGGAATTCGGCGCCTCGTCCGAGGACATCGCCCGCACCTGCCACGCCCATCCGACGCTGACCGAAGCGATCAAGGAAGCGGCGCTGGCGGTGGCCAAGCGCGCGATCAATTATTGATCGTTGTCATTCCGGGGCGCCGCAAAGCGGCGAGCCCGGAATCCATATTCGCTGACCGGGGTTATGGATTCCGGGCTCCTCGCGGAGCCTGTCATCGGGCCGGCCACTTCGGGCCGGACCCGTTGGCTCGGCCCCGGAATGACGAGTGCTACAATGCCGCGATGAACGGCACAGCGTGCGGCGCGAATAGTCCGAGCGCCAGCAGCACAAGCCCGACCACGCCCAGCCCGCCGGCGAACCAGGCGAGCCCGATCATGCCGGTAATCACCGCCGCCGAGGCGAGCACGATGCCGACCTGAAAAGCAGCGGAAGACAATTCGTAATGGTGATATTTTGCCATGTACAAATCGCGCTCCTCCACGGCCTCCTTGGCCTGTTCGGCGAGTTCGTCGCGGCCGGTTTTCGGTTCCGATTTCAGGCGCTCGGCGGTCGCTTTCCAAGCTTCGATTTGTTTTTCCATCGCCGCCTTGACGGCGGGATCGGCGGCGCCGGCGGCAGTAACCGCCATTTCTTCGGCAGCGGTCGTGACCTGGGTGATGCGAATGTTCTTGGCCTGGAAGAACGCCCACAGATCCGACGACTCGACGTTCTTGCTGATCGCTTCGGTCTGCGCGCCTTTGCCGGCCGTCTCTGAGAAGGAGAGAAACAGCGCCAGGATCGCGATGATCAGCGCGATCCGTTTGTTGAACCCCTCGCCGTGCTCGCCTTCGTGCGCCTTCTCGATCGCTTCGTGGATTTCCGACATGGTGTCCGCCCCTCGTGTCTCACTCGTCAAACGACGAATAGCACAAATCTTACGCGCGCGGGTGGGCGGCGCGATAGGCGCCGATCAGGCGCTCGGCGTCGACTTCGGTATAAATTTGCGTGGTTGCGAGCGAGGCGTGGCCGAGCAGTTCCTGGATCGAGCGGATGTCGCCGCCGCGGGCGAGGAGGTGCGTGGCGAAGGAATGCCGCAGCGCATGCGGCGTCGCGGTCTCCGGCAGGCCGAGCGCGCCGCGCAGCCGCGCCATGGCGAGCTGGATGATGCGCGGCGACAGCTCACTGCCTTTGGCGCCGACGAACAGCGGGCCGTCGTCGGGCAGGTCGTACGGACAGAGCGCGACGTAATCCGCGATCAGCTTGCCGACCTGCGGCAGCAGTGGAACCATGCGTTGCTTGCGGCCTTTTCCCGTGACGGTGAGGGTGTCGCGGGTGCCGAAATCGGCGCGCTTTAAGCCCAGCGCTTCGGCGATGCGTAAGCCGCAGCCGTAGAGCAGCGCCAGCACCGCGGCATCGCGCGCGTGAATCCAGGGCTCGCGCCCGTCACCGGCCGAAATGTCGGGATCGGCGACGCGCTTGGCAGCGGTGACCGCAAGCGGCCGCGGCAGCGTCTTGCCGATTTTCGGCGCGCGCACGGCGGTCAGCGCACCGACCTTGCCCTTGCCGTTGCGTTCGAGAAAACGGCCGAAGGCGCGCATGCCGGCGAGCGCCCGCATCAGCGAACGGCTGCCGATATTTTTGGCGCGGCGCGCCGCCAGGAAGGCGCGCACATCGGCTGGAGAAAGCCCGGCTAGGTCCCGCAGCGACGGCGAACCGCCGAGATGCTCGGCCAAAAACTCGAGGAATTGCAGCACATCGCGCCGATAGGCCTCGACCGTCTTCGGCGACATGCGCCGCTCGGCGCCGAGATGGCTCAGCCAATCCTCGATCTCGGCGGCGACTTTTGGCGCCACGAAATCCGGCAGTTCTTGCGATTTTTGTCGTGCGCTTGACACGGCGGGATATATCGCACCCCCTTCGTTCCCGCTTCCTTAATTGCCGAATCGGCTGTGGTCCATATTTAAGCGGGCAAATATGCAGCCATGACCAAACGCGTCGTCGATGTGCTCGTCCCGGTCGCCCTCGATCGGGCCTATTCCTATCGGGTTCCGGAAGAGCTTGAGCTCGCCCCGGGCGACATCGTCTGCGTCCCGCTCGGCGCCCGCGAGGCCACCGCGGTGGTGTGGGCGGAGAATCCAAAACCCAATCCGCGGCTCGACAACAGGCTCAAGGACGTCGAGCAAAAGCTCGAGCTGCCGCCGTTGCGCCCCGAATTGCGCAGCTTCGTCGATTGGGTGGCGAACTACACCGTGAGTTCGCGCGGCATGGTGCTGCGCATGTGCCTACGCATGGGCGAGAATTTGGGCGCCGAGCGCGAGCGCGTCGGGGTGCGGCTGGCCGGCGCAGCCCCGCAACGCATGACACCGGCGCGGCAGCGCGTGCTGGCGCTCTTCGCCGACGGCATGATGCGCGGCAAGAGCGACGCCGCGCGCGAGGCTGGCGTCAGCGTGGGCGTGATCGACGGCCTCATCGACGAAGGCACGCTCGAAGCCGTGGTGCTGCCGCCGGACCCGGTGGCGCAAAAGCCCGATCCGGATTTTGTGCAATCGGAATTTACGCCGGACCAAAGTGCCGCCGCAACCGCGCTCAAGGCGACCGTGGCGAAGGGCGGTTATTCCGTGACCTTGCTCGACGGCGTCACCGGCTCGGGCAAAACAGAAGTTTATTTCGAAGCGGTGGCCGACACTATCCGCGCCGGCCGGCAGAGCTTGATCCTGATGCCGGAGATCGCGCTCACCGCGCAATTCCTCGACCGCTTCGCCGCGCGATTCGGCGTGCGGCCAGCGGAATGGCATTCCGAGCTGTCGCCACGCAAGCGCGCGCGTACCTGGCGCGCGGTCGCCGACGGCGAAGTCTCCGTCGTGGTCGGAGCGCGCTCGGCGCTGTTCCTGCCCTATGCCGATCTCGGGCTGATCGTGGTCGATGAGGAGCACGATCCCGCCTACAAGCAGGAGGACGGCGTGCATTATCACGCCCGCGACATGGCGGTGGTGCGCGGCCATATCGCGCGCATCCCAATCGTACTATCGTCGGCGACGCCGTCGCTGGAAACGGTGGTCAATGCGCGGCGCGGGCGCTATCAGAAACTTGGCGCTGCCCGAACGCTTCGGCGGCCAGCTTGAGCCGGCGGTCGAGGCGATCGATTTGCGCCAGGCGCCGCCGCCGCGCGGCCGCTTCATCTCGCCGGTGCTGGCCGGCGCGATGCAGATCGCCATCGAGCGCCGCGAGCAGGCGCTGCTGTTCCTCAACCGCCGCGGTTACGCGCCGCTGACCTTGTGCCGCGCCTGCGGCTTCCGCTTCTCGTGTCCGAACTGCGACGCCTGGCTGGTCGATCACCGTTTCCGCAAGCACCTCGTTTGCCACCATTGCGGTTTTGCCATGCCGCATCCAGCGGCGTGCCCGAAATGCCAGGCCGCGAACTCTTTTGTGGCTTGCGGGCCGGGTGTCGAGCGTCTGGAAGAAGAAGTGCGAGAATTATTTCCGGCAGCGCGCGTGCTGGTGCTGTCCAGCGACCTCGTCGTTTCGGTCGAGCGGCTGCGCGAGGAACTGGACGACGTCGCCCAAGGCCGTTTCGACATTGTTATTGGGACGCAGCTTGTAGCGAAAGGCCATCACTTCCCGATGCTCAATCTCGTCGGCGTCGTCGATGCTGATCTGGGATTAAGCAATGGCGATCCGCGCGCCGCCGAGCGCACCTTCCAGCTTTTGCACCAGGTGATCGGCCGCGCCGGCCGCGACGCCGGCATCGGGCATGGCTTTTTGCAGACGCATCAGCCCGAGCATCCGGTGATGCGCGCGCTGATCGCGCAGGATCGCGAGGCGTTCTACGACGCCGAGATCGAAGTCCGCGAGCGCGACCATTATCCGCCGTTCGGCCGCCTCGCCTCTATCGTCGTCTCCGGCCCCGACAAGCACGACACCGAATCGCATGCGCGCTCGCTCGCTCGCACCGCGCCAACCCACGACGAGGTGCGCATCCTCGGCCCCGCCGAAGCGCCGCTCGCGCTGGTGCGCGGCCGCCATCGGCTGCGATTGCTGATCAAAGCACCGCGCAATTTCGATCTCTCGGCCTATCTGCGCCAATGGCTCGCGGCGGCGCCGAAGAAGCACGGCTCGATCAAGCTCGATATCGATGTCGATCCGCAGAGCTTTTTGTGAGGTCCTGTGTGGGACGAGTTTGCGTGACGGCTGGGGTTAGTGCACAATGACTGAAACAGATGCACCGGTTTGTGGGGTGACTGAGACGACCCTCGCGTCGAGCGAACCCGCGGCGCGAGTAATCTGCACTGTCACGTCGTAGACCGGTCCACCCGATGAATCCTGGTTTCTCGCGGAGACGTTGGCGTGCAGTAATCCTTGGCCATCCACTGTCATCGCGGGATGTGATGCGAACACCAAATGGTAATTGTCTGTGTCTTTCACGCTCTCCATCTGCGCCAGCATTGGAGGCGCAATGATCTTGGCGAGTTCAATTGGACCAATCGCTAAATCGTCTTGTGAGAAGGAGAAAAGTTCCGCCGATGCAAATCCGGCCCGCTGTTCGACCTTAACCAGCAGGCGGCTATCGGGCGACCACGCGGTAATAAGATAGGCTTTGGCGATCTTCGTGCTGAGATCCCAATAGGAGCCATGAGATCTAGCCAGAACTGCACCATCTGCGATTCGGACGATTAAATTCTCAAGGTTCGGATCGCCCACTTCTGGCCTATCGGTTGGCGGTCTGTTAGCGACCCGCCAAGCGAAAGCAAGCCGCTTTGAGGGCGAAATGGTCTTTATGATGACTCGCGCAGCGCCGTCGCCACTCCCGCAAATGAGGTCGAAAGTGGCTGGTGTGCACGGACCCATCTCGGCTGCAGCGTTCGATGGAGCAGACATCAAGGCAGAAAGAGACAGGGCGACCGCGACTGCCATTTGGCGCATGAAATTAATGTCCAAATCTCTGAACAGAGGAGTGGTGGAGCAACAATCATAGCCCGGATTGGACAACAGCGAAATCCGGGTCAAGCCCGTTTTCAAACCTCCATTTCGCTGCGCTCAGGGCTACCTCCGCCTTGCCGATGGCTTTCGTTTCGGTCTTCTGTGTGGCACCAGTTTTTTACATTCCGCAATGGCGAACGAACGAGCGGCCCAAACCGCGAGTTCATCGGGGTCGTCGTAGAGCCGCTCCGGCAGGCGCCAATAGGGCAGTGCATGGCGGGTGAGGCGGCCGGACTTTCTTCCGCGCGTGTAAGCGAACGGGCGACTGCCTTCGCGTTCGAAATCCGCAATGTTGGTCTCGTCCACTTTGAGATGGATCGTATCGTCGACGATCAGGCCGAACATGAGACCGTCGGCGAAAATGCCGGCGCCGCTGAACATGCGTCTCACCGTCACCGGGCGAAATTGTGCGAACAGGTCGCGGATGAATTCGGGGTCCACGCGTAACCTCCGCCGTCAGAGTCGCGCCTCGGATGTGAGATGGCGTAGAAAGCGGCCTTGACCGCTCGGACGGCACTCTGTTCGTGTTGGCAATCTTGTCAAGGATCATCGACCGCCGGAGGCGGCGGCGCTTCGCGCCGTCCTTGACAAGATTGCCAACACGAACAACCAGCATCCAAGCGATCAAGGCCGTCACCCGATCAGTGCAAATATACTGATCCCGGTCACGCATTTGATTCCGCACGCGATGATGGCTACTTGTTTCCCATGGCGGCGACAATCCAGACCATACTGCTGCTGCTCGCCGTGCTGGCGGTGGTGGCCGTTGTCGCGCGGCGGCTCAACCTCGCTCCCTCGATACTGCTCGTCATCGCCGGCATTGGGCTTGCGCTCGCGCCCGGTTTGCCGCGGATCGAGCTGGCGCCGGAGCTGGTGTTGCTCGGCATTCTTCCGCCGCTGATCTATTCGGCCGGCGTCGCCATGAGCTGGCGCGAATTTCGCTTCAACCTGCGCCCGATCGCGCTGTTGGCGTTCGGTGCGGTGGTCTTCACAACCTGCGCGGTGGCGGCCGCTGTGCACTGGCTGCTCGACATGCCGTTGGCCATCGGCTTCTTGCTCGGCGCCATCGTGGCGCCGCCCGACGCGGTCGCGCCGCTGGCGATCGTGCGCCGCCTCGGCGTGCCGCGCCGGCTCGTCGTGGTGCTGGAGGGCGAGGGGCTCGCCAATGACGCCACGGCCTTGATTCTTTACCGCTTCGCGGTGGCCGCTGTGAGCACCGGCCTGTTCTCCTTCGCCGACGCCGCGGGCACCTTCGTCCTCATCGTCGTGGGCGAGATCGCCTACGGCATCGCCGTCGGCTGGCTCAGCCTGCGCTTGCGCCGCTGGGCGCGCGATCCGCGCGTCGAGATCACGCTGTCGCTGTTGACGCCTTACCTCGCATTCCTCGTGCCGCAGCAATTGGGCGGTTCGGGCGTTCTGGCGGCGGTGGCCGCGGGCCTGTTCGTGAGCTGGAACGGGCCGCTGCTCATTCCGGCGGCGACGCGGCTGCAAGGAATCTTCTTCTGGGATTTACTGGTTTATTTCCTCGAAGGATTTATTTTCCTGGTGACCGGCATGCAGACGCGCACACTGCTTGACCGGATGGACGCAAACTTGCTGCACGGTCTCACGTTGACCATCCTGGTCACCGTGGCCGTGATCATCGTGACGCGATTCATCTGGATATATCCGACGGTCTATTTGCCGCGCTGGCTGAATCCGTCGCTGGCGCGCCGGGACCCAACTCCGCCCTGGCAGTGGACCTTCTTTCTCGGCTTTGTCGGCGTGCGCGGCGTCGTCTCGCTTGCAGCGGCGCTCGCCATTCCGCTGACGACCGCGGCCGGCGCGCCGTTTCCCGACCGCGATCTCATTCTCTTCGCCACCTTCGGCGTCATCGTCGTCACGCTGATCGGGCAGGGATCGCTGCTGCCGCGTGTCGTCGGCTGGCTCGGCCTGGCAAAACACGCCGCCGACGAACGGCAACGCGAGCACGAGGCCGAGCTTGCCGCGCGGTCGCAAGCTCTCGACGTGGCGCAAAATCACTTGGGCAAAGTCGCGGCCGACCGCCAGGTTTCACCCGAAGCGCTGGCGATCCTGCGTGCCCGCCACGACTATCGGACTGGGCGGTTGTCGGAACATAGCGCGGACAGCGGCGATGCCGCGGCGGTGGCCGCGGAGCTGCGCATGGAATTGATTGCGGCCGAGCGCGAATACATCTACCGGATGTTGCAGGAAGGCCAGATCACCGACGAAGCGCGCCGGCGCATCGAGCGCGAGCTCGATCTGGAAGAAGCCAGCATAGCCTGCAAGAAAGAAGGCGGCGTCGAGCCGCCGTTGTAGCGCACCCATGAGCCAGTGCAGGCAGGGTTGAGCGGCAGCGAAATCCGAGGTTAAGCTGCGGGTCTTGCCCCGTTGTCGCTCCGCTCGTGCGGGCTGCTCGCCGAGGGCAATGAGAGGAGTTGAGAGAATAATGTCGCAACCGATGCCGCCGCTCGCCGCCAACCAACAGTTTTGCCGCAGCTGCGGTCAGATCATTTCAAGCCTGGCGCCCGCCTGCCCGCATTGCGGCGCGCCGACGGGCGTCAGCATGGCTCCGCCCGGCGCGAGTCCCAAAAGCCGGCTTGCGGCGCTTTTGCTGTGCTTCTTCCTTGGCATATTCGGGGCGCACCGATTTTATGTCGGCAAGATCGGGACCGGCATACTTCAGATCGTCACGCTGGGCGGGTTGGGTATCTGGTCTCTGGTCGATTTCATTCTCATCATCGTCGGCGCGTTCAAGGACAAACAGGGCCGGCCGGTCCTGGTGTGGACTGATTGATTCTGGTTGCCGCTCCCGCCTCAAACCATCTTAAGCGGGATCGCGCCCAGGAAATCGCGCTTGCCGACGTCCACGCCGCAATGACGCAGGATCGCGTAGGCGGCGGTGCAATGGAAATAGAAGTTCGGCAGCATGAAGTGGTTGAGATAATCGTCGCCCTTCATTTGGCCCTTGTTGGTGCCGCCGAGCGGAAACGTGATCTCGCGATCGGCCGCCGCGTCGATCTGCTTGCGGTCGAGCGTCTTGAGAAAAGCGACCGTCTTGGCGATGCGCTCCTTGAGCTGCGCGATCGTCGTCTCGTTGTCTTCGTAGCTCGGCGGCTCAACGCCGGCGAGACGCGCCGAACCGCGCTTCGCGCCATCGGTCGCGACCTGAATCTGGCGGGTGAGATCGAACATGTCCGGCGACAGGCGGGAACGCAGCAGCACGGCGGCGTCGATTTTCTTCGCGGTAGCGAAGGCTTCCGCCTTGTCGAGAATGGCCGACAGCGCGTTGAGATTGATTTCGAAAACCGGCAGCGCGGCTTGAGACATTGAAAATGGCATCGGCAGGTCCTTTGGGTTGGGTGTCGGGTCTTGACGGCAAAGCAAATTTAAAAACGAAGATGGCCGGGACAAGCCCCGGCCATGACGACTTAGTAAGCGCAACCCGGACGACCGAAGCGACGGTATTGGCCGCCGCAAATGTTCTGCGATCAAAAACGCGGCGGGCGCGGTGCGCGCGGCGGGCCGCCTCGTCCGGCAGCGCCGCCGGGGCCGGCGCCGGGAACAACCCGGGGCTTCATCGGCAACAGGCCCTCGCGCTGCAGCTTCTTGCGGGCAAGCTTGCGGGCACGGCGGATGGCTTCGGCCTTTTCGCGGACGCGCTTCTCGGAGGGCTTTTCGTAATGGCCGCGCAGCTTCATCTCGCGGAACACGCCCTCGCGCTGCATCTTCTTCTTCAGCACCCTCAGCGCCTGGTCGACATTGTTGTCACGGACGAGAACCTGCACGCGGCGTTCCTCCTCGATCGAGCGGTTAACGGGGCCGATGGCCAAGGCGCTCGGGCCGCTGGCGCATGGATAGGCAAGATTCGCGTGGCACTGGTCGGGTACGGCTGAGCCCGCGGTAACATTCCAAGTCGATGTTCGAAGTCGCGCCTGCCGATGGGCACCGTGCCGCCAACTGGAAGAAACGGAGACCGAAGAAACCGAGACTTCGGTCGGTCGCCGTTATCTGGGCAGCTTTTCGAACGAGACAGTGCCTGTTTCTATAGATATCGGCAGACTTGTCAAAGGCTTCCTACCCGCGCCCGGTCAGTCGGGTAGTCGCTCAGGAGTGACCTTAGCGCCGCTTTTCCAGCGCGGTTGGCCTCCGTCATGGATTCGAAGAAAATCTCGGAATGCTCGATCGGGCTGGTCCGGCCAGCGCGATAGATTTCCCATCGCCACGGCTTCGGCAGCGGGGCGCGGTTCTTCACGACAACCGAAAAGTCTTCATGATCGATCATTGCTGAGGACATTATCACACATTACTGCAAAATTGGCCGGTAAATCGGTTGCTTTGAAAATAAAAACGTGCACGCACTTGTTTAATAATTGCAAGGCCAATACCTATAATAAGTGACCTAAAAGTACTCAAAATCTTTTTTTTGGAAAGGAATACTATGTCAAATCCACAACAGGGCGCCAAGGAAGCCCCGAAGCCATCCAATCCGGCCAACCCGCAGCAGCGAGCCCAGAACCCGGGCAGCCCGCAGCAGCAAGGTCAAAATCCGGGCAGTCCGAAGCCGCAGAACCAGAATCCGGCCAGCCCGCAGCAGCAAAGTCAAGATCCGGGTAGTGCGAAGCCCGCCGACAAACAGCCGAACGAACAGCGCAAGTAAGCCGTTCGATTTCGCAAATTCAGGCCCGGCCAAGTGCCGGGCCTTTTGCCAACTTGCTCGATGTGTCCCGGCGGCGATCCGGCCATCGGAATTGCACTTGGAAATTGACTTGGAAGATGACTCGGAAAATGCACCAGGACGGGAGAGGGCGGACCATGAGAAACGACTACAGCACTGCCGGCTTTGCGACCAAAGCGATCTATTTTTCCATTGCGGCCGTGGTACTTGTCTTCGTCTCCATGCTCGTGTTGACGGTTCTCCACCCCTAGCCGGCATGGTTAGCGGTTTCGAACCGGGAGCAAAACCCGTTCGTACCATCGATTTTGCCGGTGCGAAATTTTTTTCCGACGTGACACGCATGGCGATGCGATCGATCAATGACTCGCGTAACAATCGACCACAGTCGAGGATGCGCCCGTGACTGTTCTCAATGTGCAGCACACCACGGTCTACCGCTACAGCCGCCCAGTCGTGCTTGGCGATCACAGGCTGATGCTGCGCCCACGCGATAGCCACGATCTTCGCCTGATCAAAACCAATTTGATCTGCTCGCCGCCGGCGTCGCTGCGCTGGATGCACGATGTCTTCGGCAATTCGGTCGCCATTGCGTCGTTCCGCGAACCAACAGCCGAATTGCGGATCGAGAGCGACCTCCTGCTGGAGACCTATGCCGTCGAGCGACCGCCATTCCAGATTACGCCGGAAGCGCGAAGCTATCCGTTCGTCTATTCGGCGAACGATCGTATCGACCTCGGCCGCATGCTCGAGCGCCAATACCCCGATCCCACTGATCGGCTCGGATCGTGGGCGCGCGGCTTCGTGCGGAGCAACCCGACGGATACGTCGGCGCTGTTGGCCGACTTGAACAACGGCGTGGCGGCACAGATTTCATACCAAAGCCGGGAAACCGAGGGCACGCAGACTCCCGTGGAGACGCTCAACCGCGGCTGGGGCTCCTGCCGCGATCTCGCTGTCCTCTTGATCGAGGCCGCGCGCAGCCTGGGTTTCGGCGCCCGCGTGGTGACAGGATATCTCTATCGTGCTTGCGCCGATGGTCCGGGCGCGATCGGCGCCGGGACCACGCACGCCTGGGCCGACATCTACGTTCCCGGCTCCGGCTGGATCGCCTACGACCCGACCAACGGCACGATCGGCGGCCTCGATTTGATCCGGGTTGCCGTCACCCGCGACATCAGCCAAGCGGTGCCGATTTCCGGCAGTTTTGTCGGCGCCGCCGGCAGCTATCTCGGTATGACGGTGGATGTGACCGTGGTGTCGGAAACTGCAAAGCAGCCAGAACGGCGCTCTGCCTGATCGGTCGAGCGGGTGAACGAGGGAAGAACGTTCGTCATGATGCCGCGGCCGGCCCTTCCACCATCGTGTGCGTGTATTCGACGCTGTCATAGACCGACACTTGAACGATCGGGTAACCCTTCTTGATGACCAGCGCTGCCGATTGCGCGGCTTCCGCTGTCTGGTAGGAACCCTTGGTCTGGCGGTCGACCTGGAGCCAATACCGGCCGGCTTCCGGCCGCTTGCGCTGTGACGGCGCTTCGTCGACTTCTTTGTCGGAATCATCCTTTACAGGCATCTTGATTTGGCGCGAGGCCATTCGCTGCTCCTTTGTGGGGGATGGCCTTCATATAGACGGTCCAGGCAGCAGCCGCTAGTGGTTCCGGGTTCTGATAGAATCGGCGCCGGGCTTAAGTGAAGGCGGTATCTTAAGGGAGCGAGCCATACCGATGTGCAGACTCGTTTTAGCAATGATCGCTATTGCGGCGATTTCAGGATTTGCCGGCAGCGCTGAAGCGCAATCTTTTCCGTCCCGGCCGATCACCATGATCGTGCCGTTCGCCGCAGGCGGCCCGACCGACGTGATCGCGCGCGTCATCGGCGAACGGATGGGGCAGTCGCTCGGGCAACCGGTCGTCATCGAGAACGTCACCGGCGCCGGCGGAACCATCGCCGCAGGCCGCGTCGCCCGCGCGGCGCCCGACGGCTATACGCTCGACCTCGCCACCTGGTCGACGCACGTGGTGACGCCGGTGCTCTATCGATTGCAATACGATGTCTTCCGCGATTTCGATCCGGTGGTTTGGCTGACGCAGACGCCGTTGCTGCTGGTGTCCAGGAAAGATATTCCGGCGAACGATTTGAAGGAGCTGGTTGGCTGGCTGAAGAGCAAACCCGATCCCGTGCTGCTCGGCAGCGCCGGCGGCACCGATCAGGTAGCGGGCTTTTTGCTTCAGCAACAAACGGCTACGAAAATCCAGGTCGTGCCGTATCGCGGGCTGGCGCCGGCGATGCAGGATTTGTTGGCAGGGCGCATCGATTTGCTGTTCGATCAGCCGTCCGACGCGATGCCGCAAATCCGCAACGGCACCATCAAAGGCTACGCCGTCACCCGATCGAGCCGCGCCGCGGTCGCGCCCGATATTCCGACGGTCGACGAGGCGGGATTGCCGGGCCTGCACATCACGCCGTGGCATTCGCTGTGGGTGCCGAAAGGCACGCCGCCTGCGGTCATCGCCAAGCTCAATGCTGCCGCGGTCGACGCGCTGGCCGATCCCGCCGTGCGCAACCGTCTCTCGACCATCGGCCAGGAAGTCGTGCCGCGCGAGCAACAGACGCCGGAAGCGCTTGCCGCCTACTACAAAGCCGAAACCGACACATGGTGGCCGATCATCAAGGCCGCCGGCATCAAGGCGGAGTGACAAGCATCGTGCGTCGCGCGATGCAGGCCAGCCGAAACCTTACTGTGGCAGCATACGGTCTTTGGCTTTGAAGTACTGTCTGGCGTAAGCGACGAGTTGCCCGTCGCTCGGATGATCGACAGTCTCCACCCCGACAATAATTTTCATCAACTGGGGATCGTGCCGGCTGATGTGCTTGACCAATTCGGTCTTGGCATTGGCGGGCCCTGTCAGCAGAACTTCGCCGGCGTCGGCGATCGATTGCACGACTGCCTGGAGGAAATCGTGATCCTCAGGGGCATGTCCGCTGCCGATGGAGTTCGCCTTGTGGTGGATGTGTTGCGTCGGATGATCCGGGTGCAACACCAGCCGCTCGACATCGGTTGGGCTGAAATGAAACACGCGCGCTTCACGATGATCGATCCACACGACGGCGTGAAAGTGATGGCTGCTCATGGAAAATCTCCTTTCGCCCGCATTGGGCTAGCTAAAACTTGGGGCTATTTAATCAGGCATCGACGATCATCTTGCCGATCGGCCACAGCGCGATGCCGGCGAGCTTGAAGTGCGCCCAGGCGAACGGGATGCCGATGATGGTCACCGCCAGCAAAATGGCCATGAGCAGATGGCCGAGCGCCAGCCACCACCCGGCCAGCACCAGCCACACGATGTTGCCGACGAACCCGAACGGGCCGGTGCCGATATCGTGGGTTCCCAGATACTCGGCCCGCGATACCGCCTTCCGGCCGAACGGCAACAGCGTATAGGAGGCGATGTTGAACGCCGCACGCGCCCAGGGCAGGCCGATGAAGGTGATCGCCATGATGATGGCTGCGACAACCCATCCCAGCGCCATCCAGAGGCCGCCAAAGACAATCCACAGAAGATTGAGCAAAAAGGACAAAGGGGGCATGAGGTTCCGTCACGCGATTTGGAGTAATGTGCCGATCAGTGATTCGTTTTGTTGGTGATTTAACGATGAGGGTAGGTATTTGCTAGACCGCGGGAGATGATCCATGGCCGTCAGTCAGCTTTTTATCGGACCGACAGCGGATCCTGCGCCGAATGCGAAACCTAGTTCGGTTCATCGACTGGGGCAACAACCGAGAGCACCGGTCGAGCGGATCGGTCGGCTGGCTCTGCCGCAGATCATGACGGCGGCGCGAATCAACCACCTGGGACCGCCGCAGATCATCGCTCTCGAACGCATCGACGTGCCGGAGCCGGAGGAACTGCAGGTTCTGGTGCGGGTGTGCGCCGCCGGCGTCGGGCCTTGGGATGCCCTGGTGCGCACCGGCAAGAGCGGCCTGCCGCTGACGCCGCCGTTGACGCTGGGTTCCGAAATCTCCGGCATCGTCGAAAAGGTCGGCGCCAATACCACCGGCTTCGCGCCGGGCGATGAGGTGTTCGGCGCCACCAACCCGCTTTTCATCATGGGTTACGCCGAATACGCCGTCGTTTCGGCGCGCATGATCGCGAAAAAGTCGGCCGCGCTGTCGCATATCGAGGCCGCGGCGATGCCGGTGGTCGGCGTGATGGCATGGCAAATGCTGTTCGATCACGCCTCGCTGCGCGAAGGCCAGACCGTCGTTATCCACGGCGGCGCCGGCAATGTCGGCGCCTATGCGGTGCAGCTGGCGCGGGCGAAAAAACTCCACGTCATCGCCACCGTCCGCAACGGCGACGCCGACTATGTGCGCGGCCTCGGCGCCCACGAGGTGATCAACACCGAGACCGACAACGTGGCGAACTTCGCGCGGCGCGCCGACGCGGTGATCGACACGGTCGGCGGGCCGGCACAGGATCAATTGTTCAGCTTCGTCAAACCCGGCGGCATCATCGTCTCATCGGTGTCGCGGCCGAATGTGCAGCTGGCGCAAAAACGGCGCGTCCGCGCCGACTATTTCATCGTCGACGTCAATACCGCGCAACTGGCGCGGCTCGCCGAAATGCACGACAACAACGAGCTGGTCATTCCCGTCGGCAGCGTGCTGCCGCTCAGCGAGGTGCGCGCCGCCCACGAAATGCTCGCCGGCACGCGCGCGCATAAACGCGGCAAGATCGTTCTCCAGGTCGCCGGTTAACGGCGACAATCAGAAGAACATCGCCGGATAACGGTGCCGATCAGAAAAACGCCTGGATGCCCGTCTGCGCGCGGCCGAGGATCAGCGCGTGGATGTCGTGGGTGCCCTCGTAGGTGTTGACGGTCTCGAGATTGCACAACACGCGCATGACGTGGAATTCCTCGGCGATGCCGTTGCCGCCGTGCATGTCGCGGGCGAGGCGGGCGATCTCCAGCGCCTTGCCGCAATTGTTGCGCTTGAGCAGCGAAATCGCCGGCGGCGACGCCTTGCCCGCATCGATCAGCCGCGACAGCCGCAGCGCCGCGTGCAGGCCGAGCGCGATCTCGGTCTGCATGTCGGCGAGTTTTTTCTGCACCAGCTGATTGGCGGCAAGCGGCCGGCCGAACTGCTTGCGGGTGAGCACGTAGTCGCGGGCGCGGTGCCAGCAGAACTCGGCGGCGCCCATGGCGCCCCAGGCGATGCCGGCGCGCGCCACGTTGAGGCAGCCGAACGGGCCGGCGAGGCCGGACACGTTCGGCAGCAAATTGTCTTCGGGCACGACCGCGCCTTCGAGCACGACCTCGCCGGTGATCGAGGCGCGCAGCGACAGCTTGCCTTCGATCTTCGGCGTGGAAAATCCCTTGGTGCCGCGCTCGATGAGGAAGCCGCGGATCCTGCCGTCGAGCTTTGCCCAAATGATGCCGACGTCGGCGACCGGCGCATTGGTGATCCAGGTTTTGGCGCCGGTGAGGCAAAAGCCGCCCGGCACTTTCTCGGCGCGCGTCACCATCGAGCCGGGATCGGAGCCGTGATCGGGCTCGGTGAGGCCGAAGCAGCCGAGCAATTCGCCGGTCGCCATCTTCGGCAGATATTTGCGGCGCTGCGCTTCGCTGCCATAGGCATAGATCGCCTGCATGGCGAGCGAGGATTGCACCGACATCGCCGAGCGGAAGCCGGAATCGACGCGCTCGAGCTCGCGCGCGATCAGCCCGTAGCAGACATAGCCGAGGCCGGCGCCGCCGTATTCCTCGGGGATGGTCGAGCCCAACAGCCCGAGCTCGCCCATCTCGCGGAAGATCGCCGGGTCGGTCTGGCCGTCGCGATTGGCGGCGATGACGCGCGGAAACAGCTTCTCCTGGGCATAATCGCGCGCGGTGTCGCGCACCATGCGCTCTTCCTCGGTCAGCTCGCCTTCGAGGTCGAGCGGATCGTCCCATTTGAACGCGGCGTCCTTGATCTGGGCGCTTTTCGGCTGGCTTTTTTGCGTCTTTTCCGCAACCTGGGTCATCGCGCGTCTCCTCGGGTAACCGCCGAGGCAAGCTTAGAAGTCCATCTGCCAGCGGCAAGCGGCTGTCCAGACTAATATGCCTCCGCCTGATCAGATGGCGGCCTTGATCGTATGGATGCTCGTTGTTCGCGTTGATAATCTTGTCAAGGACGGCGCGAAGCGCCGCCGCCTCCGGCGGTCTGCGATCCTTGACAAGATCATCAACGCGAACAGAATGCTTTCCATGCGATCAAGGCCGCTTCCTCGGCCTTCGCTATATCTCCTCTACTACAGCGCAAGCCGTTGCCGCATCGGCCGCGTTCCGCTATCTAAACCCTCACGCGCCCGTAGCTCAGCTGGATAGAGCGCTGCCCTCCGAAGGCAGAGGTCAGGGGTTCGAATCCCTTCGGGCGCGCCACTTTCTACAACTCCGGAAGGAGCCTAGCTAGCACATAGCTAGCAGCAGGAGCTGATTATCGAGCCATTGTCGTGTCCGATCCGCGCAAACACCACTACGTTCCAGTCTTCTATTTGAAGCAGTGGGCGAAGACCGATGACCACCGGCTGTGTGAGCACAAGCTGATCCCCATGGGCTACGGCGCGAAGCCGCGGCGAACGTCGCCCGATGGTACGGGCTATCAGATTGATCTCTATAGGATCGGCGGCGTCCCCGACGCAATCGCGCAGGATTTCGAAAAGCGGTTTATGCGTCTAGTCGACACCGACGCATCCCGCGCGTTGGACAAAATCATCGCCGGCGAAACTGACAATTGGCCCGGTGAGTTAAGGAGTGGCTGGACGCGGTTCATCATATCGCTGCTGTTCCGCAATCCCGAGGCGGTGGCGACCATCAAGGGCCACATTATCGAGATGTGGGATATTGGCACGAGGGCACTGCAGGCCGACTATGCTGCTCGACGAAGGGCAGGTGATCCCGAAACTTTCGAGGAATACTTAGCAAAGCGCGAGCCTCACGTGGCGCAAATCGGCGCTTCGAATTTCCTTGCCGAGGTGATCGACAATGATCGCGTTGGGCAAACTGTATTCGCTATGAAGTGGTCACGGATCGATTTGAGCAAATCTAGCCACCAGCTTCTTACGTCAGACCGACCATTGGACATGCCGTTCGGGCTAGCCGATCGCCAAGCTTATATTTCGCTGCCAGTCTCTCCACAGATATTGTTCGTAGCAGCGCGCCACTCGAACGTGGCAGAGAGAACTCCGTGCTGCGAAGCCGACTGACATTGTGCGAAAAAATAACAGGCAGGTGATCGAGCAAGCGCGCAAATTCGTTTGGGGTTCGACGGATTCGCAGCTTGCCTTCATCCGTAAAAATTTTGGCAAGCTGCCCGACCGCGAAATATTAACCGACGAACAGCGGCAGGAGGCCATTGCCGCAGCGGAAGGCAAGTTGCCGGATGCGGCCTAAACACCGGCGCATCGAACGAGTGGTTTGCCGCGGCCTTTGATGCTGCGGTCCCACATTATGCCGGCGAGCGCCTGACGCTGCGCGGGGCGCGACGGTGAGGCCGGCGTTCATCACGATGTCGGCTTTTGCGGTCGCTTTGGAGGGCAAAGCCGACATCTGGCGAGGCTCCGGAAAATGTCGAAAGTGACCCAGAGCGGCGATTCGAGACTACCAGTTGATGCATTGCGAAAGGCTCAACCTACGGCGCCGGGCCGGCCCGTGTTTGCCCGGCGAACCTCATCGAGCAGCTGCTAATGGTATGTGAGCGGGCTCGGCGGTTCGGTGTTGACGTTCGTATTGCCGTCGATGTTGTTGTCGCCGTAGCTCAACACTACCCCGCCGGAGTCGTTGCCCATCCGGTGGCATTTCCCGTAATCGTTGATCGCGTAACGCGAACGGTGGCGCCAGTATTCTCGCCTCCAATCCATCAGCCGCATTATTGGCGATTGTGGAGTTCCGCACCATGACGCTTACCGGCGTTCCACCGGCCGAGTTGGCGATGATGCCATTGCTTCCGTTGTTCGCGCTCACGCTGTCGCTGACGGTGACGTTGATGGTCTGGGTAGCTGGTACTAACGTCTAGCCCATGCCTCCATTGTTTTCCATCTCGACGTGATTGAGAACGCCGTTCGTAGTTCCCGAACCGCTGGGATAATGCCGATTCCATGACCACCATTATCTGAAACCAGCGTGTTCGACACAAAAAGCTGGCTCGGGGTCGAAGAGTTCGGCACGAAGAGGATGCCATCGCTCGTGAAATTTCGGATCACGCTATCGCGAACGGTCAAGCTGCCGCCGGAGTTGAACAGGATGCCGTTGGTGTTTGCGAGGGCGGTCCCATCGAGCACCACCCCGATGATATTGATCTTGTCGGTCGGGCCTGCGCATTGATGGTGATTGCAGTTTCCACCGCTGACTGGCGCGATCGAAGCCCAGCCATGACCTTCGATGCTGACCGGCCATGCGTAATGGTCAGCGAGCCGTAGTTGGCCGGATCGAGCACGTAGATCTCGCCGTTCGGCGGCCGTCGCGGCATAGGCGGCCGCGATGTGCCGGCAGGGCGTAGCGACGTTGGTGCAGTTATTGCTGTCGCTGCCTGCCGCCGAGACGAAGGTGCGGGGCGCCCCCGCAGCCTGCGCCGGTGCGGCCGGTAGCGTGACGGCGAGCGCGAGCGCCGCCGCGATGAAGATCGTAGCGTGTCATTGGAAAGCCCCCTTGGGATTGCCTGAGCGTGCGGACTGCACGTAGGGGCAAGTCTAACTCAGGTGGGCCGGGTTGGTAGCTGGGCTATTGAGGCGTGTGGCGCCGGCACCCCGGTCCGACGGCGAAATGGCTTGCTGCTTTTGCTGCGGGTGCGTGCGGCAGAAAGTGGCCCGGAGCGGCGTTTGTGGGCCGCACCGACTTGGTCGCGATTGGGGGCAAAGCAGACGCCACTGGAAGTCGCGCGAATGACGCGATTGACCCGAACTGGACATGAAACCGAAGTGGGTGGACTGTATGGCCACCCACGGCGCCGGGCCGGCCCAGCCCTTACCCGGCGCACCTCATCGAGCAGCGCTATTTGTATATGATCTGCGTCGGTGCGTTGTTTACGCTGCCGTTGTCTTCGATGTTGTTGTCGGCGTAGCTCGTCACTGCCCCGCTGAACGCATTTGACCATCCGGTGCCATTGCCCGTAATCGTTGATCGCGTGGTGCGAATGGAGGCGCCAGTACCCTCCGCCGTCAATCCAATGTTTGCATTATTTGAAATTGTGGAGTTCCGCACTATCACGTTTTCCGGCGATCCACCCGACCTGACGTAGATGCCATTGGTTCCGTTGTTCGCTATCAAGCTGTCGCTGGCGGTCATGTTGATGGTCTGGGTGCTGTTATAAAAGACTATTCCATTGAATCCATTGTTTTTGATCTCGACGTGACCGAAAGCACCGGATGTAGTTCCCGCCCCATTGCTCTCAATCAAGATTCCCTCAGATGCCATTATCTGAAATCAGCGTATTCAACACAAAAAGCTGGCTCACGTTCGAATTGTTCGGCAAAAAGTCGATGCCATCGTTCCCGAAATTTCGGATCACGCTATCGCGAACGGTCAAGCTCCCGCCGGAGTTGAACACAATGCCGTTAGCGCCTGTGATGCCGGTTCCGTCGAGCACCACCCCGATGATATTGATCTTGTCGGTCGCGCCCGGCATTGATGGTGATTGCCGTGCTGCCGCTCACCGGTGGCGCGATCGAAGCCCAGCCATGACCTTCGATGCTAACCGCGTGCGTAATAGTCAGCGAGCCGTAGTTGGCCGGATCGAGCACGTAGATTTCGCCGTCGGGGGCGGTCGCGGCAAAGGCGGCCGCGATGTGCCGGCAGGGCGTCGCGACATTGGTGCAGCTATTGGCGTCGCTGCCCGCTGCCGAGAGGAAGGTGCGGGGCGCGCCCGCAGCCTGCGCCGGCACAGCCGGCAGCGTGGCGGCGAGCGCAAGCGCTGCCGCGATGAAGATCGTACGTGTCATTGGATGCCCCCTTTGGGATTGGTCAGCGTGCGGACTGCACGCGGGGGCAAGTCTACCTCAGAGGGGCGGGGTTGTTAGCTGGGCTATTGAGCGGCAATGGCGCGTGACCGTAGTGGTCGCTTACGCATCACAGCCATCGGCTGGCTGATCTTTTGCTGCGGGTGCGTGCGGCAGAAAGTGGCCCGAACCGGCCGCACCGACTGGTCGCGGGCGGCCGCTATCGGGGGTAGCTGCCGCCGCCGACTTATGGCCGGCGCGGCGGTTACTTGACCCTGAACGGACATTTCCTGCCAGACCATGCTGCATAGCGGTAAGCGCGGCGCGCAGCTATGATCCCACCGCGTCCAAACCCTTCACGGGGTGCTCGGTACATGCTCACCGCCAAACTGCTCACGGAAGGCGTCCGCAATCGCCTGATCCGAAAAGCATCAGCGACAAAGGTATTGACCAGTTCGTTTTCTTCTTCTCCGGCCGAAACGGGGTCGGATACTACGCAAGCGACAAAACGTTACCATCTCGCGGTTCACGCGGACGTCCAAGCCGTGCGCTGGCAGCACTATCTCGACAATGTGTGGAAATTTGCGCTCGGTCGCGAGTTCCTTACGTTTGCGAGTTTTTGCCAAGGCTTTATGGGGTCGGACCAGTTTACGCGGCCCTTTAGGCATCGCCTCACTCCTACTGCCGTTCAACCACCACCATTCTTGAATTGAGTGATATTAGGTGCGGGTGGGTTCGGATATTTTTTGACTGATTCCAAATACTCATCAACTGCTTTGAGCGCGGGTCCCGACACCCAACTAAACAATCCACCCACGACCAAATCCTCGTGCGGGTCCATCTCGATGTTGTACACCTTTGGATAGCCAGCCATCGAAGCGCTAGCCGAGAAAATGCCGGGTTCGCGCTGAGGTCCGATGCCTGTGGGATGAACGTCGGTAAAGTATATGCGCCACTGTTTCCAGCGCGCGGCGATCAGATCGGCACCGATAAAGCTCAAGAGGTTCTCGCGATGTCCAATCGTACTGTTGCCGAGCAGAACGTCGGACTGATCCATGCCATCGATTGGCCGATCCGTCGGCATGTTGCCGCCGACGATATGAGAAAAGGTCGGCAAGAAATCCATGATCGAGAACATCGCATACGACGTCGTGTCCGGTTTCACGTGCCCCGGCCAGCGGATGATCGCCGCCGTGCGTATCGCCCCCTCAGTTGCTTCGCCCAGTTCACCACGAAACGGGCCGGAATTGCCCATGTCCGGCGTTCCCTGGTTGCCAAATTCACGCGCAGCCTCGCCATACGGTCCGTTGTCAGAGGCGAAGACCACGATCGTGTTGTCGTCGACCCCAAGGGCCCTGAGCGTGTCGAGTATCCGGCCGACGTGATAGTCGCCCTCCATTAGCTTGTCGCCGTAATTGCCGATCCGCGACTTGCCCCTGAATTGCTGCGCTGGCAGGTTTGGGACGTGCCCCATCGAGAATGGCAGGTAAAGAAAGAAGGGCGTGCTGGCAGCCTTCTGCCGCCGCATGAACTCGATCGATTTGTCCACCAGCTCATAGTCAATGTTGGCGCGCACCTCCGGTGTGAATGGCTTCACAGTCTGTAGTGGTCCGCCGGCCGTTGCCTGGACAATCTGCGGCCCGCGAGCCAGAAGTACGTCAGGCGGCGCTGGAATAGAGTGCGTCAACTCCATCGTCTCGACGTAAGTTGCAGCATCCCAGGAAATGTTCGGTGGTATGCCGTAAAACTCGTCGAAGCCGTGCGCGGTCGGAAGGCTTTGTGGCTCGCTTCCAAGGTGCCACTTGCCGAAAATTGCCGTGGCGTAACCAGCGCCCTTGAACATCTCACCCATAGTGAAGGCGTGTGCGGAAAGCGTATTGGGGCTTCCTTCGATGGCAATAAGTGAAAGTCCACTGCGGATCGAGTACTGGCCCGTCATCAATGCGGCCCGCGATGGCGTGCAGGCCGGTTCGACCAAGAACTGGGTCAGCCGCAGTCCCTCGCGGGCCAATTGATCGATGCTGGGCGTCGGCGCACCGCGAGGCTCTCCGCCGCCGTAGGCCCCCAAATCGCCATAGCCAACGTTGTCGGCGAGGATGAAAACGACGTTCGGCTTCCGCGCCTGCTGCGCGGCGGCTGGCGTGCTAGCGACCGTCACAGTGGCAACTGAAGCCAGCAACCCGAGCCAAGTGCGTCTGGTCATACTCATCGTGGAAGCTCCTTAGACGCACACTCCGAAGAGTGATCACGCGCCCGCCAATTGTGTTGCAATACTCTTATTTTGGGTCCCCAAATCTGTCTATGACATCGAGGTGACGCTAAAAGATATGCACGGTTCCCGCCTGCTTGAAGTTCACGCGGGTGTGATCACACCCCATCAATTCCCTGTAGCCAGAATAACAGTCCATCGTTCAAAATTCATCGTTAGCTTTCGGCGATCGTTCGGATGCCGGCGCGGCCTGCGCCAAAACAGCGATCTTGGTTTCGAAAACCACGGGAGGCGAGGAGTGACGAATAATATCATCCAAAATCTGGGAGCGAGCGTGTTGGCGCTCACAGCGATTGCGACGGTAGCGGCCACGCCGGCTTATGCACAGGCGAAGAGACCCAACATCGTCATGCTAATGACCGACGACACGGGTTGGAACGATTTCGGCGCCTATTCCAACGGCGGCGCTGCGTTGGGTCATCCGACGCCGAATGTCGACCAGATCGCCAAGGAGGGAGCCGTTTTCACGAGTTGGTACGGTCAGGCGAGCTGTACGGCAGGCCGCGCGTCGTTCATAACCGGTCGTATTCCGATCCGCTCCGCCTTGTCGATCGTCGTCGCCCCCGGCGACGAGAATGCGCTGCACAAGGAAACGCCAACGATCGCGGAGTTCTTCAAGAAGAACGGCTATAAAACCTACTTCTCCGGTAAATGGCATTTGGGCGACAAGCCCGATGCCTATCCGATCGCGCACGGCTTCGACGAGATGAAGAATTTTGCGGCCTACTATGCCGGCGTCTACACCTATGACTACACCGACAAGTGGTTCCATCCCTGGTTCCCGTCGTACAATCCGCAATTCGCCCGGCTGTTCAGCGAAAACGTAAACTTGGGCGAATGGGAGGGCGTGGCCGGTCAGCCGGCCAGAAATCTTGGCAAGATAACCTACGAGAGGATGGCAACTTTCGACGAGGACCAAGCCACGAACGCGGTCAACTACATCAAGCAGCATGCGAACGACGCTCAGCCGTTCTTCATGGATGTCAATTACCTCAAGATGCACAACCCGACAAATGCTGCACCTGACTTCGCCGGAAAGTCGCATCTTGGCGATTACTCGGAACTCCTTGATGGAGCTCGACGCCGACATCGGCAAGGTCATGGACGAAATCCGCAAAGACGCACCAAACACGATCGTGATCGTGACGGCTGACAATGGCGCCTGGCTGGATGCGTATCCTGATGCAGGAACTACACCCTTCCGTGGCGAAAAGGGCTCACCGTTCGAAGGCGGCTGGCGCGTTCCTGGGCTTATGTGGTGGCCGGGCCATATCGCGGCGGGTTCACACTTCGACGAGATGATGTCGCACATCGACTGCTGGGCGACGCTTGCGACGATGGTCGGCCTGACACCACCGCCACACGAGTGGGTAGGCAATGACGGCAAGCCGATCTACTTCGACAGCATCGACAACAGCGCCTACATCCTCGGCACGGCACAGCATTCCGCACGGACGTCGTGGATTTATGTCGACGGCGAAACCTTCAACGGCGCGCGGGCCGATATCGGCGGCGATCCTACGGAGCCGTGGGTGCACATAGCGTGGAAGTATCTCTATACCGCCAAAGACTCGTGGGCTAGGCTCCGAAGCAAACCTGGGCGCGATCGGCGCGACGTACAATCTCACCATGGACCCTTACGAGAAATACGATATGACGTTCAACGGCGCCGCTCCGGCACGTGTGCTGACAACGTCGCCGGGAAGGTATGCGGGTCAGGATAATGGTTGGGTGCTGGCGCTGATCGAGCCGGTCATTCTCGACTTTGACAAGTCGGTCATGAAGTTCCCGAACATCAAGCGCTCTCCGGGAGGCGCCTCGACCGACCTAATTCCGAACCTTCAGAATCCGGATAATCCGCTGCCCTTGTTGAAGGACCTTTCCAACCCGCACGGGGCACAGGGCGGAGGTGGCTGATCGAGAGCGTTGGGGGGCGGCTTCGGCCGTCCCCAATTTCCGCCTAATGCTGACCTGACGTGCAGTCATGATCGGCAGGCCATGATCTCGGAAGCGTCGCAATGCGGGTGCACTGCGTCAGTAGTATGTTGCTTGTGCTCGTGTTGGCAGTTGGAATTGCTGCTGCGCCGGCCCATGCGGCGTCGCCGGCAGGTGTGGCGACGGACGAAGGCGCAGCAGCTTTTGCACTTCAATGGTATGCGGAAATGCAGGCGGGCAAATTCGACCGCTCTCAATACACTGCCGCCTATGGCGCTCAATTGACGCCAGAGGCGGTGCAGGCGATGTCGCAGCACCTAAACCAGTACGGGGCGTCGCCGCTACGCGCCGAAATCATGAAAAGGCGATCGGTAGAGGGTCAGACATTCTACCTAGTGAAATTCATATTCCCGCGTGGCGATGCGACGAGCCTACTGTTCGGTTTCGACGCCGACGGTAAGATCACCGGCGTCGGTGTTGAGAGCATGGCAGGTGACTGAGTTAGCGGCCGAACTATCGGCCTCACTGCCCACGGGAGATACGCTCATGGCCTGTCACTTCACACAACACTGATCCAGAACATACAACGATCGGGAGGACGACAAATGCTCAAGTTCATTCGCGCCATGAAATTCACCGCCGCTGTCTTGATCGCTGTGATCGTGCTGACGGGGCTATCCACGGAGTCCCGTGCTCAAACCGGCAGGGTACGACTGCATATTGTCAAGGCCGGGTTCATTATCGGTGTCGGAGGCGGCAGTGGGGTCTTGATCTACCATGGGCAGAGAATTCCATTGAGCATCAGCGGCATCGGCATCGGCTCGCTTGGCGTGGCTGCGGTGGACCTGGTGGGC
>CAWCSD010000024.1:0-105395 GCA_963798095.1 uncultured Alphaproteobacteria bacterium | reverse complement strand
AACGGGCCGCGCGGCGCATTGAATTTGACCTTGGACATCGCCTCGGCGAGCTTGTCCTTGTTGCTCGCGTCGCCGCCGGTCATCTTCAGCGCCTCGCCGATCGTCTTGGCCGAGACATAGCCGTAGTCCGCGAACAGATCCGGCGAGATCTTGTATTTGGCCTTGAAGCTCGCCGCGAACTCCTTGCTCTCCGGATTGTCGACGGTGTCGACATAAGTGAGCGCCGAAATCACGCCGACGGCGGCCTTGCCGAGCGCGCTCACCGTCTGCAAGTCGATAATGGTGAAGCCGGTCAGCGGCATTTTCTCCTTCAGGCCGAATTCGGAATATTGCTGGATGAAGCGCACCGCGTCGGCGCCGGGCATGAAATCGTATGTCACCGGCGGATTGATCGACTTGATGTCGGTCAGGTACGGGCTGTAATCGCTGGTATTGAGTGGCGGCCAGATTTCCTTGAGCACCTTCCCTCCCCTGGCGAGGTAGGGACGCTTAAACTGCGCCATGACATCGCGGCCGCCGGCATAGTCGGATGCCGTGGTGACGATCTCCTTGCCGAGGTTGTCGTAGATGTAATTCGCCATCGGCGTGGAGAGCTGAAACGTCGAGATCGAGGTGCGGAACAGATAGGGATAGCGGTCCCAAGTGATAGCGTCGGTGCCGGCGCCGGACACCACATAGAACGCCTTCTGCTGCTTCATGTAATTGAGCACCGCAAGCGCGACATTGCTGGCTTGAATGCCCATCACCAGATCGACGTTGTCGCTCTCGACGAGCTTCTTTGCCTTTTGCAGGCCGACCTGCGGATTGAATTGGTCGTCTTCCTTGATGATCTCGATCTTGCGACCGGCGACGGTCCAATTGATGCTGTCGAAGTAAAGGCTCATGCCGTTGAAATTGTTTTCGCCGGCATAGGCGAGCCCGCCGGTGTACGAGTTGAGATTACCGATCCGGATCGGCGCATTCGCCTGGGCGAGAATTGGCGGCGCCGAGAGCGTCGAAACCAGCGCGGCACCCGCGCCGGCTGAAGTCTTGAGGAGCTTGCGCCGGGAAACTAGATTGGCAAATGCGTTCGGCTTGTTCATCGCGGCTCTCCCTAGGCTGCCATCTTGTATCGGCGGCTGCCGCCATACTAGGCGGTACCGGACATGGCTCGCTAGAGGCGTTTCGGCTCGGTTGACCGTTTCGTCATGCAGACCGATGATCGAATGCGAAAGCCGCGGCCGTAGTTCAACAGTGGAATCGACTGCGCAATGCGCGCATCGCGTGGGTGGGGACGGCATGACTTTGGAATTCGGCGTTTTCGACCATCTCGACCGCAATGATCTGCCGTTGCGCGACTATTACGAGCAGAGGTTGAAAGTCATCGAGGCGTTCGACCGGTCCGGCTTTTACGCCTACCACGTCGCGGAGCACCACTTCACGCCACTCGGCATGGCGCCGTCGCCCAGCGTGTTCCTGTCGGCGATCGGGCAACGTACGACACGACTACGCTTCGGCACCTTCGTCTATGCGTTGCCGGTTCATCACCCGTTACGTGTGCTCGAGGAAATCTGCATGCTCGATCACATGAGCGGCGGCCGGCTTGAAATCGGCTTCGGCCGCGGCTCGGTGCCGTTCGAGATTTCCTATTACGGGCAGAATGCCGAGGAACGGCAGCAGATCTATGCCGAGCGGCTCGAACTCATTCTCAAGGCGTTTACGGTCGACACGTTGACCTGGAACGGCCGCTACGATCAGTTTGAAAACGTCCCCATGGAGCTTGAGCCGCTGCAGAAGCCGCATCCGCCGTTGTGGTACGGCGCCCATTCGCCGGACAGCGCCGAACGCGCCGCCCGCAAGGGCTTGAATATGGTTACGAACGACATGCCCGCCAATGCGCGGGCGATCATCTCGCGATACAGAAAGATATGGCGCGAAGCGCAAGGCGCGGCGACCCCGCCCAAAATGGGCATCGTGCGGTTCATCGTAGTTGCCGACAGCGATGCGCAGGCGATGGCAAGCGCACGGCGCGCTTATCTGCGCTGGCGGTCGAGCTTCACCTATCTGTCGGAAATGAACGGCACCATGCCGAACTCGCCTTTGAACCGGGACAGTCTCGACACTCTCATCAGTCAGGGGCAAGCGATCGCCGGCTCGCCGGAAACCGTGCGCGCGTTCCTTGCGGCGCAGATTGAAGACAGCGGCGCAAATTACATCGTCGGGCAATTCTGTTTCGGCGATCTCAAGCTTGACGAAATGCTGCACTCGGTCGAGTTATTCGCGGCCCATGTCGCGCCGATGCTGCAAATCGCATTCAAGAACTGAGGAATACGCAGCGGTCGAACCGGCCTCAGTGCATTCAAACCTAGTCCCTGGCGTCAAAACCTGGATAACACCCCCGGAGACCGCACTGGCTGGCTGACGACGCAGTCCATTGCGAACCGGTCTCCGCCCCAAATTCCCTGCTAACAGGGAAAAATACAGGGAAATTCGCGAAATCAAGGCCGCCGCGGCGTCCGCATCGCATTAGATATGTCGGCACCCCAGCGTCTTCTTCGGAGTTTCCCTAAGGAATCGAACAGGGAATTTTAGGGGAGAAAACAGGGAAGCTGTTGTCCAGAACAGGGAAGTTTATTCGACCCTAGTGGCCCCTCTCAGCGCAAACCGTGACCCCGAGCAGGTATGTCCCCGCGAACAGGAAGGGCCAGTGCCGTACCTGCGGGGCTGCGTCGAGAACACCGCACCAAGGCCGGCGTGTGGGGGGTCATTCGGGTGCTTGAAGGGCGACTGCGCTATCATGTGCTTGAACCAAATTCCGAAGTGATCCTGGAGCCCGGCCATCCCGGCCTCCTGCTGCCGGACCAACCCCATCTCGTCGAACCGCTCGGCCCGATGCGAATGCAGGTCGAATTCTACAATCGATTGCCTGATCTGTAGCGAGCGACGCTCCGCCCGGCGGTAATCTACCCCGGGGCCTCCACTGCCGGATAGACGAGCACATCGCCGTGCGCCGTCGCCGCTTTGGTCAGCGTCGCCGGCTCGACGCGCTCATATCCCATCAAATGAAAAACACGCCTACCCTCGTGAAGGAGGTAATCGGCGACGATCCGTCGGTGGCAGCGCCACCAGACCGCTTCCGAGCACATGATCGCACACCGCCAAGATCTGGCTCACCTTTAGCAGACGCGCCAGGCCAAGGTGAAACTCACCGGACAGCGCGTAGTCGGCATAATTATGGAAGCTCTGATTGATCCAGAAGCCGTTGACCCCGGGCGGAACGATCGTCGACTTTCTCCTCAACCCGCCGAGCTCGGGAATCTGCATATGGCCGATCTGCCAAACGGCTAGCGCCTCCGGCAGCGCATCGAGATTGAATTGGGGATTGGTCCGGGATCGCGGCACGCTGCGGATATCGACGACTAGTTCGACCGGCCCCTTGTTCAGCAGTTCCACAAACTCCGGAATAGTTCGCGTGGAATGGCCAACCGTATAAACGGCAGGACGTTCGGACGCGCATTGGGGGCTTGATGCCATTAAAGCTCCGCGGCTGAACGCATCTGCTCGTCCCGCATGACTATCGGGAGGCGCCGCCCTAATGTAGTCCGCCGAGAACGGCGCGTCTCTCGATCAAGTCCGCCTTGGCGGTGAAACCGGAGGCCAGACCGAGGTTCACGCGAAGCCTAAACCACGAGGAGAACCCAATGACTGAACGGTACAAAATTGGAGATCGAGTCGGTTGGAACTCGGAGGCCGGGCGCGTCAGCGGCACGATCATTCGGGTCCACACGCATGACTTCAACTATAAGGGCCACACTCACCACGCGAGCCCCGAACTCGCCGCAATATGAGATCAAAAGCGACAAAACCGATCATATTGCCGCTCACAAGGGCTCGGCACTTACCAAGCGGAGCGACTGAGCAAATCCAACAGCACCGGCGACCAAAGGGAGCGAGCAGCCGATGAGCGAGAAGTCCTGTAAAGGCGATAAGGTTCTCTCTATCAACGCCGAACCATCGCCGAGATGCGAGAACAAGTCGCCAGACAGTAGGGTCCCGCTTGTGTCTTCGCAAAGGACGCCTACGTCCCAGGCACGGGAATACGCGGCGTGTCGATTGTCTTTGCCTATTGCGAGGAGGACCGGGCGGCGGCGATCGCCTCATTGAGGAGCGCGCTCTCGCCAGCGAGACGGGCGTTGAACTCCTTCGAGGTGCTTCCCACTGGCGTAATGCCGAGGTCGCCAAGCGTCTTCATCACCCGCGGTTCGTGTGCAACCTCGATCGCCGCCGCCTCGAGCTTGTCCTTTATAGCCTGCGGCGTTTTCGCGGGTGCCATCAATCCGTTCCAGGACGTGAGCACGAATCCCGAATAGACCTCATTCATCGTGGGGACATTAGGCAGTTGCGACAGGCGTTTCGGTGCCGACGTCGCCAGAATGCGGATGTGCAAATCGTTCGCGAGCGGGATAAGTTCCGAGGCATTACCAAAGTAGGCTTGGACTTGGCCGCCGAGCAGAGCGGCGACAGCGGGTGAACCGCCATGAAAAGGAACGTGAACGAGATTTATTCCGGCCCTGCCAAAGAACAGCGCAGCGACGAGGTGAACTCCTGAGAAAGTACCGCCTGATGCGTATGTCATCGCGCCCGGCTTGTCCTTCGCATAGTCGACGAACTCGGTCACCGATTTGGCGGGAACGCTGGAATTGATGGCAAAGACGAAGGGACCTTCGCCAAATATGCTGAGATAGGAAAAATCCTGCTTCGGGTCGTAATTGACCTTCTCGATCTGGGGCAGGACCGAAATCTGCTGGAAGGCGCCGAACACCAGCGTGTAGCCGTCGGGGGTAGCGCGCACCAAGTCCGTCATCGCGATCGAGCCTGAGGCACCAGCCCAATTCTCGACGATGAAGTTACGGCCGAATTTTTCGCCGAGCTTCTGCGCAAGGATACGCGCCATGTTGTCAGTGTTGCCGCCCGGAGGAAACGGTACGATTATTGTGACCGGCCTTGCCGGCCAGTCCTAACTCAATGCCGGGTGCGCAGCCGACAAAGAGCCGATAAGTGCCAGCATGACCACAAAGCCATAAGCCCGCGACGATACGAATTGCCAGCTCACGATGCTGCGCAGCGCGAAACGCATTTTGAACGACATTTTGGATCCTTTCCGGCGGCCAACCATAGGCCGAGTGTGGTTGCTGTCTCCCCGGCCTCTGGTTCACTCTATCTGTTCGGATTTTTCCCACATCGAGATCAGCGACGCTCGCTTTACGAAGTCGAGGTGGCGCTCCGGATCATCGCGGATATTACGCAGCTCGTTCAGACGCTCGCTGCGAGCGACCGGATCCTTTTCCTCCAGGAGACGTTTGTTTGCGATCGACTGCGCCTGCACATATTCAATGGCAGTCAGTCGCCGCTGGCGATCGAAGCGATCGAGCAGCGCGTCGCTATCGCCTCCCTTCGCAATTTCAATGAGTTTGCGGGCAAGCGTGATCCCGTCCTGAAATCCACTGTTCATGCCCATGCCGCCGATCGGATTGTTGACGTGAGCCGAATCGCCTGCGAGCACGATCCGGCCGGAGCGGAAGCGTCCGGCGACGCGTTGATGCACATTATACATGTTGCGATGGACGATCGGATATGGCCCGGCATTCATGCACTCGCGGAAGCGAGCGTTGATCCATTCATCGCTCATCACCTCCTCGTCGCTTTCCTCGGCCTTGGCGGGAAACACGCAGCGCCAAAGTCCTTTGCCGTCTTCACCCGGGACCTGCATGAGCGACACCCAACGGTCCGGGTGCGAGCAGTAGTTCCGCAGCCTGAAACCGTGAATTTTTGCCAGATCGGCCGGCGTCGAGACGATGTTGAAGCGCTCGGGCCACGTGAACCCCTCGAAGGATACGTCCGCGGTCTTGCGGACGATGCTTCGGCCCCCATCACAGCCGATCAGGTAATCGCCGCGATAGGTAGCGCTCTCTCCATTCTCGTGGCGCACGTCGCATTCGACCCAATCCGATCCCTGGCGAACAGCAACGACTTCAGCTGGCCGGTGAAGGATAAGGCTCGAACACCGCGACGCCGCGTCGAGCGCGGTGTAGACCGTCTTGTGCTGTTCGAGCTGAATGACGTAGGGGTGCGCAGAAATACCCGCCAGTCGCCCGTAATCGAATTCCGCGACGATCTCATCTTTAACGCGATCGCGCCATTGAAAGTAGCGGGATTTGAATCCGTGTTTGAGAATGGGCTCGGTCAGGCCAAGTTCTTCGAATAGATCCAACGTCGACGGCTGCAGCGTGGCGGCACGATGATCTTCCGCGGGCTTCGGGTCCATATCAAACAGCGTCACATCGATGCCGTTACGGGCCAAATAGAGTCCAGTCACAATGCCAACGGGACCCGCACCGGCAATCAGAATTCGTTTCACGCTACCCACCCTGTATCTCCGCCTTAAAAATCTGCAGCCGAACTCTTCGCGGCTATTGTGATTTCCCGCCGTCGCGAACAATGCAGCAGACCGTTCCGCCGCCGATCGGAGCCTGTTGCACCGGGTCGAACGTGCTGAACAGGCGCGTCGTATGCAGCGTTGCGCCAAGAACGCCTGAAAGTGCCGCTCGGACGTGCTTCTCCGGCGGTGTCGCGGAGCTGAAGATGGTGGTGGGCGCGCCGGATACCCGGCCGCTCGGATCAACGCCAAGCTTGGCGATTGTCGCGATGAGTCGGCTGGTGTCGAGTTCGCCATCCCGATCGAGCGGGAGGCCGGCCTTGACAAGCATGCGTTTGACCGAACGGGCGTCCAACAAATCCGATGTGATCGTATTACATGCAAAGAGATTGCCGCCGCTTGCGGGCGCGTTGCCGATGACAATGATCTCAAGGTTAGGTATTGCCGGCCCCGTGAACGTCTGGACGCGGGGAGTAAAAAGGGCGCCATCGGTAACGATGGTTTCATCGCGAACCTGTTCCGCTGCGAGTTCACCGAGCGCCAGCCCTGCGCCGAGCGCCGCAGCAGCTCTTCCTCTTCGGCCGCGAATTCCAACGTCCCCGCTGGTCGGTTGAGGCACGTTAACTATGACGACTTCGGCGTCTGCCGGACTCATACCGCCGTCCCGGAGTCCCGTTTCGACCGCCGCTTTGACCGCAAGGGCATAGCTAGCGGTGCCAATGCTCTCCTCCGGCGGCGGCTCCGCACGCGCGATGCCGAGCGCGAGACGCGCCGGACTGCTCCGCGGCCCAGAGTTCCCGGTGTCGATGAACGCATAGCCGCATGGCGTAGAGGCACCCTCGGCTCCAATCACGGTGACATATTGCGACCTGTCCGAGAGTTTTCTGCTGGCAAGGAATGCCGCGATCGCTGCCCGCGCTTTTTCTCTCGAACCGTCGGTGTACTCGCCAGCAACACGCAGCAGCAAGGCGAGGCGACGGATGCGCTCCGAATCGAACTGCGCCAGCGCGCTTTCGAGCTCCGAGAGATCGTCAGCAGCTTTCATATCGAACGCTCTGACATCGACACTCATGACCTGCTCCGTGAACTCGAATCAATTGTGGCCCCGCTCGATCGGCGCGCTAAGGACCGTAACGGGAGGCTAAAATGATTGCAACTGATATCATTTCATGTGAAACTATATACGCACCAAGTGTCGGGACACAGTCGTCATCATGGCCGGATATTTCGAGCGACAATTCGAGAACGAGGAATTCTTACTGTTCAGGCTCTCCAGCGTCTCTCGCCGCGTCGCCGGCGCCTGCGCGGATGTATATTTCGCCGAATTCAGGCTGAGCGTTCCGGAATGGCGGCTAATGGCTCAGATCGGGCGGTTCGGCGCCATCTCGGCGAAAGACATAGCCGAAAAAATCTCGATGGATCGTGTCGCCATCAGCCGCGCAGCGGGAAAATGCCTCGCCGAAGGTCTTATTCAGGAAAAGGCAAGTAGTACCGACCGCAGGAGCAAAGTCCTGTCCTTCACCCCCAAGGGCAAGGCACTTTATAAGCGCGTGATCCCGCGCGCCTGCGAACTTGCCAGCCTCATCGAGGCCGGCCTAACGAAAGGCGAAGCAAAGATGCTCAAGATTTTGCTCGAAAAACTCGATAAGGCCGTCGTCAGGATAAAGCCGTCTACGGCGGTCACGAATGAGGCTGCCTGAATAGATAATGCTGAGGCGAAATCCTTCACTTGGACTGCTAGCCATGCTGTCAGACGCGGGGCACCAATTGTTAGATTCGGCGGCCGCCTGGCTGGCGTTACTCCGCCCGCCATGCCGGCCGTGGACGACACCAGTTTCGCGGCCGCCAAGAGCCGCGTCGAAACTGCCCTAGGCTTCGTGAAGTCCTTGACTCGCGCACAGGTCGACGGCGCGGAGGACAAGGTCATCGCCTGGACCGGTGGCGGCAACGACCGAAAAATGAAGGGCAACGATTATTTGCAACCGTTCGGCTTGCCGAATTTCTTCTTCTTTATAACGACGGCGTACAACATCCTGCGTCATCGCGGCGTGCCGATCGGAAAGCGAGACTTCCTCGGCCCGGTCAACTGGCTCTAGGGGGGTTTAGTAGTTTTGCGCCGATGGAGTTCCGGCTCTGGCCGAATCGATCCGCTGTATCAAAAGCTCGGGAGAAGGGGACATTGGCGCCGCGAGATTGCCTATGTCAGATGTGCGCAGCTCTCGCGTGGGAGACCGCCTCCAGCGGAGATTAGTGCAGCGCACGCATCGATCTGTGACGGTAGCACTTTTCTTGCGGAGAATAGAGCATCGGAGTCAGCGGCGCTCCGGCGGCATTGAAGCGCGCACTCGATCAAGCCGATATCGAGCCCCGGCACATCACTTTCCCCCAAAAACGCTATAGCGTCATCATTTGAGCCGATGAGGCCGGTCACCCAGCTGTAGCAAAAGCGCCCAGGGTAGAGGAGCGTCCGCAGATACGCTTTGTAGTCCTTTGGCTCAAGCGTTTCAGCTACCGCGAAACTCCGCGCGCGCTCTACCCAGTTCGCAAACGGCTCGCCGCTTAGGTAGTTGTGAATTTCTTCCAGCGGAGGTCGCGCAGGCCGCACGCATTCGCGCTCCATGAGCGCAACCGCATGATCGAGATAATCTATGCGATCGAGTGGCGGAAATCGGCCGAGAGAGAAGTGCCGGTCGGCCCAGAAAATCGAGACCTTGGGCCCCCAATCGGCAGAAAGCACGAGGGCTTCGCTTAGCACACGATCGAGCACCTGCGGGGACAATCCTGCCGTCGTGATGAGCGCAATGTCGATATCGCTGTAGCGCCGGTTGAACCCTGCATGGGCCAGACTGCCGATGAGATATGCGCCAAGCAGTTCGGTCCCAAGCACCATTTGCCAATGCGACACGAGACGTCGCGAAAAATCGATCGCCCCAGTTCTGGCGGGCTCGTCAAGATCAGAGTGCGTCATCGCACACACGGTCGAGTTATGCCGGCCAAATGCCAGCTTCGCGAACCACCACGCGACATGCGTAAGAACTCGGAGACAAAGCTACGCTACTTTCCCTGGAGTCGGAATGAAAGCTTTTAGCCCGGCGCGTCACTTAGTGCGACGTGGTTGCTTCGGGGGAGAAGCGGACACTGTGCGACCCATCTTAAATCGGTCGCTCGTGGCGCACCGCCTACAACGAAACGACCCGGGTTGCAGCAAAGTCATTGGGAGGGCTATCGCTGGGTCATTCAGACGGTCCATACTCGTTACGACGAAAGCGACGTGCGAGGCCCATGTGGACAGAGCGCAACAAGCAGAGCTCGCAAATTTGTTTCTCGCGCGGCACCGCGGCCCACCCGTTCTCTTGCTGCCGAACGTATGGGACGCATGGAGCGCACGCATCTTCGTTGCTGCCGGGTTCGATGCATTGGCGACAACCAGCGGCGGCGTCGCTTGGGCACTGGGTTATCCCGACGGCGAACTCGCGCCCTGGACTGAGGTAGTGGCCGCGACCGCGCGCATCGTGCGATCGGCTCACGTGCCGGTGACAGCAGATATTGAGGCCGGATACGGCATGACACCTGTCGAAGTCGGGGCGCATGTCGCCGAAATCATTCAGACCGGTGTGGTCGGGATCAATCTGGAGGATGGGCTTCACGGCCCGATCCGTAGCATCGAGGATGCGGCCGCGCGGCTGCGTGCTGCTCGCGATGCAGCGCGCAAGGAAGGCGTACCGATCGTGCTCAATGCACGCTGCGATATTTTTCATCTCCAGCACGGTGAGGAAAATACGCGATTCGCCGCGACGGTCGAGCGCTGTAAGACGTATCTCGCCGCAGGCGCCGATTGCGTCTATCCCTTCGGCCTGCGCGATCCGGCGACGATTGCCGCACTCGTCAAGGCGGTCGGCGGCCCTGTCAATATCACTGGTCGGCCCGGCATGCCGGATGCAGCGGCATTCGAGCACATTGGCGTAGCGCGGATCACAATCGCTTCGGCGCCGACTCTGGTGGCGATGTCCACTATCCAAAAGCTCGCGGCAGAGCTGCGCGCCACCGGTGGTTTCGACATGCTGACCGCGACGCTCCGCCATCCTGATGCGCAGAAGCTCTTCCAAATGAAAGGATGACCAGCATGCAAGCACGACTGGACCCGCGCAAAGCTGCGCCGGAGGCGATGAAGGCGATGTCCAATCTCCATGCCTATGTCGGCAAGTGCGGGCTCGACCACAAACTCCTCGAACTCGTTAAGCTGCGTGCGTCACAGATAAATAGCTGCGCCTGGTGCATGGACATGCACACCAAGGAGCTGCGCGCCGCCGGGGAACCCGAGCAGCGTCTCTATCTTCTTGGCGCTTGGCAAGAATGCCCCTTCTACAGCGAGCGCGAGCGTGCCGCGCTTGCCTGGACGGAGGCCCTAACGTTACTTACTGAGGGCAACGTCCCGGACGACGTCTTTGCGCTCGCGCGAGCGCAGTTCAGCGAGGAAGAATTGGTCAAGCTTACGCTCGCGATCGTCGCGATCAATGGCGCCAACCGCATCAACGTTGCTTTTCGTACCGTTCCAGGCAATTACCAACCGGCTGTCCGCAGTGCTGCCGAATGATAAATCGCGGGTCGTTGACTTCTCCTTATGTGACCTTCGCTTCGATTGACATCTTGCAGCAAGTTTGCGCGCTTTAGGATGCAAGACGGACATTGCACCGAGATCGCCCATTTGTAGCGATTGGCCTACAGTACCCAATTGCTACGAGATGACAGTGCAATGCAGCATGAGCGACGTTCAACTATAACAACAATGGTCTGATTAGCGATGGGGCAATTTTTGGTGTCGGTTGCCGTCATGAAGCGTCCAAGCAGAATCGTTCGCTTGCCGATATGTCAAAATCAGTAATACGATCGTAAGTATGACTGCCGCCCCGCCTGTCGACGTCATCCCACGCCCGCCCGAGGATGCGCTGCCATGGGAGAAGCTGTTGGTCGCACTTGTCGATATTCTTGGCGGCATGCAGCAGATCGTCACCGTGGACGAGTTGCAGCGCGCCGACGTGGCGCTGGGCGACTCCTATGGTGCCCTATCGTCTTTCGAGCGCCTGACACAGACGGCGGTCAACGTGCTGGTCGCGAAGGGCCTGGTCGACGAGGGCGACCTACGCGTGCGCATGGCGCGTCTCGCCGTCTCGCTGGCGGGCGACAAGGACCGCGCGCACCCCAAGGCGCGCTTTTCCAATGCTGGGGTCAACGACATCGGCGGGCTGCCGGGCGGGCCGATCGACCGGCGGCATCACGAGCCGGCGGACTGGGAAAAGCTCGTGGTCGCGCTCAACGCTGTGCTGGCGCGGCTGCGGTTGCGCACCGTGCATGAATCGCGCCGCGCGATCGAGGAGTTGGGCGACAACTACAACCGCCTTGCGTATTTCGAGCGCACGGCGCAGGCACTGGCGAACCTCATGTACGAAAAGGGCGCGCTGCGCCGGGACGAGGTGGCTGCGCGCATGGATGCGATCCGCAAGAGGTTGTCCAAATGACCGTCGGTCCTGATCTTTCCCGTGCACGTCCGCACGATCTCGGCGGCCAGCCGGCGGGTCAGATCGACCGCGCCGAGCATGAGGCCGAGCCATGGCAGAACCTCGTAACCGCGCTGATGTACCTCTTGCGCGACCACTGCCACTTGGCAAAAACTGACGAGATGCGCCGCGCCATCGAGGACATGAAGCCCGAGGAGTACCGACGGCTCGGCTATTTCGACAAATGGGCGGTCGGCATCTCGACACTGGTGGTGGAGAAGGGGCTCATGACCCCCGACGAGATCGCACGGCGCGTCGGCGACATATCCGCGCGGCCTGGGGCGAAACTATGAGACGACCAAACGACGTGGGCGGCCTTCCCGCCGGCCCGATCGGCCCACGCGGTCATGAACCCGAGCCGTGGGAGCGTCTGCTCACCGCGCTGGTTTCAACCGTTGGGCCCGCTAAAGCGAAAATCAATTGCGTCGACGAATTTCGCCGTGCGCGCGAGGATCTGGAGACCGACGTCTACAACTCGTTGACCTATTTCGAGCTGTGGACTCAGGGCTTCATCAACCTCATGGAGGAAAAAGGCGTGCTGACCCGTGCCGAAGTCGAATTGCGTGCTGCCGAGATCAAGAACAGGCTGAAGAGGACCGCATGAGCGAGGTCGTCAACGCGAAATTTGCTCCGGGCGATAAAGTGCGCATCGCTACCGCCAATCCTCCCGGCCACCGGCGCGTGCCGGTCTATGCGCGCGGCCGCGTCGGCACGATCGAGCGCATCTGCGGTGCCTTCCCGAATCCAGAGGAACTGGCCTACGGTTTCGACGGACTGCCCAAGCGTCCTCTCTACCGGGTGCGCATCCACCAGACCGACATTTGGCCCGACTACAAGGGCAGTGACAAGGACGTGCTCGAACTCGAAATCTACGAGCATTGGCTGGAAAAGGCCTGAGGAGACCGAAATGACGACCACCGATCCACGTGCTCACGATCACGACCATGATCATCACCACGATCACGGCCATCATCATCATGGCCACAACCACGCGCACGATCCGATCGAGGTGAGCGAGGGCGCGAGCGAGTACGAGATCATGGTCCACGCGATCAAAGAGCTCTTGATCGAAAAGGGCGTGATCACCGGCGAGGACATCCGCAAGACGCTGGAGTTCATGGACACGCGCACGCCTGCGCTCGGCGCCAAGGTGGTGGCGCGGGCCTGGACCGACCCGGAGTTCAAGAAGCGCCTCCTGGCCAACGGCACGTCCGCGGTCGCCGAGATGGGCATCCCGATGGGAGACGCCGAGCTGATCGTCGTCGAGAACAGCAAGGACGTGCACAACGTCATCGTGTGCACCCTGTGCTCCTGCTATCCCCGCACCGTTCTCGGTCTGCCGCCCGACTGGTACAAGAGCCGCAACTACCGCTCGCGCGTCGTGGTCGAGCCGCGTGCTGTGCTCAAGGAGTTCGGCACGGAGCTGCCCGACGCAGTGACGCTACGCACCCACGATTCGAACGCCGATATGCGCTACCTCGTGCTGCCCGAACGCCCGGCCGGCACCGAGGGCTGGTCGCAAGAACAGCTCGCCGCCATCGTTACCCGCGACTGCATGGTCGGCGTGGCCTTCCCGAAGGCGGGGTAGCCAACACTTTCATCGATTGCCGTAAATTCGTTGCGGATGAAGGGCTGACACCAACCGCACATCTCGGCGTATCTGCTTTCGCGCAGAATTGAGGGGACGCAATGAACGAGAGCAACAAAACACGCATTGCCCACCTGGCGGGACCGACGGCAACCATCCAGAACACGCCGCCGCTGGTCACGTCGAACAAGGCGCGTGCCAAGCGTGGTTTGCCATTGCTCAAGGATGCGGATGGCGCGCCACTGCGGCACGACGCGCTACGGCCACAGCGTCTCGCGGCTCCGGTCAAGGTGTATGTCGAACAGTTTTCCGCGCACCCGCTAGAATCCGACGTGGCCGAACTCTATGGGCCTCCCGACGGATACATCGGCGCGGACGGCGTATTTCGGGAGCAACGTCAGAGCGCCAGCGATAAGCCGGTCTACGAGATCGAGCTGAAGCCGGACGATGGCCTGTACCCCCTTCCCTATATGGCGACCCAGGCCGACGGATCGGCGTGGGAGGAGGAATGCACAGCGCCGGGCGCTGTCACCGGCCGCCAGGGCTTTTTCCCCGACGGCTCGCGCAGCTTCGAGGAAATCGATCGCCTGTCGATCGGCGCCGAAGGCACCGCGAGTCTGCTGTCCTCAATCGCAACGGTAGACTTTTATCGCGGTGTGCCGCCGGGCGGCTACACCAAGGGCCTGCCGGCGCACCTGCGCAGCGACAATGGCGAGGGGGATATCCCTCCGGAAGTTCGAGGCACCCATTTCTTCGGCTACAAGCCTTATCACCTCGCCGTCGCGCCGCCACGGCCGGCACTCGCGAAGGCGACCAACGACATGCAGGCGCTGGTGTCGAGTGGCGACTACGACGGCGTGATCTGGACCCAGGGCAGCCCGCAGGTCGAAGAGAGCGCCTACTGGTTCAATCTGCTGATAGATACGACCTTGCCGATCTGCGGCAACGCGGCGCAGCGTCCCCAGGGCCAGATCAGCGCCGACGGGCCGGCGAACATTGTGGACTCGGTTCGCTACATCCGCTCGCGGGTGTGGGCCGACGAGCAAGGCCGCAACCGCTGCGGCGTCGTGGTGATCCAGGAGCAGCAGCTGTTTGCTGCCCGCGAGGTTGCCAAGGTCGATGCGCGTCCCGGCGGCTATGTCGCAGCCGGAGGCCACGGCGGCATCGTCGGCAACATCAGTCACACCGGTCGGATCGCGCTCACCTACCTGCCGATCTTCAAGCACACCTATCGGTCGGATCTGAAGATCACCAACCTGCCGAGCGCGGTGAAGGCGGCAAAGAAGGGCCCTCGCGGCATCGAGATGGTCGAGGTCGAGGTCAAGGACCGCAACGGCAAGCTCCTGCCCGACGCCATTCCGGTCGTCACGATCTCGGCCGATGGCAGCTATTCGGGAATGGCCTATGGACACGACACCGCGCCTGAGATCGACCTGATCGCCTCGATCGAGCACAAGCTCAGTCTCGGCCTGCTGACTGGCTTCGTCATCCAGGGTCTCGTGCCCTACGGGCGGACGCCGTCGCACACCCGCAACAAGCTGATGCTCAAAGCCGCATTCAGCGGCATCCCAGTCGCGATCGCGGGCCGAGGCGCGCCCATGGGCTTTGCCGATCCGTCGGACTTCCAGATCGCCGCCACCAATCTCACCGCCAACAAGGCCCGGTTCCTGTTGATGGCCTGTCTGCTGAAGTTCGGCAGCTTGCCGGCGGCGAGGGATCCCGACAAGCCGACAAGCGCGGAGTTGGATGCCATCCGCAAAGCCGTCGCGGCCTATCAGGCGGTGTTCGATACGCACTGATTGTGTTTCAGAATTCCAACGCGCTTAGTAGTGGGGTCATTGTCCGAATGTTATATTCGCTGACGCAGCAGTTCTAAGCCATTCCCGAACGGCTGCGTCAGCGTCATGGCCAGGGCGGTCTTGGCTATCTCTGGATCGTCGCCAACGTTAACATGGGACACGGCGCTGCTGTTTGCCGGATCTTGGCATTGACAGTGCTGGAGATCGTACTCTTTTCCCCTCATCGACCCGTCGAACGACTGATGCTACCGCCATACGCCGCCGAGCACGCATCGCTTGCGCACGAAACAATGTGAGAGGAGTCGCTTGTGGCAGCCCATATTGAAGGACCGCTGTATTATGAGCGTATGGGAAGGATTGGGCCAGTCATGGCGTTCGTACATCCCAATCCGATGGATCAATCCTGTTGGATTTTTCAGATGGCACATATGTCAACGTGGTATCGCTGCATAGCCATCGACATTCCGGGGTACGGTCGATCGCCTAAAGCCACGCCGGGGCTCTCCATGGATGATATGGCGCAGGCGTGCTGGGAAGCGATCGACGATGTGGCACCTGGCGAGCGCGCAATTCTGGTCGGCTGCTCTGTCGGCTCGGCGATCTTACCGTACATGCATCATCAACAGCCCTCGCGCACTGCCGCGTTAGTCCTTTCAGGCACCGGCTACAATCCAGGCAAGGAATTTACCGGGCGTCGCATCGGAGCTTATAGGGACCAGGGTATAGCTTACCGTTGGGGCTATACATTCGAGGATCTCAGCCCAGCCTTCCGCGCAACGCCGCTTGCACACTTTTTTGCTGATATGTTCTCCGAGCGTAACGATCACGCCGACTTGGAGTTGATCATTCTTCAATTCCAGGCACTGGCCAAACCGGACGCGGACGACCACCATTCACGGATTTCCTGCCCGACGATCCTTCTGAGCGGCAGCGAGGATGGTACACACTCGAGCGCCGCTGCGCTCAAGGCACGCATCCCCGGCTGCGAGATGAAAGTCCTTTATGGCGCCGGCCACGCCTGCCAAATCGAACAACCGTGGGAATTCGACCGCTACATGATCGAATTTCTCAAAGAGCACGGCCTGTTTCCTTCGAACTCTACGGCGCGCTAGAACTCTCGACGCTCATGGGTCACGTCATGAAACGTTCCCGTCGGAAATTCCTGCGTCTGACGGCGGGCGCCGCCGCGCTCCCGGCTTTGCCCCACGTCGCACTGGCACTCGATTACCCAACGCGTCCGGTGCACTGGATCCTCAGCGCCGCACCAGGCGGCGCAGCCGACATTCTTGCTCGCCTAATGGGTGCATGGCTCTCAGAGCGTCTCGGAGCGCAGTTCATTGTCGAAAGTCATCCCGGTGCCGGCGGCAATATCGGCACTGAGACGGTCGTGCAATCAGCGCCCGACGGCTACACGCTGCACCTGACTGCGACCTCGGACGCAATCAATGCAACTCTCTACGAAAATCTGAATTTCAACCTAGATCGCGACCTCGCGCCTGTTGCGGGGCTCATTCGCGGCCCCCTTGTCATGGCGGTAATCCCATCGTTTCCCGCAAAGACGGTCCCTGAATTCATTGCCTACGCAAAAGCGAATCCGGGAGTCATCAATTTCGGCTCGGGGGGTGTCGGATTCGCGACGCATGTCGCAGGCGAACTGTTCAAGATGCTAGCCGGGGTGAACATGGTTCACGTGCCTTATCGCGGCCAAGGTCCGGCCATGACCGGCCTCCTCGGCAGCCAGGTACAAGTTTTGTTCGACCCTGTCGTGACATCGCTTCCGCATATTCGCGGCGGCCGGCTACGTGCCTTGGCTGTGTCCACGGCGACGCGCTCGGATGTATTGCCAGATGTGCCGTCGATGGGTGATTTTGTGCCAGGCTACGAGGCAAGTGTGTGGTTTGGCACCCATGCGCCGAGGAATACGCCGGCCGTCATCGTCGAAAAGCTCAACCAAGAGACCAATGCTGGCTTGGCCGATCCCGCGTTGAGGACGCGCCTGATCGATATGGGCGGCATTCCAATGCTCATGAATCCAGCCGACTTTGGTAAGTTCGTCGCTGACGAAATTGATAAGTGGGCGAAGGTAATCAAGTTCGCAAACATCAAGTTGGGCTGATGCAAATTGATATTGCATAGTGGGCATTATGTGAATCCAAGTCTGAATCTCGAGGGCGCTACGATCAAGAATGTTCACCACGGACCTACTGACAAGAAAATGCGTCTTTCCTTATCAGTCGGCGGGGCTGGACGCTTTTCAACTTGCTAGGAAACAACAGTTTCCTAGCAAGTTGCTATGTTGCCGACATCAAGCAGCCTTGGCGAAGTCGTCCTGCACCGATTTCTCGAATGCCAGCAGCCTTTGAACGCTGGGCCGCTTTTGCATGCGCTCAAAGTGCGCGACGCAGTTCTTGAACCCTGAAAGATCGATTTCGAATTGCCGCGCTCGCCGCTGGCACCAGAAGAAATGCGCATCCGGTGCGGTGAAGTGCTCAAAGAAGAAATCACGGCCGGCCAGAAGGTCATCGGCGATCTTAAACAATTCCATAAGGTTTGCGGCCGCGAGCTTCTTCACGCTTTCTTCGGTTCCGGGGACGTCGCAAACTTTTGTCGGAGAGTTGATACGTGCCAGGAAGGGATGGATGCCGCCTGAGCACCACGACATCAATGAGATCGCATGCAACTCTTGCCATGGGTCGGCTGGAAGCAACTTGGCCTGTGGGAACGTGCGCGCAATCCAGGTTTGGATCGCCACGCTTTCGCTAAGTACTCTCCCGTCGACGATTAGCAGCGGCACCTTGTGCTTGGGATTGATCTGCAGGTACTCGGGCGATGTGTGCTGACCCTTCCTGAAATTGAGCGGGCGTACCTCGAACTTCGCACCAGCTTCCGTGAGCGTAATGTAGGGCGCGAGCGCACAGGTGATGGGGGCGTAATAAAGGGCGATTTCCATAGAACTCTCCGACTGCCGCTTCAACTCTTGGCGGGTTTTGGCCTCTGTTATTGTCGCCAATCCTATTTTGGCAGCCGCTGCCGAACAAGCCGGGCGATGTAGGCCCTATGATATCGTCGCCTCAAAGCAGCAATTCGGGTCGCTATTAGGGGTATAGCCGACATGGGCTGGGTAGCCGGAATTTGTCGAAAGTGACCCGATACTGTTGAAAAAGGCTTGGCACTAATCGGCGAACAGTGATTCCGTGTGCTGGAGAGATTCGGCGGCGGAGGTTTGCCATGATGGGTCGGCAGACGGGCGATCAGAGCCAGTTGTTTTACCTGTTCAACCTCGAACGGCGCATTCCGGCGGGCCATCTTTTGCGCCGGATCAATCCGGTGGTGACCCGGATACTGGTTGAGCTTCGCGATAAGCTGGCGCCCTTTTATAGCGATATTGGCCGGCCCTCGATCGATCCCGAGCTGATGATCCGGATGCTGATCATCGGCTATTGCTACGGCATCCGCTCCGAGAGGCGGTTGTGCGAGGAGGTCGAGCTTCACCTTGCGTATCGCTGGTTTTGTCGCCTCGATCTCGACGACAAGGTGCCCGATCACTCGACGTTCTCGGTCAATCGTCATGGTCGCTTCCGTGACAGCGACATCCTGCGCCAGGTGTTCGAGGCTGTGGTGCGGGCCTGCATGGAAGCCGGCCTGGTCAAGGGCGAGGGCTTTGCGGTGGATGCCAGCGTTATTGAAGCCAACGCCAGCCGCTATCACGGCAAGACGCCGGACGAGATCGCGTGGGCGGAGCCCGAACGCCAGACGCGCGCGGTTAAGGAGTATCTCGCCGGGCTTGATGTCGATGCGCAACCCAATCCCGACCGCAAGCCGCCGAAGCTGATCTCGCCCAGCGATCCCTGCTCGGCCTGGACCGCCAAGGCCAACAAGCGGGTGCAGTTCGGCTATGGGCTCAACTATCTCATCGACATCGAGAACGCAGTCATTATCGACGTTGAGCCGACGCCGGCGCGCACCTATGACGAGGTCGCGTCGACCAAGACCATGCTCGATCGCACCGAACGTTGCTTTGGTCTCAAGCCCAAACGGCTTGCGGCCGATACCGCTTATGGGACCGGTCGTTCCTGGGCTGGCTGGTGGACCAAAGGATTGTACCGCACATTCCAGTCCGCGATGCCAGCGAGCGTGACGACGGCACGTTATCGCGCAGCGACTTTCGCTGGGATCGGCGGCGAGGCGTTTACATCTGCCCGAACGGCAAGGTGCTGCACACCACCGGTACCGTGCACGAGGGCAATACGCTTCGGTACCGCGCTTCCAAGTTCGACTGCGAAGTCTGTCCGCTCAAAATGCAGTGCTGTCCCAATAGCCCAACGCGACAGGTTCCCCGCGATGTTCATGAATACGCCCGCGACGTGACGCGCCGGCTGATGCGGACCAAGGCATTCCTCAAGTCGCGCGATCAGCGCAAGCGCGTCGAGATGCGTTTTGCCCACCTGAAGGTCCACCACCGCTTCGAGCGCATGCGGCTGCGCGGTCTTTCCGGCGCACGCGACGAGTTCGTCCTCGCCGCCATCGTGCAAAACCTCAAGACGCTGGCGCTGCGAATCCTCGGTCCACCACCCGCCCGACGGCGCACAGCATTTGCCTGAGGTCGCTTATGATTACGCCAGTCTGGTCCGCGTCGAAGTCGCCGCCAATCCAGCGGCTACAAAACCCAACAGCCGGCTCAACTCAGCCGGATCAAAACGACCCAAAAGCACAATGCCAACCGAACGAGCTACTTTTTCAACAACATCGACCCAACTCGGCGTTTGGCCGCCGTCAAATGACGCACTGCGAAAGGTTCATTCGCCTTGATTTTTGGGTGCCCTGGCCAGCTTGAATCGCTGGCCGGGCAGGAGCACGGCCGGACCATCCCATTAGCAGACAAAGCAGTCTCACCGGAGCGGCGGTGTCAACCGATTACTCTCGTTGTACACTCGAAGGATGCGGAAATACTGCGACCGCGAGTTGGACAGGAGCAAGCGCATGATCACGAAGGAAATAGAGCAAGCGTGCATGGCCAGTTTGGACCGTTGGATGAACGCTCTAAACGCACACGACGTCGATGCAATGGACAAAGAATTGCACTTCCCACATGTCCGGCTTGCGGAGGGCCGCCTCGTTGTATACGAGCGGCCCGGCTCAAATCCGATGGACCTTTTCACTTCGTTAATTCAGAAGAGCAATTGGGATCATAGTACCTGGACCAAAAGAGTCCCGGTTCAGGGTAGCGACAGCAAAGTCCATTGGGCGGTCGAATACAAAAGATTCACAAAAGACGAGCAGCTCATCGGCACATATGATTCACTGTACGTTATGACCCTGAAGGATGGGAATTGGAAAACCCAAATCCGTTCTAGCTTTGGACCGTGAAAGAGCTGATCGGCGGATGGACGGCAAGTACGTTGATGGCCCGAGGCGGCATTTAGTGCGGCGCAGCGCAATGTCCGCTTCCGAGGGAGAAGCGGACTCGACCGTGATAGCTGCATCCGGTTGCTCCATGACCCAGAGCGGTCATCGCGGCGGCTGTCTATTTGCACCGCAATAAACGTCCGGCTCGCACACGTCCAAGAACGCAAAGGCCCCGGGGTTAGCCGGGGCCTAAACATTAATGCTTAGAATGAAACGCTGGTGGTCAGTACTTCGCCATTAGCGGGCCACCGAATTTATAGTTTACACCGAGACGGAAAACGCTTTCTTCTGTCCGCACGTGGGTCTGCCAACTAACCGGAAGTCCACCTAAGCACAACGCTCCGGAGCACGCCGAGAGATAGGTGAGGCTGCCGAAATCGAGGAAAAGATACTCGGCCTTCACGCTCCAGTTGGACCCTAAAGCCCATTCCGTGCCAGCGCCCACGGTCCAACCGGTACGGGTCACGGTCTGCGATCCTGTAAACCCTAAGCTGCCCAAGAAGAACTGGTCGGCACCAAATTGGACGTTTGTCGACGACTTGATTTCTCCCACCGCCAAACCGCCGGTAGCATAGATCAGCCATGTCGGAGTCACTGTGTAACCGAGTTCGGGCGCGGACGGTTGAGTACCAATCGGCGCCCTTGGTCACTTGCTCGGTATGGGAAGCAGCGAGAAGGCCTGGAGGAGCACCGGTGAATGGTCCGGCCGGACCGTAGTTGTTGGTCGTAGAAAGGCGCGACGCACCGTCCATGTCGGCCTCTACGCCCCAAACCCACGTACCGGTTTGCTGGTTACAGCCAATCTGACCACCGCCAGTAATGCCCCCTGGGTTGGGCGTATAGGAATGGTTGAGTTGAGAGTTGTTTGCCGGATTTGAAAATATATTTGCAGGATCTAAGAAACCGCCCGCCATGCTGAGGTCGTAGTGGTCGTTGCTAATCATCGCACCCGCATTGAGGCCGAGGTAGCAGCCCGACCAGTTGGCTATCGGTGCCGGTGGAGGTGACGGCGCTTTGAGAGGCATGTCCGCCGCGAGCGCCGGAGTTCCGATCAATACTGCTAGCGCGGCACTGGCAATCAGCAGCCCCTTCATGGCGGCCCCCTGTTGTAGCGACTCCAATTCCTACGTTCCATTTTGGCAGCTTTTGTCACTGTCCGGCGAGTCTGAAAGGGTTCTTCAATCGCTTTCTGGCGACGCGTTGCTGCCGAGCCACAGTCAAGCTGCATCACTTTCAGCGCTGCCGTTCAATGACTTGGGTGATAGTCGTATAGGTTCCGAGACACCTCGTGCACTGACGCCATCCTGGTGGGGCCTGGACGGCGGCGCATCATGTGAAGCCGTCAGCGGACGTTGGATATTGGGCGCCGCTACGTCGATCACCGCATGAAGCTATCCGGTTGCAGGAGGGATAGCGATACGGAGCGGTCATCGCAAATGCCGACCAAGACGATAGATTTGCTGCGCCGCACGTTGGTAGCGATTGGCCCATCGCGACATTTCGCGGCAGTGCAGCAAACGGTCGCTTTTGGAGGTATAGCGACTGTGCCGACTTGCTAGGAAATTGCACATTCATAGCAAGTCATTTTAGAGCACTCCGATCGCCGGTCCGTTGCCGCGCGACGTGACAGAACGTTTTCATAATGGGCATTATGCGAATCGCTATACGCGCTGTGGTGAGCGTCCAATTGCGCAACGTTCCTGGCCCCTCGCCTTCAACAACTTTCCTCAACGGCGGTTGACCGGCGTGACCGCTTTCGGTTGTATTTCTGCCGCGCCTTAGAGAGGTCGCGCTGCAGATTTTGACCCTGAGCGGCGATTTGCGCGAGACTTCGTTGCAAAGCACGGCCGGCGTAAGGCGATCCCAGGTTATATACGCTCGATCAGTTACTCGATTACCTCGTCGGCACGTCAACGCGGGCTTCCCAATCTTCGGCTATTGGAGATTAGTCAGGGATACATTGGGTGATCGTTATTCCGCAAGGAGAGGTCAAAACCTGTGGCGAAAATTTGCATTATTCTGCACGGCAAAGCGGCCGGCAAAGCTGGCGTGAGAGCGGCTGTTTACAAGCTCCGGCAAGACGGTCGCTCCGTGGAGGTGCGGGTCACGTGGGAACCAGGGGATGCAGCACGCATGACGGCCGAAGCAGTTGCCAAGACAGGTGGAAACAAAATCAACTGCATTGTTGCGGGCGGTGGCGACGGCACAATCAATGAAGTATTTGGCGCGGCCTACACGGTTGGTCTGCCTGAGGAATGCTGTCTTGGCGTCCTTCCCCTTGGCACCGCCAACGATTTTGCTCACTCAACGGGTATACCATTGCAGGATCTTTCGGCCGCCTTGCAACTCGCGGCCAGCGGCTCGCCACAATGGATTGATTTAGGCCTCCTCGACGGCAAACCATTCGTAAACCTCGTCTCAGGCGGCTTTGGCTCGCGCGTGACGGTGGAAACGGACCCGGAGCTTAAGCGGCGATTGGGTGGATTGGCCTACGTGCTCACCGGCATCTCGCGTTTTACCGAACTCGCCGCAAACCGCGGCAGTTTTCGTGCCGAAGGTTTCTCGTGGGAAGGACGTTTCGTGGCTGTTGCGATCGGCAATGGCCGACAGGCTGGAGGGGGCGTGCCGCTTTGCCCGGACGCGTTGATTGATGACGGCCTGCTAGATTTGATGATCCTGCCCGAATTGGACTGTAAGGCACGCCTGGACGTTTTTGCCCATTTGCTGCGGGAGGGTGCGGCGGCCATTCGCGCCGAACAGGTTACGACACGAAGTTCTTGGATCGAGTTCGAATCTGATGACGATCTAAACGTAAATCTGGACGGCGAACCGGTGCTCTTGAAGCGGTTTCGCGTCGAGTGTCGCCAACGCGTACTGCCGGTGCGTCTCGGCGAAAGTCCGCTCGTGTCGCGCCATCAAAGGCGCGCTTGATAAACGATCGACCCAGCTACTCAATGACGGCCTGATCGAGCGGCTCGACAAAGCGGGCGGGCTCGATGATGAATACGAAGCCGTTGAGCGTTGGGGGCGCAGTTCAAGTTGATGGGTCACGACCGCCTCATCCCTGCACCTCCACGATTTGATTGCTAGCGGCGTAAAGGCGAATATCGCGCGACCATCGTAAATCTGTCGCTTTTACCAAAAGTGGGACATTTTCGTGAGCTACATGTAATGCCGCAGCATGGGTAGCGCTTGTTCGACGCAGTATCGACCTTCAGCAATCGCTTCCTTGGCCCGGTTGAACTCCATTAAGCCGAGGTCGTGCAGCCGTGGAACGAGCATCACATGAGGCGGTTCACCGGCGAGCCGGGCGCGCGTGATGTGGTCCTGCATAATGTTGATGCAGTTGGCGAGCACGTCGAAGTATCCCGGCGTCGAAGTGCCTTTAGGTAGGAGCCGCGGAGCGATCTGAGCAGCTTGTTCGCGCAACGGTGCCGGTAGCTCTTTGAGCACTCGATTGAGGAAGTCGCTCGGGAGGCGCGGAGGCAGGGTCGTCTCCACGGCGGGTTCGCTCGCAAAGCGTCGACCCAATAGATCACCGTTCAGATTAACGGCGATAATCACTTCAGCGCCGAGAGCGCGGCACACCGAGACCGGCACTGGATTGGACAGCCCGCCATCGACAAGCCATTTACCGCCGACCCTGGCCGGGCTGAGAATTCCGGGCAGCGCGATCGAAGCGCGCACCGCTTCATAAATTGGTCCAGACTCCAGCCAAATCTCGCGGCCACTAACCAGATCGGTGGCGACTGCTGCATATCGTTTGCTGTAACTTTCGATTGGCGCTTCGATGCCCAGCCCTCTCAGAAACGAAACTACCTGTTTGCCGCTGATCAGTCCGCCGCCGGACAGCTGGACATCCATAAGTCCGACAATCTCACGCCAAGTGGCAGTCTCCGCCCATTGGCGTAGCCCCGTCAGACGCCCGGCTACATAAGCCGCGCCAACCAGCGATCCCATCGAAGTTCCGCAGACGATATCAGCTTCAATGCCGGCTTCAGCCAATGATTCGATGATCCCGATGTGCGACCACCCACGGGCAGAGCCGCTGCCTAGCGCGAGTCCGATGCGGGGAGCTGTCACGAGGCGACAATCCTAAACACTTCTGAGAGTTGAGCCAGGATAACGTTGTTAGGGGCCAAAGTCCGCTATTTGCCCATTGCGTCACTCGGTGCAGCGCAACTATTTGGCCGCCTGGGAAGAAGCGGACGTGGCCGGACCTGCTGCGGCCCGCCCCAGACGTGAATGACCCAAATGCGCCATGGGTGAGTTTAGGATTTTGCGCTGCATATTGCCCATTGGGTCATAGGTTATCCCGGCACCGGGACATCGAACGTGTTCAAGGTGACCGCGACTAGGCAGTACACGCCGATGAGGTAGGACAGTTCCGCAGCGCCCGGTTCGCCAAACTCGCTTACCGCGCGCCTGTAAGTCAATTCCGGAAGCACGCCGCCGTTGACGAGGGCTGAAGCGAAGTCGTACGCGACCGCCTCCTGCCTAGTGAGATCGACTGGTCGTTGCCCCGCGACGATGGTAGCGAGCTTTTCATCAGAAAGCCCGCGTTGTTCGGCAATAATGACGTGCGCGTATAGTTCGTAGGCAGCGCGGAAATGCGCGCCGGTTACCAGGATGGCTACTTCTCTTACCGGTGCCGGCAAAGAGGGCTCTGCGACCATCGTCTTCACCAATTCCCATACCGGCTTGCCGAACTTCGGCTGGCGAATCCAGGGATTCCAGGGACCGAGTAGAGCGCCGTCCTCTCGGACGTTCACGAAGCCCTTGAAATCGGTTTGGATGCCTTGGCTCATGTCGTCATAGAGCGGCTTCTGCTCGGCATTGAGCTCGTCGGGGCTGATTGCTGGAAGACGCATTGATTTTCTCCATCGTGGAAAGTGCGTGAGCGTAACCTGACAGTGCCCGGCGACCGGCCTCGCCACTATTCGGCGGTCCAGCCGCCGTCGATCGGGAGATTGGCGCCAGTGATCTGTGCGGCATCATCGCTGCACAAGAACAGCGCAAGGGACGCGACCTGGCCGACAGTGACGAATTCCTTGGTGGGCTGCGCCGCGAGCAGCACGTCATTGACGACCTGCTCCTTCGTCATGTTGCGAGACTTCATCGTGTCCGGAATCTGCTTTTCGACGAGCGGCGTCCACACGTAGCCCGGACTGATGCAGTTGCAGGTGATCTTGTGCGTCGCCAGCTCCAGCGCCACCGTCTTGGTAAGGCCGGCGATGCCGTGCTTGGCCGAGACGTAGGCAGACTTGAAGGGCGAAGCCACCAGCGAATGCGCCGATGCGGTATTGATGATGCGGCCCCACCGCCGCTTCTTCATGCCCGGCACGGCGGCGCGGATCGCGTGGAACGCGGACGACAGGTTGATCGCGATGATCGCGTTCCATGCGTCGACGGGAAAGTCCTCGATCGGCGCGACGTGCTGGATGCCCGCATTGTTGACCAGGATGTCGACGCTGCCGAACGACCTCTCGCCAAGCGTGATCATGTCGGCGATCTCGGCAGGCTTGGTCATGTCCGCCGCCGAATGGATCGCCTTCACCTGGAAGTCCGATTCGATCGCCGCGCGCTCGGTCTCGATGGCCGCGGGCGGGCCCATGCCGTTGAGCACGACGTTGGCGCCGGCGCTGGCAAAGGCGCGCGCATAAGCGAGCCCGATACCGCTGGTCGAGCCAGTCACCACTGCTGTCTTGCCGGTCAACATCCGCATTTGTTCTCTCCTTGTTTGCACGAACTTGTGCTTATCCGTGGGCGAACTGATGCTTGCCGCCACGAAATGACGTGGCCGAGTCTCCGGCTCGCGCGCTGGCATGGTCAGCCGAGCCGCCGGCCGTGCAGTCCTGCGGCGACGAGCCGCTCTACGCTCGCGCTTCACGACAGTCGCGTTTGCCCGTTGTTCGCGTTCCGTTAAGGCGAAGAGCAGGAGGAACGATCTGTTATCTGGCTCGGAGCGCCGTTCGATCCGACCGCCCAGGCTCTTGCTCAGATCGCGGACCAATCCGAGGCCTTGTTCCTGCCGCACGCCTCCCGAACATGATTGATGGTCAGAGACCGCGCAGTTCGCCAATCTTCCTGATCGTCTTAGCTCGATCCTGATTTCTCGATGTTGACTATCGAACGACGCATCTCGCGCTGAATTCACTACCAGCTCATTGACAGCCAAACCCAACCGCCAGCACCGGTCTGCTTCGAGGGGCAGAGTATCGGCTGCAAATACGAGATGAATATTCATGCGACCTAACCAGGATCGGCTGATAGCGTGGCCGAGTTCGCGAAGATACTCCGCCGCATCTACGAGCACACGGCAGGCCGGTAGCATCAAGGCGCGGTGAACGTCCGTATAGCCGCGGAGCAGCTCGACCACACTGCTCAGCGCGGCCTTGACTTCTGGGTTGTCCGCAAGCACAGCCCCGGCTGCGACAAGGTCGATGGCAGAAGCCAAATCGTCGTTAATACGGCGGTTTAGTCCACGCAACAGGGCACGATCATCCGCACCAGGCAAATGGGTTGCAGTCATCTCTTTCAGTTCCTCTTTCGATCAGAATTCTCTGATCACGCCCTTGCCGGTCCCCGATGCGCTATTCGCGCCCGTCGACGGCAAGATCGAACGTAAAGAAACCTTCGTCGTTGTCGGGGCGCTTGAGAACGTCGGAGTGGCGCAATGTGCGGCGAGCATCGTGGTAGCCGGCGCGCCAATGCTCTTCCATGCTGAGCCGCGAGAACTCGTAATCCTTGGAGTGACCCTCGTAGTCCCTGGCGCGGTATATCAGCTGAATGACGTTATAGACCTTACGGTCCGCGGCGGTGCTGAGCAGCTGTGCGTCCGGCGTATTCCTCAGATCGTCCGGCAGCTTCTCAAGCAGACCGGCAGCCGCGCGCCGCAGTCTTTGAATGTGCCTGAACTCGTCCGTCCCGGCGCGGGTACGGCTGGAATAGCGGATCTCCTTTTCCCGGGTCATCACTTCCAGCATGTTGCGCGGGAACTCACCGCGGGCGCTCCACAGATCGACCTGGAAAGCCAAGGTGTCGCTGCGCGGCACGCTGTCGGCCATCCATTGCAGCGGCGTATTGGACACGAGGCCGCCATCCCAGTAGTGCTCGCCCTCGATCTCGATGGCCGGAAAGCCGGGAGGCAGTGCCCCGCTCGCCATGATGTGTTCGGGCATGATCTCGTGCGTCGTCGTATCGAAATAGACGCTATTGCCGCTGCGGACGTTGACGGCGCCGACGCTCAGTCGCGTCGTGCCGGCGTTCAGGCGGTCGAAATCGACAAGTTCCTGCAATGTGCTTTTCAGCTCACGGGTGTCGTAAAAGCTGGTCGCTTCGATTGTCCCGTCCGGTTGCAGCCATTGCATCGGTGTTCGCGCGCTGAAAAAACCATTTGCGCCGCCTGCCAGTACGAGATTGGCGTTGAGCTGATTGAGTAAGTTGCGGCCAGTTTGACCCCTCATAAATTGCGACGGTGCATCGCCGAACCAGGACCAGAGCCTATCGCTGGTCACTTGCCGCCAGAATTCGCGTAATTTTTCGATCCGCTCATTCGGAGGATTGCCGGCGATGATGGCCGCATTGATCGCACCAATCGACACGCCGGCGACCCAATTCGGCTGGATATCGGCCTCCGCCAGCGCCTCGTAGACTCCGGCCTGATAGGCACCGAGCGCTCCGCCCCCCTGCAGGACGAGGGCAATACAGTCGAAGGGAATGGGTCCTCTGTGCTTCGTGGCGGCGACATCGGACTTGATGTGAACATTCATGGCACGTTCTCCGCATCAAAGGGCCTCATAGGCCGCTCTTTAATAAACTACACCGTATAGTGTCGATATTAGGCCTGTCAACTTAGCCGAAGGTTGGGGTTGCCTAAACTATACGATGCAGTGTATATCTTTCGCCGCTATAAGGCCTCGACCTCGCAAGACGTCGGCTCAGTGCAAGGCAAAAACAAATGTTCGATCCAATCTATATCCCCGTCGTCGCGTTTTGCGGATCGGCTTGCGGCAGCATCGCAACGATACTGTCGAATTGGGTAACCCAGCGCCGGCAAGACCGCGTACGCAACAAATCGCGGGCCAGCTCACGACGTGCGAAGCTCTATAAGGCATTCATTGAAGAGGCATCGAAGCTGTATGCCGACGCCCTCGTCAATGACAAATCCGAGGCTTCCAATCTGGTCGGCATGTACGCGCTCATTGCACGAATGAAAGTGATGTCGAGCGATGGCGTTATTGAAGCGGCTGAGAAGGCTGGTCACCTGATCATCGAGACCTATCTCGCACCCAACAGGACGTTCGCGGATTTGGCCGACCTGATAAAGGAAATGGACCCGCTGCGAGATTTCAGTGAAGCCTGTCGGCGCGAATTGCAAACGGCTCAATGGCGCTGATGAGCGTCGAAACCTGCTGCTGCGCTCGCTGAAGCTTCTATCCTACTGCTTCCAACCGGCCTCACAGGCTGCCAGAAAAAAGCCGACGCGCTCGCGCATGAAGGACGGTAGCTCTTTGCGCAAAACCTTCGCTTCATCACCCATCAGGGATCGCATCAGCATGGGCAGCAGGATGAGGTCCATGAAGATCTGAGCCGTCGCGAGACTTCTTTTGCCACCCAAGGGGCCGCTGGGTGCGCGCGAAAGCATCTGGGTGGCATTATTTAAGAGGTGGGAGACAGCGTCGGCCCCTTGATTTCGCGCTGCCTCGTGCACGCGGCGGCTCAGATCCGGAAATCTTTGCGATTCGGCGATCGTTGCACGGAACACGCCGACCGACTCGGCGACTGTTCTTTCGACCAACGCGATACCCAAGCTTGTGAGCTTGTCCTGCACCGTGCGTCCCTCGGGCGCATAGCGATCCAAATTCGTCAATCCGTCGATGATACGCGCGACAACAGCGGCGAACAGCGCCTCCTTGCCGGCAAAATGCCCATAAATCGTTGGTTTGCTCGCAGGAGCCCTGGCTGCGATCTCGTCGATGCTCGCGCTCTGGAAACCTCTTTCAAGAAAGACCCGCTCGGCGGCATCGAGGATGCGCCCCTCGACATCGCCGGCAAGGTCCTTGGGCGGCCTGCCGGGGCGGGCGGCTCGTTTTGCTTTTGCACTCTTGGCCATAGATCGATCCTTTTGTTGGGCCGCGTTATTCGAAAGTGTTAGTCGCGCTGCCCAAACTGTTCTTGACACCTTATTGGCAGCATGGCAATTAAAATATACTACACTGTATAGTTTATTTCAAGGGATGAGCCATGAGACAGCGATTTTATTGGTGCATTGGGGTTGGCCAAAAGGCAGGCCCCGCCTTCGGAGTCGCGCTTGTGGCGGCGGCGCTGAGCGCCTGCAATGATCGCTCGGCTGCTCCGAATCGTGCCTTGTTCGTGCGCACCGAGCTGGTCCAGCCGCTCGATCGACAACGTGCTGCGACCCTGACCGGCGAGGTCCAAGCCCGTTTCCGGGCCGACCTCTCCTTTCGGGTCAGCGGCCGCGTTGTCGCACGGTTCGCCGATGTCGGCGCCCACGTCGAGGCCGGTGACGTGCTGGCTCGGCTCGATCCGGCCGAGCAGCAGGCCGATGTCGATGCAGCGACTGCGGCGGAGGCGGCCGCCGAAGCCCAATTGCGCGTGGCAAGCGCGACGTTCGAGCGGCAAAAGACTTCTGATCGCCGAGGGCTTCACCACCCGAGTGGCGTTTGACAACGCGCAGGAGGGGTTGCGCAACGCAGAAGCTTCGCTTGAAGCGGCGAAGGCGCAGTTGGGCACGGCGAAAGACGCGCTTAGCTATACCGAATTGCGCGCCGGGGCGTCGGGCGTGATCACCGCGCGAAGCCTTGAGGCCGGCCAAGTGGTGCAAGCGGCTCAGCCGGTATTCACCCTGGCGCAGGATGGCGATCGCGACGCTGTCTTCGATGTGTACGAATCGATTTTCTTTGGTGATTACGACGCCAACCACGTCTCCCTTGCGCTCCTCTCTGACCCGAGTGTCACCGCCAACGGCTACGTGCGGGAGGTGTCGCCGGCCATCGATGCGAAGAGTGCGACGGTTCGCGTCAAGATCGCGATCCAAAATCCGCCGGCAACGATGACGCTGGGAAGCGCCGTAGCGGGCACAGCCAACCGGCAGCCAGGCGCGCAGATATCGGTCCCATGGACCGCCTTGATGGCGCTTGGGCCGAAGCCCGCGGTCTGGATCGTAGGCCCGCAGACCAAAACGGTATCACTGAGGCCGGTGACCATAGAGGGTTACGAAGCCGGTGCCGTGATCGTCAAACAAGGGCTTGAGCCCGGAGAGCGTGTCGTTGTCGACGGCGGCAAACTGCTCAGCCCTGGCCAGCTCGTGACCTTCGACGGGAGTCCATCATGACGCGCCTAATCCTGATCTCGAGCATCCTCGCACTGACCCTTGTGGTCTCGGGATGCAAACCGGAGGCAAAGGCGCCGGAGCCTGTTCGACCCGTGCTCTCGACTGTTGTCGAACCGATGCGGTCAAACAGCACGGTCGCGGTGGGCACTGTCGAACCTCGCTACAAGACCGATCTTAGCTTCCGCCTGTTGGGGCGCCTCATCGCGCGTCCCGTAAACGTCGGAGATCTGGTCGGCCAAGGCGACGTTATTGCTGCAATCGATTCCACCGCGCTCGAATTTGCGGTGCGGTCAGCCAAAGCGGAACTGGCAAAAAGCCAAGCGCAACTTGCGAATACCAGCGCAACGGAAGAGCGGCAACGGACGCTGATTACGACCGATGCGACGACAAAAGCGACGCTGGACAACGCGGTGCAGGCCCGGGCCGGCGCCGAAGCATCCGTCGCTCGTGCGCAGGCGAACCTGACCAAGGCGCTGGAGCAACTCAGCTATGCGCAGCTGAAATCCGACTTCGCCGGTGTCGTTACAGCCGTGGGCGCCGACGTCGGACAAGTCGTGTCGCCTGGCCAGAGCGTCGTCACAGTCGCGCGTCCCGACATCAGAGAGGCTGTTGTTGATATCGGGCCGGACTTCCCGGTTCCACTGACTGTCGGCTTGCCATTCATCGTCAGCTTGCAGCTCCTCCCCGGCGTCGAGGTCGAGGGGGCAATTCGCGAGATTGCACCGCAGGCTGATCCTGTGACGCGCACGCGGCGCGTTCGAATTGCCTTGAACGATCCGCCTCCGAGCTTCCGGCTGGGAGCCACCGTCACCGCGAAGCTGAGCAGCGAGCGCTCGGCTCTGCACGTGCCCACCTCCGCCGTGCTGACCAAGGACGCTGAGAGCTTCCTTTGGGTCGTCGACCTTCCCGCCAGCACGGTCTCGCTGCGCAGGGTCGATCTTTCTCGGGACGCAACCGGCATCCAAGTGACCGGCGGTCTCGACGCCGGAACGCGCATCGTCACCGCCGGAATCCATAGCCTCACACAGGGGCAGCAAGTCAAAATCCAAGAGGACGCGACGCCATGAAGTCATTCAACCTTTCCGACTGGGCACTCGGACATCGTTCGCTTGTCTGGTATTTCATGATCGCCTTCATGGCGGCCGGCCTGTTCTCGTACCTGCACCTGGGACGGCAAGAGGATCCCGACTTCACCATCAAGACCATGGTGATCCAGGCGCAATGGCCGGGCGCATCCGCCGAGGAAATTACGCGCCAAGTCACCGAGCGCATCGAGAAGAAGCTCGAAGAGCTGGAATCGCTCGATTACACCAAAAGCGTAACCGTTGCCGGGCAAACGACGGTCTTCGTCTATCTGCGCGACAGCACCAAGGCCAGCGATGTCACCCCGACCTGGGTTCGCGTGCGCAACATGGTGGCCGACATCAAGGGCGATTTTCCCCAAGGCGTCATCGGACCGTTTTTCAATGATCGCTTCGGGGACGTGTTCGGCAACATCTACGCTTTCACCAGCGACGGTTTGAGCCAACGCCAGCTGCGCGATCGAGTCGAGGACATTCGCGGAAAAATATTGACCGTGCCGGATGTCGGTAAAGTCGACATTCTGGGCGCACAGGACGAAGTGATTTACCTGGAATTTTCGACCCGGAAAATCGCCGCACTTGGGCTCGACACCCGCTCCATCATTGCATCCTTGCAGGGGCAAAACGCCGTCGCGCCATCCGGCGTATTCGAAGCCGGGCCGGAGCGCATCAGCGTGCGGGTCAACGGCCAGTTTGCGTCCGAAGCAAGCCTGAAGGCCATCAATTTGCGGGTCAATGATCGGTTCTTTCCATTGACCGATGTGGCAACCATCACGCGCGGCTACGCCGATCCGGCGGCGACGCTGTTTCGTTTCAACGGCCAGCCCGCCATCGCTCTCGCCATCGGCATGAAAAGCGGCGCCAATCTCCTGAAGTTTGGCGATGCGCTAAAGCAGGAAATGTCGGAAATCATCGCCGATCTGCCGATCGGCGTGGGCGTCCATTTGGTCGCGGATCAGCCGTTAGTCGTCGAGCACGCGGTATCGGGGTTCACGGAAGCGCTGTTCGAAGCTGTGGCCATCGTTCTCGCCATCAGCTTCTTCAGTCTTGGGCTTCGTGCCGGGCTCGTTGTCGCGATCGCCATTCCGCTGGTTCTCGCCATAACTTTTGTCGTGATGGCCTATGCCGGAATTTCGCTGCAGCGTATTTCGCTCGGCGCTTTGATCATCGCGCTCGGGCTTCTGGTCGATGATGCCATGATCGCTGTCGAAATGATGGTGGCGCGGCTGGAAGTTGGCGATGCCTTAACGAAGGCGGCGACCTACGTCTACACGTCTACCGCCTTTCCGATGCTGACGGGTACGCTGGTTACCGTCGCCGGATTCATTCCGATTGGCCTCAACAGCAGCAACGCCGGCGAATTCACTTTCACTCTGTTCGTCGTGATTGCCGTGTCCTTGGTCGTATCGTGGATCGTCGCCGTCCTGTTCACGCCGCTGCTCGGAGTTACGATCCTGCCGGCCAAGATGAAAGCGCATCACGAGACGAAGGGAAAATCTGCGCGGCGGTTCTCTCGTCTCCTTGTCCTGTGCATGCAGCATCGCTGGACCACCATTGGCGTGACGGGCGGAGCTTTTCTCCTCGCGCTGGTCGGCATGCAATTCGTGCCGCAGCAGTTCTTTCCGTCGTCGGACCGCGACGAGCTTATCATCGACTGGAACCTGCCTCAGAACGCCTCGATTGCCGACACGAACGCGCAAATGGCTCGCTTCGAGCATGAGCAGCTCCAGGGCAATGACGGCGTCGACCATTGGTCAAGCTACGTCGGAACCGGCGCTCCGCGCTTTGTTCTGTCATTCGATGTGCAGACCGCCAACACCTGGTTTGGTCAGATGGTCGTGGTGACCAAGGGCGGCGTCAAGGTGCGCGATCGCCTCAAGGCGCAATTCGAGGCCTATCTGAAAAAGACCTTTCCCGGCACCGACACGTTGGTCAAATTGCTCGAAGTCGGACCTCCGGTCGGGCGGCCCGTGCAGTATCGGCTCAGCGGACCCGACATCGCCAAAGTCCGTGAACTTTCGCAGCGCCTGGCTGCCATCGTGCGCACCAATCCGCACCTCGACAACGTGGTGTTCGACTGGATGGAGCCGGCGCGCGTCGTCAAGGTCGACGTGCTGCAGGATAAAGCTCGTCAACTTGGCATCACCTCGGAAGACATTGCGACGACCCTGAACGGCGTGCTTGACGGCACGTCGATCACCCAGGTTCGCGACAGTATCTACCTGGTGAATGTGGTGGGGCGCGCCACGGCACCCGAGCGCGCGTCGATCGATACGCTGCGCGACTTGCAGTTGATCGGCCTCGGCGGGCAGTCGGTGCCGCTCGGCGCCGTCGCCACCCTCCACTACGAAATGGAGCAGCCGACAATCTGGCGGCGGTCGCGCATCCCCACGATCACGCTGAAAGCAAGCATCCTCGACACTGCGCAGCCGAAAACCGTCGTCGACCAACTCGCTCCACAGGTGGCGGAGTTCGCAAAGGGGCTGCCGGCCGGCTACGCGGTGGCCATCGGCGGCGCTGTCGAGGAGAGCGCCAAAAGCCAAGCCCCGATTGTAGCCGTCGTTCCGCTGATGCTCTTCATCATGGCCACGATCCTGATGATTCAGCTGCAAAGTTTTGCTCGGCTGTTTCTGGTGTTCGCAGTCGCGCCGCTCGCCCTGATCGGCGTGGTGTTGGCTTTGCTGCCGAGCGGGGCGCCTCTCGGGTTCGTTGCGATCCTTGGCGTTCTGGCATTGATCGGCATCCTGATCCGCAACTCGGTCATCTTGATTGTCCAGATCGAGCACCTGAAAGAGGCCGGCCGTCCGATATGGGAGGCCGTGGTGGAAGCAACGGAACATCGTATGCGCCCGATCATGCTGACCGCCGCTGCGGCCAGTCTGGCGCTTATTCCGATTGCACGGGAGATTTTCTGGGGCCCAATGGCGTTCGCCATGATGGGCGGCATCATCGTTGGCACCGTGCTGACGCTGTTGTTCCTCCCGGCGCTCTATGTGGCGTGGTTTCGGATCAAAGCGCCGGCTCGATCGCCGGAACCGGCTTCCGAGGCGGCGCATCCTGAGCTTGAGCATCACGCCGCAGCAGCCGCTGTGTGAATGCCCATGGCAATCGAGGTGGTCTCATGTGCAGCTTCGGATGGAAAGCAATCTTGGCGGGCGCGCTCGTCTTTGTTGCCGTGATCGGCCCCGATCGGGGACTCGCCCAGTCGAATGTCTCGTCGGCGGAAATTGATCACCCAAGTTGGGTATCCATCATTTATGAGCCACCTGAAAATTCCGCTTTTCAGGACTTATACGATCTCTTGCGGGAGCGTCATGCCCTGGAGAGTATCCAAGAGATATTGAGGCCCTTCCGCTCGCCGGAAGCGCTGACGATCAAGACAGCAGAGTGCAAGGCCATAAACGCCTGGTATCGACGGGAAACTTTCAAGCCCACGGTGACGGTGTGTTACGAGCTTTTGAAGCACATACTCGGATCTCTGCCAAACGAGGATAATCCCGACGGGCTCACGCCAGCTGATGCAGCAGTCGGACAGTTTTTCTTCGCCACTTTGCATGAGGTAGGACACGCGATATTCGACATTCTCGATGTGCCAATGTTTGGCCATCAGGAAGACGCCGCTGACAATTTTGCAACGTACATCATGCTGCAATTTGGCGAGGGGCAAGCGCACCGGCTAATCGGAGGCGCAGCCTGGTCCTGGAGGGCTTACCTAGGAGACTACAAAAAGAACCCAGTGGTGCCGACGCGGCTGAGCGCATTTGCGAGCGATCATGGCCTGCCGCAAGAGCGGTTCTACAATCTGATATGTCTCGCCCTCGGTGCCGACCATGCGGGATTTGCCGATCTGGAGAATTATCTACCGCCAACACGGTCACCACACTGCTCGTATGAATACCGAACACTGGTGCGTGCATTCGAGAAGGAAATCACTCCGCACATAGATCAAGAAGTGGCAAGGCGAGTGTTGGATACGAACTGGCTTCAGGCCCTAGAATCCAACCCGGTCCTTCCGAAATAGTGCGGATTGGCTCTCTCCACATATTTTCTCACTCGCCAACGAGGCCATCGAATAGCGGCTCAATTTGCCGTACTGCACTTCGGTCGCTTTTATCGCGCTGCAACCGAATGTCCGCTCCTGGCGGTATACCGACCATACCGACGCGCTAGGAAATTACACTTTCAAACTAAGTTTCCTCCAGAGTGCCGCAGCCTGGAGCCACCCCATGCCGGATATTCCGTAGTGGGCATTATGCGAGTCTATGTTCCATGTTCACCGGCAGCGGCGGCAGTAGCTTGCCGCTTATGTTCCCACTTTAATTCTATGTTGTCGGCAACAAATTGCGGTTCGACTGGCGGCTTCCTTTTGGCATCGTAATAGTGCTGAAAATCCACATGGCACGCGAGATTTGTCGGCCGATAAGGGCCGAGACGATCATAGAGAAGCACGGAGCTGGCCGCGAACCGTGCATAGACTGAATGATGCATTGTCGCTCGGCTGAGATGATCATTCTTGTCGGTTGGCAGCGGCCGAACAGCAGATTGCCAATGGCCGGCCTTGCACTCGTCGTGTTGCGGCCCTGTTGGGTCCCCGTAACGTCTAAGAACCGGTTCGTCGTAATGAATGCCGTTGGGAATGATGGATGCTGCCGCCAGCATCCATCCCAATGTCACATCTGACAGCCTGGCTTCGTTTTCTGAATAGCCTCCGCCGATGTCAGCGTGGACACCAGGAAACCACACCTGCTCGAAGTAAAGATTTCTTTCGGCATCGCGGGTGTCAATTTTGGTCTCATCAGGCACCCAAATAACCCGTTTGAAGTCCTTGCGGTTCTCGTCGATCGAGATAGCGTGCTTCGCGTAGGTTACGTTGACGTTGAGGGTATAGTCGGCAAACGTATGCTTGGTGTGGCGCGAGGTGTATAGTGGCAAGCCGTTTTAGTAACCCATAGCCGGGAACACGAAAGTCTAACTTCAAGTAGTTGAAGACATAGGAGATCACGCCGACGCTAATGGCTGCTCCCAAATAGCAACACGGCAATATTCGCGAACGTGCAATAAGCCAGCCAGCCGAAGCCTCGAGCGTCAGCAAGTCCGGCGAGTAATGAAATCCAATAACTGATTCCGGCCAACACGCCGCCCAGGGCAAGCATCAGTCCGACTACAGCACCTAGCCGGCCGAGAGCCGCGACAGTGTCGAAAACCCCGATGAAATAGGGATATACGCTTGCTTTTGAGGATCGGCAGGATCGGCCGACCCGTGCTCTTGCCGGAACCTAGCGGCGATTGCGGCGCGAGTGTCGAGCATGAAGTTGCGATATGAGCCCGGCGTCTTGCGGGGCTTTGAGGAGCAAAACTGATAGACGTTAGTGACCGCATCAGTTGCAGATCGCGCGAACCTGCGACATCGAGCGACAGCGGCCGGCCGCCAGACAGATGGCGCGGAATCCCGCACAAAGCGATAACAGCGCCCAAACATCGAACAGTGTAGGCCCCGCGGCTAAATCCGAACAAAAATATTCGGTCCCCGTCTCGATAGAGGCGAATCAGGGCCGCGTAACAATCAATGATATTGGCCGTTATCCCCAGTCCGGTTGCTTGCGCGGCAAGATTGTATGCCCATCGCCCGGCTTTGCCGAAAATAAATCCGCCATCGGCGGGAGATCCTAATCCTGGGTCGTAAAAGGCGACCTGTCGATCGGGATGTACGCAACTATCTGGGCCGCAGCGTGTGGCGCGGTAGAGCTTGTACGATATTGGTGCGGTCCTCGTCGAACGTGATCCCGCCCGCCATGCCAGTCCCGTCTGAAAAGATGAGGATGTTCTTGGCCACGTCGAGACCCCTACCGCCCCACTCTCTTAGGTTGAGAGACCTTACATGATTCTCCGCAGTGAGGGGCGTTCGATGCCATCTTAGCATCATCGAAGATGCTCCAAACTAGGCCTGCTCGCAGCGTCACGGGCCGATCAGCTTGTCCACCCATGCCGCAGTCGCATCGAAGATTTCAGCCATGACATCATCGTCGCGGCGGCCCGAACGAGCGGGGACGTGAAAGGAATGATCAGCATCGACAGCTATGTGAAGCGAGGCCCTTGGTCCGAGCGTATGGAGCAATGGCTCGAGCAAAGTCAGCTCGGCCAACTTATCCTTGCTGCCTTGCAGGAATAGCATCGGCACCGCGACCTGAAACAGGTGGGCGGCCCGCTGGTCGGATGGTTTGCCGGCTGCGTGTAGCGGGAAGCCAAAAAACACCAACCCGCGGACTACGTCCAAGGGCGCTTGCGCTTGGGCTTGCGAGGTCATACGGCCGCCGAACGATTTGCCGCCGGCGAATAGCGGCAATTCGGGGAAGCGTTTGTTCGCTTCGGCGACCGCGGCACGCACTGTTGCTTGCGCGAGCGGCGCACGGTCGGGCCGCTTGGTGCCTTGCTCCATGTAGGGAAATTGATAGCGCAATGTCGCGATCCGCCGCGCCGCGAGACCACGGGCAACCGCGTCCATGAAGGGGTGGCTCATGCCGGCGCCGGCACCATGGGCCATGACCAAACAGGCCTTCGCGTCGCGTGGTTTTAATAGCATCGCCGAAACCGAATGTGTGGCGTCGACGTCAATGCGAAACGTCGCCATCGTCAGCCGCTCCTCCTGCGCGCCAAATCCATTATGAAAATCAGCTGAGACCATTCCGTAGTCACTAGGCTAATCCGAAAAGTCAGCCACATCCATGCTTTACTATATAGTAATTCGAGAGTGCTTTAATTGCTCGAGGGGTAATGCCTCGTCGCCCAGGTTGATCCCTGCCCGCACTTTATATTGTCGGCAAATTTGGATCGAACTTTTAGAATGCAACCAGCCTATTACGCTGCCCCCCTTTCGACGTTCTTGTTGGATGACCCCGATGCCATCGTCGGGCAATTAGCCCAACACGCCCAAGACGTCGCAGCGTTGCAGCGCTATGCCTGGGTGCAACAGATCGCGATCCTCCAACGCGAACTCGCGGCGTTTAAAGAGGGAACTGTTGCGTTCGAGTTTTCTATTCCGCGCATGGGGAAACGCGTTGACGTAGTCGTTATCCTCGCCGGCATCGTTTTTCTGCTTGAATTTAAGGTTGGCGAGAATGAATTTACCGCTGCGGCACGTGACCAAGTCATGGACTATGCGTTGGATTTGAAAAATTTCCATGCCGGCAGCCATACTCGTCGCATCGTTCCAATTATCGTGGCCACCAAGGCGCCGACCCTCGCCCATATTGCCCTGCTCCGCCAATATCCCGCAATGGGCATTGCCACTTATCAATTGATGGTGATGTTCGACTTTTCTCTAACTCTCATGAACTTTTTCCTTTAGCTTCAAATGAAACATTCGCACAGGAAACTAGACCGTGGCTCCAGTAAACCCAGCGCTTGATGAATTCAACCAGAGAAACAGAGAGTTCTGGTCGCGTCAAAAAAATCTCATGGACCGGCGTATGGCCGACCGTGCCTTACTTGAAACTGCTGTCGAGACGATCAACTCTGAAACCGCAAGACGAGTTGCGATCCGAAGCCAAAAAATATTTGAAGAAGCGCTGCAGGATGCCGAGAGGGCGAAACAACGCTTCAGTCGGCAGCAGGCCCAATTAGGCGGATTTGCCCCAAAGTCCAATGGTCTAGAGAAGATTATTTCTGATGTCGTTCTGCAAAACCCGAAAATCTCCGTCGCTCAGCTGTTGATGGATTTCCGCAAGCATCAAGGGGACGGAATTATTGATGAGATCGACGAGACGCGCATTTACTTCAGGCAGAGCGGCACGGCTGAGAGAGGCCGGAGGGCGGCGACGCCGTCGGAAAGAGAGTAATTTCTGCTTCGGCACCGATTTCCGGGTCTGAAGCATCGGCTGACACGCGCTCGAAAGAAAGTCAGCAGAAAAAGTAGGTCTCGCTAACCGGCTCGCGAGACCACCCCCTACTCTAATCATTCGCTCCTGAACCGCGGGCAGTTCCGCGGCTTTCACAGTAGGAGCGAAGAATGGCGGAAATTATCGCCCTCGGCAGCCTCACCATTATATACGTGGCGTTGAGCCTGCTGAACCCCGACCCGAAAAAATCCCGGCAGCACAGCACAAGGCAAATTAGGGATATCGCCCGAAGCATTAAAACATTCGGGCACATGGTTTGCCTATCCTGATCGACTGCCACAGCAGGATCGTGGCCGGAGACACGGCCGTTAAGCCCGCCAAGAAGCTCCTCTGCTGCGCAATCTACACCCGGAAATCCACCGATCATAACCTTGACCTGGAGTTCAACACCTTGGACGCACAACGCGAAGCCTGCGAGGCCTACGTCAAGAGCCAGGCGGAGGAGGGCTGGGGGCGCCATCCCCGAGCGTTATGACGACGGGGCGTACTCTGCGGCCTCACTCGACCGCCCTGCGCTGCAGCGGCTCTGGTCGAGATCCGCGCCGGCAAGATCGACTCGGTGTGGCCTACAAGGTCGATCGCCTGACCCGATCGCTGTCGGACTTCGCCAAGCTGGTCGAGCTTTTTGACCACCATCGGTCTCCTTCGTGAGCGTCACCCAGTAATTCAACACCGCCACTGCATGGGGCGACTGGCGCTTAACGTGCTCTTGTCCTTCGCGCAGTTCGAGCGAGAAGTCATCGGCGAGCGGGTCCGCGATAAGATCGCGGCTTCCAAATCCAAAGGCATTTGGGTCGGCGGGTCGATCCCGCTCGGCTATTCGAGGCCGTGTTCCCGCTACTCAATCCGTTCGCCCGCATTCCGGTGTGCGGGCTGATCTCCATGTACAACGCCACCTCGCTGTCACCCGGTCCCATCCTCCTGCCGCACTTGATGCGAGCGGTCTTGACCAAGCGGTTGACGTTCGCGATTCAGGCTCCTTGAACCCGGACTCGGCCGCGGCCTCTTGACCAGCGAGGGAGAAACCTGGCGCCGGCATCGGCGCATCATGGCGCCCGCCTTCGACCATCGCAGCATCATCGGCTATGCGCCGATCATAACCGAGGTAACAGCGGGTCTGCTCGAGCAGTGGGATGCCCTGGCCGACTTCAGTGAGATCGATGTTGCGGCAGCGATGATGCACACGACGCTGCACATTATCTCGCGCGCGATGTTCTCCTCCGATTCAGATGAGATTGTCGATGTTGTCGAACGCGGCGTCGGGCAATATCAGGCGAGCGTACGGCCCAGCCTCCTCGATCTGCTACGGTTCCCGGTGTGGCTCACGCGGCTGCTATCGTTCCGACGGGCTATTGGAGCTTTCGACGAGTTCGACAAGTCAGTTGATCGTTTGCTCAGCACGCGAGGTCGTGAACCGAACACCGAGCCAAGGGATCTGCTGGCCCGGCTGATCGCAGCGCGCGATAGCGAGACTGGCGGTGGCATGACGGCGAAAGAAGTTCGCGATCAGGTGGTCACGATCTTCATGGCGGGGCACGAGACCACAGCCCAGGCACTCGCCTGGACATGGTACCTACTCTCGCTCCATCCTGCAGCGGAAGCCAAGTTGCATGACGAATTGAGAATAGTGCTCGGGGGACGCGTCCCACGCTATGACGATCTCGCCAGCCTCCGCTACACGCGCATGGTGATCGAGGAATTAATGCGTCTCTACCCGCCAGCGCACACCATGGCGCGCGAGCCGATCGTCACCGACCATGTTCTTGGTCATCGTATTCCAGCCGGCGCCCTGGTTCTGATCGTTCCGTGGCTGCTGCACCGCAAGCCCTCGCTTTGGGAACACCCTGATCGCTTCGATCCGGAGCGATTTTCGCCCGAGCGCGTTCTCGCGCGCCCGCGCTTCGCCTATATTCCGTTTGGGGCCGGTCAACGCATTTGCATCGGTGCGGCATTTGCGATGACGGAGGCAATGCTCATCCTAGCCATGATCGCCCAGCGCTATCGGCTGCACCTAAAGCCTGGCCATCCCGTCGAACCTCAAGGCCTAATCACACTGCGACCACGATACGGACTTAGGATGACTTTGGAACGCCGGCAATAGGAACCAAAAAAGGTAATTGCGTAGCCGCTTAACGGTCGGCGTGCCCACGGTGGCGTCAGCACAAACTCTCAACTAACATTACAAGTCGACCACTTTATGAAGGCCGGTCAGTGTCGCAGAGAGGACCGCTATTGGGACAGCTTGTCATAGTCTCGAATAGAGTTGGCATTCCCGAGCAAAATGCAAGGGCGCGCGCCGGCGGGCTTGAAGTCGCCGTCAGGGCGGCACTGAAGCACAAAACTGGCATTTGGTTGGGTTGGAGCGGAAAGGTTGCCGCGCACACCAAGATCGCTACGCAGCGGGTTGTGCACGACAAGATTACCTACATCACGTTCGATCTCTCCAAAGAGGATCACCAGGAATACTACAATGGCTTCACGAATCGGGTGCTATGGCCGATCCTGCACTACCGCATCGATCTCGCCGAGTTCTCGCGCCGGGATCTGAGCGGCTATCTGCGTGTCAATGATCATTTCGCGCGCCAATTGCACGAGGTGCTCGGGCCGGATGACGTCGTCTGGGTGCATGATTATCACCTGATGCCGCTTGCCAAGGCGCTGCGCGAGCGTGGGCATAAGAATCGGATCGGCTTTTTCCTTCACGTCCCATGCCCACCGCCGGAAATACTGACTGCGTTGCCTCACCACGAGCGTCTCATTCCGTCGCTTTGCGATTACGATCTAGTCGGCTTCCAGACTGGCGATGATGCCTTCAATTTCAGCCGTTATCTCACGCGGGAATGCGGCCTGCACAGCCACGATTTCAACTTCATCATCGGCGACCGGAGGGTCCGGATCGACGTGTTTCCGGTCGGCGTCGAGACTGCGGCCTTCGCCCATCTTGCCCAGCGTTCAGTGCGATTGCCGTTCGTTAAGCGCGTGATAAGCAGCCTGGTTGGCCGTGCGCTCATCATCGGGGTCGATCGCCTGGACTACTCGAAAGGGATCCCGCAGCGGCTTTCGGCATTCGAGTTGTTCCTCCAGACGCAACCTGACTGGCGGGGAAAAGTGACTTATCTGCAGATCGCGCCCAAGAGCCGTACCGAGATTCCGGAATATGCCGATATGGAGCAAGTGATTGGATCGGCCGCGGGACGCATCAACGGCGCCTATGGTGAGGCAGACTGGACGCCAATCCGCTACATCAACCGTGCCTATAGCCACACGACACTTGCCGGACTTTATCGCGCCGCGCGCGTTGGGCTGGTGACCCCACTGCGTGACGGTATGAACCTCGTCGCAAAGGAATATGTCGCCGCGCAGAATCCCGATGATCCGGGTGTGCTTGTCCTATCGCGTTTCGCTGGGGCGGCTCATGAATGTAAAGCAGCGCTACTGGTTAATCCCTACGATCCCGACAGCGTCGCAGCGGCCATCGGGCAGGCGCTCTCGATGCCACTAGCCGAGCGTCGCGAGCGGCACGACTCGCTGTTTCGGGTGCTCTCGCACAACGACATCCAACACTGGGCCGACCGCTTTCTCACCGCGCTGGAACGTGCGCCCATGCCTCTAAGCCAGCTCGAGCAAATGTCCTCTGTCGGATCGTAGTTTATTGTCGTCCGCTACGTGAATGCTCGTCGTTGCCAAATCGTAGAGTTGCTCGAGCTCTTTATCGGTTGCGAGGACATAGTAAGTCTCGTAAGGGAACATTCCTTCGCTCTTGACCTCATGCAGGCCGGTTGCGAGTTTTTGAATTGCCTTGGAAACCGTTCGCCAATGGCGTGACATGGCAGAACTCCTCAGTTTTGTGACTAGTTGGCGCGTCACCGGTATCGACCCCTACTTAGCGATATGCCACCTTGCCTTCGGCCGTTTTGGCCGCGAAGCATGTCGGGCGCTAACATGGCATGGTCCCGGTGGATCATTTCGAGACCGGGGACGTTTGGCGTGACCGCGGCCTTAGTTTCGTGAGCCTGTGAATAGAGGAACCCGGGCAGAACGACCGCCGCAATCAGCGCGGATAGCAGGTACGGCAACACCTCCAAGACAAACCTCGATGTTCGCTTCAGCATGGAAGATCCCCGAATATCCGTAAGCATTGAAGTTTCTGCATATCCAGTCCTTGCTTTCAAACGACTATATCATACGATCATTTGAAATTCAAACAGTCGTTTGAGGCCAAAAGATGACGTTTCGCCAGGCTGTTTGCCTTCTGGCGGACGTTATGACATTAAGTTCAAACAGTCGTTTGAATTGGAAACCCATGTCCCGTCCGGCCGAAAACACTCGCGGTTCCATTATCAAGGCCGCCGTCCATCTGTTCGCGGAAAAAGGCTTCCAGGGTGCGAGCGTGCGGGACATCGTCGTCAAAGCTCGGGTCAATCAGGCAGCCATCAATTATCATTTCAAAGGCAAGGACGGGTTGTACCTCGAAGTCCTCAAAACTGCGCTCGAGAAGCTGACAGAACATGCGGGATCTGAGCCGGAGAAACTCAAGTCGCTTTCCCGTGAAGAGGCTCTGCGAAGCTTCGTGTACCAGCAATTGCGGCCGCTCCTATTTCGCGACGAGATGAGCCGCTACATTCGCCTTTTCGCCTGGGAGAGCGCCCATCCCAGCAAGATCTTTCTCAAGTTCATGGCGACGAATACGGGCTCCTATCTGACCACTGCGGTCGATATCGTGCGCCGATTCCTACCTCCTGACACACAGAAACGGGCCGCCCTATGCGTGGCCATCTGGCTCATGGGCCAATGCAGCATTTTCGTGCGGAATCGCGAGCTATTCGCGCACGAGCCGTTCAGCATCACGACCGACGAGCCATTCACAGATGAATTGACCGAGCTCGTCACGCGGCTAGCAATCGGAGGCTTGCTGCATGCATCGGCAGCAGCTTGATAGTGCGCGCGAGGCGCTAAGAAGCTCGGAACGCCGATTAGCTCATTTCGGATTATTGGCCATCAGCGGTTTTGCGCCAGGCGCTCATATTCGGTCCGGACAACGGCCTTGCCGTAGACTCGTTCGAGCCGGCGAACGGTGAAATGACCTCGCGCCATCTCCTGAAAATGCTCGACAAAGGCGTAATTGACGGCAGCGCCGCCAACCGCACCGAGCATCTCGCGCGTTGCCCTGGCGAGATTCGAACCGCCAATGCTCAATTTGGGATCTGGCCTTCTAAATATGGCCCGAAATTCCCGCAATATCGGAACGAACCGCGACCGGAGACTTTTTGCGGTTCCAGCCGACAGAAAGGCCGTGTGCACCTCCCGGCTGAACTGGCTGCCAGGGTGCCAGAGTTCGAACCGGTCTCCAGCAAGATTTACCGCATATGACGCGCCTGAGGCATATAGTATATCCAACGGATCACGGCCCATATTGTCCGCACGATAAGCGGAAGCGAAGCGCCCGTGGCTGGAAGTCGTCTAGCAGCCTTACGCTGCGGCGGCATTTCGCATTAGCACCGCTAGGACACTTGGGGTTCTCCCGCCGATCGCGATAATCCGCATCCGTATAGGCATAGACGATGGAGCCGTCGCGGTCGATGACGTAGGTGGCCGAAATCGGCAACGCCCATTCACCGGCGCGCATTTCTTGCCGGGAATGTCCAGGCCGAACTCCTTGTAAGCGCATTTCAGCTCATCGCTGAAATCATAGACCAGCCCGAACGCGCGGCCGACCTTCTGGCCGACATCGCTCAGCACTTCGAAGGTGAGCGCGTTTTTCTCCGCGGTCGACAGCGTGTCGTCGGGCTTTTCGGGGCTGATCGCCACCAGCGATGCGCCTGCTGCCTCGATCTCGGGCAGGACCTGCTGGAACGCCTGCAGTTCAAGGTTGCAGTACGGGCACCAGCCGCCGCGATAGAAGGTGACGATGACCGGTCCTTTCCTCAAGAGTGCACCGACGTCGACGGTTTCGCCCTTGGCGTTGCACGAGTACGATCGACGGCGCGCGATCGCCTGCCTTCAGGGCCGTCTTCGCGAGACCGTTGCGAAGCTGCTCGATGTGGCGCTCCATGATCGGCTTGCCGTTCCGCCGGAACGCGCTTGAACCAGCCGGCGCGATATTCGGCGAGCTGTTCTTTCAGGGACATGATGACCTCACTTCATTTCAGTGCATGGAGATGAACTCAGACGTCATAGGCCGGCGGACTTGCGCGCCAGCGCCGTCGAAACGATCGAGCAAGCGATCGCGCCACAGCCTGACCGGATCGTCCTCGTCCAGCAGCGCGAACGGGCTGATGCAGCGTGCCCATTGGAATGGGCCGAACACGGCATAGTCGGCATAGAGCGGCTCGTCGCCGCCGAAGAACGGCTGCGCTTCAGCGTGAGACGCAGCGGCGTGAGGCTGGCGCGAAAGGCGGGAAGCTTCGCCTCGCGGTCGGCGACGAATGCCTCCAGCGTCATGCCGACGCGCTTTTCGCGGCTGGTGCGGAAATAGTCGCGATCCTTGTCCGTGCGACGATGCCGCAGGATATCGAGCGCGATGAACGGAAAAATCGCCGCTGACCAGACGCGTCGGCGAGGATCGAATAGAAGCGGGTCAGGTCTCGCCGGCGGCGGTACCGCCAACAGAGACGGGCGATCGGGATAGGTGTCTTCGAGATAGTTCGCGATGGTCCAGGAATCGGCGATCCAACGATCGCCGTCGACCAGGACCGGGACGAACGCCTTGGCCCGACGGGGCGATCGCCGCCTTTTCGGTAAAGCGCCACGGGATCGGTTTCGACCGTAAGCTCTCTTGTGCGCCAGGGCGAGCCGTGTGCGCCAGCAATATGGGCTGAAACGCCGATCCGGATCGGCGCCGGCGAGATCGTAGAGACGCAGTGTCATTCGGTTTTGCACGTCGGCTCAGCGAGCGGCCACGGCCGCTGTCTGGCCGAAGAGGATCCTCTTCGATTCCTCGCTGACCGTCGGCGTTGTATTGATCTCCTTGGCCCGCGCGTAGGCGCGCTTGACCGCCGGCCGCGTCGCGCATCGCTTCGAACCAGCGCTTCAGATTCGGAAAATCTTCGAGCTTCTGGCCCTGCCGCTCATAAGGGACGATCCAGGGATAGGCCGCCATATCGGCGATCGAATAGTCGGCCGGCGACGAATTCATGATCCGCGAGTCGCTTGTTGAGCACGCCATATAGGCGGTTCGTCTCTTTGACGTAGCGCTCGATCGCGTAGGGGATCTTTTCCGGCGCATATTGCGAGAAGTGATGGTTCTGGCCTGCCATCGGCCCGAGCCCGGCCATCTGCCAGAACAGCCATTCCATGACGCGACTGCGGCTCGCGAAAGTCCGGTCGGCAGATACTTGCCGGTCTTCTCGGCGAGATAGACGAGGATGGCGCCGGATTCGAAAACCGAAACCGGGTAGCCACCGTCCTTCGGCGCATCGATCGACGATCGCGGGCATGCGATTGTTCGGCGAAATCGCTAGGAATTCCGGCTTAAACTGCTCGCCCTTGCTGATATTGACCGGCACGATCCGATAGGGCAAGCCCGTGCCTCTTCGAGGAAGATCGTGATCTTGTGGCCGTTCGGGGTCGTCCAATAATAAAGGTCGATCATCGCTTTCCTCTCTTTTGACCGTGGTGCGGCGGGTCGAGCAGTGCGAGCGCAGGGCGCACGATGCCCTCGAGCACGCCACGGCTCGGATTTGTGCGCGCCAGCACGCGCACGCCGAGCAGCACGCCTAACAAGGAGCTTAGCGACGTCGTCTGCGTCGACCTCGAGCGGGACCGTTCCTTCGGCTTGAGCCGCGAGAATGCACCTCGCGAAGAATCCCTCGATGCCCTGGAACTGCCTGGCGATGACGGCGCGGCATTGCGCATGATGCGGCGCAATCTCGAGCGCCGAGTTGACCAAGAAACACCCTTTGCGCTGTCGATCGTTCACCGAGTGCTCGACGATCTCCCGCGAAAAATCGCGCGATCGCCTGCTTGGGCGCAAGCGTCTCCTCGAGACGGCGCAGCCGGCCGCGCGTGTTGCTATCGAGATAGCGCTCGAGCGCGAGCGCGAACAGTTCCTCCTTGTCGCCGAAGGCGTTGTAAAGGCTCGGCGCCGTCAGCCCCATCGCTGCAGTAAGGTCGCGCAGCGACGTCGCCTCATAGCCGCGACGCCAAAAGCACTCGATCGCTGCATCGAGCGCCGCAGTTTCGTCGAACTCCCGCGGTCGCGGCATGCCAAATTGCCTCGCCATCCTTTGGCGCCCTTGACGTTATATAGCGACTGATACAAAATCAACCTCAACCGTATCCCCCGGAGTGACGCAATGGGCGTTGTAATCCAAGGCAAGTGGACCGACGGCGAGCTGCCGGAGGAGACCGGGAAAAGCGGACAGTTCAAGCGGGCCGACAGCGTTTTTCGCGACCGCATCAGCGCCGACGGTTCGTCGGGCTTCAAAGCCGAGCCCGGCCGCTACCATCTCTATGTAGCGCACGGCTGCCCCTGGGCGCACCGGACGCTGATCTATCGCGCGCTCAAGAAGCTCGAAAACATCGTCTCGGTGGCCTACGCGGTGCCGGGGCTCAAGCAGAAGGGATGGACCTTCGCGCGCGATCCGCGCTATCCGGATTGCATTCCCGATGAAGTGAACGGCTTCCAGTATCTCTACGAAGCCTACGTCGCGAGCAATCCAAATTACACCGGCAAGGTCACCGTCCCGACCCTTTGGGACAGGACGACCGGGCGCATCGTCAATAACGAGTCCTCCGAGATCATTCGGATGTTCAATTCCGAGTTCAACGACTTCACCGGCGATCGCGCCGACTTCTATCCGGTCAGCCTGCGGGCGGAGATCGACGCCGTCAACGAACGCATCTATCGCGACGTCAATAATGGCGTCTATCGCGCCGGCTTCGCCAAGAGCCAGGCGGCCTACGAGGAAGCCTATGACGGGCTTTTTGCGACGCTCGACTGGATCGAGAATAGGCTGTCCCGTCAACGCTATCTGGTCGGCGATCAGATCACCGAGGCGGATTGGCGACTGTTTCCCACTCTGGTGCGCTTCGACGTCGCTTATTTCTCGCTGTTCAAATGCAATCGGCAGCGCATCGCCGACTATCCGAACCTTTCGAACTATATGCGCGAGCTCTATCAGGTGCCGGGTGTCGCCGCGACGGTGACGCCGCGCTACTACGTCATCAATTACTATTCGATCGCCAAAGTGAACCCGACAATGATCATCCCAAAGGGAACACCGGTCGATTTCGGTCAACCGCACGATCGCGCAAGATTGGCGGCCTAGGCGCCAGGCGGCAATCGACCGAACTCACAAGAAAACATTTAAAGGAGGACGCATGCTCGAGCTTTATCACAATATTAACTCGGTCTGCGCCCAGAAGGTTCGGATCGCGCTCTTCGAAAAGGACCAGCAGATCAAAGAGCATCTGCTCACGTTGCAGGGCGACCAGAACGACCCTGCTTATATGAAGCTCAATCCGAACGGCGTGGTGCCGACACTGGTTCACGACGGCAATGTCATCATCGAGTCCTCGCTGATCCTTTATTACATCGACGAGGCACTTCCCGATCCGCCGCTGATGCCGAAGACGCCATTGGCCCGCGCATCGCGTCCGCCTCTACAACAAGCTGATCGACGAGTACCTGCACAACGCCTGTACGATCATGACTTTCGCGACGGCAATGCTCTGAAGTCCGGCTAAAGCAACAACTTCAGAAAATCGCCGAGGAATTACTCAACAAAGCTACCGAGATCGATCAGAGATTTGACGCGGAACAGCGCCTAGAGAGCGCATGAACATCTGCATGCCATAGTGGAAAGCGATGAAGGCGCCGAGTTCCATGATTTGCGCTTCGCTCCAGTGCTTCTTCATCTCATCGTAGAACGCGCTGTCGATTTGATTGGCATCGAGAAACATCAGATCGGCATAGCGCAGCGCACATATTTCGGCGGCGCCGAAGCTCTTTGATTCGTCCTCGTAGGCAAAGCAGCCGTCGTCGATGCGCGCTTCCGTCAAGCCCATGGCGCGGGCCTTGTTTGAGCGCAGGCCGGCGAAATATCTGTCGCTGGCGAAGCGCGCCAAAAGAATTCGCATGATCTCCTTGAGCGTGTGATCGACATTGCCCTTCGTGTGGCTCATGATGAGCGCGCGCATCAGCGGCACCGCTTGCTCCGGCGCGCGGGCGACGATGCGTGGAAACAAATCGTCAGGCACGCCGAGTACCTCAGCTTCGGCCATGAGCGCGCGCAGCTCGGGATCGGCGATAGCCTCCATTGGCAGCGGCGCAATGTAGGTCATTCTGCCGCCTCCGTTTTGCCGAGCGAGACAGGCGCCGCACCGTAGAGCTTCTCCGATTCGGCTTGGCTCACGAGCCGGCCGTCGGGCGAAAACAGCGGATAGAATTTTAGTGTGCCGAAGAACGTGTGATAGCCGAGGTTAAAGCCGATGAAGGCGCCAAGCTCGACGATCTCGTCGTCGCTGTAGTGGTGCCGCAGCTCATCGAACAACGCGGCGTCGACCGCGCCAGGATTGACCGACATCATCTCGCTGTAACGCAGCGCAATCTTCTCGGCCGGCGTAAAGCGCTCGCTCGCGGCATAATTGTCGATGCCTTCGTCGAGTAGCGCTTCCGACAGTCCCTGTCGCTTCGCCGAAGCAGACCGAACATTGCCTCAATAAGTGCAGGACGCGGCGCGCGAGAGTTGCACGCGAATGATCTCTTTAAGCTTATGCGGAATGCTGCCCTTGTTGAAGCAGGCGTCCCAAGCCACAAACATCGCCTCGCAAAGATCGATGTTGTGACCCATTACAGCGTGAAAGCCTGGATCGGGAGCGCGGTGTTCGAGACACTTGTCGATATACGGTTTGAGCTTGGTGGCCCGCAACGCCTCGATGTCCAGCATGGTTATATTGGGCATAATGGGCTCCTATTGCACCGAATTGTCAGCTTACGATCACCTAACCGGGGCCGCGATTTTTCTCATCAGTTGGCTACGCGCAACCACCGCTTTGCGTACCATAGCGCAACCGCTATTGCAGCTGATACAGCGGCAGTGACCACCGGCTCCGCCCATTGGGGGCCAAAATGCGATGGATGTGCGAACACATCACCGACCAGCGTCACGACTGCGCTGAGTGTCGCCTGGCGGCTCACGCTGTTAATTGTCCGGTCCATCTGGAGGAGAAGTGCAACCGTAACCACCGCGCCCACAGAACCGCAAACTGTGGCGAGCACTATATGCTCGTAACTGAACGCCGCAAAGATATTGCCTCGTGCCATCACAAGAAGGCAAGCAAGCCACGCGCCCGCGAATTTCTCCGCCGCTGGCCGAGCGAGCTCGCCCACCCGCAAGCCATCGAATGCGAGCCGACCAGAGTTCAGCGCTGACATGTGTCCGCCCCTTTTCGCGGTTCCTTACCGATAAAGAGCGGCCTGGATGCGGCAGCCATTCGCTAAATGCAAATAACATTCATGTCGCGTCGACATCACTTCTGGGTGACAATCTGAATGGGGGACTGATCGCCCCTGGATCGTGCCTCAATGGGTTGGCTCCTCTTTCGTAAGCAGGATCGAGAGGGCGCGAATGGAGGGAGCAGCAAACAGCACAAGGGGAAGCATTGCCGCCCATGAAATTAGCCAGGACACTAGCCAGTGGCTTAAAAAGTGCCCCTGAGCTGAGAAGGATAAGCTCGCAATCCCAGCGGCGATTAGCGAAGTTAATCCTGCTTGAATAGTCCCAAAGACGAAGTGGCTGTAGCGACGTGGAATGCCAAGCATATGGTCTCCAATGCAGTCTGGGCTACTACGCTACGGCGCATCACTGCAAATCGACTGCGCCGCTTCAAGCCGCTGGCGCACTCGCACCGTTTGCCGCGCAGCCGACCTCATACGTGCCCGATGTTGTCGATGCGCCAGAATTGCACTCATTCGTGCTGACTAATTCGGCATGATTCAAATTCGAACCGGGTCTCGTGCGATGTCGAACCGAGTCTCCACAGCCAGAACACGGATATTGAAAATTGGCGACCGGAGACTGACGTGCGGAATTGAGCGGTGGTGGCTCAAAATCCGGAAAATTGAGCTGCAGAGACCGCGCAACGTCTCGCTAACTCGCGGTAATGTCGCGCTAATTCTTGTGAGTGGGAAACACCCCCTAGAGACCAGACTGCGTGGCTGGGGCGCCTGGATTCGAACCAGGGAATGGCGGAATCAAAATCCGCTGCCTTACCACTTGGCTACGCCCCAATACCGTCGGATTGGCGCCGGCCGCCTGGGCCGGCCGCCGCAACATAGCGACGGGGCCTGCGCCAAGCAATGTTCGGCCCGGCCACGCCGCTATCCTCGCCCGCCAAGCGCCATATAATAATGTCCGGTAATAATGTCTGGCTTGGCCGCCGACGCGTTGCGCGACCCGGCCGGCATTGCGAATTGAGGGCGACACCATGTCCGATTCCATCGTCGTGACCGATGACGGCGCCGTTCGCATCATCCGGATGAACCGCCCGGAAAAGAAGAACGCGCTGACCCAGCCGATGTATGCGGCGATGACCCACGCCATGCGCGAGGCGGAGGCGAACGAGGCGATCCGCTGCCTCGTGCTGGCCGGCGGCCAAGGTGCGTTCTGCGCCGGCGCCGATATCGGCGAGTTTCTCGAAGTCGGCGCAAAGCGGCGGCTTGCGGCCGCATACGCTGGAATTTCTTAAAAGTCCTGGCCAATAACCAGAAGCCGTTGGTCGCCGCGGTCGGCGGGCTCGCCGTCGGCATCGGCACCACCCTGCTGTTCCACTGCGATCATGTCGTCGCCTCGGCCGACGCTACCTTCACCACGCCGTTCTTGAAGCTGGCGCTGATCCCGGAAGCGGCGTCGAGTCTGCTTGGCGCCGATGCGCATGGGCTATGCGCGCGCCTTCGAGATGCTGGTGATGGGGCATCCGCTTTCCGCCGAGCAAGCCAGAGAAGCCGGCATCGTCAATAAGGTGGTCGAAGCCGCCGCGGTCGATGCCGTCGCGTTGCAGGCGGCGCGGGAGATCGCAGCGCTTCCAGCCGGCGCCGTCGCGGTGTCGCGCCGGCTGTTGCGCGGCCATCTTGACGCTGTGGTGCAGCAGATCGATACCGAAGTGATGCATTTCAAGGACCGTTTGCAGTCGGACGAAGCGCGCGCCGCGTTCTCCGCGTTTCTGTCGCGCAAGAAGTGAGGCGGCGATGTCGCTTGCCGGAAAAACCCTGTTCATCACCGGTGCCTCGCGCGGCATTGGGCTGGCGATCGCGCTGCGCGCCGCGCGCGACGGCGCCAATATCGCCATCGCGGCCAAAACCGCCGAGCCGCATCCAAAACTGCAAGGCACGATCTATACCGCGGCCGATGAGATCGAGCGCGCCGGCGGCAAGGCGCTGCCGCTCGTCGTCGATGTGCGCGACGAAGCTGTTGTGCGAGATGCACTCGACCAAACGGCGCAAAAATTCGGCGGCATCGATATCGTGGTCAACAATGCCAGCGCGATCCAGCTCACGCCGGTGGTCGACACCGACATGAAGCGGTTCGACCTCATGCACCAGATCAACGCGCGCGGCACCTTCGTCGTCTCGAAATGGGCGATTCCCCATCTGGCAAAGGCGGTCAATCCGCACATCCTCATGATCTCGCCGCCGCTCGACATGAAGGAGAAATGGTTCGCGCCGCACACCGCCTACAGCATGGCGAAGTTCGGCATGAGCCTGGTCGTGCTGGGCTTGGCCGGCGAGTTGCGCAGCCAAGGCATCGCGGTGAACGCGCTGTGGCCGCGCACCATCATCGCCACCGCCGCGATCAAAAACCTGCTCGGCGGCGAGACGCGGATGCGCCAGGCGCGCAAGCCCGACATCATGGCGGACGCGGCTTATGCGGTTTTTACAAGCCCGTCGCGCCAACTGACCGGACGCTTTCTCATCGACGACAATTTTCTCGCCGAACGCGGCGTCACCGACTTCGACCGCTATCGCGTCGACCCGCGAGAGCCTCTGGCGCAAGACTTTTTCTTGCCGGACGACATTCCACCGCCGCCGGGCGTAACAACCGTTGAAACCTATGGAGACCGCCGGTGACCTATCGGGCCCCGCTCGCCGACATCGGCTTCGCGCTCAAGCACGGCGCCGCGTTTTCATCCGCGCTCGACGAAGGGCTGTTCGGCGATCTCACCATGGATGTGGTCGAGGCGGTACTGGCTGAAGCGGGCCGCCTCGCCGGCGAAGTCATCGCACCGCTCAATCGGGTCGGCGACACGTTCGGCACGCCGTTCAAGGACGGCGTCGTCACCACCGCGCCCGGCTGGAAGGAAGCCTACAAAACGTGGCGCGACGGCGGCTGGAACGGGCTGGCGGCGCCGGTGGAATGGGGCGGCCAGGCGTTGCCGCAGTCGATCAACATCGCCTGCATCGAAATGTGGAACTCCGCGGCCATGGCGTTTGCCGTCGGCCCACTGCTGACCATCGCGGCGATCGATGCCCTGCACGCCCACGGCAGCGAAGAGCTCAAGCGCATTTACCTGGAGAAAATGGTGACCGGCGAATGGACCGGCACCATGCAGCTCACCGAGCCGCAGGCCGGCTCCGACGTCGGCGCGTTGCGCACCCGCGCCGAACGCGCAGCCGACGGTACCTACCGCGTCAAAGGCCAGAAAATCTTCATCACCTATGGCGAGCACGATCTCACCGAAAACATCATTCACTTCGTGCTGGCGCGCCTGCCCGATGCGCCGCCCGGCACGCGCGGCATTTCGCTGTTCCTGGTGCCGAAATTCTTGCCCAATGCCGACGGCTCGCCGGGCAAGCGCAATGACGTGCGCGCTCATTCGGTCGAGCACAAGCTCGGCATTCACGGCTCGCCGACCTGCACCATGATTCTCGGCGACGAAGGCGGCGCCGTTGGCTTTTTGATCGGCGAAGAGAATGCCGGCATGGCCTGCATGTTCACCATGATGAACCGCGCCCGGCTGGCGATCGGCGTGCAAGGCGTCGGCATCGCCGAGGCGGCCACCCAGCAGGCGCTCGCTTACGCCCGCGACCGCAAGCAAGGCCGCACGCCCGGCATGAAGGCGACGGAATCGGCAGCCCTGATCGCCTACCCCGACGTCAAGCGCATGCTGCTCACCATGCGCGCGCTCACCGGCGCCGCGCGCGCCATCTGCTATTCGACCGCGATGGCGCTCGACCGTTCCGAGCGATCGAGCGACGAGGCCGCGCGAAAGGCGGCGCACGACCGCCTGTCGTTGCTCACGCCGGTCGCCAAGGCGTTCTCGACCGACATCGCCAACGAGGTCACCTCGCTCAGCATCCAGGTCCACGGCGGCATGGGTTTTGTCGAGGAGACCGGCGCGGCGCAGCTGTTTCGCGATGCGCGGATCGCCGCGATCTACGAAGGCACCAACGGCATCCAGGCGATCGACCTGGTGACGCGCAAATTGCCGCTTAGCGGCGGCGACGCCGTCGCGGCGCATCTCGAGGAGCTGCGCGGCATCGTCGATGCCGTAAGCGCCAGCAACGACCCGGCATTCGGCTGGACATCGACGCGGCTCGGCGAGGCGCTCGACAGCCTTACGCGCGCGACGCAATGGCTAATCGGCCAAACCGGCAAGGACGCCGATGCGGCGCTGGCCGGCGCCAGCCCCTATCTGCGGCTGTTCGGCATCACCACCGGCGGCTGTTACCTGGCGCAGCAGGCGCTGGCCGCTATTCGGCTCGGCGAAGCGGCGCAACCACGCCTCGCGCTGGCGCGGTTTTTTGCCGAGAATTTTGCCGTTCAAGCCGGCGGGCTCGAACGCATCGTGGTCGAAGGCGCGCCCGGCCTGATCGGCGCCGATGCGGCGCTGGCGTAAGCGCGCCAGAATATGACGGGTTTCGCTTACGCTCAACCCATCCTACATTTGTCTGATGTCCACACTCCTGATCAGCCATCCCGCTTGCCTTGAACATTTGACTCCGGCCGGCCATCCCGAGCGGCCCGACCGGCTGCGCGCCATCGAGCAGGCGCTGGAAGCGGAAAAGTTCCAACCGCTCGCCCGCGAGCAGGCGCCGATGGCGGCCATCGAGACCATCGCGCTGTGCCATCCGATGGACTACATCGTCGAGCTGCGCGAAGCCTCGCCCAAAGAGGGCATGGTGCAGTCTCGACGCCGACACCTCGATGTCGCCTGGCACGTTCGAAGCGGCCTTGCGCGCAGTCGGCGGCGCCGTCCTCGCCGTCGACGAGGTCTTGGCCAAGAAGACGACAAACGCCTTCGTCGCCACGCGCCCGCCCGGCCACCACGCCGAGACCGCGCGCCCTATGGGCTTTTGCCTGTTCGACAATGCCGCCATCGCCGCGCGCTACGCGCAAAAGCAGCACGGCATCGCGCGTGCCGCGATCGTCGATTTCGACGTGCACCACGGCAACGGCTCGCAGGAGATTTTCTGGGCCGACAAATCGGTGATGTATTGCTCGACCCACCAGATGCCGCTGTTTCCCGGCACCGGCGCCGTCATCGAATCCGGCACGCACAACACCGTGGTCAACGCGCCGCTGCGCCCCGGCGACGGCGGCGAGGCGTTCCGCGCCGCCTTCGAGGATAGGATCCTGCCGCGGCTGCGCGAGTTCCGGCCGGAGCTCGTCATCATCTCCGCCGGTTTCGACGCCCACATGCGCGACCCGCTCGCCAGCATCAATCTTAGCGAGGACGATTTCGTCTGGGTGACGCAAAAGATCATGGACGTCGCCGATCACTGCGCCGAGGGCCGTGTCGTGTCGCTGCTCGAGGGTGGCTATGATCTGCGGGCGCTGGGCAATTCGGTCGCCGCCCACGTCACGACGCTGATGCATGGGTAGCGACGCCGCTGCCGCAAACACGCTAATATCGGAACATTGCGAGTGGGAGAGCCGAGAATGGCGCAGAAAGCCAACAGCGATATTGCACAACTGCCGTTCGAGCGCGCGATCGAGGAATTGGAATCGATCGTCAAGCGGCTCGAAGAAGGCAAGGTGCCGCTCGAGGAATTGGTCGCCATCTACGAACGCGGCGAGGCGCTCAAGCGCCGTTGCGAGGATTTGTTGCGCCAAGCCGAGGCGCGCGTCGAGAAGATCACGCTGGATGCGCAAGGCAAGCCGACCGGCACCGAGCCGCTCGACGTCGAATAATTCTGGGGCCAGCGCCGCCCTCGTCTTCGGAAATCCCCAACTTCCGCGAAAGGCCACCTGGAAAATCGCTTGACAATCTAGAACAAATAGTGAACATTAGACGGTTCGAACAAGGGCTGAAGACAATGGATTCGGACAAGAAAAGCGCATGGCTGCGCAAGCTCGATGAGGAATGCCCCTATCAGGTGGTGTTGCCACGGCGGCAACTGGCCGATGACAGCGAGATTTTGGATTTCCTCATTCAATACGTCGAGAAATTCGACATGTATGTCGAGGACGATTACGCCGCCTTCGTGCGCTACTGCTTCGCCGACCCGTTGGACGCGGAAATTTTTCGCTCGCGGTTCGAGCCGAAGGCCGAGCGCTTCAAGCTCGCGGGGTGACGTTATTTAGCCGGCAGCTTCTGCCGCACCTTGCCGATGTCGGCCCAGGGATCGTGCGGAAGCGCTTTTTCAGATTGAGCACGGTGAATTCGGCGGCGCTCTTGGTGCGGCCGAGCTCTTCCCACGATAGCGGCGCCGAGACCGCGGCGCCGGGACGGGCGCGCGTCGAATAGGGCGCGACCGAAGTCGCCTCGCGCGTGTTGCGCAGATAGTCGATGAAGATTTTGCCTTTGCGCAGCGCCTTGGTCATTTTGCCGACGTAGCGCTGCGGGCTGTCGGCGGCCATGCCGAGCGCGATTCTTTGGCTGAAATTCTTCGCCACGTCCCAATCGGCGCCGGCGATCGGCAGCACCACGTGGATACCCTTGCCGCCTGACAGCTTGGCGAAGCTTTTAAGCTTCAATGCATCGAGTCGCTCGCGCACATCGCGCGCCGCAGCGACGATTTCCTTCCAAGCTACCCCCTCGCCCGGATCGAGATCGAACACGATGCGGTCGCAGAGCTCGAGTTTTTCAAGCCGCGAGCCGCGGGTGTGGATTTCCAACGTGCCGGTCTGCACCAGCGCGATCACGTCGTCGAGCTTTTCCACGGCGATAACGTCGTGCTCCTTGGCGTCGACGGCGTGGCGCAGCGGCGAATCCTTCACATTTTCCGCGATATGTTTTTGGAAAAAACATTGGCCCTTGGTGCCGCCCGGACAACGCACCAAAGCCAGCGGCCGGTCGACCACGTGCGGCGCCATCCAGTCCCAGACGCTGACGTAATATTCGGCCAAATCTTCCTTGGTGACGCCGACGTCGACCCAATAGACGCGGTCGGGATGGGTCAGGTGAACATTGCCGATATCAGCCGCGCTGCGGGCGCTTGCCTTGGCGCGCGCTGTCGCAGGCTTCGCAGGCTGCGTCTTTGCCGGCGCCTTGTTGCGTGATTTTGCCATCGTCCGTGCCGACTTCCGCACCGCCTGCCGCTGCGCCATCGCCGCGACCGGCACTTCGCGCACCACCTCGCGCGCCGGCTTGTCCTCGCGCAGGCCCTTGAATGACGCCTGGCGCAGCACGTTACCATGCGTGACGCCGCGGTACTCCGCCTCGATGACGAGTTGCGGCTTCACCCAGATGACGTCCTTGCGGCGCTCGTCCTTCGGCAGCGTGAGCGGCGGCTTGTCGATCTTCAAGGATTTGAGCCGCTGCCACAGCTCGCGCGCGGTCTTGCGGGTGTAGCCGGTGCCGACCCGTCCGGCGTAGCGCAGTTCGCCGTTGTCGTGCACGGCGACCGTGAGCGCGCCCACCGCATGCGGATCGGCTGACGCCGGGCTATAGCCGGCGACGACGAATTCCTGGGCGTTGTGGCATTTGGCCTTGATGAAATTCTCCGAGCGGCCGGAGCGATAAGGCGCATCTTTGCGCTTCGATACGACGCCTTCGAGATCCAGGCCGCAGGCGTGCTTGAGTATCACCGGGCCATCTTCGGTAAAATGCTCGGCGTAGCGGATGCGGCCGGTTTTGCCCGTGCCCTTGAGCAGCGCCTGCAGCGCCGCCTTGCGCGCCACCAATGGCTCGCCGGTCAGATCGCGGCCGTCGAGATGCAGCAGGTCGAACACGTAATAGACCAGCCGATCGCCGCGGTCGTCCTTCAAATCGGTTTGCAGCAGCGAGAAGCTCGAAATGCCTTTGTCGTCTTCGACCACCAGTTCGCCGTCGAGCAGCGCGGTTTCGGCAGGCAGTGCAGCGACCGCCGCCGCGATCGGCTTGAAGCGATGCGTCCAATCCAGGTTTTTGCGCGTCAGCAAGCGCACCTTGCCGTGATCGAGCCGCGCCTGGATGCGATAGCCGTCGTATTTGATCTCGTGCAGCCATTCGCTGCCGCGCGGCGCGTCGCTGTGCAGAGTGGCAAGGCTGGGCGGAACGAAGTCGGGCAAGCCGGTCGTGCGCGGCCCGTGAGCTCTTTTTCTGCGCACTGGTTCTGACCGCGGCTTTGGCGCGCGCCCGCGGTTTTGCCGCCGGCTTGACGACCGGCACTTTCTGCTGCGCCGGCGCCTTCTTGGCGTCGCGATTGCTGTGCCAGACCCGCTTCTTGCCTTTGCCTTCGGCAATCTCGTCCATCGAGCGGCCGGTCGCGACCGACAGCGGCTCTTCTTCAAGGATATCCTTGCCACGCGGCCCGCGCGCCGCCTCGTCCTTGCTCTTGATGAGCAGCCAGTTGTCGCGGCGTTCCTTCGGCCGCGCGCGAAGCCGCACCAGATGCCAGCGGCCGTGCAATTTCTCGCCGTCGAGATCGAATGTCAGGTGCCCCTTGGCGAGCCCCTGATGCGGATCGCCCTCAGGCGTCCAACGGCCGCGATCCCAGATCATCACGGTGCCGCCGCCATATTCGCCTTGCGGGATAGTGCCCTCGAAAGTGTTGTATTCGACCGGATGGTCCTCGACGTGGACGGCGAGACGTTTTTCGCCCGGATCGAGGCTCGGGCCGCGCGTGACCGCCCAGCTTTTCATGACGCCGTCGAGCTCGAGCCGCAGATCGTAATGCAGCCGCCGCGCCGCGTGTTTCTGGATCACATATCGGTTGTCGCCGCGTTTTTCCTTGCGGCCGCGCGGCTCCGGCGTGACGCCGAACTTTCGCTTCTTGCGGTAGACGTCGAGGGCCACGTTCAGCCGGCGCGTTTGAGGCGCTTGGTTTTGACGGCGCCGCGCTTGCGTGACGCCGTGCTGGAGCGCGCGGCGCGTTGCTTGCCGCGATGCGCAGGCGCCTCGCCGCCGCTACGCTCGGAACGCACCGAACGGCGCAGCGCGTCCATCAGATTGATGACATTGCTCGGCCGCTCCGGAACGGCCGGCGCCGGCTTGCCCGCCTGCTTCGCCTTGATCAGCGCCTTGAGCGCATCCTCGTAACGGTCGGAGAACTTCGACGGGTCGAAATGACCGCGCTTGGTCTTGAGGATGTGCTCGGCAAGCTCGAGCATGTCCTTCGGCACCTTCACGGTCTCGATGTCGGAGAAATACTCCTTGGCGTCGCGGATCTCGTCTTGATAGCGCAACGCCGTCGCCTTGATGCCCTTGTCCAGCGGCTCGAGCATCAGCACGAGTTCGTGATTATGCAGCACCACGCGGGCGATCCCGACCAGCGAAGTCGACCGCATGGCGTCCCGGATCACGGCGAAGGCTTCGACCCCGACCTCGTCGTCGGGGAATAGGTAATAGGGCGTATCGAGGTAGATTTCGTCGATGTCCTTGCGGGGCACGAAGGCCTCGATATCGATGGTGTGGGTGCTCTCCAGCGCGACTTCGTCGAGTTCCTCGGGTTCCAGCAGCACATAGGAGCCGTCGGCCGCCTTAAACCCCTTGATCCGGTCTTCTTCGGGAACATCTTCCCCGGTTTCGGCGTCAATCTGCCGAAATCGTACGCGATTACCGGTCTCACGATTGATGATGTTGAAGCGGATCCGATCCTTGGACGAGGTGGCTTGAACCAGGCCGACACTGCAGGAGACCAAGGAAAGCTTCAGAAAACCCTTCCAATTCGCCCTCGGTGCCATGGTAAAACTCCCAACGCTACCCAACATATAAGGGAATATAATGCCTGGGAGTTCCGGCGGCCGGAACCGGTAAATTGCCCTTCTCGGCCGCTATGGTGTAAAGACAGGCAAATCAGCGTGCGTGAGGATGGGCGCGCACTAGACCCCAATAAACGCCGTTAGGCGATAAGCCGTTTGTCGGTAGTCGTTTTCGGTCCCTTAAGGAGCATAGCGTGACTGTTGCCTCCAAGACCCCTTTGCTCGACCAGATCAAGACCCCGCACGACCTCAGGCAACTCAAGCCGGGCCAGCTTCGCCAGGTGGCGGACGAGTTGCGCCAGGAGACCATCGACGCTGTCGCCGTGACCGGCGGCCATCTCGGCGCCGGCCTCGGCGTGATCGAGCTGACGGTGGCGCTACACTATGTTTTCGACACGCCCCAGGACCGCCTGATTTGGGACGTCGGCCACCAGGCCTATCCGCACAAGATCCTGACCAATCGCCGCGACCGCATCCGCACCTTGCGGGCGGGCGGCGGACTGTCCGGTTTCACCAAGCGCGCCGAGAGCGAATACGATCCGTTCGGCGCCGCGCACTCCTCGACCTCGATTTCCGCCGGCCTCGGCATGGCCGTCGCCCGCGACCTGCAGGGCAAGCAGAATAATGTCGTCGCCGTCATCGGCGACGGCGCGATGTCGGCCGGCATGGCCTACGAGGCCATGAACAATGCCGGCGCGATGGATTCGCGCCTCATCGTCATCCTCAACGACAACGACATGTCGATCGCGCCGCCGGTCGGCGCGCTGTCGGCCTATCTCGCCCGCCGGGTGTCTGGGAAGGCCTATCATCGGGTGCGCAAGGTCATTCGTCAGATCGCCAAGCGCATGCCGACCAAGATGCTCGAGCAGCGCGCGCTGGCGATGGAAGAATATGCCCGCGGCCTGGTCACCGGCGGCACGCTGTTCGACGAGCTCGGCTTCTTCTATGTCGGGCCGATCGACGGCCACAATATCGACCACCTGCTGCCGGTCCTCAAAAACGTGCGCGACATGAAGAACGGACCGATCCTGGTTCACGTCGTGACGCAAAAGGGCAAGGGCTATGCGCCGGCGGAAAAATCCGCCGACAAATATCACGGCGTCGTCAAATTCGACGTTGCTACCGGCGCGCAAGTCAAATCCAAGCCGGTCGCGCCCGCTTATCAGAAAGTGTACGGCGAAAGCCTGATCAAGGAAGCCCGCAAGGACGACAAGATCGTGGCCATCACCGCGGCGATGCCGTCGGGCACCGGCATCGATCTGTTCCAGAAAGAGTTTCCCAACCGCACCTTCGACGTCGGCATTGCCGAGCAGCATGGCATAACGTTTGCCGCAGGCCTTGCCACCGAAGGCTACAAGCCGTTCGCCACCATCTATTCGACGTTCCTGCAGCGCGCCTACGACCAGGTGGTCCACGACGTCGCCATCCAACGCCTGCCGGTGCGTTTCGCCATGGACCGCGCCGGTCTGGTCGGCGCCGACGGCCCGACCCATGCCGGCGCTTTCGATGTCGCCTATCTCGGCTGCCTGCCCGGTTTCGTGCTGATGGCGGCGGCTGACGAGGCGGAGCTTGTGCACATGGTGGCGACTGCCGTCGCCATCGACGATCGCCCATCGGCGCTGCGCTACCCGCGCGGCGAAGGCCGCGGCGTGCCGATGCCGGACGAAGGCAAGCCGCTCGAGATCGGCAAAGGCCGCATCCTGCGCGAAGGCACCAAGGTGGCGCTGTTGTCCTACGGCGCCCGCCTCGGCGAATGCCTCAAGGCGGCCGACGAGCTGGCCGCTTTCGGCCTCTCGACCACGGTCGCCGATGCGCGCTTCGCCAAGCCGCTCGACGTCGACATGCTGCTGCGGCTGGCGCGCGAGCACGAAGTGCTGGTGACCATCGAGGAAGGCTCCATCGGCGGCTTCGGCTCCTTCGCGCTGCAGACGCTCGCCGAGCACGGCGTGCTCGACCGTGGCCTCAAGATCCGCTCGATGGTGCTGCCCGATTTCTTCATCGACCAGGACTCGCCCAACGCCATGTACGCCAAGGCCGGCCTCGATGCCAAAGGCATCGTCGCCAAGGCGTTCGAAGCGCTCGGCCAGAACATGCGCGGCGAGGCGGTGAAGCTGGTCCGGTCCTGATCGCCTGACAACTCTTCGGATTTGCAGACGTTCGATGCCCGGCGCAATGCCGGGCATCTCGTTTATAATCGCCCATCATGACCGCCCGAGAACGCGCAGATCGCCTGTTGGTCGCGCGCGGCCTGTTCGAAAGCCGCGCCCGCGCCCAGGCCGCGATTGCCGCCGGCCTTGTGACTGCCGACGGCGTGCCGGTGCGCAAGGCGTCGGAGGCAATTTCGTCCGCCGCGGTCATCGCCGCCGAGCCCGTGCATCCGTATGTGTCGCGCGGCGGCGTCAAGCTTGCAGCCGCGCTCGATCATTTTCATCTCAACGTAACGGGGCGCATCTGCCTCGACGTCGGCGCCTCGACCGGCGGTTTCACCGAAGTTCTGGTTCTGCGCGGCGCGCAGCGCGTCTACGCGATCGACGTCGGCCGCGATCAGCTGCATCCGCGCCTGCGCGGCCGCGGCGATATCGTCTCGATGGAGGAAACCGATATCCGCACGCTTGATCCGGCGCGTCTCGCCGAAGAGCCGGATTTCGCCACGGTGGATGTGAGCTTCATCTCGCTCAAGCTGGTCATGCCGGCTGTCGGCAACATCCTCAAACCGCGGGCAACGCTCCTTGCGCTGATCAAGCCGCAATTCGAGGCCGGCCGCCGCGACGTCAAGAAAGGCATCGTGCGCGATGCTAGCATCCATTCCTCGGTCTGCAATGACATTGGCGCCTTTCTGACCGCGCTCGGCTGGCGCGTCGGCGGTATCGCGCCGTCAGCGATCGTCGGCGGCGACGGCAACCGCGAATTTTTCATCGAGGCCGAGCGTGGTTGAGCGCCTCGTGATCGATCGGCTCGGCCATCGCGGCGACGGTGTCGTCGAGAGCGGCGCGGAGCCGATTTACGTGTTCGGCGCGCTGCCCGGCGAGACGGTCGAGGTCGAGAACATTCCCGGCCATCCCGACCGGCGGCAGCTGCTTCGCGTCGACACGCCGAGCGCCGAGCGCATCGCGCCGATCTGCCCGCATTTCGGCATCTGCGGCGGCTGCGCCGTGCAGCATTGGCGCACCGAACACTATCGCGCGTGGAAGCGCGATCTCGTCGTTACGGCGTTGCACCAGGCCGGCATCGAGGCGCCGGTCGGCGACCTGATCGACGCCCATGGCGACGGCCGCCGCCGCGCCGTATTCCACGCCAGGCGCGGCGGCCGTGACATTCTCGAAGTCGGCTTTTCGGCCGCGCGCGCCCATCACGTGATTGCGATCGATCGCTGTCCGGTTTTGGCGAAAAGCCTCGACGGCGCGCTGCAAGCCGCATGGGCGATTGCCGAAGTGCTCGACGCCCGCCAATAAGCCGCTCGACATCCAGGTCACGGCGACCGATGCCGGCCTCGATGTCGATGTGCGCGGCTCCGGCGCGCTGTCGGCTTCGCTCACGGCGGCGCTGGCGCGCGTCGCCGCCGCTCACAACCTTGCGCGCCTGACCCGCCACGGCGAGCTTGTCGCGCAGCAGCGCGCGCCGACGCTGCGGATCGGCAAAGCGACGGTTGCGCTGCCGCCCGCCGCATTCCTGCAAGCCACCGCGGCGGGCGAGGCGGCGCTCGCGCAGCTCGCGCTGGCCTATTGCGCCGGCGCCAAAGCGGTCGCCGACCTGTTCTCCGGCATCGGTCCGTTCGCGCTACGGCTCGCCGAAAGCGCGCGCGTCGTGGCGGTCGACGCCGACGAGGCGGCGCTTGGCGCGCTGAAGGTTGCGGCGGCGGCCACGTCCGGCCTCAAGCCGATCGAAGTGACGCGGCGCGATTTGTTCAAAAATCCCTTCGTGAACGAGGATCTCGACGATTTCGACGCCGTGCTGTTCGACCCGCCGCGCCAGGGCGCCCAGGCGCAATCAAGCGCGCTCGCGGCGAGCGATGTCCCGGTCATCGTCGCGGTGTCGTGCAATCCGGCGACGTTCGCCCGCGACATGCGCCTTCTGATCGATGGCGGCTATCGGCTCACGGCGGTGACGCCGGTCGACCAATTCCGTTACTCGGCGCATGTCGAAATCGTCGCGCGGCTGGAGAAATAGCGCGTCAAATCCCGAGGAACCGCGATTTGACGTCGTGGTCTTCCCACAGCTCGCCCGGCAGCCCGGAATAGACCACCCTGCCCTTGGAGATGACATGCACGAAATCGACCAGCTTGAGCGCCAGCGCGGCGTTCTGCTCGACCAGCAGAATGGATAGTCCCTCCTGCTTGAGCTTGGCGATCGCCTCCCACAGGCCCTGGATGATGATCGGCGCCAGCCCTTCCGACGGCTCGTCCATGATCAGGCAATCGGGATTGGTCATCAGCCCGCGGCCGATGGCGAGCATCTGCTGCTCGCCGCCGGACAGCGTCTTGGCGCGCTGGCTCCTGCGCTCGCGCAGCCGTGGGAACAGCGCATAGACCCGTTGCAGATCCCAGCCGTGGCGCTCGGGGCTGTGCCCGGCGACCAAGAGATTGTCCTCGACGCTGAGCGTCGGAAATACGCGGCGGCCCTGCGGCACCAGCCCGACGCCGCTGCGCACGATGGCGAACGAGGAATTGCCGGTGATGTCCGCGCCCTTGAAATAGATCTTGCCGCGGCGCGGCGGCGTGAAGCCGACGATGGAATTGACGATGGTGGTCTTGCCGACGCCGTTACGGCCGAGCAGCCCGAGAATCTGGCCCTGTTCGAGCTTAAGCGACAAGCCCTGCAACACATAGGCGTCGCCGTAATAGGTATGGATGTCCTGGACGTCGAGGATCGTCATGGTTCAGGCGGTCCCCAGATAGATTTCCTGCACCTTGGCGCTGGAGCGGATGCGCTCGGCCGAGCCGCTTTCCAGCACCTCGCCGAAATGCAGGACCGAGATTTCGTCGGCGACGTCGAACACGATATCCATGTCGTGCTCGATCAACAGGATCGCCATTTTGCGATCGAGGCCTTGCAGGAACCTCGCCATCTCCGCCGACTCGCCCGATGACAGGCCGGCGGCCGGCTCGTCGAGCAACAGAATATCCGGATCGCTGGCGAGCCCGAGCACGATCTCGAGCTGGCGCTGTTCGCCGTGGGACAGATAGCGCACCTCGGTATCCTTGCGGTCGAGGAACGCGGCCCGCGCCAACAACTCGTGCGCCTTGTCGTAGACGTCGCGATAGGACGACAGAAATCGCCACATCACGTATTTCGAGGCGCGCCGGCCCTTGATCGCCAGCAGCACGTTGTCGAGCACCGAGAGTTTTGGAAACAGACTTGTCACCTGGAACGTGCGCGCCATGCCGAGCGCGGTGCGCCGATGGCTCGGCCAGCGCGTCACGTCTTGGCCGAACAGCAGCACCCGACCCGAAGATCGCCGGCAGAATGCCGGTGATCAGATTGAACAGCGTGGTCTTGCCGGCGCCGTTCGGGCCGATGATGGCCTTGCGGTCGCCGGGCATGATTTTCAGCGACACGCCGCGCACGGCGCGCAAGCCGCCGAAGGCCTTCGACAGGTCCTTCAGCTCGAGCACCGGCGCGGCGTTCGTTCCGTTCTGGCTCACGCACAAACCTGCATTGAAGATCGTGCCGGAACCCTTGCGCGAGTCCCCAACGATGGCGCTCATTCGCAATTTTTGCAGGGCGGGAAGTCGCGGCTATAGACCGGCTGCTTGAGGAACGCGTCCTTGCCGTAGGTCCAGAACTGGCTGACGGCCGGATAGGTCTTGATCACCACGTTCCACAGCTCATCCTTGTCGTAGCCGAACATCTTCGTCTTCTCGACCTTCTTGATGTAGATGTCCTGGATCGGATTGCGCATGTCGTCGAAGCTGACCGGCCCGCGCGGCGCATCGACCTTGAGCGTCAGCATTTTCGCGATGAAGGCTTCCGGTCCGGGCCACGCGCCCTTGGTCTGTTTCATCACCAGGTCGATCATCATCGCCGTGGTGTAGTTGCTCTCGGAGAAGTACGACGGCACCTTGCCGTATTTGGCGCGGTAGGCCTTGACGAAGGCCTCGTTCCTCGGCGTCTGCAGACCGGCGCTGTATTGCAGCGCTGACACGTCGCCGATCACTTCGTCGCCCATGAACGGCAAGACCGACTCGTCGTAGCTGGTGCCGCCGCCGATGATCGGCTTGGTCCAACCGGACGCGCGCAATTGCTTGGGAAATTGCAGCGGCATCGGCCCGACCATCAGCGAGAACACCGCGTCGGCATCGGCCTTGAAGGTCGGGATATAGGGCCCGAAGTCCTTGGTGCCGAGCGGCGGCCAGATCTTCTGGATGATCTTGCCGCCGCAATCCTCGAACGCCTTCTGAAAGCCGCCGACCGCTTCATAGCCGAACGCATAGTCGGCGCCGACGGTGATGATCTTCTTGTAGCCCTGGTCGCAGGCCCATTGGCCGAGCGGATGATGCGGCTGCGATGACGTCCAGCTGGTGCGGATGAAATACGGATAATTGCCGAGCTGGCGCTGGGTGAGGTCGTCGGCCGCCGGCACCGAAGCGATATAGACGGTCTTCTCGGCGGTCGACACCGGCGCGAGCGCATAGCCCTCCGGCGCCAGCACGCCGCCGACGAGCATCTGCACGTGATCTTCAAGGATGAGCTTCTTCGCCTTGGTCACGGCGGTGTCAGGCTTGCCCTGGCTGTCCTCGATGATCAGATTGACCTTGGCGCCGGCGAAGTTGCTGTTGACCTCGTCGAGATACATTTTAAAGCCGTTGGTCATGTCGGCGCCGACCTGAGCGAACGGGCCGGTCATCGGCGCGATCAGGCCGATGCGCAATTCTTCTTGAGCTGCCCCGGGCGCAAGTCCCGCCGTCAACGCGAGACAGGCACCGATCAGCATCGCGCCGGCTCGCCTTCCCAACTTGCTCATCATGGTTTCACTCCCTTGGGTTGGATCACTCTACTCTCACTGCGGCGCTGCCGCCGACTTCACCTGTGCCGTGCGCCATTGGCGAATGCGCTCCGGAATGCTCATCAAGCCGCCGGGCAGATAAAGGATGACCAGCACATAGACGCCGCCGAGCACGTATTGCCACCAATGCACCAGCGTACTGAGATATTCGCGGATGAACAGCACGACGCTGGCGCCGATGATGCCGCCGACCAATGTGCCGGCGCCGCCCAGCACCGCCATCAACAGCGCGTCGACCGACGTGGTCAGCACCACGTTTTCGGGACTGACGATACCGGCGGTGTGCGCCCACAGCACGCCGGACAGCCCGCCGAAGGCGCCGGCGATGATGAAGGCGAGATATTTGTGCAGCCAGGTATTGTAGCCCAGGATTTTCATGCGTGGCTCGCGCTCGCGAATGCCGACTAGGCTGCGGCCGAACGGCGAGCGCACGATCGTGTACAGGACCAGGAGCGAAACCGCGCAGAAGCCGAACACCACGTAGAAGAACGTCACCTCGTTGGCGAGGTCGATGCCGAATTTGGGGCGGTGCTCCAGATTGATGCCGTTGTCGCCGCCGGTCAGCGAATTCCAGCGATAGGCCAACCCCCACACGCATTGCCCGAGCGCCAGCGTGATCATCAAGAAATAGACGCCGGTGGCGCGGGTCGCGAGCAACCCGAACAGCGCGGCAAGCGTCGCGGCGCCGAGCATGCCGAACACGATCACCAGCCAGAAATCGTAGCCGAGCCCGACCTGGTAGCGCGCCGCCAGGATCGCGGTCAGATAGGCGCCGATGCCGAGATATGCGGCTTGCCCGAGCGAGGCGAGGCCGGTGAAACCGAGCAGGAGGTCGAGGCTCATCACCAGGATCGAGAAGGCGAGCGCACGCGTCGCCAACAGGATGATGAACGACGTGGTATGCGGAACGACCAGCGCGACCGCGGCGAGCGCCACGATCACGATCAGGATTTTTACGCGATCACGCGCCATGCTCATTCCCGTCCGAACAGCCCGGTCGGCTTCACCGCCAGGATCAGGGCCATCGGCGCGTAGAGCGTGAAGTAGGAGATTTCGGGAAACAGCGCCTTGCCGAAATTGTCGGCGAGCCCGACGATCAGCGCTCCGATCGCGGCGCCGCCGAGGCTGCCCATGCCGCCGATGATCACCACGGCGAAGGCGATCGGCAGCATTTCGAAATCGAGGCCGGGATAGACGCCGAGGAAGGCGCCGCCGATGACGCCGCCGAGCGCCGCCAGGAAGGCGCCGAGCGCGAAAATCAGCATCGAGATGTAAGACGTGTCGATGCCGACGCCGCGCGCCATTTCCGCATCGTCGACGGTGGCGCGGATAGTGGCGCCGAGCCGGGTTTTTTCCATGACCAGCCACAGCGTAAGCCCGATGAACAAAGCGACGCCGATCATGAAGATGCGGTAAAGCGGCAGATGAAGGCCGCCGACCACAATGCTTTGCGTGAGCACGGCCGGCGGATTGATGTCGAACGGGTTGCCGGTCCAGATATCAAGCGCGGCCTGCTGGAACAGGAAGGCGAAGCCGACCGTCAGCAGCACCTGCCGCAGCGGATCGAAACCCAATGGCCGCAAGAACACCCGCTCCATCACCAGGCCGATCAGCGCGACGGTGACGGCGGCGACCGGAATCGCCAACAGCCAGGAGCCGGTGGTCCAGATCACCGACAAGGCGACATAGCCGCCGAGCAAAAAATACGAGCCATGGGACAGGTTGACGATGCGCATGACGCCGAAAATCAGCGACAGCCCGCTCCCCACCAGGAACAACAGCGCGCCGTAGGAAATGCCGTTGAAGGCCTGTATCAGCCAAAACCGCGCATCCACGGCCCTTGTCCCCTTCCCCCGGCTTGCTTTGGCTTTGAGCTTAGCCCAGGTCAGCAGTGATTGGATAGACAAGGTGTCGCGCGAGATTTCAGCGCCCGGCGCTTATGGCATCGTCCACGACGCGGCAGCGTCTTGCCCGTCTGGCACCGTGTTCCCCGCCGCTGATTTTGTTACTATTGCCGGAGCGAGAACAAGGAGAGCGAACGATGGCCGAGAAGAAGGTGCCGTATCAGGTCGACGGCAGGCAGTTCGAAGGCATGATCGTCTACGATGACAGCGTGAAGGCAAAGCGCCCGCTGATCTTCATGCAGCCGGACTGGAAAGGCGTTTGCGCCGACACCATCGGCCAGGCTCGCACCGTCGCCGGCAAGGACTATGTCGTGCTGATGGCCGACATGTTCGGCTCAGGCTACGGCCAAAAGCCCAAGACCGTGGACGACCTGCGGGCCGGCATGCTCGCCGTACACAAAAATCTGCCGTTCACCATCGCCTGCGGCGGCGCGGCCTACGATGCGCTGCTCGGCGAAGCCAACAAGCTTGGCCTTATCGATACCGGAAAGAAAGTCGCGATCGGCTATTGCGCCGGCGGCGGCTATGTCCTCGAGCAGGCCCGCGCCGGCGCCGATTTCAACGCGGTCGTCGTGTTCCACGTCACCAATCCCAATCCGGTGGTGGCCGGCACGCCCTGCAACATCAAGGGCCGCGTGCTGGCGATCCACGGCTCGGCCGATCCGGTGACGCCGAAGCCGATGATGGACGCGTTCGAGGAAGAAATGACCAATGCCAAGATCGATTGGCAAGTGATGATGTTCGGCGGCGCCGTGCATTCGTTCTGCGACCCGACGGTCCATGCCGGCCCGACGCGCTACGACGAGAAACTCTGCCGCAAATCCTACATGCTGATGCGCGACTTCTTCACCGAGACGGCGTGATGGCGGCATTCGGACGAGGACAGCCGAAAGGAGGTCGCCAAATACGAGGCGCTGGCCGAGACCGCCTACAACGAAATGTACGATGCCCGCTCGCCGGCGGCCTGCTATAGCGATCTCAAGGACTACTTCGCGATGGCGATCGGCGCCGCCGAGCGGGCCGGCTTGCACGACGACGCCAAGCGGCTGAGCGCACGGCTCGATCACTGCAAGAACGTCTATCGCAGCCAGTTTGCCGGCTTCTGACCGTCCGCCCGCTTCAATTACCCCAGCGCTCGCGCCACTTCTGCTCGCCGATGGCGCAGGAGATGCGCGGCGCATTCGCGGCCACCGGCACGGCCTGCGGCGCGGGCGGGAGGCCAGCGACTTCCTGCACCAGCTTGGTGCGGATGGCTTCGGTGAATTTCTCGCGCTCCCTGATCGGGATCACGAAGGCGCCGGGACCGCCGATCACGCAATCCTCATAATAGATGTCGAGATCCTCGATATCCATGGTCATCAGATTGGGCTTCTTGAGCATGATCGGCAGGCCGTTGATCGTTGTGCCTTTGGCCAGCACCTCGTCGCGGACCAGCGTCACCGGCGGACCGTTGTTGTTGGCGCCATCGCCCGACACGTCGATGACCTTGCGCAGGCCCTGATAGCCGCTCGACGCGAACAGCGATTGTCCGAACGTCAGGCCGCCCGAGATTGACGTGCGCGACGCGCGCCGGTATGGCGCGGCGGCAAGCTCGGCGGCGACCGCGTCTGCCGCTTCCGGCCCGTCGATCAGCCGCCACGGCAATAGGATTTTCTGGTCGCTGACATTGGCCCATTCGAAATAGGTGATGGCGACGCGGCCATTGGTGCCGAGTTTCAGCGCCTGCATGAACTCGCGCGACATCAGAGCCTGGACGTACCCTTCACGTTGCAGCGCCTGCTCATCGGGGTCCATGGAATAGGACACGTCGACGGCGAGCACGAGCTCGGTATCGACTGCCATGGCCGTGCCTTGCGCGAATTTCGGCGCAGCGACAGGAGCCGCGCGGCTGCTGAAAGCAAGGGCCGCCGCCGCGATGAACGCCGCGAATATCGTGAAAACAATGGCCGCGAGTCCGCGCATCTCGCTCGTGATAGTACGCGCTACATGACGTAAAGGCGATCCGGCAGGGCATTCGACGAGCCGTCGGGCGGCGCGTGAGTGGCGAGCACCGCGCCGCAGCGCTCGATGGCGGCAATGAAGCCGGCGGCGATGCGGCCGTCGCGCATATGGCCGGTCAGCGCATCGATGGCGGCCTGCCACTCGGCATTGTGCACTTTCTGCGCGACGCCATCGTCGGCGATGATGCGCGCGTAATGCTCCGCCAGCGACACGAAAATGAGCACGCCGCAGCGATTCTTGGTGTTGGCGATCCGGCGCACGACGAATTGCTCAAGCGCGGAGCGGTGCGCCTGCGCCCGCCGCAGCGGACGTGGCACGAACATCATGCGTAACGGCGTCCAAGAAAAAATGATGCCGGCAACGATGAAGCCGACAAGCTGCAGCAGAAAGATCTTTTGCACGCTCCAGTGCGTGAAATAGATCAGCGGCCAGGGTAAAAGCAGCGCCAGCGTGCTGGCCCACAGGATCGGGATATAGGCATAGTCCGAGGATGCGTGCGCGAGCACGCATACGATCTGCCCACAGGTTCGCTTCTCAGCTTCCGCGATAGCGGCCGAGATCGCAGCGTGGTCCTCCAGTGTAAGGTGCATCACCAGCCTCCCGATGCGCCGCCGCCGCCCGACGAACCACCGCCGCCGGAGAACCCACCGCCGCCGGAAAAGCCTCCGCCGCCGCTCCAACCCGAGCCCGAGCCCGAACTCCAACTCGACCCGGTATAGGGCACGAAAACGAGCTGTCCGTTGCGTCGGACATAGTGTCCCGACGGCGTGCCGCGCATCGGGCCGACCATGAACCTGAAAACGAGGACGAAGAACAGGAAGAACAGGATCGGGAACAGGGCATTGAAGACATGCGCCGGGCTGTCTTCGCGGACATCGACTTTCGGCTGCCAATCGGTGGTGTCGCCGTTGAGCACGCTGACGATGCCGTCGACGCCGCGTTCGATGCCGCCGGAATAATCGTTGGCCTTGAAGCGCGGCACGATGGCGCTCGAAATGATGACTGACGACAAGGCATCGGTCAGCGTGCCTTCGAGGCCGTAGCCGACCTCGATGCGGACCTTGTGCTCGGCCGGCGCCACGAGGAGAAGCACGCCATTGTTTTTTTGCGCCTGGCCGAGCTTCCAAGTGCGGAACAGCTGATTGGCATAGGTCTCGATGTCGCTACCCTGGAGCGATTTCACCGTGGCGACGACGAGCTGGATGCCGGACTTGTCTTCGAGGTCCTTCAGCTTCGCCTCGATGGCGCTGCGGCTGTCCACCGACATGACGTCCGCCTGATCGACGACGCGCCCGGTGAGCTGCGGAAAATCGAGCGCGAAGGCCGCCGTGACCAGGCAGCAAGCCAGCGCTAGGCCTCGCAGCAACGCATGCATGTCAGCGCCCGGCGATCAGAATTTTACCTGCGGCGGCGTTGCCGCGCCCTCGGACGCGGCGAATTCCGCCATCGGCTTGTTGGCCGAGAACGCGGTCTTCGCCCACAGCACGGTCGGGAACGTGCGCAGCGCCGTATTGTAGGCGCGCACAGCGTCGATGTAGTCGCGCCGCGCCACCGCGATGCGGTTCTCGGTACCTTCGAGCTGCGACTGCAGCGCCAGGAAGTTGGCGTTGGATTTCAGGTCCGGATAGTTCTCGGTGACCGCCAAGAGACGGCCGAGCACGCCGGTCAATTGGTTTTGCGCGTCCTGGAACGCCTTGAGCTTGGCGGGATCGGTCAGGTCGGAAGCGTCGAGCTTGATCTGCGTCGCCTTGGCGCGCGCCTCGACCACGGCGGTCAGCACGTTCTTTTCCTGAGCGGCATAACCCTGCACCGTCGCCACCAGATTGGGAATGAGGTCGGCGCGGCGCTGATATTGGTTCTGCACGTCGGCCCAGCGCGCCTTGGCCTGCTCTTCGAGCGTCGGGATGGTGTTGTAGCCGCAAGCCGACAAAGTCAGGCCGAAAGCGACGATGGCCATAACAGTGCGAATTCGAGAAACGATGCTTGTCACTTCGCCCTCCATTGCTTGCAACCGTCGTGCCGCGGCGATCATGATCCGTCGATCGGCTCCGTTCCTGCGATCTCGATGCCGAAGCCGGACAGGCCGACATAGGTCATACGGCGCGATGAGGTCAGCAGCCGGATGGAATTGACGCCCAGGTCCTTGAGGATCTGAGCGCCCAGCCCGATCTCGCGCCACTGCCGGGTGCGCGCCTCCTCGGACGCGGTGTCGCCGGATTTCGGTATCGACACGACCGGTACGCCGGCAGTGCCGTCGCGCAGCAGCACCAGCACGCCCCTGCCCTCGGCCTTGAAGCGAGCCAGCGTGCGGTGGATCGGCTTGGCGCCACCAAACACATCGGAAATAATGTTGGCGCGATGCAGCCGCGTCAGCATGTTCTTGCCGTCGCCGATTTGGCCGTGGACGAAGGCCATGTGATAGACCGCATCGAACGGCGTCAGAAAGGCGTAGCCGGTCAGCGTGCCGATCTCGGATTCGACGGGAAACTCGCCGGCGCGCTCGATCAGCTTGTCGCGGGTCTGGCGGTAGGCAATCAATTCCGAGATTGAGATGCGCTGCAGCTTGTGCTTCTCGGCAAAGGCGGCAAGTTCAGGGCCGCGCATCACCGTACCGTCGTCGTTCATCAGCTCGGAAAGCACGCCGACCGGTGCCAAGCCGGCGAGCCGGCACAGGTCGACGCAAGCTTCCGTGTGACCGGAGCGCATCAGCACGCCGCCCTCCTTCGCCACCAGCGGAAAGACGTGGCCGGGCCGCACGAAATCCGCAGCCCCGCTATTGCCGTTGGCGAGCGCGCGCACGGTGTTGGTGCGCTCTTCCGCGGAAATGCCGGTGCTAAGACCGTGGCGCACGTCGACCGAGACGGTGAATGCCGTGCCGAGCGGCGCGTCGTTGAGCGCCACCATCGGGTCGAGATGCAGGCGCCGCGCCTCCTCGGGCGCCAGCGGCGCACAGACGATGCCCGACGTGTTGCGGATGATGAAGGCCATCTTTTCCGGCGTGCACAGGCTCGCCGCGACGAACAGGTCGCCTTCGTTCTCGCGGTCGTCGTCGTCGGCAACGATGAGGATTTCGCCGCGCGCAAAGGCGGCGACGGCAGCCTGGATCCGTTGATGCGCGTCTTCCATCTCGCCCCTGATGCCTTTGCGATGGCGCCTTCAGCGCGCCGGCGGCGCAAACGGCCACGCCGGACTGTCGCCGGCCTGACCGCGCTGACGTAGATAATGATCCGCGATCACGCACGCCACCATGGCCTCGCCAATGGGCACGGCGCGAATGCCGACGCACGGATCGTGACGGCCTTTGGTCGAGATTTCGGTCTCGTGGCCGTAACGGTCGACGGTACGGCGCGGGGTGAGGATCGAGGACGTCGGCTTGACGGCAAAGCGCGCTACCACCGGTTGGCCGGTGGAAATGCCGCCCAAAATGCCGCCGGCATTATTGGACAGGAAGATCGGCTTACCGTCGTTGCCCATGCGCATTTCGTCGCCGTTCTCTTCGCCGGACAGCTCGGCCGCGCCGAAACCGGCGCCGATCTCGACGCCCTTGACCGCGTTGATGCCCATCAGCGCCGCGGCCAGATCGCCGTCGAGCTTGCCGTAGATCGGCGCGCCCAGCCCCGCCGGCACGCCGTCGGCGACGATTTCGATCACCGCGCCGACCGACGAGCCGGCCTTGCGCACGCCGTCGAGATAGTCGGCAAAGAACGCAGCCTTGCCGGCATCGGGACAGAAGAACGCATTGCGCTCGACTTCGGCCCAGTCCCACTTGGCGCGATCGATCCGGTGCGGGCCCATTTGCACCAGTGCGCCGCGCACGTTGAGATCCGGCACGATTTTCCGCGCGATGGCGCCGGCCGCAACCCGCGTCGCCGTCTCGCGCGCCGATTGCCGGCCGCCGCCGCGATAATCGCGCAGGCCGTATTTGACGTCGTAAGTGTAGTCGGCGTGACCGGGCCGATACTTGTCCTTGATGTCGGAATAGTCCTTCGAGCGCTGATCGACATTATCGATGATCAGCGCGATCGGCGTCCCGGTCGTCACCTGTTGGCCGCTGGCTTCGTCGACGAACACGCCGGACAGGATTTTCACCGCGTCCGGCTCCTGGCGCTGGGTGGTGAAGCGCGATTGCCCGGGCCGCCGCTTATCGAGATAGGGCTGGATGTCGGCCTCGGTCAGCGCAATGCGCGGCGGGCAGCCGTCGACCACGCAGCCGATCGCCGGCCCGTGGCTCTCGCCGAAGGTCGTCACCCGGAACATATGGCCGAACGTATTGAACGACATCGTGCAGGGCTTCGCGTTGTACGACTTCGTGCGCCAATGACGCGGATCGACGCTGAATGGCTTGGGACAAGGACGTGCCGGGTTTGGTAGCCCGCGCCTATCATCGGGTCAAATGCGTTCGCGCCTGCAGCATGACGCGCGCCATCGCGCCGTTTTTTGCATCGCGGCATGCGCAACGGCGGAATAATCTGCATTATTCTTTTGCGAGCGCGAATCCGTGCCGATCGAGTGAGCAAGTTTTCACGGCGCTTGTCGCAGATCGTTCATTTCGCATTCATCTCGCTGAACGATGGTTAATGGCAACCTGAACATCCGTTAAGCCACGGAAAAATAAAGGTTTTTTTCGATTTTCCTATTGCGGGAAAAACCATCCTGTGGCATCCTTATTGGTGGCAAGGGGGGCGATGGCCCAGGGGACCGAGAAACCGCTGAATTGCTAGAACTCAACCTGCCGCCGGATCAACACAAACACCAAGGATGCTGACAATGGCGAAGAAGAAAAAGGCCAAGAAGAAGACGAAGTAAATGACGCGAGCGCGGGCCTCGTATTGGGGCAGCGCCGTCATCTTCGGTTTTCGCGAGGCGCCGACACGGTGCTTCGAGGAACGGCTGGACCCAAGTCCGGCCGTTTCCATTTTTGCGGGGAAGATTGAGCGGCCGGGACCGAGGTTCGGCCGCTTTCGTTTTATCTAGCTGTACCGAGCCAACGTGCCGTCGTCGAACACGTACACGACGCCGTGCAGAATGTCGGCGTGTGTCGCTTCCTCTTCCGGCAGAATGTGGAAGTTCGCCATCAGCGCGCGTGCCACGCCGCCGTGCGCGGCAATGACCGTATCGCGCGTCACCGTCGCGTACCAGGCGGCGACACGCTCCGCGACTTCGCGGTAGGACTCGCCACCGGGCGGCCGAAAATCCCACTTGTCGCGCTCGCGCCGTTGCAGCACGCCCGGATCGCGCGCCTGGATTTCCGCAAGCGTAAAACCCTCCCACTCGCCGTAGGCGATTTCCGCAAGCCGGTCGTCGACCGCATAGGCGCTTGGATCGAGGCCGAGCTCTGAACGCAGAAGCTCCATGGTTTCCCGGGCACGCAACAGCGGGCTCGACACATAGGCGTAATCGGATGGCCGATGCCGGTCGCGCTCGAACAAATCGCGCAACACGCCGGCATATTCCCGGCTCTGCGTCCAGCCGCGGGCGTTCAGGCTGGTCTCGGAACGGCCCTGCAGGCGCCGCGCGACGTTGAAGTCGGTTTCGCCGTGTCGGATGAAATAAAGGACCGGCATGATCGATCGGCCCTGCGCCCGAGCCTCACTCCTTGCCGACGTCGATATCCGGCGCGTCGGGATGCTTCATGCCGACCACGTGATAGCCGGCATCGACGTGGTGCACCTCGCCGGTGACGCCGCGCGACATGTCGGAGAGAAGATAGGCGCCAGCCTCGCCGACTTCCTCGATGGTGACGCTGCGGCGGAGCGGCGCGTTGTACTCGTTCCATTTCAGGATATAGCGGAAGTCGCCGATGCCGGAGGCGGCGAGCGTCTTGATCGGTCCCGACGAGATGGCGTTGACGCGGATATTCTTCACGCCGAGGTCGGCGGCGAGATAGCGCACGGACGCTTCGAGCGCGGATTTGGCAACGCCCATCACGTTGTAATGCGGCATCCATTTCTCCGAGCCATAATAAGTCAGCGTCAGCATGGCGCCGCCGTTCGGCATCATCTTCTCGGCGCGCTGCGCAATCGCGGTGAACGAGTAGCAGCTGATCAGCATGGTTTTGGTGAAATTGTCGGCCGTGGTGTCGACGTAGCGGCCGTCGAGCTGATCCTTGTCGGAAAACGCGATGGCGTGGACCAGGAAATCGATCGCACCCCAGGCCGATTGCAGCTTGGCGAAGGCCGCATCGATGGTTGCCGGCTCGGTTACGTCGCAATCGCCGACCACGATGCCGCCGACCTCCTGGGCTAGCGGCTCGACGCGCTTCTTCAGCGCATCGCCCTGATAGGTAAAGGCCAGTTCGGCGCCATGGCCTCGGCAGGCCTTGGCGATGCCCCAGCCGAGCGAGCGGTGGTTGGCGACCCCCATGACCAGGCCGCGTTTACCGCGCATGAGGCCCGAGATGTCCGGCATTTCCTGACCTCAGTTGCGGCTTCCCCCACCCGACTTCCTATGGCATAGGCCCGTGGGCGCCAGCAAGCGCGTGTCCGGCTGAGGCGCATTGGCGCGGGCGGAATACAGTGCGGGCATTGGTGTTGGTTTGATTGAAGTTTCCGGCATCGGGCACGGAGCCAGTCTTTGATTGAATTTCGGCAGCGGGTCGAGGCCGCGATTCCGGCGCTGCGGCGCTATGCGCGGGCGCTGACCCGCGACAGCGAGACCGCCGACGATATCGTCCAGGACACGCTGGTGCGGGCGTTGCGTTCCGAGCATTTGTTTCACGATGGAGACGTGCGGGCATGGCTCTATACGATCCTGACCAATCTCAATCGCAACCGGCTGCGTTCATTGTCGCGCCGTCCGATCTTGACCCCGATCAAGGACAGCGACGCGCCGATGACCGGTCCGGACACCGGCAGCCGCGATATTGCCCGGGCGCTCGACGACCTCGCCGAGGATCAACGCGCGGCGCTCCTCCTCGTCGTGCTTGAGGGGCTCACCTATCGCGAAGTTGCCGAAGTGCAAGGCGTGCCGATCGGAACAGTAATGTCGCGACTCGCCCGCGCGCGTATGCAGATCAAGGCCTATCTCGACGGCGAGCGCCCGGCGCTGCGCCGCGTGAAATAAGAGAGCGAACGATGACTGACAGAGACCAGATGATCAGCGAAGATGAACTGCACGCCTATGTCGATGGCGAGCTGCCCGCCGACCGTCGCGGCGCGGTCGAGGCTTGGCTTGCGGCGCACGCCGACGACGCGGCCCGCGTCGCCGCTTGGCGTGCCCAGGCCGAGCTCATTCGCAAGCGCTACGGCGGTGTCGCCGGCGAATTGCCGCCGAAGCGGCTCCAGGTCGAGCGATTGACCCGCAACCGCCGCGGCTGGATGGCGGCCGCCATTGCCGCCGTGTTCGTCGCCTTCATCGCCGGCGGCGCCGCCGGCTGGTTGGCGCGTGGCGCCGAGGCCGCCTCGCCGTCCGACCTCGATCGCTTCACCGCCGACGCGCTCGAAGCCTATCGGCTCTACGTGGTCGAAGTCCGCCATCCGGTCGAAGTGCCCGGCGATCAGCGCCCGCACCTCGTCGAATGGCTGTCGAAGCGGCTCGGCTCGCCGCTGCGCGCGCCAGAGCTCGAGCGCATGGGATTGAAACTCGTCGGCGGCCGGCTGTTGCCCGGCCCGAACGGAGCGACGGCGTTCTTCATGTATGAGGGGCCCTCGGGCGAGCGCTTCACGCTCTATTGCGGCCGCACCAGCGACCGCGAGATGGCGCTGCGCTACACCACGGGCAACCAGACCGCCGCCTATTACTGGGTCGATCAAAACGTCGCTTACGTGCTCAGCGGTCCGGCGGAACGCGACAAGCTCCATGACATCGCGCAAGCCGCCTACGACCAGATCGACACCCGCACGCCGCCGCAAGGCGGGTAAGGCCCGCCCTACATATCCTTGCGCGGATCGTAGGGCATGTCGCTCCGCCACTTTTTCATCAGCTCGTCGAGCTCGGCATCGCGCTTCTCCGGCAGCACGATGCGGATGGTGGCAAGCAGATCGCCACGGCCCGCTTTGGCCGGAAAGCCTTTGCCCTTGAGGCGAAAGGTGCGCCCGCTAGACGTCCACGCCGGCACCGTGATCTCGACCGGCTTGTCGAGCGTCGGCACCCGCACCTTGGCGCCCAGCGCCGCCTCGTAGAGCGTGATCGGCAGATCGAGCCGCACGTCGGCGCCGTCCAGCGTGAAAATCGGATGCGGCGCGAGCGACACGGTGATGAGTAGGTCGCCGGGTCCGGCCTGCCCGGCCATGCCCTGGCCTTTGAGCCGGATGTGCTGGCCGTTCATGATGCCGACCGGAATCTTGACGTCAACGTCCTTGCCGTTCGGCAAGTGCAGTCGCTGGGTGGCCCCATTGGCCGCGTCCGTCAGCGAAACCGCCATTTCGGCTTGCACGTCGGCGCCGACACCAAAATCCTCCGGCTCGAAATTGGCGCGGGCACCGCGGGCGCCGCCGCCGAAGGCTTCCCGCAAAACATCCTCGAAGCCGCCAAATCCGCCGCCGCCACCGGCTCTGGCGCCGCCGCGCCCGCGCCGCGCGCTGCGGGTGAAACCTTCCGGGCCGAAGCTAAAACTTTCGAAATTAGGATCGCCGCCGAAGCCGGCACCTGGGTTGGCGCCGCCGCCGCCAAAACCCTGGAAGCGGGGCTTGCCCTCGGCATCGATCTCGCCGCGATCGAACGCCTTGCGCTTGTCCTCGTCCTCGAGGATCTCATGCGCGGCGTTCAGCTCGGCAAAGCGCGTCGCCGCCTTCGGATCGTTCTTGTTGGCGTCGGGATGCAGCTTTTTTGCCTGGCGCCGATAGGCGCTCTTGATGTCGGTCGCGCTAGCCTTGCGATCGACCCCCAAGACCTCATAGGGATCACGCATCCCCAAGCAACTCCGCTCGTTTTCCGGGCCGGCCCCGCCGCCCACCGATGGCCTAATGTGGGATGAAAGCGGCCGTCTCGCAATGCGACGCCGAATCGGCGCGGCTTGCCAGCAATGATAGCCCCATCAAGAGCGCTTGAGGGGTTTTAGGCTTTTGACTTCCCAACTGCCCTGGCTGGTGCGGCAGGCCGCACCTTGCAACCAGTCCTCCGAGCCGCCGTGCGCATAGCTTGCCAGGAAATCGCGGCACGGCATGCCGCCTTCGCTATAGGCGGTGGCGAGCGGCGTGATGTTGCCGCCGGCCCCCGAATTCGGATTCTGCCAGGGCACGCTGGCGTCCTCGCCGCTGCGCGCCAGCACGTCCGAGGCGGCGGCACGCGCATAGGCAAGGTCGGCCTCGGAGGACGGCGCGGCATCGGCAATGCGGCCTGCGCCGTTGCCCGGCCGGCTGATGGACCCGGTCTGGTCGCCGTCGTCCTTGGAGAGCAACGAATGCAGTTGGTAGGTGCAGCCTCCGGTGGCGAGCCCACAGAGCACGACGGCACCGGCAAAACGCAACCGCCAACATAGGCGCAACGCCCCGGCTCCACTATATTGAGACCGGCGGCTCGCTTGCCGATCGCCCCACGCGAGCACCTGGGTACCCCACGGAATGTCCGATACGGCGCCGATAGAACACCCGACATGGTTAACAGGCGGTGACTTCACCCAAGCCGACGAGCCGGTGCGGCTGTTTGCGGCCTGGTTTGCCGAGGCCAAGCGCGCCGAACCGGTCAATCCCGACGCCATGACGCTGGCGACCGTCGACTCAAGCGGCCAGCCCAATGCGCGGATGGTGTTGTTGAAGGGCTTCGATGCGCGCGGCTTCGTGTTCTACACCAACGTCGACAGCAGCAAGGGCCACGAGCTTGCCGCCGCGCCGAAGGCGGCGCTGACGTTCTATTGGAAGACGCTGCAGCGCCAAGTGCGCGCCCGCGGTGCCGTCGAGCCGGTGTCGAAAGAAGAAGCCGATGCCTATTTCGCCACCCGCTCACGCATGGCGCAGATCGGCGCCTGGGCGTCGAAGCAGTCGTCGGCGCTGGAAAGCCGCATGGCGTTCGAGAAGGCGATCGCGCTCAACACCGCGAAATTCGCCATCGGCACGGTGCCGCGGCCGCCGTTCTGGTCGGGTTACCGCGTCATGCCGACCGAGATCGAGTTCTGGCACGAGCGGCCGTTCCGCCTGCACGATCGCATCGTTTTTACGCGCCCGGATTTAAACGCGCCATGGACCAAGACGCGGCTCTATCCATGAGTTTAGGATGGCGAGCATGACCACGAGCAATCAGCCGCGCCGCACGCTGCTCCTGACCGGGGCAAGCCGCGGCATCGGCCATGCCACGGTGAAGCGTTTCTCGGCGGCCGGCTGGCGCGTCATCACCTGCTCGCGGCATCCGTTTCCGGAAAATTGTCCGTGGGAGGCGGGTCCCGAAGACCACATTCAGGTCGATCTGGCCGATCCCGAAAACACCGCTGCGGCGATCGAAGAGACCAAGCGGCGCCTCAATGGCGAGCTGCATGCGCTGGTCAACAATGCCGCGATCTCGCCGAAGGCGGCCGGCGGCAAGCGGCTCGGTTCGCTCGAAACCTCGCGCGACGACTGGCACCACATTTTCCAGGTGAATTTTTTCGCGCCGATCATGCTGGCGCGCGGCCTGCTCGACGAGCTCGGGGCGGCGAAAGGTTCCGTCGTCAACGTCACGTCGATTGCAGGCTCCCGCGTGCATCCTTTCGCCGGCACTGCGTACTCGACCTCGAAGGCCGCGCTCGCCGCGCTGACGCGCGAGATGGCGGCCGACTTCGGTGCGCTCGGCATCCGCGTCAACGCCATCGCGCCGGGCGAAATCGACACCGCGATGCTGTCGCCGGGCACGGAAAAAATCGTCGAGAACATCCCGATGCACCGTCTCGGCACGCCCGACGAAGTGGCGAAGATCATCTACGTGCTGTGCACGGAGACCGCGTCCTATGTCAACGGCGCCGAGATCCACATCAACGGCGGCCAGCACGTCTGACGTGCCGTGGGCCGGCAGGGACAATAATCAAACCACCGCGCTGTTGAGGATGCGATCGCTGGCGCCGATGCGCGTCGATGCGTTCATCGCCAGCTCGGTCCGCGCCGCGGCGAGATCGGCCGGCGTGCGCACCGATTGCTCGTCCAGCATCCATTGATACGAGAACGAATAGACGAAGGCGCTCCGCGCATAGCGCGCTTGCGAATAGCGCAACAGCCGCGCTTCGATGGTGCCGTCGCCGGAAATCATTTCACGCGCAAGTACCCAGCCGTCTTCCGCGGCCATTGCCGCGCCCTGAGTGAGATGCGGTGGCGAGGTGTGCGCGGCATCGCCGCCGATGACGACGCGGCCGCGGAACCACGGCCACGGCACCAGGATCGGCTCGATCGGGCTGAACACGATGTCGGAATTCGCTTCCAGCGAAGCCGCGACTTCGGCGACGTAGCTGCCGTATTGCGCCAGGCGCGCTTTGAACAAATCCGCATAGTCTTCGCGCTTGAAAACGGCGTCGGGCGCCTCGGGGCGAATGTGGAAGACGTACATGAGATTATCGCTGAGCGGCATGGCGCCGGTCTTGCTGCCGATGCCTTGCAGGAATTCCATGCCGCGCACGTAAGCCGGCCGCGGCACCTGCACGCGCCAGGCGCCGTAACCCGACGGCCGCGGCACGAAGGCCGTGCCGAACAAATGTTGCCGCGTCGTCGAGCGTATGCCGTCGAAGCCGGCGAGCAGATCGAAGGAGTCGGTGCGACCGTCCGAAACGTCACCGCCACGCGGTCTTTTTCGTCTTGGATTTCGCTGACCGTAACGCCGGTGCGCACTTCGACGCCGGCACGCTCGGCGGCCGCCAGCAGGATTTCGTGCAGGCGCAAGCGCGACAGTGCACAAAACGCCGGCACCCTCTCGTCGCCGAGCAGGAATTTGTGCTCGACGATCAGCTCGCGGTTGGGATCGAAAATGGACATCCGGTCGTAGGCAAAACCCGACGCCAGGATTTCCGGCAAGAGGCCGAGCGCATCGTAGACGCGCAACGCGTTCGCCGGCTGGCCCAAGCCTACGCCCGGCACATCGAAGGCCGGCCGGCGCTCGATGAGCACGACCTCGACGCCGCGCCGCGCGAAAGCCGTGGCCGCCGTCAAGCCGCCGACGCCGCCTCCGACCACCAGCACTCGTCGAATGTCGTTCATAGGGCCGTGCGGTTTGACAGATAATCGGACAGTAGCGAGTATCAAAATTCTCCGCAAAGGACGCCGCCACCCATGCACATCAAAATCCGCCGCACCTTCGTCGTGGTCGAGGAACGGCGCGAGGAAGCCGGGCGCGTATCCAACCTGCCGTTGCGCAAAGTCGCCGCCGTCGCGGTGGTGGAGAATCCTTTCGCCGGCCGTTACGTCGAAGATCTCAAGCCGATGATCGAGGGCAGCGTCCCGCTCGGCAAGGAATTGGGCGCGCTCGCGCTGTCGGCGATGGGCGGCCACGAAGTGCAGAGCTACGGCAAGGGCGGTGTCGTCGGCCTTAACGGCGAGCAGGAACACGCCAACGCGCTTCTGACCACGGCGTTCGCCAATCCGATCCGCGATCTGCTCGGCGGCGGCGAGGCGTGGATTTCATCGTTTACGAAGAAAGGCGGCCCAGGCACGGCGATCGATATTCCGATGAACCACAAGGACGACGTCTACGTCCGTTCCCATTACGACGGCATGACGCTGGTGCTGCCCGATGCGCCGATGCCCGACGAAGTGGCGGTCATATTCTGTCTGGCGAACCGCGGCCGGCTCAATGCCCGCGTCGGCGGCCTCAGCCACGAAGACGTCGCCGCGCGCAAAGCCGCGAAGCAGACGTCATGAAAGTAGCGATCTGCAATATCGCGAAAATTCTCTCCGGCGATATCGCCTCGCCCGTCGCCGCCGGCGACACCATCATCCTCGACGACGGCAAGATCGTTTCGGTCGGAACCGGCGGCGACGCTGCCGATTGCGAGGTGGCGATCGATGCCGGCGGCATGATGGCGATGCCCGGCCTGATCGATTCTCACGTCCACATCACGTTCGGCGATTACACGCCGCGGCAGAAGACCGTCGGCTTTCTCGAAAGCTACATCCACGGCGGCGTCACCACCTGCATCAGCGCGTCCGAGGTCCACGTGCCCGGCCGGCCGCGCGATCCGGTCGGCGTCAAGGCCTTGGCGATCGCGGCGCGAAAATCGTTCGAGCATTACCGCCCGGGCGGCATGCGCGTTCATGCCGGCTCGGTCATCCTCGAGCCGGGCCTGGTCGATGCCGATTTCGCCGAGCTTGCCAGTCACGGCGTGTGGCTGGCGAAAGCCGGCTTCGGCGCCTTCGCCACGCCCTACGACTACGCGCCCTATGTGGCGATGGCGAAGCGCCACGGCCTGGTGACCATGGTGCACACCGGCGGCTCGTCGATCCCGGGCTCGACGGGAATTTGGGCCGATCATGTGCTCAAGATGCAGCCGGACGTGTCGTATCACGTCAACGGCGGGCCGATCGCCATGCCCGACGCCGATTTCCCGCGCCTGGTCAACGAGAGCGATCTGGCGATGCAGGTCTGCACCGCGGGCAATCTGCGCACCACCTTGCTGGTCGCGAAATTGCTGAGAGAAGCCGGCCAGGAACAACGGCTGCTCATTGCCACCGACACGCCGACCGGCAGCGGCGTGATGCCGCTCGGCATGCTCTACACCATGAGCCATCTCGCTTCGCTGGCGCATGTCGCGCCGGAGATCGCGGTGGCGATGGCGACCGGCAACAACGCCAAAATCTACCGGCTGAACAGCGGCGTCATCGCCGCCGGCCGCGATGCCGACGTGGTTCTGGTCGACGCCTGCCTCGGCGGCTCGCAGAACGACGCGCTGTCGGCGTTGAAAAACGGCGACATCATGGGCGTCGGCGCGGTGATCACCGCCGGCGTGCCGCGCTTCGTCGGCCGCAGCCGCAACACGCCAGAGACGATCCGGCGCGCCAAGGTGGCGCATTCCCGCGTCCCGCAGAATTTCTCCGGCGAGGCGCATTAGCGCTTGCGTTAGCTGCGCAAAAAATCCAGCACCGCGGTCTCGGCGAGCACCGCTTCCGGAATGCTGTGGCGCTCGGAGCGGGCGCGCTCCTCGGCGGTCTGCGTCGCCTGCAGATAGGCGCCGAGGTGGCGTGCGCGCTCGATGATCTTTCGCCCCTGCGGCAGGCGCTCCGCCTCGAAGGCGCGTAGCGCGGCTTCAACACCGTCACTGTCGAGCGCCTGCGCCAGCGCCGCCGCATCGTCGGCGGCCTTGGAGACGCCGGCGGCGACATGGGGCCGCGCCACGAAGGCCGCATCGCCCAAAATGGCGACCCGGCCGAAGGCGAGCCGCGGGCTTTCCAGATCGTAGATCGGTTGCAAAATCGGCTCGTCGATCAGGCGGACGATGGCGCGGAATTGCGGCGCCAGCAATCGCTCGGCCGCCGCCCGCATCGCCGCGATCGGATCGCGGCGGATGAGCGGCGGCGGGATCGAGATCGAATGGGTGACGCCTTTGTCGTCGGTGAGGAGCCACGGCAGTTCCTTCGCCTCGTCCGCCGGCCGGTACCACACCACATTGTAGCGGCGCTGGCCGAGCCGCAGCTCGTTGTCGGGGCCGGCGACCGGATAGCCGAGACATTGCTCGCCGGGCGGCAGGCAGAACGTCATCAGCTCGAACAATTCGCGATGGATTTCCGGCGGGATGGCGCGCTCGGGAAGCAGCGCGCGCCACGCCACATAGCCGGCATAGAGCGGCGCAACATCGGGCAGGCATTGTTGCCGCACGGTCGAGCGCAGGCCGTCGGCACCGACGAGAACGTCGGCTTCCACGGCGCGGCCGTCGCTCAACTGCGCGCGCACGCTTTGCGCGGTTTGCTCGAAGCCGATCAGACCGAGGCCGCGATGATAAAGCTGCGGCGGGAACGCATCGCGCAGCACGCGGTAGACGCGCTCCCAGGCGGTCAGCACCTGCGGGCAGGCGATGGTGGCGGTCGTCCTGCCATCGCGGTCGAGGATTTGGCGCGTGGTCATGGCGACGCCGAGATCGCGGGTATCGAGCCCGAGCGCGTCAAGCCGCGCGATCAATTCGGCCTGCGCGACGATACCGGCGCCGCGGCCGGAGAGCTCGCTGCCGACGCGTTCGAAAATATCGACGTCCCAGCCGCGCCGATGCAGCATGATGCCGGCCAAAAGCCCGCTCATCGAGCCGCCGATGACCAGCGCGCGGCGTTGCTTCGCCATGAATCCCGCTTTTCCCTTCAGCCTATTTCCCAAGCCGCAAAGGTTTTCTATATTGTGACAACATTCCCCGGAGGAACGCTATGGCCCTGACAATGCTGGATAAGAAGACGGACCGCGCCGACACCTCGGCTTGGCCGCCGGCGATTGCCGCCGAATTCGAGCGCGAGAAAGCCAACAATAACCCCTGCGTCGGCTCCACGCTGCTTTCCGAGAACGAAAAAGTGCGGGTCTGGATCATCCGGCTGGCGCCGGGCGAGCGGATCGGCTTCCACCGCCATGTGCTCGACTATTTCTGGACCTCGGTCTCGGGCGGCCGCGGCCGCCAGCACATCCACGACGGCACCACGGTCGAATACACCTATCAGCCCGGCGAAACCCGCCACGAGACCTATGGTCCGGGCGAATACAAGGTCCACGACCTGGAAAATCTCGGCGACAAGGAGATGGTCTTCATGACCATCGAGTACATCAACAGCGCCAATAAGCCGCTCGCCGTCCCCGATACGGTCCGCGCTGCGGCTTAAGCACGCTTGCGCGAAATGCCCTCTCGCGGGAGGCGGGAGAGGTTGTTATAGCCAAGTGGGGGAAGTCCCGCGTGCACATGCGGGGCCGTGTGGCTGAGTAATGATCTTTTCGTTCGATCTGCTCATCAATGCCGTCGTTTCCGGCATCCTGATCGGCGGCTTCTATGCCGCCGTCACGTCGGGCGTATCGCTGTCGTTCGGCATTCTCGACATCGTCAACATCGCGCATCCCGCCTTCATCATTCTCGGCTCCTACGTCGCCTATATCGTCAACACCACGCTGGGCGTCGACCCGATCCTCACGGCGATCATCGTGGCGCCGGCGTTCTACGTGCTCGGCGCCGGCATTTATCAAATCTATTACGTGTCGTTCGAAAAACGCGGCCAGGAATCGCTGCGCGGGCTGGCCTTCTTCTTCGGTCTGCTGTTCATCACCGAAGTCTCACTGGTGCTCTATTTCGGCGTCGACTACCGCTACGTCGAAGCGCCCTATATCGGGCCGACCTGGCATCTGGGCGTGGTCGGCATGCCGCTGCGCATGCTGGTGCCGTGCGTGGTGTCGCTGTTGCTGATCGCCGTGCTGCAGCTCGTGCTCACCCGCACGTTCATCGGCCGCGCCATCATGGCGGTGGCGCAGGACCAGTTGGCGTTGCGGCTGATGGCGATCGATCCGATCCGCATCAAGCGCATCGCCTTTGGCATTTCGATCGCCACCGCGTCGCTCGCCGGCGCCTTCCTCATCATCATCCAGCCGGTCGAGCCATCGGTCGGGCGCGAATATATCGGCCGCGTCTTTGCGATCTGCGTGCTCGGCGGCATGGGCAGCCTGCCCGGCGCGGTCATCGCCGCGATGCTGATCGGCATCGTCGAAAGCCTGACCTCGACCTTCTACGGCCCATCCTGGGCGCCCGCGGTGTCGTTCGGCTTCCTGTTGCTGACGCTGGCGGTACGGCCGGCCGGCCTGTTGGGACGCTGACCGTGCGCACCCCGCTCTTCCTCGTCATCTGCCTCGCGGTCGCCGCGCTGGTGTTCGCCGGCGCCGTCGCGGTCGGCAACGACTACGTGTTCTTCGCCGGCTACGTGATCCTGCAATATGTCGTGCTCTCGACCGCCTGGAACATCCTCGGCGGCTATTGCGGCTACGTGAATTTCGGCTCCGCCGCGTTCTTTGCGCTCGGCGCCTATTCGACGGTGGCGATCTACAAGCTGATCGGCGCCAACGACCTGCCGCATGTCGTTCCGATGCCGGTGCTGATGCTGGTCGGCGGCGTGGTGTCGGGCGTCGTCGGCTTCGGCATGGGCTATCTGACGCTGCGGCTGCGCGGCGCGTTCTTCGCCATCGCCACGCTGGCGCTCGCCGTGGTGCTGCAGACGCTGATCGTCAACTGGGATTTCGTCGGCGGCTCGCGCGGCGCCTATATCCTGCGCCCGGAGGAAGTGCCGCTGATCGGCTCCTATATCAAATATCTGTTCCTGGTCATGCTGCTGCTTGGCGGTGGGGTCGCTCGTCATTGCGCGGCTGATCGAGCGCTCGCGGCTCGGTTACGGCTTTGCCACCATCCGCGACGACGAATTGGCGGCGGAAGCCTCCGGCGTACCGACGCTGAAATTGAAGCTGATCGCGACCACGATCTCCGGCGCGCTGATGGGCATGGCCGGCGCGCCGTTCCCCTATTACATCGGCTATCTGCAACCGTCGTCGACATTCGGCCTGGATTACGCCGTCAACTCGATCGCCATGCCGCTGATCGGCGGCACCACGAGCTGGGTCGGCCCGCTGATCGGCACGATCCTGCTCGGCTCGCTGCAACAGATCGCGACGGTGACGATTTCGTCCGCCGTCAATCTGCTGCTGGTCGGCGTCATCCTCGTCGTCTTCGTCATCGTCGCGCCCAATGGCGTCATCGGCATCGTTCACACCTATTGGCAGCGCAAGCCGGACGATTTCGTCGGCCGCCGCCGCGTCGAGACCGACGCGCCAGGATCGGTGCCATGACTGACAGCAGCATGACCAACCTGCTCGAAGTCGACGATCTCGGCAAACGCTTCGGCGGCTTCGTCGCGCTGGAGAACATCTCGCTCAACGTGCCGGCCGGCGAGCGCCTCGGCCTCATCGGCCCGAACGGCTCGGGCAAGAGCACCTTGGTCAATTGCATCTGCGGCACGCTGCAGAACGAGCAAGGCTCGGTGCGTTTCGACGGCCGCGCCGTCGACGGCCTCGCCGCGCACCAGCGCACGCGCATGGGGCTCTCCCGCAGCTTTCAGCTGCCGCGGCCGTTCGTCAGTCTGAGCCTCCTCGACAATATCCGCATTCCGCTGCTCTACGCGGTGGCGTCGCGCGGCGCCGGCAGTTCCGCAAGCGACATCGAAGCGCGCTGCACCGACCTGTTGCGCGAGGTCGGACTGGACAACAAGGCACGGCACTTGCCGCGCGACCTGACCCAGGTCGAGATGCGCAAGCTCGAACTGGCGCGCGCCATGGCGGCGGAGCCGAAACTTTTGATCGCCGACGAATCGATGGCGGGTCTCACCCATTCGGAGGTCGAGGAGATATTGGCGCTGCTGGTGCGCTTGAACGAAAAGGGCGTCACCATCATCCTCATCGAGCACATCATGCGCGCAGTGATGAGCTTTTCGCGCCGCCTCGTCGTGCTGGTCTCCGGACGCAAGATCGCCGACGGCCTGCCCGACGAGGTGATGCGCAATCCGGAAGTGGAGAAGGCCTACCTTGGCTAGCAGCCTCACCATCTCCGGCATTCACGCCGCCTACGGCGCGGTGCGCGTGATCGACGACGTCACCTTCAAGGTCGGCGGCGGCGAGACCGTGGTGCTGCTCGGCACCAACGGCAACGGCAAGTCGACGCTGATGAAATGCATCATGGGCATGGTCCGCCCGAGCGCCGGCAGCATCGTCGCCGAGATCGACGGCATCCACCACGACCTCGTCGGCCGCACCACGGAAGAGATCGTCGATCTCGGCATCGCGCTGGTGCCGGAGGGACGCCGGCTGTTTCCGAAATTGACGGTCGAGGAGAATCTGCTGCTCGGCGCCTACCGCAGCGCCGCGCGCCGCGAGCTCACGCGCAACATGGCGGTCTGCTACGAGACCTTTCCCCGCCTCGCCGAGCGCCGCGGCCAGCTTGCCGGCAGCCTGTCCGGCGGCGAGCAGCAGATGGTGGCGCTCGGCCGCGCGCTGATGCTGGCGCCGAAAATCCTCCTGGTCGACGAACCCTCGGTCGGGCTGGCGCCGATCCTGGTCAGCCGCACCATCGACGCCATCAACGAGATGAAGCAGCGCTACCAGCTCACCGTGCTGATGGCCGAGCAGAATTTCACCCAAGCCATCCGCATCGCCGACCGCGGCTATGTCATCGTCCACGGCAAGATCGCCTTCGAGGGCCGCTCGATGGACGAGCTCAACAACAACGATTTGATCAAGAAGTTTTATCTGGGCTTGTAAAATCGGCCGAGCCGACTGGAGCGCGCGCCGCGCTACCGGAAGGCCTTGGAACAACGCAGCGACCGCATCTGCAGGAGCGAAAAATGGCCAAGTTTCAAAACATCCTGGAAACCGTCGGTAATACCCCTGTCGTCAAGATCAACAGGCTCGCGCCTGCCGGCGTCAATCTTTACGCCAAGATCGAGGCGTTCAATCCCCTCGGCTCGGTCAAGGATCGTTTGGCGCTCGGCGTGATCGAAGAGGCCGAGCGTTCCGGAGTGCTCAAGCCCGGCCAAACCGTCATCGAGGCGACCAGCGGCAATACCGGTATCGGGCTGGCGATGGTGTGCGCCCAAAAAGGCTATCCGCTGGTGATCACCATGGCGGAGACATTCAGCGTCGAGCGCCGCAAGCTCATGCGCTTTCTCGGCGCCAAGGTGGTGCTCACGCCGGCCGCGTTGCGCGGCATGGGCATGGTGATGAAAGCCGCGGAGCTCGCCAAGAGCCACGGCTGGTTCCTCACCCGCCAGTTCGAAAACGAGGCCAATCCCGATATGCACTCGCGCACCACCGCGCGCGAGATCATTGCCGATTTTGCCGGCGAACGGCTGGATTACTGGGTCACGGGATACGGCACCGGCGGCACCTTGAAGGGCGTTGCGCGCGTCCTGGCCAAGGAGCGCCCCGACACCAAGATCGTGGTGTGCGAACCGCAGGAGGCACCATTGCTCTCAAGCGGCGTCGCGCAACAGCGCAACCCGGACGGTTCGGCGGCCGTCGCTCATCCGGCGTTCAAGCCACATCCCATGCAGGGCTGGACTCCCGACTTCATTCCGAAACTCACCACCGATGCCGTCGACACCAAGGTGATCGAGCGGATTATCCAGATTCCCAATGCCGACGCACTGCGCTACAGCCGCGAGCTGGCGCAAAAGGAGGGCATTTTTGTCGGCATCACCGCCGGCGCGACTTTCGCAGGCGCGCTGCGCGTCTGCGCCGATGCGCCGAACGGCTCGACCGTGCTTTGCATGCTGCCGGATACCGGCGAACGCTATCTGAGTACGCCGTTGTTCGCCGACATTCCGACCGACATGAGCGAAGAGGAAATCGCTATTTCGCGCTCGACCCCGGTTGCTCAGATGGGCGCGTGAGCCTCACTTGACCGGAAAATCGAAATACGTCTCCGGGAACGGCTCGCCGCGCAGCGTGAAGTGCCACCATTCGCGCTCGTAAGGCCGAAAGCCGTTGTGCCGCATGGCGAATGCCAGCTCGCCGCGGTTCGCCTCCGCGGCTTGGCCGAGACCGCCGCTAATGAGCGATGATTTCGTGCTGAAGAAATCGAACGGCGTTCCCATGTCGAGTTCGCGTCCGTCCGCGTACGCCAGGGTCAGGTCGATCGTCGAGCCGCGCGAATGGCCGGACCGCGAGGCGATGTAGCCGTCGCGAAACAGCGTGCGCTTGTCGACGTCGGGATAAAACTCAGCCTTGCCCGCGGTGTCGTTGAGGTCGCGCGCCCAGCGCACGAAATTCGCTACCGCGCGCGTCGGGCGATAGCAGTCGAACACCTTGATGACGAGACCATAGACCGCGACATCCTTCGCGACCCCGGCGAGGGCATTGGCGGCGGGCTTCGTCAGCAGGCATCGCGGCGCTTCGTAGCCGTCGATCGGCCGGCCGACGAAATTGTGCGCGCCGGCATAGCGCATCTCGACGATCAGCCCCGGCACGACGGTCGCGGCATCGACGAAGGCGGCGGGCCGCTCCTGGGCGAGCGCGGCTTGGGTGCCGAAGACGGCGACGAGGACCAGGCAAAGCTTCAGCATGTCAACGCGGCAATCCTACTGTGGCGGACACTCGGAAACCCACTGGCCCTCGAGCGTATTGCCCGAATCGACCATCGTCATTCCCCCCATCTGCGCCTTGGTCCGTACCGTCGCCGAATAGTGGTGCGGGCTGTCGAAGGTGAATTCGCCGGTGAGTTCCATGTCGAGCTGGCCTTTGCAGGTGAGGCGCCACGTCAGCTTGTCGCCGGTGAGATCGTGTTCGATCGGCGCGCAAACCGAATTCACCGTGTTCGGCACCGGCGTGAATGTCGTGGTCAGGTCGCGGGTCTGGTCGGCGGTCAGGCATTTCAAGCTTTCATGCGGCGGCCCGATCACGCCGCCGGTTTCGGTGCGGGTGATGACCTTCCAGAGGCCGGGGTCGATCCCATCGGCCATTGCTGCCGTAACCATGGCAGCCGTTGTCGCCACGGCAAGCACGGCGGCACAGAGCGCAAGGCGATTTTTCACGGCCGTTCGATCCTCATGACGTCCAAAACCTACGCCGATGTTAACCCCTCAGTAACCATAAACCCGGCACATTTTGCCTGGGAGGCGTAACCCTTTCCACCGCACTCTTCGAGGCCAGCCTTGGACGCGAGCGCGGCTCCATTCATTCGTGCCGGTGGCCCACCAGCCGCTGCGCACAGCTTTGAGCCGCGCGACCGACGGAATTGATCGACCGGCATGACCGACACAATATCGGCCGAGCGCGGAGAGACGGCGCTGTCGCGCCTCGTCGACCTCGGCACCATGCTCAGGCGGAGCGACATCGGGCTCGCCGTCGCCATGATGGCGATCCTGGTCGTCCTCATCCTGCCGCTGCCGGCGCTGTTGCTCGACTTCTCGCTCGCCATCTCGATCACGTTCTCGGTGCTGATCCTGATGACGTCGCTGTTCATCCAGGCGCCGCTGGAATTCTCCGCCTTCCCGACGGTGCTGTTGATCGCGACCATGCTGCGGCTGGCGCTCAATCTCGCCTCGACCCGGCTCATTCTCGCCCGCGGCCACGAGGGCACGGCCGCCGCCGGCCATGTCATCGAGGCGTTCGGCGGCTTCGTCATGGGCGGCAATTTCGTCATCGGCATCATCGTGTTCACGATCCTGGTGATCGTGAATTTCGTGGTCATCACCAAGGGCTCCGGCCGCATCGCCGAAGTCGCCGCGCGCTTCCACTTGGACGCCATGCCCGGCAAGCAGATGGCGATCGACGCCGATCTCTCCGCCGGCCTGATCGACGAAAAGGAAGCGCGGCGGCGGCGCAAGAACCTGGAAGGCGAATCCAGCTTCTTCGGCGCCATGGACGGCGCCTCGAAATTCGTCCGCGGCGACGCCATTGCCGGCCTGCTGGTGGTTTTGATCAATGTCATCGGCGGCATGATCATCGGCATCCTGCAGCAGAATATGAGCTTCACCGACGCCGCGCATACCTACACGCTGTTGACCGTCGGCGACGGCCTGGTCACCCAGGTGCCGGCGCTGATCGTATCGATCGCCGCCGGCCTGCTGGTGTCGAAGGCCGGCGTCGCCGGCGCCGCCGACAAGGCGCTGCTCAGCCAGCTCTCCAGCTATCCCAAGGCGCTCGGCATGTCGGCCGCCGTCATGCTGGTGATGTCGCTTCTGCCCGGCATCCCGATGATCCCGTTCCTGATACTGGGCGGCGGCACGGCCGCTCTTGCTTACACGATCAACCGCCGCAACAAGCTGGCGATCGCCGCCGAGACCAAGAAAACCGAGACCGCGCAGGCGGCGCCGGTGGAAGAGCCGATGTCGGCTGCGCTCAAGATGGACGATCTCAAGATCGAGCTCGGCTACGCGCTGTTGCCGCTGGTCAATGCGCCCGACGGTTCCGACCGCCTGACCGAGCAGATCAAGGCGCTGCGCCGGTCGCTGGCGATCGAGATGGGCTTCGTCATGCCCGCCGTGCGCATCCTCGACAACGTCCAGCTCGACGCCAACAGCTATGTCATCAAGATCAAGGAGGTCGAGGCCGGCACCGGCAAGGTGTGGCACGGCCAGTACATGGTCATGGATCCGGCCGGCAATCAGGTGACGCTGCCGGGCGTGCACACCACCGAGCCGACATTTGGTTTGCCGGCGACCTGGATCGACGCCGCGCTCAAGGAAGAAGCCTCCGTCAAGGGCTACACCGTGGTCGATGCGGCGACCGTGCTCGCCACCCACCTCACCGAGCTGATCAAGGCCAACATGTCGGAGCTGTTGTCCTACGGCGAAGTGCAGAAACTGATCAAGGAACTGCCGAAGGAGCAGAGCGAGCTGATCAAGGACATCGTGCCGTCGCTGATCACCATTTCCGGCATCCAGCGCGTGCTGCAAATCCTGCTCGCCGAGCGGGTGTCGATCCGCGATCTGGCGACCATCCTCGAAGGCATCGCCGATGGGCTGGGCACGACGCGCAATCCGGCGATGCTGGCCGAGCATGTCCGCGCCCGCCTCGCTCGCCAGCTCTGTGCCCAGCACACGACCGGCGTCGGCCACCTGCCGATCATCGCGCTCACCGCCAAATGGGAGCAGGCGTTTGCCGAATCGATCGTCGGCCAGGGCGACGACCGCAGCCTCGCCATGCAGCCGTCAAAACTCACCGAGTTCATCAACCTGGTGCGGGAAAAATTCGAGCAGGCAGCGCGCGACGGCGAGGCGCCGGTGCTGGTCACCTCGCCCGGCATCCGGCCGTTCGTGCGCGGCATCGTCGAGCGCTTCCGCGCCCAGACCAGCGTCATGGCGCAGTCGGAAATTCACCCGCGGGCGCGGCTCAAGACGGTTGCGAGTATTTAGGCCGTGTGCGGGCGCTACGCCGCGACCGACAGGCCTTTGACGTGATGTTTCTCGATCAGGCGCGCCACCAAGCCTGAGCGCTTGGCCTCCTCGACGAATTCACTCAGGAACTTGGCGCCGGCGGTATTCGGTTTTGCCGTGCCGATGGCCTGCTGCACCGTCATGAAGTTGCCCGGCAGGATTTTGCTGCCCGGCACCTTCTCGATGTCCGTCAGCAGCGCGGGCTTCAGCGCCGCATAGGCTTCAAGACCTTCGGCGACGAACTGGTTGAGGGGACCGTCGGCGCTGTCCGACCGCAGCACCGTGGCGTGCTTGATGTTGCGCTCGAGCCAGAGGTCGTAAGCGGCGCCGCGCCGCACCGTGATCCGCACGCCGGCGCGATCGACATCGGCAATGGTTTGCAGCGGCGAACCCTTCGGCACCAGGTAGGTCGCCTCGATCTCGCAATAGGCCGCCGTGAAGGTGATCTTTGCCGCCCGCTGCGGCTCGGCGCCGATCAGGCCGATATCCCAGGTATTGGTGCCGGCGGCGTCGGCGAGGATCGAGGGCCGCTCGTATTTCACATAGGCGACCGGAACGCTCAGGCGCTTGGCGATTTCGGCGGCCATGTCGGGCGCCACCCCTTGCGGGTCCCCGGCCTCGGTTTTGCCGGTGACCAGCAAAAAATTGCTCATATTGATTCCGGCGCGAAGAACCCCCGTTGGGGCCAGTTCCGACACGATCTGACGCACGATTTAAACCTCCAGCAGGCCGCCCTGGGCGGCATTGACCTGGGCCGGCCGGCGCCACCCCCCTTCAGGGGGGAACCGGGAGCCCGTTCAACCGTTATCACGGGTCTTCACCGTTCGGTGAAGAGGCGTTTCTTAGCTGAATCTTAGTACCCAGTTGCTTTCCGAGTGAACCTTTTGGCCCGGCTGCCGCGACTAATAGGCAGAACACTGGGAGGCAGTAATGAACCATTCGATGTACAGCGCCGACCGCGGGACCCACGTCAAGATCGTGGTCCTTGGCCTTATCTGCGCGACGATGGTCGCAGTAGTCGGCATTTTCGCCCATGCCACCAGCAATATCGATCTGAGCACCTCAGCCCTGGTCAAAGCCGGCCAGCCGACGACGCTGAGCAGCGGTCAGGCCCCGACGATCCGCTAATACCCCGAATTCCCCGAACTTCAGTCCCCCACTTAGCCCGGCCTTGTGCCGGGCTTTTTGTTTTTTCGAGCGCCAGTCGCTTGGGGATTTATGTCCGCGGCGCCGGCGCCGCCGTCGGCACGGATTCGACGATCTTGCCGGTGAACAGCACCGGCCCGGTCGGCACGCCGCTCGGCGAGCCGCCCGAGGGCTCGAGCGACACCGCGTAGCTCGCCGTCCGCAGCGTCGCGACGTCGAAATTGCCGGGGATCGGCCGCTCGGTGAACTCGTCATTGCCGACGACGCCGAGCGACTTCGGGGCGGGAAACTGGCTCGAAATCAGCCACAGCTCGTAGCTGCGGCCGGCTTCGGGCGTGGCCGAGACCCGGCGCACCACCAGGGTGCGGCTCTGCGGGTCGACCGTGAGCAGGAAGGCCGGCGCAGTCGGCTCCTGCTGCAGCACGGCGACGAGCCGGGCGCCAAGCTGCGCCGGCGCCGTCGATTGCGCGACCGCCGGAGCGCGCGGCCCGAACGGCACAAGTCCGGGCGCGAACTGGGCGAGCCCGATATAGAGCGCCAACAAGGCGGCGATCGCCCCCATGACGACGGTCATGCGGCGCCAATGGCTGGCGCGGCGCGCCAACTGCACGACATTGGCGCTGCGTTCGAGCTTGGGTTCGATTTTGGGTTCGACTTTGGGCTCCAAGTCCGGCGGGATCACGAGCGGCGGCGCCACACGATCGGTGCGCTCCTCGCCCGGCTCGGCCAGGGATTTGGCGAGCGACGCCGCAATCGAATCCGACACTGCTTCCGGAAGCTCCCCGACCGGCGGCGGTATGGCGATCGAGTCCGTGCCCGGCTCGTCCGCCATGATCAGCGGCGGCGATTCTGCGGGCGGTGTTTCCGGCGGCGTTTCGACCGGCGGCTCGGCCGAAGCCGACACCGGCGCGGCCGGCGGCGCTTCACTCGACGGCTCGACCACGCCGAGCTCCGCTTTGATCTTGTCCCAAAGCTCCGGCGGCGGCTCGACCGCCTCGACCATGACGTTGAGCTCGCCAAGCCGGCGCTCCCACATCCGCACCGACGCGGCAAAGCCGGGATCGAGCGTGAGCAACGCCTCGGCGTGCTCGCGCTCGTCGGCGGAGAGCGTGCCGAGCACGTATTCGGCGGCTAGCGCGTCCTGGGCGTCGTCATACATCACGGCACTGGTCCCATCGTCTTGCGATTATCGTCCCATACACTCGCGGATTTCGAGCAGGCTGCGGCGCAACCATGTCTTGATCGTGTTCACCGGAATATCGAGCTTGGTCGAGAGCTGTTCCCGGCTCCAGCCGCTGTAATAGGCGAGCAGCACGATGCGCTGCTTTTCCGGATCGAGCTTGCCGAGGCAGGACAAGAGCCGCTTCAGCTCCTCGGTCATCTCGCGGCGCGCCAGCGGCGCCGGCGTCTCGGCAGGAACGTTCTGCGCCTCCGGCTCTTCTTCAATAGAAATTTCGCCGCGCTTGCGCACGATGTCGATGGCGCGGTTGCGCGCCATGGCCACCATCCAGGTGATCGGGCTCGCCAGCGTCGGGTCGAACTTGTCCGCCATTTTCCAGACCTTGAGATAAGTCTCCTGCATGACCTCTTCGGCCAATTCGGGCTTTCCCAAGATACGTAACAGCACCCCATAGAGTTTCGCCCGCGTCGCGCCGTAAAGCCGTTCGAACGCGGCCGTGTCGCCCTTGGCGACGGCTCCAACAAGCCAGACAAGCTCCGCCTGCATCAACATAACGCCCCTGGCCCCGGAAGCCTGACCCAAGCACCCTTGCCCCGGCCGATTATCGCCGCGGAGGGCGGCACTCGTCGAGAGCGAAACTGGAGGGTTTTGGTCATTCCGGGGCGCCGCAAAGCGGCGAGCCCGGAATCCATAGCCACCGACGGAGCAGGATCTTGCACCGGTGGTGATTATGGATTCCGGGCTCTTGCGGGCTGTCATCGGCTTGCCGACCGTTCTAGACCCGGAATGACGGTAAGGACTTACGCCGGCGCGACGCCGCGCACGCGCATCAGCGCGATGTCGTCGAGCTCGGCCTGTTCGGCGGCGTTCTCGGCCTCGCGCTCGCGGATCTGGTCGCGCTCGTCGAGCAGCTCGACCTTCTTGAGCTCCTCGAAAGCCTCCGCCAGCGCCAGCTTGGCGTCCTCGAGCTGGGTGCGCAATTCGTCGGACGAGCGCTTGAGATTCTCGCGGCGGCCGATCGCGGCCTTGGCATAGGTCGGATAGGCAAAGTGGCCGGGATCGTGGATGCCGGCGCGATCCTGCTCGACCTTGATCTCGCGCTCGAGATCGGCGGCCATGCGCTCGAACTCGGCGATCATGGTCTCGATCTGCGCGACCTTGCGCCGTTTCTCGTCGACCTGAAACTTCTTCAGGCGAATAAGCGTCTCACGGGACTTCATCGACTACTACTCCCCCGAAGTCACAGCACCATGGCGCCGCAAAAACCGCGCGCGGCGCCCCAAATCCCGGGATTGTGGCGCGATATCGTTAGCGTTCCGTTTCCGAAACCGCCAAAATCTCGTCCAAACGGCGATATCCATCGGCCAGGCTGGTTGCCTCTTCCTTGCCCTGGGCCAGAAAGTCCTCCAGCGGCTTGTGCAGGCGGATGGCCTCGTCGACCTCGGGGCTGGTGCCGGCCCGGTAGGCGCCGAGCCGGATCAATTCCTCCATGTCGGTATAGGTCGCCATGACCTGGCGCGCCTCGCGTCAGCGCCGGCAGATAGGCCTGGTCGGCCGCCCGCGGCATGGTGCGCGACACCGATTTCAGCACGTTGATGGCCGGATAGCGCCCGCGCTCGGCGATGGCGCGTTCCATGACGATATGGCCGTCGAGGATGCCGCGCACGGCGTCGGCGATCGGCTCGTTGTAATCGTCGCCGTCGACCAGCACGGTGAAGATGCCGGTGATGGTGCCCTGCTCGGTGCCGGGCCCGGCCCGCTCCAGGAGCCGCGGCAGTTCGGTGAACACCGTCGGCGTATAGCCTTTGGCGGTCGGCGGCTCGCCCGCGGACAGTCCGATCTCGCGCTGCGCCATGGCAAAGCGCGTCACCGAATCCATCAGCACCAGCACGTCCTTGCCCTCGTCGCGAAAATATTCGGCGATGGCGAGCGTCTCGTGCGCCGCCTGCCGGCGCATCAAGGCCGGCTCGTCGGAGGTCGAAACCACCACCACCGAGCGGGCCAGACCGGCGTCGCCGAGGTCGTCCTGCAAGAATTCCTGCACCTCGCGGCCGCGTTCGCCGATCAGCCCGATCACCGTGACATCGGCCTCCACGTTGCGCGCCAGCATCGACAGCAGCACCGATTTGCCGACGCCGGAGCCGGAGAAAATGCCCATGCGCTGGCCGCGGCAGCAGGTCAGGAAGGTGTTGAGCGCGCGCACGCCGAGATCGAGCGGCGAGCCGACCCGGCGGCGCGCATGCGCCAGCGGCGGCGTATTGCGGAACGCATAAGGCGACGGCCCGAGCAGCAGCGGACCCTTGCCGTCGATCGGCTCGCCGAGCGCATTGACCACCCGGCCGAGCCAACCGGCCGACGGCCGCACCGCGCCGGCAACCGAAGTGACCAGCGCCCGGCAGCCCCGCCGCACGCCTTCGAGCGGCGCGAACGGCATGAGCAGCGCGTTATTGCCGGAGAAGCCGACCACCTCGCAGGGAATGTTCTTGGCCACGTGTCTCGATCACCACCCGGGCGCCGACCGACATGGCGTGCAGCGGCCCCGAGACCTCGACCATCAGGCCGCGCACGCCGACCACCCGGCCATAGATTTCGATGCCGTCGAGCTCGTTGATCTGTTCGGCCAGCGCCTTCACGGCCGACCTCGCGATCTTAAGACCGCAATAATGGTTACCCGGAAGGCCGTCGTCTTAACGGTGTATTTACCCGGGCCGTTAATCATCCAGTTATCGTCCTTGGGAACAAGGCGGCTCGCCGAGCCAGGATGGAGGGTGAGTCGTTCGAGTCGGTTAGCGCCGGAACTTAATTTGAAACATGAGCGGCCAAGTGGTGAGAAAACCCCTGTGAGGCAACATCTTAAGGCGATTCGTCGAAATTCGCCTACAGAATGCTTGCGCGAAGGAATCAGGTTTTGTTAACCATAGCGTCGCTAGTGTGTCGAATCAGTTTGTCCCAAGGCGTTTTCCAGGGGCCGCCGCTGCGGCGTGCCGACCTTAAGCCCTCGCGGCGAGGAAGGGGACTGGCATGCGCGTTTTACTGATTGAAGACGATAGCGCTACCGCGCAATCGATCGAGTTGATGCTCAAATCCGAGAGCTTCAACGTCTACACGACCGATCTCGGCGAGGAAGGGATCGATCTTGGCAAGATCTACGACTACGACATCATCCTCCTCGACTTGAACCTTCCGGACATGTCCGGCTTCGAAGTGTTGCGCTCCTTGCGCGTTTCGAAGGTCAAGACGCCGATCCTGATCCTCTCGGGGTTAGCCGGCATCGAGGACAAGGTCAGGGGTCTCGGCTTCGGCGCCGACGACTACATGACCAAGCCGTTCCACAAGGACGAACTGGTCGCCCGCATCCACGCCATCGTGCGGCGCTCCAAGGGCCACGCCCAGTCGGTCATCCAGACCGGCGATCTCGTGGTCAATCTCGACACCAAGACCGTCGAGGTCAGCGCCGCGCGGGTGCATCTGACCGGCAAGGAGTACCAGATGCTGGAGCTCCTGAGCCTGCGCAAGGGCACGACGCTGACCAAGGAGATGTTCCTCAATCATCTCTACGGCGGCATGGACGAGCCCGAGCTGAAGATCATCGACGTCTTCATCTGCAAGCTGCGCAAGAAGCTCGCCAACGCTTCGAGCGGCAAGAACTACATCGAGACGGTCTGGGGCCGCGGCTACGTGCTGCGCGAGCCGACCGAAGAAGAGGCGAAGATACCCGCCTGACGATTTGAGTGAGACCGGGACAATGAAAACCCCGCCGCGAGGCGGGGTTTTTATTTGCGCGTGAGAACGCGATCGAAAAACGAAAATCGTTCAGCGTCCGCCGTTCACCACCGCCAGGCGCGGGATGGGTTTGGCCGCGGGCTGCACGGCTGAAAGCGGCCGGCGCGCGTTCGGCGCGTAGAGGCCGCGGTTGTCGGGCACGACCTTGAAGCTGTCGACCAGCCCGACCACGGTCTCCGCCGCGCCGAGCACCAGATAGCCGTCGCTCGACATGGCGCGGGCCATGCGGTTGAGCACGTCGATCTTGGTCTGCTGGTCGAAATAGATCAGCACGTTGCGGCAGAAGATCAGGTCGAACAGGCCGAGCTGGGTAAATTCGCCGAGCAGATTGAACTGCCGGTATTTGACCATGGCGCGCAGCTCCGGCGCGATCTGCCACAGCTCGCCGATCTGGGCGAAATGCTTGATCAGAAGCTGAATTGGCAGCCCGCGTTGCACCTCGAACTGGCTGTAGATTCCGTGCCGCGCCTTCTCCAGCACCTCGCCGGAGAGATCGGTCGCCAGGATGTCGATGCGCCAGCCGGCGATCTCGCGCTCCATGGCCTTGAGACACATGGCGAGCGAATACGGCTCCTGGCCGGTGGAAGCGGCGGCGCACCAGATGCGGATCGAGCGCGACGCGCGGCGCGACGCGATCAGCGCCGGCATGACGACGTTGCGGAAATGCTCGAACGGCACCTTGTCGCGGAAGAAGAACGATTCGTCGGTCATCATCGCTTCGACGACCGCGGTCATCAGCGCATTGTCCTGACCGAGGCGGAGCGCGCGCACGAGATCGCCGAGGCCGGTCAGGCCGGCCTTGCGCGCGACAGGGAGCAGCCTGCTCTCGACCAGATACTGCTTCTCGGCCGACAGCACGAGGCCGGAGCGCTCCTTCAGGCAGCGGCGCAGATAATCGTAATCAAGCGGCGTCACGCGCGGCCCCCCGCAAATAATCGAAGTATCCTTGGTGCAATCTCGTTGAGCGGCAGCACCGCCGAGCATAATCCGGCCTGCGCGACCGAGCGCGGCATGCCCCAGACGACGCTGGTCGCTTCGTCCTGGGCAATGACGCTGCCGCCGGCAGCCACGATATCGGCGGCGCCGTGGGTGCCGTCTGTGCCCATGCCGGTGAGAACGAGCGCCAGCGCGCTCGAGCCCCACACCGCCGCCGCCGAAGAGAACAACGGATCGACCGACGGTTTGCAGAAATTGATCGGCGGGTCGTCGCCGAGCGCGATCTTGATGCCGTCACGATCGCGCATGACACGCATGTGCCGGCCGCCCGGCGCCACATAGACGCCGCCGGCGAGGACCGGCTCGCCATGCTCGGCTTCGTGGGCGCCGCGGCCGCCGACGCGCGACAGATGCTCGGCCAGCACCGTCGTGAAAGTCGGCGGCATGTGCTGCGTGATCAAAACCGGCGCGCGGTCGATCGCGGCGGGAAGCTTTTCGATCAACGCGGTGAGCGCCTGCGGGCCGCCGGTCGAGGAACCGATCAGCAAGGCGCGCGGCATGACCGGAGAGAACGGCCGTAACGTCAGCGGCGGCGCCTCGTGCTTACCCGGCAAACTGTCGCGCGACGGCAGCGGCACCAGGGTATGGCGCGGCAGGCGGGCTTCGGCCGGCGCCAGAACCGGCATGGGCTGGCGCAGCAACAGACGGCGGCGGCGGCCGAGGTTGCGGATTTTCTCGATCAGCTCGCGGCGGAACTCGGTCGATGTGGTGGCCTCGCGCGTGGTCGCGGGCTTGGGGATGTAATCGGCCGCGCCGAGCGCCAGCGCGCGCAACGAGACCTCGGCGCCGCGGCGCGTGATCGCCGACGCCATGATCACCATCAGATCGCGCTTCTTCTTCAGCAGCAGGGGCAGCGCCGAAATGCCGTCGAGCTCGGGCATTTCGATGTCGAGCACGACGACGTCGGCATCGCTGCCTTCGATCCGGTCGACGGCCTCACGCCCGGTCCGCAGCGATGCGGCGACCGTCATGTCCGGTTCGCCGTCGACCCAGCGCGCCACCAGGCTGCGCGCGACAACCGAATCGTCCACGACCATGACGCGGATCGGATTGTCGGCGGCAACCGCACGGTCGGCGGCAGCGAAAGCGATACTCATGGACTCTGACTTTGCACGCTGACTTTACTCGGACTTCCAACGACGCGACGACGATGGCTGACCTCAGATCAGCCCGACTTCCTCGAACTTGGCCTGGACGATGTCCTTGTCGAACGGCTTCATGATGTATTCGTTGGCGCCGGCATGGAGCGCACGGGCAATGTGTGCGACGTCGTTCTCGGTGGTGCAGAACACCACTTTCGGCCCGTCGCCGCCGGGCAGCCGGCGCAACACCCGCAGGAAATCATAGCCGTCCATTTTCGGCATGTTCCAGTCGAGCAGAATTGCGTCGGGCAATTGCCGCTTGCAGGTTTCGATGGCCTCCTCGCCGTTCTCGGCTTCCATAATCTGGAAATCGAGCCCTTCGAGGATCCGTCGCGCCACCTTGCGGATGACGCTCGAGTCGTCGACTACCAAACAGGTCTTCATAACGTCCTCACTCCACGCTTCGCGGGCTCGCCCGCTTTGATTTCACTGCACCCCAAATAAGTCAGTCGTCATTGCTTAGCCCTCACGCCGCCGCGGCTTCAGGGCTGAGATCGAGCACCCGGTCGATGTCGAGAACGACAAGCAGGTGGCCGTCGAGCCGGTACACGCCCGCGGCGACGCGGCCGAGATTGCGGTCGAGATTGATCGGGTTCGGCTCGCGCTCGTCGTCGGGCAGCTTGAGCACTTCGCCGACCGCGTCGACCAGAAGGCCGAACGATTCGCCGCGCGACTCGATGCCGATCGCCATCGGCCCCTGTCCCGCCTCGCGCGCGGCCAAACCGAGGCGGCTGCGCAGTTCGATGGCGGTGACGATGCGGCCGCGCAGATTGAGCACGCCCGCGATCTCCGGGCCGGCGAGCGGCACGCGCGTGATGCGCGACGGCTTGAAGACGTCCTGCACGCATTCGATCGGCAGACCGAACATCTGCTCGGCCGTGGTGAAGGTGACGTAGTCGCTGAGCGCAGTGTCGTTCATGGCCATCATGCCGCCCGGTTAAGGTCGGCGCCCTGTTCCTTGATCGCCGCAACCAGGCCGGCGCGATCGAACTTGGCGACAAAATCGTGGAAGCCCGCGGCGCGGCCGCGTTCCACCGTCTCGGCGGACACCATCGTGGCGAGCGCGATAATGGGGACCGCCGCAGCCGCCGGCATGGCGCGCACCGCCTCAGCGAGCGCAAACCCGTCCATCTCCGGCATCTCGATGTCGGTGACGATGAGATCGAAACGCGTGTCGGATTTCAGCACCGCGAGTGCATCAGCCGCCGAGGCCGCCGTGACCACCCGATAGCCGGCGGCCTTGATCAACGGCGCCAACAGGTCGCGGAAGAACGCGGAATCGTCGACCAGGAGCACGCTCCGCGCCTGCCGCGCCGCCGACG